>CAWBGJ010000014.1:0-598799 GCA_963788325.1 uncultured Actinomycetes bacterium
TTGTCGCGGGCAGCCCACTTCTCGGCCCTCGCCTGTTCCAGCTCGACGGCGGACAGCACCCGCATCTTCTTCTTCGTCTCGCTCATGTCTCGCCCCTTCACGGTTGGTGCTGCTACTTCTCGTTGGTCTGCTTCGTCCACCCGCCGGCCAGGCGCCGCCCGTCATGGCGCCCGCTGGCCTGCGGAACTCGTCAGCGGCCTCGCGCATTTTCCGACTCAGCTCCTCGAGGAGCGCGATGGCCTGGTCGTCGGTCATGGCCGGCTCGGCGTCTCGGGCTTGTCGGCGGTGAGGATCCGCGCCACGCCGGCGTAGCCCTCGGTGATGGCCGCGCTCATGGCCGCCCCGCGCACGGGTCGGCGGCTGCGCTCGACTGGAAGTGCGGTCGCGCCTGCGTCGGCCGCGGGGAGCACCGGCCGTCGGCGCCGATCCACCACCAGGTCGCGGTCAGCTCGTCGGCCACCCACCCGACGCGAGCCACCGGGCCAACCCCGAGAGCGCGCAGCGTGAGGGCGTGAGTCAGGATGCGGCCACCGACGCCCACCAGCGAGGGGCGCGTCACTTGCTGGCCTGGATGGTGGGGAGGTTGAACCGCCTAGACGACGCCGGGCGCGACATCTCGGCGCGCTCCCACTCGACGATCTCTTTGATGAACCACGCCCGACGGGTGCCGATGAAGTGGCCCGGCGGGAAGGTTCCGTTCTTGATCCTGCGGTTGATGGTCGTGCGGTCGCGCCCGAGACGCTTCTCGATCTCCGCGATCCCGACCCGTTCGACGACTTCGCGTGCGGCCATTCCTGTTCACCTCCGGGGCGCTGAATGCGCCCAAGAGGCATTGAAACCGACCGCTGGTTCTACTCTGGTCTAGAGCGGGCCACTTTCTTCCGGGGATCCAGGGAGGCAGCGATCCGGGCTACACGCTGGCGACTGATGCCAAGATGCTCGGCAATAGCGCGGTGGCTGCCGGCGTCGGTGCCGGCGCGCTCTCTCGAGCATCCGCTCGACCTCTGGCCGATACTTCGCGTCTTTCCTCTTGGCCTTCTTTGTCTTCTTCGCCCGGCGGCAGGCGCGCCGATGGCCTGGTCCCTGCCGCCGTGCTCCAGCCGAATCTGCTTCAGCACCTCGGCGGCAAACTCTTCCACGGGGACTCGCTTGCGCTTGTGGCTGATCTTGCGCTTCGCCAGGCGGGTACGCCTTCAGTTGCACTCGCTGTCGGCGTCGCTGGTGCCGAGGGATGGCGCGGAGCGACTGAATCACGTCGGGGATCTGGCCGGCCAAGAGAAACGCCATCGGTAACCTTCACGACCTCACCGCCTGGACGTTGATCGCCACGACCTCGGCGCCCTTGCCGGTGACGAGCCGCTCGACGTAGGCGTCCCACGCGCCGAGCGCCTCGCGCCGAGCGTCGAGGTAGTCACCGTGCGCGTAGGTGTCCACGATGGTGCCGCGAGAGTGGTTCAGCACTCGCTCGCAGATTGCCTCGGGCACTCGGAGGGTCGCCTCCAGGTGGGTGCGGACGGTCCGCCGGAGGTCGTGCGGCGTCGGGCGCTCGCCGTCGAGCTTCAACGCCGGCGCCTTGCCCGACTGCATCCGGCGCATGGCATGGTTGAGCGCCTTCTCGCTCACCGGCTCGCCCCGGCCAGCGAAGGATGCGAGGACGTACTTGCTCCCCTCCGGCCCGATGCTGGCGGCCAGCACCCGGAGGTCACTCAGGATCGCCACGGCCGTCGGCGGGAGCGGCACCACCCAGGGCTTCGCCTTCTTCTCCCGGTCGAGCGTCAACTTCTGGTGCTCCGGCGGGACCGTGAGCGTCGCCTTGTCGAGGTCGACTGCATCCCACGTCGCCTGGCGCAGCTCGCCGGTGCGGACGCCCAGGAGGAGGAGGAGCCGGAGGGCGCCCTTCACCGTGGGAGTGATGCCCGTGAACGTGCCGAGCGCCTTCCAGAAGACGGGGATCTCCTTCGGCGAGAGGTAGCGCTTGGAGGTGTCGGCCTTGCGGGTGCCGAGCGCCTTCTTCTTCTTGAACCGGGCCGCGGGGCTGGCGTCGATCAGGTTCTCGTCTACTGCCCAGTCGAAGAACTGCTTCAGCAGCGCCAGGACGTGCCGCGCCATGACCGGCGACTTGTCGTCCACCTTGCGCTTCACCACGCGGCGCACGTCGTCGGACGTGACGGCCTTCACGGGCATGGCGCCGATGACGGGGATGACGTCCACGTCGAACGCCCGTCGGGCCTGCTCGGGTCGCTTGCGGTCGAGGGACGCGAGGAAGTCGTCCGCGGCCTTCTTCACGGTGAGCACGCCGGCCGGCCCCTCGGGCACCTTCGGCTTGCGGTGCGACTCGACGACGGTGGAGAGCGTACCGGCCGCGTGGGCGTCCTTCAGATCCCCGAGCTTGGTGCGAGCGGCACCGAGCGACATCGCAGGGAAGGTGCCGAGCGTGACCTTGCGGGTCTTGCCGGTGCCCTTGTCCTTCACGTACCACCGCCAGGACTTCACGCCCGTCGGCGAGACGTTGAGGCGAAGGCCGGACGCGGCATCGGACAGCTCGTAGGGATTCGCCTCGGGGCGGGCGGCCTCGACGACTGCCGTCCTGAGGGGCTTGGTGTTACTTTTCGGTCCAGCCATGACGACCTCCCGGGTCGTTGGGGTCAGGGCCTCGGGGTCGGTTAGCGCCGCCCCGGGGCTCGTTTCACCTTCGCGGTGCCCAGAGCACTTTGTCAGTCACCAAGTGCCCTCGACTTTCACCTTCGGCGCTCGCCAGGGTGAAAGACCGGCTGGTATCTGAGCGCCCTTGCACGCCCGCCAGTATGCCCCTAAACGCCCCGCTAGACAAGGCATCCACGCGGGAAGGCTACGGAAATGCGCCCTTCACCGCCGGTGTACGCTAGTCGTCGGGTTTTTCTTCGGGACCAAGGGGTCGCAGGTTCAAATCCTGTCTCCCCGACCATCTAGCAACACCGAACCCCCGGGAGACCGGGGGTTTTTAGTTTCACCTTCGGATCGGCTATCGGTCGTCGAGAGAGGTCGGCGGGCGAGGGTGAAAACGAGGGTGAAAACGGCGGGCCAGGTCGGTGCTTCCACCAGCACCGCCTACAGGGACGCCCTAGTTTTTGCCGGTGCGTGCGCGAGGCGAAGCGCGACGTTGCCGGCCAGGCGCCGAATGATGCCAGGCCGGTGCTCCCACAGCACGGTTCGCTTCAGGCTGCCCCAGCGCCCGCCGGTAATCACCGACGGCGCGTTCGACATCCCGGAGCAGGCCCCGCGTCAGACCGTCGCCGGCCTGGAGCACATCGGCGGCCGCCCTGCACATCGCCGCGGCCTGGTCATGGAGCCTGCGCAGCTCCCGCGCGTCGAGGTCACCCGTCTTCGCCTTCGCCATGTTCGTCCCCTTGGTAGTGCCGATCGGAAGTGACCGGCTGGAGGGACGCTACAACGGCGAAGTGACGGAAGGTGTAGCCCTCCTACAGCACCCAAGAGATTCACGTTCTAACGGTGAGGTGCGAGGGACAGCCGGCGTTGCCAGAAGGCGCGGGATGCAGAGGCGGGCGCACGCGGGGGGATTACGGGCGCCACGCCCCGAGCGCAGCGGGCGGTGCCTCTGCGCCTCAACCGTCCCCCGCCATGTCCCGGCCGTCTAGCGGCCAGGAGGGCTCCCCTGATTCGCGTGAACCGATTGTGTCAGTCGTGCAGCCGGTCGGTGGCTCGGAGCAGCTCGACGCGTGGGCCGTCGTCAGTCGTCGAGGCTGCCAGGCCCACGTGGCAGCGGCCTGCCGAGAGGTCCCGCAGCACCGAGGCGCCTCGCCTCCTGGTAGGTCACGGTGTCGTGCCGTTCGACACCCCGTTATAGTCGATGGACGCTAGACACGCGGGGCACCACGCGCGCCCAGGGCCGGGGGTGCATCACAGCATCGGCAGCGGGAGCGCCAGTCGGTCACGCAGGGCTGATGCTATGGGTCCTGCCCGTTCGTGGAAGGTGGAGGCCCCCCCCACCAGGCGGGGAGTAGGGGAGGCCTCCGGTGCTGCTTGCCCGGTCCCTGCCATGACCGCTCCGGGCTGAGCGGTGATGAACGGGTGAGAGCTTCTCCGGCTCCCGCCCTGGGCGTGACAGGGTTCGCCCCTCGAAGTCCTAGCCGCTCATGCCGGGTAGCTCGCGTCGAGGTAGTGACAGGTTGCCGAGACCACGGCGGTCCCGACCACGGTGCACTTGATCCCGACGTACTTGCCCGCCGGGAAGACACCGACGGGCACCTCGATCCGGCTGACGGCCACCGACGCGCCGTGCGCCACGATGTAGCCGGTGAGGTCCACGGGGTCGCACCGTTCGCGTCGTCGCCGGTCTGGACCTGGTAGGTGGCCGAGGTGCCGCCCGCTCCGGTCGAGCAGATGAAGACCAGGGCGCGGGTGTTCGCGGGGATGGCCCACGAGCCGTTCGGGGTGTCCACGGCGGTGCCGGTCACCGACTGCGGGACGATGCCCGATCCGGTGCTGGCGACGTTCTCCTTGAAGGTGCTCATGGCGCTACGACCTCACCGCGAGCGTGACGACGTGACTCTGCGTGAAGCCGCCGTTCTTGCGGGCGACCGGGGCCGAGAGGAGCGGCTGACCACCGATCCGCATGGTGGCCCGGAACGACTGGAGCCCGGCGTCGAAGCCGAACGCGATGGTGGTGTCGGTGCGGAGGCCGCTCGACTTCACGACCAGGCCGTAGCCTTCCGGCGCGACGAGCGCGATGTCCCCGGACACGTTCCACGAACTGGACGACTCGCTCACCACGACGGGCCGACCGAGGAGGGTCATCGGGATCGACTTGGTGAAGTCGGGCAGGAAGAGTGGGGTCGTGCCCACCACCAGCGACATCAGCTCGGGGAGCACGGTGTCGTGGATGAGCCAGAAGGCGTTGGCGAACGCGCCGGGCACGAGCCGCGAGACCATGTTGCCGAGGTCGCGGGGCGCGATGGCGGTGGCGCCCGTCGCGGACTTCGCCTGCTCCACGAGCCCCGGACCCTTGAGCAGGCCGAGAGGCTTGCCGACGCCGTCGCCCGCGACGAGCGCGTCCTCGACCGTGAAGCGGATCTTCTTCGCGAGCTGGCCGAGGATGTAGCCGTTCATGTTCGGCGCGTCCTCGAGCAGCTCGTCGATGCGTGGCAGAGGCCGGCGACCTTGTGGACGACGACGTTCACCAGCTTGAACGCGGGCTTCGATGCGGTGATCTCGCCGGCCTCCGGCGTCCACGTCGCGGTGATGCCCGACTCGGAGTGCGCCGAGCCCTCGTCGATCGGGATCGTCAGCATGTTACCGGAAGTCACGAACGGGTGGAGGTGGTCGATGAGCGTGCCCTTGCCGAGCACCAGCTCGACGAGCGTCTGACTCCAGGCGCTCGGCACGGCGAAACCTCCGTCCGGGCCCACGATTCGCCGCCATACGTTGTCACGGCATTCAGAAGCCGCTGGTCGATGGCGCCGCCCGACGCGTTCTTGATGGCGTGGAGGTACTCGCCGACGGAGTGGAACCCGCCGGTGTCCTTGCCCCAGCTCGACACCGGGCCGGCCTGGAGCCGTTCCAGTTGCCCACCGGGGTCGGGGAGGTCTTCGTCGGGAGCGCCCGCGAGGCCCGCTCGTCGAGGTCGGCGGCGCTGATCTGGGCCTCGATGTCGTCGAACTGCGCCTTGAGCCGGGCGATGTCCGACTGCTCCACCGGCGTCAGGGCGCGACCGCTGCGCTCCGCGTCGCTCAGGATGACCCGACACTCGTCGGTGATGTCGCCCAACTTCTGCCGCAGAGAATCGACCTTGTGACTCATGTAGAACCCTCTCCCGCGCCCTCGGCGCCCTGTGGTGCTTCGTTCTCGCCACCGTAGGCACCCTTCGGGACAACTGGTCCTGGATCGCCATACGCCTGAGCCGCTCGCCGAAGGTTGCGGGCCAGCCGGAGGTACTCGGCGTCGTCCTCGCTGCAGGCGTCGGCGTAGGCCAGCGCCGCCTCGGTGAGCCGCCCCCACCTGGTCCTCGGCTCCCGGAGGGCGGACGCGACCGGCCTCCCGCGTGCCCTGCGCCGTCCATGCCCCGCGCAGAGGTCCCCGGAGTGGGCCTCTCGGAAGCAATCTGGAACGGAGCAGAAGGTCACGGTCAGTCGGCCAGCGGGTCGAACCCGGGGTCGAACCTGTTCACGTCGAACTCGTCACAGGCCGACGGCTTCCTCGGCTTCGGCGCCGGGCTCACCCGGGACACCGACTGCGGGTCGAGGCCGAAGCGCCCGAGCGCCGTGCCCGCGGCCTGGAGGAGACGGGAGACCGCCGTCGGGGGCGTTGACTCGTCTGCCGTGAGCGCGATCGTCACCACCCGCACCGCGAGCCGGAACGCCAGGAGGTGCGACTCCGAATACGTCCCGTTGCCCGACGGCCCGACCGCCGACGCGAGCTGCAGCCACACCTCCCGCTCCGGCGCCGGGAGGCCCTTCGGTGGCCGCGGAGGCCGACTCGCCATGCGCCCTCGACGCCGACTTCTGCTCCCTCCCGGGCCGGTACGTCCCCCGGGCCATCTTCGCCTCGGGGCTCAGCCTCGCGGGCATGGTCACGCACTCCCGACGGCAGGGAGCAGGGACGAGGGGACGGTGAGCCAGTAGTTGGCCGCCAGCTCTTGCGCCAGGTCGGCGAGCACGACGGCCTCGGCCAGCCGCCCAGCCGTCGGCCTCCCTGCGCACGCCGGACCACAAGCATCGCCACGTGGGCCAGAAGGATGCCGTCCCCGGGGATGAGCCGGACGCCGTGCAGCGCCGCAGACCGGCGAGCGCAGGTGGGCGAGGATGGTGAAGACTTCGCCGCTCGGGGTGGACCGAGGTCGTCGGGGTCGCGCGTTGGACGGAGGGTCATGTTTGTCCTTTCAAGATCCCCGTGCATTGGCAGCGCACGCGAGAGACGAGGTACCGACGCGTGTGGAATGCGGTACCCGATATGGACGTTGACCACTTCACTCGGCGTCCACGCGCACTCGGGTGCGACGTGCAAGGGCAAGTCTCGCGGGTGCGCGAGCAGGCATGCGCCTGACCTACTCCGCCGCGGGCGACGGTGGGGGCAGGATCAGGACCACGCTGATCGCCAGGGCCGGTGACGCGCACCCCGATGCCTTCGAGGACCGTGGAGCCGAGGGCGGGTTTTGGCCGCGTGCGTGCGCGCCTAGACGAAGCGTGGACAGGGGGGGAGCGCCATGATGGGCGGGGGAGCGTATGGGGCAGGGCCTTCCTCGCCCGTTGGCACCCTTTGGCACCCTTCGCCGAAAGGGGCGCGAATGGCGGCCACACCTTCGGGGGGTTCAAGTGTCTCCCAGGAAAGGGTGCCACCTAGGAAGAGGCAGGACGGCACCCTTCGGAGTGCCCGTCCGCCTCCTCCTCGTGGGAAAGGGTGCCAGGTGGCTTGGCACTCTTTGGCACCCTTGGCACCCTTCGCCGTCATGAGAGCGTCCATACCCACGCCTTCTGGTTCGTCTTGCCGCGAACCTGCTCGGAGATGCGCGCCTTGCCCTGCGCGTGCAGCATCTCCATGGCCTCGACGGCGATGCGCCACGGCAGACCGCACGGCGGGGCACTTCTTGAGGTCGCTCTTGGTGATCTCGCCGGCCTCGTGAAGGTGTCGCAGGAGCTTCAAGCCGGCCTCCCTGGCCTCTTCGGAACTCGGAGACGGCCACCAGGTGGAGGTGCCGGCCAACGTCGGTGTCCACCAGCGTCGGGCGCCATGCGAGCGGGAGCGCCGGGAGCGGCCAGCGGAGGGGGCTTGGTCTGCCGTAGGCGCACGATCGCGAACGGGTCGCGCTCCGGTGGCTCCTCCCCCGGCTTCGGCTTCCGGCGCCCGTCCTGCTCGATGGTGAGCACCGACCGGGCGGCGTTGGAGAACACGGCTGCGCCGGAGCCGGCGTAACTGTCGCCCGCTCCCTCCCGTGCCGACGACTTGGTGTGGTGCCGGCCCACGGCGGTCGACGCGCCGGTGGCCGTGGCAATCCGCTCGACGGCGGTGGCAAGGGCGGCCAGGCCGACGTGGTCCTCGGGGCCAGGGTGGAGCCGGGAGGAGGTCTCCAGGGACACGAGGATGCGGCCGTCGAAGATGCGCGTCAGGTGGTCAACGACGTGGGTCGCGACCGACGTGCTCCGGGTGCCCTCGGTGTAGGTCAGGGCAAGGGGCTGCGCCTTCTCCCGGGACAGGTAGGTGAAGTGCCGCCGGATGTCGTCCTCGGCGGCCATGCGCTCGTCCAGGTCCTCGATCGCCGGCCAGGAAGGCCAGGGCACGGGCCTGGATGACGGCCTCGGTGTCCTCCATGGTGATGAACGTCGTCGGCCCCTGGATGACCGGGACGCCTCCCCATGGCCGCCCGGTCGACGACCGAGAGCAGGAGGTTCAGCGTCACCGACGACTTCATGTGCCCGTGCGGCCCGGACACCTCGATCACCTCGCGCCGGGGGACGTAGGGCAGGACGACGTACTCGGTCCTCGGCAGCTTCACGTCGAAGAGGCGCGAGCCGAGCTCGAGGAGCGGGAGGCTAACGGTCGTCGCCACGACCGTCCCCGGTGGCGTCACGGTGGCCGTGCCGGCGGGGGGCGTAGTCCGGCCCGAGAGCCCGGCCATGGCGAGCAACGTGCCGAAGGAGATCCCGCCGCCCTGCTTGAACGACGCCCACCGTCGTCGCAGCTCCTCCTCGCCCGGGTACTTCGTCCCCCTCGACGACCAGGACACCCACGCGCTGTAGCCGCGCTCCGGGTCTTTCGCGTGGAGCGCCATGCCCACGTCGAGCCACTCGTTGTGGGCCATGTCCGGGTCGAGCCGGTCGAGCGCCTCCCGGGCGAGCCCCTCCACGTCGTCCCACGTCTCGTGGCGGGTCGGGGGCGGTAGCTTCACCTCCACCCACTCCCCCGCGGCCGGCGTCGCGGCCAGCTTCGGCGCCTTCCCGTTCGGCAGGGTGCAGCCGGCGGCCTTCACGGTCTCGCGGATCGCGTCGGCCAGGGTGTCGACGGTGTCGGCGTCGAGTACCGGGAGCGTGGCCGCCTCCGGCGGGCTCGTCCACTCGTAGTGCTTGCCCTCCGGGTGGAGCCCCTCGACCACGAGCTGCTGGCCGTCCCCGAGCAGCTCGACCTTCGCGCCCTCGCCGTTCGGCAGGGTGAAGCTGATGACGCGCTTCGGGAGCGGCGGCCCGTCGAGCCGGTACAGGAGCGCCCGGCGAGCGTTGCCCCGGCTGCGGACAGGCGCCGGCCCGGCCACCTCGCTTCACCACGGCCTCGATGGCGTCGGCCACCTGGCCGTCGTCCACGTCCACGTCGATGACCGGGAAGTGGGCGGTGCGCAGGCCGATGTTGAAGCGCCCGCGGTCCCACTCGGCCAGCTCGCCGGGGAGCGTCGGCCGCGTCGTCCACTCGGGGAGGAATGCCTTCTTGTCGCCACGAAGTACGGGCGTCAGCTCTGCGCTGAATCCCGCCGCCGCCCATTGCTGAAAAGACATGGTGCGCTCCGGTGAAGGGGAGCGCCCCGGCCCACGTCGGACCAGGGCGCCCCAGGGGACTAGAACGGCACGCCGTCCTTGTTCACCCGCTGGAAGAACTTGAACTTCTTCTTCCCCTGCTTGCCGTCCTTCGCGGGCGCCTCCTCCACGAATGCGATCTCCCAGGACTCGCCCTCCTCGGCGTGCTCGGCCCACGCCTGGAGCTGCGCCGGCGAGCAGCTCATGATCGTCTCGTGCCGTCCTCCAGGGCGAAGCGTGACTTCGGGGCCGTACTTGCCGGCGACTTCTTCTTCACCACGCCGCGAATCGTGTCGCCCGGCTCGGTCAGCTTCGTGTACTTCGACGGCGGCTCGTACTCGACCCATCCCGTGTCTGCCATTTGAGTTGTTCTCCGTTGGCTTGTGCTTCGTTAGCCGTCGCTCGATTGCGACGGGTTCTCTCGGGTCTGCTCGTCCGCCCACTCGGCCCAGACGCCGCCCGTCATGGCGCCCGCCGGCCTGCGGAACTCGGAAGCGGCCTCGCGCATCCGGCGCGACAGGTCGTCGAGGAGCGCGACGGCCTCCGCGTCGGTCGTCGCCGGCTCGGGGTCGGGTCTGGTCAGGATCGCGATGACCGCAGCGCCGCCTTCGTCGATGGCGCTCACGGGTTCCCCCGGGGGCGGTCCGCCAGGAGGCGGCGCTCAAAGGTTTCGACTTCGACCAGGCTCCACCGCCGGACGCGGCCGAGCTTCACGGGCAGCGGAACGGCGCCCGAGCGTAGGTCTCGCTCGAGCTTCGACCGGGAGATCGCGAAGCGGCGGCACAGGGCGTCGGCGTCGAGCCAGGCCGCGACGGCGCTCCCCTCCCCTGCCTGCACGGGGCGCCGCTTCACGACTGGCCGTCCACTTCGATGAGGTCTTCCGGCTTCACGCCCAGGACAGGAGCGAGCGCCATGGCGGTGCGCTCGGAGAGCACGCCGCGCTCGGCATAGCGGATGGTGGTGGTGGAGATGCCCGACTGACGGGCCAACGCGACGCGGTTGATTCGCAGCGCTTCGCGCAGAGGGCGGATACGGATGGGACGGCTTCGCGTGCTCACGACCCGAAGCGTAAAGCCCCGGGTGATCCCGCGTTTCCTACGGTGACGCGCTTTTTGCGAACCTCAGCGACGCGGCTCGGACGGCACCTTCAGGTGCTTGGCGGTTCGCCGGTTCGTGTAGCCGATCTCCAGTCGGCGCATGATCTCGCGACTCCAAGTCGCGCCGGGGCTTCTTGCTACGCGGCCTCCGCAGCGCGCCTTGGCTCGCCCAACGCGGGCCACTACGGCCCGTCGCCCGTCGGGGGTTGCAGCATCCAACACCTTGGTGGGGAAGCCCCGCACGTCGGACAGAATCACGTCGTTCGGGGGGCCGGTGACCCATGCATAGTTTGAGTCGGCAGACGTCGTGGCGTCGGCGCTGGTGCCCTGCTGCGACTGTCGGCCCTTCTTGCTAGTCTTCTTCATGTCGTGCCCACCTCCCGAGGGCTCGACTTCGGGGCGGTGCCGTTAGCGCGGCGCCGCCCTACTTCGTTTCTACTTCATCGCTCCGACGCTCCGACGCTGCCGCTTGCCCGACTTGAACGGGACCACCTTCGCCGCCTTGCCCTGCATGATGCGGTCGAACGCGGCGCCCACCAGCTCCATGGCCTCGCGCCTCGCGTCGAGCGGCCTGCTCTGGTCGTAGAGGTCGGCGGCGGCGCTGAACCCGGCGGCCTGGTTCGCCCTGACGTGGCCGAGCGCCTTCTCGGCAAGGTCCACGGGGACTCCAAGCTCACCGGCCCACGTCCTCCACGTCCTCCGCAGGTCGTGAACCGTCGCCGGCCGGCCGAGCTTGAGGCGTCCGCCCTTCTGCATCCGGTTGAGAGCGCGAACCAGCGCCTTGTCGTCGAGGCGTGCGGCTTCCTTGTCGTCGCGCTCCACCGGCGAAGTGACGACCCAGGGCGACCCACCGGCCTCCATCTTGAGCCGTTCGAAGATCGCGAGCGCCGTCGAGCAGAGCGGAACGTCGAGCGGCGTGGCCTTCTTCCGGGCTTTGACCGTGAGCTTCTGATCGGCCACCGGAATCGTCCATGTAGCCTTCGCCAGATCGACCGCCTCCCACTTCGCGTTGAGCAGCGCCGCGGTGCGCGTTCCGGTGTAGAGCAGCGCGGCCATGGCGAGGCGCGTGGCCGGCTTGAGTCGAGCGGCCTTCGCCTTCCCGTCGAGGAGCGCCGCCAGGTCGAGGGCGCGGAACAGCTCCGCCAGCTCGGCCGCGGTGAGGAAGCGGTCGCGCCCGCTGTTGTCGAGGCCGAAGGTCTTGAGCTTCATGCCGACAGCCACCGACCCCTTGAGCAGACCAGCATCGACGGCGTGAGCGAAGACGGCGACGACGTGGCGCAGGACGACCTTCGCCGCCCCGGCGCCGCCGTGTCGGTGCCCGTTCACCACGCGCTGTTGCTTCGCGAGTCGGACGATCCCGGCGAGGTCGGAGCGCGTGACCGCCTCGGCCGGCCACTCACCGAACGGTGGCCGCTTCGGGTCGGGGATCGCCTTGACGATGTGCGTGAGGATGACCGCGTGCGCCTCGTCTCCCCTCTCCTGGGCCGCGAGCCGGTCGCGCCGGTAGGTCTCGACGAGGGACGCCACCGTGTCGCCGCGCCGCGGGGCCTCGACCTTGCTCTCCAGGCGCTTGACGACCGCGGTGCGCGCCGCCTGGAGGGTGAGTGTTCCCGGCCCGCCCGTCTCGCTCCACTCCAATCGGATCAGGCCGTGCCGGCCAGCGAGGTGAGGATGGAGTCTGCCGCCTTGAGGTCGGTGACCATGCTCTCCAGTTGCGCGGCCAGGATCGGCGGCAGCGGTGGCTCGTCGACAATGCTGGCGAGGGTGTTGCCCACCTGGGCCACGGCGGTCTGCGTGTCGACCAGCGAGGTACTCAGCCCCCCGAGCGTGGACGACAGGCTGTTCAACGCCCCGCCCGCGTCGGTCAGCTGGGAGATGGCGGTGAGCACACCCTGGGCCCGGTCGACCGCTGCCTGCTGGTCGGTGTCCGAGGTGATCAGAGTGGTCAGTTGGCCCATGATGCCGCTGATGTCCACGCCGCCCTGCAGCAGGTATCGGAACGGGTCCTCGTGGTACTCCTCGATGGCCTCCTGGTCATCCTCGATCTCCTCCTCCAGCTGGTCGAGCACGTCCTGGTCGCCGGCCAGCTGCGCAGACACCGCCTGCGCATCGGTCCCCAGTGCCGCCAGGCAGCCATCCACGCCTGCGCGCAACGGGGCGACGATCTGCCCCACCTGCCCCACCGCTGCCTGCGAACTGCCCACGCCCTGCCGGAGTGCGGCTGCGAACGCGGCCAGCGCGGCAGGATCGGCGCGGTCGACCGGCCAGGTGGCCACCGTCGCCTCGTCGAGAGTGAACGCTGCGCGCAATGCCCTCGTCGCCGAGGGGCGCACCGGGTCCACCCACTGGGCGAGGGTGGTGTGCAGCGTCGTCAGGTGAGTGGCCAAGCTGGGCAGGAGGCTGGCATCGACCGACACGCCCAGAGCCGTGGCCACCTGCTCGTCGATCTGGGCGAACCGGTCTGCGCTTGCTTGCGCGGCGGCCGCGACGGCCGGGCTGGCAGGCACGGGCGTGGCACTCGTCGGAGCTGTCATCAGGCCATCGCCGTCGCACGCGCAGGCGGGAAGGGCTGCCGCGTGGCCTGCTGCGGCGGCCGCCTTGACGATGTTGGCCTGCGTCGGCAACTCGCTTCCCGTGTCGACCTGCGGGATGTTGCGGCCCTTGACCAGGTAGGCCTGGGCGAGCCACCGCGCTGGCCCAGTCCTGGCCGGCGGTCTCGATCTCGGCGGAGATGATCAGTGCCACCGTGGCCGGGGTGGCATTCGGCTGGGACTTGCGCACCGAGGCCAGGTAGTCCTCAGGGTCCTGCAGATCCTCGACAACGGCCTGCAGACCGTTGTCGAGCTCCTCCCACGCCGTGACCAGGTTGCCCAGGGCCGCCTGTGCCTTGTTCAGGGTCGTGGTCAGGCTGGTCAGCTGCGTGCCGACGCCGTGCAGCAACGCGATCTCTGCCTGGTCCTTGGCCAGGTCGACCTCGTCAGAGGCGATCTGGACGAGCTTGTCGTCATAGTCCTTGCCCGCAACGCCGGTCATCGCGGCCCCACCGGCCAGGACTGCGATCCCCGCGCCCACAACCACAGTGGTCGCCCCAGCGGTGGCGAACTCGGCAAGCGCTCCCACAGCGATGATCAGGATGCCGACCACCATCATCGCGGCGCCACCGCCGATCATCGCCAGATCCTTGCTCATCGCGTCGTGCTCGGCAGAGATCTTGTCGGTGAGTCGCGTGATGGCACCGTCGTCGCCGCCGAGCACGCGGTTGGCGGTGTTGAAGTCGGTCAGGAACGTGGAGTAGTCCCCGCCGACCTCGCTCGCGTAGGCGGTGATCGAGACGAAGACGTCCTTGCTCTGCTGCCCCTGGTTGGCCACCAACCCCTGCAGCGCCTGCAGCATCGTGACCACCTTGGCGATCTCGTCGGGGGCGAAGGCAGACTCGTTGCCCATGGCCTTGGCTGCGTCGAGCAGTCCGCCCTGAAGGTCGCCGAACTCCTCGCCGAACCGAACGATCTCTTGGAGCCGGTCCCATACCTGGGCGCTCCAGGTATCGATCCACGCGGACGCGTGGCCCTTGGCGGTCGTGAGGTGTGTGTTGAGGTCCTTGAGTTCTGTGGCGGTCACGTCCGGGAACCCTGGCTGCCTGTTGACCGTCATCGCCATCGCTGTCAGGACAACGACCGCGTTGCCCACGTCGGTCCCGGCGACCGGGACCCCTGCACTGAGATCGCCCATGATTGCTCCTCCGGGAGGTGGTCGGCGCGCGGTCACGGGCCGACCTCGACGACAGTAAGGCAAGGCAAGCCTGCGTTGCTCACCGCCGGGGCCGCAGCCGAGGTCCCGTGGCAACTCAATCCTCTGGGCAAACCAAGCCAGTGCTATTGCGCGGGTAGTGCGACACCCCACCACGTGGTCCAGCCCACGTAGGTCAGACCCCACTTGTCCTTGGGCATGGACAGCGGCTGTTCGCCGACTCCCCCGGGCTTGCCGGGTGGGTCAGTCGTCAGGATCTTCTCGCCGCCCAGGCCCAGCGCCGCGTGGCCGTATCCGTGCGACCCGCCGGTCCACAGGACCACTGACCCTCGAGGCGGGTTCCCGCCCGCGTGGAGTTGGCCGGCAGCGCGGACCTTCACCACCGCGGCCGAAGCTGATGCGGCACCGAGGGGCGGAACTCCCAGGCTCTCCCACACCGTGTGGGCGCACTGCCCGACCTTCCCCGGCGGGTGCTTGCTCATGTAGGCGATGCGTTCCTCGACGCTGCGCGGCATGCCGTTCCCTTCTCGGAGCCCGGACCGCGACCGAGGAGCTGGGCCGTGGAAGCGGGGACAGATCACGTCCTCTGCCCGGCCATCCTGTCCCCCCAAGTGCCACCGCGCAAGGGGGCAGTCCCCGCCGCCATTCGTCCCGAACCCGAGGCGGCCATCGTGAACTTCACCTACCTGGTGGGGGTGATCGTCGTCTCCCACTTCGGGGTCACTGCGGCCACCGAGATCACACAGATCGTGAAGGGCAGCTCGGGAACCGACAGCGCGACAACGAACGCGGACACCGACACTCAGTGAAGCCACCGGAAGTCATACGTGTGGACTCCCATCGCGCTGCACCAGCCAGGGACCAGCCACGCCCCACGCTGGCGCGTCAGCGAGGTGGCCGTGGATCGTTCCCGTCCGACCAGCTGATCCGTGTGATCCCGGCCTTCTTGCCGTTGTAGTCGATGGTCAGGGTGTGTCGTTCTCGCGAGAAGAACGTCTTGTACTCGGTGAAGCGGCCCTCGTCCTCGATGTAGATGTACATGGAACCAGAGAGCGCTCCCGCCGGGCCCTGGCCGTCGATGAGGAGTCGGTAGAACACTCCCGGGATGGGCGAGCGTTCGAGCCGCATCGAGTACACGCGAGCACCGCTGTTCCCGACGATCACCTTGCTGAGGTCCGTGGAGCCGTTGATCGACACGGACTCGTCCTGGAATAGGGATCCGCCGGTCGCCATGGCGCTGCCCGTGGTCTTGCCCGCATCGCCCGTGGCGAACTCGGCTGTGGCTGTGGGTGCGGCGAGGAGTCGATAGACGTTGCCCGCCTTGTTGACCACCCACGGGAGCCCGTCGGGTCCCGTGGCGACGCGGACGGCCCCGCCGCCGATGTTCTCCCACCCAAGCCTGAGTGTCGTGCCCGACCTTGGTTGGTTGGGCTGTCGGCCGTTCCACGCGTAGATGTTCGTGTCAGTGGTGACCCATGCGCGCACCAAGGTCCCGACTCCCAGTCCCACATCGCTGGCCCGTCGATCCTGGACCGAGACGTCGATCCAGGTTGCCCCGCCACCGTTGTACCGGTCCGCTCCGGCCCCGGGGATCAGGTTCATGATGGCGCCCGCGTCGTTGACGACCCATGGCAGCCCGTCGGGGCCGACCGACACGGCGGTCGCGCCGCCGCTGACGGGTAGCCAGGTGTGGGTGCCGTTGCCGGGGACGCAGCGCATGAGTTGGCGGCCGCCGGCCACGGGTGCCTTGGCCAGGCCCCACACGGAACCGTCGGTCGCGGCTGCGATCTCCAGCATGCCCTCGACGTTGGCCACCTGCGGCCGCTCGCCGACCTCCCAGGCCTGCGAGCCCGGGGCCTTGCGGTAGGTGTAGCCGGCAGCGTTCACGACCCAGACCACGCCGTCCCCGTCGGCGGCGATACGTACCCCGGCGCCGGGGTGCGACGTCCACGACGACGACGTCGGGTCCCAGCGCTGGACGAGTCCGTTGCCATCAGAGCCGAAGGCCCCGATCGACCACACGACCCCGTCGCCGCCCACTGCGATGTCCGCCGCCGTGCCCGTGACGGCTTCCCAGCGCCAGCCACCGGTGCTGTCGATGTTCACCGGGGCCAGACGGACGCGCAGGCTACCCACTGCCCGGTTCTTCAATCCGTCGAAGAGGCGGTTCGCCTGGTCCCTTCCGCCGTAGGCCCATTGCTCCAGACTCCGTGGTCCCGCGTCCTTCGCCGGGTGCACCCGGGAGGGGAAGTGCTGGGCGATGTCGGCCGTGGCCACGGTGGTCGTGCCATGGTCGAGCAGGTCGCGCAGGGACTGCTGCGACAGTTGGGCGGTGGCGCTGGCGATCTGGTACCCGCCGCCACCCTTGATCATCGTGTTGTCGCCCCAGATCTGGTACGGGTCCGGGTGGCCCGGGGAGGACACCCACAGCGAGGAGGAGTTGAAGCTGTCGTGGATGGTGTTGCTGGCGGCCTGCACCACGCCGGCGCTCAGGAAGGCCAACCACCGCTTGTAGGACCCGCCCAGCGTGCTGCCATCGGCGCGCACCCCGGAGACCGCCATCCGCTGGGCCAGCGACCAGTGCTCACTGGCCGTCTGCGGGTCACGGACTTCGCCGCGCAGGCTGGGGTTGGCGAAGGCTGAGTAGAGGGCCCGCCCCGCGAGGTCGGGCTGGCGGTCGAGGGTCATGAACTGCACGAGGTCCCAGTCAGGCACCGGGGTCCACGTGTTGCCGACCCAGTCGAGGTACCACTGCATCACCAGCGTCTTGTTGATGAGGTGCCCGGCGGCGAACGAGTCGTGCAGGAAGTGATCGGCGTACCCGTGGTGGATCCAGGCCAGGTTGGTCAATCGGTCCTTGCGCTGGCCGGTCGCGTGGAAGGCCTCCACGGCCAGGGCCCGAGCCTGGAGGTGGAACTGCTCCCAGCGGTACCAGGAGTGTGGTGCGAAGTGACAGGCATTGCGGGCCAAGAGCCCGGAGTAGTGGTCAATCCCCCGGGGGCCGAAGGCCCGGGTGAAGTCCTCGAGCTTGTGGGTCTCCCAGATCGCATCGGCGGTGTCATTGCCCAGGGTGTCGGCCACCGAGCCCTCGAACCCGCCGAAGTAGACCTTCTTGTCCAGCCACTGGTCCTCGATGACCCACGTGACCCAGGCGTACCCCTCCTGACGCACCTGCTGGAGGATCGGCAGGAGGTACTGCTCCGGCATGCGGTCGAGTTCGGCTGGCGAGGCCAAGTAGTCCGCCAGTGTGTTCAGCTCGCCGTAGGTGACGACCAGTCCACTGCCGCGCAGTCGCAGAGGACGCAGGTCGGGGAACTCGTGGATGATCCGATCTGCAGTGACCGCCTTCGGATTCTTGTACCACATGGCCAGGAACTGCTGGAGACGCACCAGGTAGGCCTTGCGCTGAGCACCTCCGCCGGCAATCGTGGCGAAGTCCAGGGTGCGCAGGTCACCCAGCATCCGGTGCTCCCACGAGGAATGGCACTGGACGACGAGGGTGTCCCCACCGGCCAGTGGTCTCGCCCGTTGCCCAGACCGGCGCTCAGTCGGCAGCCGGCCGCTGGTGAAAGCCCGGGCGACGGCGCACGCTTCGGCCTCAGCACGCTGCATCGTCCACGGCGGGCGGCGGTTCGCCTGCTGGGCCACATGGGCGACCTCGTGGGCTAGCAGCTCGAGTCCGGCGTCGGAGTCGGGGCGGAAGGCCCCTGCCCGGAAGAAGATGTCGGCACCGGCGGTGAACGCATCCGCCCGCATACAGCCAACAAGGCTGTCGGCTGTCTGGTCGTCATGTAGTCGCACACTGTCGAGGTCGATTCCGTACGCCCGCTCGAATGCGTCGCGCAGACGGTCGGGGACAGCAACGCCCCGCCCGATGTGGGCGCGGATCGTTCGCTCAGTCTGATCGGCGAGGTCCGGACGAGTTGCGCACATCGGCGTTCCCTTCGTCGGAGGCCAGGGCCCCACGATCAGGGTCCTGCGAGGCGGGCCCTGTGCGGGACAAGGTACCCAACCTGCACACAGGAGTCCATGGTCCAAACCCGGCTGTCCTCAACCAGCCCGCCCTGAGCCGCCCAGACCGCTTCGGCCGCAGGATGGCACCTTCTCCAGCTGATCCAGGACCTCAGGCCCTGTGCATCAACCCCGTGTCACTGAACTGGAGTTGACCCTCCTGACACCGCCGGTGCGGGATACCCGGTTCCGTCTTGCTACCGCGGTGGACGGGACCTCGCGCCGGCCACCGGAGCGAAAGCTGGCCGGTCGCCGCCGGTTCGCTGGGCGTGGGTGGACCGCAGATGCCACGATGGGCCACGCCGGGTGACCGTTGCCCCGTCGGGCCGTGCGGGCGGGGGCGTCTCTGCCCGGGTTCTCCTGCCCGAGAGAGAGACTCCGCGATGGACACCGGCCCAGTACGCAGCACCCTCCACGAGCTCCCCGTCATAGTCACAGACGCCACGACCAGGTCGATCTACTGCATCGACCGGGAGCTGACCCAGGCCGACCTCGTCCACCAGCCGTCAGCCCTTCCTCAGCGGCGGACCGCCGCGCCTTTGGATATCGCGGTGTACGCCGACACCCTCACCCTGAAGACGCCCCTGGTTCTTCCTGGCCGTCAGCTGAAGATCGTCGCGCGGAAACTGGTCCTGGCCAAGGGTGCCGTCATCGACGTGTCCGGCAGCGATGCGGACGTGGGCTTCGTTGCCGGTGATCTGCCCCAGCAGCAGGACGAGAGCCCCGGCGCCGGGGGGTCGCCCGGGGCCGATGCCACCTCGGGCGGCGACGGGGGGACGGTGACCATTGTGGTCGAGCAGCTCCTCACCGAGGATGACACGATCAGCGACGCCGGTCCGTCGGTGGATGTGCTGGACGTCCCGGGGCAGCTGTCGGCACGCCTCACGGCCGCACTCGCCACCGCGCCGGCGGTCAAGATCCCAAGCTTCTCGATGACGGTCTTGCACATGCGGAGCCCCTTTGACGGCGGCCCGCAGCAGTGGCCCTTCACACAACTGTTCGCCACATTGCAGGTGCCAGAGGTGACTCTGGGCGGATTTGGTGTCCTGAGCGTGCAGCGGGTACGAGTAGCCGCGGACGGCGCCAGCGCGGTCGCCCACATCGTCGCGAGCGGGCTGACCGGCGACTTGTCGGGGGCGACCTTGCAGATCCAGGGCATCGACAACCCTGCGAGCCTGACCGGGACGACCCCTACGACGCCCCTCGCAGTCGGACCGTTCAGCGTCGAGGTCGAGGTCACCGTGCCGATCGACCAGCAGGCGTGGACCCTGGGCGATCCAACGGTCGTGGTCAGCCTCCCCCAGGGCGTGCCGGTCACCCAGACCCCATCGCTCACCGGCGACCTCGCGGCGATCGGACAATTTCTCCCCGGCGCGGTCAACGCGCAGGACGAACTGCCCGACCGGCTGCGGCAGGCGGTCGCGGCCGCTCTGAAGCAGTCCGTCGCAGGCGCCGTCGCCGAGTTGCGGACTGGACTGCACAGCGACCGACCCCCGGTGCTCGTGGTGCTGGCCCGGGGACGGATCGGCGGCCGTGGACAGGATGGTCACCCCGGCGTCAAAGGCAGCAAAGGCGCGGACGGAAGGCCGACCAACGAGCAGGTCTACGACGTCGGCGCCGGCGTCACGGCTCCGGAGGTGACGTGTGGCAAGAAGGGCACCCCGGGTGGCCGGGCCGGCAACGCCGGCCACTCGGGTGTTGGAGGCAAGGGGGGAGCCGTGACCCTCGACGTCATTCGGGGGGCAGCCGTTCGGGTCATCCTGTGCACGGACGGGGGCCCCGGAGGCGACCCCGCCGCCCCCGGTGCCCAAGGTGAAGGGGGCGACGGCGGCACCGGTGCAGACTTCCTCGTGACCGACGTGAGCATGTCGGGCAACTACGGGCACACCGCGACCGGCCCTGACGGGTCGCGCGGCGACGCTGGTGGTCCTGCGGGGTTCACCGGAGAGGTGGGCACGAACGGTGTCGGCGGGTCGGTCACCGTCAACAACGCGGTCGTGTCGCCCGGGCAGAATCCGGGCGCGCCCACGTCGTACGACGTGATCGCACCGAGCTTTGCGCTGGACCAACTGCTCATGGTGCAGCGAGAAGCCAAGCTGACCTACCTCAACGCCAAGAACGCGCATGACTATGCCTTCGCGGCCACCGTGTCCCTGTGGCTGTGCCACATCTGCCCGGCCACGGTCACTGCCAAGGACGCCAAGAACACGCTCACTCCCCAGGATCGCGATACCCGTGCCGCGATCCGCAACGCAGCCCAAGTAGAGCTCCTGCGGCTCCAGCGCGGCCTGGACTACTTCGGCCGTCCCTACAACTGGGTGCCGATCCTGCGACTGACCCGCACCCAGAGCCGGGTGACCGAACTGATCGACCTGGGGCACATCGTGGAGCAGCAGCACGCGACGTTCGTCGACACGAATGCCACGGTCGAGGCCAGGCTGGGCGCGCTCGACCGGGCGATCCAAGCGCTCACGAACGACCTGTCCAACACCGATGCCGTGGAAGGCGTCCTCGTCCAACAGATCGCCGACTGCGAGTCGGCGATGGCAAGCCTGCAGCACGACATCGAGACCCAGGTATCGACGATGAAGCGCGACGAGCAGACCCTCGATGACCTGATCAACCATCAGATCGCCGACAACTGCTCCCTCGAGAACATCATCAAGATCATCTCGGCGGTCGTCGCCATCGGGGCCGGAGCCTTCAACGGGGTCTCGGAGATCACCGGCGCAGCCGAGATCGCCAAGATCGTGGCCCAGGCCAAAGCCGCTGCCGAGGCGGCCGGCCAACTCAAGAGCGTCATCGACCAGATGAAGGCCACAACATCCACACTGAA
The DNA here is from genome assembly GCA_963788325.1 of uncultured Actinomycetes bacterium. Taxonomy (GTDB): domain Bacteria; phylum Actinomycetota; class Actinomycetes; order S36-B12; family CAIYMF01; genus Prado023. The sequence goes on from CAWBGJ010000014.1 coordinate 21,186, forward strand.
CGACCTGGCCTCCCAACTCGACGCAGTCGACAATGCGATCGCCGCCGGCAAGCCCGACTCGGTCAAGATCCTCGCCGTCCGCGAGGACTTCGAGGAGACCATCAAACCCCTGATGGAGAAGTTCCCGGCCCAGGCCAAGGCACTGCGCAACGCCGTACGGGCCTTCCTCGACCTCTGCCAGACCAGGAACGAGAAGGTGCTGGCCTACAACGCGCTCTTCGTCCAGAAGGCCGCACTCGCCACCCACCGCGACCAGGTGAGCGCCCAGATCGCGACCGTCAACGTCGAGCGCAGCCGCAACTCGGAATCAGTCATCCCCGCGGCTTACATCAGCTTCTTCAAGAGCGCGCTGACCTGGTCCAAGCAGAACCTCGTCGACCTACTCTACGAAGAGACACGCGCGTTCTACTTCCACTCCGGGGTCTCCAAGGCATCGCTGCTCGAGAACATCAGCGACCTGGACATCGGCGCCATCGCCGACACCCACGCCCGGCTGCTCACCGCATACGACGGCTTCCTCAACTCAGTCGGGCGGCCGTATGGACCATTCACCGGCGTGAAGGTGATCCTGGCCAGGGCCGAACAACCGGCAGCGTTCGCAGGCCTGGCCGACACCGGGCGGATGACGTTCACGTTGCCTCATGACCACCCCCAGTTCGCCAACATGACCCTGGTCAAGCTCGACGCGGTCGAGGTGCGCCTGCCCACCGTGAAGGGCGGTCCCGCGGACGAGCCCTACGTGGCCATCCGGTTGATGGGCGAGGGCCAAGTTCGTCCAGTCGACTGCCTCGCCGACAAGGACGTGCTGCGGTTCAACGCCGCTCCGCGTGGGGTGTCCTACCGGTACAGCTACGACCCCGAGCGCACCGACCCAGTCATCGAGCCGGGTCTGGTGGCCGACCAGGACTACACCCCGCTCAGTCCGTTCACGACGTGGACCCTGGACTTCGGGCTCGCCGACGGGCTCAACCGCTTCGTCACGCTCGGCGACCTCGACACGGTGGAGCTCCGCCTCACTGGGCACGCGTTCGGGCGCAAGGTGACCAAAGCGGCAGCCGCAGCCTTGGTCGACAGCAAGTAACCAAACGGGTCACTCCCATGAAGGCAAAACGCACAACTGAATGTCACACCCCTCCATGATCCACGCCCGTACCGGGCGGCGCCGGGCTCAAGGCAATTCACCCGGACGGATCCCTCCCAAACCCCGTCATCATTGTCACGGAAACCATAGGCTCAAGCACCGGTGCCCAGCTGGCCCCCGACCCGCAGGAGTGCACATGGACGATGCCCTAATGGCCGAGATCAAGCTTTTCGCCGGGAACTTCGCCCCCGAGAACTGGGAGTTCTGCCAGGGGCAAGTCCTGCAAATTCGAGCCAACACGGCCCTGTTCACCTTGCTGGGCACCCAATACGGTGGCGACGGCCAGACCACCTTCAACCTGCCCAATCTGGCCCCGCTGACCCCCCTCGGGTCCGAACAGGCCCCGATCAACTACATCATCTGCGTGCAGGGCATCTACCCCCGACGCCACGACCAGTAACCGCCACCGAGCAGGCAGGATGCGAGCCTCGAGCGCGGGAACCTCGTCCAGGTCGCCCGCTTCCGCATCTAGGGCCGTGAACATGCGCCGCGGCTCACCCCACTGGCAGCCCCCGGTGGACGCCACAAACCGCACCGGAGTAGACGGCGCAGACACCCTGCGCCGTCGGCTGCACGGCGACCCCGGCCCCCACACTGCACACGTCGAACGCCTCCTCAACAGCAGCGCATCGGCACTCCCTTCTGCGTCCGCGGGGTGTCGTCGGCCAGCGTGCTGACGAGCATCATCCGCCCTCTGCGCAGCCGTTGCTTGGCCGCGGGGACTCTGATGCCGGCCACCTCGGCGATCTCCGCGATGGTCAACCCCTCGGCGTGTGAGGCACGACCGCAGACCGGTAGATGGTGGGCAGGTGGGCAGGTGGGCAGGTGGGCCAGAGCGTCCAGCAGGTCTTCGCGGGTCTCTTGCCGCTCGACGACGGTTCCAGGGTCCACCGTGTACTCGTCGTCGCGCCACCGGGCCTCGACGAGCTCGAGGAGCTCTTCGCTCGGGACCGGATGATCCGGTCGAGCGTGCTTCGTTGGTAGTCATCGATCTTGCATCCCGCCCCAGCCCATTGCCGGGGCCACGTGACCTAGACGGAACACCGGCCGAGATGGATACCGGGTGGGGCATGTGACTCCAGCACAGCGCGCCGCCTCGGGGGTTGGAGGTCTGAGTCCCCGAGGGACTTCTGCCGCCCGCCAACTCCGGGGGCACCCCGGTTCAGCGCAGATCGCAGGCGTGGGTGCCGCGGGGCTTTCGCTGGCCGTTGGCTTGGAGTAGCCTCTCAAGGACCAGAATGTGATACAGATCACACTGTATTCGCACGAGGAGGCGTGGGGCCCGTGCCAGCCGAGATTCGCCTCCGCATTCCCTACCGATCCCGCCTCCGGCCGTGGGCATGCTTGGCGCGGATGTCACACTCCCCCGTCCGTGAAGGTCCGCAATAGGACGGGGATGCAGCCAGGGCGAGAAGTCCACAAGAGGAGGGTTCCCATGGGTGAGCCGCAGGTCTGGGCGGACGGATCGGCTGGGACGGTCGTCGGGGCGGGTGTGTGGAACAAGCGCACCGTGTTGGCAGCCGACTGGGGCGGGGGGCGCCTGCTGGCCTTCACCGTCGAGCACGGCGACTTCGAGACGTGGGGCGACGGGTACAGCCAGCCTGAGGGAGTCACCGTCGTCGGCGACGAGGCGCTGATCACCGAGCGGACTGGGGTGCTGCTGCGTCAGGACCTGCTCAGCCCCGGGCGGGCGCACGCGACGGTCGTGGCCAGCGGGCTGGGTATGGCCCATCAGGTTGTCTGGGACGGTCCGGACTCGGCGCTGGTCGTCGACTTCTCGGGTGGGCGTGTGGTGAGCGGCGAGCTCAGCAGCGGAGTCGTCTCCGACGCCCTCACCGGTCTGAGCCAGCCGATCGGTGTGGCGGTCGGCGCCGGCGGCGAGGTGTACGTGACGCAGCAGGGCACCGGTTCGCTGACCCGCCATGACCCCGACGGGACCGCGACGCCGATCCTGACCGGGCTGGTCTCCCCCTTCTTCCTCTCCTGGGCGGACGAGGCCCGCACCCGGCTGCTCGTCACCGAGCGCGCGCCGGCCAACCGTGTGGGCATCGTCGACGTCACCGCGGCGACAGCCTCCCTGGATCGCCTCGTGGGCCGCGGCGTCACGCAGCCCTCGCACGCCATCGTCGTGGGCGGGCTGCTGGTCGTCACCGGTCAGGGGCGCGTGATCGCCCTCGATGCATCCGGCGGACTCACCCCCGGGGTGCGCGTGTCGACGCCCACCGCACCGTTGTGGCCCGGGTCGTGGGCGGACGTCGAGCTGGACACCGGCGTGACCGGGTGGACGCGCGCGGACCTGAAGATCGCCACCGACCCGACCGGCCTGGTGACCATCGACGAGCACCCCACTGTGGACGCCGACCCGAGCCGGCCCACTGTGCGCCTGCTCGCCCACGCCTCGCTCGGGCAGACCGACGTCGTCGTGCGCGACGCGACCACCTTGACCGAGCTCGGCCGCGGACCGCTTACCGTCGACTTCGACCGCCTCTCGCCTGTCGACGGACCTCCGGTGTGGGTCGAGGGCCCCACCAGGCCGCCCCTCCTGCAGACCCTTGCCCTCAGGCGCGGCGTGGATGACGTCGGGCTGAAGATCCCCAGGGACCGCAATGGCGCGAAGCTGACGACCTGGCGGGTCGTGGCCGCGCTGGTCGACACCAAAGACGCCCGCTGGCCCACAGCAGCAGGACCAGGTGTCGTCGGCCCGCTGGTCAACGCTGCGAAGAAGACCTGGCAGGACGTGCTCGTCGGCACCAACGGCCTCAACGACTTCTACCGGGAGATGTCGGGCAACCGCCTGGGCATCCAGCTCGCCGGCGGCGCGGTCCAGGGACCGATCAGCCTGGACGGCACCTGGACCGACTGGTTCACGATGCCGACCGGCACCTCCCAATGGCTGGTCAAGGACGACGTGATGCAGCGCGTGGTCACCGCACTTCAGGGGGCCGGCGGCATCGACTGGACCGCGGTCGACGCCCTGTTCCTCGTCTTCCGCTCGGGCAGCGTCGCGAACTTCATCTGGCCCCGCGCCGCGGACCAGGTCTACAAAGTGGAGGTCAAGGCTCCCGACGGCACAGACGCGAAGGTCGCCCTGGGCAAGGTGGGCATGCCCCACGACCAGCTGACGATCCCGGGGCTCGGCTTCACCAATGTCGAGGTCTCGGCACACGAACTGGGCCACACCCTCGGCCTGCCCGACCTGTACATGCCCGCCAGCGATCCCAACTTCACCGACGAGATGAGAGCACGGCAACTGACCGTCCGCGAGCTCATGGCCAACGAGTCCGGCTTGCCGCACCTGTCGGCCCGGCACAAGCTCCTGCTGGGATTCCTGGACGCTGGGCATGTGAAGGCCTACACGCACGGCATCCAGTCCGACGAGTCGATCACCCTGGCGCCGCTGTCCTCGGGTCTGCCCACCGGAGGTCGATTCGCAGCCGTCGAGCTCAAGGTGTCGCCGGGCCTGTCCTGGTTCTTCGAGTACCGCGTGGGCCAGGCCGGCAAGCTCGGCGACGGGGCCGCGGCAGCATTCCCAGGCGGGAAGGTTCTCGGTTACGACGCCACCCGGTACGGAACTCCGCCGGTGACCGCTAACAAGCGGACCCCGATCATCCTGCTCCTCGACGACCGCGACGGAGAGGGTTCCCTGCTGGCCGCGGGGCAGGACTATGAGCACCTGGACGTTCAGGGCGACAACCTGTCACAGTTCAGGCTCGACGTGATCGCCATGACCCCCACCGAGGCCCAGGTCCGGGTCCGCGTCGGCGCGGTGAGCGCACCCGACCCATACCTCGTGAACAACCGGGGCGAGGCTGGGGACTACAAGAGCCCGGACATCCAGGTGCGCAACGAGCTCAGCGACAAGGACGTGAATTGGCTGAACAAGCCGATCATCGGGCCGAACCGGGTCGTGGCGACCGTCCACAACGGCGGCCAGCTCGACGCGCCGAAGGTGTCGGTGCGGTTCAAGGTGCTGCCTTTCAACACCGACGACACCGACTCCGAGCGCTGGGAGGAACTCGGCGACCCCGTCGTCGCGGACGTGCAGGCCGGCCAGACGGTGGAGTTCTCCCGGAACTGGTCACCCGAGTCCGACCGGCACTTCTGCGTGCAGGCCCGCATCGACCGCTACGTCAGGGTGCCCACCGCTGCCGCTGACGAGCCCGACGTCGACAACAACCTGGCCCAGTCCAACTACTTCGAGGTCTTCTCCAAGCCCGCGTCGCCGGCCACTCGCGAGGTGGCCTACGTCGACGTCCACAACCCGCTGCCCTACGCGGTCGACGCGCTCATCGACCTCGACCAGGACACGAGCGCCTACCGGTCGTTCGCCGACCACCAGTGGGTGCACCTCGAACCGGGCCAGACCCGCGCCGTACGCGTCGAGGTGGAGTCCAAAGCGACCTCGATCTGGGACGCGATCGAGCGTGAGTACCCGGACGGACATACGTGGATGCGATCGTGGCTGCCGAGCAACGGCTGCGTCGTTCGGCCGACCTCCGGTGTGACCCTGGCGGCGCGGACCGCCGTCGCGTCAAGCATCCGGATAGTCGAGCAGGGCCCGGGCTTCCTGCAGGTCCAGGTGACCTCCCCCGCTGGCGGACCTCCGCCGAATGACGGCACCGTCACCATCCGCATCGAGGACGAACAGGGCCGCACGGAGGTCGTCACCGAGCCCGTAGGTCCCGACGGCTACGCGACGCTGCGGTTCCAGCCGGCACCCGGCCGCGGGGTGGTCTACTTCGCCGGCGCCCGTGGCTACGCGCCGGTCGCTGGGTGGGAGGTCGACCTCCCAGGCTGATCACTGCTCGATCGAGCGCTGCTCGAGGCGGTCCGGGGTCGCGGGAGTACCGACCGCGGCTGCGTAGAGGGGGAACTCCCCCTCGATGTCGGCCCGCACGACCGCGGCCAGTTCGTCGTCGAAGAAGCCGCCGAGGTTGCACGATCCAAGGCCGCGCCCGATGGCCGCCAGGTTGAGGTTCTGCATGGCGTGCCCGGCCTCGAGCAGCATGTAGCGGTATCCCCGGTCGCCGTACTTCCACAGGGAACGCCCGGGCACCCCGGTGATCACGACGACTGCCGCAGCGTCGGTGGCCCAGTGCTGGCCCATGAACAGGTAGGTCTGGAAGGTGCGGGGCAGCGGCTCATCGCGTAGTCGTTCCAGGCCGTGGTGGACCGGGACGTAGTGGTACACCCCCGCGGCCAGGTCGCGCACAGATCTGGCCAGGACGTACACCTCGAGCGGATACAGCCCTCCTCCGGAGGGTACCGGCCGCTCGGTGACTTCCAGCGGCCCGAACTCCGCACGTCCGGTGGACCCGTAGGCGGCCCAGAGCAGGGTGCCCAGGTCCCGCAGGGGAATCGGGTCAGACGAGTAGACCCGGCAGGACACCCGGTCGCGCAGCAGGCTGCCGAGTCCGGTGTCCAGTGGCGCGGGCTCCGGGAGCCTGGTCAACGGCGCGTCGAGGTCCTCATGGGACGCCATCGGTGCGCGGGACTCCGGTGGTTCGATGACATTGTGCAGCCAGCGGCAGGTGGCCCGGTGGAAGGTCCAGGCGATCGGCTGGCCGTCGCGGAACGGCGGGTCGATGCTCATGCCAGTGGGTGCGGGTCGGGGTTGAGTCCCGCCGCGCTCCGGGACAGTGTGGGCAGGCCGAGATTCTCGGGCAGGCTGTACATGCGGGTGCCACCCAGGCGCGCCTCGGCGGCGCCGAAATGGATCGGTTGGAAGCCCGGGATGAGTGCGCGCGCGGCATGGATCCCCAGGGCCTCGAGCTCAGGCGCGGTGAGGTCCACGGCGATCAGTCTGCGGTCGATCGCCGTCAGCCCCGCGACCAGGTGCTCCAAGACACTGGGTGCCGCCAAGCCCCCGGCCAGGGCTGCCGTCGAGGTCGGGCAGTCCCGCCAGAAGTCCAAGCTCTGAGTCATGGACTCGTGGGCGTACAGCAGGTCATGGTCCTCGATGTCGGTCACGCGTCCCGGGTCTGCCACCAGCTCGGCCAACCGCGCGACCGTCTCGGGGTCGCGCAGCCGAGCCTTGAGCGCAGGACGGACCTGGCCTATCTCCAGAGCGGCCTTGCGGCATGCGCCGACCGGATCCGGGTCACACCCGAGGCCGACCACGACCGCGGGCCGGCCCACCCGGTCCACGGCGATCGCGGCGACAACGGCCGCGGGCGCGTCAGTCGCCAGGCGGTAGAGCTCGAGGGCGACACCACGGCGGTCGTACGCGGCGCCCAGGCGACGCACGGTCGGGTCGGTGATCTCGGCGAACGGCACCCGCAAGGCCGGCAGGCGCTGCATCCAGCCGATGACGAAGGCGTCACGCTCGATCACCTCGAGGGCGGCAGCGGCCACTGCAGCCTCTGCCGAGGGACCCGCAGCCAGGCCGTTGGAGGTGATCGGGAACAGGAACTCCGGGCCGGAGTGCACCGAGTAGTGCATCAGGGCGGCGATCGCGGGGACGGCGACCGGCTCCCCGCTGGCCACGTCATGTCCCTCGATCCAGTCCAGGGGCGTGTCCTGGGACCACTCCGCGTAACGCAGTTTCGGGTACTGATCGTCAGCAAATGGGACCAGGTCGTGGGCGCCCAGCGCGGCGCCGGGCAGGTCGCGGGGAGTTGACCTCGTGATCCGCCCCGGGTCAACCCGTGCCCCGGCATACCGTTCGCACCCCTCACCCAGAGCGGAGGTGATGGCCTGCGCCATGGTGACGCCCTTGCCCGAGCACACCTCGAAGGGCTCGTCGTCCGGGCCGAGGAAGCGGTGGTTGGACAGCTCCGCGCGGACCACGATCGGCCACGCCGATTCCGTGGTGTCCCGGGGGATGGCGTTCAGTTCGCGGATGATGCCGGTGCGGGGGCTCACCAGTGTGTCGCGCAGGCTGACCAACCCCTCGGCAGAACTGCCCGGATCACCCTGGGGTCGAGGGGTGCCCGGTCGGCGGCCTTTTTTTCGGCAGGCCGGGCATTGCGGGTTGTGCAGCACAGCATGATCCTCGGCACGCGACTCGAGAGCGTCGTAGACCCGCACATGACCGACAAGCGCCGGGCGCCCCACACCGAGCATCGCCTTGGTCACCTCGAGGGCCAGGACCGAACCCAGCCACGCGGACAGAGCGGGGAACGATGCCTGCCCAGCCAGCCCGGGCATCCTGCCCCGGTCCAGTTCCTCCTCGACGGCCATCTCGAACTCGAAGTCGTCCACGCAACCCAACGTACGCATCCGAGCACACAGGTAGCAGGGCCCCTCGCCCGGGAACACCATCGGCCCGGCGACAGCCCGATGACCCTCCACCTGACCGAACACCACCGGCCGCTGCTCGGCCAGGGCGAACGAGTTGGACCACAGCGCGCTCGCGGAGAATCCGCGATCGAAGGTGTGCACCACGACGTCGCAGCCAGCAAGGGCAGCGGACAGGTCCTCCCGAGTGAACCGTCCCAGCAGAGGGGTGTGGACGTCGGCCGAGCCGACGAGGTCCGCGGCGCTGTCCTGACGCGCCCGGCCAACTGCCCCGGTAGGTGCGACCGGCCAGAGCTGCAGGTCGTGATCCGTGCACTCGAACGGGTCGATCACGGTGAACCCACCCACGCCCTGTGCGGCGAGCAGCGAGGCGACGTGGGCTCCCGGACCCTCGAGTCCCACGATCCCCACCCGCAGGTCCCGCAGGTGGGCCGACGCCTGCGCCCCGAGGCCCAGGGCACCGAGCATTGCCTCGGCCGGGCCTGGCCCGCGGGCCGTGCCTTCGTGCACGGCCCCTGCGTCGGCGAGGCTGCCCAGCAGGGTCATGGCCTCGGCCCGCGCGTCGTCGGACCACCCCGAGAGGACCTCCCGCAGGGATGCGCGACCGTCCAGCCTGTGCAGGACGCGCTCCAGGAATACCTCGGCCGACGCACCCTTCAGGCGGATGCGCAGGATCTGGGAGGAGACCGCCAAGCCACGCTCTCCGAGACTGACGATCCGCACCCCCGGGTCCAACGACAGCCTGGAATCCAACGAGATGCGTCCAGAGGTCGGTGTGTCCCCGGCGCGCGCAGAGCGCGAACTGTCGTTGCCGTCACTCACCGAGATCGTTGAACCTCGAGATCTGACCGCCCATCAACCCGCCCCCGACATTGCAGGGTCCACAGCTGCACTCGAAGATGCAGACCTTGCAGACCCGGCACACCGAGCACAGATTCTGGCACACCCGACACACAGCGATGCAGCGGAAGCAGTCGTTGATCCCGCAGAACTCCCCGTAGTTGACCGAGATCGCGTCGCTGACCTTGCGGTAGGCCTTGATCTCCTCGTCGGTGAACTCCGGTGCCTGGCGGCTGGTCGCGGTTGCCGCCTCCACCAACTTGCGCAACTCCGCGATCTCCAACTCGAGCTTCTCGATCCGATCCTCAGTCATGATCTCGCTCCGTCCCGCCCCGGCTGGGGCTACCGCGATCATCCTGCTGACCACGGCGCGGGTCAAGGCATTCTCAAGCGCAGATTCGCGCGGCTCCCACTCGTCCTGTCCGCGCCTGCAAGGCCAGCCAGCTTTCGTGGCAGTCCACATGTACCCGGTCGCGGCCATCACCGGGCGATGTCAGGCGACGCCGGGGGGGGATCCTGGCCGCGACGACTTCGTCAGCGACCTGTTCACTCCGAGACCTCCCTCCCCCGACCAGCACCATGACGAACACCCCCGACGCCCGGGCGGCCAGGCCGGTCGTGCCGGCATACTGAGTCATCCGCTGGGGGGCACACCCTGTTCCGACAGGTTGGCGGTCGATCCAGACTCGGGCATGGGCCGACCCGGCATCGGTCACGCTGGGTGAGGTAAGTCGGGCGAGCGGTCGCCGTAGTGACGTGCATCGACGTTGCGCAGCGCTGAACTGCTCTTTTGTGGGGCGCACTCGCTGCACCGGGACGGTACGGCAGCAGTGGGCGTGAATCTTCCCGGACTTGCCCAGACCAATGGACACGCCCTCTGGGCTCATGACGAGGTAAGGGGAAGAAGAACGGCCCAGAGCGAAACGGCGAGTAGTCCCCCAGCCGAAACAAGCACCGAGGCCAGAAGGAGACGCTCGACTCCGTTACGGGGCCGAACAAGTCCCCCATCCACATGGACATCGAACCAGGTCACGACTGCTCGCACCACCGCGATTGAAGCCCACGCCCAGCCAAGCCACAGCGGCGGACCCTGCCCAGCAGCCCATCCACTCAACCAGACAGCTCCAAGGGCGGGGGCGAACAGCGCACCTAGGGCCTCCGCCTTCGTCGTCCATCCGTCAGGACGCCAACCGGACGCAGTCAGGGCAGGGTCCTGAGGAGGCCACTTCAGCCCTCTCCGATGCTGGACCGCAACGCGATCGCGGACATCGCGGATGTCAACCCGCTCCCAGACCACACGGGGGTCGGCAATCCAAGCCAGGGACATGAAGATGAGCACAGCAATGCCATGTGTCATTTCCCCCAAGTCACGCCGTACTCCTGCCCACCCGCATGATCATTCGACCACCTCTGACGCAATCGTGCCCTATAGTAACGTAACGCCCAAACAGGACATGGGCTGGGGTAGGTCGAGACATGCAGTACCCACCCCACGGCGTCAGCCCGAGCCTGCAGCACAGTCCCCGAGGCGCTCCCTCAGGCAAGTCCCCGCCGGGACCGCCTCGCCGCCACTGTCCGACCGCGGGCCTGACCGGCGAAGCCCCGGCTCGGCTCTGCATCACAGCGGGCGGCGCCAGGCCCGCCCCGAGAGCGCCCAGCTCGCGGCGATATGACTCAGTGCCGAGACTCGCGCGCGAGTTGATGGATTGCGACCGTCATCTGCCTTGATGTGGGGCAATCGAGCCGGATCCGGTCTCGGAGGATTCAGGGCTTGTGACCGTAGCGGGTGGCCAGGATCTCGGCGACCTCCGCGGGGCTGGCCATCGCCCGCACATCGTCGGCGACGTGTCCGGCCCGCTGGCGGTAGTCCGGTGATCCCATCACCGCGCGCAGCGCGGCCGTGATCGCCTGCGCGTTCACCTGCCCTGGCATGAGCAGGATCGCCGTGCCGGCATCGGCCATCATGGTGCCGTTGTCGAAGTTGTCCGCCCCCTGGGGCAGCGCGACGGATGGCAGTCCGTGGCTGAGGACCCCGAACATGGTGCCGGCCCCGGCGTGGTGGATGACCGCGGCACAGTGTGGCAGCACCTCGGCCTGGGGGATGAACCGCTGCACCCGGGCGTTGGCCGGGACTGGCTCCAGTCGGGCGGGATCGTTCTCCCGGCCGATCGTGACGAGCACGTTGACCGGCTCGTCGGCCAACGCTGCCAGGATCTCGCCGAACAGGTCGAAGTCGCGGTTCATCAGGGTTCCCATGGTGACGTAGACCAGGGGTCGGCTGGGGTCGGCGTACTCCACGGGGAGTGCGGGCCCCTCGGCCGTCGGCAGGGCACATGGCCGCAGGAACACGTTGTCCACGACGCCCTCCCATTGCACCCCCATCCCGGGGGGAAGCACGTTCACGGTCGGCCCCCCCAGCAGGCCGGCTGCAGGCGGCGCATCGATTCCGAACTCCCGCCAGGTCGGGGACACCGCGTCCCTGGTGAGCTCCAGAACAGCGGGATCAAGCAGTGACCCGAATGTGTGGTGCACCGGCTGGGCACCGGTCAACGCGGCCACAAGAGGAGCGGCGAAGGAGGTCGTTTCGTAGATCAGGACGTCAGGACCGAAGTCCCGGGCCACCGCGAGGAGGTCATCAACCACCAGCGCCATCCCCACCTCGCCGAACAGCCGGGGCACCCAGTAGCGGATGACCCGCTCCGGAGGCACACCATCACCGGGCTTGCCCCGCGTCCGGCGCCCCAGCGTCGCGAACCAGTCACTGGTGTCCCGGCCCACGGCCCGGAACCCCAACCCGTGTCGAGCAAGCACCTCGGCAGCCTCCGGGGCGGTGGCCACGAGGACCTCATCCCCGCGCGCCGCGAACGCCTGCGCCAGCGGCAGGAGCGGAGCCAAGTGACCTGTCTGAGACACGCTGTTGACCAGCACGCGCACGCTGTCTCCTCAGGATCATCGATCGTGCCGAGCATTGACTCACAGGACTCCACCACCTTCACCGCGACCCCTCGGCCCCACGACGGCGAAGACCGACAGCCACCCGCCGGTTCGAGGACCATAGCCACTCCGGGAGCCCTCACATCGGTTGGCGGTGGCAGTACGACCCGCGACCTGAACCCCGGTCGAGGTGGAGCGCCGCAGGGTTCATGCCCTGTCCAGCTGGGCGCCGCGACACCCGCCCCAGGGTGCGCGATAGCGGCGGAGTGCAGCACCTTGCTCGCGTTCCTCGAGCTGCTCTGCGCGGGGATCGGCTTGTGGCAACGGGTGCTTTCTAGTCGCTGTCGAGATAGAGGCAGAACGGGTGACCGGCAGGGTCGAGTAGGACGCGGACGCTATCTTGAGGTTGATGACTGGGTAGTGCTGCGCCGAGTTCGACCGCGTCTTCGACCGCGGCGGCAAGGTCTCTGACGCCGATGTCCAGGTGGAGCATCATCTGCTGCTTGCCGGGAGTCGCCGGCCAGGTGGGCCGTTCGTAGATCTCCTCAGTTTGAAACGCCAGATTGGCGGGCGCACCAGGGACCCGAATTGTGCACCAGTCCGGCTGGTCGTCGGCAAGCGCCCAGCCGAACAAGTCTCGGTAGAAGTATGCGAGCGATCGCGCGTCAGGCGCGTTGAGCACGATGCCGACCCATCCGGTCAGTCCAGCGATCCCAGCCATGCGGTCAATGCTGCCAGAGCGGCTGAAGTCACGGTCGCGGTCAGCACGCCTCAAGGCAGGAGTAGATCGTCGTGTGTGCGGTGGCCGGAGGAGGTGCGGCGCGCAGAGCGTGCTGCACACGCGAGTGGGAGTATTGCGCGAGTCGCGCGGGGTCGGGGGTGTCGTCTGCTTGAAGGTGCGTAGACCGCGGAGGTTCGATGAGGATCGAGGAGGAGCGCATGGAGGCGATTGCATCGCTGGGGTGGATCACCATCGACTGTGACGACGCGGACGCCCAGGCGCAGTTCTACCGGGCGGCGCTGGGCTGGGAGATCACCTTCAGTGAGGGCCCTTACTCCGGCATCAGCGACGGCTCGATCACGATTGAGTTCAACGCGGTTGAGGGGTACCAGCGGCCGCAATGGCCGGATATCGGCGGGGCGAAGCAGTTCCACCTCGAGCTCATGGTCGATGACCTCGACAAGGCGGCGGTTGCACTGCGTGCGGTTGGCGCGGGTCAGCCGGAGTTCCAACCCGGCGGTACGCGCTTCCGCGTGCTCACAGATCCGGCCGGTCACCCGTTTTGCATCATCGATCGCGCCGTGGCCGGCGCTGACTGACCGAATCGACGAAACGCTTCGCCCGCCCAACCTCTGAGCCGACCAAGGGCTGGCACCGCTGGACGATCCGCCTGCGGGACCGAACGATGAACGGCGAGGCGTGGGGTAGCCCAGGATGCTTGCGACATGGTCTGGCCGGACGTCGCCCCCATCGTGACTGCTCGATGTCACCTTCAGCCACTGGCCCCCACTCAGGCCGAGGGATGATCAACTGGCTCGACCAGCACGGCGTGGATCGCTACACCGCACACATCCATCCGCGGCACACCGCGTCCGCACGCGTGGCATCAAAGCTCGGAATACACCGAGCCTCCAGCACACGCGACGGCGAGATCCGATGGGAATCCAACGACTGACCCATCCCGGTCCGCGATCCGCGCCCGCCTTCGGCTGCGGTGACGCTGGGCCCCAACGCGCGATTCGCGGCTAGACGCGCCGAGGGATCCGTGGGTCGGCCAGCGCGCTGACCGGGGCCTGCAGCTCAGACAGCCCTCACCTGTGGGCCCGGTCCACGCCCAGGGTAGCGAGCAGGTCCTCGTGCAGCTGGATCCACACCACGTGGCAGGAGTCGATGCCCAGCGCATCGACCCACCGGGCCTCGCCGCGGCGGACCCGGTCAGCTGAGGCGGCATACCGGGCGGCGTACCCGGTGAAGCGGGCCAGCGCCGCCGCCAGTGGGGCACACACCCGGTCCACTGCGGCCCCGAGGCCGACAAGGTCGGCGATGACCCGGTCGTCCCACCGTGGGTCGCTGTGGTCGTTGGCAGCCAACGGATCCCCGGGCATCGGATGCAGCTGCCAACGGGTCACCGCATCCAGGAACCGGGCGTTCACCGGCTCGAAAGCCTCGAGTGTGGTGGCCACGACAGGCCGAGCACCGACCGCGTCGAGCTCGGCTGCAAGCTGGGCCGAGTTCCGCGCCCGACCCGCGTCGGTCAACGACCACCCACCCGTGCCGGCGAACCGGGACCGCTGCACCCAGCCGAACGCCTCGAAGTCCTCGAGGGACTCGGTCACCTCACCACGATCCAGGGCGAACCGGGCTGCGACCCGGCCCTCGTCGGCGAACCCAAGCAGCCGCACGGCATGCAGCACCAGCAGCGTGCGTTCCGACGAGACCGGTTCGATCACCGGGACATCATCACCCGGCTGTGCCGCGGGGGCGGACCCGGGGAATGGGGCTGCAGCACGCAACATGGCTCGCCGCCCGCTACCGTCGGCGCACATGGTTGCTGACCTCGAGGTCGTCGAACTCGGACCCGAGCACGTCGACGACTACCTCGCCCTGTTCGATGCCGCCTTCCGGGAGTTCCCCGACTGGGCGGGGTGCTACTGCGCGTTCTACGACGCCCCCGCGGGCCAGCCGTTCGATCCGGAGAAGGAGGGCGCCCAGCACCGTGCAGACCGAGCAGCACGCATCCGATCCGGCCGAGCCCACGGACTGCTCGCCTACCGCGACGGCGCCCCGGTCGGCTGGTGCAACGTCGCGCCCCGCAGCCAGGTCCCCAACCTGCGCAAGTTCGCCGAGGCCGTCGTCGATCCGGACCACGAGCCGGCGGTGGTGATGTGCTTCGTGATCCACCCCGACCATCGGGGGCAGGGCGTGGCAAGCGCCCTGCTCTTGGGGGCGCTCAACGCCGCCCGCCGATGGGGTTCGCCCTGGGTGGAGGGCTACCCGGCTCGCCCCGATGCCGACACCGACGGCCTGCCGTGGGCGGCTGCCTTCTACAAGGGTCCACTGCGCATGTACGAGGCCGCCGGGTTCGCGGTCACCCGTGACATGGGCGACTGGCTTGTCGTGCGCCGCGACGTCCCTGCGGGCTGAGCTGCTCGCTCGGGTGCTGTAGCCCTCGCGCAGGTCGACCACGACCGTCGGGTCGCCGCTGGACGCCCCGGCCTGCACGGTGGCCACGCCCGCCGACCCTCGCCGCGGCGCGTCCAGAGGATGCGCAGTGACGGACCCTTCGTCTTGGCAGCGATCCGGGTCAACGCGGAGACTCAAGCCCGATCGCCGATGGCTCGATCCTGCCCACACCGCCTCGCCTCGTCTGAGAGGATGCTGACGGCATCTGTGATTACGAGCGTCAGGAACACCAGCAAGACTGTGGCTGCGGCGCAGGATCGTCTGCCCGGTCAGTTCTCGGCCATCGATCCTGCTGTCGTCGAAACGCTGCAGTTGCATTCTTCACATCAACGAACAAGGGAAAAGACGGATGTGTACTCGTGTGGTTTGGTCCGATGCGAATGGGTCGGTACTGGTCGGGCGAAACATGGACTATCACCGGGATCTCGGGACGAATCTGTGGAAGCTGCCCCGAGGGGCGGAGAGAAACGACGGTGTGCACGGAGACCTGACATGGACCGCTCGGTACGGCAGCGTGGTGGCGACGGCGTTCGACATGATCAGTGTCGACGGTGTCAACGAAGAAGGCCTGGCAGGCCACATCCTGTGGCTTGCCGAATCGGAGTTCTCGCCGGCTGACGCCTCCCGGACGTCGCTCAGCCAGGCGGTCTGGCTGCAGTACTTCCTCGACAACTGCGCAACCGTGGCCGAAGCGGTCGCGTGGGCGACGGACAACGAACTCCAGGTGGTGCAGCTGGTCGATCCCGCGAGCGGGGAGGTTCCTGCGATCCACTTGGCGCTCGACGACGCCACGGGCGACTCGGCCATCTTCGAGTACATCGACGGTGAGATGGTTCTCCACCACAGCCCCGACTACAAAGTGATGACGAACTCACCCCCCTATGACGAACAGCTGGAGCTCCTGAAGAAGATCGAGGGATTCGGCGGCGACGCGCCGGTTGGCGGGTCGACCCTGGCGACGGACCGCTTTGCTCGCGCTTCGTACTATTCCTCACGTCTCGCCCAGCCGACGACTCAGCTCGAAGCGATCGCGGCGATGTTCAGCGTCATCCGCAACGCCGCGCAACCGTTCCGAGTGCCCGACCCGGGCAAGCCGGACGCATCGCAGACGATCTGGCAGTGCGTCATCGACCTCACGGCTAGACGTTTCGTATTCGAATCGACGACGCGTCCCAACATCGTCTGGGTCGATCTCTCCGATCTGGACTTCCGGGAGGGATCCAAGGAACTCAAGCTTGATCTGGGAAGCCGTCTCGCTATCGAAGGCGGCATCGCTGGCAATGTCCACGATCAGTTCGTCGACGCGGCCGGGCTGAAGTTCCTGACACGGCAGATGGTCGAGCAGTTCAAGAACGCCGCCGCGGCCGATTCCACGACCACCAGTCCTACCTCCAACTGAACGGAAGTGGCCTCGCCCCACGCCCTCTTGCTGCTCGTCGGGCGTGAGGTCGTCACAGAGTGGCGTTTCGCCGTTGCGATGCTCAGTACCCCGCCCTCGAGCGGGTCCTCGGCCCGCGGGTGTCGCAGAAGGCCACACCCTGGCGCTGCTGACCAAGTTCGGTGGCCCGACCGGGATGCGGGCCGTTGGGCGGTCAGGGCTGCTCACGGTCGCGCGCAAGGCCAACCCCCCGAGGAGCCGGAGAGCTGGTCGACGTGGTCTGAGGCGCGCCCGTCGAGCAGAGCGTGATCGTGCCGGGCACCGCGGCGGCCGAGCAGGTCCTGGCCGAGCTGGCCCGCTCCCTGGCCGAGGTCCTGGACCAGCGCCACCTGATCACGTCGGTGATCTCCGTGGGCGAGGTCGAGCTGCGGGTCCCGATCGAGGGCAACGCCACCCACAGGGGACCCATGTACGCGGGAGTCCACTTCGCCATCGCCGAGCTCCCGGGAGGGCTGATCCCGCCGGCCGCCTCAAGGGCGGGCGGGCGGTACACGCCGATCGTCACGGGGATGGAGCTGCAGCTCGTTGCCGCGGCGCGCCCGGACGTGACCCTGACCGCGCGGATGGACCCCCTGCGACCTGCAGGAGCTCGCAGGTCGTGGGGACGCCGACAGGCAGGCGGGACTCACCGTGGACCTGGGCGGCGAGGACGCACGCGGTCGGACCGTGGTCACGAGCCGGGCGCACTACCAACTGCGGCCCAACCGCGGCAGGGTCGGTACCGTGTGAGTTCGGCCACTGTCGCCGAAGCACTCAGCCGAGTAGCCGCCTCCCGGCCGGGCTGCCTGGTCACCGATGGGCGCAGAGCGCGGGCCAGCGGCGGTCAGGCGGTTACGCTCGATCGCGACGATCCACAGGTGGAGGGAGTCCAATGACGGACCAGGCGCGTTCCGCGGCTGCGCAGCGTCGTGGTGAGACCGACCGAGTGAAGGCGTTCACCGACGGGGTGTTCGCCATCATCATCACCATCTTGGTGCTCGAGATAAGTGTCCCGCCGAACCTGAGCGAGCAGTCACTCGTCGAGGCCCTCGGCGAAGTCCGTCCCGAGATGACTGCCTGGGTCATCAGCTTCCTGATCACCGGGATGTACTGGGTGTGGCACCGCGACCTCTTCAACCAGGTCCGGGCAGTCAACCGGGACGTGGTGTGGTTGAACCTGCTCTTCCTGCTGCCGGCCGCCCTCATCCCGTTCGGGGCCTCGGTGCTCGGGGAGTACCCCGAGGTCCCCATCGCGCTGCACGCCTACGGGGTGGTGCTCATCGCCGCCTCCGTCATGCGCTGGGTGCTGTACGCCTACGTGACCCGGCGACCGGAGCTGCTGTTCGAACCCCTCAGCGATCGGCAACGCCGAATCGGCGGCCTGCTCGCCACTGCACCGATCGCCATCTACCTCCTCGCGATGGTCGTCGCGACCCCCGCGCCGACCGTCAGTGTTGCCCTCTACCTGGCGGTGCCCCTGCTCTACTTCGGGCTGATCACCCTCCTGCGGAACCGACCCAGCACCCGCACCGAGGCCGAGGACTACGGCTGACCGGCGCGCCCATCGGCCACTTCTCGGGCGGCGCCAACTGCCCGCACCGTGTCGACCCGCGTCAACCTCCCCTGAGACCTCGTCGCCTCTGTGGCTCCGCATACTCCTCGGCGTCAGCTCCTGCCTGTCGGGCCAGCGCTGGCATGGTCACAGGATGGCGCCCCCTGCTCCTACGTGCGCAAGCCCAGGTGCGCGGCCTGGGCCTTGCCGACGAACGACTTCCCCTTCGGATCGGCACCAAACCCATGCCTGCGCTGGCAGCGACGCACCGCAGCATCGGTCTTGGCCAGGTAGTGCCCCGTCGTCGGCAGGCCCAGCCCGGGGAAGTGCCCGTTGAGCGCCTCCTGCAGCGTGCTCACGTCGGCGTCGTTGCGCACCCCGAACCTGAGGTGGGTCAGATCGACTCGGCGGGCCTTGCCGGTCGTGACGGTCATGGTCAGCCCCGGGGCCGAGACATCCACGATCTCGAGTCCGGACGCGGCGCCGTCCCACCACCTGCTGTTCGGCGTCGTTGCCGCGCCGAACACGCACGCGCCCGGCGCCCCGAACAAGTCCTTCCCGTCACCGCTGTTCATCGCATTCTCGAGGTCGAACGCGCCGTCGGCCTGCTCCAGTGCGCATTCGTAGTGCTCGGCGGCGGTCATGGCCTCGCTGTTGTTCGAGGCGGTCTCATCGACGTGCCAGATCGCCAGCCCAGCATCCGGTAGCGCGGCGTCACGACCGGCCTGGTGCCGGTTCTCGATGATGAAGTACTCGGTCGCGCTGCGGGGGTGCAGGAGGAACTCGTTGCGCCCCGCGGCCACGCTCACGGTGCGCGCGGGCCTCAGCGTGGTCAGCGTCGAGGTCCAGCCGGCCTCGCTCTTCAAGTAGGCCCCGACCTGCACGGGATTGGTGTCCGAGCCCCCGAAGCCCATGAGGCAGAAGTCGCCCACGCCCTGGGACTCGGCCCCGTAGTCGTAGAGGTCCGGGAAGTCACAGATCATGTGGCCGTTCTCGTGACAGAAGGTGCGCAGCGTCAGCTCGGAGCCGAGGTCGGTCATCTGGTAGTCGTAGAAGATCCGGTTGGCCGAGGCCGAGTACGGGGTGGCCAACGCCGACGCGTGCGGCCAGAGTCCCTCGGACCACGCGTTGTCGCGGGCTCCCGCATAGAACACGTTCAGGGCCCGCACGTAGCCGTCCGCGTCGACGGTCAAGGGGTCAAGGTCGAGGCCCTGGAGCTTGGCCTGGCCCAGACCCTCCTTGATCAGCGCCCGCGCACGGCGGCCGAATTCCACCCGTGGGTTCGTGTAGTAACTGCGCGGGTGCTTGGCGGTGCAGTAGGCGCTCACCACGTTGGTGTAGTCCAGCTTGCCGTCGGAGACGCTCAGGAAGTAGTCGCGCACCGATCCGTTGTTGCCGAACTTGCGGTACCCCGGCTTGTTGCAGAAGTTCGCCACCTGTCGCTGTGTGAGGGTGGCGGGCACGTCGGGGAAGTCGATGAGCAGGCACAGGCCGACGTATCGCCCGACCACACCCGGGCCCGCTCCGCGCGCCGGCCCGTCGGGGACCGGAGCGCTCTGCACACCCCCGGTGTCGGCCTCTCCCGGCGAAGCAGGGTCCCGCGGCTTGCGCGCGGCACGACGCTGCGCCCAGCGCGGCA
The DNA here is from genome assembly GCA_963788325.1 of uncultured Actinomycetes bacterium. Classification (GTDB taxonomy): domain Bacteria; phylum Actinomycetota; class Actinomycetes; order S36-B12; family CAIYMF01; genus Prado023. The sequence continues at coordinate 41,132 of CAWBGJ010000014.1, forward strand.
CCGGTCCGCTGGCCCGCGCCGACCTGGCCCGTGCTCGGGTCGCCGCCGCGGTGGCTCGCGCATGCGGGGGCAGATCGAGTGCGCTGGAAGGTACCTGCCCCACCCGCGGCCCGCTCGGCACCAGGTAGGCGCCGTCCGGCGCGAGTTCCGCGTAATGGAAGTAGCCGGTGCGTGGATCCTTGACCACCGTGAATCCGTCGTCGGTCTCGAACACGGCGGCGAACTGGTTGCCGAAACCACGGGCGTGCACCTCGGAGCCGTCCGGATTCACGAAGACGAACCGCTGGCCGGAATAGGGAGTCGGCATCATGCACCTCCAGGCGCGCGCCGGGACCGTGATGATCCGACGCTACTGGCTAGCATCACAGCGTGTCCGCCCCCGGGAACCCCCAACCACCCGATCGTGATCTCGCGGGGATGGCGGACCTGGCACTCCCCAGTGTCAACCAGACACCTGAGTTGGCCGAGCGCCGAGCAGCAGTGGCTGGACTGGGCGATGCGCTGCGCGCGCTGACCCAGGCTGCGGTGGCCACCGAGGTGCCGATCGAGGAACTCCGATCGGTCAGTGCCGACGTGGCTCGCCTCGCGCATCGGTTGGCCGCGACAGCCCGACCCCTGAGTCGGCCATCCTCGGTCGACGACCTTCGGCGGGGGCAGCGCCAGTACAACCCCGTCGTCGGCCCAGGTAATCCGATCGCCCCACCCATGCGCGTACGGGTCGAGGCCGGCGTCGCGATCGGCACCTGCACGCTCGGTCTGCCCTACGAGGGCCCTCTGACGTTTGCGCACGGTGGGATCAGCGCGCTGCTCCTGGACCAGATCATGGGATACGCCACCGCAGCGGCCGGCTATCCAGCCGTCACAGGCCGACTGAGCGTGCGCTACCGCACCGCGGTTCCCCTCGGATCACCCCTGGTGCTGCGCGGTGAGGTCCTCGATGTCCTCGGCGTGCGGGTCGCCGTCCGCGGGACCATCAGCCTGGCCGGGGACGACTCCGGCGCCTTGGTCGAGGCCGACGGACGCTTCCTCATGCTCCGCCCCGAGCAGGCGCAGCGCCTGTTCGGCTCCGGCACGTCGAGTTGACCCCACACCAGTTCTGGTGCGCCGGGCGGGCAACGACCCGGGGAGATGGCATCGGACTCAGGGTGGGGCCGGCCTGGATTCCCTGACGGAACCTTGCCGTCCGCTTGGTCGCGTATCGCCGTATGCACCAGCCCGGGACCCAACCCTGCCGCGGATGTGGTCGTTACCCGGGCGTTCTCGCACGGTTCCAGCGACCACTGACCCGGCAAGGTCCGTCGACGCGCCCTGTTGAGGACCCTCGGACGACCGCAACCGCTGCAAGGTTGCTCAGGCACCGGGTTGAAGACCCCCGGGCATGGCTGCGTCACGCGTCGACTCCGTAGCCGCGCCCTATCGCGCGCCCAGCAGGTTCCGGTTCGAACACCCCACGGGTTACCTCTCCCTGCGGGTCCCCTGTCCGGCCGAGATGTCGACCTCGTCACCGTGGGCTCCAGCCGAATCGGCAGGGGGCTCCCGCGCCATCGGCCGCAGCGCTCAAACGTCGGCGAGGTCGGCATCGGGACTCTTCAGCCTGCAAACGTCCACAGTCCGCCCCGAGGCAACCAGGGCGTCGATCTGATCGTTGACATCCCAGACGTTGACATTCATGCCCCCGACCACCCGCACGGAGTCCTCGACTCCAGTGACCCAGAACGCGAGGAACTCGCCGGTGTCGACCGCACCGCGGTACACGACTCGCGCGCCGGCCATCAGCGGTCCGAAGCCCGAGAGCTCCATGCCCAGGTCGTACTGGTCGGTGAAGAAGTACGGCACCCGGTCGTAGGACATGACCTCACCGAGCATCGAGCGCGCCGCTGCCTTGCCCTGCCGATCGGCGTTGGCCCAGTGCTCCACCCGCAGTCGCTCGCCCAGAACGGGATGCATCGCGTTGGCCACATCGCCGGCGGCGTACACGTCCTGACCGGCACTCAGGCTGGCGTCCACGAGCACGCCATCGTTCACGGCGAGCCCCGCTGCCTGGGCGATCTCGACGTTGGGGACAGCTCCGATACCGATGACGACCTCGTCGGCCGGCACCACCTCTCCGGAGGCGAGCCGCACCCCCGTGATGCACCCCTCACCCGCTTCGAATCCGGTGACCTCCGCCTGCATCCGCAGGTCCACGCCGTTGCGCATGTGCAGGTCAGCGAAGTAGCTCCCGAGCTCGGTGCCCAGCACGGGCTCGAGCGGGACGTCCTCCCGGCCGAGAACAGTGACCGGGTTGCCGTAGCCACGTGCCGCCGCAGCCACCTCCAGGCCGATCCAGCCCGCCCCGACGATGACGACCCGGCGATCCCCGGGGGCCAGGACATCGCGCAGCGCCTCGGAGTCGGCGTATGTGCGCAGGTAGTGCACGCCCATGAGATCCGGGAAGGCCTGCCCGCCCAGGCGCCGAGCTGAGGCCCCCGTCGCGAGCAGGAGCTTGGCGTAGCCCACTGGACCGCAACCCTTGAGGACCACCTCGTGCGCGTCGAGGTCCAGGGACTCGACCCACTGCCCACGGCGCAGGTCGATGTCGTGCTCGACGTACCACTGCTCAGGGTGGACCTGCGCCGCCGCGCGTTCGGCCCGCCCGCTCAGGAAGTGCTTGGACAGGGGTGGGCGCTCGTAGGGCACCTCGTCCTCGCCTGCCAGGAGGACCACCGGCCCGGCGAATCCCTCGTCGCGCAGGGCCGCTGCGGCACTCGCGCCAGCCAGTCCCCCGCCGATGATCACGAACGTCTCCTGCGTCATGACTGCCTCCCGTGCGGTGTGGGCGACCCGCGCGAGAGCGTCGGGCGGGTCAGGTCAGGTCCGATCTCAGGTCGTCCTCCGACCGTAGGGCGCCGACGGTCCACCGGCTACCGCAGACCGCGGCCGGTCGGAGGGCGCACGGCGCAGACGTGACCGAGGACGCGTCGGGTGGGTCAGGCCACGAGCAGCGCGATCAGGGTCACGTTGAGCACGCTGATCGCCGCAGCGACGATGCCCGCCACCACCATGGTGCGGCGCCGGTTCACCAGGTCGCCCATCAACTCGCGATCGCTGGTCATCACCACCAGCGGCACCAGGGCGAAAGGGATGCCGAAGGAGAGCACGACCTGCGAGATGACCAGCGCCTCGGTGGTGTCGACCCCGAGCGCGAGGATGCCCAGGGCCGGGACCAGGGCGATCATCCGGCGGACGCCCAGCGGGATCCGCCGCCCGCCGAAGCCCTCGAGGATCACCGCGCCGGCGTAGGTGCCCACGCTCGAGGAGGCAAGTGCGCTGGCCAGCAGAGCCAGTGCGAACAGCAGGGCAGCGACAGATCCCAGAACCGCAGCGAACGCCGCGTGCGCCTCCTGGATGGTCTCGGCGCCGGAGCCCTCCAACGCCGCCGCGGCGGCCACCAGCATCGCCACGTTCACGGTCCCGGCCAGGATCATCGCCAGGCCGACGTCCACCCGCGTGGCGGCCAGGATCTGCTGCCGGCCGACCGGATCCGCTGAGACGTCCCCGTGCCGGTCGCGCACGAGCGCCCCGTGCAGCCAAATCGCGTGCGGCATGACCGTGGCACCCAGGATCCCGGTAGCCAGGACCAGGCTGTCCAAGCCCGCCAGCCGCGGCACCAGCCCACTGGCCACCCCCGCCAACGACGGGGTGGCAGCGACGGCCGACCACAGGAACCCGACGAGGACGACCCCCAGCAGCATCAGGATGGCGCGCTCGTAGCGCACCTGCCCACGCTGGGACTGGATGCCCAGGATCACCAGGGAGACCAGCCCGGTCACCACTCCGCCCAGGATCAGTGGCATGCCGAAGAGCAGTTGCAGAGCGATCGCCCCGCCGATGACCTCGGCCAGGTCAGTCGCGATGGCCACGGCCTCGGACTGCACCATGAGACCCACGCGCACAGGGCGGGAGTAGCGGGCCTGGCAGAGCTCGGGCAGCGTCCTGCCGGTGGCGATGGTCACCTTGGCAGCCAGGTACTGCACGAGCACGGCGGTGAGGTTCGCCACGACGATCACCCAGAGCAGCAGGTAGCCGAACCGCGCACCCGCAGCGACGTTGGTGCCGACGTTGCCCGGATCGATGTAGGCCACGGCCGCCACGAACCCCGGGCCCAGCAGCATCAGGGTCCGGCGCAGACGCGCGGAGGTCACCGTCGAGGGCTGCATCGCCGGCTCCATCGTCGTTCCCGGCGCACGACGCAACTATCCCAGCCCGTGGCGGCGACCACGTACGTGGCAGGGGGCGCGCTCCCGGCACGCGGGGAGCACGCCTGCGGGGCGCCACTAGAATCGGCACCTGCCCCCGACTGAGGACACGACCCATGAACGCGCACCCCACTGGACCCACGCCTGACGCGGCTGCACCCGACGCGGCCGCCACGAGTGCTGCCCGGCCCTACGCCGAGGTCCCGGCGAAGGTCGACCTGCCCGCGCTGGACCGCGAGGTCATGGCCCACTGGGCCACGCACGACGTCTTCCACCGCTCCCTGGCCCAGCGCGAGGGCGCGCCGGAGTGGACGTTCTACGAGGGTCCGCCGACCGCGAATGGCAAGCCGGGCACCCACCACGTCGAGGCCCGCGTGTTCAAGGACGTGTTCCCCCGGTTCCGCACCATGCGCGGCTACCACGTGGGTCGCAAGGCTGGTTGGGACTGCCACGGGCTGCCAGTCGAGCTGGCCGTCGAGAAGGAGCTGGGCTTCACAGGCAAGGGCGACATCGAGGCCTACGGCGTCGCGGAGTTCAACGCCCGCTGCCGTGAGTCGGTGCTGCGCCACGTGGATGAGTTCGCGGTGCTCACCGAGCGCATGGGCTACTGGGTCGACATGGACGACGCCTACTGGACGATGGACTCGTCATACGTGCAGAGCGTCTGGTGGTCGCTGAAGCAGATCTTCGACAAGGGCCTGCTCGTCCAGGACCACCGGGTCAGCCCATACTGCCCGAGATGCGGGACCGGCCTGTCCGATCATGAGCTCGCCCAGGGCTACGAGGACGTCGTCGACCCGTCGGTCTACGTCCGCATGCCCGTCACCTCAGGTCCCCTGGCGCAGCGCTTCCCCGGGGTGAGCCTGCTGGTCTGGACCACCACCCCGTGGACGCTGGTGTCCAACACCGCCGTCGCGGTCAAGCCGGACGCCACCTACCAGGTGGTGCGGGTGCCCGGCGAGTTCGGCGACTCGGAGCTGCTGGTCATCGCTGAGGCACTGCGCGAGGCGAAGCTGCCCGAGGGCCACGAGGTCCTGGCCTCGCTGCCGGGCCGGGATCTGGAGCACACCGGTTACTCCCGGCCATTCGACCTGATCGACATCCCCGACGCGCACTACGTGATCCTTGCCGACTACGTCACCACCGAGGACGGCTCGGGCCTGGTCCACCAGGCGCCCGCCTTCGGCGCCGACGACCTTGTCTCGTGCCGCTCGTACGGGCTTCCGGTGGTCAACCCGCTGCAGCCCGACGGCACGTTCGACCCGGCGGTGCCGATGGTCGGCGGCATGTTCTTCAAGTCCGCCGACCCGAGCCTGGTGGCCGACCTCGAGACCCGTGGCCTGATGTTCCGCCACGAGCAGTTCGAGCACTCCTACCCGCACTGCTGGCGCTGCCACACACCGCTGGTCTACTACGCCCAGCCGTCCTGGTACATCCGGACCACCGCCATCAAGGACGCCCTGGTCCGGGAGAACGAGGGCACCGCGTGGCATCCGAGCACGATCCAGTGGGGTCGGTACGGCGACTGGCTGGCCAACAACGTGGACTGGGCGCTGTCGCGCAACCGCTACTGGGGCACGCCGCTGCCGATCTGGCGCTGCACCGAGGAGCACCTGACCTGCATCGGATCGCTGGCCGAGCTCGGCGAGCTCGCGGGCCAGGAGCTCAGCGGGCTCGACCCGCACCGACCCTTCGTGGACGACGTGACGTTCGACTGTCCGGAATGCGGTGGCCTGGCCGCCCGCGTGCCCGAGGTGATCGACGGCTGGTACGACAGCGGCGCGATGCCCTTCGCGCAATGGGGCTACCCCCACACCGGTGCGGAGATCTTCGCGCGCAAGTACCCCGCCGACTTCATCTGCGAAGCCATCGACCAGACCCGCGGGTGGTTCTACACCCTGATGGCGGTCGGCACCTTGGTCTTCGACCAGTCCTCGTACCGGACCGTGCTGTGCCTGGGCCACATCCTCGACGAGGACGGCCGCAAGATGAGCAAGCACCTGGGCAACATCCTCGAGCCGATCCCGCTCATGGACACCTACGGAGCCGACGCCGTGCGCTGGTTCATGCTCGCCGCCGGCTCCCCGTGGCAGGCCCGACGGGTGGGCCACACCGCGATCGCCGACGTGGTCCGCCGCACCCTGCTGACCTACTGGAACACTGTGTCGTTCCAATCGCTGTACGCGCGGACCGCGGGCTTCGTACCCGACCCGGCTGGTGCGCCGGCCGTGACTGACCGGCCGGTGCTGGACCGCTGGGCGCTCGGCGAGGCCAGCAGGTTGGCCCGCGAGGTCACCGAGGCACTGGACACCTACGACACCCAGCGGGCGGGCCGGCTGCTTGCCGCCTACATCGACGACCTGTCCAACTGGTACGTGCGCCGTTCGCGACGCCGGTTCTGGGACGGCGACGCCGCGGCGCTGTACACGCTGCACGACTGTCTGCGGACGGTGACGCTGCTGATGGCCCCGTTCACCCCCTTCATCACCGAGCGGGTCTGGAGCGACCTCTACGCGAGTTCGGCTGACGACTCGGTGCACCTGCAGGACTGGCCCGAGGACTCCGGCGAGTTGGCCGACCCGGACCTGGCCGCGCAGGTCGGACTCGTCCGGAGGCTGGTGGAACTGGGTCGGGCGGCCCGCGCCGAGGGCAAGGTCCGCACCCGCCAGCCGCTGGGCCGGGCCCTGGTGTCCGCGCCCGGCTGGGAGCGCATGCCGGTCGAGCTGGGCAGCCAGTTGGCTGAGGAGCTCAACGTCGTCTCGGTCGTGAGCCTCGGGGGTGCGGGCGACGCGACCACCGACGAGTTGGTGCACGTGTCGGTCAAGGCGAACTTCCGCTCACTGGGCCGCCGGTTCGGCAAGGGCACCCAGGCCGTGGCCTCAGCGATCGCCGCCGCAGACCCCGTAGTGCTGACAGCGGCCGTGCGCACCGCGGGGTCGGCGATGGTCGAGGTCGAGGGCGCGCCGGTCGAGGTCGGCGCGGACGACCTGATCATCACTGAGACGCCCCGTGAGGGCTGGGCCGTCGCCACCGACGCCGGGGAGACCCTGGCCCTGGACCTGACGCTGACCCCCGCGCTGGTGGGGCGTGGGCTGGCGCGCGAGGTGGTCCGGACCGTCCAGGAGGCCCGCAAGGCCGCCGGGCTGGCCGTCAGCGACCGGATCGAGCTGTGGCTCGAAGCGGACTCCCCCGAGCTCTCGGGCGCGCTGGACGCACACACGGGCGACATCGCCGCCGAGGTCCTGGCCGTGTCCATCCATCGCGAACCGGCACCGGCCGATGCCCACACCGGGCGCGACGCCGACCTCAGCCTGACGTTCGGGCTGCGCCTGGCGTGACCCCGCAGGACGGTCGAGCTTCTCCACGCCGGCGACGCTTCGGAGACCGTAGGTCCACCGCAGCGTCGCCACGACGACGCGCAGGTGGACCAACTCGGACTCGCGGCCGTCTGGGTGGGGCGACGCGAGGCGGGCGGTGTGGACGGGGAGCACGGATTGTCAGACAGCGGTGGCAGGGTGAGGCCCATGCAGACGCAGGATCCGCGGGTGGACCGCTATCGGGGGGCGGTCTACCAGGCTGAGGACACCATCGCCTCCGTGATGAGACGGCCCCATCGCGCCGTGCGGATCGGCAGGCGCGTGGTCACGCTGCCCCCGGAGGTGCGCTTCGGCTCGTTGGCCGGCGTGCAGTCCTACGTGGATGCGGTTCTGGCCGAGCCGGCGACTCTCGCCGAGTACCCCGATCGGGGCCCGGTCCTCGTGGCGTCCCGGCGCGGATTCCGCAAGGCCACCTACTCCGCCGGGACCATCAACATCCCCTCGATCGATCCCCGTGGCCGCTGGGCGCTGTCCAGGGCGGTGGTCCTGCACGAGGTGGCACACCACCTCGCGGGGGTGCCCGGACATGGTCGGGAGTTCCGAGCCGCCCTAGTGCACCTGTACGACCTGCACCTGGGCCCGGACTCCGCTGCAATGCTGGGGCACCTGTTCGCTCCCCTGGAACGGCTTCCAGAACCAGTGGACGCGGCCGCCGACGACGACCAGGTGCGCAGGGTGTCCGCCCTGCTGGCAAAGGCCGAATCCACATCCTCGTCCGACGAGGCCGAGGCCTACCTGGCCAAGGCCGGGCTGGTCGCGCAGCGCCACAGCGTGGACATGGCACTCGCCGCCCTCGACCGCTCCGCCCAGCCAGACACCCCCACGCACCGGATGCTGAGCATCGGCGAACCCCGCCGCGCCTTGAACAAGCGACTCGCGAGCCTGGCGATCGCCATCGCCCGGGCCTGGGGCGTCCGGGTGGACATCGGGCCAGGCTCGACCTATGTGCTGGTGTACGGCCTGCCGGGCGACCTCGACCGCGTCGAGTCGGTCTTCGCCACCGCAAGCTCGGTGATGCAGGCCAAGGCGCACGACCATGTGCAGTCCGGGAGATGGCGGGGCACCACGTACCGACCAATCGACGGGTCACCGGAGCGCCCGGTCACCGCAGCCCTGGCCCGCAACGCCTTCTGCGTGGGGTTCGTGTCCCGGCTGGGCCGCAACCTGGCGCAGGCGGCCGCGGCCGCTCGGCGCGGTGATGCCGGTGCAGGGGTGCCAGCGGCTGATCACCAGGGTCGCGCCCAGCGCGTGGATGTGGCGCTGCGTGCGCGGGAGGTGGCGATCACCGACTACTACCGCGCCACCTCGCACGCGAAGGGTACGTGGCGGGGGTCGGCAAGCTCCGCGGGCAGCGCCACGCACAGCCGTCAGGCCGGTGAACGGGCCGCCGACGAGTACGGTCGGAGCCCAGTCGCCGGCGGACGCAGGGCGCTGGGCCGATGATGTCGGCTCTGGCCCGTATCGACGCCCTCTGGGACGCAACGGACCGAGTTCCTGGTCGGCGAGTCCGCTGGCATGGGGATGGACCTGGTCTGCCTCAATGCTCTGACTCCACAGGCTGAGGCCCGCTCCCGGTCCTCGGGGATCGCAGAGTCGTGAGCCTTGCCACCACCGTCAGGGTGTGATGGCTCCAGGAAGCGCGACGAGGCGCGAACACGCGGCGAAGAACAGACATGGCCAAGCCCCCCAGAGCGCGCCGAACAACCACCCGCAGCGCCCGCTGCAGCTCAGCGCCCGGGATCAGTTCCCCTTGGGGCCTCAGGGTCTCCTGCGTAGGGGTGCGTCGAGCGGGTCACGCCCTCCTCGCATCGCCCGGTCCCCCCTCCGGACTGCGGCTAGGGTGGTTGAGTGTTGATCGCTGCGGTCCTGCTGATGGCTGGTGCCGCAGCCCTGGTGCCGCTGGTGGACCGGGTCTTGGGCCGGGCGACCGGGTACCCGTTGGCCGGGGTGTTCCTGGCTGCGGCGGGCCTGCTGCTCGTGGAGGCTCCCCAGGTGCTGGCTGGTGAGACGGTGACGCAGTCCTGGAGCTGGATCCCGACGTTCGGGGTGGACTTCACGCTGCGGCTCAACGCGCTGGCCCTGCTGTTCGCCATGCTCGTGCTCGGGGTGGGCGCCCTGGTGCTGTGCTACGCCCCGCAGTACCTCTCGCCCGGCCCGCACGGGCGACTGTACGGACTGCTGGCTGTGTTCGCCACGGCGATGCTCGGGCTGGTCCTCGCCGGTGACCTCGTGCTGCTCGTGGTCTTCTGGGAGCTGACCACCCTGTGCAGCTTCCTGCTCATCGCCGGCCAGGGGACCACCGGTGCCCGGCCAGCCACCCGAGCCCTGTTCGTGACAGCGGGTGGCGGACTGGCGCTGCTCGGGGCCGTCGTGCTGCTGATCGTGCGCACCGGGAGCAGCAACATCGCCACAGTCCTGAACGAAGCACCTGTGGCGTTGAGCGGGTCGGAGCTGGGCGTGGTCGGGGCATTGGTGGTGCTCGCCGCATTCACCAAGTCCGCCCAGGTGCCGTTCCACTTCTGGCTGCCCGGAGCCATGGTCGCGATCACCCCGGTCAGCGCCTACCTGCACGCCGCGTCGCTGGTCAAGGCCGGCATCTATCTGCTGCTGCTGTTCTCCCCGCTGTTCACCAACGCCCCCGCCTGGCATCTGACCCTGATGGGCGTTGGCCTGGGCACGGCCGTGTTCGGCGCCTACCAAGCCCTCAAGCAGAACGATCTCAAGGCCCTGCTGGCCTACTCCACCGTCAGCCAACTGGGCCTCATGGTGGCCCTCGTCGGGGTGGGGACCGCGGCCTCGCTGGCAGCAGCCACGGTGCTCGCCGCGGCGCACGCACTGTTCAAGGCGACGCTGTTCATGCTGGTGGGCGTCATCGACCGGGAGGCGGGCAGCCGGGACATCCGCCAACTGTCCGGCCTCTGGCGGGTCATGCCCGTGACCGCCGGGCTGACCGCGCTCGCGGCGATGTCGATGGCCGGGCTGCCGCCACTTGTCGGCTTCGTGGCCAAGGAGGAGGCGTTCTACGCCTTCCTCGGAACCGGGGACGCGCAATGGGCCCAGGACGCAGCGTGGTCGGGCAGCGTGGCCGTGGGCGTGGCGGTGATCGGCGCCGCGCTGACCTTCGCCTACAGCGCGCGGATCATCGCCGGCACGTTCGCTGGCCCCCTGCGCCAGGAGAACCTGTACGAACCGTCGGCACTGTTCCTCGCCCCAGCAGCCGTCCCGGCTGTCCTGGGACTGGTCCTGGGCCTGGCGCCGTTCCTGCTCAACGACCTGGTCACCCAGGCCGTGATCGACACCGGGTTCACGGGGACCGAGTCCGACCTGGCCCTGTGGCACGGCTTCTCGCTGGCCCTCGGGCTCTCGGCCACGGCCATCGGTCTGGGCATCCTGGTACACCTGCGGCGCAACCGGATAGCCGAGATGGCGCACTGGGAGGCCCCTGACCTGCGCGGTCCGGGCGTTTTCGACCGCGGGTGGGACGCCACGCTCAGGTTCGGTGCCCGGGTCGCCGGCACCACCCAGGTAGCGACCGCCGGCACCCATCTGGCGGGCGTCCTGGTGCTCCTGCTCGGCGTGGCAGGCGTGGGCTGGCTGGTGATCTCGGACCTCACCCCGGTCGAGCCCGGCATCGCCCAGCCGGGGGACTGGCTCGTGCTGGCCGTCCTGATCCCCGCCGTCCTGGCGCTGGCCCGGGTGCGTGATGGGCTGGCAGCCCTGGTCCTGGCCGGGGTGATCGGCCTGACCCTCTCGGCATGGCTGATGCTGCTGGGCGCCCCCGATGTGGCGCTCACCCTGCTGCTCGTGGAGATCCTCACCGTGGTCGTGGCCGCCCCAGTCCTGGCCGGCCTGCCGGATCGGACCGCCCGACGGATCGTGCCCGCGCACGTGCTGGCCGCCGGGACTGTCGGGGTCCTCACCACCCTGCTCGTCGTGGTGCTCACGGGGCGCCGGGAGCGCTCGGCGGTCTCGCAGTACTTCCTCTCCGAGGCCGAGGGGGCCACCGGCGGCAGCAACGTCGTCAACACGATCCTGGTCGACTTCCGCGGTCTGGACACGCTCGGCGAGATCGTCGTGCTCGCCGCGGCGGCCCTGGGCCTGATCGTCGCGGTGCGCGGTGCCGGCTGGACCCGCTCAGCTGGTAGTGGCGCTCTCGGCGCGGGCGAGGAGGCGATCCTGCGGGTCGGGGCGATCGTGGTCCTCCCGCTGCTGATGCTCACCGGGGTGGTGCTGTTCTGGCGGGGTCACGACGAGCCGGGTGGTGGCTTCATCGCCGGTCTGGTGGCTGGTGCCGCCCTGGCAGTGGCCCGCGCCAGCGGGATCCGGGTCCGGCTGCCCGCAGTGCCGCTGATCGTCGGAGCGGGGCTGCTGCTGGCTGTCGGGATCGGGTTGGTGGGCCTGGCCGTGGAGGGTGCGTTCCTCCAACCCATGAAGCTCACGCTCCCGGGCGTCGATGGGTACCTGACCTCCTCGTTGGTCTTCGACCTCGGCGTAGTCCTCGTGGTCCTCGGATTGGTCGCCTCGGCCCTGGACAATCTCGGGCTGCGCCGCGAGGCCGCCGGCGAGGTCACCAGCGCAGCCCACAGCGAGGTGAGGTCATGACCCTGGCGATCGCCGCAGGGCTGCTGGCCGCCGTGGGCGCCTGGCTGGTCCTTCGCGGTGGGGCGATCCGGCTCATCCTGGGCTTCATCCTGCTGGGGCACGCCGCGAACCTCGTGATCATCTCCGCCGGGGGCACTGACCGGCGCGCGGCGCCGATCACCGGGGCTTCCCTCGACACGGCCACGGCCGCCGACCCGCTCCCCCAGGCATTCGTGCTCACGGCCATCGTGATCACCTTCGGTGTGACGGTCTACCTGCTGTCCCTGGTGTCCCGCGGTGCGGCGACCGAGCCAGCCGGTGCCGACGCCGATGCAGAAGCCGAAGCCGGAACTGATGCCGATGGCGGTTACGCCACCGAGGTCCGCCGCTCGCGCGACGACGAGCCGGAGGTCGGCCCATGAGTGCGTGGCTGCCTCTGTTCGTCGCCGGGCCGCTGCTGGCCGCGGTCATCGCCCTGGTGGTGCGCGCTCCGGCGGTGGGCCGCGCCCTGGTGCTGCTCACCCCCGCACTGGTCTGCCTCGGCGGCGTGGCCCTCGTGGCCGCGACCGACGATGGCACAGTCGTCGCCACCCAGGTGGCCGGCTGGCCGGCCGGGATCGCGATCCCCTTCGTCGCCGACCTGCTGAGCTCGTTGATGCTGGTCGTCACCGGCTTGCTCGTGCTGGCCTCCGTGAGCTTCGCGCTACGGACCGGGCACGGTCAGGACCAAATGTTCGCACCTCTGGTCCTGATGATGACGGCAGGCGTCTACGGCGCCTACCTGACTGCGGACCTGTTCAACCTGTTCGTCATGATCGAGGTGGCACTGCTGCCCTCGTACGTGCTGCTGGCCTGGCGGGGCACCCCGGCGGCGATCCGAGCCGCGCGGCTGTACCTCACGGTGAACCTGACCGCTTCGACGCTGTTCCTGATCGGCCTGGGCGCCGTGTACGGCACCGCGGGGACGGTCAACCTCGCCGCGCTCGCGGGGGCCGGGGCCACTCCGACGATCGCGGTGGCTGTGGCGGTCGTTCTGGTGGCGCTGAGCATGAAGGCCGCTCTGGTGCCCACCCACACCTGGCTGCCGGCCACCTATCCGCAGGCCACCCCCGCGATCACCGCCCTCTTCTCCGGCCTGCTGACCAAGATCGGGGTCTACGCCCTGATCCGGGTCGTCACCGTGGTGTACGACCCTGGGACCATGGTCGTGACCATCGTCATCGTCGCGACCGTGGTGAGCATGGTGGTCGGCGTGCTCGGCGCCCTGGGTGAGGTCACGGTGCGCGGGGTGCTGGCGTTCCACATGGTCAGCCAGGTCGGCTACATCCTGGTCGGGCTGGCCCTGGCCGGACCGGTCGGCCTGGCAGCCGTCGTGTTCTACCTCATGCACCACACGGTGGTGAAGACCTCACTGTTCCTGAGCGTGGGCGCCGTCGAGGTCCGCCGCGGGACGGGACGGATCGCCAGCCTCGGCGGGGTTGCGGCCGAGCACCGCTGGGTGGCCCTGGCCTTCCTGTTCGGAGCCCTGTCCCTGACCGGGATCCCGCCGTTCTCCGGCTTCTGGGCCAAGTTCGGGGTCCTCTCCGCGGCTCTGGAGGCAGACAGCCCGGTGGTGTTCGCCACGGCGCTGATCGTCAGTGTGGGCACCCTGATGTCGATGCTCAAGCTGGGCACCGGCGTGTTCTGGGGCGAGGCCCCGCGGCCCAGGATCCCAGCGCGCGCGAGCGCCGGCATTGGCGAGGAGCCCGCCCCAGGCCGCGGACCGGACGGGACGCAGGAGCGCACCACCGTCACGGCCACGCTGGCGCCCACGTCAGATCCGGCGCCGGACCCCGAGTCTGAGTCCGACCCAGAGCCGTCCGGCGAGTCCGATGCCCGTCCCTGGTCGGCAGGCCTGGTCGCCCCGGGGCTGGTGCTGGCCTGCCTGAGCCTGGCCGTGGGCCTGTACCCCGAGCCCCTGCTGGCCCTGGCCGAGCAGGCCGGCGCCACCCTGGCCGACCCGAGTGCCTACGTCGAGGCGGTGCTGGGCCGATGACCGGACCCGTCGAGGCGGTGCTGGGCCGATGACCGGGCCGGTCGAAGTCGTGCGCCGTGCCGGTGCCCTGGTTGCGCTGCTGGCCTGGACGCTGCAGGCCATCGTGGTCTCCTCGGCGCAGGTGGCCCGCGACATCATCGCGCCGTCGCCCCGGCTGGCCCCGGGGGTCGTGATCCTGCCCCTGCGCTGCCGTACCCCGATGGAGGTGGCCCTCCTCTCGGCCCTGATCACCCTGACCCCGGGGACGCTGGTCGTCACGGTCGACGCCGACCTGAACGAGTTGTGGGTGCACAGCATGTATGCCCGGGAGCCTGAGGAACTGCGCTCCGAGCTGATGTCCGTCGAGGATCGCGTGCTCGGTGCCCTGCGCAGCCCCGGATCGGCAGGTCGCTGATGCTCGTCGTATCTCTCGCGCTGGTCGCCCTCGGAGTCCTGGCCGCGGTGGCGCGCGCCGCACGGGGCCCGACCGGCGCCGACCGCGCGGTGGCTGCAGAGCTGGTGTTCGTCGCCGCGGTGGCGGCGATCGCCATCCTGTCCGTCCTCCTGGAGTCCCCATTGCTGCTGGACGTCGCCCTGGTCACAGTGCTGGTCGGCTTCCTGGCCACGATCGGCCTCGCACGCCTGGTCGATCGCTCGGAGGAGGACCAGTGAGCGGCTGGGCGGGGCTGGGCGCCGCTGGCATCCTGGTCGGCGCGGGCCTGGTCGCGCTGGCCGGACTCGGCCTGCTCCGGCTACCCGACCCGCTGACCCGGGCCACGGCCGTGTCCAAGGCGGCCTCCCTGGGAGTCCTGCTGGTCCTGCTGGGCAGCTTGGCGATGGCCCCCAGCCCGCGCAGCGCCGTCCTCGTGATGCTGGTGCTGGTGGCGCACGCTGTGACCGTTCCGCTCTCCGGGCTGGCGCTGGGCCGAGCTGCGTATCGCTCGGGCACCGCGCGGCCACCGGTGACGGTCGTCGACGAGCCCCGGAGCCGGCGCGAGCGGGGCACCGGCCCAGACCCCGATGCCTGACAGGCTCTTCACGTCAGTGTGATGGGAGCCGATGCCCAGCCAGGCCGTCTCCACTCCCCGAGCACGGCGTGATCGTCACGAACCTCGAGTCCGAGGTGGCGCACGGTGGCTGGTGGTGGCACCGTGCGAGGCGCGGGACCTACGTCTGAGGTCATAGGCAAGCGTGGTGATGAGGGTGACGACCGTCAGGGGCAGGACGAAGAACACCATGGCCCAGGTGAATCCAGACAGGCTCTGGTGTCCGGTGGCGTCGAGGACCAGGTACGTGACGTAGCTGAGGTAGAGGACGAGGAACAGTCCTCCTTCCCAGCGTTGCACTGTGAATCCGGTGAAGACCACCGGCGCGAGCGCGACAGCGGCGGCGAGCATGAGGGGGATGTCCAGCGCGATCGCCGGTGCCGAGACGGGGATACCCTGGTCGGTGAACAGGGCGGGCAGGGCGAGCACAAGGCCGATGTTCGCGATGCAGCTGCCCACGACGTTGCCGATGGCGATGTCCCGCTCCCCTCGGAGGGCCGCGACCACAGAGGTGGCAAGTTCTGGCAGTGAGGTACCGACCGCGACCACGGTCAACCCGATGATCAGCCCGCTGACCCCGAGGGCCGTGGCGATGCTCACCGCTCCGTCGACCAGGAGGTTGGCGCCGACGACGAGCAGGGCGATCCCGGTGACTATCAGCAGCACGCTGCCCGCCGAGCTGGGCCCACCCGCTGCGGCGGTGGGGCTCCTGCTCGTGGGAGGCTCCTGCCCCACCGGGACTTGTTCGGCACTGGCTGAACTGTCAGGTCGATCTGCTTCGGCGTCCGGCCCGGGGGCTTCCTGGCGACGGCCCAGGAGCACTGTCGTGAGGGTGTGGGCAACCATCACGACCAACAGGATCCCAGCATCGAGGCGGGAGATGTTTCCGTCCAGGGAACACACCAGCAGCGCGGCCGACAGCCCAATCATCACCGGCACATCGAAGCGGACCAGCTGCGCCTTCACCGCCAAGGGAAGGACCAGAGCCGCGACGCCCAGGATCAACAGGATGTTGGCAATGTTGGAACCGACGACATTGCCTACTGCAAGTTGGGTCTCGCCACGGGCAACCGCGCCGACGGTGACCGCGAACTCGGGGGCCGACGTGCCGACGGCCACCACCGTCAACCCGATGACCAACGGGCTCAGGCCCCATCGGGCCGCGATTGCCGACGCTCCTCGGACCAGGAGTTCACCGCCGCCGACCAGGAGGATCAGGCCGACGACGATCCGGGCGATGTCAACGGTGCTCACGGTGGCTGACCGTACCGGCCGAAGGGTACGCGCACGTGCGCGGACCGGCCAGCGCCGCGGGATGGACCCAGCGATCTTCGGACCGGAACCCGGCCACGGCGTGCACCGGGGACTCGCATCGGCGCAAGGCCCTACTTGTCCTTGTCGCCGCTGGTGAGGGCTTCGAGATCCGCGAGTTGGGACTGGAAGTAGCCGCTGAGCCGGGAGCGGATCTCCGACTCGAACGTGCGTAGCGCCGCGACTCGGGACTCAAGCTCAGACCGCTGGTTTCTCGAGCTTCTTCACGGACTTGCGTGCGGCCTTGTCCGCGTCAGCGACCACGCCGTCGGCGGCGCGCCGGGCCTCAGCGAGGTACTCATCGGCCGTGCGCTGGGCCATCTCGAGGATCTTGGCCGCCGCGGCGCTGGCAGCCTCCGTCGGCGACGATGTCGCCACGGCGGCAGCCGCCGCCACGTCTGTCTCGGCCAGGCGCGCCTGGGCCTCGGACAGCTCATCGACGAGTCGTCCGATCTCGGCCTCCACCTCGTCGAGGAAGGCATCAACCTCGTCCATGTCGTAGCCCGTGCTGTTGCGCACGAGCTTGAACTGCTTGTCGTGAACGTCCTGGGCGCGCAGCGTCACGGCCTACCTCCGCCGGTCGGGCGCCCGATCATGCCAGGCCCGCGAGGATGCCCAGCAGGATCTGCAGCGCGATGAACAGCACCAGGAACGCCAGGTCCAGGGAGACCTGGCCGATCCGCAGGGGCGGGATGACTCGGCGAAGTGCCCGAAGCGGCGGATCGGTGACCGTCATCACGAACTCGAAGATGATCACCAGGGCACCGGAGGGCTGGAAGTCCCGGGCGAACACCATGATCAGTCCGATGATCATCCGGGCGATCAGCAGCAGCAGGAACAGCCAGATCAGCGTGGACAGCAGGCCGACAACGAGTGCCATGGATCAACTCTGGTTGAAGAACCCGTCCTGCGCGATCTGTGCCCGGGCCTCCGCTCCGACGTCGACGTTGGCCGGTGAGAGCAGGAACACCTTGTTCGTGATCCGCTCGATGCTGCCCCGCAGGCCGAACACCAGCCCGGCGGCGAAGTCCACGATGCGCTTGGCGTCGCTGTCATCCATGCCGGTGAGGTTGATGATCACCGGCACGCCCTCGCGGTACTCCTCGCCGATCCGGCGGGCGTCGTTGTAGCTGCGCGGGTGCAGCGTGGTGATCCGGTAGATGTCGGCTCCTGCTGAGGTCCCCGTCGGCTTGAACGTGGAACTCGGGCGCTCGACCGGGCGCTCGGCCACAGCCGTGGCCGCGGGCCGCACGACGGCTTCGGGCACCGGACGGGGACGCAGGTCCGCCGCAGGTGCCGGCACCTCCCGCGCGCGAGGGCGCGGGTCCGGATCGTAGTCGTCCATCAGGTCGTCCTCGACGAGGCCCAGGTAGACGGCCATCTTGCGCATCGTGCCGGCCATGAATACTCCTTCAATGCCATCCGGGCACCACCCAGGGCGGTGCCGGTCATCTTCTCTAGGTTACTTCAGTGAATCGCGGTGCCCGAGCAGCGCGCTGCCCAGGCGGACATGTGTCGCCCCGGCGGCCACAGCGGCCTCGAGGTCCCCAGACATCCCGGCCGAGCGCATCTGCGCCTGCGGGTGTCCGCTCATCAATCGGTCGTGCACCGAGGCCAACCGCTCGAACGCCGGCCTCGGGTCGGCACCCAGGGGTGCCACTGCCATGATCCCCAGCAGGTCCAGGTGCGCCGAGCCCGCCACCAGGTCCGCCAACTCCCACACATCCTCGGGTCGGGCGCCGCCCCGAGGTCCGATTCCGTCGGCCTGCGCCCCCTGCGGGACTTCCCCGGGCTCGGTCAGGTCGACCTGCACGCAGATCCCCAGCCGCCGCCCCGCAGCCTGCGCGCCGCGATCCAGGGCTCCGACCAACGGGGCCCTGTCCACGGACTGCACCACGTCGGCGTAGCGAGCCACCGACCCCGACTTCTTGCGCTGGAGCTGGCCGACGAAGTGCCAGCGCACCGGCAGGCCGGCGCACTGTTCGACCTTCGCACGGGCCTCCTGGTCACGGTTCTCGCCCATGTCGGTGATCCCCAACTCGGCCAGGAGCACGACATCGGAGGCTGGCCAGGTCTTGGTGATGGCCACGATCGTGACCTCGCCGGGGTCCCGGCCTGAGGCGACGCACGCATCGGCGATCCGTGCGCGCGCCACCGCGAGGTTGGCCGCCAACTGCTCGCGACGCACATGATCGGTCATGCTGCCGCCACGATCGCCACGGCCCCGGCCTGCCGCCCGGTCCGGCCGTCACGCCGGAAGGAGTAGAGCCCCGAGTCCTCGGCGGTGCAGCCACCCACCATCTGACTGCTGATCCCCAACTCGGTGAGCCGGGCAACCAGGCCCGCCCGCAGGTCCAGCGCGGGTTGGCCATCGTGGGCGGTGGCCATGGCGGCTGGGCAGGCCTCCGACACCTGATCCGCACGGTCCTGCGGGACCGCGTAGCAGGCGCCGCAGATCGCCGGCCCGAGGACGGCCTCGGTATCCACCGTGTGTGCCCCCAGCTCCGCCATGGCCGAAGCAGCGGCCCCGACGACGTCGAGCACCACCCCCCGCCACCCGGAATGGACTGCCGCGACCACCCCGGCCTCCGGGTCGATGAGGATCACCGGCACGCAATCGGCACCCAGGGCCACCACACCGATCCCCACATGGTCGGTGACCAGCGCGTCGACGGCCTGGACCTCGGCGCCCGGGTGGACGCCGGTGGCCCCCGTGACACGGGCCACCCCCCGACCGTGGTCGGGGTGCATGAACGTCATCGACGCCGCCGGCACGCCCAGAGCCTGGGCAAGTGCGCTCCGGTTGGCCACGACGGCGCTGGGATCGTCACCGACGTGCGAGCCCAGGTTCGCCGAGGCGTACGGCGAGCGGCTCGACCCACCGCTGGCCGCACTTCCCCGGCCGGTGAACAGGACCCGCGCCTCGACCCCGCCGGCAAGGGCGAAGTCGAGGCGGTGGCTGATCATGGGTTCTGTTGCTCCTGAAAGCCTGGTACTACTTCAGGAAATCCGGGACGTCGAGGTCATCAGGCTCGTCGAAGCTGATGGTCCGGGGCTGGCGCAGGTCCACCCCCGGCTTCTCCGAACCCACCAGGCCGGGAGGCAGCACGACGCCGGAATGCGCACCCACGCCTGCCATCACGGGAGCCTCCTTCGAGGCACCGGCCTCGGCAGGAGCCTCGTCGACCACCCGGCGACCAGCGACGGCTTCACGACGTGCCGGCGGGTGTCCGCCGTCGAATCCTGCCGCGATGACCGTCACGCGGACCTCGTCGCCGAGGGTGTCGTCGATGACGGCACCGAAGATGATGTTCGCGTCCGGGTGCGCGGCCTCGGCGATCAGCCGGGCCGACTCGTTGATCTCGAACAGCCCGAGGTCCGAACCGCCCGCGATGGACATCAGCACGCCGTGGGCCCCATCGATGCTGGCCTCGAGCAGCGGGCTTGCGATGGCAGCCTGAGCAGCGCCCACGGCCCGATCATCGCCACGCGCGGAGCCGATGCCCATGAGGGCTGAACCCGCACCGGACATGACCGACTTGACGTCGGCGAAGTCGAGGTTGATCAGGCCCGGGGTGGTGATCAGGTCGGTGATGCCCGACACACCCTGCAGCAGGACCTGGTCGGCCTGGCGGAACGCGTCGATCATGGAGATCGACCGGTCGGCCAGCGACAGCAGGCGGTCGTTGGGGATCACGATGAGGGTGTCGACCTCGGAGCGCAGGCCATCGATGCCGTTGTCGGCCTGGCCGCTGCGCCGGCGTCCCTCGAAGCCGAACGGCCGCGTCACGACGCCGATGGTCAGCGCGCCCAACGACTTGGCGATCTTGGCCACCACGGGGGCGCCGCCGGTGCCGGTGCCGCCACCCTCGCCTGCGGTCACGAAGACCATGTCCGCACCCTTGAGGACCTCTTCGATCTCCTCGGCGTGGTCCTCGGCGGCACGCCGACCGACCTCCGGGTCAGCGCCGGCGCCCAGGCCGCGGGTGAGCTCGCGACCGATGTCGAGCTTCACGTCGGCGTCGCTCATCAGCAGCGCCTGCGCATCGGTGTTGATGGCGATGAACTCCACGCCCTTGAGGCCGACCTCGATCATCCGGTTCACGGCGTTCACGCCGCCACCGCCGATCCCGACGACCTTGATCACTGCCAGGTAGTTCTGGGGGGCTGCCACGTCACGCTCTCCTCATTCATCGTTGCTGCAAAGGGTTGGGGTCTGACTGTGCGGCGAGGGGTTGAGCCACACCGCGGGGGCTTGCACCTTCGGTCTCTGGTTACTCTCACCCTCAACCTGAGGCTTAGAGTTATGTCAACCTGTGGTTGGAATGGAACCTAGGTGCCGCACGGCCTGCAGACAAGCACCCCCGCAGACCTCGGCGTGTCGCCGGGATCTCCACTCCGATCGGCACCGCGGGTGCCGGGCCCAGGGCACGCCGAACGCTGCCTGGGGACGGCCTGGGGATGGGCTGGGGAGAACTCGGGGACAGGTTGGGGACGCGGCGACCCCGGCCCATGTGGACGACCTGGTCCACAGGTGACGGGGCCCTGTGCATGGCCACGCGAACGCCGGCCGTCACGCACCGTCGTGACGCCGCCTGCACCCGTGCGCGTGTTCGCTATTGGCGAACACGCCGATCAGCCCTCGGTCTCCGACTCGGGGTCCGTCGAGCCCGACGTGGTCGGGAGCAGTGGCGCGCTGACGTCGTACTTCGTGGCCCCGACGGCGGTGAGCCCGGCCAGGACCTGGGCCTTCAGGTCGGAGTTCTCGACCCCTCCCCATCGGACAGCGGCACCGTCGCGCAGGACAAGGGTGACGTCATCGCGGCTCTTCGCTGTGACCCGGACCACCTGATCGCGCAGGTCCTCCGGGAGCGCGACCAGCACGTCGCGGCCGATCTCGCGCTGGGCATCGGTCGTGGCCTTGAGCACCGGCACCCCTTTGGCGCGGGCGACCCGGTCGTAGAGCACGCCCTGTGCGTCCATCAGTAAGTACCCCTTGCCGGCATCCACAGCTGCGAAGGGGGTGCGCGCAGTGACCACGAGATTGATCGTGTGGGGCAGGGAGCGCTCCACGGCCACGTCGGCGACGGCCGGCAGCTCGGTCATGATCCCGATCCGGACCTGTTCGGCGTCCACCGAGGGCACGTGGTCACTGGCCGAGATCCCTGAGGCCAACCGGATCGACTCCGCGGTGATCCCCCGCGGCGCCTGCACCGTCACGTGCTCCACCACGGTCACCGGCGAATGCCAGCCCAGCCACCACAGGCCACCGAGGCCCACGGCCCCTGCGATCAGCAGGCGTCGGCGCCGTCTGGGATGCGGGCGCCTGGCGGTGTGCCCGGCAGGGGCACCGCGCGTAGGGTCCGGCCCCTCGTCCTGGTGCCCGGGCTGCGCGCCAGGCTCCGCACCTGCCTGCTCCACTCCCCCGCCGTCGCTCGCGCCGGCGCCCGGATCCCCGCCCGCGGCCAGGTCCCGTCCGTCGAGCACCTCGGTCTCCTGCTCGGTCATGGCTGGCCTCCCTGGCGTCGGGCGAGCAGGGTGAGCACCTCAGGGCCGAGCATCACGATGTCGCCGGCCCCCAGGGTCATGACGATGTCACCGGGCTGGGCGCGGTCTGCGAGATGGCCGGCGACCGCCGACCACGAGGGCTCGAACACCACGCGGTCGGGCGGCAGTGGCACATGGCTGGCCATCGACTGCCCGCTGGCTCCCGGGATCGGCTCCTCCCCCGGGGCGAAGACCTCCAGAACCACGACATGGTCGGCCAGGCCCAGCGCGGCCCCGAACTCCTCGACGAACATCGCGGTGCGGTAGTAGTGGTGCGCCTGGAAGGCGACCACCAGGTTGCCCGCACCGACGACCTCGCGCGCGGCGCGCAGCGTGGCCTCGATCTCGGTCGGGTGGTGGGCGTAGTCATCGAAGACCCGGATACCGCCGGCCTCGCCCTTGAAGTCGAACCGCCTGCGGGTTCCGGTGAACTGACCCAGCCCCTCGAGCACGTCTGCAGCCGGCTGGCCCAGACCGAGCGCGGTGACCAGTGCCGCGGTGGCATTGAGCACGTTGTGGCTGCCATGGACCTGCAGGTCCAGCCGACCCACCGGCTCGCCTGCGTGTGTGACCAGCGCACCGGAGCCGGACGACCCGGCGCGCAGCTCGCTCACGACGTAGTCGGCCTGCGGGTCACAGCCGTAGGTGCGCACGTCCACCCCGGGGCCGCGCACGGTCCGGACCATCCGCATCGCGCCCGGATCGTCGGCACAGGCCACCACGAAACCACCCACGGCCGCGATCCCCGTCGCGAAGTCGACGAACCCCGCCTCGACGGCCTCGAGGGTGCCCCAGTGGTCGAGGTGGTCGGCCTCCACGTTCGTCACGATGCCCGCGACAGCAGGCAGCCGAAGGAACGACCCATCGGACTCGTCGGCCTCGACGACGAACAGGTCGCTGCTGCCCTGGTGGGCGTTGGTCCCGGAGCTGTTGAGCTCACTGCCGATGGCGTAGGAGGGATCGATCCCGCAGCGCTGGAGCGCGATGGTCAGCATGGAGGTGGTCGTGGTCTTCCCATGCGTGCCTGAGACGGCGACTCCCCGGTAGCCGGCCATGACCCCGGCCAGCGCGTCAGCGCGTGACAGCACGGGGATGCCGGCCTCGCGCGCGGCGAGGACCTCGGGGTTCGAGGCGCCGATCGCCGTGGAGATGACCACGACATCGGCATGGGCCACGTTGTCCCGGCTGTGACCGACCCGCGCATCGACGCCCAGCGCGCGCAGGGTGACCAGTCGCCGGGACTCCTTGGCGTCGCTGCCCGAGACCTCAACCCCGCGGGCCACGAGGATCGTGGCGATGCCTGACATGCCGGCACCGCCGATGCCGACGATG
This sequence comes from uncultured Actinomycetes bacterium, assembly GCA_963788325.1. Classification (GTDB taxonomy): domain Bacteria; phylum Actinomycetota; class Actinomycetes; order S36-B12; family CAIYMF01; genus Prado023. The sequence continues at coordinate 64,578 of CAWBGJ010000014.1, forward strand.
TGGACGTGCCCGGACAGCTCAACCAGGGCGTTCATGCGCTCCCACCCCTCCGCGCGGCCTCGAGGACCATGTCGGCCAGCTTCTCATCGGCATCACGGATGCCGTGCTCGGCGGCCAACTGGCCCATCCGGGCGAGCCGGGCCGGATCCGAGACCAGGGGCCCCACCTCGGCCAGCAGCGAGGGGCCGTCGAGGGCCTCATCGGCCACGAGCAGGCCGCCGCCGGCATTGATGACCGGCAGTGCGTTGAGGCGCTGCTCGCCGTTGCCGATGGGGAACGGCACGTACACGGCGGGCAGCCCGACGGCGGCGAGCTCGGCACAGGTCATCGCCCCGCTGCGGCTGACGACCAGGTCCGCGGCCGCGTAGGCCAGGTCCATCCGGTCCAGGTAGGCCACCGGCAGATAGCCGGGCGGGCGCTGCGTGACCGCGTCGATGTTGGCCTGGCCGACCGAGTGCAGCACCTGCAGGCCCATCTCCAGCAGCCCGGGCAACGCGTCGGCGACCGCCGCGTTGATCCGTTGAGCGCCCTGCGAACCGCCGAACACCAACAGGACCGGGCCGTCGAGGGCAAGGCCGAAGGTCGCGCGGGCCTGTGCGCGCAGGGCGGCGCGGTCCAGCGTCGAGATGCTGCGGCGCAGCGGGATCCCGATCCGAGTCCCATGGGGCAGCGTTCCCGCCACCGCCTCGGCGACCCGATCCGTGAGCCGGGCGCCGACCCGGTTGGCCAACCCGGGCCGGGCGTTGGCCTCGTGGATCACCAACGGGATCCTGGCCCTTCGGGCAGCCAGGTAGGCCGGCATCGCCACGTAGCCGCCGAACCCCACCACGACGTCAGCATGCACGTCGGCCAGCACTGCCTCGGTCTGGCGCAGTGCACCACGAAGCCGACCCGGCAGCGTGAGCAACTCGGCGCTGGGGCGTCGGGGCAGTGGCACCGCCGGGATCATCTGCAGGTCGTACCCGCGGGCCGGGACAAGTCGACCCTCGAGACCCTTCTCGGTCCCCAGGGCCGTGATGGCGATACCGGGGTCGCGCCGACGCAGGGCGTCGCCGAGGTTCAGCGCGGGCTCGATGTGGCCCGCGGTCCCGCCTCCGGCCAGGACGACATGCACCGGCTCAGACCTCCGCGTCGTCAGCGACGTGTGCCGGCGTGCCCGCCCGAGGGCGCTTGGCTGACTCGGTGGCCTCGTGACGGGCGAAGGCCAGGAGCACGCCGACCGCCATCAGCAGGGGCAGCAGCGAGGACCCGCCGTAGGAGATGAACGGCAGCGGCACGCCAGTGATCGGCAGCAGCTGCAGGACGGCCCCGAGATTGACCAGGGCCTGACCCACGATCCAGGCGACGATCCCGACCGTCGCGATCCGCACGAACGGATCGGTGGTCCGGATCGCCATCCGCAGCGAGAAGACCGCGATCGCGGCGAACAGGCCAAGCACCGTCAGTGCGCCGAAGATGCCCAGCTCCTCACCGATCACCGGGAAGATGAAGTCGGTGTGCGCCTCCGGCAGTGCGCCCCACTTCTCCCGGCTGCCTCCCAGGCCCACGCCCCACCAGCCGCCGGTGCCCAGGGCCACCTTGCCCTGGATCACCTGGTGGCCGTAGCCGTCGGGATCGTTCTCCGGGTGCAGCCACGCCGCGAACCGGCGCATGCGGTAGCCCGCGGTCAGCGAGAGCACAGCGATGCCGGTCAGGCCGACAGCACCCAGGCCCACGAAGATCCGGGCGGGGGCCCCGACGACGAACAGCAGGGCTGCGGCGATGATCGACAGGATGATGGCCGTGCCCACGTCGCCCTCGAGCACCACCAGCCCGACCACCAACGCGGTCACGGGCACGAACGGCACGAGGAGCTCACGCCACTGCTGCAGGTAGGCCTCGCGGCGGGCGAACAGGTCCGCGGACCAGAGGATCAGTGCCAACTTGGCGAACTCGGAGGGCTGCAGCCGGAACGGCCCGACCAGCTTGATCCAGTTGCGCTGCCCGTACACGCCCGTGCCGATCCCCGGCACGAACGTCAGCAGGAGCAGGAAGACGCTGAACACCAGGAAGGCCACGGCGAAGCGGCGGAACAACGAGATCGGCATCTTCGAGATGATCACCATCGCGCCCAGGCCGACGAGGGCGAACACCGCCTGACGGGTGAACAGGGTGAAGGCCGACTCGTGCAGGGCGAAGGACTCCACGCTCGAGGAGCTGAGCACCATCACCAGGCCCAGGAGCAGGAGCAGCATCGCCGAGCCGAGGATCAGGTAGTACGGCGCCATTGGGTGCTGGTTGAGGCGATCGCGCCACCCCAGCTCGGGCGCAGCGGCCCCGGAGGAGTCCGTGGACCTGCTCCTGGCCGACCTCGTCTGACTCACGTGCCCTCCTGCGCCAACGACCCCACAGCCGCGGCGAACATGTCCCCCCGCGCTGCGTAGTCGCGGAACATGTCCCACGACGCGCACCCGGGGGCCAACAAGACGGTGTCGCCCGGCTCTGCCATGGCCGCGGCTGCGGCCACGACCTCTGCCATGGCACCAGTGTCGGTGCGGGTGACCTCCACGATCGGCAGATCCGGGGCGTGTCGCGCCAGCGCGTCGGCGATCACCTGCCGGTCAGCACCGAGCAGCACCACACCGACCATCTGGCCCGCGGTCGCCTTCACGAGGTCGTCGAACTCCTGCCCCTTGGCCAACCCGCCGGCAATCCAGACAACCCGGTCATAGGACATCAGGGAGGTCTGCGCCGCGTGGCAGTTGGTCGCCTTGGAGTCGTCGATGTAGTGGACGCCGGCCACGGTGCCCGCGTCGGCGATCCGGTGTCCTGCCGGGGTGAAGGCGCGCAGCCCGTCGCGCACGGCCGTGGCCGGGACCCCGTGGGCCCGGGCCAGCGCAGCAGCCGCCAGGGCGTTGGCCACGTTGTGCGCCGCAGCCGGTCGGACGTCGCCGACCGTCGCCAGCTCCTGGGCCGCCTGCACCCGGTTGGGCACGAAGGCCCGGTCGACGAGGATGTCCTCCACCACTCCGAGCATGCTGATGTCGGGCGTCCCCAGCGTGAAGCCGATCGCTCGGCAGCCCTCGATCACGTCGGCCTGCTCGACCATCCCCCGGGTGACGGGGTCGGCGACGTTGTAGACCGCGGCCACCTGCGTGCGCTCGTAGATCCGGGCCTTGGCCGCCACGTAGGCCTCGAACGAACCGAACAGGTCCACATGGTCCTCGGCGATGTTCAGGCACACGGAGGCCTGCGGGCTCATCGTGTGCAGGAACGGCAGCTGCGGGGCGCCCACCTCCACGGCAATCGCGTCGAGGGCTCCGCCACTGGTCGCCTCGGCCATGACCACCTCGACCATGGACACCCCGATGTTGCCCGCGGCCACGGCACGCAGGCCTGCCGCGCGCAGGATCGACTCCAGCATCAGCGTGGTGGTGGTCTTGCCGTTGGTGCCGGTGATGACCAGCCAGGGGGCAGCCCCCGCAGGGCGTAGGCGCCACGCCAGCTCGAGCTCACCCCACACCGGGACCCGGGCCACGCCGGCCGCGGCGATCACCGGTGCCAGTGGGGAGAGCCCCGGCGAGACGACCAGGAGGTCCAGCCCGTCGGGCAGCGTGTCGCCGTTGCCGAGCCGGACGGTGGCGCCGAGCACCTCCAGGACCTGGGCACGCTCGACCTGGCGGGGCCCGTGGCCGGCGTCGAACGCGCTGACCCGCGCCCCCAGGGTGAGCAGTGCGTCGGCCGCGGCGAACCCGGCGATCCCGATGCCGGCCACGCCGACGTGCACTGCGCCCCAGTCCGCATCCCGGTGCAGGTCGGCCACGTTCATCGGACCCACTCCGCGTAGAACAGGGCCAGGCCTGAGGCCACGAACAGGCCTTGGATCAACCAGAACCGGATCACGATGGTGACCTCAGCCCAACCCAGCATCTCGAAGTGGTGGTGCAGGGGAGCCATCCGCAGCACCCGACGACCGGTCAGCTTGAACGAGCCGACCTGGGCGATGACCGAAAGCGAGATGATGACGAACAGCCCACCGAGGAGCACGAACAGGAGCTCCGTGCGGGTCATGACCGCCAGGGCGACCATGCCACCGCCGAGGGCGAGGCTGCCGGTGTCACCCATGAAGATCTGCGCCGGGCTGGCGTTCCACCAGAGGAACCCGAAGCAGGCCCCGGCGCAGGCGACGGCGAATGCGGCCAGGTCCAGCGGGTCCCGCACTGTGTAGCAACCGCTGGTGGCCAGGTACGAGCAGCTCTGGCCGTACTGCCAGACGCCGATCAGCGTGAACCCGCCGAAGGTCAGCACCGAGGCCCCGGCCGCCAGGCCGTCGAGACCGTCGGTGAGGTTCACGCCATTGGTGATGGCCGTGAGCAGGAACCAGATCCACAACAGGAACAGGCCCATGGGCAGCACCCACGGAAGGTCGCGGACCGCCGAGATCGCCTGGGTCGCCGGGGTGACCCCACGCTCGTTGGGGAACTGGGTCGCGAGCGCGGCGAAGCTCAACGCCACCACGGCCTGCCCGAGCAGCTTGGTCCGGGCCCGGATCCCGCCGCTGCGGGACTTGAACACCTTGAGGTAGTCGTCGGCCAGGCCGACCATGGACAGGCCCACCAGCAGGTAGAGGGCGAGCAGGCCCGAGGCGGTGGGGGCCTCCCATCGGATCAGGTGGGCCCCGGCGTAGCCGAGCACCACGGCCGCCACGATCGCCACACCGCCCATCGAGGGCGTGCCCCGCTTGCCGCTGTGCTCCGGGTAGACGATGCCGTCGGCGGACTCCCGGATCGACTGGGACAGGTTGCGCCGGGTGAGCACCTTGATCACCAGCGGGGTGCCGAACAGCGCCACCCCGAGGGCGATCATGCCGCTGAGGACGACGAGGATCATGAGGGGTCCTCCAGGAGGGCTTCGGCAACGGCTTCCAGACCGATCGATCGGGAGGCCTTGACCAGCACCACGTCCCCGGGTCGGACCAGTGTGCGCACCTTCTCGATGGCAGCAGCCACGTCCGGGACCCACAGGGCCTCGTCGTTCCAGGAACCCTCCTGCGCCGCACCGAGGTAGAGGGGCCGGGCGCCGGCACCCACCGCGATCGTGCGGCTGATGTCCAGGCGGACCGCGAGCCGGCCCACCGAGTCATGTTCAGCGATGCTCTGCTCCCCGAGCTCGAGCATCTCGCCGAGCACTGCGATGGTGGCGCCCGCGCCCTTCATCGCGGCCAGCGAGCGCAGCGCAGCGCGCATGGACTCGGGGTTCGCGTTGTAGGAGTCGTTGACCACCGTCACCCCGGCCGGGGTGGTGCTGACCTCCATCCGCCAGCGGCTGCGCGGGGTCGCCCCGGACAGCAGCTCCGCGACTCGGTCCGCACTCATCCCCAGGTGCAGCGCCACGGCTGCAGCCGCGCACCCGTTGCTGGCCATGTGCTCGCCTGCCATCGACATCTGCACGGCCGCGGACCCCGTCGCGCTCCGCAGGGTGAACCCGGGTCGTGCCCGGGAGTCCAGCTGCAGGTCCACGGCGCGGACATCGGCCGCCGGGCTGGCGCCGAACGTCACCACCTGCGCGCTCGTGCGGCCGGCCATCGAAGCGACGATCGGGTCGTCTGCGTTGAGCACCGCCAGGCCGCCGGGTGCCAGCGCCTCGACGATCTCGCCCTTGGCCTGCCCGATCGCATCCCGGCTGCCGAACTCGCCGAGGTGGGCTGAGCCGACGTTGAGCGCGATGCTGATGTCGGGTCGGGCGATCTGGCACAGGGTGGCGATGTGCCCGATCCCCCGAGCGCCCATCTCCAGCACCACGAAGCGGGTCGCCTCGGTGACCCGCAGGATCGTCAGGGGAAGTCCCACCTCGGTGTTGAACGACCCGGCGGGGGCGACCGTGGGCCCCAGGTCCTCGAGCAGGATCGCCATGAGGTCCTTGGTGGAGGTCTTGCCCGAGGACCCGGTGATGGCCACGACGGTGAGATCCGCGACCTCGGCCAGCACGTGGCTGGCCAGCCGGCCGAGGGCCGCGACCGGGTCCCCATCGACCACGATGGTGGGGGCGCCGGTGGCGTGCGTGCCGAGGGTGACCACCGCGCCTGCGGCGTGCGCTGCCCCGGCGAAGTCGTGCCCATCGACCCGCTCGCCCACAATGGCGACGTACAGGTCCCCCGGGGCGACCAGGCGTGAGTCGGCCGCTGCCCCGGTGACCTTGACGCCCGGGTCGGGGCAGTCCACGAGCGTCCCGCCGACGGCCGCGGCAACCCCGGCGATGTCCATGTCGATCACTGCGATCTCCTCCATGCCGCCTGCAGCGCCGCGCGCAGCTCCACCCGGTCGTCGAACGGGCTGGCCACGCCCGCGATCTCCTGGCCCTGCTCGTGGCCCTTGCCCAGCACCAGCACGCAGTCGCTGGGGCCAGCCAGGTCCACGGCCGCCCGGATGGCTGCACGCCGGTCGGCCACGTCGTGCAGGTCCGCGCGCTCGGCAGCGGGCACCGACGACGCCCCCGCCATCATGTCCGCCCGGATCGCGGCTGGCGACTCCGAGCGCGGGTTGTCGTCGGTGACGATGAGCACGTCGGCACCCTGCGCGGCGACCTGGCCCATCCGGGGGCGCTTGTCCCGGTCGCGGTCCCCACCGCAACCGAGCACCACCAGAACGCGGCCCGCGACGGACTCCCGGGCGGCCGAGATGGCTCGGTCGACCGCGTCCGGGGTGTGGGCGTAGTCCACGATCGCCAGCGGCCGCGCATCTGCGATCACCTTTTCCATCCGACCCGGAACACCGGGGCAGGCCGCGATCGCGGCTGCCGCCACCTGTGGCTCGACACCATGGTGCACGGCACCCGCGAGGGCGGCCAGGGCGTTGGCGACGTTGAACCGGCCCGGCAGCGCCACCCCTGCTGGGAGGTCCCCCGCTGGCCCGTGCACGGTGAACGTCGTGCTGCCGTGCGGTCCGGGAGCCAGGTCGGTGGCCGTCCAGTCCGCAGGCTCGGCCAGCGCATAGGTGGTGATCGGCACCCCCGGATCGCTGTCTGCCAGGCGCTGGCCCCATGGGTCGTCGACACAGACCAGGCCCGCGCTGGCCCGGACCGGGGTGAAGAGATCAGCCTTCGCGGCGAAGTAGGTGGCCATGTCGCCGTGGAAGTCCAGGTGATCCTGACTGAGGTTGGTGAACACCGCGAGGTCGAAGCGGATCCCGTCGACGCGGCCGAGGGTCAGGGCGTGGCTGGACACCTCCATCGTGACCGCCGAGGCGCCTCGCTGGTGCATCACGGCGAGCAGGGCGTGCACGTCGGGGGCCTCCGGCGTGGTCCGGGCTGAGGGCAGGACCTCGTCGCCGACATGGGTGGCCACCGTCCCGATCAGCCCCGTGGTGCTCCCAGCGGCACGCAGGGCGGCATCGAGCAGGTAGCTGGTGGTCGTCTTGCCGTTGGTGCCCGTGATCCCGGTCATGGCCAGGTGCGTCGAGGGCTGTCCGTAGATGGCGGCGCTGAGCTCACCGAGGACGGCGCGCGGGTCGTCGACCACCAGCACCGGCAGGACGACCCCCTCGGTGCTGGCCACGAGCTGGGCGCCGGCCGGGTCGGTGAGCACCGCGACCGCCCCCGAGGCCTGGGCCATCGCCACGAACCGGGCGCCGTGGGTGGTGAACCCGGGCAGGGCGGCGTACACGTCGCCGGCCCGGACCCGTCGGGAATCCAGCGTGATCCCGGCGACCTCGGCCGGCGGGCCGTCGGGCAACCCGAGCGTGCGGCGCAGGTCGGCCCCCCGCACGCGGATGCCGGTCGGTCGGAGCACGTCGGCTACCAGGTGGTCGGGATGACGGGGGACTTCGTGCCCGACGGCGGGATCTTGAGCTCCTGGAGGGCGTAGGTCATGACCGTGTTGAACACCGGGCCGGCGAGCACCGAGCCGTAGTGGCCGTTCTTCGGGTCCTGCAGCGCCACCTGCACCACCAGCTCGGGATCATCGGCTGGCGCCAGTCCAATGAAGGAGGCCGTGTAGCCGGAGTAGCGACCATTGACCACGCGCTCGGCTGTGCCGGTCTTGGCCCCGACCCGGTAGCCCGGGATCGTGGCGACCTTCGCGGTGCCGTCGGTGACGACCGTCTCGAGCATCTTGCGCATGGTCTTCGCGGTCTTGGCGCTCACCACGGGGACGCCGGGCTCGGTGGGTGCCGGGGTGAACGTGCCGTCGTTGTCCACGTACCCGTCGATCAGCCGAGGGGTCAGGCGCACGCCGTCGTTGGCGATGGTCTGGTAGACCTGCGCGACCTGCAGGGAGGTCACCGAGTAGCTCTGCCCGTAGGCCAGCGCCTGGAACGTCGTGGGCCACCAGTTCTCCGGCTTGGGCAGCAGCCCGGCCTCCTCGAAGGGGAAGTTGAGCCCGCTGTACTGGCCCATGCCGAACTTGCGCTGGTACTCGTAGAGCTTGTCGCCGCCGATCCGGTCGGCGAACAGGATGGTCCCGATGTTGCTGGACTGGGCCATCACTCCGGCCAGCGTCAGCTGCAGCGTGCCGTGCGGGGTGTGGTCGTTGGTCGTGTGCCCGCCGCGGGTCAGGGTCGGCGGCACGACGATCTTCGACCTCGGCTTGGCCTTGCCCTCCTCGACAACGGCGGACAGGGTCAGCAGCTTTCCGGTCGAACCCGGTTCGTAGATCTCTGAGACCGCCCTGTTGCCGATGACGTCCTGGGTGACCGTACGGGTGTTGTTCGGGTCGAAGGTCGGATAGGTGGCCATGGCCAGGATCCGACCGGTCTTGGCTTCGATGACGTTCACCGTGCCGCTCTCAGCCCCGGCCTCGCGCACCTTCGTGGCGATGGCCCGCTGCGCCACGTACTGGATGTCGCGGTTGAGGGTCAGCTGGACGCCCTGCCCGGGCACCGGGGTGCGCAGGATGTCCTCGGCCGACGGGATGGCCTGCCCGGCCGCGCCCTGCTCGTAGGTACGCGACCCGTCCACGCCCTTGAGCCGCTCGTCAAGGGCCATCTCCAGCCCGCCGGAGCCCACACCCTCGGCATTCACGAAGCCCAGCACGTTGGCGGCAAGGGTGCCGGCAGGGTACGTGCGCTTGGTCTTCTTCTCGCTGTAGATGCCGGTGATCTTCAGGGCCTGGATCTGGCGCCACTTCTCGGGAGTGACTCCCTTGGTGACGTAGACGAACCGGTCGTCGCCGGTGAGCGTGGCCTGCAGCGATGCCGCATCGACCCCCAGCATGGGCGCCAATCGGGCCGCGGCGGCCGCCGGATCCGCGATCTGGCGCTGGTTGGCCGTGACGTCGCGCGACTCCACCGTGATCGCCAGTGGGGCCCCTTCCGCGTCGTAGATGGGCCCGCGGTCCGCGGGTAGGGCGGTGCTACGGGCGCGCTGCTGCTCGCCGCGGGTGGCCAGGTCGTCGCCCTTGATGACCATGAGGTCGAACACCCGGCCCGCGTAGATGCTCAACAGCATCAGCATGGCGAAGGTGAGCACGATGGCCCGGCTACGACCATCGCCGCGCCGGAACAGCCTGGGCGCCGGCTGGGTCTGCACGGGTCCTGAGGAACGCGGGGTGCGCGGCGGGGCCACGGAGCTCATGGGGTCACCACCTGGGCAGTCGGTGCGGGATCGGGTGTGGTCGCGGCGGCGGCTGCGCTCGGGGCGGGCGCAGCGGACGCGCTCGGCTGTGGTGCGCGATCGATCCCCGCCCCCGGATCAGCGCCCGGGTCCAGCGCTGGGTCGGCCGCCGGGTCGAGCCCGGCAGCCGGGTCGAGGGCCGGATCGACCCCGGTCTGGGGATCGACGGCTGTCCCACCGAGCGCACTGGCGCTGGCCGCTGGGGTCGGTTCAGGGGTGGGCAGGATGCCCGGCGCGTCCTTGAAGCTCACCTTCCCGGTGGGTGTGGGGGCCGGAACGGGCTCGCCGAGGATCGCGCCGTCGGCCAGTCGGAGGAACACGGGTGCCGCGGCGGGAACCATGCCCAGCTTGCGCGCCGCCCGCTCGACCTCGATCGGGGTCTCGGCCTGCTGGACGGTCGCGGCCAGGGCCTCCTCCTTCTCCGCTGCCGTGATCAGCTGCAGCTCGAGGTCGAACTGCTTGAACGCGCCCTGGCTGATGACGGTGTTGAGCAGCAGCACGGCCAGGAAGCCGAGGCCGAGAGCCACGGAGCAGGCCAGGAGCATGCGGTGCCAGGGCGAGCGCAGGCGGGGCGGAGGGGCCGTCCGCGCTGCGCTGCGGGAACGGGCGGGCACACGGTCGGCGCCGAGGCCGTCGGGCACCCCGGTCAGGTCGATGTCGGGCGCCACGAGGGGGCCGGCCTGACCGCGGCGCGTGCGGGTGGCGGTGCGAGGCTGGGCCGACCTCGAACGACTCGACGCCGAGGCGCGGACCGAGGTCCGCGATGTACGCGAGGTCCGGGACGTCCGCGCCTCGGTGGGTCGCTGCTGGCCGCGACCTTCGGTGCGCGTCGAACTCATCCGGGCCTCCCGTGCCGATCGATCCTCTCCACGGCCCGCAGCCGCACGGAGGCGGCCCGCGGATTGCGCAGGACCTCATCCTCTGATGCTTTCTGCGATCCGCGGGTCAGAACACGCGCAGTCGGGCGCAATTGTTCGGGGATCACGGGCAGCCCGTGCGGGATCGGTGGGTTGGTCTGCGTGGCCAGGGCCGCCTTGACGATCCGGTCCTCCCCCGAGTGGTAGCTCAGGACCACCATTCGACCCCCCGGGCACAGCGCCGACAGTGCGGCTGGAATGGCCGCGCGGAGCACATCGAGCTCGCCGTTGACCTCGATGCGCAACGCCTGGAAGGTCCGCTTGGCCGGGTTGCCACCCGTACGTCGGGCTGGGGCGGGGATGGTGGCGCGGATCAGGTCCACGAGCCGAGCGCTGGAGGTGAAGGGGGCCCGCTCGCGCTCACGCACGATCGCACGCGCCAGTGGCCCGGCGAACTTCTCCTCACCGTAGGTGCGCAGGATTCGGGCGAGATCAGCCTGGGGGTAGGTGTTGAGGACCTCGGCGGCAGTGATCCCAGTCGACTGGTCCATGCGCATGTCCAGGGGTGCATCGTGGGCGTAGGCGAACCCACGGTCGGCCACGTCGAGCTGCATGGACGAGACGCCGAGATCGAACAGCATCGCATCGGCGCACCGGTGGCCCAGACCCGCCAGCGCCTCGGGCAGGTGATCGTAGACGCAGTGCACGGGCTGGAAGCGCCCGCCGAACGGGGCGAGTCGGGCAGCGGCGCGGGCCAGTGCGTCGGCGTCCCGGTCCAGGCCCACGACGCTCAGGTCCGGGAAGGCCGCGAGCATGGCTTCCGCGTGCCCACCGAGGCCCAGGGTCGCGTCGACCGCGACCGCGCCGGGTCGCTCGAGGGCCGGACCGAGCAGGTCCAAGCAGCGCTCGAGCAAGACCGGGACATGCCCGGGTTCGGAGTTCACTACACCACCAGGTGATCGATCACGAACAGGACGGCGGAGGCGCCCAGCACGGCCACGGGAAGGGCGAGCAGACGGCGGATCGAGTGCACGAGGCACCTCCTGGGAAGTGGGCCGTACCACCAGGCCCCCCGCCGCGGGCTCCGGCACCGGGGAAGTGGTGTCGGCGACTGTTTCGGCGCCGGGGAAGTGGCGTCGAACACGCGGAGGGGAATCTTGTGGGGCGGACAGGGCACAGCGGTCAGGGCAAGACGACGCCCCCTTCCTGGTCGAGGTCGGCGAAGTCGGCCTCGTTGGCGCCCAGGTAGGCGTCCCAGATGGCCGTCGACCAGATCTCGATGCGCGTGTCGGCGCCCACGACGGTCAGGTCGCGGTCCAACTCGGCATAGTCGCGCAGGACGGGCGGGACGGTCAGCCTGCCCTGGCTGTCCAGCGACTCGTCGAAGGCGGAGGAGAAGAAGACACGGTTGATCGCCCGTGCACGGGCGCTGGCCTGACCGTTGGCCCGCAGGCTCGCGGCATAGGCCTCGAACTCCGAGCGGGGCCAGACGACCAGGCAGTGGTCCTGGCCCTTGGTGAGCACCAGGCCCTCGCTGAGCAGCTCGCGGAACTTGGCCGGCAGGATGATGCGGCCCTTGGCGTCGAGCTTGGGGAAGTGCGTGCCGAGGAACATGGCGCGCTCACCTCCCCTGCTCGGGCTCCCCGGTTCACCCCCGGATCAGCCACTCTGCTCTGACGCGCGCCACCATACTCCACAACCCTCCACTTGTCTCCCTTTCACAACCAATGCGTGGCTGCCCCCTCCACCTGCCCGGGCACGGGCAGGCGGAGGGCGAGCGCCGACAACCTGGAACGCTGCTGGCCCACTTGGGGCGAGAAGCCACCAGGTTCATGCGGGGCGGGGGGGCAAGCTGATCGGGGGACCCGGCGGGCGCCGGCACGACCCCAGTCGGCGGGGCACCTGCTGGTGCAGCTGTCCGGCGGCCAGTCCGCGCGGGACGTGCTCGATCTGCTCACGCAGTTCAGGGCCACGCCGCGCGCGACGGGCCAGCGCCCAGAGGAACGCTGCGACGCCCCCCGAGCGCACCACGAGAGCAATCGTCGTGGCGTAGATGCCCAGCAGCAGCGCGGTCCGCACGCTGCTGTTCGCCGCCCAGATCCCCTCCAGCAGAGCGTGCACCTGCAACCCCATGAGCAGGTACACACCTCCTCCGAGCAGGAGCTCGACGGTTCGCCAGACCGCACGCTCCGGTTATCCGGGCCTCGGCATCCAGGTGCCGTGGCGCCCCGAATCCGGTGACCAGCCCGGCGACCACTGCCGCCACCAGACCGGACGCGCCGAGTCGCTCGGTGGGCAGGTGGGCAACGAACGGGGCCACGAAGGAGATCGCCACGCTGGCAGCCGGGATCGAGAGCCGGGACCGCACCCGCAGGTTGAGCCTGCCCACGACGTACCCGATCGCCACGGCGAGGACCACGGACTAGACGAACTCCAGGGCCACCCTGCCCCGGGACACGCTGACGGCGGTGGCAGCGATCGCCGAACGCAGCAGCACCAGAGCCGCCCGTCGTTGGACATGCTCTCGGAGATCAGCCGCAGGTCGCGGCGGGTCCATCCCGTGCTACTCCGGCAGGGCCAGCGGACCGGACTTGGCCGCCGGGAAGTAGTCCTGACCGATCCCGGACGCCCGCGTGGGGACCATCACGGAACGGTCGTAGGTCATCACGACGTCGCCGTCCTGGTTCACGGCGCGGGTCGTCATCGAGATGATCCCGAAGTCCGGCCTCGACTTGGACGTGCGCTTGTCGGTGCAGATGCTCTCGGCATAGATGGTGTCCCCGACATAGACCGGGTGCGTGAGCTTGATGTTGTTCCAGCCGAGGTTGGCCACCGCGTTCTGGCTCATGTCGATCACGCTCAGGCCCAGCACCAGGCCGACCGTGAACCCGGAGACCACGATGATCTTGCCCTCGGTGATCGGGTTCTGCTGGGACAGGTGTGCGTTGAAGTGCATCTGGTTGGTGTTGCAGGTCAGCAGGGTGAACCAGGCATTGTCGGTCTCGGTGATGGTCCGGCCGAACGGGTGCTGGTAGACGTCTCCGACCTCGAAATCGTCGAAGAAACGGCCGAGGACAGCGGGATGGGTGGTCATGGGGATCCTCCTTGCGACGGGGTGACACCCCATTCTGGCCACGGCCGGGGCAGGCTCGACGACCGGGGTCGCGCCCGGGGTCGGAGCCGGGTCCGGCTCGGGCCACGCTCGGGGTCGCCAAGGCGGGGAGTGGCAAGACCTCGGGGCATGGGTGATGCTTGTCACCACGCAGTGCGGGGCGCGAGGAGGCCGACCGGATGACCGACATGCTCGATCGCACGGTGCTCGACACCGCCCTGCGCATCCGGGCGGGGGTGGACTCCGTGCTGGCTGGCAAGCCGGAGGCGACCCGGATGGCCGTCACCGTGCTCCTGGCCGGCGGGCACCTGCTCATCGAGGACGTGCCCGGCGTCGGCAAGACGCTGCTGGCCAAGAGCCTGGCCCGGACCCTGGGCGTCAGCGTCCGCCGGCTGCAGTTCACCCCGGACCTGCTGCCCAGTGATGTGACCGGGGTCTCGGTGTTCAACCAGGAGACCCGGGAGTTCGAGTTCCGGCCCGGGGCCATCTTCGCGAACATCGTGCTGGCCGACGAGATCAACCGCGCGTCACCCAAGACCCAGTCAGCCCTGCTCGAGGCGATGGAGGAGCATCAGGTCACCGTCGACGGCACGACGCACCCGTTGGCCTCCCCGTTCCTGGTGATCGCCACGCAGAACCCGGTGGACATGGAGGGCACCTACGCCCTGCCCGAGGCCCAGCGAGACCGCTTCATGGCCCGGATCTCACTGGGCTACCCAGCGCCAGCTGACGAGCTGCGCATGTTGGCCGAGCACTCCGCGGACGACCCCCTTGCAGCTCTGCCACCGGCAGCCACCCGCGAGGAGCTCGATGCCCTGATGGCCGCCGTGCGCACTGTGCACGTGTCGGACCCAGTGCGTGGCCTGGCGGTCGCGGTGACGTCGGCCACCCGCAACCACGAACTACTGCGACTCGGGGCATCCCCACGGGCCACTCTGCATCTGGTCCGTGCGGCTCGGGCCTGGGCGGCGCTCGAAGGACGGACCTTCGTGCTGCCCGACGACGTGCTGCTGCTGGCCCCGACCGTCCTGGGCCATCGGGTCCTGCTCTCCGCCCAGGCAGCCGCGACGGGCCGCCCCGGGGCGGAGGTCATCCGCGGCATCGTCGCGCGGATCCCCCGGTCGCACTGGAGCTGACATGCCCGCGGACACCGAACGCGCCCAGACCCTGCGTACCCGGGCTGGCCTGACCGGCCGGGGCCGCGCCTTCCTGATCTCCGGGGTCTGTGTGCTTGCGGTGGGCGTGATCAGCGGCTGGACACCCGCAGTGCAGTTCGGCGCACTGGTCGCTGCCCTCCCCGTGGCTGCGGCCCTCCTGACCCGCAATCCGCCGGCCGACCTGACCCTAGAACGAGCCCTCAGCGCCCGGGAGCTGCCGACCGGTGAGCTGCTGCTCGTCAGCGTCGGGGTGCACGGGCGGTTGCCCCGGTGGCGCACCCTGCTGCTCGAGGACATCGCACCGCAGGCGCTCGGCGGCCCGCACCGATTCGCCCTGAGCCGAGTATCTGGCTCTGACACGACTCAGGCGCAGTACCAGGTCCGGGTCGGCGCTCGCGGGATGCACCTGCTCGGCCCGATGCGTATCCACGTCGTCGACGGGTTCGGGATGGTCCACCGGGTGATCAGCACCGGCACCCATGACGAGGTGATCGTGCATCCCCCGGTGGTGGACCTCGACCCCCTGCTGCTCGGCGGGGTGTCAGTGGGCAGCGGTAGTGCCCACATCGGGGCTCGTGGCGCGTCCTCCGATGACGTGATCCCCCGCGAGTACCGATCCGGTGACGAGGTTCGC
Source organism: uncultured Actinomycetes bacterium (assembly GCA_963788325.1). GTDB lineage: Bacteria > Actinomycetota > Actinomycetes > S36-B12 > CAIYMF01 > Prado023. Next base: position 79,923 of record CAWBGJ010000014.1, read on the forward strand.
CGGATCGACTGGAAGGCCTCGGCGCGCAGCGGTGCACTCATGGTGCGCAGCGAGGAGAACCCCTGGCGCGCGAGCGTGACCCTCGTGCTGGACCTGCGCATTGGTGAGCATCGCGGCGTCGAGCCACGCTCGTCAGTCGACGCGGCCCTGAGCATGGCTGCCAGCATCGGGTGGCTCGCGCTGGGCGCCGGCTGGGACCTCACGGTGCGCACGACCGAGGACACCATCGTCTTCGATGGGTCGGCCCTGGCCGGAGTGCCCGAGGAGCGCCGCGAACTGCTCCTGGCGTTGGCCAGGGTGCCGCTGACCCGATCCCCCGAGCCCGCCGCGACGCTGTCCTACGCGGCCCACGCCTACGGGTCCGGCCCCATGGTGCTCATCGCCGGTCACCTGCAGGAGGCCGCGGCGCGATCGCTGGCGGGCATCCGCGGGCACAGCCCCGTCGCGCTGCTCGTCGCGGTGGCGGTCGAGGAGTGGGCCGGTGAGGGCTGGGGCGACCAGGGCAGTGCGGGACACGGGCTGCACGGGCTGCGCGGGTGGGGTGGATCCGACCCCCGCCCCGACCCGGTCGCCGCGCAGGCCGCTGCGCACGCAGTGTTCCGCCAGTCGGGCTGGCATGTGAGCACCCTGCGCCGCGGGGCAACCGGGGCACCGGCCATCGCCCAGACGTGGACCCAGCTGGGGGCAGCCAGATGACGCCGCCGCAGGGCCCACCGGTACGCGGCGGTGACATGCGCGTCGATTCGCCGAGCGTAGGCGGCGTCGGCATGCTCGACGGGCACCGATCGAACCCGCCGCACTCCCCCGGCCCCGGGCCGGCGGTCGGTGCCGATTCCCAGGCGCCCTCGCGCGGTACGGCACCCCGGCCGGGGGTGCGCCCGGATCGCGGCACGGTGCTGGCCGCACGCCTGCGCGACGGGCACTGGTTCGTCGGCGCGGTCGGCGCAGTGGTCGTCCTGGCCGGGTCGTTGGCGATGGCCCCCCTGCTCGATGGTGGCTGGTGGCTGGGCCGGACGGCCGTCGTGGTGGCTGCCATCGTGGCGACCGGGGCACTCGCGCGCACGTTGCGCGTGATGGCGCCGCTGCAGCCGCTGGCCCAGTTTGCCGCACTTCTGGTCACTCTCGTGCTGCTGTTCGCGCGCGACGTGGCGCTCTGGGGGTTCCTGCCCGGGCCTGCTGCCCTGGGCCGCCTGCGTGACCTGGCCGCCCAGGGCCGCGAATACGCGAACGCCACGCAGGCACCCGCCGGTCCGAACGTGGGCCTGATGCTGCTCATCGTGGCCGGCATCGGCCTGGCTGCCCTGGTCGTCGACACGCTGGCTGCGGGTCTGGACCTTCCTGGGATGGCTGTGCTGCCGATGGCTGCCCTGTTCGTGGTGCCCTGGGCGATCAACCGCGCGACGCTGCCCGGCTGGGCGTTCGCGGTGGTCGCGGTGGGTTGGCTCGCCCTGGTCGCCGCGATGCAGCGAGATCGAACGGCCGCCTGGAGTCCCGGCGCCAGGGCGGGGAGGCCCGGCGTGGGGCTGGTCGTCATCGGCGCGTGTACCGCGGTCGCCCTGATCGCCGGTGGGCTCTCGGCGTTGCGTGGACCGGTGGACGTCGTGGACCTCGGAGCCGCCCCCGGCGGCACGGGCACGATCCAGGTGGAGGCCCTGGTGTCGCTGCGCCGCTCGCTGGTCAGCAACGACACACGTGCGGTGTTCACCATGGCGAGCACCGCAGATCGACCGGACTACCTGCGCACCGCCGTGCTCGAGTCCTTCGACGGAGTGGTCTGGTCGCGGGTCATGGACAGCGAGCTCGGGCCACAGCCACCGGCGAGTGCGACCGGTGCCGCCCAGCAGGGCGGGGCGGCCGACCGGCTCGCGGAGTACCGCCTCGACGTGGGCCCGCTGGGCGGAACCACGCTGCCCAGCCCGGCGGGTTCGGTGAGCTCTCTCAACGACTGGCCCGTCGAGTGGGACCAGCGCACCGCGCTGCCGATCCGGGTCGACGGGGACTCGATCGAGGGTGCCCGGATCGGGCTGGTCGCCCAGGTTCCCGAGGACGATGCCGACGCGCTGCGCTCCGCCAGCCTGGCCCCGCTGGACCCGCAGCTGGTGTACGCCGAGAACATCTCGGACCCCGGCCCGCTGGTCGGCGATGAGCTGCCCCGCCTCGCACAGGAGATCGCCGCCGGCACCGAGACGCCGTTCGACGCAGCGGTGGCCCTGCAGCGCTGGTTCACCACGGACGGAGGCTTCACCTACTCCACAGCCATCGAGGGTGGCTCCGGAGGCGATGCCCTGGCTGAGTTCCTCGACGAGCGGGTCGGCTACTGCGAGCAGTTCGCGGCCACGATGGCCCTCATGGCCCGGTCGGTGGGCATCCCAGCCCGGGTCGTCGTCGGATTCACCCAGGGCGCGCAGGAGGGCGACCAGTGGGTGGTGCGCGGGACTGACGCGCACGCGTGGCCCGAGCTGTGGATGGGCAGCGCGGGCTGGATCAGGTTCGAGCCCACCCCGGGCGCGGCCACGGCCAGCACCCCTGCATACTCCACAGCCGGTGGACCTGAGCGCCCTGCCGCGAGCGCGGCACCCACGCAGGAGCCCGCGCCTGTCGACGAGGCCGACCCGCAGTCACCGGATCGGGTGACTGAGGACGTCACCGCTGCGGACACCGCCCAGTCCGGTGGATCCGGGCTGCCGTTGCGCTGGCTTCTCCTGGCCGGGGTCCTGGTCCTCGCGATGGTTCCCGCCTCGGTGCGCGTGCTCCGGCGTCGGCGGCGCATGCGCGGGGCGGACGGCCAGTCGGCCTTCGCCGAGGTGGTCGACAGCGTCACGGACCTCGGCCTGGGTGGCGCAGGCGCGACCCCGAGGTCGACCCTGAGCCATGTGGCGGACCTGATCGAGGGCGACGAGCCGGGTCAGGAGGGCGTGCTGCGGATCCTTCGCGCGGTCGAATGGCAGCGGTACGGGACTGGCACGGCCATGCCTGTCGGAGTGGGGGCCGCGACCCGACCCGATCCCGGAGGTCCCCCGGCGGGCAACACCGCGACGGTGCCTGGCCCGGCTGCGGGCCGTCAGGCAGGGCAGGCCTCCAGCCTGCTCGGCGACCCAGCGGGTCTCGCGTCAGATGTCCGCGTCGTGCGCCGCGCGCTGTCCCGCCGGGTGCACTGGGCGGTCCGGCTGCGCGCCGCCCTGGCCCCACGGTCGGTCATGCCCGCGGGCTGGCGGATCCTGCCCTGATCCCTGGCCGGGGGCGGTCCGTCGGGCACCGGAGCAGCGCTTACGCTATGCCGGAGTCGATCTGCACGGATCGAGTCGAATCCCCAACCCCCAGGTAGGTGCCATGTCCCAGGACGCGATGGATCAGGTCAAGCCGGGCTGCGAGCCGTTCGCAGCCGAGGGCTCAGGCGACAACGCCCGGATCGGTGTCGTGCTCGTGCACGGGTTCACCGGATCCCCCGACAGCACCGTGCCGTGGGCGCACTACCTCAACGAGCGTGGCTACACCGTCAATGCCATTCGGCTGCCCGGGCACGGCACCACCTGGGAGGACGCCAACACCAAGAAGTTGGCGGACCTCGAGCACGCCGTCGACGAGGCGTTCGACGACATGGCGGCGCGTACCGATCGGGTCTTCCTGATGGCGCAGTCGTTCGGCGGTGCGCTGGTGCTGCGGGTGGCCGCGCAGCGCGCCGATGAGGTTGCCGGCGTGGTGCTGGTGAACCCGTGGGTCCGTGCCGACGGGGTGGCCAGCTGGCAGAAGCACCTGGCCCCGCTGCAGCGGTTCCTTCCTTACCTGACCAAGAGCCTGCCCGGCGTGGCCAGCGACATCGCCGACCCGAGCAAGTCCGAGCTCGGCTACGACAAGATCCCGGTCGTGCTGGTCGCTGATGCCCTCAACTCGTGCTTCAGTCACCTCAAGCCGTTGCTGCCCCAGGTGACGGCCCCGCTGCAGCTGAATCTGTCGACCACCGACCATGTGCTGGCCAAGAACAACGCTGAGCTGATCCGGGCGGAGGTGCGCTCGCCCATCGACGAGGTCACCCTCGACCGCTCGTACCACGTGGCGACGCTGGACTACGACGCTGAGAAGATCTTCGCAGGCTCCGTTGCGTTCATCGAGGCCCACGCCGGGTAGCGCGGGTCGGCGGCTCAGAAGTCGCCGGTCTCCCGGCGCTTGCGCCAGCGCTCCTCCATACGGTCCGACAGCGACTCGCTGGAGCGGGGCTTGCGGGGGGTTCGACCGCTGGAGCGGGTCGGGCCGGCAGGGTTGCTGGGAGCGGCGCCCTGGTCAGCGGGGTTGGGGTTCTCCTGCGAGGCGGAGAATGCACTGATGGCCAGCCAGAGCCCACCGACCATGGCCACGAAGCCGAGCACTCCGATGACGACGAGCTTGGAGGCGACGCCTGCGATCAGCAGGCCCATTCCGGCAAGCAGCGCCACGATGCCGAAGGCCACCCGACGGCGGTCACCGGCTGAGCCGCGGGAGTTGCGCATGCTGGTCGCGAACTTGGGGTCCTCTGCGTAGAGGGCGCGCTCCATCTGCTCGAGCAGGCGTTGCTCGTGGTCCGAGAGTGGCACGGTGACCTCCTACTGCCCGACGCGACCGGCGGATACCACACAGGATAAGCAGGGTTGGCCGAATAGGAAACCCGAACCGGCATGTCCGTCCGGACCAGTTTGTCGCGCCGGGGCTTTCGTGACGCATTACCCCCCCGGGTTCCATGGGACCGACCGCTTCACAGCGCCGTTCGACTGTGGAACACCGGACGGTTCAGCAGGCAGTTCCGGGAGCAGCCGTGCGGGTCGGACGCTGCCCCGACCGAAGCGATCGGCAAGTCGGTCCACGGCCTCCTCCGCCTCTCGCCACCCTCGTTCCGGCGCCCCAAGGACCAGCTGGGACTGCACGCCATCGGTCTCCACGACACCCTCCATCCGGACTCCGACCAGGCGGATCCGGGCACGGTCCAGGTGCAGCGCCCGGTACAGCGTGCGCGCCTCGTGGAAGATCTCGCGACTGACATCCGTGGGCACCTTGCGGGTCCGGGTGCGGGTGATCGTGGTGAAGTCCGCGAAGCGCACCTTGATCGACACAGTGCTGCCGGAGAACCCGGCACGGCGCATCCGGGCACCAACCTTCTCCGACAGCCTCAGCAGTTCAGCCTCGATCAGCGCAGGGTCATCGACGTCGCGGGCGAACGTCTCCTCATTGCCGACGCTGCGCTCACGCTCGTGCAGGCTGACGGTGCGCGGGTCGCGACCCCAGGCAAGGTCTGCCAGGTGGGTTCCAGACGCTTGGCCCAGGGCGCGGATCAGCGTGGCACGCGGGGTGCCAGCCACGTCGGCCACGGTCCGCAGACCCAGCCGGTGCAACTGCTCCTCGGTGCGCTGGCCGACACCCCACATCGCGCCCACGGGCATCGGGTGCAGGAAGGCGATCACCCGGTCGGCGGGAACCACCAGCAGGCCGTCGGGCTTGGCCTGGGTGGAGGCCAGCTTGGCGACGAACTTGGTGGATGCCACACCGACGGAGCAGGTGATCCGCTGCTCGTCATACACCTGGGCGCGGATCTGCTCGGCGATCTGGCGGGGAGCGCCGTGGGTGCGCTGCGCGCCGGACACATCGAGGAAGGCCTCATCGAGGCTCAGGGGCTCCACCAGGGGGGTGACGGCGGTGAACAGCTCCATGACCGAGGCCGAGACCTCGGCATAGTGGGAGTGATCCGGCGGCACGACGACGATGTCCGGGGCCAGCCGCAGCGCCCGGCTCATCGGCATGGCCGAGTGGATTCCGTACTTGCGGGCCTCGTAGGTGGCTGCGACCACCACCCCGCGGCTGCCCGCTCCGCCGACGATCATCGGCTTTCCGCGCAGTTCCGGGCGGCGAGCAACCTCCACCGAGGCGAAGAACGCATCCATGTCCACGTGCAGGATGGGACAGCCCGTGTCGTCGTCACCCAGGCCGGTGGGCGCATCCGGCCGGGTGATCTGGCTACGGCTCACGCATCACCCTTCCTCTGGTTGCGGTTGCGGTTGCTCGTTGTCGGCGTGGCCATCTGGGTGTGTCTTTGTCGGCGTGGCCGTCCTCGGCGTGGTCATCGCGGCGTGTTCATCTGACCGGTCGGTGACTGCGTGCTGGGCCGCCACGCTGAGCCCTTCCTACCATCCGCTGCTGCCGGGACTGGCATGCCACAGCCGGCCTGGGGCCTTCGTACGCGTCTCTGGGGGCGGCTTCGGCACGGCAGCGGGGTCCTCCCCTGCCGGCTTGACGTCAGCGTAGGGCGACTGCCGGAAGCCGCTGGCATGGACGAGCACTCGACGTCGCTGCCCCATCCCTCCGGCGGCTGTCCGGCCGATCCCTGCAGCGGCGGGGGCCGCACCGGATTCTTCCCCCTCCTCTGCTGCCCCAGCAGTATTGGCACCCGTCACTGCCGCGACCGGGACATCCACGACTGTCGATGAAGGCCTGCGACGAACGTCGACGAACGGGAAGGACGCGATGTAGTCGGACACCGCGACACGGCCGCCCGCCTGCCAGATCTCATGAACCACGCCCAGGTCCCAGCACCCGGTCGCCCGGATCGACACACCCCGCGGGCCTGTCCGCCGGGTCATCCCCCGAACCATGAGCAGCCAGCCGGAGAAGACCGTGCTGGCGTAGGGGTCCTGGGCGTCCTCGAAGAAGGTGGCATCCACAGGCCCGGTCGAATCATCCAGGGTGAGGAACACCACCCGTCGTCCGCTGCGGATCGGCGGGGTCTGGGTGGCGACCTTCACACCCGCCACCCATACCTGGCTCTCCGATCGCTGGGCAAGCAGGTCGCGGGCAGGCACCACGGCCAGGTCGGCCAACATCGGCCGGTAGAAGTCCAGCACATGCTGGCTGACATCCATCCCCAGGACATCGAGCTCTGCCCGGACACCCTCCCCCGTCGACATCTCGGGCAGCCCGCTGGCGCGTCCGGCACCTGTCAGGGGCAGATCCAGGGACAGCTGCACCTCGCTGGCCCCTACTGCCGCCGGCGCCCGGGACTGGGCAGCCGCCGCCAGCGCCGGATCGGCGAAGCCGGGGGAACCCGCCGATCCGGCGCTGCCGCGACCAGCCCGACCAGCCGGGCTGACACCACCTCCGGCCGCTTCAAGAGCCCGGCCGGCACCCCAGGCGACCGCTGCCCGTGGGGTGCGGGGATCAGCGCGCCGGGAACCACGACGGCCACGTCCACCGCCGGAGCGGGCACTGCGGGCCAGCCGCTCGCAGTCGGCCACCTCCAGGAGCAGGTCGCGTCGGGTCACCTGGTTGCGCAGGCGGGCCCCCGCGGCCAGGTCGATCCCATAGATCGTGTCGAACCCGCCGGCGAGCACGAGGTTCTCTACGACGGGAGTGGCCACTGCGGCCCGTGCCCAGAAGTCCGACAGACAGGCATACGGCTGCCCGGCGACGACGCGCTCCACCTCGGCGGCGGAGATCCCCTTGACCTCGGTCAATGGCAGTCGCAGGCCATGCCCGCTGCCATCGGGCAGACCGGCCAGGGTCGGCCGGGCAGCCGGCGTCGGACAGACCTCGACCCGGTACACGTCGGTCGATCGGTTGACATCCAGGCCGAGGATGCTGATCCCCAGGTTGCGGGCGTCGTCGAGGATCAGCCGCTTGGGGTACATGCCCGGGTCGTGGGTGAGGACCCCCGCCAGGAATGCTGCCGGGTGGTGGGCCTTCAACCAGGCCGACTGGTAGGTGGGCAGGGCGAACGCCGCAGCATGGGCCTTGCAGAAGCCGAACGACGCGAACGAGCGCAGCACGTCCCAGACCTGTTCGACCACCTCGAGGGCATAGCCGCGGCTGAGCACCTGGGGGTAGAACCATGCCCGCACCTGGGCCTGACCCTCCGGGGAGCCCATCGACCGGCGCAGTTCGTCGGCCTCGGCAAGGCTGCACCCCGACATCGCGGCGATCACCCCGATCACCTGCTCGTGGAACACCACGACCCCGTACGTCTGGGCGAGCACCGGCTCGAGGTCCGGGTGCAGGTAGTCGGCGGTCGACCAGCCCTGACGTGCCCGCAGGAACGGGTTGACCATGTCTGACTTCACGGGCCCGGGCCGGAACAGCGAGATATCGATGATGAGGTCGTCGAAGGTCTCCGGTGCGAACTTGCCGATGAGCTCACGCTGGCCGGGCGACTCGATCTGGAAGCAGCCCAGCGTGTGGGTGGTGCGGATCATCTCGAAGGTCGCCTGGTCGTCACGTGGGACGGCGTCGAGCTCGATCGGCTCCCCGCCGATGCGAACCACCTCGTCGAGGGCGTGTGCCATCGCCGACTGCATCCGGATCCCCAGGACGTCGAGCTTCAGGAAGCCCATCTCCTCGACCGCGTCCTTGTCGAACTGGCTCATCGGGAAGCCCATCCAACTGGCCTCCACCGGAGTGCGGTCCAGCAGCGACCCGTCGCTGAGCAGCACCCCGCACGGGTGCAGGGCGACATGCCGGGGCAGCCCGTCGAGAGCCTGCACCAGGTCCAGGAACCCGTCGAGGCGCCCTCCGGCTGCGAGCCGGCCGAGGCCTGAGCTGCGCAACTCGGGCAGGTCGTTCAGCGCTGCCCGGGCATCGCGGGCCCGGATGTGCGGGAAGGCCTTGGCGAAGGCATCGATCTCCCCCGGGGGCAGGCCCAGCGCAGCGCCCACGTCACGGATCGCGTGGCGCACCCGATAGGTGTCCATCATCGACACAGCCACGCAACGCTGGCCGCCGAACCGCTCCAGGATCCGGGCGTAGATCTCGGTGCGCCGGGCGGACTCGACATCGATGTCGATGTCGGGCAGGGCCTGACGCAGCGGGGACAGGAAGCGCTCCATGATCAGCCCGTGCTCCAGCGGGTTGACCCCGGAAATGCCCAGCAGGTGGTTGACCAGGCTGCCCGCGCCGGAGCCCCGAGCAGCGACTCGGACGCCCATGCCCCGGATGAGGTCGACGACCTCGGCCACGGTCAGGAAGTACCCGCCGTAGCCGAGGGTGGCGATGGTGGCCAGCTCAGCCTCGAGTCGCTCGGTGGCGCCACGGTGGGTGCGCAGCGTGGTGAATCTGCGGTCCAGCTCGGACTGGCAGCGGTGGGCCAGCACCCGGTCGGCCATCCGGGCCTGCGCCGAGGCCGGGGCGGAGCGCCCCAGATGGCGATCCAGCCCCGGCGCACCATCGGGGAACAGCACGTCGAGCTCGGGGACGTGCACCGACCCGATGCCCAGGTCTGTGGCTGGGTCCAGCCGGCAGGAGTCAGCCAGGTCATGGGTGCTGGCCAGCAGGCGCTGCACCCCTGTGCGCCCCACCGCGGCCGCAGCCCCGATCTCCTCGGCGACGACCCGCATCTCGGCGGCGCCCTTCAGGTAGCCCTGGGCGTTGGCCCGGTCCAGATGGCGGGGGTCCAGCGGGACGAGCCGGCGGATCGCGTCGAGCACGTCGGCCACCGGGGCCTGCGCCGGGGTCAGGTGCCGTACGGCGTTGGTCAGCACGGCCGGGACGCCCATCCGGCCGGCGAAGATGAGCATCCGGCCGGCGAAGGCACTGGACAGGGTGGGGCGGTCCCCCCGCGCACCGCTGCGGTGGGACACGACCTCCAGGTGCACCTCCCGGCCGAGGGCCTCCCGCCAGCGGGACAGCAGGTGCTCGGCCTCATCGGGCCGGCGACGGGCCAGCGCCCGGCCGACATCGGAGTTCGGCCCGAGCAGGGCCACGAGTCCGGCCGCGTGCTCCCCGAGCATCGACAGGTCCACCTGCGGCTGACCTCGCACCCCGGTCAGGTGCGCACCAGAGATCACCCGGCACAGTGACGCCCAACCCGTCGCCCCGCGGGCGAGCAGCACCACGCGGGGATCGCCCGGGTCCACTGCGACCCCGCCACGAGCGGGAGTGGGGGCCCGACGGGCTGGCGGCGGACCACCGGGTTGCCCGGCGGGGGCCACAGCGAGGTCGACGCCCAGGATCGGGCTGATGCCCGCCTGTCGAGCGGCCAGGGCGAACGCCACTGCCCCGTAGGCCCCATCCCGATCGGTCAGGGCCAGGGCATCCTGTCCCAACTCCACGGCACGCGCCACGAGCGCCTCTGGTCGCGACGTCCCGTACCGCAGGGAGTACCCCGAGGCGACGTGCAGGTGGGTGAAGCCGAGCATGGCCGCGGCCTAGAACTCGTCGGGCAGGATCGACTGCTGGTCGACCCCGATCACGGCAGCAACCTGCACCAGGAACGACTCCGCGTCTCGGACCAGGTCATCGGCCTCCCGCTGGCTGACCACCGGCAACCCGGCATCGGCGGCGGCCCGCTTCGTGGCGTTGGCCGCGAAGAAGGTTGCCCACTCCTGCAGTTGCGGGGCGACCACGGGCAGCAGCGCCCACACGCTGCGGATCCGACCGGATCGCACCGGGTGCGCCCGGGCTGCCAGCACGGCTGCTGCCGCGCGCAGTGCGGCAAGATGTGCCGTGGCGTAGCGGCGGGCTGGGTCCGGGGTCGCGTAGGCCTCGAGCAGGCCTCGGGCCGCGCTGCCCAGCAGGTCCCGAGCCTGGTAGGGCACAGGGGGGCTCATGGGGACAGCACTCATGTGGCTGCTCCTCTCCTTGTCGGTCTGGTCGGTCTGGTCGGGCGTGCACAGTCGGGGTCGTCGCAGCGATCGGGCTCACCAGCCCGGACTCAGTCAGTCCAAGGAGCGGGCGAGCACCCAGCGATCGGCGGCTACCTCACGGCGCAGGTCGTAGACCCCGCAGGAGTCCGACCTGCCGGCCTGGGCCTCGACCCGCCACACCTCGTGCTCGTGCGCGGCGATGGCCCCCTCCAACGCCCGGCGTGAACCACCCCACCAGGAGCTCGATTCGATCCAGTGGGCGATCACGGAACGCACCACGTACACCCGCCCGCGCCACAGGAACTGAGTCGGGCCCTCGTCCACCGGCTGATCCGGCACGTGGTGGATACGGACATCGATCGGATCGGAATAGGTACGGCTCATGGCGTCCTCCTGCAGCAGTCGTGGATGCCGGGGAAGACGGCGGTGCGTGGGGATCGGCCTGCCCGCCTGCGCTTCCCTCGCCGATGCGCAGGCCGATCCCCACAAGTGCCAGGTCTGGGTCGGGGGCAGCCCCGGCACTATTCGAACGCTTGTTCGAACTGAGATCACCGTACGCCTCCGGTCTGACACCGTCAACCCCCGGGATCCACAGAGTTGGATACTGGGGTCCATGTCTGACATTCCCGCGGTCGTGAGCCTGCACATCTGGGGAGTCCCGACCCGCCACGTGCCCACCGCGATCACCCACATGGCCCGCCACCGACGGCCTGCGCGAACCCTGCCGGGGGTCCGGTTCGCCAAGTTGCTGGGCACCGGGACCGGCCAGACCTTCACCCCACGCGACGCCGACGCCCACCACTGGGGCGCGCTGCTGTGCTGGGACGACCAGGACGGGCCGCGCCGGTTGGCCGACTCACGGATCGCCCGGGACTGGGACCGGATCGCCGACGAGTCGGCCACCTGGGTCATGACTCCGCTGAGCAGCCGTGGCCGCTGGGCCGGTCAGGAACCGTTCGGCGCGCCGGTCCCCACCCGATGGGACGGGCCGGTCGCCGCGATCACCCGCGGGCGGATCAAGCCCCGGATGTGGCGCACCTTCTGGTCAGCGGTCCCGCCTGTCGCACTCGACGTGCACGGCGGCGGTGGGCTGACCTTCGCCATGGGGATCGGGGAAGCTCCGGTCGGCCTGCAGGGCACATTCTCCACCTGGGCTGACGGCGCGGCGCTGTCCGATTTCGCCCACCGCCGCTCCCCGCACCAGGAGGTGATCACCCAGACCAAGACCCTCGACTGGTACTCCGAGGAGTTGTTCGCCCGCTTCGCGCTGCTGGACGCGCAGGGCACGGTCGCCGGTCAGCCCGTCATGGCACATGCATCGCCTGATCCGAGCTGACTGCGCACGCAACCCAGCAAACCCGACCCAGCCCAGCCCAGAATTGTCGAATCCGGACACCGCCCGGTCGCCCGCGGACACAGATGTCCGGATCAGCCAACTCCTGGCGAGCGCAACCCCGCAGCCAGGAAGCGTTCGGCGACGTGCTCCCAGCTCCAGTTGGCCAGCACTGCCTGCCGGGCGCCGGCCGACACGGCTGCACGCTGCTCGGGCGCCAGCTCAAGGATCGCCCCCAAGACCCGGTGCAGGTCCGCGGCATCGTCGCGGGCGAACCCCAGCTCCAACCCGTCGGGCAGGTGCGCCTCGATGCCAGCGGCCACCTCGGCCAGCCCGCTGTGCCGGGCCACCACCGGGGGGCAGCCGGTCGCCGCAGCCTCGGCGGCGACCATCCCGAACGCCTCCGGGAACACCGAGGGCACGACGCTGGCGTCGGCCAACGCCCACAGGTGGCGAAGGTGCCGGTGGGCCAGCGGTCCGGTGAACAGGACCTCCACGCCGAGCTGGGCTGCCTGCGCCTCGAGCTCAGCACGCGCCGGGCCGAATCCCACGATCACCGCCCGGGCGCCCAAGCCGGGCAACGCGTCGAGCAGCAGGTGCACACCCTTCTCCCGGCTGAGTTTGCCGACATACACCACCGTGGACCGCGCCGATCCGGCGAGGAACGCCTCCAGCCGGGCAGCGTTGCCCAGGTCGGGCAGCCGCTCGTCGACATGGCTGTCCGGGTCGAGCGTCGCCTGGTGCAGCAAGCCGTCGAGGGCAGCCTGGCGAGCCTCGGGCGACATCATCACGACGTCGACACCCGGGGTGATGACCTCCACCGGCGCCGGGAGTGCTCCGACCAGGTCTCTGACCACCGCCCCGATGTGCGCCGAACCCACCACGACCGCCCGAGCAGGGGCCAGGGTCTCGGCCGCCCACTGGCACAGCCCGGGATTGCCGCGCATGGCGTACTCCAGCTCCGATCCGTGCACCTTGACCAGGAAGGGAAGCCCGCTGGCCGCGCCGACTGGTCCACCGAGCAGGGCATGATTGGTGATCAGCAGATCGACTGGGCCCAGCGCCGCGATGGCACGGACCTGCGCACCGACGAAGGCCTCGAGCTCGGCACGTTCCATCGTCGCGAGCAGTGCCGGTTCCATGCCGGCATAGCGGTCCAGGACGAACACGGGCAGTCGTCCCGGCAGCTCCGGGCGCCCGACCCTCGCCCCGGCGAGATCGAGGCTGGCGGGGTCGGGGTCCTGGCTGAGCACCACCACGTCGTGCCCCAGGGACGCCAGCGTGCGGGCCAGCCCTCGGGAGAACTCGTTGGACCCGGTGCCGTGCAGGAGGTAGCCGTGCCAGATCACCACTCTCACGATCGGCCACACTAGTCGTGCCCCGTTCGTGTCAGTCAGGGCCGGCGCCGGAGACGAAGCACCCCCCGCCTGCCGTGGTGGGCTGACGAGGGGCTGACCCAATGGACCGCTAGATGGGCGGCATCACTGGGCTGGAACCATCATCGCGCGTCGAAGGTCCCAACGCCCAATCGGAGCCTTGCCCTCACAGGACGAGGACGAGCAGACCAAGCACCGCCCAGAACGGCATCACCAGGAGCAGGCCGAAGATGATGCCCCGCACGGCCTGGCCCTCGGGCGGCATGGGGAAACCGCGCGAATCCAGAGCTCTTGGCGGCGGCGAGAAGACTGGGGCACTCATCACCCTGACCACCTCCGACCCCTGTATGGATTCGTTCCTCCAGTGTCACATTCCTCGGCACAGCACGCAGGGGACTTCAGTCACACGTATGTCGCAGTTCGGTTCGTGCCACGTCCCAGCGAAAGGGGGCTCGGGCCGGCAGGGCTGGCGCCCTCTAGACTCAGTGGGTGCTCGACGGCATCGATCCCACCACTGCGGACAGGCCCACCGCACGCCTGGTTCGCACCCTTCCCTGGGTGCTCGGTGGGGCTGGGGTGCTGTCCCAGATCGTGTGGGTGCTGCTGCCCGAGGACCTGCGCGATGCGGCCACCATCACCTCAGTGCTGCTCATGGCATCGGCCGCAGCCATGCACGCCACGGTGCATCGCGGCCCCGGGTGGGCCGCTCGGCTGTTCGGGGCGACCGCCGGGATCGGTCTGGCGGTCGAGGCGCTGGGCACCGCCACCGGATTTCCGTTCGGCGCCTACCGGTACGGACCCCACCTGGGACCGATGCTCCTCGATGTCCCGCTGCTGATCCCGCTGGCCTGGTGCATGGCCGCCTACCCGATGCTGCTGCTCGCCTGGCGCCTGGGCCGCACACGCGCCCGCGTGGTCCTCGTCGGCGCCTGGACGATCACTGCCTGGGACCTCTTCCTCGATCCGCAGATGGTCGCCGAGGGCCATTGGGCGTTCGCCAACCCCACGCCGGCGCTGCCCGGCTCCCCCGGGATCCCGCTGACCAACTACGCAGGCTGGTTCGCCACCGGCCTGCTCATCTTCTGGGTGCTGGACCACCTGCCCCGCACGCCTGCCGACGACCGGATGCCCCACCTGCTCATGCTGTGGATCTACCTCTCCAACGTGATGGCGGCGGCAGTCTTCTTCGGACGACCTGCCGTGGCTGCCTGGGGCGCTCTCGCGATGGGACTGACCGTTCTGCCCTGGGCGCGGTTGCTGGTGGCCGACCGGCACGGCACACCGCCAGCCGGATCGCACCCCACCGCCCTCCCCGCGCCGACCGAGCTCCCGGCAGCTGCCGACCCCAGCACCAAGCGCCGATGAGGTGGACGCGGGCCGCCGTCGCCGCCGCCGCCGTCTTGGCAGGGGCGCTGACCGCCCACACAGCGTGGAACGTCAGGCACTTGCGATCCGCTCCCCGGCCGGCTCCGGGGGGGCCCGCCGAGGCGATGCGGATCACCGTGCTGCTCCCGGCGCGCGACGAGGCCGCCCGGATCGGGCCGTGCCTGGCCGGGCTGCTCGCACAGGAACACCCCCATGTCCGCATGCTCGTGCTCGACGATGGATCCTCGGACGGCACCGCCGACGTCGTGGCCGGCCACCTCGGTCAGGATCCCCGGTTCACCCTGCTGGCCGGAGGGCAGCAACCACTTCCCCAGGGCTGGCTGGGCAAGCCCTGGGCCTGCCAACGACTGGCCGACGCCGCCCTGGCCGACGCGGCTGCGGCCCAGGGGCCGGCCCCTGACCTGCTCGTCTTCCTGGATGCAGATGTGGTCCTGGCCCCCGATGCACTGACCCGGATCGCCGCCCTCATGCTCGAGTCGGCCCTCGACCTGGCCAGTCCCTACCCGCGCCAACAGGTGGGCACGGTGGCGGAGCGGATCGTCCAGCCCCTGCTCCAGTGGTCCTGGCTGACGACGTTGCCCCTGGCCCTGGCCGAGAGATCCCCACGAGGGTCGCTCACCGCGGCCAACGGCCAGATCCTGGCGATCCGGCCCGAGGCACATCAGCGGATCGGCGGGCATGGCGCGGTCCGCCACGAGGTGCTGGAGGACATCGCCCTGGCCCGAGCGGTGAAGGCCACCGGTGGCCGGGCGAACGTCACCGACGGCACTGATCTGGCCACCTGCCGCATGTACACGACCCGCAGCGAGCTGGTCGACGGGTACACCAAGTCGCTGTGGGCGGCGTTCGGCTCCCCGGCCGGGTCCGCAGCCGCGATGACCCTGCTCAGCTTCGTCTACGTCCTGCCGCCCGCCGCGGCCCTGTTCGCCAGCTCGCCAGCCACCAGGGGGCTGGGCGCCGCCGGCTACGCCGCGGGGATCGCCGGCCGGGTGCTCACCGCCCGGCGCACCGGCGGCCGGACCGCCGACGCGTGGGCACATCCGCTGTCCATCCTCGCGCTCGACGCACTCACTGCGCTGTCCTGGCGGCGGCACCGCCGGGGGGAGTTGGCGTGGAAGGGGCGCCAGGTGCACGTCAACCCGCCACCCTCAACTCCCACTCCACGCGCCACGTAGGGTTGCCGGCATGGCACGCGTGGTGGTCATCGGGGCCGGTATGGGCGGGATGGCCGCGGCCGCCCGGTTGCGGGTCAAGGGACATGAGGTCACGGTCGTCGAGTCCTCGCCGACCCATGGCGGCAAGCTCGGGACGCTGCGCCGCGACGGGTACGCCTTCGACACCGGCCCGAGCCTGTTCACGCTCCCGGCCGTCTACCGCGACCTGTTCCTCAAGACCGGCGGGCCGCTGGAGGAGAGCGTCGAGTTGGTCCCGCTCGATCCGGGTTTCACCTACCGGTTCTCCGACGGCACGCACTTGCCCATGCCCGGCGCGGGGGTGGGCCTGGGCGCCGCCGCGATGGGCGAGGCGTTCGGCGGTGCAGCGGCCGCGGACTGGCGAGCGCTGCAGGAACGGGCGGGCCGGATGTGGGCAACCACCCGACGGCCCTTCCTGGAGTCCCCGCTGACCGGCGCGCGCGACCTGCTCCCCCTGGCCCGCGACCTGGGCGCCGTGCGCACCGTGGCACCCTGGCAGACCCTGCGCAGCCTCGGCCAGCACACACTCTCGGACTGGCGGGCGCGCCAGGTCCTGGACCGCTACGCGACCTACTCAGGCTCGGACCCGCGTCGCGCGCCGGCCGTCCTGGCCACGATCCCCTACGTGGAGGCCACCTTCGGGGCGTGGCACATCGCCGGCGGCCTGCGCAGCCTCGGCGACGCCCTGCGGGCCCGCCTGGATGAGCGCGGCGTGACCGTGCGCCTGTCGACCCCGGCCACGAGGATCGAGGTGGGCTCCGACGGGCGGGTGTCCGGAGTGCAGGTCAACGGTGCCGAGGTCCTGCCCGCCGACGTGGTGGTCGCCAATGCCGACGCCCGCAGCGTCTATGGCCCGCTGCTCGGGGACCGGGCCCCCGCTGGCCCCCTGCGAAGGCTGGGCCGGGCCACCCCCTCGCTGTCCGGTTTCGTGCTCCTGCTGGCCGTGCAGGGACGCACCCCGGGGCTGACGCACAACAACGTGTGGTTCCCCGCCGAGTACGACCCCGAGTTCGACGCGATCTTCGGCCGCTCGCCCACGCCGGTCGACGACCCCACCATCTACGCCTGCGTCCCCGAGGACCCGTCGATGCGGCCCCACGACGGCGAGGCGTGGTTCGTGCTGGTCAACGCGCCTCGGCACTCCCCCGGCGGGCACGAGCGCGGCACCATCGACTGGGACGCTCCGGGCTTGGCGCAGGCCTACGCCGACCGGGTGCTGGCTCGGCTGGCCGAGCGGGGCACCGACCTCACCGGCCGGATCCGCTGGCGCGAGCTGCGCACGCCGGCGGACCTCGAGCGCGCGACCGGCGCCCCGGGCGGGGCGATCTACGGCACCTCGTCCAACGGCACCCGTGCGGCGTTCCTACGTCCGCAGAACGCCTCGCCGGTGCCGGGACTGTTCCTGGTGGGCGGGTCCGCGCACCCCGGTGGAGGTCTGCCCCTGGTCGGCATGTCCGCCGAGATCGTGGCCAACCTGATAGGTCGCGCCTGACCCGCGCACCCCAGCCCCGCGGGCCGACCCGCGCGCCAGCCCCGCCCTGCCCGCTCTCGCGCCTTCGCCGCCCCTGTCCCGCCCAACCCGCAGCGGCGGGCGCGGCGGCCCGGCTACTCCGGGGCGTCCGGGCCGCCAGGCTCGGACCAGCCTGCCAACCGACCCGCCCGGGACACCGATTGCAGGACCTTCTCGGCCTCCGAACGCGCCTGCAGTGTGCTCACGATGAGCAGCCGGTCCCCGATCTTGATCCGGGTGTTCCGGTCGGGAACCAGGGTGTGCCCCGAGCGCACCACCAGGGACACGACAGCGCCCGGCGGGAGCGGCAGCTCGGCGACATAGGTGCCCGCCACCCGCGAACCGGTCGGGATATCGAGGTCGAGCAGGGCTGCATGCATCGTGTCCAACGGGGCAGCCTCCACCGTGAGCTCGCCGACCTGCTCAGGGCGCACGAGCCCCAGCCTGCGGGCGAAGGCCGGCATGGTCGGCGACTGGATCAGCGTGAGCGCCACGACCAGCAGCATCGTCACGTCGAAGATGAGTTCGCCGTCCTCCCCGATCGCCCCGAGCGGGATCGTGGCGAACACGATCGGAACGGCACCGCGCAGGCCCGCCCACGCGGCCAGCGCGGTCCACTGCCAGGGGATCGGTGCCGTCCGCGACCTCCGGGTGGCCCAGCCGGGGCGATGGAAGGCCGCCAGCGAGACGAGCACGCTGACCGGGCGCGCCACGAACAGCAGGAGCAGCCCCGCGAGCAGCGCGATCTCCGCGGCCTGGACCATCCGCTCCGGGACCACCAGGAGGCCCAGCATGATGAACAGCCCGATCTGCACCGCCCAGGCCAGGCCCTCCACGAAACCCAGCACAGCGCGTCGGTGCGGAAGCTCAGAGGCCGCCAGCACCAGCGCCGTGACGTACACGGCTGCGAAACCGGAGGTGTGCAGCACCACCGCCAAGCCGTAGCTGAGCATGAACAGGCCCACCACCGCCACGGGGTACAGACCCGCCGCCGGGAGGGCCAGACGCGGCAGCAGCCAGCGCGCGAACAGCCCGACGAGCACGCCCAGGACCAGCCCACCCACGAGCTCGGCCATCACGATGATCGGGATCAGCCATGGCGCCAGCTCAGAGCCCGCGGTCGTGGAGAGCAGGACGACCAGCACGACCACTGGTGCGTCGTTGAGACCGGACTCGGCCTCCAGCAGGGTCTGCAGGCGCGCGGGCAGCCGCAGGCCGCGCGCGACCGTGAACACCGCGGCCGCATCGGTCGGGGCGAGCACGGCTCCGATCAGCACCGCGACCCGCAGGTCGAGTCCCACGATCCAGCTCAGGGGCAGCGCCACGAGGAAGATGCTCAGCGCCACCCCGACTGAGGCCAGGATGCCGGCGGGCACGATCACCGGCCGCACGGTGGACGGTCGGGTGGTCAGGCCACCCTCGGCCAGGATGATCACCAGCCCGCCGTACCCGAGCGCCGTGGCCAGCTCAGCGTTGTCGAAGGCCACACCGCCGATCCCGTCGTCGCTGATCAGCAGGCCCAGCCCGAGGTAGAACAGCAGGCCGGGCAGGCCGAACCGGGAGGCCAGCCGGATCCCGGCGACAGCGGCCAGCACGACCACGCCGACGACCAGCATCAGCTCCGCGGCCAGCTCGGCATCCATCAACGGCCCCCGCCGAGTTCACGTCGCACCACGACCAGCAGCTGCGTCAGGCCCACCAGCCCGAGCGCCACCAGCGCACCGGCACCCAGGGTGGACCAGTTCGGGTCGTCGTCAGGGCGGGCGATCCCGGCCAGCAGGAACATCACGACCACGATCACCCGGGTGGCTCGTTCGTTGACGGTCAGGACGCCGACCTCGGTCATCCCGGCTCCGCCGGCACGTGCCCGGGCGTACTCCTGCAGCCAACCCAGGCCGATCGCCGCCACGCACAGCGGCCCCGGGGCACCGGTGACCCACAGCGCGGCCACGAAGGCCGCATCGCTGACCCGATCGGCCACCGCGTCGAGCACCGCGCCCCAGCGGCTGGTCCGCCCCGTCATCACTGCGACCGCACCGTCCAGGGAGTCGACCAGGCCGCTGAACGCGATCACGAGCGCCGCGCCAAGGACGGCACCAGGGCTACCCTGAGCGGCCAGGACCGGGGCACACACGGCGATCAGCAGGCCGACCAGTGTCACGACGTCGGGAGCGACGCGCAGCCTCGCCAACGGGGCAGCCAGGGCGTGCACCAGCGTCAGCCAACCCCCCACGATCCCGGTCGGTCGGGCACCACCATGCAGCGCGGACCACTGCTTCAGGTAGGTGGCGCGATCCATGGTCAGCGCAACGACCAACCCACAGTGAGGCTGACCACGACCGCACCCTCGCCTGCGTCCACCGACATCCGCGCCGGCCCGCCCGCATCCGCCATCGCTGCCATCCGCACCGGTCCGGGCTGGCGAGGGGCACTGGTGGTCTCGTCGATGGCCAGCACGTCGCCGAGCTCTCGACCGGCCAGGGCGGCGAGTTGCCCGGCGCGCGCGGCAGCATCAGCCCACGCGGCCTCCCGGGCCTGGACCACCAGGGCCGAGGGGTCACTGTGCCGGAAGCTGATCGCCTGCAGGCGTGCCGCATCACCGCCGGCCACGACGACCTCGCTGAGCAGGTCCCCGACCGACTCGAGGTCCGGGGTGGTCGCGGTCAGCGCCACGGTCGCCTGGAAGCCAGCAACCGTCGGATAGTCGTCGTACACCGGGTTCAGGCTGACCGCCGACGTGGCCAGCGCCGACTCCGCGACCCCGCGGTGCAGCAGCGCCACCCGGATCCCGGCCAGCGACTCGGCCGAGGCCGCCAGCGCAGCCACCGCCGAGGGCCGGCGCACCTCCGCGCCGACGGTCAGCACGCACTCGTCGCGCGGTCCCGTCGCCGTGCCCGATCCGGTGACCCAGATCCCCTTGTCCATGACGCCTCCTGTGGCCGGTGACTAGGTGAGCTGGGCAAAGATCTGCCGCGTGGCCGTCGACCTGTTCAGAGTGTAGAAGTGCAGGCCCGGCGCACCGCCGGCGAGCAGCTCCTCGCAGAGCTCGGTAGCCACCTGGATCCCCAGCGCCGAGACGGCCACCGGGTCCGCGGCCACCGCCTGGAACCGCACGGCGAGCTCGTTCGGGAAGTCGGCCCCGGACAGGACGGCGAACCGCTCGATCTGGCGCACGTCGGTCACCGGCATGATGCCGGGCAGGATCGGCATGGTCACGCCGTGCTCGTGCGCGCGGCGGACCAGGGCGAAGTAGTCCTGCGCCCGGAAGAAGAACTGCGTGATGGCGAACGTCGCCCCGGCCTGCTGCTTGGCAGCCAGCACCCGGGCGTCCTCATCGAGGTCCACCGACTCCGGATGCCCCTCGGGGAACGCAGCCACCCCGATCGTGAAGTCCCCGGAGCGCCCAGCCAGGCGCACCAGGTCCTCGGCATGTGCCAGCCCGCCGGCAACCGGCGTCCACGGGCTGCCCGGCCCGCCGGGCGGATCCCCGCGCAGCGCCAGCAGGTTGGTGATCCCGGCCAACTCGTAGCGCATGAGGACCTCGCGCAACTCGTCCTCGGTGGCCCCGACGCAGGTCAGGTGGGCCACCGCGTCCATGCCGGTCTCGGCCAGGATCCGGCTGGTGATGCGCACCGTGCGGTCCCGGGTGGACCCGCCGGCCCCGTAGGTCACCGACACGAACGTCGGCGACAACGGCGTCAGGTCCTTGATCGCCGACCAGAGCTGGCGCTCCCCCTCGTCGGTCTTCGGCGGGAAGAACTCGAAGGAGAACACAGGCTCCGCGGAGCCCAGACGCTGGGCGAGTTCGATCGACATCACAGGCTCCGCGCCGTCGCGGCAACGGCCAACTGGCCGAGCGCCGAGCGCACGTCGTCTGCCAGCCCGGCGCCGTCCAGGGCCGCAACCGCCTCGTCGGTGCGCCGGGCGATGACCGACTCCACCTCGTCGAGGGCACCAGTGGCGATGATGACCTCCCGCAGCGCGACGATGGCGCCCGCCCCGAGGTGCGGATCGCCCAACCCAGCGCGCAGTTGGGCCGCCTGATCGGCGTCGGCGCGTTCCATGGCGGTGGCCACCAGCAGCGTGCGCTTGCCCTCGCGCAGGTCGTCGCCGGCCGGCTTGCCGGTCTCGGCCGGGTCCCCGAACACCCCCAGCACATCGTCACGCAGCTGGAAGGCCTCGCCCAGGGGCAGCCCGTAGGCGGACAGCGCGGCCATGAGGTGCTCGTCGCCCCCGGCCAGGGAGGCACCCAGGTGCAGGGGTCGCTCGATCGTGTACTTGGCCGACTTGTAGCGCACCACGAGCAGCGCACGCTCCGGGGAGGCCTCACTGCGGGCCTGCTCGAGGAGGTCCAGGTACTGGCCGGCCATGAGCTCGGTGCGCATCCGGTCGTAGATCACCTTGGCGCGCGCCAGCGCCGGTCCGTCGAAGCCCGAGCGGTAGAGCATCTCGTCCGACCAGCTCAGGCAGAGGTCGCCCAGCAGGATGGCCGCTCCGTCGCCGAACCGACCTGCGTCGCCCAGCCAGCTCTCCCCTCGGTGCAGGGTCGCGAACCGACGGTGCGCGGCCGGCTGGCCGCGGCGCATGTCCGAGTCATCCATCACGTCGTCGTGCACCAGCGCGCAGGCCTGCAGCATCTCCAGGGACGCAGCGGCGCGCAGGGCGGTCGGCAGGTCGGTGCCGCCGCCGCTGAGATACCCCCACATGAAGAAGGACGGGCGCAGCCGCTTGCCACCAGCCAGCAGGGAGCCCAGGGCGTCGGTGAACGCCACGAGATCGGCGGAGATCCCGGTCAGGATCTGCGCCTGCTCGGCAAGGAACTCATCAAGGGTGTCCTGGACCGCGGCGCGCAGCTGCTCGGCGCTCAGGCGGGGTTCGGGCATCATGGCGCACAGCCTAGGGCCCGGGGACTCAGCCGGCGGCCAGGCGATCGGGCGATCGGCGGCGCCGTCGGCATACCGGCGTGAACGACAGCAGGGGCGCTACCCGACCTGAACCGGGTACCGCCCCTGCCGCCGTGGTGTCAGGACCCGAGGATCTTCGCCTTCTGAGCGGCGAACTCCTCCTCGGTGAGGACCCCGGCGGCCTTGAGCTCCCCGAGCTTCTGGAGCTGGGCAATGGTGTCCTCGGCGGCCGGAGCGGCCGGCGCTGCGGCCGCCGGAGCTGCCGCAGCCGGCGCCTGGGCGGCGACGGCCTGGGCCACGGCCGCGTCGATGGCCGCCTGCTGAGCGGCAGCTTGCTGGGCAGCGGCCTGATCCGCCTGCATCTGGGCGAACTGATCGTTCTGCGCCTGCTGCTGGGCCGCGGCCTGCTGCTTGCTGGCCGACGACTTCTGCATGCTCCCCGACACGGCGGTGGCCGTGCCCGCGATGACTGCCGTGCGCGCCATGGTGCCCACCAGTCCCGGGCGTCCCCTTCTCCTGGGCATCAGTTGCCCCCTTCTGTCTCGTCCTGCGCCAGTGCCGCGATCGCGGCCGCCATCGTCTCGGCGGGGATCCGCTGCATCCCTGCCAGGTAACCACCGGAGTTGCGGACGGCCGCACCGATGCGTGCCATCCACGAGTTCTCCCAGACCACGACCAAGGCTGAGGTGTTCGGCTCGAGGTCCGCGGCCATGAGGTCGAGGTCCTCGTCGTTGAGCAGGTCGAGCTGGTCGTTGGACAATCCGGCGAAGGCCTCGGCCACATCGGCGTCCTCCACCTCGATCACCGTCGTGTTGCCCTCGGCGTCCTTGCTCACTAACGCCAGGTCGATGATGTGGACCGTGCCGCTGTCGTTGAGCTCGGCCAGCGCCGGAGCGACCTCCCCGTTGAAGTCATTGCCTTCGAACACGACCAGGGCGATGTCCACCGGACCGATCGAGTCCGGGTCCAGGATCTGAGCCATATGCATTCCCTTCCGACACCTGTGAGTGAGTGTGCGCGCTGACGCTACCAGCGCAGGATGGCCGAGGCCGGGCGTACGGCCGAGCCCCCGGAGGTCCCCGTTCGACCTGCCGGGACGGCGGCTCTGGGCACCGGGTCGCGCGTTCGCAGAGTCGCAGGCCTGGGCCTACGGTAGGTCCATGAGAATCCCGGGCAGTGGCTCTGGTCCGGTTGTGGGCCCGACCGAGAACGTCGTCATCGTCGGTGCGGGCCTGGCCGGCCTGAGCACGGCCCTGCGACTGGCCGGAGCCGGTCGATCGGTGACGATCCTCGAGCGCGAGGCTGTGCCCGGCGGCCGGGCCGGACTCCTCGAGGAGGGTGGATACCGGTTCGACACCGGCCCCACGGTCCTGACGATGCCGGGCCTGATCGAGGACGCCTTCGCCTGCGTGGGCGAACAGATGTCCGACTGGCTGGAGCTCGCCCCGGTCAGCCCGGTGTACCGCAGCTACTTCCCCGACGGATCCCAGCTGGACGTGCACTCCGACGTCGATGCCATGGCCGATGAGATCGCCGTGGTCATCGGCCCGGATGAGGCAACCGGCTACCGCCGGTACATCGACTTCTGTACCGAGCTGTACAAGCTGGAGATGGCCGATTTCATCGACCGCAACATCGACAGCCCGTTCGACCTGCTCACCCCGAACCTCGCCAGGCTTGCCGCCATCGGTGGCTTCCGCCGGATGGCCCCGAAGGCCAACGACTACCTCAAGGACCCCCGCACCCAGCGGGTGTTCTCCTTCCAGGCGATGTACGCCGGCATGAGCCCGCACGATGCGCTGTCGATCTACTCCGTCATCGCCTACATGGACTCCGTCGCGGGAGTGTTCTTCCCGAAGGGGGGCATGCACGCGGTACCCGAGGCGATGGCCGCTGCCGCGCAGAAGCACGGCGTCACCATCCGGTACTCCACGACGGTCTCCTCCGTGGAGCATGACGGCTCGCGCGCGTCGGCGGTCATCACTGCCGACGGTGAGCGCATCCCCGCCGACGTCGTGGTGCTCAACCCGGACCTCCCGGTCGCCTACCGTGACCTGCTCGGCCTGGAGCCCTGGTCGGTGCGCCGGCTGACCTACTCCCCGAGCTGCGCGGTGCTGCTGGCCGGATCCTCGGCCCACTACTCGAAGATCGCCCACCACAACATCCACTTCGGGCGCTCCTGGGAGGGCGTGTTCACCGACCTCATCGATCGCGGCCGGCTCATGGGCGACCCGAGCCTGTTCCTGACCAACCCCACCCGCTCTGATCCGTCACTGGCGCCGGAGGGCAAGCAGTCCTACTACGTGCTCTTCCCGACCCCGAACCTCGACGCCCCGATCGATTGGACGACCGAGGGACCCCGCTATCGGGACCACATGGTCTCGGTGCTCGAGGAGCGCGGGTACGTCGGCTTCGGCGACGGGATCGAGATCGAGCACCTGACCACGCCGCTGGACTGGGCAGAGCAGGGCATGGAACGGGGCTCCCCGTTCGCCTCAGCGCACTCGTTCCAGCAGACCGGGCCGTTCCGTCCGGGCAACCGCTGGGGCGAGAACGTGGTCTTCACCGGCTCGGGGACCCAGCCCGGGGTGGGTGTGCCCATGGTGCTCATCTCCGGTCGGATCGCCGCTGAGCGGATCGTCGGACCACTGCCGCGCTCGCTGTCTCGCCCCTGACTGGGCAGCCGGTCGGCCGCGCTCACGTACCGCGCCGCGCGAGTACCCTGCAAGCATCATGGTGGCACCGGCGGGGACCTCGCGGGCCCGGGTAGATCGGGCGATGACGGCGCACTATGCCCTGCCCGGACTGCTGGGCAGCACCCTGATGGCCCTCGGTGCCCTCGGCGTGGGCTGGCTGCCGGCGAACTCGCCGCTGCTGGACTTCGCGCTGGTCAGCACCCTGCGGTCCACGACCGCGGGCGAGGTGCTGGCGCGGGTGGCCGTCTTCGCCGGGGTGGCCCTGCTGCTCCAGGCCTGGCTGGTGCTCGGTCACGACGTCCTGGACAACCTGGAGCGCAGTGAGCACCGCCTGATCCTCATCCTGACGGCGTGGACCGCTCCCCTGCTGCTGATGCCACCGCTGTTCAGCCGCGACGCCTACTCCTATTTCGCGCAGGGTCAGCTGGTACTCGCCGGGCTGAACCCCTACGAGAACGGGGTGTCCGCCCTCCCCGGGTGGTTCCTCACCGGCGCGGATCCACTCTGGGCCGAGTCGCCGACGCCGTACGGCCCCGCCTTCCTGATCCTGCAACAGGGCGTCGCTGCCCTGGTCGGCTCGCATGCCTTCCTCGGCGCCCTGCTGTTCCGGCTGATCGCGCTGACCGGGATCGCCATGCTGGTCGTCTACCTGCCCCGGCTGGCCCACGCCCACGGCATCGACGCGCCCAAGGCCGTCTGGCTCGCCCTGCTCAATCCGCTGGTCCTCATGCACTTCGTGGCCGGGGCGCACAACGACGCGCTGATGGTGGGGCTGATGGTCGCCGGCCTCGCGCTGGCCGTGGAGCGACATCCCGTGCTGGGCATCGTCCTGATCGGGTTGGCCGGCGCGGTGAAGCCGATCGCCCTGGTGGTGCTGCCGTTCGCGGGCCTGATCTGGGCCGGCACCCGGGCCTCGTGGTCTGCGCGGATCTGGGCGTGGGCGAAGTCGCTGCTCATCGTCCTGGCCGTCTTCGCGGTCCTCTCCCTGGCGGTGGGCGTGGGGCTGGGTTGGGTGGCCTCGTTGAGCACGCCGGGGACGGTGCGGACGTGGTTGTCACCCACCACCGCCCTGGGCATGATCGTGGGGACGGGGCTGGACTTGATCGGCCTGGGCACGGTCGATGGGGCGGTCAGCTTCTTCCGGGCCGCGGGGATGCTGCTGGGCGCGGTGATCGCGCTGAACCTGGTCCTGCGCCCGGAGGGTCGCTCCCCGGTGCGCGGGGCCGCCATGGTGCTCCTGGCTGTTGTGGTACTCGGACCTGTGGTCCAGCCCTGGTACGTCCTGTGGGCGCTGCCCCTGCTGGCGGCCACGGGGCTCTCCGGCCGGCAGCTGCGCCTGATCATGGTCATCTGCGCCGTACTGGTGCTGCACGGGATGGCGGAGGCGAACGCGACCGCAGACACACTGGTGGACGTCCGCGATGGGCTGGCCTCGGTGTTCGCGCTGATCATGGTCGGCGTGGTGCTGGTCTCCAGCCCCGGGGAACGCAGGTTGATCATGGGCGATCCGGTGGATCGCGGCATCCGCCCCGCGGATCCCGCCGCGCGGGTGCGTGCCGGATCCCTGGTGGTTCAGCCGGCCGGCTCGGAGATCTCGTAGTCCTCGTCGACGAACACCTCGCGGGCAAGCGTGTGCTGGCCCAGGGTCAGCTGCGGGCCCTGACCGATGAGGACCACCCGGGCGGCCAGGTCGGCCTCCTCCCAGGCGCGCAGCACGTCGCGGAACACATCGATGGCGATCGCGAACTGCTCGGGCTCGTGTGCGGCCAGGTCGCCCCACCCCGACCACAGGATCAGCAGGCCATCGGCGTCGTCGAGGTCCTCGACCTCGTCGAACTCCTGGGACTCCAGGCACTCCTCGAAGGCGTCCCAGTTGTGCCCGAAGTAGTCCGGGAAGCCGAACGCCGAGGCGCAGACCTCGAAGAACTCCATGCGCCCGCCGCCCTCGGGGACCTCGATCAGCACCGAGGCCCAGCCCAGCAGCGAGGCCAACTCGGCGGCCGCGTCGTAGTCCGGGGCCTCACGCCACAGGGCGATCCGATTGGTCATTGCGACACCACCTCACGGAAGCTGTTGTAGTGGTCGGCTGTGTAGAACCGGGAGCCGTCGTCGCCGCCCACGATGCGCCGGGCCCCGCGATCGTCGGACCCCGGGGTGATCACGGTGTACTCGGCGTAGAAGCCCGACGGTGCCGGGGGCAGGATCCCCTCGCGGTTGCCGAAGGTGGACCCGTCCTTGCTGTAGGGGAACGGCCCGCCCTCGGCGATGAGCGTGAGCGTGTCGATCCCCTCCGGGGGAAGCTCCCCGACCGTCATGGTGGGCAGGTCGCTGGTGGGAGCCGCCGGCGCGAGGCCGGCGTACTGGTCCACACGGCCGGCTGCCACGGCAGCACCCCCACTGCCCGCTTCGGTCCCCGTGGACCCGGCGGTGGCGGCGCAGCCGGCCAGCAGGCCCAGGGCGAACAGCAGGGCGACGACGCGCGCGATGCTCGATCTCACGCCCCGCAGCATGGCACACCGAGGCGTGCGCAGCCCGTCCCGGTCCGAGTCACCCAGCACACCCTGGGCGGCCGCGCCCCGCGGATGGGAGGATTCGCCCATGTCACGGCGGGAACTCGATGCGGCCGCAATCACCGATCCACAACTGCGGGCAGCCTACGAGGCCTGTCGCGGGCTGCACGCCCAGCACGGCCGGACCTACTACCTGGCCACCCGGTTGCTGGCCCCGGGGCAACGGCCGTTCGTGCACGCCCTCTACGGGTTCGCCCGCTACGCAGACGAGATCGTCGACGACCTCGACTCCACCATGACCGATCAGCAGCGTGCCGACGCCCTGGCGCGCTGGGGCGACCAGGTGCTGGCCGACCTGGACCGGGGGCACAGCCAGGACCCGATCGCGCGCGCACTGGTCGACACCGCGACCCGCTTCGCGATTCCGCACGAGCACTTCGCCGACTTCCTGACCTCGATGCGCATGGACCTGACCGTCACCGAGTACCCCACCTTCGCCGACCTCTCGGTCTACGTGCACGGCTCAGCCGCGGTGATCGGTCGGGAGATGGTGCACGTGCTGGGCACGACCCGACCCGAGGACCTCCCCGAGGCCCTGGACCGGGCCGATGACCTGGGCGTGGCCTTCCAGTTGGCCAACTTCATCCGCGATGTAGACGAGGACCTCGACCGGGGTCGGGTCTACCTCCCGCTCGAGGAGTTGGAGCGGTTCTCTGTGCGTCGCGCCGACCTCGAGCGGCGCGTGCTGACCCCACAGATCCGGCGCGCACTGGAGTTCCAGGTGCAGCGCGTCCGTGCGTTGCAGGCCCGCGCCGAACCGGGGATCGCACTGCTCAGGCCGCCGGCCCAGCCGTGCATCGACGCGGCCAGCGTCCTGTACTGCGGGATCGTCGACGCCGTGGAGGACATCGACTACGAGGTGTTCACAGAGCGGGCGACGGTCGGCAACGGCCGCCGGATGAAGGTGGCCGGCGGCGCCTGGATGCGCGCGGTCCGAGCGCGTCAGCGCGACCGTCGGGCTGCCCGGCGCGCGGTCCCGGCCGCCTGACCTGAACCGAGCACGCGCGCCGCACTACTCCAGCGCACGACCGCCCACCTTGGCCAGCAACGGGACCAGCCCCGCACGTGGCGGACCTGAGACCGGCTCACGCTGGACCCCGGCCCGACCCCACGCGACCCAGAGCGTGAGCGTCAGCAGCACCAGGGCGAAGCCGAACATCAGGTCCTCGACGGGGGCGAACAGGATCCGGCCGTCACCGAACGCCGGCGGTGGACCGTCCTCGGGCGTGCTCGAACCGAGGATGTCGGTGCCCGAGTAGCGCACGATCCGGGTGCCGGTCAGCACCCCATTGGTGAGCAGCTGGAAGAACACGATGATCGGGTAGGACATCCAGAACACGCGCCGGGTCAGCAGGCGGGTGCCGAGCAACCAGAGGTCCCAGGCGATCACCGCCAGCACGGACAGCACGGCCAGCTGCGTGTAGGTCACTGAGTCGGCTCCGTCGACTCCGTCGACTCCACCGGGTCGCGGTCACCGGGCAGCTCGTCGCCCACCTTCAGCCCGGTGGCCGACCGGACGGCCTCCAGCGTGAGGATGGCAGCGATCGGCACCACCACGAAGAAGACCAGCTCATCGAGGGGCAGCGCTCCGGGCAGCCGGATGCCGGTGATCAACGCCTCGTCGAACCACCAGTGGCCCGCTGAGATCGCGTAGACGTCCCACAACGCGAAGATCACGACCACGGGCAGCACCGACAGTGCAAGGCGGCGCCAGCGTTGATAGACGCGGGTGCGCAGCCCCACCTCCAGCCATGCCGAACCCGCCACGATGAACACCATGACCGCCAGGTAGCTCGCCGAACCCATGGCTCAACCCTGCCCGAGGAACATCGCGGGCGCAGGCGCGGTCGGGTCCGCCAGCGCCACCGGATCGACCCGCGGGGTCCCGCAGGGGTCAGCCAGCATCGCGCGGCGGGCTGCCGCGAGGTCCCGGGGGCGGCCGACCGTGCACACGCCGACCAGTCGGTTCTCCCGGTCGACGGTGAACGCCGTCCAGGCCTCGGGTCGGGCCTGCGCTGGCGGCTCCGGGCCGACGGGCGCGCTGGCCGACTCGCGCCAGACCACCCGCCCACCCGCAGGATCACCAAGCGTCAGCAGGCGCCGACCTGCGATCTCGGAGAACACGTAGGCGATCGGGTCAGGAGCCGGCACGCCAGGCGCTCCCGGTGCGCCCGACCACCGGGTCGGGTCCTGGTCACCCGTGGCCCACGCGGCCACCGCCGGGGCGAGCACGGCCGGGGCGTTGAGGGCCTGCGTCCAGTGCCCACCCGGCAGATGCGTGCCAGCCCGATCCGACCAGCGGGCGGCGGCGTCACCGAGCGCGAAGAGCCCCGCAGTGTCCGAGCGTCCCCACGCATCGGTGCGCACCGATCCGTCGGCAGCCAGGCCCACCCCGGCACCGGCCAGCCAGGCCGTCGCAGGTCGCACCCCGAGAGCCGCGAGGACGATGTCTGCCCGAGTACCGAGCACCTCCAGGAGCGAGTCCTCGACGCTGACGCTGTCCACGGACGCGTCGCACTGCACGCCGACGCCCGCCGCGGCCAGCCACCCCGTGACCCTCGTGGCGACCTCGTCCGGCACCCGACCGTCGAGCAACTTCGGACGGGCCTCGACGAGCCGCACGTGGGCGCCCCGGTTCGCCGCAGTCGCCGCTGCCTCGCAGCCCACCCAGCCGCCGCCGATCACTGCAAGGCGCACCCCGGGCTCGATCTGGGCCCAGAACCCGGCAGCACCCGATCGGGTGTGCAGCACGTGCACCCCGGGCCGTTCCCAGCCCGCAGCGAGCACGGGGTCCGCACCCGTGGCCACGACCACCGTGCCCGCACTCACCTGCGAGCCGTCCGAGCAGGTGAGCCGCCAACCGGCTGTGACGGGCCCCGGAGCGTCAGGGGCCGGGTCGGCAGGTGCTGAGCCGGCCGGTGCTGAGCCAGCCGGTGCCATTCGGTCGATCCGCTCGACCCGGACCCCGAGGCGCACCTCGTCGGCCAGCGCCCACACGTCCAGGCCCATGGCGCTGCGCAGGTCCACGTCCTCGTCGGGGTCCTTGGTCAGCGGCGGCCGGTCGTACGGCGCCTGCGACTCGGCCCCCAGCACGAGCAAGGACCCGGAGTAGCCCACGGCGCGCAGTTCAGCGCACATACGCACCCCTGCCAGCCCCGCGCCCACGACCACCACATCCGCCACGATCATGAGCCTAACCGGCGGGTTCGTCCCGGGCTCCTAGACTTGGGGAGTGACGCCCAGCCAGCCCCCGCCCCCCACAGCGGTCGACCCGCTGCTCGGTCGGGTGCTCGACGGGCGCTACCGCATCGAGGCGTTCCTGGCCCGTGGCGGCATGGCCACCATCTATCGCGGGGCGGACCTGCGCCTGGACCGCACGGTCGCGATCAAGGTCATGCACCCCTCGTTCGCCAGCGATCCCGGGTTCGTGGACCGGTTCGAGCGGGAGGCCCGCGCGGCAGCGCGGCTGAACAGCCCCTACGCGGTGGCCGTGCACGACCAGGGCAACGACGCCGGCGTCACCTACCTGGTCATGGAGTACGTCCCGGGGCACACCGTGCGCGACGTCCTGCGCACGCACGGCGCGCTGCCCCCCGCCCAGGCCTTGGCGATCCTCGAACCCGTCCTGCAGGCCCTGGCCGCGGCCCACCGGGCCGGCTACATCCACCGCGATGTCAAGCCCGAGAACGTGCTCATCTCCGAGGACGGCCGGGTCAAGGTGACCGACTTCGGCCTCGCCCGGGCCATCGAGGGAGCCGACTCAGGCAAGACCCAGGGCCTGCTGCTGGGCACGGTGGCCTACCTGTCCCCCGAGCAGGTCGAACACGACCAGACCGATGCCCGGTCCGACGTGTACAGCGCCGGGATCCTGCTCTTCGAGCTCCTCACGGGTCAGGTGCCGTTCTCCGGCTCGAGCCCGATGCAGGTGGCCTACCGGCATGTGCACGAGAACGTGCCCGCCCCGTCGACCCTGCGCCCCGACCTACCACCGGGACTCGACCAGCTCACCCTGACCGCCACCCGGCGCCACCCGCAGGACAGGTTCGGGGCGGCGGATTCGTTCCTGGCCGCCGTGCGCGCCCAGCGCGCCGCGCTGCCCCCGGCCCAGGCCTGGGCGCCCTCACCCACGGACACGCTCGTGGTCGCCCGCGACTCCGGCGCAGGGCAGGCCCGCCCCGGGGCGTCCGATGGCATGGTGCCCGCGGGCGGGCAGGCGCCCGGCTCCGCTCCTCGCCCAGCCGCAAGCGCGGCGGCGGCGGCGGCCGCTGCTGCGGCGGCGGCCGGGCTCGCCGGGGACGGAACTGCCGAGGACCTCGTCGCACCCGAATGGGTGAACCAGCGCACCCACCCGGCCCCGCCGAACGCCGACCTGCCGGCCGGTCAGGCACCAGCACCCGGTACCCCGCCCACGAACGGCTCCCCGCCGCCGCCCGCACCCGGCAGCGCGCAGGTGCTACCAGCACCCGGTGAGGCACCCTCGGCGATGGACCCTGCCCACGCCACTGAGGTCAGCCACTACACCGCCGAGGACGGCACCCCCACCCGCCCCCGTCGGGGCCGCAGGGCCATGTGGCTCGGTGTGGCTGCCCTGCTCAGCCTCGGGGCGCTGCTGTTCATCGCGTTCGGTCCATTCCAGCGGGTCAGCGTCCCGGACGTGACGAACAAGACCCCCACCGAGGCAGCCGCCATCCTGGCCACAGCCAACCTGGAGCTCGACAGCTCGGAGTCCGACTACTCCGAGGATGTCGCCAAGGGCCGGATCATCAGCACGGATCCCGCGCCCTCCTTCTCGACCCGGACAGGTGCCACGGTCGCCGCCGTGGTCAGCCTGGGCCCGGAGCGCTACGAGGTCCCGAAGCTGCGCAACCTCTCGATCAAGGAGGCTCGGGTCGCCCTCAGCGCCGCGAACCTCGCCCTGGGCGACCAGAGTGAGGCGTACCACGCGAAGGTGAAGAAGGGCGACATCATCAGCAGCACCCCAGATGCTGGGGAGTCGGTGAAGCCCGACACGGAGGTCGCCGTCGTGGTCTCCCAGGGACCCGAGCCGGTCACCATGCCCGCACTGGCCGGGACCAACGCCGACGAGGCCCAAGCCACCCTCACGGACCTGGGGCTTGAGGTCGACCGCAGCGAGGAGTTCAGCGAGTCGGTGGCCAAGGACCTGGTGATCAGCACCGATCCCAAGGAGGGTGCCACCGCTTTCAAGGGCGACACGGTCTCCCTGGTCGTGTCCAAGGGTCCGCCGCTGGTCGAGGTGCCCAATGTGGTCGGCCGTAGCGAGTCCGACGCACGAGCGGCGCTGGAGGACGCCGGATTCGCCGTCAAGGTCAACAAGCCGCTGGGCTTCGTCGTCTTCGGAGTGAACTCGCAGGACCCTCGCGGCGGCACCAAGGCACCGAAGGGCTCGACCGTGACGATCACCGTTGTCTAGCCCGGCCTGGGCACGCAACCACCACACGCTGGCCACCCTGGCCCTGGTGGCCACCACCGCCGTATGGGGCGCGACGTTCGTGGTCGTCCAGGACGCGGTGGAGCAGATGCCGGTGCTGCCGTTCCTGTTCTGGAGGTTCGCCCTGGCAGCGCTGGTGCTCGCGGTGCTGCGGCCAGGTGCACTGCGCGGCCTGGACCCGGTCAAGCGCCGGCACGGACTCTGGCTGGGCCTGCTGCTCGGCAGCGGCTACGTGGCCCAGACCTTCGGGCTGCTGCACACCTCGGCCACGGTGTCCGGGTTCATCACCGGGATGTTCGTCGTGTTCACGCCGCTGATCGGCTGGGTGGCGCTCCGCCAGCCAATCACCCCGGCGGTCTGGGTCGCCGTGGGCCTGGCCACGCTCGGGCTGGGCCTGATCAGCCTGACCGGGCTGTCGATCGGATTCGGCGAGCTGCTCACGCTCGGCTGCGCGGCCCTGTTCGGGGCGCACATCGTGGGCCTCGGGCAGTGGTCGACGGCCTCGGACGCCTATGGCCTGACCGTCGTGCAGCTCGGGGTGGTGGCGCTCATGTGCCTGCTCGCTTCACCCCTGCAGGGCGGGATGGCCCTACCTCCCACCGCCGAGGTCTGGGTGGCCATCGTGTTCCTCGCGATCGCCGCCACGGCCCTGGCCTTCCTGGCCCAGACGTGGGCACAGACCCACATGAGTGCACCACGAGCAGCGATCGTTCTCACCCTCGAGCCGGTGTTCGCCGGCATCTTCGGCGTGACCCTGGGCGGGGACCAGCTGACCGGGCGGATCCTGGCCGGCGGGGCGTGCATCGTGGCAGCGATGTACGTCGTCGAGTTCGGCGACCGGGTCGGCCCGCGCCGGCTGCCTGCCCAGGAGGCCGCCGCAGCCTGAGCCTGGGCATGGGTGAGCGGCGTCAGCGCGACAGCAGGCCGGTGAGCACCTCGACGGCGCGGTCGACTCCGGCCTCGTCGATGTCCAGGTGAGTCACCAACCGGGCGGTGCGCGCCCCGAGGACGCTCACCGCGACCCCCCGCTCCCGGGCTGCCGAAGCGAACTCTGGGGCGCTCGGTCCCGCAGAGAGGTCGAGCACGACGATGTTCGTCTCCACCTCCCCTGGCCTGACCACGTCGGGGCGCACGGCCGCCAGGGCATCGGCCAGCGCCCGGGCCCGCGTGTGGTCCTCAGCGAGCCGGGCGACGTTGTGGTCCAGGGCGTGCAGGCCCGCGGCCGCGAGGATGCCCACCTGACGCATCCCCGCTCCGTAGCGCTTGCGCCACACACGCGCTGCGGCGATCCGCTCCGCCGAGGCAACCAGCACCGAGCCGACCGGCGCACCGAGCCCCTTGGACAGGCACACCGACACCGTGTCGAACAGGCCACCGACGGCGTCCAGGGCCACGCCCGTGGCCACGTGCGCATTCCAGAGCCTCGCCCC
This sequence comes from uncultured Actinomycetes bacterium, assembly GCA_963788325.1. Lineage (GTDB taxonomy): Bacteria > Actinomycetota > Actinomycetes > S36-B12 > CAIYMF01 > Prado023. The sequence continues at coordinate 114,362 of CAWBGJ010000014.1, forward strand.
GTCGAGGTGCAGTGCGATCCCCGACTCGTCGGCGAAGCCTCGCAGGGCCCGCAGGTCCGCGAGGTCCTGCACGGTCCCCCCGCCGAAGTTGTGCGTGTCCTCGACGGCGATGGCCGCCGTGGACACCAAGTAGGGCCCGGCGTCGGGGACCGCCATGTCGATCACCTGGGCCGCGTCGAGGCTGCCACGCGGCGCTGACCACGTGCGCGTGGTGATTCCGCCGAGCACGGCATGGGCTCCGAGCTCGGCCCGGACCACGTGAGCAGTCGCGTCGCACAGCAACTCGGTACCTGCGGGCACGAGCAGCCGAACCCCCAGCTGGTTGCCCAACGACCCCGAGGGCACGAACAGGCCCGCCTCGTGACCGAGCAGGCCCGCGACCCTGGCTTCCAGGAGGTTGACGGTCGGGTCCTCACCGTAGACGTCATCGCCGACCTCGGCGTCGGCCATCGCTGAGCGCATGTCGGCACTGGGACGGGTTACGGTATCCGAGCGCAGGTCGACGAGGTCCATGAGCCGACAGCCTACGCAGGCCGCGCCGACCCGCTGCGCGGTCCAGCAACGCCGAACAGGAGGCTGGCCGTGCCCAGGACGAGGACGTGGCCCAGTGCCGCAGCGCTGGCCCTGGCCGGCGCGTTGCTGCTCACGGGGTGCACACCCCTGCAGCAGATCGGCCAGGCCCTGTCCGATCCCAGCGATGCCGACCTGCTGGCCGCCGTGTCGCTCACGCAGGACGACGCCGCCGAGGGCGCCGAACTGCAGCCCTACGAGGGCGGCACGGAGGTGTTCGGCCGCGTCTCGCTGGACCTCTGCTACGCCGACTTCCCCAGCGAGTCGCTGCGCACGGGGCGCAACCAGGTGGGCATCGCGGATGCCACCGGCGCCGCGTGGGTCAGCAGCGAGGCGATCCTGTACTCGACGCCGGAAGATGCCGAGCAGGCCATGGGCGAGCTGCGCGCGGCCGACGAGGACTGTCCGCAGGAGCCGGTCGACCCACCGCAGCTGGACCGCGAGCCCCTGACCTGGCAGTTCGACGACGCCCCGGACTCCGACTGGCCGGCGCAGCCCGGCGTGGCCCGCCAGTCCTACGCATTCACCGTGACCAGCCCTGCGGAGGAGACCTCCCGAAGCACCGCAACCTACCTGCAGCGCGGCCGGATGATCCTGGCGCTCTACTCGACCCCGCCGGACAGCCCCGCCGCGGCGCTGCGCAACGCACCGGACCAGGCCCGCTTCGTCGAGGTGATGGCCGCCCGCCTGGCCGCGCTGCCCGAGGACGCGCTGCAGTACGGCCCGCCGCTGGAGGACCCCGACGCACTGGACGCCTGAGCCCGCGGCGGGAACCACACTGGGGCGTTGCACACGCCGCGCCACCTGACGGGAACCCGGCCGCGCCGCTGCCCGATGCTCAGCGCGAGACGAGCATCTCCGCCACGGAGAATGCCAACTCCAGGGACTGCACGCGATTGAGTCGCGGGTCGCACGCCGTCTCGTAGCGCAGGCCCAGACCGTCCTCGGTGACCCCGGAGATCCCGCCCACGCACTCGGTCACGTCGTCGCCGGTGAGCTCGACGTGCAGGCCGCCGGGGTGCACGCCCTCGGCGCGCATCACCTCGAAGAAGCCGACGACCTCGTCCATCACGTCGACGTACGAGCGCGTCTTGTGCCCCGAGCTGGCCTCGAAGGTGTTGCCGTGCATCGGGTCGCAGACCCAGATGATCGGATGTCCCGAGTCGCGCACGGCGCGCACGAGATCGGGCAGGGCCTCGCGCACCCGCCCCGCACCCATCCGGGTGATGAAGGTCAGCCGACCCGGGGTGTGGTCCGGGTCGAGCAGGTCGGCCAGGGCCACGGCGTCGGCCGGGCTGCTCGTCGGCCCCAGCTTGACGCCGATCGGGTTGCGGATGTCGCGGGCGAACTCCACGTGGGCGCCGTCCAGGTGCCGGGTGCGCTCCCCGATCCACAGGAAGTGCGCCGACACGTCATACGGCAGGCCGGTGCGCGAGTCGATGCGCGTCAGGGCATCCTCGTAGTCCAGGAGCAGGGCCTCGTGACCCGAGTAGAACTCGACGCGGTGGAACTCCTCGGGCTCAGCACCGCAGGCGCGCATGAACGCCAGCGCCCGGTCGATCTCGCCCGCCATCATGTCGTAGCGCCGACCGGCCTCCGTGGAGGCGACGAAGTCCTGGTTCCAGGAGTGCACATGGCGCAGGTCCGCGTAGCCGCCCTGGGTGAACGCGCGCACGAGGTTCAGGGTCGCGCTGGCCGTGTGGTAGGCGGCCACGAGGCGCTGGGGGTCGGCGCGACGCGCCTGAGCGGTCGGCGCGAGGTCGTTGACCGCGTCGCCGCGGTAGCTGGGGATCGCCACCCCGTCGACGATCTCGACGTCACTGCTGCGCGGCTTGGCGTACTGGCCGGCGATGCGACCGACCTTGACCACGGGCATCGAGGCCCCGTAGGTCAGGACGATCGCCATCTGCAGGACGGTCTTGAGCTTGGCGCGGATCGCGTCGGCAGTCGCCCCGGCGAAGGTCTCGGCGCAGTCCCCGCCCATGAGCAGGAAGGCGTCCCCGCGTGCCACGTCGGCCAAGCGCTCGGTCAGCTGGTCGACCTCACCGGCGAAGACCAGCGGGGGCAGCCTGCGCAGGGTCGCGGTGGCATCGGCCAGCGCTGCGGGGTCCGGCCAGGTGGGCTGCTGGACAGCAGCGCCCAGTCGGATGGGGTTCTCGGGGGCCGCGGTCAGGGCCGCATCCTGCACGGACATGCGTCCAAGGGTATGCCAGCCGTGCCGAAGGGTCCGACCGCGCTCACCCCAGCACTGGGCCACTTGCCCACGCCCCCACGCTGAGCCGTCCCACCCCAACCGTCGCGCGGGGGGAATGGACCGGTCCGCAGAAGGCGGTCGGCTCAGTGCTCCACGTGCACCGCGGCGCGCTTGGGCTGGCCGATCCCCTCGAGCAGCTCACCGAACCAGGGCGCCTCGATGTCGAAGTTCTTCCCGCCCTTGATCCGGTCGAACTCGATGGCACGCAGCACGTCGCCGCGCTCCTCGTCATGACCGACGAGTCCGGTACCACCGGCCAGCGCGACCTCGACGGCGGTGTCCACACAGGACCTGATGAGCTCGAGGTCGCGGGTGTTCGCCGCGGCGGCGCGCGAGTAGTAGCCGCTCTTCTGGATCAACACCTTGCCCGCCTCGATCATCGGGGCGAACTGCTCGGCGAACCACTGACCGGGGTTGATCTCGTCGAGGCGCACATGCCCGAACGCATCACGCGGCACGGTCTCGCCGGCGGCCTCCATCTGGGCCACGATCGAGGCCACGCCCGCACCCTCGGACAGGAAGATGTTGACGTTTCCGACCTCGTCCATGACGGCCTTGAGGCGAGACGCCTCCGCGGCCAGGTCGAGCTCCATCTCGGGCACGAACACGGCGTGGACGTCGCGACGCTCGCGGGGCACGCCGAACTGGGGCAGCCACTCCTTCTCGTCGAGCAAGGCGCGGTAGGACTGGGCGGTCGCCGCAGTGAGCCAGCCGCAGTTGCGGCCCATGACCTCGTGGACGACCAGCGTGCGCGGGTTGGCGCTGTGCTCGGAGACGACGTTCCAGAAGAACCTCGCGCCCTCGTCGGCCGCGGTCCACGCGCCCAGCGACTGCTTGATCGGGATCACGTCGTTGTCGATGGTCTTGGGCAGGCCGACGACCTGAAGCTCATAGGCGTTGGCGTGCAGGAAGGCGGCAAGGTCGGCTGCGGCGGTGTTGGTGTCATCGCCCCCGATCGTGTGCAGCACGTCGACCCCGTCCGCCACCAGCTGGTCGGCGGCGACCTGCTGAGGGTCCTGACCCTCGGAGACCAGGCCACGCTTGACGCAGTCGGCAACGTTGGTCAGCTTGACCCGGCTGTTGACGATCGGACTGCCGCCGAAGTCGTGCAGCAGGTGTGCCTTGGCCCGGACCTCCGGCGTGACCGACATCTTCTCGCCGAGCAGCAGGCCCTGGTAGCCGCCGCGATAGGCGATGATCTCGATGTCCGGGGCGACCTCGGTGTAGCGCTGGATCAGCCCACCCACGGCCGAGGACAGGCAGGGCGCGAGCCCGCCGGCGGTGAGCAGGGCAACCTTCTTGACGGTCATGGGACCACCTTCCGTGAACGACTTCAGCGACGGGGCCACGCTACCGATGCTGCCGCCGGGACGCCGGTCGGCAGGCGCCTGCACTGCGGCCATCCTCCGTCTGGCAGTTGGCCCGGTCGCCACGTGCACGCGCCTCAAGTGCCGGCCGCGCCGAGCCGACACCCAGAGCAAGACCCGGTGCCCCTTCATGGCGGACACCGGGTCTTGGCCGTGCACGACCCGTAGGCCACCGGCGATCCCGCCTCCCCGGCGCGCGCACCAGCGGCTGTCCTAGGGTGAGCGCCCATGAGCATCCTCGCCCTCGACGCCGGGACGACCGGCGTCACCGCACTGCTGGTGTCCACCGACCTGAAGATCATCGCCCGGGGGTACCGCGAGTTCCCGCAGCACTTCCCCGCCGATGGCTGGGTCGAGCATGACCCGGGCGAGATCTGGGCCGCGACGTTGGACGCCACCGGCGACCTGCTCGCCAGCGCGGCCGCCCAGGCCGACCCCCCGACCGCGGTGGGGATCACCAACCAGCGTGAGACGATCTGCTTCTGGGACCGCGAGACGATGGGCGCCCCTCGCCGGGCGATCGTGTGGCAGGACCGTCGTACCGCCGGCATCTGCGCCAGCCTGCGCGAGGCGGGCCACGAACCGCTGATCCAACGGTTGACCGGCCTGCGGCTGGACCCGTACTTCTCCGGCACGAAGCTCGTCTGGGTGCGCACGCAGGACCCCCAGACCTGGCGGCGCATCACCGCGGGCGAGGTTGCGGTGGGCACCGTGGACTCCTACCTGGTGGCCCGGCTCACCCGTGGCCTGCACCACGTGACCGACCCGTCGAACGCCTCGCGAACCCTGCTCTATGACCTGAACACCGGCGACTGGAGCCCGGAGTTGCTCGACCTGTTCGGGGTGCCACGCGACGCCCTGCCGGCCATCGTGGACTCCTACGGCGTGCTCGGGCACACCGATCCGACGTGCTTCCTGGGCCTCGAGTTGCCGATCTCAGCGATCCTCGGCGACCAGCAGGCTGCCCTGTTCGGTCAGGGCTGCTTCGAGGTCGGGTCGAGCAAGTGCACCTACGGCACCGGCTCGTTCGTCCTGGTCAACACCGGCGAGCAGATCGTCGGATCGCACAACGGACTGCTGACCACCGTGGCCTGGCAGCATCCCGGTGGCCGGCGCGAGTACGCGCTGGAGGGCGCGGTGTTCGTCACCGGGGCGGCGGTGCAGTGGTTGCGCGACGGGCTGGGCATCATCGAGTCAGCCGCCGAGACCGAGGAGCTGGCCCGCAGCGTGCCCGACTCCGGTGGCGTGGTGTTCGTCCCTGCCCTGACCGGGCTCGGGGCGCCGGACTGGGACCCGTATGCCCGCGGGTCCATCCTGGGGATCACCCGAGGGACCACCCGGGCACACCTGGTGCGCGCCACCCTGGAGGCCATCGCCTTCGAGGTGCGCGACGTCGTGGACCTCATGACCAGGGAGGCTGGTCTCACGCTCCCGGAGCTCTCGGTTGACGGCGGAGCCGCCGTCAACGGGTTCCTCTGCCAGGTGCAGGCCAACGAGCTCGGCGTGCCCGTGCGGGTCTCCGCGGAGTTGCAGGCCACCGGGCTCGGCGCGGGCATCGCCGCGGGGCTGGGCACCGGGCTCTGGGCCAGCGCCCAGGAGCTTGGCGACCGGTTGCGCGAATCAGCTGAGGCTCGATATGAGCCGCGCGCACATGACCCAGGCGCCCATCGCAGGTGGCGCGTGGCTGTGGAGCGATCCAAGGGATGGGCCCAGCTGGGCTAGCCGTGCGGCCCCGAGGACTGGCTGCCATTGAGGGCAACCGCCCGTCAGGCCAACGTCCGTCAGGCCAGCGTCCGTCAGGCCGGCTGCACGTCGGCGGCGGCGTCGACCTGCGCGATCCGGTCGCGGGTGGGTGTCGAACTGCCGTACGTGGCGATCATGTCCTTGGCCTGGTTGGCGTAGATGTCGACGTACTCCTGGCCGGAGAGCTCCATCAGCTCGTACATGATCTCGTCGGTCATGCTACGCAGCACGAACCGGTCATCCTGCATCCCGGCGTAGCGGGAGAAGTCCAGCGGGGCACCGATCCTGATCGTCAGCGGGTAGAGGTTCGGGATCTTCTGCCCGGTCGGCTGGATCTTGTCGGTCCCGATCATGGCCACCGGGATCACCGGGGCGGGAGCAGCCAGGGCCATCCGGGCCGGACCGGTGCGCCCGCGGTAGAGCCGGCCGTCTGGGGATCGGGTCCCCTCCGGGTAGATCCCCAGCAGATCACCCTGGCGCAGGACGCGGACCCCTGTGTCGATCGCAGCCATGCTGGCCCGCCCGCCGGATCGATCGATCGGCACCTGTCCGACGCCTGAGAAGAACTGCTTGGTCAGCCACCCCTTGACCCCGGGTCCGTCGAAGTAATCGCTCTTGGCCAGGAACGTGATCTGACGGTCGACGACCAGCGGCAGGAAGAACGAGTCTGAGAACGACAGGTGGTTGCTGGCCAGGATGGCTGGACCGTCAGCGGGGATGTGCTCGATCCCCTCCACGGTGGGGGTGTACAGGGCCTTGAGCGGTGGACCGATGACCACATGCTTCATCAGCGAGTAGAGCATCGGTGGTCCTCCCTTGGCCAAGGACACGGTAGGGGACCGCACCCAGCACGGGCAACGCGAACGGTCCGCGTCGGGCACCTATGTGCGACGATGGCGCTCACGCCCGAACGACCCGCACAGGAGATCCGGATGTCCCCCTGCGCCCCAGTGCCGCCCGGCGAGGTGGCCCATGGCTGAGCGCCCCGAGCGCCAGGAGGACTTCGACGCAGCGTGGGCACGTATCGTTGCCGACCTCACCCAGGAGCCTGCTGGCGGATCGTCCGATGGTGAGTCGCAGGCATCAGGTCCCACCGCGCGCGACGGTCTGGGGACCGGCGAGTCCCCTGGCGCCGGGACCGCGGCGCCCGCTGGGGACGTGCCCGGCCCCGGGGCGCCCTTGCAGCCACCCCCGACGGAACCCGACGAGGGCCTGGCCCGGCTGTTCGAACCCCTTCGACGGGCGCGGGCCGAACCGCCGCGGCCCCCGGCGGACGCACCGCAGGCACCGGACGCCTTCGTGGACAACTGGGAGGACGAGGGCCACTTCACACCTCCCGAGCCACCCGAGCTGCCTGCTGGGACACCGGTCTCGCGACTGGCCTGGGCGGCGATGGTCGGCGGGCCGGTGGTGCTCCTGCTCATCACGCTGACGGGGTGGGATCCGCCGCGGATCGTCGGCATCAGCGCCGGGCTGGCCTTCTTGGCTGGCTTCGCCACGCTCGTCTGGCTGCTGCCGGAGTCGCGCGAGGATGGGTGGGACGACGGGGCACGGCTGTAGACCTCGGTCACCCGCGGGGCGCGCGCTAGCTGTCGTCGTCGTCCACGCCGTCGGCGAGGTCGTCTTCCGCGGCGTCCACGGCGTCCACGCCCCGATCGGCCTCGGAATCCCCTGGCTCGCTTGATGACTTCGTGTCCATAGATCCGTCCGGTTCGGTCTCGGCACGGTGCCCGGTCACGAACGATCGGTTCTCCGCGGCCGCGGCCAGGGCCGAGCCGAGCCCGAGGACGATGCTGCGCGCCACCTCGGTGAAGTCGGCGATCACCTGGGGGTTCACCTGGTCCACCGTGGCTGCGGCCTGGCAGATCGGGCAGGAGTCGCACACGGACTGCGGAACGGTCGGGCGCACCGGACCCTCGGAGTCATTGGGCAGGAGCAGGCCGGCCGAATCGGCCCAGGAGCGCACGGCTTCCCAGAACGAGGCGGACTCCGAGGGGGCCATCAGTCCTCAGCCCGCCGTTTGAGCCCCTTGAGGGCTGCGTCAATGATCACCTTCTCGCCGCGCCGGCGCAGCATGCTCACGACGGGGACCGCCAGCTCCACGGCCAACCGGTACTCCACCGAGGTCGTGCCGTCGCCGAGGTCGGTGCAGACATAGGTTCCGTGCAGGTCATGGAGCTTGTCGCCCTTGGTCAGGTGCCAGGAGACCTCGGTGTCGGCCCACTCGTAGGCCACGGTGTAGCTGTCCTTGATCATCCCGAGGTTGCCGTGGAAGGTCGCCGAGTCCGGTCGACCGGACTCCAGCACCCCGTCGGCGGTGGCGGAGTCGACCCCGGAGATCCATTCGGGGTAACTCTCCACGTCGGCAATGATGTCCATGATCTCGTCGGGACCCGCGCTGATGACGATGCTGGAATGGGTAGATTCGGCCACATCCGCAGGCTAGCCGGTTTGGCGACCGAGCGCGGCCCCGGCGCGGTAACGTGACGGCGTCTCGGGGCGGAGGGGTGGAAGTGGTGGCAACGACACAGCCCTCGCTGGTGGGTGCGGCTGTGGTCGTGGCCGAGGCCCATCACCTGCTGCGCCACGGCCTGACCCACGTCCTGACCTCGGCGGGGGTGATCGTCACGGCGGTCCACGACGCCGACGGGGCCCTGCGCGCCGCCGGCGAGCGGGAGATCGCCGCGCTGATGGTCAACCTGGATCTCACGGGTAGCGAACGGGGTCACGTGGTGGCCATCGCTCGGGATCGGTGGCCCGCGCTGGCCATCGTCGCGCTGAGCAGCGAACCTGACCACGGGGCGATGCTCGCTGCCATGGATCTGGGTGCCTCGGGCTACATGGCGTGCACCGCCGAGCCCGAACGCTTGCTGATCACGCTGGGCCAGGCCATCGCCGCCCCGGGCGCCTTCCTGGCCGACGACCTGCTCGCACCTCGCCGGGCGGCCCGCGGCGGACCACGGCTGACCCGGCGTGAGTCCGAGGTGCTCGCCCTGGCCGCGGAGGGGCTGACCGTCCAGGGCATCTCGGAGCGGCTCTACGTGTCCCCGGCGACCACCCGCTCTCACCTGTCGGGGATCTACCGCAAGCTGGGCGTGACCTCACGAAGCCAGGCCGTGCTGACCGCAGAGCGACTCGGCATGCTGCGCGACGTGCGGAGGTTGGTGGGACTCGAATGACCATGAGGCCACCTCGCCAGGCCGTGGACTGGGCGATCTGGGTGGTACTGCGCCTGCTGCTCCTTGCGATCATCGTCGAGTGGATCCCCTGGCCCGAGCAGGTCAACGACCTGACCATCTACGCCGGCTGGGTCGACAGTTCGCTGGGGTCGGGTCGGTTCCCCGCTGACGAGATGTGGCAGTACCCGCCGCTCGCCGGACCGGTCTTCGTGCTCGGGGCATGGCTGCCCGGTGAGCGGTTCGGGTTCGCGGTGCTGTTCCTGGCCTTCGATGCCCTCATCATGGGGATGCTCACCGCTACGTCGCGCCGGACCCAGCGATTCGGCGGGGTCCGGCTCTGGGCGCTGCTCCCCCTTCTGGTGGGGCCGCTGCTGCTGGCCCGCTTCGACGTGGTGCCGACCGCATTCGCCGTGGCGGCAGTCCTGGCGGCCGGCCGCCACCCGGCGCTCAGCGGGGCCCTGGCCGCCGCCGGCGCCTGGCTCAAGGTCTGGCCGGTGCTGGTGCTGGCGGCCGTGCGCCGCGGTGACCTCCTGCGCGCTGGCCTGGGCGCGGTCGCGGTCAGCGTGGCGATTGCCGGAGCACTCACGGCCACCATGACCGAACCATGGTCCTTCCTGACCGGGCAACGTGATCGTGGCCTGCAGATCGAGTCGGTGGCGGCGTGGCCGTTCCTGGTGGCCCGGTTGTTCGGTGCCCAGGTGCACGTGGTCTACCGCTACGGCGCCCATGAGGTGGACGCAGCGGGTGTCGAGCTCATGGCCCGCGTGGCCACAGTGGCCACAGTCCTGCTGCTGGGGACGGTGGCGGTGCAACGCCTGCGGGGTGCGCTGGAGCGGATCCCGGGCCCGGATGTTGCCCTGGCCGCGGTCCTGTTCTCGGTGGTGGGCAGCCGGGTGTTCTCCGGGCAGTACTTCATCTGGTTGCTCGGCCTGGCCGCCGTGTGCCTGGGCGACCCCACCACGCGGATGCGCCGCACGGTCCTGCTGCTCGTCGGTGCGGCGGCCGCGACGCAGCTGATCTACCCCTGGCTCTACACCGCCCTGCTGGAGGGCAATCCTGTGGCCGTGCTCGTGCAGACGGCCCGGGTGGGTCTCACCCTGGCCGCGACCGGAACCGCCCTGGCCGTGCTGCTCGCCGACCGGCCCTCCCCCCTGAACCGACCGACCCTCCCGTCGTGGTTGGACGTGTGACCCCACTCGAACGCTTTCGATCCCGCTCAACCCCGCGGGGCCCCGGTGGGCGTCTGCCGGCACCCCGGCGGAGCGTGGTGTCATTCGGGCGCGCTCACCTCGTCGGGGTCGCGACCATCGAGCATGATCCGCAGCCGATCCGCGGAGTGCTCCCACGTCCAGGACGACTCCACCCACTGACGCCCCGCCGCACCGAGGCGCGCGGCGAGTTCGCGATCGCCTAGCAGCTGGCTGACCCGAGCCACCAGGGCGTCCTGGTCGTGGCCGCCCACGATGAAGCCCGTCTCACCGTCGCGGACCGCGTCCGGGGCCCCACCCGAGTCCCCGGACACGACCGGCAGGCCAGTCGCCGACGCCTCGAGGTAGACGATCCCCAGGCCCTCGACATCCCAACCTCGCTGCCTGGTGCGGCACGGCATCGCGAACACGTCCCCGGCGGCGTAGTGGGCCGGGAGCTCGGACCAGGGCACTCCCCCGGTGATCACCACGTCGCGCTCGAGACCGTGCTCGACCACCAGCCCGGCGAGGTCCTTGCGGTAGGGGCCACCCCCCACGATGAGCAGGGCCACGTCCTGACCGGCAGCGCGCTGGATCCGCGGCAGAGCCCTGATCAGCGAGTCCTGTCCCTTGCGCGGCATGAGCCGGGACACGCACACGACCACGGGCCGCTGCGCCAGGCCGTGCCGCGCCCGGATCTCCTTGCCCTCGCCGACGCGATCAGGGTGGAACGTGTCCGCATCCACCCCGGGGACGAGCTGGCGCATCCGGCTGGCCGCCGCGGGGGTCAACGCCGAGGCGATCCGCTCGCGGGTGTAGCCGCCGAGGTAGGTGACCCGGTCCAGCTGCTGGCCGATCCGGCGCAGCATCTGGCGCGAACCGGGCGTCCTGGCCCACGCAGCCTCGTGCCCGTGGGTCATCCCCACGCTGGTGTGGACCCCCACCTGCGCCAACGGTCCCGCGAGCAGTCCCAGGGGTGCCGCTGCCCCAAACACCACCCGGTCGCATCTTTCGGCCACGGCGATCTCGCGCGCCCGGCGCAGCACCATGGGCTCGGGCAGCATCAGCGACGTCCGATGGCGGACCACGGGGAACGGCTGCTGCGCATCGAAGGCCGCGTCGCCCTTCCACTTCGGGGCGTACACGACCACGGACCCCTCCGGCTGGCGGGCCAGAACTCCGTGCACGAAGGCCTGGATCCCACCGGCGCGCGGCGGGAAGTCGTTGGTCACGCACAGGACGCGCATGGGCACATCTTGGCCCACAGACGACCATGACGACGCCCCTCAGGCGCTCGCAGCACCTGGCCGGCGCCCGGCCACCCCGGGCTGACCCCTGCCCGGCTCACCCCGATCGCCCCGTCGGCCCTGCCCCGGGCCGTCTCCGGGCACCATGCGCAGGGGTGGGACCAGGCCGCCGTCGGCCAGGACGGCCAGAGCAGTCTGCTCCGCCGAACCCAGCCCGACCGGCGGCCCGAGCAGGAATGTGACGACGCAGTCCTCGCATGCCAGGTCGCGCATCTGGCATCCGTCGCAGTCGATGATCATGGTCCCTCCCTCACACCTCGTGTGCTGGATCGGACGCTACGACGGGGGTCCGACATCGGCTCGGGACACCACTTCGAGGGGCGGCTGGGCGGGGTCCGGCGACGGCGGGGCGAGCCTGCGACCCGGCAGCGTCAGGGAGACCACCACCAGCGCCCCGGACAGCCAGAACTGGTTGTAGAAGGCCTGTTTGTTGACCAGGTTGGCGACCAGCAGCAGCAGTGCCAGCCACCGCAGGACCTCGCCGAGGTCTGGCTGCCTGCGCCGGACCGTCAGGGCGATTGCGGTCAGGGCTGCCAGGACCACCAGTCCCGTGATCCAGAACGGCAGCGCCACCCCATAGACGTTGAGCATGAGCAGGTACCAGGTGTTGGCGAACAGGATCGCGTGGAAGGACACCAGCAGGCTGATCGTGTCGTGGACGAAGTCCGTCGGGCTGGCCAGGAACCACGGCGCGATGAGCACTGCGGTCAGCGCGCCGGTCGCCACCGCACGCTGTATCCCGAACGGCCGCCACAGCATCAGCACCGGTAGGAGCAGGGCAAGGTGCTGCTTGCTCGCGCAGGCCAGAGCGAGCGGGAGGATCGCCCACCAGGCATGCCCCCGATGCATCAGCACGGCCCACCAGACCACCCCGGCCAGCAGTAACGGCTCGGTCCAGGCCTGGTCCATCTGGGTCAGGGTGCCGGGAGCGAACAGCAGCAGCGCGACCACCGCGGCCCCGAGCCACGCCCCCGAGGGTTCCCCACTGCGACCTGGAGCGTCCGTCGCACCCGGGCCGGGGTCCGAACCTCCTCGGCCGCCCCCCTCCGCAGTCGGCCGACCCACGTGTGCGGTCGTGTTCGCCAGCACCCACGCCCCGAGGGCTGCGACGAGGGTCCAGGCCAGCAGCGCCCAGCGGACGTCGCCGGCCAACCAACGGCCGGGCGCGAGCAGCACTGCTGTCCAGGGCAGGTAGGTGAACGCGTCGGGGACGCCCGGTGAACCGGTCCACGTCAGGGCGTAGAAGTTGACGCCGTTGGCCAGGGCGTCACTGGCCTGCTGGAGCGTGACCCAGACGTCGATCCTGGGTGCGGGGTCGCGGATCACCGCCACCGCGCCAGCGCCGGTGTAGGTGATCACAGTGACTCCCAACGCGGCCAACGCCGGCGCACGCCGCCCGGACCAGAGCAGCACCGCGGCGACCACCGGACCCACGATCAACAGCGTTCGGGCAGCCGCGGACGCGGCCGGATCCAGGTATGAGAACAGCGGCACCACGAGCGTGGCCAGGGCGCTGCCCACGAGCATCAGAACGACCGCTGGTGCGGTGAGCTCCACTCGGAGCCTGCGCACCTGCCAGAGCATCAGCGCGATTGCACAGATCGTGAGGATGAGGACGATCGGGACCTTGAACCGCACCACGCTCCACTGCAGGGCGGTGAAGTAGGCCAGCCACGCGATGGCGAGCACCAGGGACGGCCGCAGCCGGCCTTCGGTGCGCACGGCCACTCGCGTCAGCTGGCCGGACGGGCGACGACCTCGATCGCCGCCCCGGAGCCGCACCAGCGGCAGCTCACCGACTCGAGGGTGTCGTCGAGCACCTCGACGGACTCCACTGCGGGGGCCCCGGCGAGGTCGACGTGCCAGAACTCCCGCGTGCGCCCGCGACGAACGACATCGAAGCGGGTCAGGTTGCCGCACTGCGCGCAGCGCCAGCGGCTGGCTTCGTCGGGCAGGCGCACGTCGGGCATCGGGACTCCTGATTCGATCCGGTGGAACGAGGCCACCCGCAGCGGGCTCGGCTCGGCCGGTGGACAGAGCGAAAGCCTACCCGCCCCGGCGTGGGACCCGAAGCGATGTCGCACCCCGGACCTACGGTGGGGGCCATGAGCACGGCGACCCAGATGACCTTCGACGACATGGGCCCCGCGCTGCATGAGGTCACCTTCGTGGTCGTCGACCTCGAGACCGACGGGGGCAGCCCGCAGGGGGCCGGCATCACCGAGATCGGGGCGGTCAAGGTCCGTGCGGGCCAGGTGGTCGGGGAGTTCCAGACCCTGGTCAGCCTCGGTCGACCACTGCCACCGTTCATCCGGGCGCTGACCGGGATCACCGACGAGATGCTGCTCGACGCCCCTGCGCTCTCCGCCGCGCTGCCGGCCTTCCTCGAGTTCGCGCACGGCGCGGTGCTCGTGGCGCACAACGCGCCGTATGACGTGGGGTTCCTCAAGGGGGCCTGCGCCCAGATGGACATGCCATGGCCGGACCCGCAGGTGCTGGACACCGCCCGGCTGGCTCGCCACGTCCTGACCCGCGACGAGGTTCCCAACTGCAAACTCGGCACGCTTGCGCGGCACTTCCGCGCTCAGGTGACCCCGAACCACCGGGCGCTGTCCGATGCCCGAGCCACCGTCGACGTGCTGCACGGGTTGATGGAACGGGTCGGCAACCTCGGCGTGCACAGCCTGACCGAGCTACAGGGCTACTCCAGCAAGGTCCCGGACACCAGGCGGCGCAAGCGCGGCCTGGCCGACGGCCTGCCCGACGGCCCGGGCGTGTACGTGTTCGAGGACTCCCAGGGCGTAGCGCTGTATGTCGGGACGTCCCGGTCGATCCGGCGCCGGGTCCTCAGCTACTTCACAGCCGCGGAGCAGCGCCGCCGGATGACCGAGATGGTGGGGTTGGCCACCAAGGTGGTCGCGGTTCCGTGCGCCACGGCTCTGGAGGCCCAGGTGCAGGAATTGCGCACCATCGCGGCCCGGGCACCCAGGTACAACCGGCGCTCGACCCGGCCGCAGAACGCGGTCTGGCTCAAACTCACGGTCGAGCGGTTCCCGCGGATCAGCATCGTGAGCGCCCTGCGCCCCGATGTGGACGCTGGCGCCCGGTACATCGGCCCGTACACCAGTCGCCGCGCCGCCGAAGCTGCTGCCGAAGCTCTGGCCGAGGCCCTTCCCCTGCGCACCTGCACCCAGGCTCTGACCCGCCGGCCCAAGGCCTCGGCATGTGTGCTGGCCGATCTCGGCCGGTGCCCGGCCCCGTGCACCGGGGAGATCTCAGTGCAGGACTACGCCGCCATCGTCGCCCGGGCGCAGGTTGCCCTCAGTGAGGATCCCCGCGAGGTGATCCAGGCCCTCAGCCTACGGATGGACGCCCTCGCGGGGCAGGAGCGCTACGAGGAGGCCGGCGCGTGGCGTGACCGGCTCTCCGCCCTGCTGCGCGGCGTCGACCTCGCCGGCACCCTGGACCTGCTCGGGCGGACCCGCCAGGTCGTGGCCGCGCGGCCCACGGACGATTTCGGCTGGGAGGTCCACGTGATCAGGCACGGCCGGCTGGCCGGCGCGGGCCGGATCCCGGCGGGCACGGACCCCGCCGGCCCGCTGGCCGCGATCCTGGCCGCGGCTGTTGAGGTGGCCGAGCCCGCACCTGCTGCCAGTGCAGCCCTGCCTGAGGAGACCCAGATCCTGGCGCGCTGGTTGTTCGGCGACGGCGTCCGGCTGGTGGACCTCGACGGGCCACCGTTGGCCTGGCCGGTGCACGCCGCCGCCTCGCATCGGAGCACCTTCGAGGTGGACCTGCGCGACCGCCACCTCGACCTGGTCACCTGAGCCGGGGCGCCACACACACTCCGCACACACGACTCACGGCCGGCCCCTGGGGGTCGGCCGTGAGTCGTGCAGTGCTCAGTGCGGGGACTGGCCCGCGATCTCCGCGGCAGCCTGCGAGCCGGTCTCCACCGCATCGTGCAGCTCGTGCTCGATGTGTGCGTTGGCCTCGGCGAGCTCGTCGTCGGTGGGCAGTGGGATGTTGTCCCGGTAGAAGAAGCTCGAGACCTTCGCCCGCGTCCGCTCCTTGCGGGAGGCCGGGTTCGACACGCCGTTCTCGTCCAGGGCCTCGGGCAATTCCAACGGCTCGCGGTCGGTCTTGGACATGATCTTCGCCCGGGTCTCGTCGTCGACCGGCTCGTGGATCTCGAGGAACTCGCCGCTGGGAAGGCGCAGCACACGCCCGGTCTCCCGACCGTGCAGGAGCATGTCGCGGTCACGACGTTGCAGTGCCAGCGCCCAGCGTTTGGTGACGATGAACGTCACCACCGGGACCACGAAGAGGCTGACCTGCAGTACCCGAATCATCGTGTTGAAGCTCAGGCTGAAGTTGTAGGCGATGATGTCGTTCCCGCCGCCGATCATGAGCACGATGTACCAGGACACCACAGCCGCGCCCAGGGCGGTGCGGGTGGGGGCGTTGCGCGGGCGATCCAGCAGGTGGTGCTCCTGGTTGTCCCGAGTCGCGTAGCGCTCGATCCATGGGTAAGCCCCGACCAGCAGCAGCAGTATGGGTGGGATCACCATCGCAGGGATGAGCAGACTCAGGGTCAGCGTGACCCCGAAGGCGCTGATCTCCCAGGCTGGCATGAGCCGCAGTGCCCCATCCAGGAAGCCGACGTACCAGTCCGGCTGCGATCCGGCGGTGACCTGGTCGGGCATGTACGGTCCGTAGGCCCAGATCGGGTTGATCTGGAACAGGCCGGCCAGAGCGACGATCGTGCCGAAGACCACGAAGAAGAACCCACCGGCCTTGGCCATGTACACCGGCATGAGGGGATAGCCGACGACATTGTCGTTCGTGCGACCCGGGCCGGGGAACTGGGTGTGCTTCTGATACCAGACCATCATCAGGTGCGCGGTGACCAGCGCGAGGATGAGTCCGGGGATCAGCAGGATGTGCAGGCCGTAGAGCCGCGGGATGAACGACGTACCCGGGAACTCACCGTTGAAGAGCAGGAACGAGAACCAGGTCCCGATCACCGGGCTGGCCTGGATGATCCCCTGGGTGATCCGCAGGCCTGTGCCGGAGAGCAGGTCGTCGGGGAGCGAGTAACCAGAGAACCCGGCAGCCACAGCCAGCACGAACAGCACGACACCAATGACCCAGTTGAGCTCACGGGGCTTGCGGAACGCGCCGGTGAAGAACACGCGCAGCAGGTGGATCGCAATCGCGGCCACGAAGAACAACGCTGCCATGTGATGGATCTGGCGGATGAGCAGGCCACCGCGGACATCGAACGAGATGTCGAGGGTCGAAGCCATCGACTCGCTCATCTTCACGCCCTTGAGCGGGGCGTAGGAGCCGTCGTAGACGATCTCGATCATCGAGGGCTTGAACCACAGGGTCAGGTAGACGCCTGTCAGCAGGATGATGATGAACGAGTACAGAGCGATCTCACCGAGCATGAACGACCAGTGGTCCGGGAAGACCTTGTTCAGGCTGCGCCGCAGGAAGTTGGAGTTGCCCAGCCGGTCATCGGTCCAGCCGGCTGCCTTGCCCCCGGACTCCACCACGACACTCATCCGCGCTCCCAGAAACTCGGTCCCACGGGCTGCTCGAAGTCGCTGACGGCGACCAGATAGCCCTCCTCGTCAACGGTGATCGGCAACTGCGGCATCTCTCGCGCAGCAGGTCCGAAGACCACAGCACCCGAATCCGCCAGGTCGAAGGTCGACTGGTGACACGGACACAACAAATGGTGAGTCCGCTGCTCGTAAAGCGCAATCGGACAGCCCACGTGGGTGCAGATCTTGGAGTAGGCCAGGATTCCCTCGACATCCCAACCCTCGCCCTGCTGGGACACGATCTCGTCCGGAGCCATCCGGACCAGGATGATGGCGGCCTTGGCGCGGGCGTTGAGGTTGCCGGCCTCCTCCTCCACCTCAGTGAGGTTCGCCGGGACGGCGGCGACCAGGCCACCGACCGGGATGTCCTCAGGCCGGACCGGGTTCAGCGAGACGTCGGTCAGGATCCGCACGTTCTTGCCCCAGATGGTCACCGACAGCTGCTCGGCAGGGCTGGGCGCGCCCTCGGGCGCGAAGTACATGTCGCGCAGGAGCACCACCAGTGGCAGTGGGAGCACCAGCATCGCGCCGATCAGTGTCCGGCGGATGATCGGCCGGGAGCCGAAGCCCGAGTCTGCAGCCCCCCGCTCGAAGGCCTCCACGGCAGCAGCGCGTTCCTGCGCCGAGGAGCGCATCTCGTGGCGCTGTGCCACGACCTCGTTGCCCGGCATCAGCTTGCGCGCCCAGTGGATCGCACCGATGCCGATCAACAGGATGCCCAGGCCCATGCTCAAGCCCAGGGCAAGGTTCAGGGCACCGATCGGCCCGAGCAGCGGGATATTCACGCCGGCGTCGACCGGGATCACGATGTAGGCCACGACGGCCAGGAGCAGCAGGAGCGTGGCCAGGACGAACATGGCCGCGACCTGACGCTCTGCGCGCTTGGCAGCCTTCGGGTCGACGTCCGTGCGGCGCGGGTGGTGTGCGGCGGTGGCCGCGACGAAGTCCGGCTCAGTCTGCGTGGAGTCGCTCATCGGACCTTGGCTCCGATCCAGACAGCGGCACCGGCCATCAGGCCCAGCGCCAGGGTGAACAGCAGCACGCCCTCGGTCACGGGCCCGAACGCCCCGAGACCCCAGCCACCGGGCTGGGTCTGGTTCTGCAGGTGGGCCACGTACTTGAGGATGTCCTGCTTCTCCGGCACTGTCAGCGTGCCGTCGCCGAAGACCGGCATGTTCTGCGGTCCGGTCAGCATGGCCTCGTAGACCTCCTGCTGGCTGGCCTCCATGAGGCTGGGCGCCCACTTGCCCTCGGTCAGGGCAGCGCCCCGGCCGGCGAAGTTGTGGCACTGGGCGCAGTTGGTCCGGAACAGCTCCCCACCCACCGCCAGGTTGGCGTTGGTGGTGTCGAGCTCCTCAGCTGTGGGGATTGCGGGGCCCGGGCCGAGAGTGGCGATGTAGGCCGCCAGCGCCGCGATCTCCGCCTCGTCGTAGCTCGGGTCCTTGCGCTCGGCCTGGACGGTCGGGGCGGCCAACGGCATGCGCCCGGTGGCCACCTGGAAGTGCACGGAGGCGGCGCCGACCCCGATCAGGTTGGGCGCCACCGAGGATCCCTCGGCATTGAGGCCGTGGCAGGAGGAGCATCCCTCCAGGTACAGCGCCCGCCCCTCCTCGACCTGGGTCTCGCTGTGCGGGGCGCCGGCGGCCCGGGCGGTGCCGCTGGTCGTCGCCAGCGCGTACACGGTGCCGATGACCGCCAATGCCCCGAGCAGCAGCATCATCAGTGCTGCCGGGTGCCTGCGGGCTGCTGGACTGTTCACGGGCCTACCTCTGCAAGGGATCGTGGATGCCGGGGCGGGAGCGGGTGCGACTACTTCAGGACGTAGATCGTGAAGAACAGTGCGATCCAGACGACGTCGACGAAGTGCCAGTAGTAGCTGGTGACGATCGCGGCTGTCGCCTGCTCGTGGCCGTAGCGCCGGGAGGCGTACGAACGGGCCAGCACGAACAGGAAGGCGACCAGACCGCCCACGACGTGCAGTCCGTGGAAGCCTGTGGTCAGGAAGAACGCCGAGCCGTAGGCCGAGGACGACAGCGACAACCCCTCCGCCTGGACGAGGTGGGCGTACTCATACACCTGACCGCCGATGAACACCGCGCCCATGATGAACGTGAGGGTGTACCAGCGCTGCATGCCGCGAAGGTTGCCGCGCTCAGCGGCAAGCACGCCCAACTGGCAGGTCACGCTGGAGGACACCAGGATCAACGTGTTCACCGTGGCGAACGGGACGTTGAGGTACTGGGTCTGCTCAGCCCACACCTCTGGGTTGGTCGCCCGGAGGGTGAAGTACATAGCGAAGAGCCCGGCGAAGAACATCAGCTCGCTGGCGAGCCAGATGATCGTGCCCACCGCCACCTTGTTCGGGTGGATCGGATGGGCGCCCGGGTGCGCGGAGGTCACAACCGTTGTCGAAGCCACGCGCGCAGTCTGTCAGATGCGCTGCGTACTTCCCAGCCGAACCCCCGCAGTTCTAACCCCGCGTGTCTGGGCCTGCGCAGGTGAGTCCGTCGCCGGACCAAGTAGCATCCTGCCCAGCGACCCACAGGAGAATCCATGCCCACGTCCCAGGCCCCCCGCACGCTGCGCATCATGGTCTACAGCGACGATCGGACCGTCCGCCGTGCCGTAGCGACCGCGCTGGGAACCCGCCCCGATCCGGAGCTGCCCGAGCTCGAGCTGGTGGAGGTTGCCACTGGCCCCGTCGCGGTGCGCACGGCCGACGCCGGTGGGCTGGACCTGATGATCCTCGATGGCGAGGCGACCCCGTACGGCGGGATGGGCCTGGCCCGGCAGTTCAAGGACGAGATCCACCGCTGCCCACCGATCCTGGTGCTCACCGGACGCCCACAGGACGCCTGGTTGGCCACCTGGTCACGGGCCGAGGCCGCGGTGGGCCACCCGATCGACCCCGGCCAGCTGGCCGAGACGGTCGCGGGGCTCCTGCGCCGGCGCGCTGCCGCAGTCACGACCACGTGAACGGGGCACCGCTGACCGACTGGGTCGATGTCCTGGAGGCCCTGCTGGCCGGCGAGGACCTGAACGCCGCGACAACCACGTGGGTCATGGCCGAGATCCTCACCGGCGGGACGCCCCCGGCCAACACGGCGGCGTTCCTGGTCGCGTTGCGCGCCAAGGGTGAGACGGCCCACGAGGTCGCCGGCCTGGTCACCGGGATGATGAATGCCAGCGTGCCGCTGCAGGTGACAGGCCCGGTGGTGGACACCTGTGGGACCGGTGGGGACCGTTCCCACACGGTCAACATCTCCACGATGGCTGCCCTGGTGGCCGCCGCCGCGGGCGCCCGCGTGGCCAAGCACGGCAATCGTGCTGCCTCGTCGCAGAGTGGCTCGGCCGACATGCTCGAGGCGCTCGGCGTGGCCATCGACCTGCCCGCCTCTGCTGCTGCCGAGGCTGGCGACCTGCTGGGGATCACGTTCTGCTTCGCGCCCGTGTTCCACCCCGCGATGCGCCACATCGGCCCGATCCGCCGAGAGCTGGGCATCCGCACCGTGTTCAACATCCTCGGTCCGCTGGCCAACCCCGCCCACCCCGCGGCTCAGGTCCTGGGCGTGCCCAACGAGGCGATCGGCGAGTTGATGTCCGGGGTCCTGGCCGCGCGCGGCACCCGCGCGCTGGTCGTCCACGGCGACGATGGACTCGATGAGCTGAGCATCCACACCACGTCGACCGTGTGGGACCTGACCACCGACCGGCCTCGCAGCACCGTCGTCGACCCGGCCGCGCTGGGCCTGCCTGCCGGGGCGCCGGACGCCCTGCGTGGCGGGACCGCCCAGCGCAACGCCGCGCTGTTCCAGACACTGCTCGACACCCCGGACGATCCGATGATCGCCGGGATCCGCGATGCGGTGAGCCTCAACGCGGCTGCCGCACTGGTCGCCTACGCGGCAGCCGGCGGTGAGTTGCCGGTGGCGATCCCCGATGCCAGCACCGACCTCGCGGTGCGCCTGCGCGCAGCGCTCCCGGCTGTCTCAGACGCACTCACCTCAGGCGCGGCCCGCGACCTGCTCGGCCGGTGGATCACCACCAGCCAGGACCTGCGGCCCTGAATGGTGGACGACTCAGCGCGCTCCGAGCCTGAGCACCTCGTGGCCGGGACCGGCTGCGTGGGCGGGCATCTCCCGGGGATGGAACTCGACGCTGGTCGGATCGGCCTGGTGCCGACGGCACGCAAGACGTGGATCGGGGTGGGCCTGATCGCCTGGGTCCTGGGCGGGGCGCTGCTGCTCGGGCGGCCCCAGTGGGCCTCGCTGGGCGCCCAGGTGGCCGTCCTCTGGCTGGGCCTGGCTGCGCTGGTCGTGCGCAACCTCGGCCACCGGGGCAAGTGCTGGCGCACGCGGACCTGGCGCCATGCCTGGGGTGGCCTCGTCCCCACGGGGTCCGACCCGACCAGGCCCGCCGGCGACGACGACTGAGCGGGACGGGATCAGAACTGACGGGCCGGACCGTGGTAGTACTCGAACACCCAGTACGCCGAGGACATCACGACCAGCACCAGTCCGGCAGCGACGATCCATGCGGCAAAGGCCAGTCCTGCGAACGTGATGGCAGCCGAGGCGCCCACGAGCAGCGGCGCCCACGAGTACGGGCTGAAGTGCCCATAGTCGGGGTCGGCGTCCCAGATCTCGGCCGAGGCCAGGTCCTCGGGCTGGTCGGGCAGGCGCTTGGCCGTGACCAGCAGGTAGAAGCCGATCATCGCCGACAGGCCACCGGTGAGGACCAGGGCAGTGGTGCCCACCTCGTCGTGGGACATGATCCAGTAGACGCCTGCTACCAGCAGGTAGAAGACCGCCCCACCGATGAACAGCTTGGCCGCGAGCTTCACGAGATCTCCCCCTTCGGCGCGGTGCGGGCCTCAAGCGTGGCGAGGTAGCCCTCGACATCCCAATCCGCGAGCTCGGGATGATGCAGGTCGAACGCGGGGCGCTCGGAGCGGATCCGCGGCAGGGATACGAAGTTGTGCCGCGGCGGTGGGCTGGACGTCGCCCACTCCAGGGACGCCCCCCAGCCCCACGGATCGTCCTCGGTCACCAGCGGCGCGGTGCGCCACGTCTTGTACACGTTGTAGAGGAAGAACAGCGTCGAGACACCCAGGACGAAGGCGAAGAACGAGGAGATCTCGTTCTCCAGGGTGAAGCCGTCGCCGGGCAGGTAGTCACCGTAACGGCGCGGCATCCCCTCGACGCCCAGCCAGTGCTGGATGAGGAAGGTGCCGTTGAACCCGATGAAGGTCAGCGCGAAGTGCCACTTGCCCAGGGTCTCGTCGAGCATCCGGCCGAAGATCTTGGGCCACCAGAAGTAGAACCCGGCGTACATGGCGAACACGACGGTGCCGAAGACCGTGTAGTGGAAGTGCGCCACCACGAAGTAGGAGTCCGAGACGTGGAAGTCCAGCGGCGGAGAGGCCAAGATGACCCCGGTCAGCCCACCGAACAGGAAGGTGATCAGGAAGCCCAGGGCCCACAGCATCGGGGTCTCGAAGCTGATCGACCCGCCCCACATCGTGCCGATCCAGTTGAAGAACTTCACGCCCGTGGGCACCGCGATGAGCATCGTCATCAGCGAGAAGAAGGGCAGCGAGACTGCGCCGGTGACGTACATGTGGTGGGCCCAGACGGCCATCGACAGCGCAGCGATCGCAATTGTGGCGAACACCAGGCCCTTGTAGCCGAAGATCGGCTTGCGGCTGAAGGCCGGCAGGATCTCGGAGATGATGCCGAAGAACGGCAGAGCGATGACGTAGACCTCGGGATGGCCGAAGAACCAGAACAGGTGCTGGAAGAGGATCGCCCCACCGTTCTCCGGCAGGAAGACCACCGACCCGAACTTCCGGTCGATCTCCAGGACTACCAGGGTCGCGGCCAGGACCGGGAACACCATGATGACCAGAACACTGGTCAGAAGGATGTTCCACGTGAAGATCGGCATCCGGAACATCGTCATGCCCGGAGCGCGCATGGTCAGGATGGTGGTGATGAAGTTCACCGCGCCCAAGATCGTGCCGACACCGCCGAGGGCGAAGCCGAGGATCCACAGGTCCGCGCCCACGTTCGGGGAGAACTCCGGACCTGACAGCGGGGTGTAGAGGAACCAGCCGAAGGCCGCCGCGCCACCGGGGGTGAGGAAGCCGGTGAGCACGATCAGGCCACCGAAGAAGTACATCCAGTAGCCGAGCATGTTCAGCCGCGGGAAGGCCACGTCCGGGGAGCCGATCTGCAGCGGCATCAGGAAGTTCGCGAACCCGATGAACAGGGCGGTGGCGAACAGCAGGAGCATGATCGAGCCGTGCATGGTGAACAGCTGGTTGTACTGCTCGAGGGTCAGTATCTGCAGGCCCGGCCGCGCCAGCTCGGCACGGATGAGCAGGGCCATCACGCCACCAATGAGGAAGAACGTGAACGAGGTGCCCAGGTACAGCCGGCCGATCGTCTTGTGGTCCGTGGTGGTCATGACCGCCACGATCTTCTGGCCCAGGCTGCGCTCACGGGGCGGCGGGGCGCTGATCTCCACCGAGGGTTCGTTCAGAAGCGTCATTGCGTGACCTCCGCGCCTGTGAAGCCTGAGTATCGGTCGGTCTCCCAGTAGCGCTCCCCGTCCCGGGTGATCCGATCACTCTCGATGGAACCCACCTGGCCCTTGGCCCGCAACTCCGCGATGTGCTGGTCGTACTCAGCCCGCTCGACGACCTTGACCCGGAACAGCATCCGCGCGTGGTCCACGCCGCACAGCTCCGCGCACCGGCCGGCGTAGTCGCCGACCTTGTTCGGGGTGACCTCGAACTTGTTCAGCCGGTCGGGGAAGACGTCCATCTTCATCAGGAATGCCGGGATCCAGAACGAGTGGACCACGTCGGGGCTCTGCAGCTCGAAGACGACCGACTCGTCGACAGGCAGGTACAGCGTCGGGATCTCGGCGACCTCGGCGGTGCCGACCTCGTACACGTCGTCGTCGACGTAGTTGAACGCCCAGCTCCAGCGGAACCCGACCACGCCGATCGTGTTGTCCGGGTTCTCGGACACCTTGATCAGCTCGGTCTGGTCGCGAGCCGTGAAGAAGAAGAAGCCCAGGATCATCACCAGCGGGACGATCGTGTACATGACCTCCAGGGGCACGTTGTAGCGCATCTGGGCAGGGGCCTCGGCGTCAGCGTCCTTGCGCCGGAACCGGAAGGCCGCATAGAGGATCAGTGCCCCGGTGAACAGGCCCACGAGCGCCACGGCCACCCACGCGCCGAACCAGAGGTCCTCGATGATCAGGGACTGCTCCGAAGCGCCCTCCGGGGCGTTCATGGAGAACCCCTCGCGCACACTGCACCCCGAGGCCAACAGGGCAATGGCCAGTGCGCCAGCACCGGCCCCCCACCGGCGCAACGACCGGGATCGGTCGGTGCGATCTGCTACCACGTCAGGTGTTCCCCTCAGAATGGCCGGGCGGATCCACGTACTGCGTGCACCCCACGGCTCGGACGCTGGACAGGGGGAGACTAGCGCAGTCAGGGGCGGATCTGCCAAGGGACCCAGCGATACCGTGTAGGGCATGTCGCGCCACTTCGATGCCGCCTCGGGCCTGCCGCTGGACGAGCGGGCCGGGCATGCCCTGACGGCAGCCTTCGAGCATGGCTGGGCCGATCCAGCCCGGCTCTACCACGAGGGAAGGCTCGCCCGGCAGCTGCTCGATGCAGCACGGGCCGCCGTGGCCACGTGCGTCGGTGCGCTGCCCCAGGAGGTCATGTTCACGGGTTCGGGCAGCCAAGCCCTGCAACTGGGCCTGCTCGGCCTGGCTCGGGCGCGCCAGGGCGTCGGGCGGCAGGTCGTGGCCAGCGCCGTGGAGCACTCGGCCGTGCTCCGGGCCGCGGATTGGGTGCTGGCCGGTGACGACCCGACGCTGGCTGCGGTGAACCTTCACGCTGAGGTCGAGGTGCAGGCTTTCGCAACGGCTCTCCGCTCCCCCGGGGTTGCCCTGGCCGCGGTGCAGCAGGTCAACCATGAGGTCGGGGCGATCCAGCCCCTGGCCGAGGTCCACGCCCTGGCCCGCGAGGCCGGCGTGCCGCTCCTGGTGGACGCGTGCGCCGCGCTGGGTTCGGTGCCGGTCACCGAGCACTGGGACGTGCTGGCCGGCAGCGCCCACAAGTGGGGCGGGCCGGCCGGAGTGGGTGTCCTGGTGGTGCGCTCGGGCGTGCGCTGGCGCAGCCCCATGCCCACGGACGAGGCGGGGCGGATCGCGGGCTTCCCCAACATCCCGGGTGCGGTCGCTGCCGCCGCTGCCCTCGAGCACGCGACGGCGCAGCTGCCGGCCACGACGCAGCGGCGCGCGCAGCTCCTGGACCTGCTGCGCGCCGAGGTCCCGCGGGTCGCTGGGGACATCATCGCCCTGGGCCGGCCCGGCTCGGCGCCGCACATCGTGTGCTTCACGGTGCTCTACGCCGACGGGGAGGCCCTGGTCAGCGCACTGGACCGGGCCGGGTTCGCCGTCAGCTCGGGCTCGGCCTGCACGTCCGACACCCGTCGGCCCAGTCATGTCCTGGCAGCGATGGGCGCCATCACGCACGGGAACCTGCGCGTGAGCCTGCCCCCAGAGGTCACGGCGACCGACGTACAGGACTTCCTGGCCGCATTGCCCGCGGCCGTGGCCACGGCTCGGGACGCTGCGGGGCGTGCATGAGCCGGCCCGCCTCCGACGCGGTCACCCCCGATGAAGTCGCCCCGGACGCGGTCGTGGAGGCCCGCGGCGTCCTCTGCCCGGTGCCGATCATCCGCCTGGCGAGGGCCGCGGCTGCGCTACCCGCCGGAGCGCTCGTCGAGCTGCGCACCGACGACCCCGCCGCCGAGTACGACGTCCCCGCATGGTGCCGGCTGCGCGGGCATCACCTGCTGCACACCGAGGCCGTGTCCGTCGAGGACCATCTGCCGCTCGACGGGTCCGGAGCCCCCGGGCCTGAGCCGCACGTCCCGAACCACACCCCTGGGCTCGCTCAGCGCCACCTGATCCGGCTGGCAGCCGGGAACGCGGCTGCCACTGGGCCCTCAACGCCCGGCAGCACGTCGGACAGCACCGGCGGGCAGGACAGCGTCGCCGGGAGGGCCCGCAGGTAGAGCTCGCGCGGGACAGCCCCGGCGCCGAGCGTGGCCAGGTGCTCGGTGCACCACTGCACGTCGATCATCCGTCGTGGGTCGGCGTCGGCCCCCAACAGCGCGGCCAGTGCGACGACGGCCACCTTTGAGGCGTCGGTGCGCGCATGGAACTTCGACTCGGCAGCGAACAGACCCCCCACCTCCACGCCGAACAGGCCACCTGCCAGGGTCCCGTCCTGGGCCCAGACCTCCACCGAGTGCGCCCAGCCCAGCGCGTGCAGCTCCCGATAGCTCGCCGCGTACTCCGAGCTGATCCAGCCGTGCGGCCGGGTGGGGTCGCTGCACTGGCTCACCACGGCCTCGAACGCTGTGTCAACACTCACCTCGTAGCGGCCCAGGGCCCGCCGCAGGGATCGCGAGACGTGCACCCGGCCCGGCAGCAGGACACCGCGTGGATCCGGGGACCACCAGCCCAGGACCTCGCGCTCGGGCATCGCGAACAACCCGGACCGGTATCCGGCCAGCAGCATGCCCGGGGACAGGTCTGCCCCCACGGCCACGAACTCCACCCCTGCGGGCAGCGCAGCCAGGTCGACCGGCTCCGGAAGGGCCCAGTGCGGAGGTGCCGGCTCACTGGGCATGGCTGGGCGCCCGGCTCGCGTGCGGAGGGTGCCGGTGGGGATGCCTGGCCGACGGCCGATCAGGGCCGGGGAAGCAGCACATGCGCCCCGATCTCCTGCGCCGCCGCCTCGCCGTAGGTGTCATGGACCCGGCTCAGGAAGGACTTCGTGGCCAGCTCGTACTCCTGTGTCCCGACGCTCTCGATGACATGCGTGGCCAGGAGGGACCCGACCTGAGCGCACCGCTTGAGGGGCAGCCCCCAGGCCAGGCCGGACAGGAATCCGGCTCGGAAGGCATCGCCCACGCCAGTGGGATCAGCCCGCCTGGACTCCTTGGGGGTCGGGACGTGGATCGCCGGCTCCCCCTTGCGCTCGATCCGTGCCCCGTCGGGGCCCAGGGTGGTGACCCGGATGCCCACGCGGTCCAGGATCTCCGCGCTGGTCCACCCGGTCTTCTGCTCGGTGAGCGCGGCCTCGTACTCGTTGGTGAACAGGTAGGCGGCCCCGTCGACGAGCAGGCGGATGTCCGCACCGTTCATGCGCGCGAGCTGCTGCGAGGGATCGGCCGCGAACGGGATCCGCCGGTAACGGCACTCCTCGGTGTGGCGCAGCATCGCCTCGGGGTCATTGGCCCCGATGAGCACCAGGTCGACACTCCCGACCCGCTCGACCACGGGCCCGAGCTCGATGTCGCGGGCCTCCTGCATCGCCCCGGCATAGAACGTGGCGATCTGGTTGGCGTGCTCGTCGGTGGTGCACACGAAGCGCGCGGTGTGGCGGACGTCGGAGACGTGCACCGACTCGGTGTCGACCCCGTGGCGAGCCAGCCAGGATCGGTAGTCAGCGAAGTCCGGACCGACGGCAGCGACCAGGATCGGGTTGAGACCGAGCATGCCCATCCCGAACGAGATGTTGGCAGCCACGCCTCCGCGCCGGACTTCGAGCTCATCGACCAGGAACGACAGCGAGATCTTGTCCAGCTTGTCCAGGACGATCGACTCCGAGAACCTCCCGGGGAAGGTCATCAGGTGGTCGGTGGCGATGGAACCGGTGATCACGATCCGCATGACAGAACCCCCTGGGCGGTTGGGCGACGGGGGTGACCCTAGTGCGTCACGGCAGTCGAACGAGTCACCGCATGTGGGTCAGGTCGGTGGAAGGGGCCACCTGGGGTGCGTCAGGTCAGTGGAACGAGTCACCGCAGGCGCAGGACCCGGTCGCGTTCGGGTTGTCGATCGTGAAGCCCTGCTTCTCGATGGTGTCCACGAAGTCGATCGTGGCTCCGGTGAGGTACGGCGCACTCATCCGGTCGGTGACGACCTCGACACCGTCGAAGTCCTTGCGCACATCGCCGTCGAGGGCGCGCTCGTCGAAGAAGAGCTGGTAGCGCAGGCCAGAGCAGCCACCGGGCTGGACCGCCACGCGCAGCGCCAGGTCGTCGCGACCCTCGGAGTCGAGCAGCGACCGGACCTTGTCGGCAGCCGTCGCGGTCAGCACGATCCCGTCGGTGGTCGGCGCGGTGGTCTCTGTGGTGGTCTCAGCGGTCATCGGTGGGGCCCTCCTGGCGGTGTCTGTGATGGGTGAACGCACGCGGCGGGTGCGTGCATTCCCAGAACAATGCTTGCACGGGTCGCCGCGTTCGACCAATCATCGAGTTCGACGTGGCACTGCCGCGCTGGGATCCCTACAATCCGCCCATGCCCAGCGAGAATCCCGGCGCGCAAGCCGGGCACGACGACACCCTGACCTCACCGGCTCGAGAGTCCGCAGAGGGCAGCGGCCCGCCCGCGGCCGACGCAGCCTCCAGCGAGTCGGTCTGGTCCGACCGCCTCGAGTTCATCACCGTGGTGGTGCTCTCGGTGACCACGATCCTGACCGCCTGGTCGGCGTTCGAGTCGAGCAAGTGGGGTGGGGCCATGTCCATCTCCTTCTCGCAGGCCTCGAGCGCGCGCATCGAGGCCGCCCGGTTGGACAGTGTGGCGACCACCCGGGCCAGTACTCAGGTACAGCTCTGGACCAGCTGGCTGGTGGAATCCCCGGCCGACCCCGAGATCGCGAAGTTCCTCGAGTCCCGGTTCCCCGAGCCGCTGGCGCGGGCGCACACCGAATGGCTGGCCACAAGCCCACTGGAGAACCCGTCGGCGCCGGCGTCCCCGTTCGAGATGCCCTCCTACGTCATGCCCGAGGAGGTGGCCGCTGCCGCTGCCGACGTCCGCGCGGACGCCAAGTACGAGGAGGCCCTGGCGAACAACCAGCGCGGCGACAACTACACGCTGATGACCGTCCTGTTCGCTGCCGTGCTGTTCTTCGCGGCCATGTCCAACCGCATGCGCAAACTGCGCTCGCGGGTGACGCTGCTCGGGTTCGCCCTGGTGCTGGCGACGGTGGGCGTCGTGCTGCTCGCGACCTTCCCCAAGCTGATCTGAGCCCTCGGCGCGCCTGTCAGGCGCGCGACCACGTCCGAGCCGCCCTGCTGGCGGCACGGGCCAGGCCCTCGGCAGGGTCCTCCCCCGGCTGCGCAGCGGCCGGGAAGGCCGCCGAGACGCCGGAGGTCATCCACTCCCTGCGGGTGACCTCGACTCGCCCGGCCAGCACCACGACCGGGACAGCGCGCGCGCTCGCCGCTGCAGCGACCCCGGCCACCACCTTGCCGCGCAGAGACTGCCAGTCGAACGAGCCCTCCCCGGTGATCACCAGGTCCACGGAGTCGAGCAACTCCTCGACCCCTGCCGCGGCGATGACCGTGGTGATGCCGGGCACCCGTCGGGCGCCCAGGCGGATCATCGCCATCCCGAGGCCCCCGCCGGCCCCGGCCCCGAGTGCCACGGCCGGGGCGCGTCCGGAGTCGGTCCGTCCGAGCAGGTGGGCCCAGTGCCGCATCGCGGCCTCCAGCAAATCGACCTGCCCGGCGCCGGCGCCCTTCTGGGCAGCAAAGCCGAATGCTGCGCCGCGCGCTCCGAGCAGTGGAACGTCGACATCCGTGGCGACCTCGAGGACGGCACCTGCGACCGTCGTCAGGGCAGGCAGGAGATCGACCCGGTCAACGTCCAGGAGTTCGGCTCCGCCGCCGACCAGACCCCCGGGGCCACCGGCACCGGCGCGGGCACCTGTCCAGGCACTGGCCCCAAGCGCGGCCAACAGCCCGGCACCCCCGTCGCACGTCCCGGTCCCACCCACCCCGAGGACGATCCGTCGGGCACCTCCGGCCAGCGCATCAGCCATCAACTCCCCGACGCCACGCGTCGTCGTACGGGTCGGATCGCGGCTCCCCGAGGGGACCAGGTGCAGTCCGGCCGCCTGCGCGCTCTCGATCCAGGCGGTGCCGTCAGCGGTGCGCAGGTACGTGGCACGCACCGGGTCCCCGCAGGGCCCCGTCACCACCCGGTCGATGACCGCCCCACTTCGACCGGCCCGGATCGCGTCGACGAACCCCGGCCCGCCATCGGACATCGGCCGCTGGACCAGATGGTCGCCGGGCGCCTGAGCAGCCCATCCGCGGGCGATCGCATGAGAAGCCTCGACCGCAGTGAGCGTCCCAGTGAACGAGTCGGGACAGACCAGGACCTCCACGGGGCAGCAGTCTGGCACTGCGCGCAGGCCAGCGCCGCCCTCGAGGCCTCGCATCGCCGCCGCAGCCTCGGCGCGAGCGCTGCTGGGGCCGCGCACTCCCGGGGCCACGCCGCGCACTGCCTCGGGCCACACACTCCTGGGGTCGCACACTGCCTCGCGGAACCTTGCCGCTGATCTGGTCACAATCCGCCTGCTGGGCTAGCGGCCTAACGAACCTTGCCGTCGATGTGGTCGCTCCCTGGCGATCCACGGGGGCGTAGGACGACCACATCGACGGCAAGGTTGCCTTCCCCGCCCGTCCCGGAACTCCCTGACGACCCATTCGACGGCAAGGTTCACTGGGGCTGCCGCCCTGCGCGCCCTTCCAGCTCGGCCACCAAGGTCCTGGGTGCAGTCCTGCGGTAGGACGCCTCGATCAGCTCGCCGACTTCCACCCAATCGGGCTCATCCAGGTCGACGCCCAGCCACCCCGAGGGGCCCAGGTAGGCCGGCGCGAAGCTGCGCGGGTCCGACATGAGGGCCGTGCGCTCGTCGGGGTCAAGGCGGACCATCAGGGACTGCGAGTGCTGGACGTAGGCGCCGTCGACCTTGACTGACCCCCCGTAGTACGCGAAGACCTTGGTGGTGAAGAAGGCAGGCCGCCCATGCGAGACCTTCTCGGCGGCTCCGGGCAGTCCCAAGGCAATATGTCGGACCTGGGCCAGGAACGGGTCGAGGTCATCGAACATCCGGGGATGGGTCATCTGGCTGCTGCTCCAGGTGCGCGACGTGGCGGACGGGTAGCTTCCATCATCTTCGGGGCGTCAATGGGGAACCAGGCGCCACGGTGCAGCGACGATCCCCCGGCCCGCGCTCTCAGTCTGTGGAACGATGAACCCCTGCACCGCGCCGCATCACGCACGAGGAAGGCCCCGCGATGTCCGACACGGCCACCTGGACCGAGCCGCAACCCACTCCGCTGGCTCTCCTGCTGCTGGGCCAGGGCAGCGATCCGGGAACCGAGAAGGGCGTCGAATGCCCGGGGGCCCTGCCGGCCGCCTCGGACCCCGACCTCGTCGCGCGGGCGCAGCGGGCCCGGGCCGCGCTGGGATCACGCGCCTACATCTTGGGCCACCACTACCAGCGCGACGAGGTGATCGCGTTCGCGGACGTCACCGGCGACTCGTTCAAGCTGGCCCAGCAGGCCGCCGCAAACCCGGCGGCGGAGTTCATCGTGTTCTGCGGCGTGCACTTCATGGCAGAGAGCGCCGACATCCTCACCGGCGCCGAGCAGCAGGTGATCCTGCCGGATCTGGCTGCCGGCTGCTCCATGGCCGACATGGCCGAGATCGGGCAGGTCGAGGACGCCTGGGCGCGGTTCGAGGAACTCGGCCTGGCCGAGGGCACCATCCCGGTGACGTACATGAACTCCACGGCTGCCATCAAGTCCTTCACGGGGCGAAACGGCGGGACGATCTGCACGTCGAGCAACGCGCGGCAGTCCCTGGAGTGGGCCTTCGAGCAGGGTGAGCGCGTGTTCTTCCTGCCCGACCAGCACCTCGGGCGCAACACCGCGGTGCTGGACCTTGGCCTGGAACTGGGCGACTGTGTGGTGTTCGACCCGCACAAGCCCGGCGGTGGCCTGACTGCCGAACAGCTGGACGCGGCCAGGGTCGTGCTCTGGCGTGGGCACTGCTCCGTGCACGGCAGGTTCACCGAGGAGGTCGTGGACGAGGCGCGAGCCACGATCCCGGGGGTCAACATCCTGGTCCACCCGGAGTGCCGCCACGAGGTCGTCACGAAGGCCGACTTCGTCGGGTCGACCGAGTACATCATCAAGGTCCTCGATGCTGCCGAGCCGGGATCCGCCTGGGCGATCGGCACCGAGCTGAACCTCGTGCGCAGGCTGGCCCTTGCACACCCGGACAAGCAGGTCAGCTTCCTGGACCGCTCAGTCTGCTACTGCTCGACGATGAACCGGATCGACCTGCCACATCTGGTGTGGACCTTGGAGAACCTGGTGGCGGGCAACGTGGTCAACCAGATCGTCGTCGACCCGGACACCGCGCACTGGGCCCGAGTGGCCCTGGACCGGATGCTGGCGTTGCCCGGGGTCGGCGCGACCCCCACCCCGGACTGAGCGGGCGGCTCCCCCAGCTGCCGACGGGACTCGGCTGTCCCATGCGCGCCCCACCGAGGGCGAGTAACGTCGAGGCCACGGGCATGGTCACGCGCGTCCATGCCGCACCGGCACCCCCAAGGAGCTCGCCGTGTCCCTACACCTCTCCCTGCCCGACAACGACCAGATCGCCACACTGCTCAACCACCGCCGGGCGGGCAGCGTGTCGCTCTATCTGCCCACGGATCCCGCCGGCGATGCCCGGGCCGAGCGGATCACCCTCGGGAACCTGCGCGACGAGGCGATGGCGCAACTGGCCCTCATCGACCTGCCTCGCGGCGAGCCCGGACAGGTGCAGGACCTGCTCGCAGAGCTCCTCGACGACGAGTTCTTCTGGGCCCACCAGGCGAACAGCCTGGCGATCTTCGTCGACCCGACCCACCTCACGGCCTTCCAGCTGCCCAGCCGGCTCACAGAGATGGTCGGGGTGTCGGACCGCTGGCACGTCAAGCCACTGCTGCGCGCCCTGACCTTCAGCAACTCGGGGTACGTGCTCGCGCTGTCACAGAACGCGACCCGGGTGCTCTCGGTGCCCACGCAGGGGGACGTGCGCGAGGTCTCCGTCCCCGACCTGCCCACCGACGCGGTCGACGCCGTGGCGGTGCCCTCGATCAGCGGCCGTTCCCACTACGGCCGCGCGGTCGGAAGCGAGGGTCGCAAGATGCGCCTGGGGCAGTACTCGCGGGCCGTGGATGCTGCCCTGCGCCCGCTCCTGAGGGGACGCGAGACACCGCTGGTCCTCGCCGCGGCCTCCCCGATGAGCGACATCTACGCGAGCTGGAACACCTACCCGCACCTGGCGGTGCAGCGCATCGAGGGCAATGTCGAGGCGCTGTCGGACGCCGAGCTCGCCCAGCGCGCCCGCGCCATCTTCGACGAGGTCAATGCCGCGCGACTGCGTGGCCTGCACGAGGAGTTCGAGCGGCGCACCGGCGAGGGCCGCACCGAGACCGACGTCGCCGCGCTGGCCAGAACAGCCACGTTCGGGCAGGTCGCCACGCTGTTCGTCGACATCGATGCTGCCCTGCCGGGCACCGTCGACGACGGGGGCGAGGTCGACTTCGCCGCCGCGGGCGATGCCGTCAACTACGGCGTGCTCGACGAGATCACACGACGGGTGTGGCTTGCCGGTGGTCAGGTGCTCGCCCTGCGCGCGGAGGACATCCCGGGCGGCGGCCAGGCCGCGGCGATCCTGCGCTGGGCGCCGCTTCGCTGACGGTCGGGCCCGGGTCGGGTCGGGTCGGGTCGGGCAAGTTACAGGCCCGGGGCACCCCAGATCGGGAACCAGCGGGAAAGGTCCGCCTCGAGGGTCAGTTCATCGCGCACCAGGTCGCGGATCTGCAGTTCGAGCATGGTGTCGCGCGCCTGGCCGCCACCGGGCATCGGCGCGAACGGGTAGAACGCGCCGGCCTTGAACAGGTAGACCATCGCCAGCGGCCGCTCCCCCGGACCCACGAACGTGGCCATCGCGCACAGCAGCTGCGGACCGAACCCGCTGTCCTGCAGGGTGAGGTTGACCGCGTGCAGGTGCGTCACCAGTGCCCCTACATCCGGAGGGTCGGTGCGTACCACGAGCCACGTGTACCCGTACTGGTCGGCAGTCAGCTCGACCACCGGATTGCCCGAGACCGCCAGCAGCTCCTCGATCTCCGTCTGGACCGCAGCGAAGGCCCGGCCGTCGGGGACCCGGAAGGCCACAGCCCCGCTGCCTGTTGCCTGATAGTCCAGACTCGCCGAGAGGGTGATCGCCGCGGACGGCAGGCCGAAGATGGCATCCAGGTCGGGGCGCGCGGGCTTGCGCCGACCCATGATCGAGTCGAAGAGGCCCATCACTGACCCAGCTGGGCCGAGATGCGCGCCAGTTGCTCCAGGCGCCGCTCCAGCGGCGGGTGGGTCGAGAACAGGCTGGCCAACGACTGCCCCCCACCCAGGGCCGGGGTGATGAAGAAGGCGTTCATGGCCTCCTTCTCGCGCAGGTCGCGGGTGGGGATGGCGCCCATGTCCCCGGAGATCTTCTGCAACGCGCGGCCCAGCGCAGCGGGTCGCCCGGTCAGCAGCGCGCCGGCCCGATCCGCGGACAGCTCCCGGTAGCGCGAGAGCACCCGGATCAGCAGGAAGCTGATCGCGTAGACCACCATCGACACGACCATGATCAGCAGGAAGGCGATCGCGCCGTTGCTGTCGCTGTCGCGGCGGCGGGTCAGGCCGCCCCACATCCAGGATCGGGTCAGGAAGCCGGCCAGGACCCCGACGAACGAGGCCACCGTCATCACGAGCACGTCCCGGTGGGCCACATGCGCCAGTTCATGGGACAGGACGCCCTCGAGCTCCTCGGCATCGAGTCGCCGCAGCAGGCCCGTGGTGACGCAGACGACCGCACGCTTGCTGCTGCGGCCAGTCGCGAACGCGTTGGGCATGTCGGTGTCGGCGATGGCCACAGTGGGCTTGGGCATGTCCGCCATCGCGCACAGACGATCAACGATCGCGTGCAGCTGGGGTGCCTGCTCCGGGGTGACAGTCCGTGCGGACATCGAGAACAGCGCCACCCGGTCGGAGAAGTACCACTGCGCCCACGCCGAGCCGCCGGCGAGGATCAGCACGAACCAGAAGCCGATCCCGGCGTAGATCATCACGCCCATCAGGACCACGTAGAGCAGCCCCAGCAGGAACATGGTGCCGCCCATCCGGGCAGTCAGGCCAGCGTCGGGGGCGTAGCGGTTGCGCGCCATGTCGCGGGTGGGTACCTACCTGTCCTACTGGGCCGCCGGGCCAGCCGGCGGGGTCTGCTGCGGACGCGGCACGTCGGTCGGGGCATCCGCCGGGGAGTCGGCCAGCTCGGCCTCGACTACATCGTCGACGGGCGCCGGACCGACTGCTGCGGGGGCAGTGCCGGTCACGGCCGCCGGGGCTGGGCCGCCTGTCACCTCAGCGCGCAGTGCCGCCAGCTCGTTCTCGACCTGGTTGTCCGAGGTGAGGCGCTCCAGTTCGGCAGTCAGGGCGTCCTTGCCACCGGTGCTCTCCAGAGCGCCCGTGGCCATGAGCTCCTCCATGGCGCCGGCCCGGGCCTGCATCTGGGCCGTCCGGTCCTCCGCGCGCTGGATGGCAAGTCCCACGTCGCCGAGCTCACTGGAGATGCCGGTGAACGCCTCATTGATGCGGACCTGCGCCTCGGCCGCTGAGTACGTGGCCTTGATGGTCTCCTTCTGGGTGCGGAAGGACTCGACCTTCGCCTGCAGCTGCTGGGAGGCCACGGTGAGCTTCTGCTCCTGGCCCACGAGCTGGTCGAGCTGGACATGGAGGTCGGCGATCTGCTGGCCAGTGGCTGCCTTGCGGGTCAGCGCCTCCCGGGCCAGGTCCTCGCGACCGGCCCCGAGCGCGGCCCGGGCCTGGCCGTCGAGCTTGGCCAGCTGCTTGTCCAGGCTGGCGATCTGCAGCTCGACCCGCTTGCGGCTGGTGGCCACATCAGCCACGCCGCGGCGGACCTTCTGGAGCATCTCCAACTGCTTCTCGTAGGAGTAGTCCAGGGTCTGCGCCGGATTCTCGGCCTTGTCCATGGCCGCGTTGGCCTTGGACTTGAAGATCATCTTGAAGCGCTGCCACATACCGGCCATGGTTCGGGTCACTCTCTGCCTGGGCGGCACACCACCGCCGATTCCCTCAAGCCTAACCCGGCGCCCCCCGGCACGCCGTACCCTTGTGTCCGTGAAGTTCCTCTCCCGCAGCGCACCCGAGCCGCCCGCCGAGCCGGCGCCGGCCCCCGATCACTCCTCCACGACGAGTGGGAAGGGCCGACCCACGCCCACCCGCAAGGAGGCCGAGGCCCAGCGCAAGCAGACGCTCAAGGTGCCCTCGGATCCCAAGGAGGCCAAGAAGGCCGCCAAGGCCCGGGCAGCCGAGGAGCGTCAGGCCAACCGCGCCGCGCTGCTCGCCGGCGACGAGAGCGCTCTGCCCCCGCGCGACGCCGGTCCGGTGAAGAGCTTCGTGCGCGACTACATCGACTCGCGCTGGGCGGCCGCGGAGATGTTCCTGCCGCTGGCGATCATCGTGCTGGTCCTCGGATTCCTACCGATGGCGCAGTGGGGCCTTCCCAACGCTCAGGGGTACATCTCCATGCTGTGGATGATGCTCACCCTGGTCATCGTCGTGGACACGACGCTGCTGATGTGGCGGATGCGCCGTGAGCTCAAGTCGCGCTGGCCCGTCGACGCCGACCGCAAGG
This sequence comes from uncultured Actinomycetes bacterium, assembly GCA_963788325.1. Classification (GTDB taxonomy): domain Bacteria; phylum Actinomycetota; class Actinomycetes; order S36-B12; family CAIYMF01; genus Prado023. The sequence continues at coordinate 151,237 of CAWBGJ010000014.1, forward strand.
GCGCGACCTTCTACGCGGTCATGCGCGTGCTGCAGATCCGCAAGCTCCGGCTCCCCCCGCCCCGGGTGCGCCGCGGCGGGCGACCAGTCGTGCCGAAGGTCAAGAAGGGCACGTAGCAGCACGAGCCCATGTCGGACCCGTGGCCTAGGGTCAAGCCATGGAACATCGACGCCTGGGCGCAAGTGGCATGTGGGTCAGCGAAATCGCCTACGGAAACTGGTTGACGCACGCCTCCCAGGTGGCTGAGGACACCGCGACGGCCTGCGTGCATGCGGCTCTCGAGGCAGGGATCACCACCTTCGACACCGCGGACGTCTACGCGCAGACCGGTGCCGAGTCGGTGCTCGGGCGGGCACTGGCCGGCCAGCGCCGCGACGGCCTGGAGATCCTGACCAAGGTCTACTGGCCGATCGGCCCCGGCCACAATGACCGCGGGCTGTCGCGCAAGCACATCATCGAGGCCTGCCACGGGTCCCTGCAGCGTTTGCAGACCGACCACATCGATCTCTACCAGGCCCACCGGTTCGACCACCACACTCCGCTGGAGGAGACCCTGCGCGCGTTCGAGGACCTCGTCCGCGCCGGCAAGGTGCTCTACATCGGAGTCTCGGAGTGGCGGGCCGAAGAGATCCGGGCTGCCCTGGCGATCGCCGAGGACATGGGCTTCGACCGGATCGTGTCCAACCAGCCGCAGTACTCGATGCTGTGGCGGGTCATCGAGGCCGAGGTCGTGCCCGAGTGCGAGGCCGCCGGCATCGGCCAGGTGGTCTGGTCCCCGATGGCCCAGGGCGTGCTCACGGGCAAGTACCTTCCCGGCGCACCGGTTCCAGAGGGCTCACGGGCCACGGACCCGACCGGATCGGCGTTCGTGTCGCGATGGCTGCGCGACGACGTCCTGATGCGGGTGCAGGCCCTGAAGCCGCTGGCGCAGGACGCTGGGCTGACCATGGCCCAGCTCGCGGTGGCCTGGGTGCTGGGCAACCCGAACGTGTCCGCCGCCATCGTGGGGGCCTCCCGCCCCGAGCAGCTGGCCGACTCCGTGCAGGCCAGTGGCGTGGTGCTCGACGCTGACCTGCGCACCGCCATCGACGAGGTCCTCGGCGAGGCGATCATGCGCGACCCGGCCCGGACCGAGTCCCCCGCGCAGCGTCCCTGAACGTCTGACCCAAGGAGGAGCCGATGAGCTGGACCTGGCAATACCACGCCGCGCAGGGCGCGCCGATCCCGGAGTCCGCAACCCAACCAGCCGACGGCTTCCCGACGCAGGCGGACGCGGAGACCTGGGTCGGTGAAGCCTGGCCCGACCTGCTCGACGAGGGCATCGACGCGGTCACGCTCTACGAGGACGAGCGGCTCGTCTACGGCCCGATGAGCCTGCACCCCAAGACGTGACATCCCGGCGGAAGGTTGCAGCCACCGCCTGACCGGACCCGGACGTGGGCCGGATCGGGCCGCTCACACACACCTTGGGACTCAGGAAGACCCCCTAGGGTATCGATCTGCGACCCTGCGCGGGACTAGCGTGGCCGCATGAAACTAGCGCCGGGACTGTTCGGTTGGGTCGACCTGATGACTAACGATGTGCCCGCTGCGAAGGCGTTCTACGGCGGGCTGTTCGGCTGGACCAGCCAGGACATGCCGATGGGTCCAGACTACTCCTACACCCAGTTCTACAAGGATGGCTCACGCGTGGCCGGCCTGGGCCCGATGCCTCCTGGCGCCCCCGACATGCCGGTCGTGTGGAGCTCCTACGTGATCGTCGAGGACGCGGACGCGATCGCGGCGGCCGTACCGGCGGCCGGTGGCCAGGTGGTCGCCGAGCCCATGACCATCCCCGATCAGGGCCGGATGGCGATGCTGGCCGACCCCTCCGGCGCCGTCGTGGGCCTGTGGCAGCCATTGGGGCATTCGGGTGCCGAACTGTTCAACGCGCCGGGATCGCTGACCTGGAACGAGCTGCAGTCCCGCGACATCGATGCGGCCACGGCGTTCTACGCACGGGTCTTCGGGTGGGTATGGGAACCGGGGCCCGACGAGGGCTACCTGATGGGCTCCACCCCCGTTGCGGGCGCCGAGCCGCGGATGAACTGCGGGGCCATGCCGATGCCGCCCGGAGTCCCCGAGGAGGCCCCGAGCTTCTGGGCGGTCTACTTCGCCGTCGAGGACTGCGACGCGTCACTGGCGCTGGCCACCGAGCTCGGCGGGACGGTGTTCCTGCCCGCCATGGACATGGGTCCGGGCAGGTTCGGCGGAGTCATCGACCCGATGGGTGCGATGTTCTTCCTCGGTCACTTCCCCCAGAACCAGGCGTAGTCACCACCACCGGCACGCGGCGGCGAGTATCCCTCTCCAAGGGGCTGTCATTGCGGCGGCGGCTCGGTGGGGAGGGTCACGCGCACCACTGTGTCGCCAGGGCTGCTGTCGATGGTGATGCTGCCGAAGTGCCGGTCGACGACGATCCGGCGCGCGATGTCCAGGCCCAGTCCCGTGCCCTTGCCTGCTTCCTTGGTCGTGAAGAACGCGTCGAAGGCTCGGTCCTTGGCCTCGAGAGCAAACCCCGGGCCCGTATCGCCGATCTCCACCACCACCTGATCCGGTGAGCTTCGCGTGGTCACACGCAGCGTTCCCTGGCCGTCCATGGCATCGACGGCGTTCTCGATCAGGTTGGTCCAGACCTGGTTCAGCTCGCCCGGGAACGCCTGGACCTCAGCGGCGTGTGCGCTGTACTCGCGCACCACCGTGACGCCGTCACCGATCCGGTGGCCCAGCATCACCAGGGTGCTCTCGAGGCCCTCAGTGATGACAATGCGCTGCATGGAACCACGGTCCATCTGGGAGTAGTTCTTCACAGCGGAGACGAGGTTCGAGATGCGTTCGGTGGAGTCCTTGACCTGCCCGAGCAGTGCGGTGACGTTCAACGTGCTCGCCACCCAGGCCAGGGACGGGCTCAGCGCCTCGGGCCCGACGAGCACGGCCACCTGTGCACACCAGTCGGTGTCGACACCCGCCGCAGCCAGTGAGGGGGCGAGGGCCCACGACCGATCCACTTCGTGATCCTCGAGCCAGTCGATGAGCTCGTCCTCCCGGTCGGCGACCGCGAGGGGATCCGCGGGTCCCGTGGGCACGGTGATCCCACGGCGCATCGCGTCCAATCGGCTGAACTGCTCGGAGGTCAGGTGCAGGCCGGCCAGCACCCCGAGGGAGGTGAGCACCCCCTGGTTCGCCTCGGCCAGGGCATCCACTGCCCGCGTTGCGGCGGCGGCCGGGTTGTTCAGCTCATGGGCCAGGCCCGCAGCGATCGTCCCCAGCTTGACCAGGGCACCGCGCTGACGGGCCCCCTCCTCCACGCTGCGGGCAGTGTTGAAGACCCCATCGATGATGTGGACGCTGAACGGGAACCACGCCATGACCAGTGCACGCAGGGCAGGCGCGGGCACGCGCAGCACGCGGCCACCGATCGCCGCCCGCCCGGTAGCAAGGTAGTGACCGCTCGTATCCCAGGCTCGGAAGCCGCCGGCCCATCGGCCCGGGTGGTCCAGCCGGGCCAGCAGGACGTCCTCGCGCCCGATATGGCGGTAGAGCTCGATGAGTCCCTCGATGAGGACGTACCAGTGATCGGACTGGTCGCCCTCGTGGAACAGTTCGTCACCGGCGTCGAAGGTGATCTCATCCCCCGCCTGGATGAGGTCCTCCAGTTGGGCGTCCGACACTCCGTCGAACAGGGGCACATCACGCAGGTCCGCCAGCGTGATCATGTCGTCGCCAGGTATCCGTGGACGTTCGAGACCGACATCGCGCCCTCACCGACGGCCGACGCCACCCGCTTCATGGAGTCGAGCCGGACATCCCCTGCCGCGAACAGTCCGGGAACGCTGGTCTCCAGGCCGAAGGGGACACGTTCCAGCGGCCATGCCGGCGTCACGTCCGGGGAGAGGAGATCGTGGCCGGTGATCACGAACCCGTGCGGCGAGCGCGCCACCTCGGGGCCGAGCCACTCCGTCCGTGGGGCTGCCCCGATGAAGACGAAGAGCCACGACGTGGCCACAACCTCACGGTCGCCGCTGTCCCGATCGCCCAGCGTGATCTCCTCCAGGTGGGAGGTCCCGCCCGCTGCGACCACCTCCGTGCGCAGGCGCACCTCGATGTTGGGCGCCTGCGTGATCCGGTCCACCAGGTACTGCGACATCCCCTCCTCGAGGTTCCCACCACGGACGAGGAGAACCACCCGGCTGGCGTACTTGGCGAGGTTCAGAGCCGCCTGGCCAGCGGAGTTGGCCGCCCCGACGATGTAGACCTCATCGCCCTGGCACTGGCTCGCCTCGCTGGCAGTCGCGCCGTAGTAGACACCTCGTCCGGTCAACTCGTCGAGGCCTGGCGCGACCAACCGCCGGTAGGAGACCCCGGTCGCCACCAGGACTGCGCGTGCCTCGATCTCCCCCACGTCGCCGAGCAGCACGGCACGCACGGGACCCCGCTGCTCGAAGCCCACGACGTCGCTGGCGAGCACCATCTCAGCGCCGAACCGCGCCGCCTGGGCCACTGCTCGATGTGTCAGGTCCGCGCCGGAGAGCCCCTTCGGGAACCCGAGGTAGTTCTCGATCGACGCGCTCTGTCCTGCCTGCCCGCCTGGCGCCTCCCGCTCGACGATGACGGTCGACAGCCCCTCGGAGGCAGCGTAGACGGCCGCGGCCAGGCCCGCCGGCCCCCCACCCACGATGCACAGGTCGTACAGCGGCTGCTGGGCACGGGTCGGCAGGCCCAACGCTCCCGCCAGCTCCAGGGTCGGCGGGTTGCGCAGGGTCTTTCCGTCAGCGGTGAGCACGAGCGGCAGTTCGGTGGGCCCTGCCGCCGCGAGTTCGACAAGGCGTGCGCCCTCCGGGTCCCGCTCGACGTCAAGCCAGGAGTACGGCACGTGGTTGCGCGCGAGGAACGTCTTCACCTCATGGCTGCGCTCGGACCATCGATCGCCGATCACCCGGAGGTCCGTGGTCGTCGCAGGGTTGGCCCGGTTCCAGTCGGCGAGCAGGTCATCGACCACGGGGTACAGCCGCTCTGCCGGCGGATCCCAGGGCTTGAGCAGGTAGTAGTCCAGTCCGATGTCGTTGATCGCCCGGATGGCCACATCCGTGTCCGCGTAGGCCGTGAGCAGCAGCAGCTTCGCCCCCGGACTATGGGTCCGCGACTGGTCGAGCAGGTCGATTCCCTGGATCCCGGGCATCCGCTGGTCAGAGACGATCATCGCGACGCGGCGGCCCCGCAGGGCGAGCTCGGTCAGGACCTTGAGGGCCTCGGCACCAGATCCGGTGCGCACGATCCGGTAGTCCGCGCCATAGCGCGCGCGCAGGTCCCGGGTGATCGCTTGCGACACGGTCACATCGTCGTCAACTGTGAGGATGGTGGGTTTGCTCACTGCGCGGACTCCTCAGGAAGGCCCGGAACTGCCGTGGGTCGGTCAGGTGAGGGCCGAGCGTACCCCCGAGCGAAGCGGGAAGGACGGTGCCCAGAGTGGCGCTCAGGAGGCGACCGGACGTCCTGGCCAGAATCCCTGGAGAGCCACTTCTGTCCCGATCCCGGGACTCGAGCTCCGGTCGTGCACCGGGATGTCACCCAGCCGGGTGAGAATGCACCCATGCCCAGCCCTTCGCGAGCCCGCGGTCCCGAGGCCGCTGCCGATCCGTTGCAGGTGCTGCGCGAGGTCTTCGGGTATGACCGGTTCCGCGGCGCCCAGGCCGAGATCATCGAGCAGGTGGTCTCCGGCGGGGACGCCCTGGTCCTCATGCCCACCGGCGGCGGCAAGTCGGTCTGCTACCAGGTGCCGGCCCTCGTACGGCCCGGACTCGGAGTGGTCGTCTCCCCACTGATCGCCCTCATGCAGGACCAGGTCGATGCGATGCGCCTGCTCGGTGTCCGCGCGGCGTTCCTCAATTCGAGCCTGGACGCCGCAGGCGCCGCGGAGGTCGTCCGCGCGATGACGTCGGGGGAGCTCGACCTGCTCTACGTGGCTCCCGAGCGCCTGGTGACCGGTGGGTTCCTGGCCCAGCTCGACCGGATCGACGCCGCCCACGGCCTGGCGCTGTTCGCGATCGACGAGGCGCACTGCGTGTCCCAGTGGGGGCACGACTTCCGCCCCGAGTACCTGGGCCTGTCGGTGCTGGCGCAACGGTTCCCCGACGTGCCCCGACTCGCCCTGACCGCCACCGCGGACATGCTCACCCGGGCCGAGATCCGCCAGCGGTTGGCGCTCGGGGATGCTCCGGAGTTCGTGTCCAGCTTCGACCGACCCAACATCCGCTACACCGTCGTGGAGAAGGTCAATGCCCGCGACCAGCTGATCGGTTTCCTCACCGGCGACGCAGCGAACCCGAGCCTGATCGGGTCCTCGGGGATTGTGTACTGCTCCTCGCGCAAGAAGGTCGACCAGACCGCGGGATGGCTGACCGAGCAGGGCCTCACCGCGCTGGCCTACCACGCGGGCCTGGACCAGGGCGCACGGCGGCGCACGCAGGACCGGTTCCAGCGCGAGGAAGGCGTCGTGGTGGTCGCCACGATCGCCTTCGGGATGGGCATCGACAAGCCCGACGTGCGCTTCGTGGCCCACCTGGACCTGCCCAAGAGCATCGAGGCGTACTACCAGGAGACCGGTCGCGCGGGCCGCGACGGGGAGCCGGCGCAGGCCTGGATGGCCTATGGACTGGCCGACGTGGTGCTGCAGAAGTCCTGGATCGATGCCTCGGACGCGCCCATCGAGGTCCGCCGAGTCGAGGCCGGCAAGCTCGACGCCCTGCTCGGGTACTGCGAGGCGGCCAGCTGCCGGCGGGTCATCCTGCTGGACTACTTCGGCGAGCGCACCGCCCCGTGCGGGAACTGCGACACCTGCTTGACTCCCCCGGAGCTCTGGGACGGCACGATCGCTGCCCAGAAGTTCCTGTCCGGGGTGCTCCGCACCGGCCAGCGCTTCGGTGCGGGGCACATCATCGACCTGCTGGTGGGCAAGGGAACCGCCCGCATGGCCGAGTTCGGACACGACCAGCTGCCCACGTTCGGGGTGGGTGCCGACCTGGACGCCACCACCTGGCGGGAGGTGGCCCGCCAACTGGTCGCCCAGGGGCTGTTGAGCGTGGACTCGCAGGCCTACGGGGCGCTGCGGGTGACGGCGGCAGCAGAGCCGGTCCTGCGCGGGAACACCCGTCTGGACCTGCGCCGGAGCACCGCGAAGCCTGCGGGGCGCGCGGCCCGGCGCCGGAGCAGGTCCGCGGGCGCAGGGGCCGCTGCAGCCGTCTCGTTGTCGGGAGCCGATGCCGACCTGTTCGAGGTCCTGCGGGCCGAGCGCAAGTCGATCGCCGACGAGCAGGGAGTCCCGGCCTACGTCGTCTTCCACGACGCGACCCTGCGCGAGATCGCCACGCGCCGACCCGACACGACCGAGAAGTTGCTCGACGTGCCGGGAATCGGCGCGGCCAAGGCCGAGCGCTATGGCGAGCGGATCCTGGCTGCCGTGGGTCGGGGAGTCAGTGCCGGCCTGGACGCGAGTTGATCGGCGCCGTCCCACGGCGGGCCGCGGTACCGCACCACCCACCGCAAGCCCACGACTCCCTCACCCATGCGGGGTCCGGTTGCTCCCAGAGAGGCAGCAGGATCCCGAATTGATCCCGGCAAGGGACAGCTCTGGCGGGCGACGCCTTCCACGTCCCAGCCGCCATGTGGCGATCACTGGCCGACGTCGAGGCCCAAGTCCACTGCCGCCGCCCGGAAGGCCCCGAGCGCAGCGGCACTGAACAGGACGAAGGTGACTTCGAGGTCCGTGGCATCCGCGGCCTCAGCCAGCGCGATCGGTGCGGCGAGCTCCACGGGGTAGCCGTAGACCCCGGTCGAGATCGCCGGGAAGGCCACGGAGCGGGCACCCAGCTCACGGGCTCGGGCAATGCACTCCCGGTGCGCGCTGGCCAGCAGTGCTGCGTCGGTCGGCGAGCCGCTGTAGACCGGGCCGACCGTGTGGATCACCCACCTCGCGGGCAATGCTCCGGCGCCGGTGGCCACCGCCTGACCGGTCGGCAGGCCGTCGGGCAGGGACTCCGCGCGGATCTTGCGGCACTCGGCCAGGATCGTCGGCCCGCCGGCCCGGTGGATCGCGCCGTCCACTCCCCCGCCCCCGAGCAGGCTGGAGTTGGCAGCGTTGACCAGAGCATCCACGGGGAAGGCCGTGATGTCTGCCTGCACGAGTCGCACGGTCATGGGCTCCATCGTGCCCGCAGGACGGCCCGCACCGCGTGCCTGAGGGCCCCGCACGTGCGCTAACCTGAGCCACGCAGCACCACCACCACAGTTCGAGTCCAGGGGAAGCCGGTGAGAGTCCGGCGCTGTCCCGCAACCGTGAGCCCGGCCCTCTCCAGGAGCCGGACGAGTCGGAGCACCTGGCGAGCTGGGGCTCCCACACCGTCCGAGGACCGACGGTGGAGCCCGGCAGGGGCCCACCGCCCTCCGGACCCACCTTCACCCGGGCCTTATCGAGAGGCACCGCAGGTGATCACCCCCACCCGAGGTCGCGCAGCGACCTTCGTGCTCACGCTCCTGACCGCCACCCTGGCCGCCGTCGCACTGGCTGCCCCGGCGCAGGCCGCCGCCTACCGCTACTGGTCCTACTGGCAGGGCGCCACCGGAACCTGGGTGGCCGCCCAGACCGGGCCGGCCGACTACACGCTCGTCGATCAGGACGTCCAGGGCTGGCGCTTCGGGATCACCTCCGACGCACCCGCGCTGACGCCAGACAACTCCGCCGAGTTCGCCGCCCTGTGCCCGGACCTGGCCGCCGCCGGCGCCACCGCCGGTGACCTGCGCGTGGCCGTGGTCATCGACTCGGGGTTCGTCGCCGACGCCCCCGCCGGCCAGACCCCGCCCGCCGATGTGGTCACCTGCGTGAGCGTCCCCGAGGGCTCCACCGGGAACCAGGCGCTGGCCAAGGCCGCCGCGGTGACCGATGAGGGCGGCCTGGTGTGTGCCGTCAACGGCTACCCCGAGGGCGAGTGCGGCACCGAGGTCTCGGACGCCGACGCCGCTTCGGCCGCCACGGCCGCGCAGACCGAAGCAGCCAACCCTGCCGTGATCGGGGCCGCCGGCACCACCGACCCCGCAACGGACCCGGCCACCGACGACAGCTCCAGCAGCTGGCTTCCCTACGTCCTGGCGGCCGCCGGCGTGCTCGTCCTGGTCGCCTTCGCGGTCGTGATCCCCAGGCGCCGGCGAGCCCAGAACGAGCACTGAGCCAGGCATGGCCCTGCCCACCCTGCCGCGCACCCGGGCCAGCGCCCTGGCCGGGGGTACAGCGCTGCCACGCAGCCTGCATCCCCTGGCGTGGTGGGCATGGGCTCTGGGCCTGCTGGTCGCAGCGTCGCGCACCACGGATCCGCTGCTGCTCGGGCTGATCATGGGCGTTCTGGCGGTGGTCGTGGCCGCACGACGCCCCGAGGCCGCCTGGGCCGGGGCCTTCCGTGCAGCGCTGCGCCTGGGCGTGCTGGTGATCGTGACCCGGACGTTGCTGCAGGTGCTGCTCGGCGATCCCGTGGGCTACCACGTGGCGTTCACGCTGCCGGAGATCCCGCTGCCCAGCTGGATGGCCGGCGTGCGCCTGGGTGGGCTGGTCACCTGGGAGACGTTCCTGATCGGGGTGGTGGAGGGCCTGCGCCTGGCGACGATGATCGCCTGCGTGGGTGCGGCCAACTCGCTGACCCCACCAAGCCGACTGCTGCGCTCCGTTCCCGCTGCTCTCTACGAGGTCGGGGTCGCGGTGGTGGTCGCCCTGTCGTTCGCGCCCAACCTGCTCGCCGACGCGCAGCGGGTCAGCGGGGCCCGGCGGCTGCGGGGCCATGACGAAGGTCGGATCGCAGCGTTCGCCCGGTCCAGCGGGCCGGTGCTGGACGGCGGGCTGGAACGCTCCGTCACCCTGGCCGCCGCCATGGACAGCCGGGGGTACGGGCGCGCCGGGCCACTGACCGCCCGCCAGCGCCGCACCCACGCCGGCCTCGTGCTCGCCGGGTTCGCCGGCGTCCTGGTCGGCATGTACGGCCTGTTCGACTCAGCCGCTCCGCGGGTGCTGGGATGGCCCATGCTGGCCCTCGGGATGGTGCTGGCCTTCGGCGGGATCCGCGCCGCAGGTCGGCGCAGCGCCCGCACCGCCTACCGTCCCGACCCCTGGCGGGCCCCCGAGTTCCTGACCGCAGGATCCGGCCTCGTGGTCGGGGTGGTGTTCCTGCTGACGCCCCCGACCGACCTGTTGCTGGCCACGAGCCCCTGGGCGTGGCCCGATCTCGTCCCCGCGGCCATGGCTGCGGTGCTGCTGTGCCTGGGGCCGGCGCTCTGGACCCCCGAACTGCCCTCCGCGGGTCCCTCGAACATCCGCCCGGGCCCCCCAGGAGGTTCCCGATGAGCTCGGTCATCCGCTTCGAGGACGTCAGCATCACCTTCGAGGGCAACGACCGCCCCACCCTGTACCGGGTCGACCTCGACATCCCCGAGGGTGAGCTCGTACTGGTCGTCGGCGAGACCGGCTCGGGCAAGTCCACGCTGCTGCGTGCCATCAACGGCCTCGTGCCGCACTTCACCGGCGGCATCCTGGCCGGCCGGGTGCTGATCGCCGGTCGCGACACCCGCACGCACCCGCCACGGGAGCTCGCCGACGTGGTCGGGATGGTCGGGCAGGATCCCCAGGCCGGCTTCGTGGCCGAGATCGTCGAGGACGAGCTGGCCTACGGGATGGAGTGCCTCGGGATCGCACCCGAGACCATGCGTCGGCGGGTCGAGGAGACCCTGGACCTGCTCGGCCTGGCCGACCTGCGCCATCGCGCGCTCACCACACTGTCCGGCGGCCAGCGCCAGCGGGTGGCCATCGGCGCCGCGCTGACCAGCCATCCCCGGATCCTCGTGCTCGACGAGCCGACGTCCGCACTGGATCCCGGCGCCGCCGAGGAGGTGCTGGCTGCGCTGCAGCGCCTGGTCCATGACCTGGGCATCACAGTGATCCTGGCCGAGCACCGTCTCGAGCGCGTGGTCCAGTACGCCGACCAGGTCCTGGTCGTCTCGGCCGGCCGGGTCAGCACCGGGGCGCCTGCGGCGATGATGGTCGGCGCCCCGGTGGCGCCGCCCGTGGTCGAGCTCGGCCGGTTGGCCGGCTGGGACCCGCTGCCCCTGTCCGTGCGCGACGCCCGACGGGCGGCCGGTCCGCTGCGCGCGCGGCTGCAGGCGCTTCCCGCGCCCCCGGAGACCGCTGCCGACGGCCCGCCGCCCACGTCCCCCGAGGACCCCGAGGCCGGACGGGTACTCGTGCGACGCCTGGCCGCCGGGTACCGCTCGGTGCCCGTCCTGCGCGAGGTCGATCTCCTGGTGGAGCCCGGTGAGGTGCTCGCCCTCATGGGACGCAACGGCGCAGGCAAGTCGACCCTGCTGGCGACGCTGGCGGGGATGCGCGACCCGACCGCCGGCACCGTCCGGGTCGGTGGGGCCGATCCCCGCGAGCTGGCTGGGCACGCGCTGGTCTCGGCTGTCGGCCTCGTTCCGCAGGAGCCGGCCGACCTGCTGTACGCGACCACGGTCGGTCGCGAGTGCGGCGATGCCGACGCGATGGCCCATGCCGCGGTCGGGACGGCGGCCGGGATACTGGCCGCGCTCGCGCCGGGCATCGATGCCGGTCGGCACCCGCGTGACCTGTCCGAGGGGCAGCGGCTCGCACTGGCCCTGGCGGTCGTCCTGGCAGCCAGCCCACGCGTCCTGTTGCTCGACGAGCCGACCCGCGGCCTGGACTACGGCGCCAAGCGCCGGCTGATCGAGTTCCTGCACACGGTGCGCCGGGCCGGCCACACGGTGGTGCTGGCCACCCACGATGTGGAGCTGGTCGCCGAGGTGGCCACCCGGGTCGCGGTGATCGCCGACGGTGAGATCGTGGCCGACGGGGCCACCGGGTCGGTGGTGAGCAGCTCGCCGCTGTTCGCCCCGCAGGTCGCCAAGATCCTCACCCCGCAGCCCTGGCTGACCGTGGGGCAGGTCGCTGCGGCACTGGCAGGGTCACCATGAGCCTGACCACGACCCCTGCGATGCGGCGATCCAACACGCGAACGCGCGCCCGCGCGATCCCACTGTCCCGGCGCAGCACCGCGGCGATCGCGGCGACCAGCGTCGTGGGCCTGCTCGCGTTCGTCTGGCCGATGCTGGCGCCTCGAGGCTCGGAGCTGCTGGCCCATGCCACCGACGCGCCGCTGGTCTTCGGCCTGCTGGTCCCGCTGCTGATGGCCGTGACCCTGAGCCTGGTGGCCGATGGGGCGATGGGCGCCAAGGCCGTGGCGCTGCTCGGCGTGCTGGCCTCCACCGCTGCCGCCCTGCGCGCCCTGGGGGCCGGGATCGCCGGACTGGAGCCGATCTGGATCGTGATCGTCCTCGGTGGCTACGCGCTGGGGGCTGGTTTCGGGTTCGTGCTGGGAGCGGTGTCGATCCTGGCCTCGGCGCTGCTCACCGGCGGGATCGGGCCGTGGCTGCCGTTCCAGATGGTCGCGGCCGCATGGGTGGGGCTGGGGGCCGGGATGCTGCGGGGTGCCCGCCTGCCGGAGAAGGCCGAGATCCCGGTCCTGGCGGGGTACTCGGCGCTGGCTGCCGTCGCCTACGGTTGGCTGCTCAACCTGTGGTTCTGGCCGACGGCCACCGGGCTTCCCGAGGCCCTGTCGTTCGCCCCAGGCGCAGGCCCACTGGTGAACGTCCAGCACTGGTTCGCCTTCAACCTGACCACCTCGATGGGCTACGACGTGCCTCGCGCCGTGCTGTCCGCGACCGCTGTGCTGCTGCTGGGCCGCCGGGTGCTGGACGCCCTGCACCGGACCAGCCGGGTTGCCGCCTTCGATGCGCTTCCCGAGTTCGTCGAGCCCCCGGATCGCGTGGTCGATCCGGGGCTGGCCGAGCGGCCGGCCGGACGCGCTCCGACAGTCACCCCGACATCCGCTCCCGCGGCCGGACCCTGATGCGCGTCGACCTGTTGGGTACCGGCAGTGCTGACCGGTGGCCGAACCCGTGGTGCGCCTGCCCCCGGTGCGCCTGGGCGCGCGAGACCGGCATCCCTGCGGGCGCGCACCAGTGCCCTGGTCAACGGCGCGCTGCTCATCGATCCGGGACCGGATGCGGGGGCCGATGGGGTCGACCTGAGCGGCGTGCGCACTGTGCTGATCACCCATGACCACCCCGACCACCTGGACCCGGCGTTCCTGCTGGCCTGGAGCTGGGCGGGTGGGTCGGGCCTGGTCGTCGCCGGACCCGAGCAGGCCCTCGCGCGCTGCCGCGACTGGGTGGCCCCGGACGCACCGGTGCGGTTCGTGGCGCTGAGCCCCGGCGCGGAGCTGATCGCCGACGGCGCCCTGCGGGTGCGCGCGCTGCGGGCGGCGCACTCGACGGGTGGGGGTGTCGAGCACGACGGCACGGCCCTGCTCTACGAGGTGCACGGCACAGACGCCACGCTGCTGTACGCGACCGACACCGCAGCCCTGCCATTCGACGAGCTGGCCGGCCAGTACGACCTCGTCCTGCTGGAGCTCACCTTCGGCGACATCACCGACCATGACACCGCCCACCTGGACCTCCCCGGATTCGGCCACGAGGTGGCACAACTGCGGGCCGGTGACCGGTTGGCGCCCGGGGCGCGCGTGGTCGCGGTGCACCTGTCGCATCACAACCCGGTCGATCTCGCTGACCGGCTGGCGGGGCTCGGGGCCGAGGTTCTGCCCGATGGCAGCACCGTTCACCTGGGCCAGTCGCCGGCGCCACGCGGACGGCGGTTGCTGGTCACCGGGGGCGCGCGCAGCGGCAAGAGCCAGCACGCCGAATCCGTGGTCGCAGCACGGGGCTCGGTCCTCTACGTGGCCACCGCACCGAATTACCCCGACGATCCGGAGTGGGCGGTCCGGATCGCGGCCCATCGAGTGCGCCGACCCGTCGGCTGGCAGCTGCGCGAGACAGCCGACGTGGCCGCGGAACTGCGCCAGGCCACGGCCGCAGACACCGTGCTGGTCGACTGCCTCACGCTGTGGGTCACCAGTGTCGTCGACGCCGCCGACGGGTGGGACGACCCCACGGCCGCCGGTCGGGCGGTCGATGCCGCACTCGCCGACCTGCTCGACACGCTCGCCGCAGCTCCGCCGATGTCGTCTGGTCACCAATGAGGTCGGCTCCGGGATCGCCCCGGCGACCGCGTCGGGGCGGCTGTTCCGCGATCTGCTCGGCCGGGTCAACGCCGCTGTGGCACACGAGTGCGACGACGTCGTGCTCGTGACTGCGGGCATGCCCCGCACCCTGAAGGGACGCACATGGACGACCTGGACCTGAGCCGATGGCGTGCAGGATCACGGTGCCCGACGCCCGTGCCCGCGACCGCCGCGCTGCCCGGCAGCGCACGCTGACCAAGCCAGCGGGCGCCCTCGGCCGGCTCGAGGAGCTCTCGGTCTGGTTGTCCGGGGTGACCTGCCAGTGCCCACCTCCGCCGATCACGCCGGCCCGCCCTGGCCATCTTCGCCGGCGACCACGGCGTGGCCCGGACGGCGGGGACCAGCGCCTACCCGCCGGAGGTCACCGCGCAGATGGTCGCGAACTTCGTGACCGGCGGGGCGGCTGCGACGGTCCTGGCCCGCAACCACGGCGTGCGACGTGCGGATCGTCGACGTCAGCGTCGACGTCGACTGGGCGACCAGCGATCTGCCGGTGCCCGACGACGTCACCGCACGCCGGATCCGCCGCGGCAGCGGGTCGATCGACCGCGAGGACGCGATGACCCGAGCGGAGGCGGTCGCCGCCCTGCGGCTCGGCGCCACTGTCGCCGACGAGCTGGTCGACTCCGGTGCTGACCTGCTGATCGCCGGCGACATGGGCATCGGGAACACCACGCCGGCGGCGGCACTGGTCGGGCTGCTGGCCGACGTCGACCCGGCCCGGGTCGTCGGCCGCGGCACCGGCATCGACGACCTGACGTGGATGCGCAAGACGGCGGCAGTCCGCGACGCCATTCGCCGTGGCCGGCCGGTGAAGGGCGATCCGGTGACGCTCCTGGCAACGGTGGGCGGGCCCGACATCGCGGCCACCACGGGCTTCATGCTCCAGGCCGCGGTTCGGCGCACCCCGGTGCTCCTCGACGGGGTGATCTCCTGCGCCGCGGCTCTCGTCGCCCATCGGGTCGCATTCCGGGCAGTGCAGTGGTGGTGCGCCTCGCACCGCAGCACCGAGCCCGCCGCGGCTGCGGCCATGGATCGCCTCGGCCTCGACCCGCTGGTGGACCTCGGGATGCGTCTGGGCGAGGGAACCGGTGCGCTGGTCGTCCTGCCGCTCGTGCGGGCTGCCGGGGATCTGCTCCGCGAGATGGCGACCTTCGAGTCCGCCGGGGTCACTGACCGCCCCGGACAAGCTCCGCGATACCCGAAACAGGGGAAGAGGCCGAACCGGGGGAGGCGAGGCGACGCCCGATGACCGACCGCAACCTCGCGGACGAGGCGCGCTTCGCGATTGGCACCTACACCCGGCTGCCCGTACCCCCGCCGGCCGGCCTTGACGCCGGATTGCGGGTCGGGGCCTGGCTCTGGGGCCGGTCGTGGGCACCGGGCTCGGCCTCGCCAGCGGCCTGCCGCTGCTGTTCACCGGGGTGGACCTGATCGCCCGGCTGCTCTCGGCCACCATCGTCGTGGCACTCGCGGCCTGGCTGACTCGAGGGCTGCATTGGGACGGGCTGGCGGACACAGCTGACGGGCTTGGCAGTGGGACCGCCCCGGAGCAGGCCCGGGCCATCATGTCCCGCTCGGACATCGGTCCATTCGGCGTTCTGGTCCTCGTCTTCACAATCGCCATCCAGGCCCTGTCCCTGGCTCAACTGCCGGCCGGCACGCCCGCGCTGGCCGCGTGGATCCTCGCCGTGACCCTTGGTCGGTTCGCTGTGTCGCTCGGCTGTGCCTGGTGGGTCCAGCCCGCCCGGGCGGACGGTTTGGGCGCCCTGGTGGTCGGGTCGGTGACTGCGCGCAGGCTGGCGGTGGCAGGGTTCCTCACGGCCGTCGTGGCAGTCGTGCAGGCAAGCAGCGGCCTGGTGCCCTGGTCACTTGCCGTGTTCTGGGCGCCGCTGGCAGCCGTGCTGGTCGCGCTCTGGTTGACCACCCTCGCAGCCCGCCGACTGGGCGGCACAACGGGCGACGTACTCGGGGCGACAAGTGAACTGGCCACCGCCGCCGCCCTGCTTGTGATGGCCCTACGCTGACCGTTCGGGCCTTCGTGTATGAAACCCATCCGATTGTCGATTCCGTACACACCAACGGGGATTGGCCCTGCCCATCGCGTTGAACCGTTTCGGTGGCATGCTCGGGTTCCTTCCCGAGGTCCCAGGAGCCAGCCTTGGCCAGCACCCCCGAACCCGACTCGATCCCGGCCCGCGCCGAAGCCCTCGTCGCGGCCCTGACCCGTGAGCAGCGCATCGCGCTGGTCAGCGGACGCGACTTCTGGACCACCGAGGGTCTCCTCGGTCAGCTGGAGTCGATCATGCTCACAGACGGTCCCCACGGGCTGCGCCGGCAGGTCGGCGACTCCGACCACGTGGGCCTGGCCGAGTCGCTGCCGGCCACCTGCTTCCCGACGGCCTGCGGCACTGGCCTGCGACGTGGGATCTCGACCTGCTCGCCGAGGTGGGCCGTGCGCTCGGGCGCGAGGCCCGGTCGGCGGACGTGGCGGTGCTGCTGGGACCAGGGCTGAACCTCAAGCGACATCCGCGTGGTGGTCGGGCGTTCGAGTACTTCTCGGAGGACCGCATACCTGTCCGGGCAGGCTCGCCGCAGCAATGATCCGCGGAATCCAGGCCGAGGGGGTCGCGGCCTGCGCGAAGCACTTCGCGGCCAACAACCAGGAGACCCATCGGATGGTCGTGGACACGATCATCGACGAGCGGACCCTCCACGAGCTCTACCTGCGTGGATTCGAGATCGCGGTGGCCGAGGGTCAGCCCCGCAGGTTGATGACCTCGTACAACCTGGTCAACGGCCAGTACGCCTCGGACTCCACGCACCTGGTCGGGCAGGTGCTGCGCGACCGCTGGGGGTACGACGGCCTGGTCGTCTCCGACTGGGGCGGCACCAACGACCACGTCGCCGGCCTGGCCGTGGGCATGGACCTCGAGATGCCCGGCGGATCAGGGGCCTTCGATGCGCGAGATCGAGGCCGCGGTGGACTCCGGCGCCCTCGACGAGACGGCCCTGAACCGATCTGCGGCGCGGGTGGCCCGGCTCGCGCTGGGCTGGGCGCTTGCGCGGGCCGAGTTCGAGGGGGAGCCGATCGACCTCGAGGAGCACCACGCGCTGGCCCGCCGGGTCGCGGCCGCCGGCACGGTGCTGCTGACCAACGACGGGCTCCTGCCGCTGCCGGCGCAGGGCACGATCGCCCTCGTCGGTGCGTTCGCGCGAGGAGCCGCGCTTCCAGGGTGCGGGCAGCTCGAAGGTCAACCCCACCCAGATCGATGCCCTGCACGAGCAGCTTGTCGCCGGGCTCGGCGAGCGCGCGACGGTCCGCTTCGCAGCCGGCTACGACGCATGCACCGGTTCGACGACGCCCGCGCTGATGGCCGAAGCCGCAGCGGCTGCGCGCGACGCCGACCGGGTCGTGCTGGTCCTGGGCCTGCCGGCTGCCTGGGAGACCGAGGCCAGTGACCGACCGGACTGCCGGCTGCCCGAGGGGATGGCGCACCTGACCGAGGTGGTGCTGGATGCGAATCCACGCACCGCGGTGGTCCTGATGAACGGTGGCCCGGTGGAGCTGCCGTTCGTGACACGACCGGCCGCCCTGCTCGAGGCCTACCTCGGTGGGCAGGCCGGCGGGGCCGCGCTTGCCGATGTGCTGCTCGGGGTGGCCGAGCCGCGGCGGACGACTGGCCGAGAGCATCGCGGTCTCGACCGCGGACCTGCCCAGCGATCGCAACTTCCCGGGTGTGACCCGGCAGGTCGAGTACCGCGAGACGTTCCACGTCGGCTACCGGTTCCACGACACCGCGCAGGTGCCCGCCTCGTTCCCGTTCGGCCACGGGCTGGGCTACTCGACCCACGAGTTCGGGGAGCCGGTGATCGCCGGAACCGGCACTGACCTGGTGGTGACGGTCCCAGTCACCAACACCTGGCGATCGCGACGGATCCACGGTGGTGCAGGTGTACCTGGCCGCGCTGGGATCCACGGTGCGTCGGCCCGCCAAGGAACTCGTCGGCTTCGCACGGATCCACCTGGCCGCGGGGGCGAGCGGCATGGCCACCATCGCCCTGGACCGGCGATCGTTCACAGTGTGGGATGCCGCCGTGGCGGACTGGTTGGTCGAGGCCGGCGCGTACGAGGTGCTGATCGGTGCGTCCAGCGTCGACATCCGGGGCCGGCGGACCGTGCAGGTCGACTCCCCCGACGTGGTGACTCCTGGCCCGGACGTTGCAGGGAGGGTGGCCACCGATGCGGAGTTCGCCGCACTGCTCGGGCATCCGGTGCCGGTCCCGCGCGGGCCTCGACCTTTGGATCGCACGTCGACACTGGCCGACGTGTCGACCAGCCGTGTCGGCCGGGGCCTGGCGAGCCTGCTCACGGCAGTGCTGTCCCGCCGTGTGCATGTGGACCCCGACGACGACGCCGCGGACATGATGGCCACCGTGATGGCTGAGATGCCGCTGCGCGGGTTCGTCCAGATGGCTGGGGGCACGTTGGGCTTCGGCGTGCTCGATCGGGTGATCGCCGTGCTCAACGGCGACCCACGCGGGGTGTTGCGACCACGGCGGTAGGCCAGCCCCGCCCTTGTCTCATCGATCTGGCACTTTGACTGCTGGATCGATGAAACAAGGGCCAGATCCCTGCGGCCTCACAGGGGCGGCAGCTCCTGGTGGTCGGTCTGGGCCCCGGCGAACAGGTCACCGACTCGCTCGATCCGGTCCAGCGCGTTGCGGATCGTCCACCTATCGCTGCGCAGGTGCGGATCGTCGAGTTCCTCCCACGCGATTGGCATCGAGACCGGGCGCCGGGCCGGGGCCGGATCGCATAGGGGGCGACCAGCGTCTTGATCGGCGCGTTCTGGGTGTAGTCCAGGCGAGCGCGTCCGCCGCGCTCCTTGGTCGCCCACTGCCAACTGACCAGGTCGGGCACCGTGGCACCGACCGCGCGCGAGAGGGCCTCGACCCACGCAGAGGTCTGGGCGTACTCGTAGCGGCCCCGCGTCACCGGGATCCACACCTGGAGGCCGCGGGAGCCGGTGGTCTTCGGGTAGCCGCGCACACCGAGGTGATCCAACGCCGTGCGGTACAACCGCGCCAGGGTGAGGGTCTGCTCCCAGGCGGTGCTCGTACCAGGATCGATGTCGATCAGCGCGAAGGTCGGCCGCCACGGGTCGGCCACGGTCGAGGTCCAGGCGTGCACCTCGAAGGCTGCCTGGTTGCCCAACCACGCCAGGGCCGCGACCCCATCGACGACCAGGTGGTCGTTGGGCGCTCGCTGCTCATCGCCGCTCAGGCCGGTCTCGCGCCATCGGGTCAACCAGCCCGGCGCCGATGCGGGGATCGCCTTCTGCCAGAAGCCCGGACGGTCCAGGCCATGCGGGAACCGGTGCAGGTTCACCGGACGCTGGTGCAGGTGCCCCAGCATCGCCGGCGCCACCCGTGCGAAGTAGGCGATCACCTCCCGTTTAGTGATCGGGGCCTCGCCCGAGTCCGGCCGGGCAGGGAACAGCACCTTGTCCAGGTTGGTCAGGGCCAGGACCTGGCCGCCGACCTCCCACTGACCCCGCTCGGGCAGCGCCGCCAGCGCCTCAAGCTCCCCGGCCGTGACGGCCGGGGCGAGGTCCGGGCCCCTCGGCGTGGCCGCAACATCGCCGGGCGGCGTACCCGGTGACCCGCTTGAGGCGATGGCCTCCACTGCCACCTGGCCTGCGTTCTCGAGCCTCCCGCGCCGCCACGGGCCGATCCCGGAGGACCGTCCGCGGGTCCCGGCCCAGCTCGATCCCGCGGAAGGCGCCCTGGCGCACCATGCCGTCACGCGACCATCCGCCCAGCGAGGCGCGGATCACCAGTTCGGGTCGGACCCACCTGACCTCGGTCGGGCTGCCGCCACCCCACCTCCCCGGCGCCGCGAGGTCCGGAGCGGGGTCGAACGGCGCCTCCTCGATGGCCAGGGGCGCCAGGGCGGCCAGCAGGCTGGCCCGGGTGCGCTCGGTGAATCCGGTGCCGACCTTGCCCGCGAACCGCAGGACCCCCTCGGCGTCGTGGACCCCCACGGCCAGTGCGCCGAGCGTGCGCGGCCGGCCACGTTCCGGGGTCCACCCACCGACGACCAGTTCCTGCTCCGCGCGGTTCTTGACCTTGATCCAGGTGGCTGCGCGCCGCCCCGGCTCGTAGCGCGACCTGCGGTGCTTGGCCACGATCCCCTCGAGGCCCTGCTCCTGGGCGGCCTGGAGGAAGGCACGGCCCTCGGCCTCGACGTGGCCGGCGTAGCGGACCGTGTCGCTCTCCCGCAGGACGAGTCGCAGCAGCTTCTTGCGCTCCTCGAGGGGAACATCGATCAGGCTCCGGCCATCGAGGTGCAGCAGGTCGAACACCTGGTACACCAGCGGGGCAGCAACTCCGGCCCGGCGACCGGTCATCCGTTCGGCGAGCAGGCCGAAGTCGGGCCGGCCCGCGTCGTCGAGGGCGACCAGCTCGCCGTCGACCACCGCCTCGCGGGCGGCGATCCAGTCCGGTGGTTCGAGCAGGGAGCCTGCATAGTCGGCGCCATCATTGCCGTTGCGGGTGAACAGCCGCACCATCCCGCCCGACACGACCGCCTCCAGCCGGTAGCCGTCCCACTTGACCTCGAACAGCCACTGCGGGTCGTCGAAGGCGGCATCGGCCAGGGTCGCGGCCATCGGCTCGACGAACCGGGGCAGCGGCGCGGCCACGGCGGCACCCAGGTCGATCTGCGCCTGAGCCACCGGCGCCTGGCTGACCCAGATCGCGGGCACGTCGGCGCGAACCTCGTCATTGGTCCGTCCGCTGCGGACGCTGCGCGGGTGGTCGGCAGCAACCCAGCCGGCCACCGCCTCGCCGTCGCGCTTGTGCAGTAGCAGCCACTGCTCCGACGCGCCGGCGGCCGCCGCTGCGCCAGGGCGCGGGTGAGTGCGCACGAGGACGAACCGCCCGCGCACCTTCTCCCCGTGCAGCACGAACTTCAGCTCGCCGGCATCGATGGCCTCACGAGGGTTCGGGGTCTGCGCCTCGGGCGCCCAGCTCCCCCAGTCCCAGACGGTCACATCGCCGCCGCCGTACTGGCCGGCCGGGATGACCCCCTCGAAGTCGAAGTACTCCAGGGGATGGTCCTCGACGTGCACGGCCATCCGGCGGACGGTGGGGTCCAGGCTCGGTCCCTTCGGCACAGCCCAGCTGACCAGCACGCCATCGACCTCGAGGCGCAGGTCGTAGTGCAGCCGGGTCGCGCGGTGCTTCTGCACGACGAATCGGCGGCCGCCAGTCGGCGGGTTGGTGCCGAGGACCGGCTCGTCGGCAGGGACTGCGTCCGGGCCGGGGGCAGCGGCGGGGTCAGGGACCGCGGCCGGGCCCGCAGCGTGGTCGCGGCCCACACCGTGGTCTGCTCCCGCGGGAGCCTCGGGACCTGACCCCGGGGCCGGCTCTGGAGTCCGCGCGAAGTCCCGCTTGCGGCGGTACTCGTCCAGCGGCATGGGCGCCAGTATCACCGGCGTCCGCGCGCCGCGTCCACGACTCGACATCAGGCACGTGCCCCTGGCCAGCTCCGATCGGGCAACGGCCGCCTGTCCGACCCGGGGCCCGCGCTGCGCCCTGGGGGCTACTTGGGTGAGCAGTCCACGAACGGCAGCGTGACGATCCGGGCGGCCACCGCCCGACCACGTACGTCGATGACCACCTCGTCACCGATCGCGAGACCCGGATCGACCAGGGCCAGCGCGACCCCGACCTTCAGCGTCGGGGAGAACGTGCCCGACGTCGTCAGACCGACCGGTGCGCCGTCAGGGCGGCTCACGGGCATGTGCGCCCGCGGGATCCCCCGGCCCTCCATGCGCAGCCCGCGCAGGGCCCGCGGTCGACCGGCGGCTCGCTGGGCGACCAGGGCCGCGCGTCCTTCGAACTGCGCCTTGTCCCATCCGACCGCCCAGGACAGGCCTGCCTCGACCGGGGTGATCGAGGCCGACAGGTCCTGCCCGTGCAGCGGGTAGCCCATCTCGGTGCGCAGCGTGTCCCGGGCACCAAGTCCGCACGGGGTCACCGTGCCGGACATCAGGGCCGCCCACAGCGCGGGCAGGCTCCCCGCGCCGAGGATCACTTCATACCCGTGCTCGCCGGTGTATCCCGTCCGGCACACGAGGACGGGGGCGCCGTCGAAGCTGGCCGTCGTGAACGCCATGTAGGCCAGCTCGAAGTCCGCAGCCAGCAGGCCCAGCGCCACGAGCACGTCCCGGCTGCCCGGGCCCTGGACGGCGAGGATCCCTTCCCTGAGGTGTCGGTCCTCGACCTGCACGCTCGTCGGCAGTCCCGCGACCAGGGCGTCGCGCACTGCAGCCGCGTTGGCCGCGTTGGGGACGATCCGGACCTCGTCGTCGCTGATCCGGTAGACGATCAGGTCATCGACGACGCCGCCGGCCGCAGTGCACAGCATCGAGTACTGGGCCTGCCCGGGGCCGATCCGGTCGAGGTCGTTGGTCAGGATCGCGTTCAGGGCCGCCACCGCACCCGGCCCGCGCAGCAGCAGCTTGCCCATGTGCGAGACGTCGAACACTCCCACCGAGGACCGCACAGCGGTGTGCTCGGCGACCACCCCCGTCGGGTACTCGATGGGCATCTCCCAGCCGCCGAAGTCCGCCATCCTGGCGCCCGCAGCACGGTGGGTCTCGGTCAGTGCGGTCTGTCGCAGGTCCACGGCCCGGAGCCTACGCGCCGCAGCGCCTACTCTGGGGGCATGACGACTCCGACGCTGCACGTGAGCACCACGCTGGCCGCTACCGACCTGCTCGTCCTCGGTGTGGCCATCGGTCCTGATGGCCCCCTCGTCCTGGACAGCGGAATGGCCGATGTGCAGCGCGAGGCGGTCACCGCGGCAGCCACCGCGATCGGGGCGACGGGCAAGGCCGACGAGGTGCTGCGGCTTCCGGGCGACCCGTTCGGCCTGCCGCCGCTCATGCTCACCGGCCTCGGGTCCCCCGACGACGCGGAGTACGCCGAGGCCCTGCGCCGGGCCGCCGGCGCCGCGCTGCGGGCAACCGGCAACCACGCGGCGGTGCAGCTGGCACTGCCCCACGAGGAGCAGGCGGACCTGGTCGAGGCGATCGCACTGGGCGCGTACCTGGGCGCCTACCGCTACGAGGGCAAGCCGGCTGGGGACCTCGTGACCCCGGAGCACCTGACCGTCCTGACCAGCACCACGCAGGGCCACGATGCCGCGATCCACCGCGCTCAGGTCATCGGCGAGTCCGTGCACCTGGCCCGCCGGCTCGTGGACACCCCACCCGGGCACCAGCCCCCGGCCGCGCTGGCGGCTGAGGCGGTCGCTGCGGTGGCAGGCCTGGACGTCGAGGTCGAGGTTCTGGACGAGGCCGCGCTGGCGGACCAGGGATTCGGTGGGATCCTCGCGGTCGGGCAGGGGTCGGCCAACCCCCCTCGGCTGGTCCGCCTGGCCTACTCCCCGACCAGTTCCACCGGCCACCTGGCGCTGGTGGGCAAGGGGATCACGTTCGACTCCGGCGGGCTGTCGCTCAAACCGCCGACCGGGATGGTCACCATGAAGTGCGACATGGCCGGGGCCGCTGCGGTGCTCGCCGCGATCCGGGCGATCGCCGCGCTGGACGTGCCCCTCGCGGTGACCGCGTATCTCGCGATCGCCGAGAACATGCCCAGCGGCACGGCCCAGCGCCCCGGTGACGTCATCACCGCCTATGGCGGGCGCACCGTCGAGGTGCTCAACACCGACGCCGAGGGGCGCCTGGTGATGATGGACGCACTGGTCCGCGCGGGCGAGGACGGTCCAGACCGCATCCTCGATGTGGCCACCCTCACGGGCGCCCAGGTCGTGGCGCTGGGCAACCGGATCGCCGGCGTGATGGGCAACGACGACCAGTGGCGCGACGAGGTGCAGGCCTCGGCGACCGCCGCCGGGGAGCTGGCCTGGTCGATGCCGATCCCCGAGGAGCTGCGCGCCTCGCTGGACTCCCCGGTCGCGGACCTGGCCAACATCGGCGAGCGGATGGGCGGGATGATGACCGCCGCGGCATTCCTGCGCGAGTTCGTCGAGGACGAGGTGGCCTGGGCGCATCTGGACATCGCTGGACCGGCCTTCCTGGAGGGCACCCCTTGGGCCTACAACGGCAAGGGCGGTACCGGGTTCGGCGTGCGCACCCTGGTGTCGCTGGCCGAGCGGATGTCCGCCCAGCAGTAGGCCGGCCCGCAGCCTCAGTCCGCGGCCTCCCCCGGCGCCTCACCGTGCGGAAATGGTCGATCCTGATTCGCGGTGGGGTCACGCACGGCACACCGCGAGCGGCGTCTTGCTGGCAGGATGTGGCGTGCGCCCCTCCGGGTGGGTGGTGAACTGCCCGGTTCCCTGACGAGAAAGGTCCCCACGTGGCCGACAACCAGTTCGATGTCGTGATCCTCGGCGGCGGCAGCGGCGGCTACGCCTGCGCGCTTCGGGCATCGGAGCTCGGGCTGTCCGTGGCCCTGATCGAGAAGGGCAAGCTCGGCGGCACCTGCCTGCACAACGGCTGCATCCCCACCAAGGCGCTGCTGCATGCGGCCGAGGTCGCCGACACGGCCCGGGAGAGCGAGAAGTTCGGGGTGAGCACCACCCTCAACGGAATCGACATCCTGAAGGTGAATGCCTACCGCGACGGTGTGGTCGCGCGGCTCTACAAGGGCCTGCAGGGCCTGGTCAAGAGCCAGAAGATCACCTACATCGAGGGCACGGGGCGGCTGACCGCCGCCAACACGGTGCAGGTCGACGGGACCGCCTACGTGGGAGCCAACGTCGTGCTGGCCACCGGCTCCTACGCGCGCAGCCTGCCCGGACTGGACATCGGCGGCCGGGTCATGACCAGTGACCAGGCTCTGAACCTGGACTACATCCCCAGCAGCGTCATCGTGCTCGGCGGTGGAGTGATCGGCGTCGAGTTCGCCTCGGTCTGGAAGTCGTTCGGCTCCGAGGTCACGATCATCGAGGCCCTGCCACGGCTGGTGCCGGCCGAGGACGAGTCCTGCTCGAAGGCCCTCGAGCGGGCGTTCCGCAAGCGCAAGATCAGCTTCAGCACCGGTGTGCGGTTCGCCGGCGTCACCCAGGACGACACCGGCGTGGTGGCCACCCTCGAGGACGGCTCCACCCACTCGGCGGACCTCATGCTGGTGGCGGTAGGCCGTGGGCCGAACACCACGGGCATGGGCTACGAGGAGGTCGGCGTGGCCATGGAGCGCGGCTGGGTGCTGGCCGACGAGCGGCTGCGCACCAACGTGGCCGGCGTCTTCGCGGTGGGCGACATCGTGCCCGGACTGCAGCTGGCGCACCGAGGCTTCGCCCAGGGCATCTTCGTGGCCGAGGAGATCGCCGGACTCAACCCGGCACCCATCGACGAGCTGGGGATCCCGCGCGTGACCTACTGCGAGCCCGAGATCGGCTCGATCGGCATGACCGAGACGCAGGCCAAGGAGAAGTTCGGCGCCGAAGAGGTTCAGTCCTACGAGTACAACCTCGGCGGCAACGGCAAGAGCCAGATCCTCGGGACCGCGGGCTTCATCAAGCTCGTCCGCCGCAAGGACGGTCCGGTCGTTGGGATCCACATGGTCGGCGCCCGGATGGGCGAGCAGATCGGCGAGGCCCAGCTGATCTACAACTGGGAGGCCTACCCGTCCGAGGTCGCCTCGCTTGTGCACGCGCACCCCACACAGAACGAGGCCCTCGGCGAGGCGCACCTCGCGCTGGCCGGCAAGCCCCTGCACGCCCACTCCTGATCCCACCCGCCTTTTCCGAAGAGGAGCACCCCGCAGATGTCGGTCACCGTCACCATGCCGCAGCTCGGCGAGAGCGTCACCGAGGGCACCGTCACCCGCTGGCTCAAGCAGGTCGGGGATGAGGTGCGCGCCGACGAACCCCTGCTCGAGGTCTCCACCGACAAGGTCGACACCGAGATCCCCGCACCCACGTCCGGGGTGCTGCTGTCCATCGCCGCCGACGAGGACGACACGGTCGAGGTCGGGGGTGCCCTCGGCGTGATCGGCGAGGCGAGCGAGGCTGGCGCACCTGCCACAGCCGCCGCGCCGAGCGCCCCCGAGGCTGCCCCTGAACCGACTCCGGCACCAGCACCAGCACCGGCCGTAGCACCTTCCCCGCCCGCCGCAGCTTCCCCGCCGCCCGAGCCTGCAGCGCCGGCCGCACCTCCCGCCGCACCCCAGCTCCCCCCGGACCCCAACCCGCCCCGCTCCGGCAGCCGCGCCGTGCCCGGCACGGAGACCCCAGTGGTCCTGCCCGCCCTGGGTGAGTCGGTGACCGAGGGCACCGTGACCCGCTGGCTCAAGAGTGTGGGCGACATGGTCTCGGCCGACGAGCCGCTCCTGGAGGTCTCCACCGACAAGGTCGACACCGAGATCCCGGCCCCCAACTCCGGGGTCCTGCTCGAGATCCGGGTCACCGAGGATGAGACCGCCGAGGTCGGCCAGACCCTGGGGATCATCGGGACACCAGCGCCGGCCGGCACTCCGGCGGCTGCCTCGGCCCCCACGCCTGAGCCGGCTGCTGCCCCAGCGCCCACTCCCCCGCCACCCCCGGCGCCGGCAGCTCCGGGCGCACCCGCCGCGGGCCCTGCGCCCGATGCCGCGGCCGGTGGCGCCCATGCCGCCGCCGCTCCGTCGGACCTCTATGTCACGCCGCTGGTGCGCAAGCTCGCCGCACAGTCCGGGGTCGATCTGGCCAACGTGCGCGGAACGGGCGTGGGCGGGCGCATCACCAAGCAGGACGTGTTCGACGCCAAGCACCGCGGAGCCGCTACGACGAGCACCGCCCCGGCGCCCGCTGCCCAGGCAGCCGCACCCCCGGCACCGGCTGCCCCATCGGCAACTGCCCCGAAGTCCAGCAGCGCCGCCCCAGCCGCCGCACCTGCCACCCCGGCGCCCGCTGCGGGCACCCGGCCAGCGGCTCCCGCAGCCGCCGGGGACGCCCGCACGGAGAAGATGACCAGGCTGCGCAAGGTGATCGCCGAGCGGATGGTCGAGTCGCTGCACGTGTCCGCGCAGCTCACCACAGTCGTCGAGGCGGATGTCACCCGCATCGCGGCCCTGCGCAAGCGCCACAAGGACTCGTTCGAGGCGCGTGAGGGCGTGAAGCTGTCCTTCATGCCGTTCTTCGCCAAGGCGATCATCGAGGCCCTGCGCGCCTACCCGGTAGTGAATGCCTCGATGGACCAGGCTGCCGGGACGGTGACCTACAACGACGCGATCCACCTGGGCATCGCGGTCGACACCGATCGGGGCCTGCTGGTCCCCGTCGTGCGCGACGCCGACGACCTCAACCTGGGCGGACTGGGCCGCAAGATCGCCGACGTCGCCGAGCGCACCCGGACCAACAAGGTCTCCCCTGACGAGTTGTCCGGCGGTACGTTCACGCTGACCAACACCGGCAGTCGCGGTGCGCTGTTCGACACCCCGATCATCAACCAGCCGCAGGTCGGCATCCTCGGACTCGGCTCGATAGTGCGCCGACCGGTGGTCGTGGTCGACGACACAGGTGCGGACTCCATCGCGATCCGCTCCATGGTCTACCTCGCGCTGACCTACGACCACCGACTGGTCGACGGTGCGGACGCGGCGCGGTTCCTGACCACCCTCAAGGCTCGACTGGAGACCGGCGACTTCGAGGCGGAACTGGGCTGATGCGCGTCGCCATCACTGGGGCGTCCGGCCTGATCGGCAGCGCCCTGGTCCCGCACCTTCGCGCCCAGGGGCACGACGTGGTGCATCTGGTCCGGCGGGCCGCCCGGGGACCCGATGAGGTCTCCTGGGATCCGGTCGCCGGAACGCTGGACACGGCCGGCCTGGCCGGGGTCGAGGGCGTGATCCACCTCGCGGGCGCCGGTGTGGGCGACCACCGGTGGACCGATGAGTACAAGGCCACGATCCTCGACTCCCGCGTGCAGGGAACCCGCACCCTGGCCACCGCTCTGGCCGGCATGCAGACCCCGCCCGCCGTGCTGGTCAGCGGATCCGCCATCGGCTTCTACGGCGACACCGGTGACAGCGAGGTCAGTGAGGATGCCCCGGCGGGCAGCGGCTTCCTGGCCGACGTCGTGGTGGCCTGGGAGGCTGCCGCGCAACCCGCTCGCGAGGCGGGCATCCGTGTGGTGCACCCCCGCACGGGTCTGGTCGTGGCGGGCAAGGGTGGTGCGTGGGGCAAGCTCTGGCCGATCTTCCGCCTCGGCGGCGGTGGTCGCCTGGGGACCGGGAAGCAGTGGTGGTCCTTCATCTCGCTGCGCGACGAGGTCCGGGCCCTCGAGTACCTGCTGACCGATCTCGAGGGGCCGGTCAACCTCACGGCACCCACGCCTGCCACCAACGCGGAGGTCACCCAGGCCATGGGCGAGCTGCTCCGCCGGCCGACCTGGCTACCCGTACCGGCCAAGGCCCTTGAGCTCGTCCTGGGCGAGTTCTCCTCGGAGGTCCTCGGCAGCGCGCGCGTCGTGCCCACCGCCCTGCTGAACTCCGGGTTCGCCTTCGACGACCCGACCATCGAGCAGGCTCTTGCCTGGGCCTGGGCCAGCCGCTGATCGTCACGGGCTCACCCCGCCCGAGGACAGCAGTTCGACTGAGACCACCCGCCAGCCGGGGTCCACGGCGACCTCCGGCTCAACCCCTGCCCGTTCCGGATCAGGCTCGGCGTCCGCGTCCGTGCCGGGGGCCACAGCCGGGTCACTGGCCCCCGGGGCCTCGCCCTCCCGGGGCTGCACCGGCGCCAGGACGATCGACCACCGAGCCGGTCCGGCGGCCTCGACCCGGGAGTGGACGGACCCGTCCACATCGATGAGGTCATACGCCGAGCGCTGATCCACGACCTGCAACCTGACCTCGGACCCGGCGACCTCAGCGCGCTCGATGGCCATGACCGCGGCGCGCAGACCCAGGGGTCGAAGGCCACGGGCAGCGAGGTCGGCGATCAGCGCCTCGTCTGCCCGCCACGCGGCGGATCCCGGTTGGGCATAGCCCGCCAGGCCGGCTGGGTCTGCGGTCTCGAGCGCCTCGGAGCGCCTCGCATCCAGCTCCGCCACGACCGACCACCAATCGACACCCTGCAGGGCCGGTTCCGCCCCGGCGACCGCTGGTGGACTGGTCGACTGCCCAGGCCCGCTCGAGGCCGTGGCTCCTGATGGCCCGGAGGCTGGAGTGCCGGCCGGCTCCCCCAGTGCCCCGGGGGTGCTGCCCTGCGTGGCCTGCGCCTCGCCGGGCGCATCCGGCACCTCTGCGCCAACTCCGAGGGACCTCCCGTCGTCCCTCCCTCTGTCCCCGGCCTGCGCTGCAGCGCTGATCCCAGGAGCAGGCACGGACGCTGCCACGCCGGGCGGTTGCACCAGCCGGGCCGCCCCGATCACGGCCGCGACCAGAGCCAGCGCCAGCACCACCGCGCGCGCCCGGCCGCGCGGTGGTGCGCCCCACCTCCCAACTGCCGTGAAGCGCCACCGGCCCGCACCGTCGGGCCGCTCAGCGAGTCGCACCGACTCCACCCAGCCGGCAGCGCCGGCTTCCGCGGATCCGCGACCGCGACCGCCCGGGCCCAGGGCAGCAGCACCGGTGCGGCCGAGTTGGTGCACCCCGGGCTCGCTACTGCGCCACCCGCCCGGCTCCCCGCCAGGCGTGTCGATGCCCGCAGCCGTGTCCCCGCCAGGGGTGTCGATGCCCGCAGCCCTGTCCCCGCTCTGGCTGTCAGTGCCCGACACCCTCCCCCCGTCCTGAGTGTCCATGCCCGACACCCTCCCCCCGGAGTGACCGTTCGCCAAGCGATCATCCACAGGCCCCTCCCGCGCGCGGGCTCGTGCGCGACGACGGAGGTAGCGTGTGCCCGTGCGGATCCAGGTGCGCGGCGGCGACGAACCAGTCGAGTACATGGCGGCCTGGGAGCAGCAGAGGGCCTGGCACGCGCAGGTCGCCGAGGGCACGATGACCGACCTGATCTGGCTGCTCGAGCACCCGCCGGTCTACACCGCCGGGCGACGTACCGAGCCCCTGGACCGACCTTTCGACGGCACGCCGGTCATTGACGTCGACCGGGGCGGGAAGATCACATGGCACGGCCCCGGCCAGTTGGTGGGCTACCCGATCGTGCGCCTGCCCGATCCGATCGACGTCGTGGCCCACGTCCGACGGATGGAGGCCATGCTCATCGACGTGTGCGCCGACCTCGAGGTTGCAGCCGGCCGGGTGCCGGGGCGCTCGGGCGTGTGGATCCCCGCTGACGACCGCGGTGGTGAGCGCAAGATCGCGGCCATCGGGGTCCGAGTCTCCCGGGGTGTCACGATGCACGGCTTCGCGCTGAACTGTGACCCCGACCTGAGCTGGTACGACCGGATCGTGCCGTGCGGGATCCGCGACGCCACGGTCACCTCGCTGTCGGCCGAACTGGGCCGGGACGTCACGGTCGTGCAGGTGCGCGCGCTGGTCCGGGCCAGGGTCGAGCAACTCCTGGCCCCACGCCCATCTGCGTAGTCGAATCGGCCGTTGGAATGGGTCGAATCGACTACGCAGACCGGGCGGGTACGAAGCGTGCCACGTAGGCTTGCCCGCGTGATCACCCCTGATGGCCGGCGGATGCTGCGCGTCGAGGCGCGCAACGCCAGCGTCCCGATCGAGCGCAAGCCCGACTGGATCAAGACCCGCGCCCGCACCGGTCCAGAGTTCATGGCGATGCGAGAGCGAGTCGCCGGGGCGGGCCTGCACACGGTCTGCCAGGAGGCGGCCTGCCCCAACATCTACGAGTGCTGGGAGGACCGGGAGGCCACGTTCCTGATCGGTGGCGCGCAGTGCTCCCGGCGCTGCGACTTCTGCCAGATCGACACCGGTCGACCCGAGCCGCTGGACCGGGACGAGCCGCGGCGCGTCGCGGAATCGGTGGCCACAATGGGCCTGCGCTACGCCACCGTCACCGGCGTCGCCCGCGACGACCTGCCCGACGAGGGTGCCTGGCTCTACGCGCAGACGGTGCGCTCGATCCACGAGCGCAACCCCGGGTGCGGCGTCGAGGTCCTCATCCCGGACTTCTCCGGCATCCCCGAGCTCCTGGCCCAGGTGTTCGATGCGGCCCCCGAGGTGCTGGCCCACAACCTGGAGACGGTCCCGCGGATCTTCAAGCGGATCCGGCCGGCGTTCACCTACGAACGCTCCCTGGACGTCATCACCCAGGCCCGCGGCGCCGGGATGGTCACCAAGTCCAACCTGATCCTGGGCATGGGCGAGACCATCGACGAGGTCCACGTCGCGCTGGCCGACCTGCGCAGCGCCGGGTGCGACCTGATCACGATCACCCAGTACCTGCGGCCCACCCCCCGGCATCATCCGGTCGAGCGCTGGGTGCGCCCCGAGGAGTTCGTCGACCTGGCCGAGCACGCCCGAGGAGCTGGGCTTCCTCGGCGTCATGAGCGGGCCCCTCGTGCGCTCCTCGTACCGCGCCGGCAGGCTCCACGCGCAAGCCATCGCCGCCCGCGCCGGACGGTAGGATCGCGCCCATGTCGAAGATGGGTGACCGCGTCCGCGTGATCCGGGACAACTACCGGATGGCCAAGCAGCACGACCCCAAGCTGGGATGGATCCTTGGCGGGATCGTCGTGGTGGTGATGGCCGTCTTCATCGCCATCGGGTCGTTGACCGGCAACATGATCACCTTCGTGATCCTGGGCGTGACGACCGCGCTCATGATCGTGGCGATCATCTTCAGCCGCCGGGCGATGAGATCGGCGTACCGGTCCATCGAGGGGCAACCCGGCGCCGCTGTGGCCGTGATCCAGAACATGTCCAAGGCAGGCTGGGGCGTCACCCCGGCAGTGGCCGCCAACAAGCACCAGGACATCGTGCACCGCGCGGTCGGACGCCCCGGGATCATCCTGATCGGTGAGGGCACCAGCCCTGCGCTCCCCGGCTTGATCGCCAGTGAGCGCAAGCGCACGGCCCGGTTCGTCTCGGAGGCGCCGATCAGCGAGCTGACGATCGGGACCGAGGAGGGCCAGATCGCCATCGCCCAACTCGACAAGCACCTGCGCAAGCTGCCCAAGGTGCTGGCCCCCGGTGAGGTCACCACGCTGCGCAAGCGCCTCGACGCGCTGGCCAACGCACCGCTGCCGATGCCCAAGGGACCCATGCCCAAGAGCGGCCGGATGCCGCGCGGCGGCAAGATGCGGTGAGTGTGTCCGACGCGTCGGGCGCTCCTCACCCCGACGAGGAGGCCTACCGCGGGCAGTCTCTGGGCCTGCCCGCCTCAGGACCCGGCTCGATGGCGCCGACCGGCCGGCGGGTGGTCGCCCTCTTCATCGACTGGTTCGCCGCGCTGCTGATCTCGCGCGCCCTGGTCGGCGAACCGACCGCGCCCTGGGAGCAGTTCGCCACGCTCGGCATCTTCGCCCTCGAGGTCACGGTGCTCACCTGGTTGTGGGGGGCCTCCTTCGGCCAACGGCTTCTGGGCATCCGCGTGCTGGGTCGCACCCGGCGCCTGGGCCTGGTGGCCGCCGCGCTGCGCACCGTCCTGATCTGCCTGGTCATCCCACCCCTGGTGTGGGACGCCCAGGGGCGCGGGCTGCACGACCGAGCGGTTGACAGCCTCGTGCTGCGCGCCTGAGCACCGCCGGCACGGGGGCTTCGGCCGCCGCCGGCCGTGCGCACCGAGCCCGACTGCCACTGCCGGCGCGGGCGGCCCCGTGCGCTGGAACGCCGAGTTCTGGTGGAAAGACCGCTGGCGAACCCGGTCACCCCAGCCGATCGCCGAGTTCTGGTCGAACCCAGTGCCGTCCGCGAGGATCTTTCGACCGTGCGGAGCGCGTTCCCCGTCGTGGGGGCCTCGGTCACCTGCCCTATCAACCACAAACCTGCGTTCCCGCGAGCCGGCAGCCCGAGGGCGGCTATGTGCCGGCCCCCGGCTCCCGACCCCCGCTGGACCCCCGCCGGCCGGACCGCGTAACGCGCGCGAAACAATGGGGACACTGCCGAGAAATCCCGTCCGCATAGCGTCACCGACGAAGCGGCGGCCCCGGAACTCCCGGATCGCGGTCAGTGCCCCCCCATCCAGGGCCGCGTCGTCGCGGCCTGATCCCAGGAGGTTGGTCTTGTTCAGCACAGCGGAGGAAGTCCTCAAGTTCATCAAGAAGGAGGACGTGCAGTTCGTCGACGTCCGCTTCTGCGACCTGCCCGGCGTCATGCAGCACTTCAACGTCCCCGCCCAGGGCCTCCCGGAGGAGTTCTTCACCGAAGGCCAGATGTTCGACGGGTCCTCGATCCGCGGCTTCCAGGCGATCCACGAGTCGGACATGAAGCTCATCCCCGATCTCGGCAGCGCCTTCCTCGACCCGTTCCGGGCCGAGAAGACGCTCATCATCAACATGTCCATCCGCGACCCGTTCACCGACGAGCCCTACAGCCGCGACCCGCGCAACATCGCGATGAAGGCTGAGGCGTACCTGAAGTCCACGGGCATCGCGGACACCGCGTTCTTCGCACCCGAGGCCGAGTTCTACATCTTCGACTCGGTGCGGTTCGAGACCAAGCAGAACGCCGGCTACTACTTCATCGACTCCATCGAGGGCAAGTGGAACTCGGGCGTGGAGTACGAGGAGGACGGCACCCCCAACCGCGGGTACAAGACCCCCTACAAGGGCGGGTACTTCCCCGTCCCGCCGGTCGACCACTTCGCCGACCTGCGCGACCAGATGAGCCTCATGCTCGGCCAGGTGGGCCTGACCGTGGAGCGCGCGCACCACGAGGTCGGCACTGCCGGCCAGGCGGAGATCAACTACCGCTTCGACGAGCTGGCCAAGGCTGCCGATGACGTCATGAAGTTCAAGTACGTCATCAAGGGCGTCGGCTGGGCCGCGGGCAAGTCCGTGACCTTCATGCCCAAGCCCGTCTTCGGCGACAACGGTTCGGGCATGCACGTGCACCAGTCGTTGTGGAAGGACGGCAAGCCGCTGTTCTACGACGAGGCCGGCTACGGCGGCCTGTCGGACATGGCGCGCTGGTACATCGGCGGGCTGCTCAAGCACGCCCCCAGCCTGCTGGCCTTCACCAACCCGACGGTGAACTCCTACCACCGCCTGGTGCCGGGCTACGAGGCCCCGGTCAACCTGGTCTACAGCCAGCGCAACCGCTCGGCGTGCATCCGCATCCCGATCACCGGCTCGAACCCGAAGGCCAAGCGCATCGAGTTCCGCGTGCCCGACCCGTCGAGCAACCCGTACCTCGCGTTCTCGGCCATGCTCATGGCCGGCCTGGACGGGATCAAGAACAAGATCGAGCCCCGCGAGCCGGTCGACAAGGACCTCTACGAGCTCCCGCCGGACGAGGCGGCCGACATCCCGCAGGTGCCCGGGTTCGCTGCCGGAGGTGCTCGATGCCCTTGAGGCTGATCACGCCTACCTCACCGAGGGCGGGGTGTTCACCGACGATCTGATCGAGACCTGGATCGCCTACAAGCGCACGAACGAGGTCGACCCGATCCGCCTGCGCCCGCACCCGCACGAGTTCGAGCTGTACTACGACATCTGAGTTCCCCCCTTTTCGGGGCCGCAACTTGCCCCTGACCTGCACTGTGCCAAGGCGAGTCCCTTCGGGGGCTCGCCTTGGCACAGTTGGGGCACAAGTCGGCTGCGGCACAACCCCGGACCGTCGACCCGTTCCCAGTCCGCGCCGATTCGGCGTCAGCGAAGACCGCCGCCCATTGCGCTCTGACGCGGTGGAGGCCATCGCGGACGCGAATGTGGCTCTATCGCTGCTGGATCCCCTGGCCTGCCACAATGCTCACGTGACCGCGGAGAAGGCACCGATGCCGGCAACGGCCGACAACGAGTACGCACCGGACCGAATCGTGGCCTTCAGTGACGGGGTGGTGGCCATCGCCATCACCCTGCTGATCCTGCCGCTCGCCGGTGTCACCATCCCGACGGCTGACGGGAACGATCCGCTGGGGTACCTGTGGCGCGAGAACAGTGGGCTGATCACGAGTTTCTTGATCAGTTGGGCGGTCATCATGACCTTCTGGATGGCGCATCATCGCGTCTTCGACACTGCCTGTGCGATCAACGGCGCGATCATGAGGTGGAACACCCTCTGGCTCTTCGCCGTCGTGGTGTTCCCCTTCCCGACCAGTTTGCTCAGCCAGTCGGATATTGGCGCCCACGGCGAACAACAGGTCGTCGCGTTCTACATCGGGACGATGTTTGTGATCAGCGGGTCCTTGACCATGGTTTCGCGTCAGCTGCGCGTCCATGCTCATCTGCGCAAGCCCACTACACCGATCGTTCGTACCGCCGTGTTGCGAGGGCAATTGACGAGCGGCTATCTCGGGGTCCTGTTCATGATGTCGCTTTTCACCGGCTACGCGCTGTCTGGGCTCATCGGTCTGTTGCTGGTTGACCCAGCAGCCGGCATCCTCGGCAAGCTGCAAACCCGCCGAATTGGTGATCCGGTGCCCAAGTGAACGGAGAGCTTCGGGGCCGGTCGCATGCTCTCTCCGTGGCGTCGCTGGCGGTTCGGGCCATCGCCTGCTCGCGGCTGATTCTCGGTCACTGGGCAGGCTGAACGCCGAGGGCGGCCAATGCGATGCTCGCGGCGATGTGAGATCCCTGGGGCAGTGCGTCCCGGCCGTCAGCTGGCGTCGTGGACGCGTTGCAGCACGGTGTCGATCACCTCGTCGTGGCGTGCTGCGATGCTGGCGCTGAACTTCTCGACCAGCTCAGTGAAGTCGCGCAACTCGCGGGCACTCCAGTCGGACAGGAACGCATCCATCGCCCACGTCCTGATCGAGACGCTCTGGGCGACCACGGCTCGGCCGGTGTCGGTCAGGTGCACCACGGTCCGCCGGCGGTCTCGTGGATCGACCGTGCGGGCGATGAGCCCCTCAGCCTCGGTCTCGACGAGCAGCCGACTTGCCGTCGAGTGCTCGAGGCTCAACGCTGCCGCCACGTCCTTGACCGAGGCCGGCACCGCTGAGTCATCGAGGGCCTCGAGGTCCCCGACTGCGAGGCAGGCTGCCACCTTGGCCACATCCACGGTGCGCTGCAGGGCAGGGATGGGCACCTGAGCAGTGGGCGGGCGCACGACCGTCCGACGCATCTGCAGCAGGGCGCGATCCAGGCGCTCGACGAGGGCGGCATCGTGCGTCCGTCCGCTGAAGGCCGCCTCGATGCGGGCGTTGTCTGCGCTGGCCATCGGGGTCCGGTCCCTCCTTGCCCTACAGGCTGTTTGCGTGTGTGGCACACGTAATCTACGCTGACCGACATTGCATGTGCGACACACGCAACTGTCGCACCCTACCCGAGGGAGCCTTTCATGGGACCACTGTCGAGATGGGCCGTCAACCGCCCCTGGCGCGCGTTGGGGGCCTGGCTGGTCTTCGCGGTCCTGATCGCTGGGCTGGCCGCCCGGTTCGGCGGGTCGTACAACGACTCCTTCGAGCTGCCGGACACGGAGTCAGCGGCAGCCCAGGAGGTCCTCGGCCAGATCCCCGGCGTCGAGGATGCCCTCACCGAGGCAACGGTCAGGGTGGTGTGGAGCCCGGAGTCGGGGACGGTGACCGATCCGGCCACGCAGCAAGCCGCCACTGCGCTGCTCACCGAGATCGCGAGCAACCCCTCCGTGACCTGCGTGGTGGGGCCCTATGGCGCACCCCTGGGTTCGGGATGCCCTGACCCCGCCACCCAGCCCGGCGCCGATCCCGCCCAGAGCTCGGCCGGGGACGCCGGCGACGCCGGGGACGCCGACGCGACGGCTGCACCCGCCGCGCAGGCCAGCGCTCCCACCGAGGACCAGGCGAAGGCGCTGGCGGGCCTGGGCCCGGCCGGCATCAGCGTGGACGGGTCGGTGGCCTATGCCACCGTCACGTTCGGGGCCCCCGTGGGCGAGATTCCGATGGACGACATCTCGGCGGTGCTCGAGGCGACCCAGACGGCTGACGGCGTGGAAGAACTGGCCGTCGGCGCCGGCGGGCAGGCACTGGACGCCGCCGCCACCGAGCCGCCGAGCTCCGAGGGCATCGGCGTCTCGATCGCCCTGTTGATCCTGCTCTTCGCGTTTGGCTCCCTCATCGGCGCCCTGCTCCCCGTGGGCACCGCCCTGCTCTCCCTGGGCCTGGGCCAGGCCCTGGTCCTGATCACCGCCAACTTCCTCAACGTCGCCACCTTCGCGCCCACGCTGGCCGCGATGATCGGCCTGGGTGTCGGCATCGACTACTCGCTGTTCGTCATCAACCGCTACCGGCAGGCACTCGACGTCGGCCGGGAACCCCGGGATGCGGTGCTGGAGTCCGTGCGAACTGCCGGGCGCTCCGTGCTGTTCGCGGCGGCCACGGTGATCATCGCCCTCAGCGGCCTGTTCGTGATCGGATTCGAGTTCTTCAACGGCCTGGCCGTGGCCTCGATCGGCACGGTCCTGATGATGCTGCTCGGCGCGACGTTCCTGCTGCCAGCGGTGCTCTCGCTGCTGGGCAGGCGTGCCTTCGCCGTACGGATGCCCTGGGCCCGCAAGCCCAAGGTGCACAACCCGGCCGGCTCCGGGTTCGCCCGGTACGGCCAGTGGCTGCAGCGGCACTTCAAGGTGGTCGGCGGCCTCGCACTGGCCGTGGTGGTCGTGCTCGCCCTGCCGATCGGCTCCATGCGCCTGGGCTTCACCGACGACGGCGGACGGCCCGAGGGCACCTCGTCGCGAGTCGCCTACGACCTGATCGCCGAGGGCTTCGGCCCGGGGCTCAACGGCCCGTTCCTGGTCAGCGCCGAGACCGCGACACCCGGGGACAACGCGGCGGTGGCGCAGCTCGCTGGGGCCCTGAGCGCCGATCCGGGGGTGGCTGTGGCCATCCCGCTGCCGATGGCACCCGACGCCTCGGCGACCGTGGTCCAGGTCATCCCGACCACCTCGCCGCAGGCGGCTGAGACCGAGGAACTCCTCGTCCGGATCCGCGGCGAGGTGATCCCACCGGTGGCTCAGGCGACTGGTCTCACAGTCCTGGTGGGCGGCACGCTGGCCATCACCTCGGACTTCACGACAGTGCTGACCGACGCCCTGCCGCTGTTCCTGTTCGTCGTGATCGGGTTCGGCTTCCTGGCACTCGTGCTGCTCTTCCGCGCGATCCTGGTCCCCCTGACCGGTGTCGTGACCAGCCTGCTGTCCCTGGCCGCCGCAATGGGCGTCACGGTGGCGGTCTTCCAGTGGGGCTGGATGGCCGACTTCTTCGGCGTCAGCAGCACTGGGCCCATCATGCCGTTCCTGCCCATCATGGTGTTCGCGATCCTCTTCGGCCTATCCATGGACTACCACGTCTTCCTGGTCTCCCGGATGCAGGAGGAGTGGGGCCACACCCGGGACAACGACAAGGCCGTACGTCGCGGGCTCGCGGCGTCCGGCCGGGTGGTCATGATCGCCGCGGCCATCATGATCAGTGTGTTCGCGGCGTTCGTCCTGGGCGATGAGCCCACGATCAAGCTGTTCGGCCTGGCCCTGGCCACCGCCGTGCTGTTCGACGCCTTCGTGATCCGCCTGATCATCGTGCCCTCGGTCATGTACCAGCTGCACAACGCCAACTGGTGGTTGCCGGGGTGGTTGGACCGGATCCTGCCCAACGTCGCCGTCGAGTCGCAGGAGGATGCTGCCTTCGAGGATGCCGAGATCGACGACATCCCAGACGAGGCCCCGGCTCCAGTCGTGGGTTGATGCACAGGCCCCGGCTCCGGCCGTGGGTTGACGGTTCTGCGCTCCCGGGTCAGTGGATCACCCAGGAGCGCAGAACCATCTGGCCAAGCCGTGATCTCAGGACGTCGCGTCCTCTGCGCTGTCAGCAGCCTCTGAGTGCTGGGCAGCTGCCTTGATGTCCGCGGCCATTACCTTGTCCACGGACCGGGACACGATTGCGTCCGCCGCGGCCATGGCGTTGCGGATCTCGACGGCGCCGGGATCGGATACCAGGGCGACCAGGCCGGAGTGCCCGGGCGGGATGGCGTTCTCTAACTCGTCGGCCAGGTCGCTGCGGTGGTGCAGCTCGCGCACCTTGCCCGTGGCCGCACCGATCCCACCCAGCGCCACGGCACTGCCCAGGATGGACGGCGGGAAGATCACGCCCAGCACGACGCCGCCGACGACACCCCACTTCAGCCCGGTCGTGGTGCTGTGGTCGGTGGCCTTGAGGATCTCCACGGGGCCAGCCCCCTCGCGCTTCACGACGACCACGCCCTCGATCTCGACGGTCGCCCCGTCCTCGATCGCCCTGAGCTTCTCGTAGGCCGCCCACGCGGTGTCGGTGCTGTTGAAGTTGGCCACGAGCAGGGTGTAGGCGCCATCAGTGACGACTGCGCCGACGACGTCTGCCTCATGGCCGTCAGCGGAATCAGTAGTGGTGGGGTTGTCGATCTCGGTCATGGTGCTCCTTCGTTGTTGGTTCGGTGTCCGGTCAGGTCAGGTCCGGTCAGGTCCGGTCAGGTCAGGTCAGGGCCTTGGTCTTCAGGGCGTCGAACTCAGCCTGGCTGATCGCCCCGGAGTCCAGCAGCCCCTTGGCGCTGGCGATCTGGTCGGCAGGGCTGGTCGACTTCGCCGCAACCGAAGCGATGTACTGCTCCTGCGCCGCCTGGGCATCGGCCACGGCAGCCATCTGCCGCTCATTCATGCTCCGCCCACGGGCGATCAGGTAGATGAAGGCCCCCAACCACGGCACGAAGATCAGCAGCAGCGCCCATCCTGCCTTGCCCCACCCGGACAGGGTGTGGTCGGAGAACAGGTCGAACAGGCAGCGCACCCAGATCATGATCGCTGCGATCCAGATGAAGAACCAGAAGCTCCACACCAGGATGTCCCAGAAGCTCGGATCATTGACGTTCATCGAGAAGTCCTCTCCCTAGGTTGCTCTGAGGTCCCCGCCCAGCGCGGGGACGCCGATGTACAAGTCAGCCCGCAGCCATCTGGTCGATGCACACGGCAATCGCCAGGAGCAGCGGGGCGTTCTGCCCCGGTGCCACCTCCACACCATAGGAGTCACGCACGCGGAACCACTTCTTCGACACCTCGGCCACCTTGGCCCCGCCCGACTCGATGTCGAACTCGTGGTCGGTGATGTTGCCCTGCGCGGTCATCTGCCCCCCGCCGGGCAGGTCGATGGTGAATCGCTCGCGCAGGGGGGTGACCATCGCCTTCTTCACCGTGGCCACCGTCACGCCGGAGGCATCCTCCACCTCCATGACCGAACGCACCCGCACGGGCCGATCCTGGATCTTGATCAGCTCCGCGCCCCTGGGATCCTCGATCACCAGGGTCTGGCGTATCCGCAGCGCCTTGCCATTGACCTTGAAGGCCCGCTGCCCCGACTCGTCCTGGATCCAGAAGTCGTCGCCGATCGACAGCATCTTCTCGCGCATCTGGTACCGATCCGCACCTCCCCGGACCCCGAAGTTCGCCCGCTCCTCACGCCGATCCTCACGCCGTTCATGACCCCGCATCGCTGCCTCCTGGTCTTCTGGCCGCTGCGATCGCAGCCTGCCTTTGAGTAGACAACATTACCTCTTGGTAATCCGTTCGATTCAGGGCGGCCACCACCCGCAGGGACTGGCGCACTTCTGTCTACTTGGGTTGACTGTGCACGTGAGCCCCATCGAGCCCGACGACCTGATCGACAGCAGCCAGGTTGCCCGCACGCTGGGCCTGGCCCATCGGCACAGCGTGTCGACCTACCGGCGCCGGTACGCCGACTTCCCTCGGCCGGCGGTGACCCGAGGCAAGGGACGCACGAACCTCTGGCTGCGCGGAGACATCGAGGCCTGGCGAGCTGGGAGCCTGTCGCCCGTCAGCGGTAACGCCTCGTCCTCGGCGGC
Organism: uncultured Actinomycetes bacterium; assembly: GCA_963788325.1. GTDB lineage: Bacteria > Actinomycetota > Actinomycetes > S36-B12 > CAIYMF01 > Prado023. Next base: position 192,308 of record CAWBGJ010000014.1, read on the forward strand.
CAAGCGGGAGGCGATCCTCGACGCCGCCGCCGAGTTGATGGCGACCCGTCCGATGGGCGAGATCTCGGTCCGGGAGATCGCAGAGCGGGCTAAGGTCCCGCATACGCTCATCTACCGCTACATCGGCAACAAGGCGGACCTCGAGCATGCCGTGATCGACCGGACCGTCCACGAGATCCTCGGGTTCACCAGCGGCAGCCCTGAATCCGCGCTTCAGGGGGTGGAGCGGATCGTCCATACCCTGCTCAGCCGCAGGGACTCCCTGTTGGTGCTGGTCAACTCCATGCTCACCGAGGAGGGCGCCGCCAGGCACTCCGACCGGGCACCAGTCATCGCCCTGCTCCTGGCCGCCCTGAAGTCCGACATCCAGAAGCGCAGCGCGGCTGGGGAGCCCCAGCCCACCGCGCAGTTCCCGGTGCTGACCCCCGAGGTCGCGGTCGGGGCAGTGGCCGCCCTCGTCGTTGGCTGGGCCGCGTTCGAGCCCCGGATCAGGACGGGGACCGGGCTCACCGAGACCCCCACGGAGGTGCTGGCGGCCCTGGCCAACGCACTCCTGGACCTCGGCCGGGGCCATGGCGCCGTCCCTGACGTCGCCAACCGGGCAGAGGGCGCGTAGCCACATCCACTGCAGCTGCTGGGGCGGACGCCACGCGCGCTACGCCACTACGACGGCTCGCCAGGAGCCCCCGGAACGGGCGCGCTCGTTGCCGGCATCGGCGCGTGGGCATCCTCGTCGCCCCACTTGGCGAGTTGGGCTCTGACTGCTGCCTGGGCGTCGGCGTACTGCTGGTCGATGACGCGCATCTCGGCCCACTTGAGTTCCCGGGCCGCGAGGACGCGGTCGAGCTCGGCGATGGTCTGGTCCTCGGCGGGCAGGTCGTAGGCCAGGGAGGTGAATCGGGCCAGGCTGGCGCGGTAGTCATGGCCGTTGGCCACGAACTGACCGGGGATCACGTTCATGGCGTTCTTCACGTCGATGAACGTGATCAGGAACGTCGTGTAGGGCCGCCACGCCGTCTCCTTGGGCACCCCGGGCTCCCGGGTCTCCGGCGGGCCCATCCACGCCGGGGCCTGGACGGCCAGCGGGAACCAGAACTTCGGCATCGAGTCGTTGTGGTGGGTCAGGAAGAAGTAGCGGGCACGGTCGCGGACCTCCTGGGGCAGGGCCAGGAACTCGCCGTAGTTGTCGACCTCGACGATCTCACCCTGCGGGTCCATCGCCGCCGGGTCCGAGAGCCACCTCTGCCGGAACTTGGTGGCAGCCGGGGTACCCAGGAACAGGCCTCGGTCGATACCGACCCGGTGCAGGCCCTCGGTGCCCTCCTCGGCGAAGATGTCCTCGGAGGTCTGGGCGCCCAGGCTCTCCCCGAAGATGTGCAACTTCGGGCGGACATCCTCAGGGATCGCGGACAACCGCCACTTCAGGGCATGCAGGAACGCGTTGTTCTGGTCGATCCCGATCCCGACCCGGAACAACGACAACGGCGACGGGCGCAACGAGTACTGCATCGCCACCAGCGCCACATCCCCGCGGGTCAGGAACTCCAACGACTCCGCGGTGACGTAGTTCAGGTACCCGGTGCCGGTCGGGGACATGAACACGATGTGCGCCCGCTCGAAAGCGCCCAGGGTCTCCAGCTCGCGCATCGCCAGGTCCGCGCGCTCGCTGGTCGTGTCCTTGGTCTCCAACCCCACGAAGACCCGGATCGGGGCCTTGGCCGGCCCGCCCATCACCGCCTCGATCTCCTCAACCGTCAGCGCCATGTTCACGAACCGGCGACCCTCCCGACCGATCGTCTCCAACGGCACCGCGCTGCGCGGGCCAGCGCTGACGAACTCCGACGTCGGAGACATCGAATAGGCGGCCTCCACAGCATCCCCACTGGTCTCCGCCGAGTGGAAGACGTGCTGCAGGCCCTTGAACCCGCCGAAGCCGAGGAGGCCGAAGGCCACCGCGTGCCCCACAGGCCGACCAATCAGCTCAAGGTTTGGATTCACCGACGTCAGGGCTGAACCCACCCCACCGGCGAACAGCCGCTCACCCCTGGCCGCGACGTACAGTGCCGCCGAGACGCCAGCGCCGATCGCCACGGCCTTGCCCACGGCAATGCCCTGCGAGTCGTCAAGAGCTTCACCCTCGGCGTCGTGGGTGACCCCCTCCTCGCGCATCTTCGCGTGCAGCCGGTAGTACTGCCACGCAGCCAACCCCGCCCCCAACGGCAGCGCGACGGGCACGTTGCGCACCCAGGCGCGGTTCTCGCCGGCGGCCCCGTCGATGAGCAAGTCGCTGGTCACGATGATCGCCCCGGCCATCCCGCCCACGGCCACCCGCCAACTGAACGTCCGGCCCCACGCCCGAGCGATCGGCTCGTCCTTGGCCTGGGCCAGGAACCGCTGCGCCGCCACGCCGATGCCGATCGCTGCGACGTCACCAGCCAGGATCACACCCCGCTGGGCCATCCGGCGCTGGGCGGTGTCAGGGCCGCGCCCGGCCACCCTCAGCGCCACAGCCTCGATCAACGACTGCGACGTGGCCGTAAGCCCATAGTTCAAGACCGAAGAAACCCCCGTGACGATCGCCTGGTCCGACGTCGAACGCGGCATCAAACCACGACTGAACGACCGACCAACCACCGTCGACCCCGCCAGGATCCCCGCCCGCTCAGGAACGCCGAGGTCCGCGCGCGCCTCCAACAGCCTTCCCAGAAAACCCGCCATGACCCCTGCTCCGTCCTTCGATGATCTGGGCGAACCCCGCAGCAACAGGCGCCACGCCCACTGCCTCGGCCGAGGTTGCCACTGACAACCACAGTGTAGACATCCGAACCCGTTGGTCACTGCCCGTGCGGCTCCCCTGCGCGGCAGCCTCGCGCTGTGCAGCAGGAGCAGCGGCGGACGCTACCCGGAGTTGACTGGCTCGAGATCGGACGGTCATACATGTCTACACTGGAGGTGGCCGCACGCACCAGGATTCGGCCCGACGACCTGACCGAAGGGAGTCCCTTGGACGGCTCGGACCTTTGTCGCATCGCTGCCGCCGGGGGCGACTCATGACCCGAACAGGCCGCGAGCGGGACTTCCACGTCATGTCCAAGCCCACCGGGGCTGTGTGCAACCTCGATTGCGAGTACTGCTTCTTCCTGTCGAAGGAGCAGTTGTACCCGGGCAGCGACTTCCGGATGGCCCCCGAGGTGCACGAGGCCTACCTGGCGCAGCTGTTCGCCGCGCACCCCCCGGACGCTGAGGTGATGGTGTCCTACCAGGGCGGCGAGCCCACCTTGATGGGCCTGGACTTCTTCACCCGCAGCGTGGAGTTGGCCACGCGGTTCGCCGGGCCGGGCCAGCGGGCCCTGCACACGATCCAGACCAACGGGACGCTCCTTGACGACCAGTGGGGCGAGTTCCTGGCCGCGAATGGCTTCCTCGTCGGCCTGTCGATCGACGGAACCCGCGAGATGCACGACGCGTACCGCGTGGACAAGGGCGGCAAGAACACCTTCGACCGGGTGCTGCGGGGCTGGGATGTCCTGCGCCGCCACGGCGTCGACTGGAACGCGCTGACCACCGTCAATGCGGCCAACGCCGACCACGGCCTGGAGGTGTACCGGTTCCTGCGCGACGACTTGGGAGCTGCGTTCATCCAGTTCATCCCGATCGTGGAACGGATGACCCCTGACATGCTCCCGATGGCGGACTCCGGCTGGGGGGTGCGGGCCAAGGACCGCCCGCTGTACCGCCAGGCCGGTGCGGCGGTCACCCATCGCAGCGTCACCGGCGAACAGTACGGTCGGTTCCTGATCGAGGTGTTCGAGGAATGGGCCCGGCACGACGTCGGCGACGTGTTCGTGCAGATGTTCGACACAGCGCTCGCGCACTGGCTGGGCATGGACCAGGTCGGCCTGTGCGTACACGCCCGGACCTGCGGCTCTGCGCTGGCCCTGGAGCACAACGGCGACCTCTACTCCTGCGACCACTACGTCGAGCCTGAGTACCTGCTGGGCAACATCATGGGAGGTCGAACGATGCTCGAGCTCGTCGACCTGCCCGCGCAGCGCACATTCGGCACCGCGAAGCTCGACTCGCTGCCGCAGTACTGCCTGGACTGCGAGGTGCGCTTCGCCTGCAACGGCGGCTGCCCCAAGGACCGGTTCGCCACCACACCGGACGGCGAGCCCGGCCTGCACCACCTGTGCGCCGGGTACAAGGCGTTCTTCGCGCACGTCGATGCGCCGATGCGGTTCATGGCCGACCAGTTGCGCGCCGGTCAGGACGCGACCGCAGTGCGCGGCTGGTACGCCGCCGCCGACGGGGCACGCGGGCGCAACGACCCGTGCACCTGCGGGTCGGGGCTGAAGTGGAAGAGATGCCACGGGGCACAGGTCAGGGCTGGAGGCGCCTCGGCGCCCTCCACGAAGGAGTCCGGGTAGCACCGCGCCTGCCTGCGTCGCGCGTCTGGCCCGGGCCGTGGGACGCGCAGGACGGTACGGCGGTAGCCTGCCGGCATGGCCACCCTCGTTCTCACGGTGATCGGTGACGATCGATCCGGTCTGGTCTCCGCCCTGTCCGGTGTGATCGCCGAGCACGACGGCAGTTGGCAGCGCAGCCAGATGACGCGCCTGGCGGGCAAGTTCGCCGGCATCGTCGTCGTGGCTGTTCCTGATGACCGCGCCGAGGCGCTGATCAGCGAGCTCGGACCGCTGGGGACCCAGGGGCTGCTCGATGTCACCGTCGAGCGGGGTGCCGAGGATGGCCCCGCCAGCGCGGAGGTCACACGCCTGAGCCTCGAGCTCGTCGGTGCGGATCGGCCGGGGATCGTGCATGACATCTCCAGCGCCCTGGCAGCCCATCAGGTCAGCATCGAGGACCTCGAGACCTCCACCCGCGAGGCCCCGATGGCCGGCGGGATGCTGTTCGAGGCGACCGCGACCCTCCTGGCACCGCCGAACGTGCCGATCACCGACCTCCAGTCGGTGCTCGAGGACCTGGCCAACGAGCTGATGGTGGACCTCTCGCTGTCTGCCGAGTGAGGCGACCGGTCAGCTCTCGAAGACGACCGCACCGGTGTAGCTGATCATCCACTCGACACCGAACCGGTCCGTGCACCCTCCGAACCATTCCGCCCACTCGGTGGACGCCGGCTCCATCTGGACCACTCCCCCCACGGACAGAGCGTCGAACAGGCGCTGGGCCTCGGCCGCATCATCGGCCTCGACGTGCAGGGCGAAGTCGTTGCCCGTGCGGAACTCCTGTCCCAGGGAGGCCAGCATGTCGGTGCCCATCAGCATGGTGCCGTTGGGCAGTTCGACGGCCGCATTGGCCACCTTGTCCAGGTCGGCCTCGGAGAGTTCGCCCATCGATGCGCCGAAATCCCGGTATCGGGCCACGCCCATCATCGTTCCGCCGAGTGCCTCGGCGTAGAAGGACAGGGCCTCCTCGGTGGTTCCGTCGAAGTTCAGGTACGGCGTGAGGGACTTCATCGGCACTCCTCAAGGTCGGGCCACCGAGGCTACCAGCGCTCGCGCGTACCCGGGTGCTCCCCGGGCGAGCTGCTGAGCAGGCGAAAACGAGTGGAATCGAACCCGGATCGCTCAGGCGAGCGTCGTGGGGACGTCGAATGCAGCGACCACCCGCCCGAGCTCCTTGATGGACAGGCCCTCGGCCCTCTGACCCAGTTGCAGGTCCATCACCTCGTAGCGGGCCGCAGTCTCCGCGTACTCGATCTTGTCGACCGCACCGGTCGGGGAGACATCCGAGCGCGCCATCACGCCGTGCTTGCTCCACAGGACGATCTGATGGCCGCGAAGCCCGGCCACGTTGTGGATCTGGAGCTCCTCGGAGCCGGGGATCATGAACTCGAGCACCTTGATGCCCTCGGGCAGGGCCACGATCGTCTCAGGCTCCCACCGGATCAGGCGCGCGTTCATGGTGTCGGTGTCCCGGTAGGTCGCGATGTGGCTCAGGTAGGTCAGGTGGACCGGCTGGGCGTGCACGACCGAAAGGAACTGCACGTCGCGTTCGCGGACCTGGTCCTCGTGGACTGCCAGGTGCGAGTTCAGCTCGCTGGTCAGGTTCTTGAACAGCCGCCGCGACGAGAAGTGCAGGGTGCCGGTCCGGCCGCCCTCGTGCACGACCAGGGCGCCCACATTGGCCAGCGGATCATCCTTGATCTGGCGCAGCCGCCGTCCGGAACCCGTGACCAGCAGCGTCCTGCCGGCCAGGGCGGGAACGACGCTGGGCAGTTCCATCTCCTGCGACTGGTCGAACCCTGACAGGTCCGGCCGCCAGGCCATGGCGCACGAGATGTTGCCGGCACCGGCCTCGCTGGCGTCGATCGTGCAGATCCTGGCCCCCGCCTCGCCCATGGAGGCCAGAAGCTCAGCAGTCGTAGGGACGGTCTGATCCATGTCGCCACTCCTTGAATTGAATCGTTTCAATCAGCGTAGCCCTCCGCTCGTGCTGACGCAACCCCCCGAGCCTGCGCCGGCACGGGATCGGCGGATCAGGCGCGAGCGCCCACCTGCCTGGACGAGGACATCCGCACCACCAGCTCGGGGGCGAACTGCCGGTGCTCGAGGACGACCTGCTCCCCGGACTGGCGCGCCAGGATCTCGAGGAAGAGCAGCTCTGCACCTGCGCGGCCGAGCTCGGTCCTGGGCTGGCGGACCGAGGACAGCGGCACCGCCGCAGCGGCAGCGAACTCGATGTCGTCGTACCCGACGATCGCCACGTCCTCAGGCACAGCCAGGTGGTGGGAGGACAGGCCCTGGAGCAGCCCGATGGCGATCAGGTCGTTGGCGGCCAGCACCGCGGTCGGGCGCCGATCTGGCGGCAGGGCGGCGATCTGGTCGGCGGCCCAGCGTCCGGCCGTCGTGGTCAGCTCGGAGGTGGAGATGTTCACCAGAGTCGCGCCCGCGACCGAGGAGATCACCGAGGCGGCCCCCTCCCGCCGATCCCGCACCTGCCGGAGCGTCCAGGGTCCGCCCACGAAGGCGATCGCTCGATGGCCCTGCTCGACGAGGTGATGGGCGGCGACCCGGCCCCCGGCCACGTCGTCGACGGAGACTGAGGAGTGCCCGATGTCGTTGGCTGCGCGGTCGAGGAAGACGACCGGGATGCCGAGGTTGGTCAGTGCATGCAGATCGGGGGGATCGTCACCCGAGGGGGCCAACAGGATGCCGCGCACGCGCTGCTCCTCGAAGAGCTCGAGGTAGCGCGCCTCACGCGCCTGCTCCCCGGCACTGTTGCCGAGAAGCACCACACCGCCCGCCTCCTGGACCGCGTCCTCCACACCCCTGGCCACGTCGGTGAAGAACGGGTTGGACGCATCGATGACGATCAGGCCCACCGCCCGGCTCGCGCCCGACCGCAACTGGCGCGCCGACTCGTTTCGCGTGTAGCCGAGCTTTGCGATGACGGCAGTGACGCGCTCGCGAGTGTCCTGCGAGACCATGTCGGGACGGTTGAGCACGTTGGACACGGTCCCGACCGAGACCCCGGCAGCGGCGGCCACGTCGGAGATCCGGGTGGGTGCCTGCACGACCCTGCCTCCTGTCCCACACGACGAGCGCATCCGCATCCTGCCACGGTGGAGGACGAGCGCGGTGTCAGGCCCCCGATTCGCCGCGAGGCATCGGCGCCAGCCTCACTAGTTGGGTGACGTGCGCCGGGGTGAGCTCCTCAAGGCTGTTCACGCCCAGCAGCCGCATCGTACGCGTGATCTGCTCGGTGAGGATCTGGATGGCGCGATCCACACCGGCCTCGCCACCAGCCATCAGCCCGTAGAGGTAGGCCCGGCCGATCAACGTGAACCGCGCCCCCATCGCCACCGAGGCGACGATGTCAGCGCCGGACATGATGCCCGTGTCCAGGTGGACCTCGAGATCACGCCCGACCTCACGCACGACCTCCGGCAGGAGGTGGAACGGGATCGGGGCCCGGTCCAGCTGGCGGCCGCCGTGGTTGGACAGCGTGATGGCATCCATCCCCAAATCCGCCAGCCGCCGGGCATCCTCGATGTTCTGCACGCCCTTGACGATCACCTTGCCGGGCCACTGGGCCTTGATCCAGGTGAGGTCCTCGAAGGTCACGGTCGGGTCGAACATCGTGTCCAGCAGCTCGGCGACGGTTCCGCTCCACCGGTCCAAGCTGGCGAACGCCAGCGGTTCTGTGGTCAGGAAGTTCAGCCACCAGGCGGGCCGCGGAAGGGCGTTGAGGACGGTCCCGGGAGTGATGGCGGGCGGGATCGACATCCCGTTGCGCTTGTCCCGCAGCCGAGCGCCGGCCACAGGCACGTCGACAGTGACGATGAGGGTGTCGTAGCCGGCCTTGGCGGCCCGCTCCACCAGCGCCATCGATCGATCGCGGTCCTTCCACATGTAGAGCTGGAACCAGTTGCGCCCCTGCGGGTTGGCGGCCTTCACATCCTCGATCGAGCTGGTCCCCATGGTGGACAGGCTGAACGGGATGCCGGCCCTTGCCGCGGCATGCGCCCCCGCCACCTCGCCCTCGGTCTGCATCATCCGCGTGAACCCGGTGGGGGCGATGCCGAACGGCCAGGAGACCGGGGCCCCGAGCACGTCCCATCCGGTGGAGACCTCGGACACGTCGCGCAGGATCGAGGGGTGGAACTCGATGTCCTGGAAGGCCTGCCGGGCACGGGCCAATGAGATCTCGGCCTCGGCAGCCCCTTCGGTGTAGTCGAACGCGGCCTTCGGGGTGCGCCGCTTGGCGATGGCTCGCAGGTCCTCGATCGTCAGTGCCGCGGCGAGGCGTCGGGTGCGGCCGTTGAGCTCGACCTTCTTGAACTTCATGAGCGGGGCGAGGTCGTGAGCCTTGGGGACGCGATGCTCAACCATGCTGATCAGCCCTTCAATGTGGTGCGTGGTCGGGGGAGGAACTCCCGGGGCGGGTAGGTGCGAGCCACGAGCTCCCGGAGATCCTCGAGGCTGCCCGCGAGCAACCCCTGGGAGCGGGCCTGGATCAGCACGTTGCCGATGGCCGTGGCCTCCACCGGCCCGGCCAGGACGGGCACGCCGACGCGATCGGCGGTCAACTGGCACAGCAGGGCGTTCAACGAGCCGCCCCCGACGATGTGCACCCTCGTGATCTCGGTCCCCGACAACCGCGCGGCATCGGCCAGCGCCCGGGCGTAGGCCTGCGCGAGGCTTTCGAGGACACTGCGCACCATGGCGATCCGGCTGCCGGGCGGGGTCTGCCCCTCGCGCAGGAACCACTGGGAGATCCGGACGGGCATGTCCCCCGGTGCAAGGAATCTGGGGTCGTCGATATCGAAGGTGCCCACAGACCCGGGCGCCAGGGTGGCCGCACCGCGCAGAAGCTCCTGCAGGTCGGGCTCGTCCCCACCCCTGCCCCAGGCGCGGATGCACTCGCTGAGCACCCAGAGGCCCATCACGTTGTGCAGGAACCGCACGCGACCGTCGACGCCGCCCTCGTTGGTGAAGTTGGCCGCGCGACTCGCCTCGGTCAGGACCGGCCTGTCGAGCTCGACGCCGACCAGCCCCCAGGTGCCGCACGAGATGTAGGCCGCGACCCGGTCCGGTCATCGGCACGGCCACGACCGCGGAGGCGGTGTCGTGCGAGCCGACGGCGACGACATCCGGCCCGTCGGTAGCCGACGCGCCGAGCTCAGCAGCGACCTCGGGCAGCAGCGGGCCCACGACGCTGCCCGGCGTCGATCAGCTCGGGGAACAGCGACGCTCGGCAGCCCGAGTCGAGCGATGAGCTCCTCGTCCCACTGCCCCGTGCGACGGGTCCAGCAGACCGGTCGTCGACGCGTTGGTCCGCTCCGCGACCAGGCGTCCGGTCAGCCAGAAGCCGATCAGGTCGGGGATCAGCAGGCCATGGACTGCGCGCAGTCGAAGCTGCCCGCGAGTCGCTCCGCCGCCAGCTGGTACAGCGTGTTGAACGGCAGGAACTGCAGGCCGTTGCGCGCGTACAGCTCCTCCGGGCCGATCAGCGCGTGCACCGCCTCCACCCCGCGTGGCGGTGCGCTCGTCGCGGTAGTGGAACGGGTTGCCGAGCATCCGCCCTGCCGCGCAGCAGCCCGTAGTCGACCGCCCAGGAGTCGACGCCGATGCTACGCAGCCCCGGCTCGGCCTGCACCGCCGCGCGCACGCCCCCGAGGACGCGCACGGTAGAGGTCCGAGGATGTTCCAGTGCAGGCCGTCCGGCGGTCCGCACCGGGTCGTTGGCGAAGCGCGCGACCGGTCTGGATGGCGCAGCTGCGTCAGGACCGACGTGGCCGAGCATGACCCGGCCGCTGGTGGCGCCCAGGTCGACCGCCGCGACCGCCGCGCGCCCGCTCATCGCAGGAACGCGGCGGCGACGCCGGCGTCGACCGGGATGTGCAGGCCGGTGGTGTGGGTCAGGTCGGGCCGGCACAGCACGAACACGGCGTTGGCGACGTGCTCGGGCAGCACCTCGCGCTTGAGCAGCGTGCGCTGGGCGTAGTACGCGCCCAGGTCCTCCTCCTGCACGCCGTAGACCGCGGCGCGCTTGGCGCCCCAGCCGCCGGCGAAGATGCCGGAGCCGCGCACGACGCCGTCGGGGTTGATGCCGTTGACCTGGACGCCGTGCTCGCCGAGCTCGGCGGCCAGCAGCCGGACCTGGTGGGCCTGGTCGGCCTTGGTCGCGGAGTAGGCGATGTTGTTCGGTCCGGCGAACACCGAGTTCTTCGACGAGATGTAGACGATGTCGCCGCCCAGCCCCTGGTCGATGAGCACCCTGGCGCGCTGCCCGCGAGACCAGGAACGAGCCCTTGGCCATCACGTCGTGCTGCAGGTCCCAGTCGGCGACGGTGGTCTCCAGCAGCGACTTCGACAGCGAGAGCCCGGCGTTGTTGACGACGAGGTCGAGGCCACCGAACGCGAGCACGGTCGCGTCGATCGCGGCCTGCACCGCGGCCTCGTCGGTCACGTCGGCCGCGACGCCGATCGCGACGTCCGCGCTGCCGATCTCGGCGGCCGCGGCCTGCGCCTTCTCCAGGTCGAGGTCGGCGATGACGACGCAGGCACCCTCGGCGGCGAGCCGGGTGGCGATGGCCTTGCCGATGCCGGAGGCGGCGCCGGTGACGAGCGCGATCCGCGTGGCCAGCGGCTTCGGCTTCGGCATCCGCCGCAGCTTGGCCTCCTCCAGCGCCCAGTACTCGATGCGGAACTTCTCCGCCTCGTCGATCGGCGCGTAGGTCGACGAGCGCCTCGGCGCCGCGCATCACGTTGATCGCGTTGACGTAGAACTCGCCGGCGACCCGGGCGGTCTGCTTGTTCGCGCCGTAGCTGAACATGCCGACGCCGGGGACGAGCACGATGAGCGGGTCGGCGCCGCGGATCGCCGGGCGAGTCCGGCGATGGCGTTGCGCTCGTAGTAGCCCTGGTAGTCGGCGCGGTACGCCTCGTGCAGCTCGTGCAGCCGGGCGATCGACTCCTCGACGGACGCCGTCGGCGGGCAGGTCGAGCACGCAGCGGCTTGACCTTGGTGCGCAGGAAGTGGTCCGGGCAGCTGGTGCCCAGCGCGGCCAGCCGCGGGTGCTCCGCGCAGGCGAGGAAGTCGAGCACCACGTCCGACGTCGGTGAAGTGCCCGACCAGCGGCTTGTCGGTCGAGGCGAGCCCGCGGATGGTCGGGGCCAGGGCCGCGGCCTTGGCGCGCCGCTCGTCCTCGGGCAGGGCGCGCGTACCCGGCCAGCGCTGGGCCGAACGGCTCGGGCCTGCGCGTGGGTCGTCGATGTAGCTGGCCGCGGTGTCGATGATCCACAGCGAGTTGGCCTCGGCCTCGCCGCAGGTGTCGCCCCAGGCGGTGATGCCGTGCCCGCCGAGGATGCAGCCGATCGCCTGCGGGTTCGCCTCCTTGATCGCGGCGATGTCCAGGCCCAGCTGGAAGCCGGGGCGGCGCCACGGCACCCAGACGACCCGGTCGCCGAAGATCTTCGCGGTCAGCTCCTCGCCGTCGGCCGCCGTCGCGATCGCGATGCCGGAGTCCGGGTGCAGGTGGTCGACGTGCGCGGCGTCCACGAGGCCGTGCATCGCGGTGTCGATCGACGGTGCCGCACCACCCTTGCCGTGCAGGCAGTAGTCGAACGCGGCGACCATCTCGTCCTCGCGGTCGAGCCGGGGTAGACGTCGACCAGCGCGCGCATCCGGTCCAGGCGCAGCACGGCCAGGCCGCTCTCGGTGAGCGTGCCGAGGTCGCCGCCGGAACCCTTGACCCACAGCAGCTCGACGGGCTCGCCGGTGACCGGGTCGGTCTCGGTGCCCTTGGCGGAGGTGTTGCCGCCGGCGTAGTTGGTGTTCTTCGGGTCGGCGCCCAGGCGGTTCGAGCGGGCGATCAGCTCGGCAACAGTCGGGTTCGTCATGGTCTCATCAGGCGCCCCAGCCCAGGCCTGGGTGCCGCCGACGCGCTCGGCCGTCGATCCGCGCCAGGTAGCCCGCTGCCGCGAACGCGGCCATCGGGTCGGCCGGCAGGCCGCGCGACTCGCGCCAGGCGGCGAGGTCCGGGCGCACGTCGGTGTAGAAGGCGTCCATCAGGATGCCGTTCGCGCCCAGCACGTCGCCCTCGGCTCCTGCGCCGCGGCCAGCGCCTCGCGTCGACCAGCAGCGCCCGGGCCGTCATCTCCTGCACGTTGAGCACCGAGCGGATCTGGCCGGGGATCTTGTCCTCGACGTTGTGGCACTGGTCGAGCATGAACGCCACCGGGCTGCCGTTGCCGTAGCCACCACCGCGCACGACCTCGTACAGGATGCGGAACAGCTGGAACGGGTCGGCCGCGCCGACGATCAGGTCGTCGTCGGCGTAGAAGCGCGAGTTGAAGTCGAACGAGCCGAGCTTCCCGAGGCGCAGCAGCTGCGCGACGATGAACTCGATGTTGGTGCCGGGCGCGTGGTGGCCGGTGTCCAGGCAGACCATGGCCCGGTCGCCGAGGGCCGCGACCTGCGCGTAGGAGGTGCCCCAGTCCGGGACGTCGGTGTGGTAGAACGCCGGCTCGAAGAACTTGTACTCCAGCACGAGGCGCTGGTCGTCGCCGAGGCGCGCGTAGATCTCGGCCAGTGACTCGGCGAGCCGGTCCTGGCGGCCGCGGATGTCGCCCTGGCCCGGGTAGTTGGTGCCGTCGGCGAGCCAGATCTTCAGGTCGCGCGAGCCGGTCTCGTCCATGATGTCGATGCACTCGAGGTGGTGGTCGATGGCCTTCTGCGCGGACTGCGGCGTCCGTGTGGGTCAGGCTGCCGAACTTGTAGTCGTCGTCCTGGAAGGTGTTGGAGTTGATGGTGCCCAGGGCCGACGCCATGGTCCGCGGCGAAGGCGCGAAGCGCTGCGTAGTCGTCGACCTTGTCCCACGGGATGTGCAGGGCGACGGAGGGAGCCAGCCCGGTCAGCGCGTGCACCGTCGCGGCGTCGGCGATCTTCTCCTCGATGGTGCGCGGCGTGCCGGGTGTGCCGAACACCTTGAAGCGGGTGCCGGAGTTGCCGAACGCCCAGGAGGGGAGCTCGATCGCCTGGTCCGCCAGGTCGGACAGGACCTGCGTGGGGATAGTCACGATGCGCTGCTTTCTGCGTGGGCCGGCTGGGCCGCCGCGAGTTGATCTTCCAGGTTGAACACTTCGGTCAGGGTGATGAAGCCGGCGTCCGGGGCCCCGTCGAGGCCGACGAAGAATCGCCCCATCTCTGCCTGCCAGCGGGCATTGACCTCCGTGGCAGCCATGCCGGCCAGGGCTGCGTCGAGGTCCGGGGTCTCCAGGTAGCCGATGAGCAGGCCGTCCTCGCCCAGGAACAGCGAGTAGTTGTGCCATCCGGTCGCGTCGAGGGCCCGCAGCATGTCGGGCCAAACGGCCGCGTGCCGCGCGCGGTACTCACCCATCGCGTCGGGCCGTACCTGCAGCCGGAAGCACACCCGGTGCATGGGCTGGGACTCATCGGGCGCGTTCATCGGGCGCTCCCGGCAATGTCGACGTGCCGGTGCTCGAGGCCCAGCAGGCTCGCTGCGGCCGCGAAGTCCTGGGCCCGATGGCCGATCGCCAAGGCCCAGTGGTGGCCGATCCCCGATGCACTCCAACGGTCGACCCACTCGCCCGGGTCACCGCCGAAGTCGACCCGCGAGGTCGTGTTCCCGATCGCCAGCAGGGGCCCCGGGACGACCTCGCCCTCGGAGGTGATGAAGACGTAGCTGCCGTCACGCTCCTGGCCGATGCCGAAGGTCGTGACCGGGCCATGCTTGACGTCGAACTCGACCGAGACCCCCCAGCCACGCTTGCCGTGGTAGACACCCAGGCCACGCAGCAGGGGTTGCCCGGCACTGACAGCCAGGTGGGCAGGGCCGTCGTGGCCCATCTCGACCACCTCGTCGAAGAAGTTCAGGGCCTGGATCTCGCAGAACGATCCGCCGGCGCCGATCGCCTGGCTCGCGAGCATCGCCAGTGAGGTCCGAAGCTCGTACTCGCCGGCCATGGGCACCCCGCGAGCAGTCAGCAGCGAGGAGCCCAGGATCATCCCGGCGCCGAGCCGCTCGTGCTGCTCGCCGGCCAGGCCGCGGTGGTAGTAGGCGACCGAATCCAGGTCGAAGTCCGTGACCAGCTGGTCGAGTCCGACAGACACCCGGGCTCCCCAGGCGAGGTCGTCATCGTTCACGGACGCGTCGAAGGAAAACACCTCGCGGGCCAGGTCGATCCGCTGGGAGACCTCGGCGTCGGTGACCGAGCTGACCCGCTCGCGCAGGTCGTCGAACTCGAGGACCTCGACGTGTGAGCCGAAGGTGGTGGACACCGTGGTCAGGTCCGTGGAGACGTCGAGCATCCCGGGGTAGAGATGGCCCATGAGCCCGTGGCGGGCGGTGCGCAGCCGGGCACGGATGCCGGCCGCGTGAACCCAGTGGTAGATGCGCTCCCAGGCGCTCTCCTGGCCCAGGTAGCCCGACACCGATCGGAAGGGGATCCCGGCTCGGCGGAAGACGTTGGCCACCTCGGGGACGGGGCACTGGCCGCAGTAGGCCAGCCAGTCGCCGGTGTCGTAGCTGGCGTGGTCCATCTTCTCCGTTGGCTGGAGGTCGATGACCAGGACCGGGGTGTTGGCTCGCTGCGCGATGGGCAGCACCATGGAGGAGGTCAGGTAGGTGGCCAGGAAGATCACGATGAGGTCGCAGTCGGCGACCCGCAGCTTCTCTGCGGCGACTCCTGCCTCCTGGGCATCGGAGACGAAGCCTGCGTCGATGACCTCGGCGTCCAACTGCTCGAAGCGCGCCGTGACGTGTCGAGCGGACTCCTCGAGCTGGGGCAGGAGCCCGGGGAACTGCGGCCAGTAGGCGCCCAGGCCACCGGAGACCAGACCGATCCGCGTGCGTCGACGGGTCCGGAACGGGGGCAGCGCGGCGGCCGCTGCGTGGGCTTCGTTCATGGCATCGCTCCCGAGGGGTCGAGGGTGCGGTCTGCACCGCGGCAGTTCATGGATGCGCTCGCTCTGGTTGAGCGGGTGGCGCGGGTGGCGCGGGTGGCGCGGGTGGCGCGGGTGGCGCGGGTGGCGCGGGCGGGCCCCCGCCCGCGCCACCCCGATCGAGGACTAGAAGTCGTAGTCGTCGATGTTCTCGGCGTTGAACCGCGTCGGTGGGCCGACGATGACCACGCCGCCCTCCTCCACGGTGCGCTCGCCCATCTCACCGGCGGTGAACGAGTCGCCGACCGCGCCGGTCATGGTGCCGTCGTTGAGGGCCTTGCCTGCGTACGCTGCCACGTAGCCCAACTGGGCCGGATCCCACAGGGCGAACTCCTCGACGGTCCCGTCCTTGATGAACGGACGCATCTCGTTGGGCAGGCCCAGGCCAGTCAGCGCCACCTTGCCCTTGTACTCCGAGGTGGACAGGTAGCGTGCCGTGGCTGCGATGCCGACCGTGGTGGGCGAGATGATGCCCGCGAGGTCCGGGTAGGCCTGGAGCAGGCCCTGGGCCTCCTGGAAGGACTTGGTGTCGTCGTCGTCGCCGTAGACCTTGGCGACGAGCTTGATGTCCTTGTAGGCCGGGTTGCTGGCCAGCTCCTCCTCCATGAACGCGATCCACGCGTTCTGGTTGGTCGCGTTCGCGGTGGCCGAGAGGATCGCGATGTCACCCGCGCCGCCGATCTGCTCGGAGATCATCTCGAGCTGGACCTTGGCCACGTCCTCGGACACCACCTGGTTGATGAAGACGTCGCGGTAGGCGGGGTTCGTGTCGGAGTCGAATGCCACGATCTTGGCTCCGCCAGCGCGGGCCTCCTCCAGCGCCGGGCCGACTGCGTCCGGGTCGTTGGCGGCGATGACGATCACGTCCGTACCGGCCTGGGTCTCGGCGTTGATGAAGGAGACCTGGCTCGAGGCGCTGGCCTCCAGGGGGCCCACCACCTGGACCGCACTGAAGCCGGCCTCGTTGGCGCCCTCCTCGCCGCCGCCGAGCACGACGTCGGTGTACGGGTTGTTCAACTGCTTGGGGATGAAGGTGATGCTCGCGTCCCCGGCAGGGGCAGCGCTGCCCGATGCCGCGGGGTCGGTGGCGGTCTCGCTCGACGACGAGCAGCCGGTGGCAAGCAGCGCGACGGCTGCGGCACCCGCCACAACCGACGCGAACCGCGCGCCCCTGCCCCTACGGGCAGTGGTGTGGATCGATCCCATTTCGTCTTTCCTTTCGTGGACGCCCGGTTGCTAGGCGCTTGGGCTACCCGAGGCGGATACCTCGGGGAGATCTCGGTGGATCCTTCGGTCGTGCTGCCAGGACTTGATCCCCGACCACACGCTCGGTCCCACGACCGATGCGATGAGCAGGGAGCCCGTGACGATGATCAGCACCACGTCGGAGATCCGGTTCAGGCGAAGTGCGTAGTTGATGGTCCCGATCAGCAGGACTCCGGCGATTACTCCGGGGATGGAGCCCTTCCCGCCGAAGATCGACACACCGCCGAGCAGGACGGACGCGATGACAGCCAGTTCCAGGCCGCTGGCGTTGTCGCTGCGGGCACTTGAGTAGCGCAGGGTCCAGTAGATCCCGGCCATCGCCGACACCAGGCCCGAGGCGACGTACAGCCAGAACTTGGCCCGCGACACCTTGATGCCCACGAATCGGGCGGCCTCCTTGCTGAACCCCATCGCGTACAGCCCCCGCCCGAACGGCGTGAAGTGCAGCAGCACCCCGAAGAAGAGTGCGATCGCGAGCACACCGATCATGACGGTGGGGATCCCGGTGCCGCCGATCTTGGACGTGAAGAACGTGGTCAGGCCGCGCGGGAAGTCAGCCACGGCGTTGTCGCCGATGATCACCAGGGCCAGGCCACGGAACAGCGCAAGGGTGCCGATGGTCACCGCCAGGGAGGGCAGGCCCACGAAGGCGATCAGGACCCCGTTGAAGGCTCCGGCCAGCGCCCCCACCAGCAGTGCCACGCCGATGGCCAGGACCATGTTCTGGCTGTCGGCCCAGAGGACGCCGAGCAGCGCACTGGAGAGCCCAGCGATGCTCGCCACCGAGAGGTCGATCTCGCCGGTGATGATGATCAGGGTCATCGGCATCGCGATCATCAGGATCGGGATGACGTCCAGGAGGAGGAATCCGACCGTGACCGGGGAGGCGAAGCGCGGGATGGCGAAGGATGCGTAGCCGACGAACGCGAGCAGCGCGTAGATCATGATCGCGTCGCGACCCAGCAGGGTCCGCGCCCAGCCGGTGCGTGCGCCGCTGCCCTCGGACATGGTGTGAGCGCTGTCCAGCGTGGGAGTTGCCGTGGTGACCTCAGACATCGCGTGCCTCACTGAGTCGCAGCCGCTTGGCGGTTCGCAGGCTTGCGACCCGGTCGATGATGATGGCGGCCAGGATCAGGACGCCGACGATGGCCTGCTGCCAGAACTTGTCCACCCTGGTGGCCGTCAGGGCACTGGTGATGGTCGTCAGCAGGACCGCACCCAGTGCGGCACCGATGACCGACCCGCTGCCACCGAAGATCGCGACCCCGCCTACCACCGCGGCCGCCACGACGTCGAGCTCGATGCCCGATCCTGTGGTTGCCCCGACGGAGTTGAACCGGCTCGCGTAGAGCACACCGGCCAGACCGACAAGCAGACCGTTGGTGACGAAGGCGAGGAACACCCGCCGGCCCACGGGGATGCCGAAGAGCAGTGCCGCGTCGGGGTCAGATCCGATGGCGTACAGGTCACGGCCCGGGCGCGTGCTCAGCGTGTAGATCGCGACGATCACCACGACCAGGATGGCCACCAGCGTGATCACGGGGAATCCCAGGATCGTGTCGACCGACAGGTTGCCGAACGCGTCCGGGCGATCGTCTGCGAAGTACTGGGTGCCGCCAGCCCACGCGTTGTTCAGGCCCCGGTAGATGTAGAGCGTGCCCAGGGTGATCACCAGCGCTGGGACCTTCGCGGCTGTGACCAGCATGCCGTTGATCGCGCCGAGCAGCGCACCGAAGGCCATCCCGGCCAGGAACACCACGGGGATCGGGATCCCGGGGTAGGTCGCGAACAGCGTGCCGGTCATGAACGCCACGAGGCCCAGGATCGAGCCCACCGAGAGGTCGATGTTCCGCGTGATGATGAGCAGCGTCTGGCCGACGGCCAGGATGATCATGATCGTGGAGTTCAGCAGGAGGTCCTTGACCCCCTGCGAGTTGAGGAACAGCGGATTCGCGATGTAGGTGACGCCCACCAGGATCACCAGGGCGAGCAGGACCGGCATCTCGCGAGAGCGCAACAGCCCGCCCACGGCCCGCAGCGGGCCCGGCTTCGTCGCAGCGTCCGGCTGGATCGCGGGGGGTGTGGTGACGCTCATCGTGCCACCTCCATCGAGGCCGTGGCAGCGTGCATGACAGCCTCGGCAGTGGCCTGCTCCCGGGTCAGTTCGGCCGTCACCCGGCCCTCATGCATCACCAGCACCCGGTCGGCCATGCCCAGGACCTCGGGCAACTCGGAGGAGATCATCAGGATCCCGATGCCCTGTCCGGCCAGGTCCGAGAGCAGCTTGTGCACATCGGACTTGGTGCCGACGTCGATGCCGCGGGTGGGTTCATCTACGATGAGCAGCTTTGGTTCTGTGGCCAGCCACTTGGCGAGCACCACCTTCTGCTGGTTGCCGCCGGACAGTGTCGACACCGCGTACTCCTGGGATTGGGTCTTGACCTGCAGCCGTGTCGACCACTCAGTCGAGGTCGCACGCTCCTTGGCGCCGTTGATCAGGCCGAAGGACGCCAGTTCCTGGCGCAGCGTGAGCGCGACGTTCCGAGTGACCGACAGGTCCATCACCAGGCCCTGCTTGCGGCGGTCCTCGGGGACGAAGCCCATGCCTGCGTTGATGGCGGCCTGGGCGTCGTGGGCCTTCAGGGGCCGGCCGAGGAACTCGACCGTCCCGACGTCGTAGGGGTCGATCCCGAAGATGGCGCGGGCGACCTCGGTGCGCCCGGCCCCGACGAGGCCCGCGAGTGCCACGATCTCGCCCGCGCGGACCGTGAGGTCGATGTCCCGGAAGACTCCGACCCTTCCCAGGCCGGTGACGGTCAGCAGGGCGTCGCCGATGGGGGCCTCCTCCTTGGGGAAGAGCTGGTCGACGTCCCGGCCGACCATCTCCCGGACGATGTCCTCGATCGTGACGTCCTTGGTCGTGTGGGTCGAGATGTAGCGACCGTCACGCATCACGGTGATCCGGTCGGAGAGGCCGAACACCTCGTCGAAGCGGTGGGAGATGAACAGGACCCCGGTGCCCTTGTCCCGCAGTGCGCGTGCCACGCTGAACAGCCGCTCGACCTCCACGCCGCTCAGCGCCGCCGTGGGCTCATCCATGACCAGGACGCGTGCGTCCAGGGAGATTGCCTTGGCAATCTCGATGATCTGCTGGTCGGCGATGGACAGCCCCTCGGCGATCCGGTCCGGATCGATCGGCACGCCCAGCTGCTCGAAGAGCTCGCGGGCCGCCTGACGCATCCGGGACTTGCTGATCAGGCCGAGCGAGCCCTTGGGCTGGCGGCCGACGAAGATGTTCTCGGCGACGGTCAGGTCCGGGAAGAGCGTCGGCTCCTGATAGATGACCGAGATGCCGGCCGCCTTGCTGTCCGCGACGCTGCGGAAGGCGACCCGCTCCCCCTGCACCTCGAAGCGCCCCGAGTCGGGGTGGTGGACCCCCGCGAGGATCTTGACCACGGTCGACTTGCCGGCACCGTTCTCGCCGACGAGGGCGTGGATCTCACCCTGCGCGATCTCGATCGTGCCCTCTGCCAGCGCGACCACGGGACCGAAGGTCTTCACCGCGCCGTGCAGGGCCAGGGCCAGGGTCGACCCCTGTCCGGCTCCCGGTACTTGGGCTGCCACCACGGTTCAGCACCTCCGCTTGAATCGTTTCAACTCGTGTCTCGCACGTTAGGGGCACGGCGCCAGCCAAGTCAAGGGATAGAGGCAGGAAAACGTGACGAGTTTCACGTCGTCTGCACGTGTCGCCCCGCATATGGGTTCAAATCAGTGCAGAACACCCTTGCTGAGGGATCCGAGATGGAGCGGCGTGCACCTGATCGCCGGCCTGGTCGAGCCCTGGGTGCGAGCGGACCGTGCACCCGCCCAGAGACCCAGCCACACAGCAATCAGAGATGGTCCTTCCGCGCCCTGCTGGCTCAGCGCCTCAGAGCGACCGCGCCTTGAGCACCCGATCGATCACGGCGTCCAGTCCAGGCGCCTGCGTGCCGAGCTCGGCCACCACCGCTGCGCGCACGACGCTGCGCAGCTCGTCGCCGGTCAGGGCAACACTCGCGGGCGCGGCACCCGCAGCACGTGTCGGGCTGCCCGGACCCGAGCCCGTCGCACCCCGGGCGCCACTGCCGTCACGCTCGATGGCCACGCCGAGATCCGCAGCTCGCTGCGCGGCCTCGTCGGTGACCGTGTCTCGACCCGTGACCCGGATCGGTTGGCCGGATGCCGCGGCGTCCTCCACATGGGTCCTGGTGATGAACCGCCGGCGTTCGGGATGGCCCGCGCCGCCAGACTCACGCGCGGCCATGGATGCCCTCCAGGGCTGCGATGGCCGCGTTGCGCGCAGCGAGGATGTTCGCCTCGGTGCCGGCCATCCACAACCGGCCGAAGACCCCGACCGAGGCGACGTGCATGAGGTTCACATCCGCGGCCTTCTCCGCCTCGTTCGCGGCAAGGTTGATGTAGGCGGCTGGCGTGCACTCGAGGACGAGCATCGTCTGGCCGGCCACCAGCATCATCCCCCGGGTGAACCGGTTGAGCAGCTGGGACTGGTACGGGCTGACGTTGGTGATCACCTGCATGGAGGCCACCTCCGGGCGCATCCGGGCGGTGACGTCGAGGTCGAGCTCCCCGAGGACCGCCTCCCCCGCCTGGAGCACGTCGGCCTGGGACTCCGAGTGCATCTCGAACATGCCGAACTGCCGCTCGACGATCTGGGCACCGGGGCGGGCCAGGGTGGTCTTGACCGCGACGTCCACCACCCGGAACACGTGGTTGCCCGGCGCCATCTCCACGTACAGGGCGGCCATCCCCTCGATGGGCAGGTCGCCCTGGGTCACCGTCCCCACGAACGCAGCGAACTGCGGCTGCATCCTGTCGATGTAGCAGTAGGCGCGGAGCTCGAAATCATCGGCCACAGCGGCACGTCTCCTCGATCATCGGGGCAACCGCCCCGGGTGGGTGGTCAGGTACTGGGACTCATGGGCCCGGGCGCTGCGGGCGATGCCCAGCGGCGTAACGAACAGGGGGGCGACCGGCACCACGGCGTCGAGCCCGGACGCCTGGGACACCGTCTCGGCGAAGCCGGGGAACGCGACCGAACCGCCGACCAGGTGCACCGTGGGGACCGGCCACCCGCGGGTGCTGGCCGTCACGATGGAGGCCACCTTCTCCATCACCGGGCGTACGAGCGGGAACAGCCTCGCCTGCTGGGTCTGATCCTTCTTGAGCGCCTCGGCCTCGTCGAAGGAGATCCCCAGGGCCCCGGCGATCACCAGGGTGAAGTGCGTGCCGCCGGTGGGTTCGTCAGCGGTGTGCACCACCTGGCCATCGACGATGACCGCCACCCCGGTGGTCCCGCCGCCGACATCGACCACGACCCCGTCGCGCAGTCCCAGGACCGCGTTGGCGGCGCTGGGCTCGTCGACCAGGCCATCGCACTCCATGCCGGCCGCCTCGATGACGTGTCCCACTGCGCGGACCTCGCTGAGCGGGACCCCCGGCGGGTAGGCCCCGAACGCCGCGGGGATCGACACTCCGAGCCGGGCCTCCACATCGGCGGTGAGTCGGCTGAGCACGTCGACCGCCCCGAGGTAGTCGGTGACCACTCCGTCGCGCACGACGTCGGCGAACTCATAGGCAGCGGCCAGCGGGCGGTCGTGCTCGTCGAGGGCCACCAGCACCGTGTACGCCGTGCCGAGGTCGACACCGGCCTTGATCACCCTCGGCGGCTCCGCGAGGGGGGGGCAGGTCAGGGCCGCTTCGAGTGCGGCCATCGTGGCGGTGAGCCCTGGGTCGGTCATGGGGCGGGGCTCCAGTCGGCCGGATAGGTCACGTAGAGGAACTTGGCCCACGAGGGTGTCCCGAAGGTGATCGAGGACCCCTTGGGCACGGCGATGACATCACCTGGTCGTCCGACGGCGACCTGGTCGCCGGTGGTGATGTGCAACTCCCCCTCAAGGACGTACTCGACCTCGTCGTAGTCCAGCGTCCACGGGAAGCTGCCCTCGCGCAGGCTCATCACCCCCGCGGACATCGGCATCCCGTCAGCGGAGGTGATCACGTCACGCAGCCGCACGTCCATCTCCGGACGGCGCAGCTCCACAGGGAACGGATCCAGGGGCACGGCGTTCACCCCGGGGACGTGGCGCACCCGGGGCGCCTTGCAGGCAGCCCCCCGATCCTGGTTCCCGGGCACCTCAGGCGGCCCGACCACGATCCGGATCCCCCGCTCGGCGGCCACATCGCGGGCGGCCGGCGTGAGTCGGTCCCCCGGCGCGACGACGAGCTCCGACGCGCCGCTGGCGGCGAGGCGGAGCAGGTCGTCGGCGGTGTGGAACCGGCGGCTCACAGCAGCTCCTGCGGGGTTGACCGGGCGGGTCACTTGGTGCTGGCCGCCTCGGTGTTCTGGGCGGGCAGGATGAACTCGACGTCACCGTGGGGACGTGGGATCACGTGCACGCTGACCAGGTCGCCGACCCGTTGGGCGGCTGCGGCACCAGCGTCGGTGGCGGCCTTCACCGCGCCGACGTCGCCGCGCACCATCACGGTCACGTAGCCACCGCCGATCTGTTCCTTGCCGATGAGGGTGACGTTGGCGGCCTTGACCATCGCGTCGGCCGCTTCGATCGCGCCGACGAGTCCTCGCGTCTCGATCATGCCGAGGGCGATCATCTGGGGATTTGGCACTGAAGTGTCCTGTCTGTGAGGGGCTGATCACTACGTGGGCTGCCGCTGGAACCAGCGGATGGAGCGACGGGGGTGGCCCTGCCCGGCGGGGGCGAGCGACTGGCCCGGGCCCGACTCATCTCGGGCCACCCAGGCCGCTGAGCACGCGGCGCACGATCCGGTCGACCTGGTCGTCGCCGACGTCTTGCCCCGAGGGCGCTCGCGCGGGGGTTGCGGGGCCTGCCGGGGGGCCTGCCGTGGGGCTGGTTGCAGGGCCCGCCGTGGCCCCGGGGCCGCCCTGCGAGCGCGGGGCACCCTGCACGTCCGGTGCGTGCTGGAAGGCCCCCGGCGGCGGCGCGTGCCTCGGGTAGGCCAGCCGCTTGATGTTCAGCAGGTGGGTCACGGTGATGTTGTCGCTGACGACCGCCCCGCCGATCCCGCCGGGGGCCAGGGTCAGCGACGGCATGAGGTCCGTCGTGGCCCCGATCGCACCGAGGCTGCCCCACGTGTTGACCATGATCCGGAACGCCGGCTTCTCGATCCCGAAGGCGAAGATGACGTCCTCGTCGGTGGCGTGCAGGACCATCGAGTGCCCGTCCCCGCCGTAGTGCAGCAGCTCGATCGCGCGCTCGCAGCCGGCCCGCCAGCCGTCCTCGACGTACCAGCCGAGCACAGTCGTGAGCTTCTCAGCGCTCAACGGCTCAGCGCGCCCGACCTCGGTCAGCTCCGCGACGAGGATCCGCGCGTGCGCCGGGACCGTGATGCCCGCCAACGCTGCCAGCTGCTGCGGGGTCTTGCCCACTGCGGCCGCATTCATGGCACCGCCAGCAGTGAACAGGGTCCGCTCCAGCGAGGCCTTGTCCGAGGCGTTCACCCAGTGGGCTCCCAACCGGACCATCTCGGTGCGCAGCGCGTCCGCGATCGGGGCATCGGCCACGACCGCCTGCTCGGTGGCGCAGATGGTGGAGCAGTCGAACGACTTGCTGTTCACGATCGCCTCGGCCGCAGCGGCGACATCGGCGCTGCGGTCCACGTAGACCGGTACGTTGCCCGGGCCCACCCCCAGGGCCGGCTTGCCGGTGCTGTGCGCAGCTCGCACCATCGGGGTCCCGCCCGTGGCCAGGATCAGCGAGGTGGCGTAATGGCTCATGAGCTCCTGGGAGCCGGCGAGGCTGATCTCCTGCATGCACGAGACCAGGCCCTTGGGCATGCCCACACGCTCGCCGGCCTCGATCATCAGGCGCACGGCCTCGTAGGTGGCCCGCTTGGCCGAGGGGTGCGGGGCGATGATGCACGCGTTGCGCGCCTTGACCGAGATGAGCACCTTGTAGATGGCCGTGGAGTTGGGGTTGGTCGAGGGGCACAGGCCCACGATGACGCCCACCGGCCAGCCGATCTCCACGATCCCGCGCTCGGTGTCACGACGCAGCACCCCGACGGTGGGAATGTCGCGGATCGACTCCCACACGGACTTCGACGCGAACTCGATCTTGATCCGCTTGTGCGCGGGCACCCCGTAGCCGGTCTCGTCGTGAGCCAGCTGGCCGAGCCGGGCGGCCTCGCGGTGGACCGCGTCGGCCATCGCCGCGCAGATCCGGTCCACCTGCTCCTGGGAGGCCGTCGCGAACTCGCGCTGGGCGGTGCGGGCAGCTACCGCCAGCCGGCGCGCCTCCTGCACGGAGCGCAGGTCGGCGTCGAACTCCTCAGTCATGGCTCACACCTCCCGAGGTTGCGCCGCGACGTCGAGCACGGCATCCCGGAAGGCGGCGCAGGCGGCCACGACGGCACTCTGCGATCCGGTGAGGTACCCGCCGGAGAAGTTCGTCTCCGAGGGCGGGGGGAACCAGACCTTCAGCTCGACGTCGGCTGCCTTGAGCGCGGCGTCCAGGGCGTAGGTGGCCTCCAGTGGCGGGGCGATGAGGTAGGCCATGGGAGTGCCCTCGGGCACCTCGGCGGCCTTGCTCAGGTAGCTGCCGGTGCGCGAGATCGCGTGGGCGAAGAAGGCGTGGGTGCCCTCCTCGTTCGCGCTGTGGAACCAGGCCCGGTCCCGGGCGTAGGCGACCGCGGCCGCCAGTCCGGCACGTGCCTCCGCCTCCGAGGGCGCGGCCAGGATGCCGATGATCTCACCGGACAGCGGCCCCGAGGCGTGCGCCGAGCCCGCGTAGAAGCTGGTCGCGTAGACGACCTCGACCTCGGCCATCTTGGTGGCCTCGTCCAGGGACACGTACAGGCTGTCGTCGATGTCGCAGGTGATCAGCGCGAGGCTGCGCTGCTCGTCGCGCAGTCCGAGCTTCTCGGCCAGGCTCCGGTCGACATTGGGGATCAACCGGGTCGCGAGGATGGTGGGCTTGATCGGATCGAGGATGGCCATCAGCGGTTCCCACTCTGTTCGAGGCGGAGTTCGACCCCACTGGCCTGGGCGGCCAGGACGGTCTTGACGTGCTCGACGACGAAGGCACCCGCCTCCAGGGGGTTCGTCCCGCCGTTCTGGGTGATCATGCAGATGACGTCACGCTGGGCGTCGGTCTTGCCTGCGGTCGGGCGCCAACCGGAGTACACGCTCAGCGCGTCGGCAACCCCGAGGCCCGGCCGCTCGCCGATGAGCACCGCCACGACGTCGGCCTGGACGATGTCGTTGATGTCGTTCATCACCCCGACTCGGCAGTAGCGCACGAAGAACGGCGTGCCCAGGGTGATCCCCGCCCCGCGCAGACCCTGTTCGATCACCGGGTAGATGTGCGGCAGGTTGTTCGTGACTGCAGCGGCCGAGAGCCCATCACCCACGACGATCTGCACCTGCGGCTTCTTGACGCAGCGCTGCGCAACCTGCGCCTTGGCCTCGTCGCTGAGCAACCGACCCAGATCCGGCCGCAGCAGGAACTCGTCCTGGTCGGTCACCCTGGTCTGCACCGTGAACAGCCCGAACTCCTCGAGCAGGTCCGTGGGGACGTCGCCGAAGATCGCGTCCTGGGTCACCGCGTGGTCCGCGCCGAACAGCAGGGTGGCCCGGGTGGGTGGGCGCGGCCCGGCCCGCCCGACGGCCAGCCGGGCAGCGGTGGACGCAGCGAGGTTGGCCAGGCCCGTGGGGTTGGCCGGGTCGACCACGCCGATGCGTCGGCGTTCCTCGGGCACCGTGGGGTCCGCGACGTCGATGTGCACCTCGCCTGGTGCCACCTTCGGGCTCGTGCTCACTGCAGCGGGCCGGGGCGGGGACGCGGGTGCCGACGGGGTCGGGGACGCAGGTGCCGACGGGGTGCGGGGACTGGCTGGACCCGCGGCGGCGAGCCCGGCCAGCACCTCCTCGACGATGCTGCGCAACTCGGCTTCGGATACGACTGCCATGTCTGCCTCCTACCGGCTCAGGAAGAAGGAGGCATCGCCGGCCTTCTGGGTCAGTCGGCCGTCGTGCATGAGTCCCAGACCTTCCATCCACGCCTCGAACTCCGGCAGCGGGCGCAGCCGCAGCAGCTGCCGCAGGCTGGGGGCATCGTGGTAGCTCGAGCTCTGGTAGCTGAGCATCGAGTCATCGCCCATGGGGATGCCCATGATGTAGTTGACCCCGGCGGCACCGAGCAGGACGGCCAGGTTCTCGAGCTCATTCTGGGTCGAGCGCGCATGGTTGGTGTAGCAGACGTCGGCGCCCATCGAGATCCCCGTGAGCTTGCCCATGAAGTGGTCCTCTAGCCCGGCCCGGGTGATCTGGGTCGAGTCGTAGAGGTACTCCGGGCCGATGAACCCGACCACCGTGTTCAGCTGGAAGGGGTCGTAGCGCTTGGCCAGGCCGTAGCAGCGCGCCTCCATCACCACCTGGTCGGAGCCGTGGTGTGCGTCTGCGGAGAGCTCCGAGCCCTGCCCGGTCTCGAAGTACATGTAGTTGGGGCCCGTGGCCACCGAGTACCTCTTGGCCAGGTCGTAGGCCTCGTCGAGCAGCGCCACGTCGATGCCGAAGGAGTCGTTGCCCTTCTGCGAGCCGGCCAGGCTCTGGAAGACCAGCCCGACCGGGGCCCCCTTGCGCATGGCCTCCATCTGGGTCGAGACGTGGGACAGCAGGCAGTTCTGCGTCGGGATCTCCCAGCGGGTGATCACCTCGTGGGTCATCTCCAGCAGTCGTGCCACGCTGCCCAGGGAGTCATCCGAGGGGTTGATCCCGATGACGCTGTCCCCCGAGCCGAAGCTCAGCCCCTCGTAGATCGCCGCTCGGATGCCCTCCACGGAGTCGGTCTGGTTGTTCGGCTGGCACCGGGAACCCAACGTCCCGCGCAGTCCGATCGTGTTGTTCGCGTGCTTGACCACCGAGATCTTGCTGGCCGCGAGCATCAGGTCCATGTTGGACATCAGCTTCGTGACCCCCGCCACCATCTCGGCGGTCAGTCCGTTGCTGGCCCGGCGGATCATGTCCTCGGTCGTGGTGTCGGCGAGCAGCCACTCCCGGAAGTCGCCGACCGCCATGCCCTTGATCTCGGC
The DNA here is from genome assembly GCA_963788325.1 of uncultured Actinomycetes bacterium. Taxonomy (GTDB): domain Bacteria; phylum Actinomycetota; class Actinomycetes; order S36-B12; family CAIYMF01; genus Prado023. The sequence continues at coordinate 220,134 of CAWBGJ010000014.1, forward strand.
ATACACGGCCTCGTTGACCGCATCGTCGATGATCCGGGTGACCTCGTCGTCCTCGTAGGGCACCGCCGGGTTCGCCCGCAGCGTCTCCAGCGTGACCTCGGAGAGCACGAAGCGTGCCGCCATGCGCTCGGCCGCGCTCTGCGCCGCGATCCCCGCCAGGTGGTCCCCGGACTTGTCCTCGTTGGCCTTGGCCAGAAGCTCCTTGATGTCGCGGAACTCATAGCGATGGCCGAACAGGGTTGCTGCTAGCAGCATCGGCACGCACCTCCTGGTCCGGTGGTGGACTCAGTCATAGAACACCAGTGTCTTGATGGACAGCGGGACGGCGCGACCGTCGAGGACGGGCATCCCGATGTCGATGAAGTCGCCCTCGCCGAGGCCGACCTGGTCGATGACGATCAGCGGCAACCCGGTGCGGATGGCCTGCAGTGTCTGGCCCAGGACCTGGGCGTAGTCCTGCTGCAGCACGAGCACGAGCGGACGGTCGCGGTGGCCGGCATCGTGGTAGGCCACGATCTCGGCGGCCACCGACTGCAGCGCCGCATAGCCGAGCTCCTGGGGCAGGTCCACGACGATCGCAGCCTGGACATCCTCGTCGAGGTCCCAGCGCCCGAGGGCCTCGGCGACAGCCTCGGCGAAGGCCGGGCCACCGCCACGCCCGGGCATCGCCGGGCGCAGCACGGGCAGGTTGCGCAGCGGGAGCAGGCCCCGGTCGACCCAGATCGTCGAGCCGCTGAGGGTCACGGTCTGCCCGGCTGCCCCCAGCACCGTGGCGCGCAGCGTCTCCGGCGGCTGACGCACAGTCATCCGCGCCAGGCGCGCGTTGTTGTGCAGGCAGTCGGCGAGCAGCGGCCCGACATCGCCGTACCGCGCGATCTGCGCCATCGTCGACACCGGCATCCGGTCGTAGTAGCAGGCGCCGATGCCCCCGGTGAGGAACACCGAGCTGGACGCGTCGGCGCCGCGCAACGGAGGGGTGAGCTGGACGCCCCGACCGACCCGGACCTCCTGGCCCGTGGCCAGGTCCACGATGAGGTCGGCCATCACGTCACAGAAGGCGCGCAACTGGTCGATGGTCGCAGGGCTGCCGGCCTTGATCCCCAGGCCCAGGTCCTCGATGATCGACAGGCCCGGAGGTGCGACCCTCAGGACCTGCCCGGACGGATCAACCTCCACCTGGCGCCCGCCGACGGCGATCCCGCAGGACCCCAAGTGCCGGCCCACCTTGAACAGGGCCGCGTTCGAGGTGCCGCCACCGATGTCGATGGTGGTGACCTGCTCGTAGTGGTCGGTCGACCAGCGCGCCGCACCAGAGCCGCGACCGGCGATCTGCGCCTCGGCGTTGGGTCCGGCGATCGTCACGACGAAGTCCCCCGCTCCGGCCGAGAGGGCGCGCAGGATCGCGTCGGCGTTCTTCGTGCGCGCGGTCTCGCCGGTGATGATCACCGCACCCGTCTCGATCGACCCCGGCGACACCCCAGCAGCTTCGTACTCCGCCTGGACCAGGCCGGCCAGGGCCGCGGCGTCCACCTCGTCGGGCGCGGACAGCGGGGTGGCATGCACCTCCCCGCGGTGGACCACCGACTTCTCATCCACCTGGATGCGGGGCACCTGGCCCGGACGGGCCACGTCATGGAGCACCAGCCGCGAGAAGACCACCTGGGTGGTCGTGGTCCCCACGTCGATCCCGACGCTCAGGACCTCGCGCTGGTCGATGGGCATGGCGCCGTCAGCTCTTGCGGAAGGTGACGGCGCCGTCGACCTCGAGGGAGTCCAGGATGCCCATGATCACCGCGTCGATGGGCTGCCCCGAGGTGGTCGCCGCGTGGCGTGCGGCGCTGCCCTCGGAGATCATGACCAGCTCGCCGGTCCCGGCTCCCACGGCGTCCACCGCGACGAACACCTCCCCCGTCACCTCGTTGCGCTCGTCGGCGGCCCGGACCAGAAGCAACTTCTGGCCCACCAGGCTGGACTCCTTGACTGTCGAGACTGCCGTTCCGATGACCCGTGCGATGCGCATTGATGTGCCCCTGTCAGGACTGCCTGCGACCGTGACCGCAAGCGTGGTGGTGTACGCGGCGCCCGAAGGCGCCTGGATCAGTGCAGCTCAGATTCAGCCGACTCGATGAGCGCGAACTCCTCCTCCGGCGCCGTGCCCACGATGTGGTGACGGCTGTAGAGGCCGAAGTAGGCGATCGCCACGGCGAACACGCCGGCCGTGATGGTCAGCACCCTGGGCTCCACCAGGAAGCCCGCGATCAGCGCCACGACGGCCAGGATCAGCGCGATCCCGGTGGTGAACACGCCACCCGGGGTACGGTAGGGCCGATCCAGTTCGGGCTCCTTGAACCGCAGGATGATGTGCGACAGCGTCATCATGATGTAGGAGATCGTCGCCCCGAAGACCGCCACGAGGATCAACAGGTCGCCCTGGTTGAGCACTGCCATCACGAAACCGATGATCCCGGGGATGATCAGTGCCATCGTCGGGGTCTTGCGGCTGTTCGTGATCGAGAGGAACTTCGGCAGGTAGCCCGCGCGGGAGAGCGCGAAGGTCTGCCGGGAGTAGGCGAAGATGATCGAGAAGAAGCTGGCGATCAGGCCCAGCAGCCCGACGACGTTGATGAACTGGCTGACCAGGTTCTGGCCGTCATAGGCCAGCGGCGCCTCGAGCGCCTCGACCAGCGGGTTGCCGGACTCCATCAGGAACGCCGAGCCGGCAGCCCCCGGAGCCGTGATCAGGATCAGGCCCGCGAACAGGATCAGCGCCAGCATGGCGCCGATGATGCCCTTCGGCATGTCCTTGGCCGGGTCCTTGGATTCCTCCGCCGCGAGCGGCACACCCTCGACGGCGAGGAAGAACCAGATGGCGTAGGGAAGTGCTGCCCAGATCCCGATGTACCCGAAGGGTAGGAACGAGCTGGCACCGGCAGCGGCGGTGTCCACAGGGATGTCGGTGAGGTTGGCCGGGTCGAACTGCGGGATCGCCGCGATCACGAACACCACGAGTGCGAACACGGCGATGGCCGTGATCACGAACATGACCTTCAGGGCCTCGCCGACACCGAACAGGTGCAGTCCGATGAACACGGTGTAGAAGAAGAGGTAGACGACCCAGCCGTCGAGCCCGATCAACGAGTTGACGTACGCCCCGATGAAGTTGGCGATGGCCGCCGGGGCGATGGCGTACTCGATGAGGATCGCGGTGCCCGTCAGGAAGCCGCCCCAGGGCCCCATCGCCCGGCGGGCGAACGCGTACCCTCCGCCGGTGGTGGAGATCGTCGAGGAGAGCTCCGCGAGGCCGAAGACCATGAACAGGTACATGGTCGCCATCAGGATCGTGGCGATCAGCAGACCGCCCCAGCCACCCTCGCCGAGTCCGAAGTTCCAGCCCGCGAAGTCACCGGAGATGACGTAGGCGACCCCCAGGCCCGCCAGCAGGACCCAGCCCGCGACTCCCCCCTGCAGCTGCCTCTTCTCGAAGTACTCGGAACCTTCCCGCTCGAGTTCAACACCGCCCTGCACATGCTTCTTCGCAGGTTTCGGGGAATCCGACATTGCCCACCTCCTCGATGACCGGCCTGGTGGTCGTCATCATCCGCGCCCGGCAACACCTGACGGGCGTCGCCTCGCACGTTAGACCTGTCCGATGCGGACATGCCCGCTGGCCGGGCAACGGTGCTACTCGGGCGTGTCGACCGCAATTGCGTGGGCCCGGGCAAGCGCGGGCGCGAGGTCCAGGAGCTGGTGGGAGGAGATGGTCGCACCGCCGAGGTGGGTGGCGCCCTCGAACCGCCCGATCCGGGCGCCACGCAGGTCCACATCAGCCAGGGTGGCCCGAGTCACGATCAGCTCATCGACGGTGCAGCCGTGCAGGCGCACCCGCGAGGCGCTCGCCCCGCCGAGGTCCAACGACTCGATCCGGCAGTCAGTGAACGCCACGTCCGTGAGGGTCGCAGCGCGCAGGTTGACGTACCCCAGCCGAGCCCCGGTCACCGCGACCCCATCCCAGATGCTGCCGGCCAGGTCCAGTGCCGGAATCCGGCCACCATCGATCGCGACGTTGCGCCAGGTGCCATCCCGACCCACCAGGGCGGTCACCTCCAGCTCCCGCAGCCGGCACACGAGCACTCGGGCACGATCCAGGCCGAGCTGCTCGACGCCGACGGCCTCCACCTGGCACTCGCGCAGGGTCACCCGCGTCCAGTCCAACTCCGACACGCCCCGGACCTGCAGGATCTCGGCCTCCCGCTCGTCACCGGGCACGAGGTCGGCACCCTCGGCGGGGACCAACTCACCCAGGCTGAGGGCTGGGATCCGGGGCGAGGCAACAGCACGCGCCTGGGCAGGGGGCGAGTCGGGGCGCTGGTGGACCACCTGCCTGATCGTGCCAGACCGGCCGGTATCCCGAGCTTCTCCCGCCGAGGGGCGGCTCCGGACCGAGGTGGCCGCAGCCAACCCCCTGCGCTCGGTCCAAGCTCAGTCAGACGTGCTGGACCCGGCCGCACGCCGAGCCGCCAGCCGGTGGGTCAGCTCCTCACGAGTGAAGTTCGCTGGTGCAGTGACCATGGCGATCTCGACCGCCTCCTCCAGGGGGAGGCCGTCGAAGCGCGCGAAGCGGTCATGGACGCCCTCCGCGGCCTCGGCCCACCGCATCGTGGCGACCGGATCGCTGGCCTCGACCCGCTCCGCCCTGTGCCAGATACCCACGAGTGCTCCCCTTCCCCCGCCTGTGCTCCCGTGGCGGGACGATAGGACGCCGGCGCAGGGCTGCGCAAGTGTCCCGAGGAGTAGCGTGCAACTCAAGAGGTCCGTCCCGGCAGGAGGCTGACTGATGAGATGCCCGCGCTGCGCAGCAGGTGATCTGGACCCCAGGGATCACGACGAGACTGGCATGGTCACGTGCTCGTGCGGGCACCGGGCCTACGCCGGATACGTCGCGGAGGGGTCCGTGCTCACCGCACGACTGGGCTGGCTGGCTGACCGGATCTCGGCCGGCGATCCGGCCCCGACCCCGGAACTGGCCCGCGCCTACGGGGTGTGGCCGCCACCGGCCGCGGGCGATGTCCCCGGGGCGCCCGGGTACCTCCCCGGACAGCAGCCGGTGGCGGCCCCGCCGAGCGCCGCCCCCAGCGCGCAGACGATCCTGCTGGGCCTCGGCGCGCTGCTGCTCGTCGTGGCCGGCGTGGTGTTCGCTGCCGTCACCTGGGACCGCCTGGGCACCTGGGGCCAGGTGACATTCATGCTGGTGGCCACCGCAGCCGTGGCGGCGCTGGCGATCAGGCTCCGGGATCGCCTGACAGGCACCGCGGAGGCGCTGGCCGTGGTCGCAGCCGGCCTTGCGGCCGTGGACCTCATCGCCGCCCCGGCGCTGGGCCTGCTGCCCGAGCACTGGATCCAGGACCCGACGCTCTACCCAGCGCTGGCCCTCGGGGCGCTCGGCACCGTCCTCCTGATGGCCCACCAGCGCACCGGATTGGTGGCGTGGCGATGGCTGGGTTGGTTGTTCGTGCTCACCGGGATGCTCCTGGTCGTCGTCGCAGTGGGGGCCGTCCTCGACTCGAACTCCTTGACTGCGGCGTCGGTGACCATCCCACTGTTGGGCAGTCTGGCCATGCTGGCCGCGGCCCGACACGCGGGCCGGTGGCCGCAGCACGCGCCTGCCCTGCGCGCGGTGGGCGGACTCGGCGTTCTGATCGCCGGTGGCATCACCGCCGTGGCCTCGATCAGTCCGCAGGCGCGGCCCGGTGCCCTGGTCACCACAGCTTCTGCAGCAGCGGCGGTCGGTGTGTGGGCTGCCCTGGACCGCGAGGACAGTGGGCCCCTGCCGCACGCCGCGGCAGCCCTGGCCGGCGTCACGGTCGGCCTGGTGCTGGCGCTGCCACCCGATCCCCAACCGGTCTGGTTGGCCGCAGCGGTGGCCCTGGCGGGCCTCACCCTCGGACTGGCGGTGTGGGTCCTGCAGGGCGACGCCCCGCGCTGGTCGATCAGCGTGGTGGGCGCTGCTTCCGCCTGGTCATCGTGGGCGCTCCTGCGCGCCACGGCCCCGTGGTACGACCTGGCTGGAGAAAGCGACCTCCTCGACAGCCAGTGGGCGCTCCTGGCAGCACTGGTCGCCGGCATCGCCTTCGCGGTCGCCTGGTGGTTGCCGGCGGCGGGTTGGGCCGGCGCACTGCTGGCCGGCTGTTCCCTGGCGATCGCCCCCGGGTTCTCCCCCACCTACATCGAGGGGTACTCCCTGCCACTGGCTGCGCTGTTGCTCCTGGCGGGCCTGCTGTGGCGGCGTCCCGGCCCGCAACCCTCGCTGATGTGGTTGGGGCCCGCCGTGGCCATGGCGCTGCTTCCCTCCGCGATCGCTGCCTGGGCGGCGCCCTGGGCCCAGGATGTGGGCAGCCTGGGCACCACGGGGCATCTGGTGCGCCTCGGTGCGCTGCTGGGTGCCGGGGTGCTGGCCGTGGTGCTCGGGGCCCGGACCCGGCTCGGTGGCCTGCTGATCCCCGGCGCACTGGCCCTGGCGATCACCGCGGGCGCCCAAGCCTGGAGCGGCCTGTCGACCCTTCCGCGCTTCCTCGGTCTCGCGCTGGCCGGGACCCTGCTGGTGCTCGCGGGCGCCCGGATCGAGTGGTTGCGCGGGGAGGGCCGTCGGGCCCGGACCTGGATCCAGGGGTTGCGCTGAGCAAGCGAGCAGGATTGAGAATATGCCCCCGGGGGCACCACTGATGGGCTATGTGATCTTGGCTGCGGCAGACTGGCCGCAGAGCCACGAGTCCAGGAGGTAGGTCATGCCCGCGGGTAGAACCCCAGACATGCTCGTCATCGTCGATTCCGACCCCGCCAGCAACCGCGGCCTGGACATCGCCCGCCGGTACGCTCGAGGCGCCTTGGCCCTGACTGCCTGGGATGCGCCGTCACCAGGCGCGGACATCGACACCCAGGCGTCGAGGACGGCCACCCCGACGATCGCGGAGGCGCTGCGCGTCGCGGCCCAGCGTCGGATCTCGTGGGTCGGGGTCCGTCGGGACTTCGCCGAACCCCAGCAGCTGCTCGGAGACCTGCTGCGGGGTGCTGCCGGCAGTCTTCCCAGCGACCTGCCGGGCTTCGCGGTCTTCCTGGCCGACGGCGACCCGGCCCCGTTCCGGCGCATCCTGGCCATCGTGGATCGCCGGCAGGGACCGATCTCGGGTCTGGCCGCATACGCCGCCGTGGCCGTGGCCGACACCGCCGGTGCCGAGCTGGACGTACTGGTCCTGGGCGCCGAGGGTGAGCAGTTGACCTCCGCGGACAGCGAGGCGATGCTGGCCATCAGCCGCGAGCAGGAGCTGTTCGCACGCGCCGTGGAGCGGGGCCGGGCCGGTGGCTTCATCACCAACTGGATCCCCGCGGTCGGCGTGGGCGACCCCTGGTCGGTCATCGCCGACCAGCTCACCCAGCACGACTACGACCTGGTCATCGACGATCTGGGCGACGTGTCCCTGGGCGGGCGGATGCGTCAGAGCAGGTCGCTGGCCGACACCCTGGCGCCCGGCGAGGTGGGCGAGATCCCGCTCCGGCTGGTCAGTGAGGTGCCGATCCCCGTGCTGCTGGTCATCGACGAGATCCGGCTCGGGATGCGGCCCGCGACACTGCTCAAGGCCGGTGCGGTCGCGGCTCTGAGCCTCGGCGTGGTCTCGGCCTCGATCATCCCGCCGGGCGCGGCAGCCGCCTCGCTGTCCGCGGCCCAGGATCCCGCAGCCGAACTGGTCGAGGAGTTGCAGGGTGCCCTCGGGATCGAGGATCCGGCGGTGGTCGCCCGCGAGGCAGCAGCCGATGCCGCCAGCCGTGGCGGTGCAAGCACGGGGGCGCGGGGTGCGGCCGAGTCGGTCGGCGTGACGACGCCCGTCGTCGAGCAGGCAGGCGTCGTCCCGACGCAGTCGGCCACCTCGAACCCGCCGCCCGCCGCCGAGTCGGACAAGCCGTCGGAGAAGGTCAAGGAACCCGAGGACCCCGAAGTGCTCACCCCGGCCGACGAGGTCAAGGAGGTCAAGGCACCCAAGGGTGGGGCAACCCCCGCCGAGGTGGCCAAGGCGGCCGATGAGGCCGCCAAGGAGAAGGCCGCCCTGGCCAAGGAGAAGGAGCGCGCTGAGAAGGCGGAGAAGTCCGCTGCCCAGGCCGAGGAGGCCTACGGCACCGCGCAGGAGGTGGCCGAGGTCGCACTCGCCGAGCTCGAGGCCGCCAGAGCGTCCCTCGAGGAGGCCGTCACGCACGCCGAGCGGGCCCATGCGCAGACCAGCGGCGTCCAGGCGGTCCTGCCCGGCGGGGCCACCCCCGAGGAGGCGCAGTTCGCGGCCATCGCGGCACAGTCCGCGCAGAAGCGCCTCGACGACGCAGTCGAACGCGGCGCCGACGTCCTCGACGAGTTGGCCGCCGCGGAGCAGGAGGTCCAGGACGCCGAGGCGAAGCTGGCCAAGCGGGAGTCCGAGGTGAGCCAGAGCAAGGCTGACTACAAGGAGTCCAAGGAGAAGGCGGAGGTCTATCGCGCGAGTCTGGCCAAGACCCGCCAGTCCCCGGTCAAGAAGGGCTCGTACAACCTGACCGCTCGCTTCGGCAACACCGGCGGCTACTGGTCCTCGGGCACGCACACGGGCCTGGACTTCGCCGCGCCCTCGGGCACCGACGTGATGGCCGCAGCCTCCGGGACGGTGGTGTCCGTGGGCTACGCCGGCCCCTACGGCAACCAGATCATCGTCGACCATGGCGACGGCTGGCAGACCACGTACAACCACCTGTCGAACACCCGCGTGTCCGTGGGCCAGAAGGTCAGCACCGGCGACCACATCGGCGACGTGGGCTCCACGGGCAACTCCACGGGCAGTCACCTGCACTTCGAGGTGACCAAGAACGAGAAGTTCGTGGACCCGGAGGGGTGGCTCGGCTGGTAGCCAAGCCCCCGCCGCTGCGTCCTAGGATCGCGCCATGACCGCGGTGCTGCTCGCCACGATCGCGATCTTCGCCGCGGTCGTGCTCGGGGGCGTGCTGTGGTCCCTCGTGCGGGCGATGCGGGCGGAGTCCGACGGGGCGCGTCTGCGTCGGGAGGGGGTGCAGGCCACCGGGACAGTGATCGACAACACCATGACCTCCACTGCCCAGCGCCGCCTGTTGTTCCATCCGGTCGTGGAGTTCCACGCCGTGGACGGCCGGCGGATCAGCGGACCGGCCATGCAATCGGCAGCCACCTCGTGGCCCCGGGGAGCGACTGTCCAGGTCGCCTATGATCCCGCTGCGCCGACTCGGTTCGTCCTGGCCAGCCCACCGGAGCGTCAGGGACTCGTGGCCAACGTCCTTGTCGGAGCGGTCGTCATCGCCTTCATGCTCGCCACCATGGCGGTGACCTTCGGACTCTGGGAGCAGTTCCGCCATGACCGGGGCCTGTCCACCGAGCCGGCGAGCACCTCGGAGCGATCCGCCGTCTCGAGCGTGCCATGAGCCCCGGGGAGGCGGGCACCACCGACCTGGGGGTCCGCCACCGGCCGGTGCAGGCACGCGGCCGGGTGCGCTTCGATGCCATCCTGACCGCCGCCCGGGAGCTGCTCGCCGAGGCGGGGATGGACGGGTTCACCGTCGAGGACGTCGCGGGGCATGCCGGTATCCCGGTGGGTTCCATCTACCAGTTCTTCCCCAACAAGTACGCGATCGTCGCCGAGCTGGACGCCAGCGACACCGCCGCCCTGGTCGATGACCTGATCGATAACGCCGACCGGTTCCCGCACGACGACTGGCAGAACCAGACCGATGAGCTGATCGACCTCGTCGCAGCGCACTGGGTCGACGACCCGACCCGTCGGGCGGTCTGGCTGGCGATGCGCTCCACGGCCGCGACCCGCACCCTGGCTGCCGAGCACTCGCGCGCGCTGGTCAGCGTTCTGCTGCCGATGATCCAGCGACTTGCCCGGGGCAGGACCTTCGAGGAGCAGGTCACGATCAGCGAGGTCGTCGTCGAGATGTGCCAATCGCTGCTGCACTTCTCGGTCTCCGACGGCCGGCCGAACCCCGCCACGGTCGTGGAGCTCAAACGGATGCTCCGGGCCTACCTGCGGGCGATCTCGCTGAGTTCCTGAGCCGACTCCAGCACGACCACGGCCGCTGCCATCGACGGCTCGTGGGTGATCGACACCTGGATCACGACCTCACCGAGGGCTGCCCGCACGGCCGCCGCGACGGGCTCGTGCAGGCGCAGGCTGGGGCGACCCCAACCGTCTGAGAGCACCTCGACGTGACGCCAGTCCAGGTCCGGGGCCACCGGTGCCCGCCCCGGCCGAGCGCCCGAGAAGGCCTTCACAAACGCCTCCTTCGCCGCATACCGACCGGCCAGGTGCTGGGCTGCACCCGCCGAGCCGCCCCCCGCGCGCAGCTCCGCGGCGGTGAACGTCTGCTCGGCGAAGGCCGATCCGCCTGCGTCGAGTTGCTCGGCGAACGACTCGACACCGACCAGGTCGATGCCCACGCCCAGCACTGCCATCAGGCGCTCCCCCGGCCGAACGCGTGCGCCCCTGTGACGGGCGCACCGGGGGCCGGCGCTCCCGGTGCGTGCTCCGGCGCAGCGCCGACGAGCAGGTCGACCTCCCGGGCGCGCAGGTCCTCGGCGGACCCCTCCCCGAGACGGCGCTCGGTGCGCCGAGCCAGCACCGGCTGACCGCCGTGCTGGGCGGCCAGGCGCAGCCGGGCACCGGCGACCCGACGGGCATGAGCGCGTGCGAGGTAGTCAGTGCGCGCAGCGGCCGGGATCGCCCCGACGAACACGTCGGGATGGGCCAGGGCCACGACCGCCGACACGTGCCCGAAGCCCAGGCTGGTGACCAGCCCCGCCCGGACCGGCTCGTGGCGAGCCAGCGGCCGGTGGTCGACGACCAGCGGCCCGGGGATCACCCGCGGGTCGATGCTGACCAGGTTGCGGTTGCCGGGGACGACCCCGGTGGCGAACACGTCGCACAGGCCGGCGAGCTGCCACGCGGCCGCCCCGCCCTTGCTGTGCCCGGTCAGCGACTTCTGCGAGATGACCCGCAGCGGCGCTCCGTCGTAGCGGCCCAGGGCCGTCGCGATGGTGGCGTGCACGTGGGCCTCGTTGGGGTCGTTGGCCTCGGTCGAGGTGTCGTGCTTGGAGACCACCGCGATGTCGTCGGCCCCGAGGCCGAGGTCGGCCAGGGCTCGGGCCAACGGTGAGGTGGACCCGCCCCGGACCGCGCCCAGTGCGCCGAGTCCGGGCGCCGGGATCGAGGTCTGGATGCCGTCACCGAACGAGGCCGCGTAGGCGACCACCGCACGGACCGGCAGCCCGAGGGCCAGGGCCACCGAGCCACGGCACACCACGAAGGAGCCACCGCCCTGCGACTCCACGAAGCCGCGCCGCCGCCGGTCCCCGGGCCGACTGTGCTCGGCCGCGTCGAGGCCTGACGCGCCCATCGCCTCGTTGTCGGCGGTGGCGGCCATGTCGGCGAACCCGAGGATGCCCTCGGTGCTCAGGTCATCCCAGCCGCCGCCGATGATGATCTCGGCCTTGCCCAGGGCGATCTTGTCGATCGCCTCCTCCAGGGAGACCGCCGCGGTCGCGCAGGCGGCGACCGGGTGGACCATCGGGCCGTACCCGCCGACGAGTCCCTGGTTGACGTGCGCGGACACGACGTTGCCCAGCGCCTCCTGGAGTACGTCGTTGGCATGCGCCCGACCGGTGGCCGGGGCCATGTAGAGGGTCTGGATGCTGCTCATCCCGCCCATCCCGGTGCCCTGGGTGTTGCCCACCAGGCTCGGGTGGACCGACCCGACGAGCTCCTCCGGGCTGACGCCGGCATCGGCCAGCGCCTCGGCCGTGATGACCAGGTTCCAGGCCGCCAGGGGGTCCATCGAGCCGGCCACGCCCGGCTCCAGGCCGTGTCGGGTCGGGTCGCTGCCGGCCGGGAACTGCCCACCGACGCTGCGTGCCAACGGATGTGTGCGCGGCACTCGGATCGCCGATCCCGCGGGCAACGACACCGACCAGCCCTCGTCGGTCCGCGCCACCTGGGCACCGGCAGTGCCGGCGGCCAAGGCCAGCGCCTGGGCCTGCGTGGCCACTGCCGTGCTCGAAGCACGATCCAGGAACACCTCGGCGAACTCGGTGTAGCCCGCTGCGGCCACCCGGTCGCTGTGCTCCAAGGGGCGCACGCCCGACGCGGCGAGCACCTGGTCGCGGTAGCGCGCGGCCACCTCGGCCTCGTCGACCGGCTCAGTGCCCTGGGTGTCCACCCAGCCACCGCTCGCCGCGTCCCAGCGGATCAGGCCGCAGCGCCAGGCCAGCTCCACGACCCCGTCCGCGGCCAGGCCGTCAACCTCAGCCTGCCACCGGGTCGCCGACCCGCCCCACGGGCCGTACTCAGCGATGCCCGCGATCACGATCATGTCGTGCGCGGCGATCCGGGCAGCAGCGCCCAGCTGCGCATCCCGGGGCTCGCCCCGCGCCTCGAGCAGCACCCCGGGAAGGTTGGGCAACGCCGCGATCGTCTCGTTGGTGTGTATGGAATCAACCGTTTCATCGTCGGTTCCGTGCACACCAACGCTGGCCACCGCCTCGGCCAGCGCGGCACCGAGGTCGGTGCGCCCGGACAGCCCGCCGGACAGGTCCACCTCGACGGGTGCGGCCTGGGCACGTTGTGTGAACGCGGGGGTGGCCAGGGCGGCGATGAGGGCGCCCATCTGTGCCGACGAGTAGGTCAGCACGCCCAGCTCACGCTCGATGGTCTCGGCGATCCGGTCGTTGCCTGCCATCAGTCCGGTGCCCCGGACCCAGCCGATCTCCGCGGCGATCAGGCGCGTCGCCTGGCCCCAGCGCGAACCCTCCGAGTGCCAGCGGTTGACCATGGTGCCCAGCGCGGCCTTGGCCTCGCCGTAGGCGCCGTCGCCGCCGAACGTGCCGTGGTTGGGCGACATCGGCAGGACCACGGTGAAAGGTGCACGGTCCGCATCGGCGACTCGCTCGGCCAGCCCACCCACCAGGCGCTGCACGCCGAGCAGCAGCAGGCGCAGCGTGGTCTGCGCGGCCTGCCCCGTGTCGGGCAGCTCACCTCCGGCCGGGGCCGCCGCGAACGGCAGCACGAGCGTGGGCCACAACGCGGGCTTGACCTCGCGGGTGGTCGGCCCCACCTCCTCGAGGGTCGGCGTGGTCACCCACTCGAGCAGGGCATCGATGTCTGCGAACGAGGCCAGGTTGGCCCGGACCACGTGCAGCTGCGCACCCGGCGCGGCGTACCTGCGCTCCAGGTCACGGTAGGCCGCGATCCGCTCCCGGCTGTCGGTCGTGGTGACCACCACCACGACTGCCCCACCGCGCAGCAGGTGCGCCACGCTGGACCAGGCGATGGAGTTCGGGGACGCACCGGTGACCAGTGCCACCTGGCCGGCGAACTGCCCCGGTGCGGCGGCCAGGGCCTGTGCGGCAGCGACCACCTCCGCGGCAGGGGTGCCCACCAGGGCGGCGCGCAGGCCCTCGAGGTCGGGGACGCCGACCCCGGTGGCGGCAGCGCTGCGTGCGCGGTCGATCAGGTCGACCGTGCACGGACGGTCCGCGGCCGCAGCGCGACCCCGGTGGTATCCCAGGGTCGCGGGGATCCGCGGATCAGCGTCGCGGTGCACCGCGATCTGGTCGACCCACGCGTTGGCCATACCAGTGTCCAGGGGCGCACCGCCGGCCTCTGCGCGCAGGGACGCCTGGACGAGATGGTCGATGTCAGCCCGCGCCCACTGGGTGCCTGAGGCGAGCAGCACGTGCCGGCGGGCGTCGAAGGCCGGGGCCACGAGGTCAGCTGCCCCGTGCTCGGACTCGAGCAGCGCGAGCCGGGTCAATGCCTCGGTGTGCTCGGCGATGTCGGCGTCCGTGGCGCCGGTGGCGGGCAACCGGCCCAGCCGGGACAGCACCTCGCAGGCCTGGTCGACCAGGATCCCCTCGACGTGCTCGCGCAGCTCCGTGACGGCACGCGCGTCGACCGCACCCCCGACCGGCCCCGCCGCTGCGACCGGGGTCACCGTGACGCCGGCCTGGGCGGCAGCGGCCTGCACGGCCGCATCGATCAGGTCCTCCGGTGACGCGCCGGCCAGCGTGGCCAGGTCGCCACCCCGTCGGCTGGTCCCCTCGCGGGTGCCCAGTGCGACCGCGAGCGCGGACCGGGCCGACCAGCCCTCCCCCAGCCCCCAGTGCCCCGCGACCCGGCGGGTCAGCGTCGAGGCGGTCGCGCCCCGCGGCCCCAGGGCAGCGGTCACGGCGCCCGACACGGCGGCCGAGAGCACGGGACCGGGATACCGGTAGCCCGGGGCGCGCTGCGCCAGGGCTGAAGTGAGCTCGCCCAAGGGCGCCTCGTGGGCGCCGTCGATGGCCGGCACGCCGAACTCCTTGCCCAGGTCCATGAGGACCTGGTTGCGCCGGCTCGACGCACCGTCGACCAGGGAATCGATCGAATCCGCCTCGAGCTGCTCGACGCGGACGCCCACCCGCAGGGCGAGCAGAGCCGCCAGGGCAGTGGCGTGGTCGACCGGCAGGTCCGACGGGGTCCCGCCACCCCCGGAGTGGCTCGGGGCCACCGGGGCGGGTACCGGGACCGGCGCCGACGCAGCGGCCGAGGGATCGGCTGCTGGGGCCACCTCGTCGGCCTCCTCGAGGACCGGGGCGGGGTCGGCATCCTGGCCGAACACCGCCTGCGCATCGACCTCGACGTTATGCACCTCGGGCCGGGTGCCACGGTGGGTGGGCAGGGCCAACGAGCCCTTGGCGAGATTGGCCAGGGTCGGGGCATGCCCGACGCCCACCTCGATGACCTGCTGGACGCCCAGCCCGCCCTCGGCCCGGGGGGTGCACATCAGCTCGAAAGTCTCGATCCAGCGCACCGGCGAGGCGAACTGCCAGGCCAGCAGCTCGACGAGCAGCGTCCGGGCCAGCGCATCGGGATCGGCGCTGGCGCGCTGCCAGTCGGCGAGCAGGTCGACGAGCACCGGTGAGCCGCAACTGCTCAGCACGCCCTCGACGTACTCGCGGTCCAGTCGGAACGCCACCGGGTAGAGGTTGGGCACGTACCGGCCGACGAGCGCGGCCGAGTCGACCCGCTCCGGGAGCTTGGCACGCAGGTGGCCCCGGAAGCCCTCAACACCGCCGCGCAGCGCCGAGGAGTGGAAGGGCACGTCGATCCCGGGCACCGCGATCAGCGGGGCGCGTCCCGGGCGACCGGGACCCAGGCGGGTGGCCAGCTCGGCCAGTGCCGCGGTCGTGCCGGCCACCGCGTACTGCTTGCCGCGCAGGTTGTGGTTCACGATCTCGCACAGCTGGCCGGTCTCGGCGGCCACCTCCTCGACCTGCGCCTGGGCCTGGGCGTGCGTGAGTCCGGCCAGGTGGGGGCGGATCACCGCCAGGCCGTAGTCAGACGCGCCCTGCGCGTCGCGCGGGACCAGCCCGTGCATGCCCAGTCCGCGGGCGAACACCAGCTCCACGACGGCCTCGAGGCTCAGCACCGACGAGCAGGCCGCCAGCGCGTTGTACTCACCGACCGAGTGACCGGCCACGGCCGCGTCCGGGTCGAACACCCCGGCCTCCCGCAGCTGTGCGACCTGGGCCGCGGCCATCGTCGCCATCGCGACCTGGGTGAACTGGGTCAGGTGCAGCACCCCGGCCGGGTGCCGGTAGGTGGTATCGCCGGCCCGCAGCGACGTCGGGTTGTCCCGGACGACCCGGAGGATGGAGAACCCGAGCTCGGCCCGGGTGTGCGCATCCGCCCGATCCCAGGTCGCGCGAGCGGCCGCGGAGGCTGCGTAGCCCTCCATGCCCATGCCCGGGGCCTGGATCCCCTGGCCCGGGAACACGTACATCGTGGGCACCGGGGCCACGATCGCCGTCCCGAGCGCGACCGTGCCCTGCTCTGTGGTGGCCTGCACCTCGACGACGCGGGCGCCGGCGCGCATGCCGACCCGGGTGGCGGTGAACGTCACCGACTGGCCGGGCAGGACCGGGGCCACGAAGTCGATCGACCATGCCCGCATCCGGCTCGGGTCCCCGCCCGCGGCCAGTTCCAGGACCGCCCTGGTGGCGGCGGCCGAGGTCCACATGCCGTGCACGATCCGCCCGGGCAGGCCGACGAACCGCGCGAGCACGTCGCTGCGGTGAATCGGGTTGGCGTCCCCGCTCACCGTGGCGAACGACTCCAGCCGGGCCGGGGCCGTGAGGGTCAACGTGCCCAGCGTGCGCACCGGGGTGCCGACCGTCGCGTCCCCAACCCCGGACGCCGGGACGACAGCCGCCGGCAGGGTCGGATCCACATGAGTCCGGCGCACGAAGAACCGGTCGTGCACGGCGCTGCCCGCTGTGCGCGAGGCCACGCTGACGACCAGCCCGCCGTCTGTCTGCGCCACCTCAGGCGCGCAGACCTCGACCTCGGCGACGCTTGCAGGCGCCGGACCGGTGATCTGGCCCGCTGGTTGCCCGTCCAGGGCGCTGACCGGCTCGCCGCCGCCGACTGCGACCTCATGACGCAGGTGGACCAGATCGAACACCGAGGAGGCCAGCCCGGCATCGGCCAGGGCTGCGAAGACCGCCGGCCACAGCGTGGCCATCACACGATCCGGAAGTGCCCCCGAGGCACCGACCGTGCCGGCATGGGCCGCGGCCAGCTCAGCGGGGTCCGTGGGGCCGTCGGTGCCCCCGGCGAACATGGCCAGCAGCTGCGTGCCGGCACCCGCCAGCCCGGCCTCGGTGATCGCGAACGTGATCACGCCCGCTGCGACGCGCACGTCCACCGGGATCGTGAGCTCGCCGTCGCCGGGCAGACCGAGGTCCGGCCAGTCGATGGTGAGAGTGAGCCCGGAGTCGTCGGTGGCGCACAGGGCAGCGGTCTGGCCCTGGCCGGTCGACCAGGTGGCACAACCGCCGAGCAGCGACCACTGCTCAACCGGGCCGATCCGGTGCAGAGGATTGGGCCGGCTCGCACCCAGCCAGCTCCACGTGGGGGCCGCCAGCGCGGCAGCCAGCAGGGCCTCGGGCCCGGCGGCGGGCGCGGCCGGGCTCTGGCCGAGTCGGAACGCCTGCACGTCACGGCCATCGGCGTCGGGCTCGCGGACGTCCACGACCTCGGCGGCCAGGGCCGACGCGACAGTGGTCTCGAAGCGGTCGAGAAGATCGGCCACGGGCTCGTCGACCTGGTTGATCCCAGCGACCGCGATCGGTCCGGGGATGATGCAGGACCTGGTCGGCGTCGTACAGGTCGCTGTGCGACTGCCACAGCGAGTCCGACTGGTACCAGCGCCGCACGTCCGCGTCGAGCACGGGCACGAACGGCACGGGCTTGCCCGGCATCCGGGCCACGGTGCGGAAGTGGGCCACGTCGGCCGGGTGCAGCAGGGCGGTGCGCGCCGCCGGGTGGGCCTGGACCAGCGCGGCCACCGCCGCACCGGGATCGTCGGTCGAGGCGGGATCGGCGAACAGGGTCGCGATCGGGCCGGAGTCGACCGGGTTCAGGCGAGCCTCTGCGCGCTGCAGGAGCGCCAGGAAGCGTGCACGATGCGTCGGGTCCAGCCAGGCCCCATCCTCGTAGCGGCCGTGCCGACCCAGGGCGCTCAGCGCGACGTACCGCTCCAGCAGCTCGGCGTAGGTCATCTCCGCGACGTCGCCGAAGTACGGCTTGGCGGTGGCCGACATCGCCTCGATGATCTCGTCGCGGCGGTCGGCGACCGCGTCGGCGTCGCCGGCGACCTCGTCGAGCAGGCGGCCGCGCGGGAGGCGCTGTTGTCGATCTCGTGGATGTCGGCGTCCGAGCTGGTGCGCCCGGAGGTGGTCCCACCGGCGATCGAGCCGCGGGTCACCCAGCCGGCATGCCCCGGGGCAGCGACCAGGGCCGCCTTCACCGAGTCCGAGGCAGCCGACTCCCGGGCGGCCATCGTGACGGTGCCCAGCAGGATCGCCGTCCACCGGCATCGCCGGGGAGCCGTAGGCCTGCGACCACGTGCCCGTCAGCAGGTACTCGCCGGCCCGCTCCGGGTCGCCGATCCCACCGCCGACCGCCAGGATCACGTTGTCGTGCTCACGGACCAGGTGATAGGTGGCCAGCAGCAGCTCGTCGAGGTCCTCCCACGAGTGGTGCCCGCCGGCCGCCCCGCCCTCGAGGTGGATCGATGACCTGGTGCTCGGTGGCCGCGGCGATCGCCAGGACCTCCGCGACGCCGGCGACCGTGCCCGGCTTGAACGCGATGAGCCAGATGCCGGCCTCGTTGAGCTCGTCGAGAAGGGCGACGGCCTCGTCGAGTTCGGGGATCCCCGCCGAGATGATGACGCCGTCGATCGGCGCCCCGGCCGCCCGGGCGCGTTGGACGAGCCGGTCGCGGCCCAGGTGCAGGTTCCACAGGTAGGGGTCCAGGAACAGGGCGTTGAAGACGATCTCCTGGCCGGGGGCCAGGCCCTCGACCAGCTCGCTGATTCGCTCGGTGAGGATCCGCTCGTTGACCTGGCCGCCGCCGGCCAGCTCGGCGACAGTGACCGCCGTTGGCGGCCGCGATCACGATCGGCGCCTCGACCGTCGACGGGGTCATGCCGGGCAGGATCATCGGGGAGCGCCCCGAGCGCCGGGTGTGCCGGGTGTCCAGGCGCAGGGTGCCGTCGGCGGCCCGCACCACGCGGGGGGCGAAGCGCGCGTAGGTCTCGGGGACCGCCGGGGCGCGCCCGGGGCTGAACAGGGCGGTGCGGCCCTCGGCGGTCGAGGGATCGAGCACCAGCGCCCCACGGCCGCGCAGCACCGCGCGGGACTCCCCCAGCAGCGAGCCCAGCGAGCTGGTGAGCACCGCCACCGAACCGGCGGGGGCGGCGGTCACCAGGGCCCCGGCCCAGTCGTGCGGCTGGGCGAGCACCGAGGTGAGGATCGCGGCCAGGGCGCCCTCGCGGGGAAGCTCGGCTCCGGTGGCCGCGTCAATGATGTGGGCCGGACCGTGATCGGGCAGGGCCAGGCCGAGGGCCTCGACATGGGCCAGCGCGGCCTGCGCGACCTGGGCGAGGTCCCGGTGGTGGAAGGGCACCGAGCTCGCGATCGGCTCCCAGGTGAACCGCAGGGGGGTGCCCCCGTGCCGGCCAGCGGCGCGCCGGGCGGCCTCGGTCTGGGCCAGGGCGTCCATCGCCAGCCGCAGGTCGGCCAGGGCGGCCGGATCCCCGACGAGCACGTGCCGGGTGGGTCCGTTGATGACACCGATCGCCACCGAGCCGTCCGGTGCGGCCTCGGCCAGGATCTGCCTGAGCCGGGCGGTCCGCGGTCCGGAGACCGCCACCATCGGGGTACCCGCGGACTCGTCACCGGCCAGGGCCGCGACGATCGCCGAGTCCGAGACCGACCAGGGATGCCGGGCGGCGTGGGCGCCCATGATCGCTGCGATCCGGGCGGCGTCGGCCGCGACCTCGATGTCGACCAGGCCATGGCGGCCGGCTGCGGTGGCAACCACGGCGGCCATGAGACCCGCGCTGTGTCCGGCTGCGCGCGTGCGCGGCGCTGCGATCGCGGGGGCGAGTCCGTCGTCGGACAGCGTGGCCAGACCGATGAGGTTGACGAGCAGGTTGCCCACCAGGGCATGCGCTGCGGTGGCTGCCTCGGCGCGCACCGGCGCGTCGGTGCCGTCGGGCAGCAGGTGCGAGAAGCCATCGCCGAACAGGCCGAGCGCCCGGACCCCCGGGCTCGCAGCCCAGTCGTCGAGCTCCGTGCAGACCGTGTCGACCCAGGCTGCGAGGTCTGGACGCCCCACGAGTGCGGTGGCCAGCGCCTGCGGCCACTGCGGGTCGATCCCGGGGAACAGCAGGGTCAATGGGTGCCGGCCCGCCCCGATCGCCTCGGCCAGGCTGCCCGGCACCGGTGCGCCCTGGTGCATCGCTGCGGCGGCCACTGCGTCGCCGGCCGGCGTGACTGCGGCGGTGGCGCGGTGGCGCCGGCCACCCTGGCTCGGCTGCCCTGACGAGTTCTGCATCTCGACCCTCTCGACTGTCCCGTGGCGGTCCGCATCCCACGTTCCGCATTCATGAGCATTCCCTCATGTTTTGCGCAATGATACGGGCGCACAGCGGCTGGGCGAAATCGCGCACGCACCCGCAGGCCCGCGCCAGGCGTGCGCCGAGCCGGGATCGCCGATCCGATCGACGGTGTGGCTACTGCCCGTAGAACAGGCGCTCGGCCACTGCCCGGGCGCGTCGCGTGGTGCGCCGGTAGTCCTCGAGCAGCGCCCCGGACTCCCCCGGCGCGTAGCCCAGGATCCGGCTGACCGCGCGCAGCTCGCTGATGTCGGTCGGGACCATGTCGGTGGCGCGGCCCCGGACGAGCATGACGACGTTGCGGATCCTGGTGGCCATCCGCCACGCGTCGCTGAGCACCTCGGCATCCGTGGGCTCGATCAGGCTGGTCCGCCGCGCAGCCTCCAGCGCGGCCATCGATCGGGTGGTGCGCAGTTCGGCCACGCCATGGGCGTTCTGCAGCTGCAACAGCTGGATGACCCACTCGACGTCCGAGAGGCCACCACGGCCGAGCTTGGTGTGCAGCGTCGGGTCCGCACCGCGGGGCAACCGCTCGTTCTCCATCCGCGCCTTGAGCCGGCGGATCTCGCGCAGCTGCACCTCGCCCACCCCGTCGGCGGGCCAGCGGATGGGATCGATGCCCGCACGGACCCGAGCCCAGACATCCGGATCGCCGGCCACCCGGTCGGCGCGCAGCAGCGCCTGGGCCTCCCAGAACGAGCGCCAGCGCTCGTAGTAGGACAGGTAGGACTCGACCTTGCGGACCGCCGGGCCCTGCTTGCCCTCCGGTCGCAGGTCGGTGTCCAGCTGCAGTGGCGGGTCCGGGGAGGGTGCGTTGAGCAGGGAGCGCACCTCGCTGGCCACCAACGTCGCCGCGGCTGCCGCCTCGCGCTCGTCGACGCCGGGCAACGGATCATGGACGAAGACCACGTCCGCATCGCTGCTGTAGCCGATCTCGCCGCCGCCGAAGCGGCCCATCCCGATGACCAGCATCCGGGTGGGCAGCGCCGAGCCCCGCGCGTTCTGCACCTGGCTGATCGCGGCCTGCAGCGCACCAGCGATGGTCGCGTCGGCCACATCGGTCAGGGCATTGCCGACATCGTCGACGGTGAACGGCGCGAGGATGTCGATGGCCGCGATCCGGAAGAGCTCGCGCCGACGCAGACCGCGCAGGGCAATGACTGCCTCCGCGGCATCGTCATAGCGCGCCGCCGTGGCCAGGAACTCGGTCGTCAGCGGGCCGGACTGCCGTGGGCGCAGCTCCTCGGCGTCGGCCAGCAGCGCCACGCCCTCAGGGGCGCGCAGCAGCAGCTCAGAGGCGTACCGACTGCTGGCCAGCACCTTGGCCATCCGCTCGGCACAGGCGGACTCGTCGCGCAGCAGGCGCAGGTACCAGGGCGTGCCGCCGAGGTCGTCGCTGACCCGACGGAACGCCAGCAGCCCGGCGTCGGGATCGGGCGCATCGGCGAACCAGCCGAGCATCACCGGCAGCAGGGTGCGCTGGATGGCCGCACGCCGGCTGACTCCCGAGGTCAGCGCCTCGATGTGGTTCAACGCGCCGGCCGGGTCCCGGAAGCCCAGCGCGTCGAGGCGCTCGCGGGCCGCCTGCGGGGTCAGCCGCGCCTGCCCGCTGTCCAGGCGCGCCACAGCGTCCAGCAGCGGTCGGTAGAACAGCTTCTCGTGCAGGCGCCGGACCTCGAGGCCGCGGCGCTGCCAGGCCTCGGTCAGCTCGCGCGCCGGGGCCTTGGTGAAGCCCATCGCGCGGCCGAGCCGGCGCAGGTCCTCGTCGTCGCGGGGCACCACGTGCGAGCGCACCATCCGGTGCATCTGGATCCGGTGCTCGAGGGTGCGCAGGAACCGGTAGGCGGCGGCCAGCGCCGAGGCGTCCTCGCGGCCCACGTAGCCCCAGGTCGCCAGCGATTCCAGCGCGGTCAGCGTGGTCGGGCTGCGCAGCATCACGTCGCTGCGGCCATGCACCAGTTGCAGCAGCTGGACACTGAACTCGACGTCGCGCAGCCCGCCACGGCCGAGCTTGAGCTGACGGTCGGCGTCCTTGGCCGGCACGTTTCCCTCGACCCGCTGGCGCATCCGCTGCACATCGGAGACGAAGCCGTCGCGGTCGGCGGCTGCCCAGACGAACGGGAGCACGGCGTCGACGTAGGCCGCTCCGAGCTCGGCGTCCCCGGCGACGGCCCGAGCCTTGAGCAGCGCCTGGAACTCCCAGGTCTTCGCCCAGCGCTCGTAGTAGCCGACATGACTGCGCAGGGTGCGCACGAGGGCACCGGCGCGGCCCTCGGGACGCAGGTTGGCGTCCACCTCCCAGATGGTGCCCTCGGCCGTCGGCTGGTTGCACAGGCGCATCACGGCCGACGCCAGCGCGGTGGCGGTGCGCAGGGCAGCCGACTCGTCCACGCCGGGCCCGGGCTCGGCGACGAAGATCACGTCGACGTCGCTGATGTAGTTCAGCTCCCGTCCCCCGCACTTGCCCAGGCCGATGATCGCCAGGCGAACGTCGGGTGCGTCCGGGGGCAAGCTGGGCCCGCGCGGCGGCCAAGGCGCCGGCCAGCACCGCATCCGCCAGCTCGGACAGGCGCAGCGCGGTCACCTCGAAGGCCGCGCCGTGGGCCACGTCGGCGATCGCGATGCGCAGCAGGGCGGCCCGGTAGACCACGCGCAGGGCCTCGGCGGCCCGGGTCGGATCCGTGGCCAGGTCGGGTGCGGTGGGGGCGGGTGCGGCGCCCGGCCGGAGTGCGGAGTCGGCGCGGCCCGTGCGACCGGCGTGCTCGAGCTGGGCACAGACCTGCGCGGCGGCCGGCGGCTCGGTGTCCTCGAACAGGATGTCGAGGTGCTCGGGGTGTCGGGCCAGGTGCTCGGCCAACGCCACCGACACGCCGGTGGTGCGGGTGAACCTGCGCCAGGCGCTCGGATCGGCGGCGACCCGCGCGAGCCGTTGCGGTGCGGCGGCGTCCACGTCCAGGACGGTGCGCACCACCAGGCCCGGGTCGGCGGCCTCCCCGACCTCGTCGAGCAGGTCCGCGGACCACCACGGCACATCGGCCAGGGCTGCACCGACCCGGGCGGCGTCGGGCACCCCGAGCCGGGCGAGCCGGCCTGCAGCGGACTCGACGCGGCCTGTGCGGGGATCCCTCATGGCGGCCTAGAGCACCGGCAGGTAGCGGTCCAGCTCGTACTGGGTCACCTGACGGCGGTACTCGTCCCACTCGGCACGCTTGTTGCGCAGGAAGAAGTCGAACACGTGCTCGCCGAGCGTCTCGGCCACGAGTTCGCTGCGCTCCATGGCCTGGATGGCCTGGTTGAGGCTGGTGGGCAGCGGGGTCAGCCCCAGGGCGCGGCGCTCGCTGTTGCTCAGCGCCCAGACGTCGTCGTCGGCACCAGCGGGGAGCTCGTAGCCCTCGGCGATGCCCTTCATCCCCGCGGAGAGCAGCAGCGCGTAGGCCAGGTACGGGTTGGCCGCGGAGTCCATGGCGCGGAACTCGATGCGCGTGGAGTTGCCCTTGTCGGGCTTGTACATCGGCACGCGCAGCAGGGCGCTGCGGTTGTTGTGCCCCCAGCAGACCCAGGCGGGCGCCTCGCCGCCGCCGGCCAGGCGCTTGTACGAGTTGACCCACTGGTTGGTGACCGCAGCCATCTCCGCCGCGTGGGTGAGGATGCCGGCCATGAAGGAGCGTGCGGTGCTGCTCAGCTGAAGGTGCGCACCGGCCTCGAAGAACGCATTGCGGTCACCCTCGAACAGCGACAGGTGCGTGTGCATGCCCGACCCGGGATGGTCGCGGAAGGGCTTGGGCATGAAGCTGGCGGTCACGCCCTGCTCGAGGGCCACCTCCTTGACCACCAGCCGGAAGGTCATGATGTTGTCGGCGGTGGTCAGCGCGTCGGCGTAGCGCAGGTCGATCTCCTGCTGGCCGGGGCCGCCCTCGTGGTGGCTGAACTCCACCGAGATGCCCATCGACTCGAGCATCTGGATCGCCTGGCGGCGGAAGTCGTAGCCCACGCCCTGCGGGGTGTGGTCGAAGTAGCCGCCCTCGTCGACGGGGACCGGCGCCTGGCCGGGTCGGTGCGGCTCCTTGAACAGGAAGAACTCGATCTCGGGGTGCGTGTAGAACGTGAAGCCCTGGTCGGCCGCGCGCGACAGCGTGCGCTTGAGCACGTAGCGCGGATCTGCGAACGACGGAGAACCGTCGGGCATCGTGATGTCGCAGAACATCCGCGCCACGCCCTGGGACTCCCCGCGCCAGGGCAACACCTGAAAGGTGCCCGGGTCCGGCATGGCCAGCATGTCGGCCTCCTGGATCCGTGCGAAGCCCTCGATGGCCGACCCGTCGAAGCCGATCCCCTCGCTGAACGCGCTCTCCAGCTCGGCCGGGGCGATCGCCACGCTCTTGAGGAACCCGAGCACGTCGGTGAACCAGAGGCGCACGAATCGGATGTCCCGCTCCTCGACCGTGCGGAGCACGAACTCGGTCTGCTTGTCCATGGGCCCATACTGCCGCATCCGATCGCCGGGGCGACGCGCCCTCGTTGGTGTGCACAGAATCGACGAATTTCTGGTCGATTCCGTACACACCAACCGCAGTGCCACCCAGGTGGGTAGCCTGCGGGCGTGCCCCAGCTTCGAATCGCCCTTGCTCAGGTCAACCCCGTCGTCGGCGACCTCGCCGGCAACGCCCAGCTGGTCCTCGACCGCGTCCGCGCGGCCCATGCGCAGGGCGCTGACCTCGTGGCCCTGCCCGAGATGGTCCTGACCGGATACCCGATCGAGGACCTCGCCCTGCGGTGGTCGTTCCAGCAGGCGTCCATCTCCGCGCTGGACACCCTGGCCACGACGTTGGCCTGCGAGGGTCTCGGTGGGTGTGCGGTGGTCGTGGGCTACCTCGACCTGCGCGAGGCCGGGGGCGAGCATCCGCTGGGAACTCCCCGCGGCGCCCCGATCAACGCCGCCGCAGTGCTGCACGGCGGCCAGGTCGTGGCACGCTACGCCAAGCACCACCTGCCCAACTACGGGGTGTTCGACGAGTTCCGCTACTTCGTCCCCGGCACGCAGCCGTGCGTGGTCCGCCTGCACGGCGTGGACATCGCGCTGGCCATCTGTGAGGACCTCTGGCAGGACGGTGGCCCGGTGGCGGCGATCCGCGACATCGGGGCTGGGCTGCTCGTGGTCATCAACGGCTCCCCCTACGAGGTGCACAAGGACGACTCCCGCCTGGCCCTGGCGGCACGCCGTGCCGTCGAGGCCGACGCGACGCTGGCCTACGTGAACATGGTCGGCGGCCAGGACGAGCTGGTGTTCGACGGTGACTCGCTGGTCGTCGACGCCGACGGCACGCTGCTGGCCAGGGCCCCCCAGTTCGAGGAGCACCTGCTCATGGTCGACCTCGACCTGCCTGCGGCCAGTGGCTTCTGCACGACCGAGATCAGCGCGGAGCCCCCTGCCGTCCGACCTCCGCTGCCCGCGCCGGCCATCGAGGCGCCCCTGACCGACGAGGCCGAGATGTACGGCGCGCTGGTCGTGGGCCTGCGTGACTACGTGCGCAAGAACGGCTTCCGGTCGGTGACGTTCGGGTTCTCCGGCGGCATCGACTCCGCCCTGGTCGCGGCCCTCGCGACCGACGCGATCGGCGGCGAGAACGTGCACGGCCTCTCGATGCCCAGCAGGTACTCCTCGCAGCACTCCCAGGACGACGCCTTCGACCTCGCGCGACGGCTAGGCGCCCACTGCCGCCTGCTGCCGATCGGGCCGATGTTCGACGCCTACATGGCCTCGATGGAGCTGACGGGCCTGGCCGAGGAGAATCTGCAGGCCCGGATCAGGGGCACCGCCGTCATGGCGGTGAGCAACCAGGAGGGTCACCTCGTCCTGGCCCCGGGCAACAAGAGCGAGCTCTCTGTGGGGTACTCCACCATCTACGGCGACGCCGTCGGCGGCTTCGGCCCGATCAAGGATGTGCCCAAGTCCACGGTGTTCCGGCTGGCTCGCTGGCGCAACGCCGAGGCGCAGCGCCTGGGCCAGGAGCCGCCGATCCCGCCGAACTCCATCGACAAGGCGCCCTCGGCCGAGTTGCGCCCCGACCAGGTCGACAGCGATTCGCTGCCGCCCTACGACCTGCTCGACGAGATCCTCGACGCCTACGTCGAGCACGACCGGGGCGCCGCCGAGCTGGTGGACGCCGGCCACGACCGGGCGCTGGTGGAGCGCGTCCTGCGGATGACCGACCTCGCCGAGTACAAGCGCCGCCAGTACCCGATCGGCACCAAGATCACTGGCCGGTCGTTCGGCCGCGACCGTCGCCAGCCGATCACGAACCGCTACCGGGAGTCCGCCGGCTGACCCGGCCACGCAGATGACCGGGGTAGCAGGGGCGCAGGCGACGACGCCGGCCTCGATCCAGCGCGCCTACCTCACCCTGGTGCTGGGCAACACCCTGGCTGCCTCGTTCATCTGGGGGATCAACACGCTGTTCCTGCTCGACGCCGGCCTGTCGAATGCTCAGGCCTTCGGCGCCAACGCCTTCTTCACGCTCGGAATGATCGTCTTCGAGGTGCCCACCGGGGCGCTGGCCGACACGATGGGACGTCGGCGCTCGTACCTGTTGGGCACCCTCACCCTGGCCGCCAGCACGGCGGCGTACTGGGCGCTCTGGTCGGCGCGGGGGCCGTTCTGGGCATGGGCGACCGTCTCGATCCTGCTCGGGCTGGGCTTCACCTTCTTCAGCGGCGCGATCGAGGCGTGGCTGGTCGACGCGCTACAGGCCAGCGGCTTCACCGGGTCGTTGGACGGCGTCCTGGGCCGGGGCCAGACCGTGGCTGGGATCGGGATGCTGGTCGGGAGCGTGGCCGGCGGCGTGCTGGCTCAGGTCACCAACCTGGGCGTGCCGTTCCTGCTGCGAGTGCTCGTGCTGCTGGTGATGTTCGGGGTCGGGGCCCGGGTGATGCACGACCACGGGTTCACCCCGCACGAGCGCCTCGGGGTCACCGGATCGATCCGCCGCACGCTGCGCGAGTCGGTGCGCCACGGGTTGGCCGTACCGTCGGTGCGCTGGGTCATGCTGGCTGCGCCGTTCACCGCGGGCGTGGGGATCTACGCCTTCTACGCCCTGCAGCCACTGCTGCTGGACCTGTGGGGCGACAGCGGGGCGTACTCGATCGCGGGCGCCGCAGCGGCGGGCATTGCCGGCGCGCAGATCGTCGGCGGGCTGCTCGCCGGACCGGTGGCCGCGCGGGTCACCCGGCGCACGACGGTGCTGATCAGCGCGGCGGCGGCCGGCGCCGGCCTCCTGGTGGCGATCGGTGCGGCCAGCGCCGGCGGTGGATTCTGGGCAGTCCTGGTCCTCGCGACGGCCTGGTCGCTGGTCGCAGCCGTGGCGGTCCCCATCCAGGGCGCCTACCTCAACGGGATGATCCCGTCGGCCCAGCGCGCCACCGTGCTCAGCTTCGGCTCGCTGATGGGCTCCGGGGGCGGGGTGGTGATCCAGCCGGCGCTGGGCCGTGCGGCCGACGTGCACGGGTACGGCGTCTCCCTGGCGATCGGCGGGATCATCCAGCTGGTCGCCGCCCCACTCCTGCTGCTCAGCCGACGCGCCGGCAGCCCAGCAGACCTGACGGGCGCAGGATCGGGACGGGCCGCCGAGTAGCTGGGCTGGCAGTGCCAGCCCAGCGTCGCGGGGGATCCCGTGCGCCTTCTGGGTTTGCCACACGTGCCATCCGGGCATCCCCACTCTGGCGCCTCGTCCTTCGACGTGCCACCATTCATGTCGTCCGGGGACTCCGATCGTGAGCCTCGAGATGGGAGAGATCCGCATGAGCCTGTCCGCCGCCTCCGGCATCCCCACCCCCGCCCCTGCTTCAGCCCCCGCCAACTCCACCAGCCTGTACGGCGCGGCCCCGACTGGTCGGCGCGTCAGCACCCGAGACCTGATCGCCGCCAAGACGCGGGGCGAGAGGTGGCCGATGATCACGGCCTACGACGCCCTGACCGCGCGGATCTTCGACGACGCGGGCATCCCCGTCATGCTCGTCGGAGACTCCGCCGCGATGGTCGTGTACGGCTATGACTCGACGGTTCCGGTCACCGTGGACGACCTCCTGCCCCTGGCCGCCGCCGTGGTCCGCGGCTCGAAGCGGGCCCTGGTGGTCGGGGATCTCCCGTTCGGGTCCTACCAGTCCTCGCCCGCGCAGGCCCTGGAGACGGCCGCCCGCTTCATGAAGGAGGCAGGCGTCGGGGCCGTGAAGCTTGAGGGCGGGGCCCGCGTGCTGCCCCAGGTCGAGGCGCTCGTGAGCGCAGGCATCCCCGTGATGGCCCACCTGGGCCTCACCCCCCAGTCCGTGAACCAGCTGGGCGGCTATCGGGTGCAGGGCCGCGGCGAGGACGGCGAGATCCTCATGCAGGACGCGAAGGCCATGGAGGCCGCCGGAGCGTTCGCCATCGTGCTCGAAGTGGTGCCCAGCGACCTTGCCGAGCGCGTCACGCGCAGCCTGTCCATCCCGACCATCGGGATCGGCGCGGGGGCGTCCACCGACGCCCAGGTGCTGGTCTGGCAGGACATGGCCGGGCTCACCCCGGGCCGCGCACCGAAGTTCGTCAAGCGCTACGCCGACCTCGGCTCCATCCTCTCGGGGGCCGTGACGCAGTGGGCCGACGAGGTGGTCGCCGGCACCTACCCCGCCCCAGAACACGAGTACAACTAACCGCCCCGCCGCCCCTCGCCGCCCTCGCCTTCCGCGCCGATCCCTCCACGTGGGCGCCGCCCGAGTCACGGTTGCTCCACCCCAGCGTCGCTCGAGCGCCCCTGGGGTGGAGGAAGTGCGCCGTGTGCGGGCAGGACGGGCGCTGGCGGGTGCCGCGGCGGTCAGTCCTCCAGGTCGGCGTCGCTCCAGCGCGGGTCGTGGTCCCAGGCCTCCGAGCGCTGATGAGCCCGGTCCAGGGCGGCCTGGGCGGAGCGCTCATCGGGGTAGGGGCCCAGCCGTTCGGCGTGCGCACAGCCCTGGTCACCCTCGACGGCCATATGGGTCAGGCAGAACCAGTACGACACGGCACCTCCAGCGGTGGACTACCAGCGACGCTACCGAACGCGCGGGCGCGCTGTCCTGCGTAGTCTTGGCCCATGTCCATCGCCACGCGCGCCCCGCTGGCCCCGGGGCGGCTCTCGCCGCGGCGGCCGGTGCCGGCGACCATCGCCCGCCCGGAATACGTCGACCAGCCGCGGCCGGAGCCCTACACCGGTGGCGAGGTCAAGGACGCCGAGACCATCGCCGCTATGCGGGTGGCCGGCCGGCTGGCCGCACAGGCCCTGGCCGAGGTGGGTCGCGCGGTCGCGCCGGGGGTGAGCACCGACGAACTCGACCGGATCGGCCACGAGTTCCTCTGCGACCACGGCGCCTACCCCTCGACCCTGGGCTACCGGGGATTCCCGAAGTCGCTGTGCGCCAGCCTGAACGAGGTCATCTGCCACGGCATCCCCGACAGCACGGTGCTGCGCGATGGCGACATCTGCAACATCGACATCACCGGATACCTCAACGGCGTGCACGGTGACACGAACGCCACCTTCCTGGTCGGGGAGGTGGCCGACCAGCCGCGACTGCTCGTCGAGCGCACCCTCGAGGCCACGATGCGCGCCATCCGGGCGGTGCGCCCGGGCCGACCGATCAATGTCATCGGCCGGGTCATCGAGTCCTACGCCAAGCGGTTCGGCTACGGGGTCGTGCGCGACTTCACCGGCCACGGCATTGGCACGGCGTTCCACACCGGGCTGATCATCCCCCACTACGACGACCCGCACGCCGACACGATCATGCTGCCCGGGATGACGTTCACCATCGAGCCCATGCTCACCCTGGGCACCTACGACTTCCGTATGTGGTCCGACGGCTGGACAGCAGTGACCGCCGACGGCAGTTGGACCGCACAGTTCGAGCACACCCTTCTGGTCACCGAGGACGGCGCCGAGATCCTGACCCTGCCCTGATCCGTGGGGACCCGGCCCGGGACCTTCGGCCCAGTTTCCTGTTCAACCACCGGGTACGATGGGGGGCATGACCCGATGGCTCAGCGAGCGCGAGCAGGAGCTCTGGCGCGGCTGGATCGCCGCCAGCATGCTGCTGCCCGAGCGGACCAACCGGGACATGCTCGAGCAGCACGGGCTGACCGGGACCGACTACCAGATCCTCGTCGAGCTCTCGGAGGCCCCGCAGCGACGCCTGCGTATGAGCACCCTGGCGCAGAGCACCCAACTCTCCCGCAGCAGGCTGTCACACCAGATCGACCGGATGACCAGGGCCGGGTTGGTGCAGCGCGAGGTCTGCGGCGAGGACGGCCGGGGGATGTTCGCCGTCCTCACCGACACCGGCTGGGACACCATCGTCACAGCCGCCCCGGATCACGTGGCCAGCGTCCGCACGCACCTGGTCGACCTGTTGACCCCCGAGGAGTTCGAGGCGTTCGGCCAGGCCTGCATCAAGGTGGCGGCAGCGCTGCGCACCGAGGACTAGGCAGGCGGATCTGCTGCCGAGCGCACCTGGCGGCGACCCACCAGCCAGGCCGCGATCGATCCGGGTCCGTTGGTGGCCCAGTGCAGGCCCATCGGGGCCAGGATGCTGCCGCTCCAGACGACCAGCATCGCGAACAGCACGCCCGCAGCACCGGTGGCCAGGATGGTCAGCGCCACGGTCGCCAGCTTCGCACCCCAGCTCGCGCCCAGCTGGCTGGTCAGCGAGTGCGAGTCATGCATCTCGAGCGCCGGCAGGATGTGCCAGAGGCCGAACAGGAACGCCGAGCCCAGAACACCCACAACGGTTCCGTACATGTGGGTCAACAGCCCGAGCAGCACGCTGCGGAACACGATCTCCTCGAGCAGCACGGTGCCCAGCGGGATCTCGACGAGCGATTTGTGCGCCACTTGGACCCCGCTGCTGCCCATGATCCGCTCGTCGGCGAACAACGGGTGCAGACGCGGGATCGCCACACCCAGGCCCATCCCCACGCTGACGATCCCGATGGCAGCGCCACCCCACACCAGGCCGTGCAGCCAGTTCGACCAGCCCATCTCCGCCCGGGTCAGACCCACCAGCGACCCGAACAGCACGAACGCCACCGTCCAGCACAGCGCCAGCGGCACGTACCAACGGCGGCTGACGTGGAACGTGGTGACGCTGGCCAGCAGCATCATCACCAGCAGGAGCCCCAGCGCTCGCTCATCCACCTTCTCGGGCACCGCCTGCGTCACCCTCGGGGTCGTCCCGGCCGCTGAAGGCAGTGCCACCGGGGCGGTCGTCCTCTGCGGCGGCGTCCTGGTCAGGATCGCCGGTCGTTGACGTGCGTGCCTGGGTCACGACGTTGTTGCGCGCCGTGATTGCGCGCTTGGCGGAGAAGCCGAGGGCCTTGAAGGCGGTGCCGATGAGGATCATCCCGAGCACCATCTGGGACGTCACCATGACCCGCGCGAGGTCGCTGACCGGCGAGATGTCGCCGAACCCGACCGTGGCCAGAACAGTTGTCGTGAAGTAGAGCCCGCCGACCTTGTCGATGCCCTGGGTGAACGCCTGCGGGTCGCCCTCCGAGACCGACACGTACAGCAGGGCGAACAAGGTGACGAACAGTCCGAACACCAGGGCCAGCGCCTCCAGCGCTGCCACCACCGGGCGCTGCGAACGAGACACGCGGGCGAGCTGGCGTGCGAAGACAGTGAGGATCAGCGCAATGCCCAGGCAGGCCGCCACGGCTCCTGCGACGGCCGCGCCGTGACCCTCGATGGGCAACAGGAAGTAGAACAGGAGGGTGACGGCCACCACGCCCAGGACACGCGCGGCGACAGCCAGGAGGATCCGTCGGGGAATGCGGTCCTCAGCGGCCGCAGCCTCGAACATCTCCGTCGAGCCGCTGCCCATCCGGCCCCTTCCTCGCGGTGTCTGGGCGCAGCCTACCCACTGGGTCCCCGCTACACAGCCAGGAAGGCAGCCAGCACCATCGCCGTGGCGACCACAGCCTCGACGCCCCCGATCGCACCGGGGCGCATCCCCGGACGCAGCAGCACCGCACGCGCCAGGGCCGGGACCAGCCCGACCAGCCACCAGGGGCTGAGCAGGGCGCCGACGAGTGCGAGTCCGCCGTGCCAGCCGATGTTGGCGCGGCGGAACGCCGCCCGGCCAGCCTCGCGCAGCAGCGACTTCACGTGCAGGACCGAACCAGCCAGGTAGGCGGTGACGATCAGGCTCGCCTGCACCGTCGCACCCACCAGCGAGTCCAGCGCCTCGGCGGGACCCGCCACGACACCCACAGCCAGCGGGAGCGCGATCCCGGCCTGGGCGACCAGGAGCAGGTCGTTGGCCAGGCTGCGCTCGCCGCGCCTGGCCGCGACGACCAGTCCTGCGATCCAGAGCACGCCCAGCAGGGCGGCCGCACCGACCAGCCATGGTCGGGTGATCGCCAGGGGCAGGCCCAACGCGGCGGTCAGCACGGCCCACGGCAGGGCGCGGTCGCGTTCCCGGCGGGCCAGCCGGGTCCAGGAACCCCGCCGGGCGCGCACGGTCAGCGCCCGGCCCCAGTAGTAGCCGACCGGATAGGCCGACACCCACGCGGCCAGGAAGAGCCACCCGGCGGGGCTCGCGCCGCTGATCGCGAAGCCGCACAGCACGGGCACGATCAGGAAGGCCCACGCCCCATGCTGCGGCGGGATGGCCGGTCGCCACCACGACTGGCTGCCGCTCCTGCTCCCCCGGTTCGCGGACCGGGCACGGGCAGCTGGCGCGACCGGCGCGGGCCCGGCTGCGGGTGCAGGACCGCCGGCCGGCGCCGGATCAGGTGCGTCCGCCTGCGGGTGGCTGTACTCACGCACCGACGACAGCGCGGTGAACTCCCCGGTGGATACGGCGCCGAAGCGGTCTGCGGTCATCTCGAGGCCCTACTCGGGATCGGCGGAGGGGACGTAGGTCAGGATGCGCACGCCGACAGGGTTCAGCAGCTCGAGGCGGCCGTCCGTGACACGGAAGCCCGAGACCTGCTCGAGCAGGCGCAGGTAGGCCTGTTCGGCGGCCATCTGCGCCGGTCGTCCGGCCATCATGGTCATCCCGAACGGCCCGAGCACCAGGGTGCCGTCGGGCTCGGCCCGGCAGGTCCCGAAGTAGCGATTGACCGGCGCCTGTCCCCCTGCCCGCTCCTGCTGGAAACCCAGCGTGACGCGCATGCTCGACCAATCGACCGAGGAGTCGCAGGCATCGGCCAGATCCCACTGGGTGCCCCACGGCAACTCGTGGGCGATGTCGTCCATGTGACCATCCTGAACCACCCGCCGGTGCGCGGTCGCGCGCGGGGGCCATCGGCGGGGGGATCCCGACGCACACCCACCGCCCCAGGCGCGTCCACGGGGCTGCACATCAGGTCGTCGGCGGTCGCGCACGTTCCGCCGTCGGCGATTTCTCCAACTCGGAGGTTGCCAAAATAGGTCAGCGGGCTAGGATTTCGCCATGCGCATCGCACAGGACGTCACCGAGCTCATCGGAAACACTCCACTGGTCCGGCTCAATCGGGTCACCGACGGCGCTGGGGCCACGGTCCTGGCCAAGTTGGAGTTCTTCAACCCGGCCAACTCCGTCAAGGACCGGATCGGCGTGGCCATGCTCGACGCCGCGCAGGAGGCCGGCCAGATCGGGCCGGACACCGTGATCGTCGAGCCCACCAGCGGCAACACCGGCATCGCCCTGGCGATGGTGTGCGCGGCGCGCGGGATCAAGTGCGTCCTGACGATGCCCGAGACCATGAGCAAGGAGCGCCGGATGCTGCTGCGCGCCTATGGCGCCGAGCTCATCCTGACGCCTGGCCCTGAGGGCATGGGCGGTGCGATCGCCAAGGCGACCGCGCTGGCCCAGGAGCACGAGAACTACCTGATGCCCCAACAGTTCGCCAACCCTGCCAACCCCGCGATCCATCGGGCCACGACCGCCGAGGAGATCTGGGCCGACACCGACGGCACGGTCGACATCCTCGTCAGCGGGGTGGGCACCGGCGGGACGATCACCGGGGTCGGCCAGGTGCTCAAGGAGCGCAAGCCTGAGGTGCAGCTCATCGCGGTGGAGCCGGCCGCCTCCCCGGTTCTGTCCGGCGGGGCCAAGGGCCCGCACCCGATCCAGGGGATCGGCGCCGGGTTCGTGCCCGCGGTGCTCGACACCGAGCTCTACGACGAGGTCCTCACCGTGGAGGCCGGCGACGCGATGGCCACCGCCCGGCGCGCTGCCGCCGAGGAGGGCCTGCTGGTCGGGATCTCCTCGGGTGCAGCCATCTGGGCCGCGACGCAGGTGGCCGCTCGGCCGGAGAACGCCGGGAAGACGGTCGTGGTGATCATCCCCTCCTACGGTGAGCGCTACCTGTCCACGCCGCTGTTCGCCGACCTGGCTGAGTAGCGATGGCCCGCCGCCGCCGGGCTCGGGCCACGCAGGGGAAGGTTCCCGACCTGGGACCTGCCCTGGCCCTGATGTCCGACATGCGCAGGGACGTCGAGTGCGTCTTCGAGCGCGACCCGGCTGCCCGGTCCAAGATCGAGGTGGCGCTGCTCTACTCCGGCCTGCACGCCGTGTGGGCCCACCGGGTCAGCAGCGCACTGTGGCGTCGTGATCACCTGTTCTCCGCACGTGCTGTCTCCCAGGCCGCCCGCGCGCTGACCGGGATCGAGATCCACCCCGGCGCCACGCTGGGGCCCGGCCTGTTCATCGACCACGGCATGGGCGTGGTCATCGGCGAGACCGCCGAGGTCGGTCAGGACTGCACGATCTACCACGGCGTCACCCTGGGCGGCACGAGCATCGAGCCCGGTAAACGCCACCCCACGATCGGCGACCGGGTCACGATCGGCGCCGGGGCGAAGGTGCTGGGGCCCATCGAGGTCGGCCATGACTCGCGGATCGGGGGCAACGCCGTCCTGGTGCGCCCCGTGGCGGACAACTCGGTGGTCGTGGGCGTCCCCGGTCAGGTGATCGCCCGCACGAAGCCGCACACCGCCAGCGACAAGCCCGACCTCGAGCACACGAACCAGCCGGACCTCATCGGCGCAGCGGTGGCCAACCTCCTCGAGCGCGTCGACTCGCTGGAGTACTCCGTGACTGGGCACGCGAACGAGTTCCACCTGCATGCCACCTCGCCGGGGCACTGGGCCGAGATCGAGGACTTCTCGATCTGAGCGCAGCGCGAGCCGACGCCGCAGACGCCGGATCTGCTACGGGCTGCGCAGGTGCTGGGCGGTCTGGGACCAGCCGGCGTCGTCGAGCCTGCCGGACTCGTGAGCCAGCGCCGAGTCGACGAGTCGGGAGTGCGGGTTCGTCCGGTCCTCGGAGCGCTCCAGCCGACCCTGCACGGGACGGGTCAGCCAGTACACGATGAGCATGGGCCAGATCAGCGTGCACACCACGAGCCACAGGGCCTTCACCCGACCGGGCATGCGCGGCTGACCCACGATGTCGACCAGCACGATCAGCCACACCACGATCAGCGGCAGGATCACGAAGAGCAGGATCCGGTCCGGGGTGTCGATCACAGTGCAGCCCATCCCTTCTCGGCCACGTCGGCGCGCAGCTCCTGGAGTCCGGGCAGCGCGGCCGGGCTGGGCCGCTTGCGTTGACGCCACCGCCGCCACAGGACCGCGATCCGCTCGATCTCGAAGAACAGGGCCGCCACGAAGAACGGGAACAGCGCGATCGAGGCCACGCCGATGACCACGCTGTCCCGATCGAAGGCTGCCAGCACGAACAGCACCCACTCGACCAGGAAGAGCAGGACGGCCAGGCCCGGCACGACCGTGGCCCGGACCGCGGGGGCGATCCGCAGCTTGCTGGCGATCACGACCAGCAGCAGGGGGATGGCGGCCGCCACGAGCCCGAGCAGCGCGAACGGAGCCAGCAGGACCACCAGGACGAGGTCCAGGACCCAGCCCCATGACCTGACCGGGGCTGCGGCGGTGGCCACGGCGTGGTCGGAGGTCCGCGCCTCGCGCAGGGCCGACCGGTAGCTCGATCCGGCCTGCACCAGCCCGCCCCGCTCCGGCTCGGCCACGCGGTTCAGCTGCGAGCCCAGCAGGGCGATGTCGCCGTACTGCAGCGGCGGCGACGGTCTGGCGTCCACGTCGGTCAGGAGCACCTCGGCGACGGTCTCGAGGGCGTGCGCCTGGTCCCAGTCGGGGTAGTTGGGGGCCACGTGGCGCAGGTCGGTGTTGATCACCTCGGTGAGGTCCAGGACCGCCTGGCGGTCGTCCGCTCCCCCGATGACCGCGCCGCGCTGGGCGACCCAGGCGTCAAGGTCCAGCGCCTCGCCCACGTTGACCAGCGCGCGCGAGCGGAACCCCGCCTTGTTCTCGTAGTGGATGCCCACGGGGTTGATGCGGATCCCTGACACCCCGGACTCCCGGGCACCGAGGGCGATCCGCGCGGCCCCGGTGCGGACCTCGGCCATGTGGGGGACGTCCTGGGTCACACCCTCGGGGAAGATGAGCACCAGATCGCCCGCGGCGAGCCCGCCGTAGGCCGAGGCGAACATCTCGTCGTTGCTGGCACGCCGCCCGCCGTCAGCGGCCTTGTGCACCGGGATCATGCCCGCTGCGCTCGCCAGCCGACCCACCACCGGGACGTTCCAGATGACGTCGCGGGCCACGACCCTGGGCATCCTCGGGAAGCTGTCCACGAGCAGCACCCCGTCGGCCAGGCCACCGAAGTGATTCGAGACGGCGAGCATCGGACCCGGGGAGGGTGCGACCGCGGGCAGGTGCACGTCGATGTCGCGGTAGACGAGGTTGGCCGCCAACCGCGCCAACCGTCGGGTGATCCGCCCACGGCTGCTCGTCACGACCGGGTCACTCACTGGTATCCCTTCGGTAGAGGATGTCGGCCCCCATCACGAACCCTGCCGCCGTGAGCACGTGCCAGGCGCCGTGCAGCTGCAACGGGCTGTCGGGGTCGCACGTCCGGGTGCCCGTCCGACCGCCAGCGTATGCGGCCACTGCCGCGATCCCTGTGAGGGCCAGCGCTGCGCCGCGGCGCCGGCTCCCGCCGGGCAGCGCAGCGGCACCGCGGTGGCGGCGCACCAACGGAGTGCCGACCGCCCACGCCACCAGCACAGGGATCGGCAGGTCGTGCATCAACCGGGCGCCCGGCGGCTGGGGACCGTGGTACGCGATGCTCCCCAGCCCCACCAGCGCCATCAGGGCCGCATAGGTCGCGACCTCGCCCGGCCCGTCGGGCTGGCTCCCATGCCTGGCCAGGACTGCAGCAGCGCCCAGGACGTAGGCAGCGCTCGTCGCGGTGTTCACCGGCTGGGCGATGGGACCGGATCGCAGGCGTTCGCAGTCGCTGCCCCCCAGCCGACCGGGTGCGGGGGGCCCATCGGGTCCGGTGCCCAGCACCATCACGACCTCCTACCGCTACCAGCGAAGTGTCGGCGGTCCCCGACGTGCCGACATCGTCGCAGATGCCCCGGTGCGCGACGTGGCCGGCGCGTCGCTCAGAGCGGGTCCCAGGTGTGCACGGGGGCATTGGTGTGCATCCGCCCCACGTACTCATGGGTCATCCGGTGCAGGGCCGACCAGCGGTCCATGCCCGAGGCCTCGAGGGTGGCCACGGAGTCCAGCTGCCAGCGCGCCCCGTTGCGCCCCGAGGCGCATCGGCCCTCGATCACACCGAGCAGGCGCTCGCGGATGTCATCGTCGACGCCCCACGCCTGGAGGCCCGCATGGGCGTGCGGCAGCAGGCGGCGCAGCACCAGCTCGGCCAGCGGGACCTCGCCCATCTCGGGCCAGTACACGGTCGTGTCCATGCCGTGGATCGCAGCACGCGTGAAGTTCTCCTCGGCGGCACCGAACGACATCCGTGACCAGATCGTGCGGTCCTGGCGGGCCAGGTCGTGCAGGGCCCCGAAGTAGAGCGCGCCGTTGGCCAGGATGTCCACGACGGTGGGCCCGGCGGGCAGCACCCGGTTCTCGACGCGCAGGTGCGGCACGCCACCGACGATGTCGTACACGGGACGGTTCCAGCGCCACACGGTCCCGTTGTGCAGCCGCAGCTCGTCGAGACCGGGGGTGCGTCCGGCGTCGAGCTCGGCCCGCGGGTCCTGCTCGTCGAGGACCGGCAGTAGCGCGGGGAAGTAGGTGAGGTTCTCCTCGAACAGGTCGAACACACTGGTGATCCAGCGTTCGCCGAACCAGACCCGCGGACGGACGCCCTGCGCCTTCATCTCCGCCGGGCGGGTGTCGGTGGCCTGGGTGAACAGCGCGATCCTCGTCTCGTGCCACAGCTCCTTGCCCAGGAAGTAGGGCGAGTTCGCCCCGAGCCCGACCTGGGCGGCCGCCAGGCACTGCGCGGCGTTCCACGAGGCGGCGAACTCATCGGGGCTGACCTGCAGGTGGAACTGCACGCTGGTGCAGGCCGCCTCGGGCGCGATCGAGTCGGCCCACACCTCGAGGCTCTCGTGCGGTCCCCGGATGTCGATGTGCAGGTCCTCACCCCGGGCCAGCAGCAACTGCTCGTCGAGCAGCGCGTAGCGGGAGTTGCTGCTGATGGCCTGGGAGGTCATGTGCTCCGGGCGCAGGGTGGGCAGGATGCCGATCATCACCATGCCGGCACCCTCGACGTGGGCCAGCGCATCGGCGGTGTTCAACTGGGTGCGAACCTCGTCCTCGTGCCTTCGGCCGCCATCGCCGGTCAGGCTCTGCGGTGCGACGTTGATCTCGAGGTTGAACCTGCCGAGCTCCTGGACGAAGGCCGGGTTGTCGATACGCGCCAGCACCTCGGCGTTGCGCAGTGCAGGGCTCCCGTCGGGATTGACCAGGTTGAGCTCGACCTCCATGCCCGTCATCGGCCGGTCGAACTCGAAGCGCTCCTCAGCCAGCATCGTGGCCAAGACGTCGAGGCAGGCGTGCACCTTGTCCCGGTAGCGCTGCCGGTCCTCCCGGGTGAACGACCGACCGGCTACGTCCTCGCCCATGGGAGAAGAGTGCCCCATGGGCACGGCTCCGCGCGCTGCGACTGTCCCCGACACCGGCTCAGCCCTGCGACATGGGGTGCAACTGCCCCCGACATATGCCACGATTCGGCCGTCGGCCATCGATCCCCAGGCGGGCCGGACACGTCTTCGACAGGAGGCACCATGACGGATCTGAACCAGCCCAAGGATCCCCAGTCGCCCAACACGACCTCCTCGGAGGGCGTCAAGCTGAGTCCTCGGGCGATGGTGGCGATCGGTATCGGCGTGGTGTGCCTGATCTTCGTCTTCAGCAACCTGTCGGAAGTCACCCTGAACTTCCTGTGGATCGGCATCGAGGCGCCGGCCTGGATGTTCCTGTTCCTGCTGCTGGCGCTCGGCGCCCTGGCCGGGTTCATGCTCGGGCGCAACAGGTACAAGAACAAGGGTCCCAAGAACTGAGCCTCGGGTAGGGCCACGGCGCACGCCTGCCGATCACCCGGTCGAGGTGCTCACCTGGTCAGACCAGACCGACTTGGCCCCCGAGTCCCCGACGCGATAGACCCAGACGAGGTTGGCCGCCGCCACCACCACGGACACGACCGCCACCGCCATGCGCACGCCGCGGCGCTGCTGGGGCCCGCCACCGGCGGACCGATCGATCCACCACAGGAGCACGGCAGCCAGCAACAGCACCGCGGCGAAGACAGGCATCACCTCACCGAGTTCGTTGTGCTCGAACCCGGGAGCCCCGATGCGGATCTGGAACTTCTCCCCCGACTCCTTGGCGACCCAGGACGCACCGGTGGCGACCGCCGCGCCGAGGACGACCAACCAGCCGACGTTGCGCGACAGGCGCACCGAGAAGGCCATGGCGATCAGGCCCAGGGCCGCCAAGGGGATCAGCACCACTGCGGCATGGACCACCAGCGCGTGCACCGGCAGGCCGTTGATGAGATCGAAGGGACCACCGGACCCGGATTCGGTGGGGATGGAGCCGGCCAGTACGAGCATCGCGGTTGATCCTCTCGGGGTGCCGGGCGGGAGTCGCCGGGTGCGGATCGGAGGGAAACGGGGGGGCGCGTCCCACGGTACGGGTTGAAACGTCAAGTTTCCGTACGGCGCCCGGCAGGGACTCAGGCGCGGGGGAGCGCGTTCGGCCGGACTGGGAGTGATCGGCGTGCTGGGAGTGGTGGGCTGGGCCTTGGCTGCCCGGCCGGACCGGAGCGGTCAGCGGGTCTGGAGTGGTCGGCGGGCCAGGGCTGCGCGGAGATCGTCGGCTTCGGTGACCGGCAGGTCGCACACGTTGTCCCGGCAGGGATACGCGGTGGGCAGGCCGTCGATGCTCGACCGACCCACGAGCAGCGGAACGCTGGACCCAGCCGGATCCCCGGCGAACACCACCAGGCCCGGGGAGGTGTCGGACAGGGCGACCCGATGCAGCTCGGCCAGCCCGAGCTGCCCGGCGGGCAGTGCGACTGCCACCTGCATCGGACCGGCCAGGCGCGCAGCCAGCGCGGCCCACGTCCACCCGGTGAACCGGGGCGCCGAGCGGGCCAGCGGCATCAGATGGGCAACAGCCGCGTCGGCGGCGATCCGGTGCTCGACGTCCCCGGTGAGGGCGGCGAGGGTGACCAGCGCGTTCGCGGTGCTGGAGGCCCCGGAGGGCGTGACCCCGTCGCTGGCATCCCGGGGCCTGCGGACCAGGGCGGGCGCGTCGGCGGCAGTGTCGAAGAACCCACCTGAGCCGTCGTCGAACTGCGCGCGGGCGACAGCGAGCAGGTCGCTCGCGCGGTGCAGCCACTGCTCATCGCCGGTCACCTGGCAGAGCGCGAGCAGGCCCTCGGCGAGGTCACCGTAGTCCTCGAGGACGCCCGCGGCCTGCGTGCTCACATCCGCACCGAGCGAGACCCGCGCCAACCGGCCCCGACCGGGATCCCAGTGCCGGTCGATCAGCAGGTGCGCACAGGCCACCGCGGCCTGGACCCACCCGGGCTCGTCGAGCAGCACCCCGGCCTCGGCCAGGGCCGCGATCGCCAGCCCGTTCCATGCGGCAACGACCTTGTCGTCCCGCGCGGGCTGGTCGCGCTTCGCCCGGGCCGCCAGCAACCTCGCGCGGCACGACTCCCAGCGCTCTGGATCGGCCGGGTCAGCCCGCAGCTGCAGCACGGAGGCCCCTCGTTCGAACGTCCCGGCCGGTGTGACCTCGCAGAGCTGCGCC
The DNA here is from genome assembly GCA_963788325.1 of uncultured Actinomycetes bacterium. GTDB lineage: Bacteria > Actinomycetota > Actinomycetes > S36-B12 > CAIYMF01 > Prado023. The sequence goes on from CAWBGJ010000014.1 coordinate 261,318, forward strand.
ACCCAGGCGCCGTCCTGCGCACCGAGGACCTCGGCGAGCTGGCGCGGGGTCCAGACGTACGCCGCGCCCTCGTGGCCCGAACTGTCAGCGTCCAGCGACGATGCGAAGCCACCCTCGGGCGTGTGCAGGTCCCCCAGCAGGAACTGCGCCGTGCCCACCGCGATGCGCCGAGCCAGCGGATCACCGGTGGCCCGCCACCAGTGCAGGTAGGCCCGCAGCAGCAGGGCGTTGTCGTAGAGCATCTTCTCGAAGTGCGGCACGACCCACTGGGCGTCGACGCTGTAGCGGGCGAACCCGCCGGCCAGTTGGTCGTACATGCCGCCGCGCGCCATCGCGGACATGGTCGCTGCGGCCATGTTCAGCGCGCGGGCATCGCGCGCGCCAGCTGCGGCGGTCAGCGCGTCGGCGCGCAGCAGGAACTCCAGCACCATCGAGGGAGGGAACTTCGGCGCGGCGCCGAATCCTCCGTTGCGGGCATCGAACTGGCCGGCCAGGGCGTCGATCGCGGCACTGACATCGGCCAGGGCGGGCAGGGCGCCGCTCGTTGTGGCCTCGGTGCGCAGCTCGCGGGTCAGCGCGGCGTGCACTTGGGTCGCGGCGGCGGCGATCCTAGGTCGGTCGGTGCGCCACGTGTGGTCCACGCCCTCGAGCACGTCGGTGAAGGCGGGCATCCCGCCATGGGCCACCGGCGGGAAGTAGGTTCCAGCTAGGAAAGCCCGACCCTCGTGGTCGAGGAACACCGTCATCGGCCAACCACCGCGACCGGTCAGGGCCTGCGTGGCCTCCATGTAGACCGCGTCGAGGTCGGGCCGCTCCTCCCGGTCGACCTTGATGCTCACGAACCGGTCGTTCATCAGGGCAGCCGTGACCGGGTGCTCGAACGACTCGTGGGCCATGACATGGCACCAGTGGCAGGCGGCGTACCCGACAGACAGCAGGATGGGCACGTCCCTGCGGCGCGCCTCTGCGAACGCCTCGTCGCACCAGGGCCACCAGTCGACCGGATTGTCCGCATGCTGGCGCAGGTACGGGGACAGGGCATCAGCGAGTCGGTTGGCCACCCTCCGATCTTCGATCAGGAGTCCCGAGCACGCCAGCGCACTGCGTTGCTCAGGGCTCGTAGTCGGGATAGCAGCCGAGGTCCGGGGACTGCGCATCGGCGGCGATGTACTCGTCCTGGCGGGGATGGCGACCGTAGCCGTCACGACTGTCGTAACGCGCGATCGCCCAGCCGTCGCGGAGCAACGAGAGCCCGGCATCGATCGACCCGACGTCGACGTAGCGCAGCAACCGGCCGTACCGGTCTGCGTCGTCGGCCGCCCCTGGAGTCAGGGAGACGGTACGGCCGCTGACGAGGGCCGCCATGGCCAGGGTCGCCGAGTCATAGCCGCAGTCACCACGCTCCGGCGTATCGATCCCGATGACCCGGATCCTGCCCACCCCGGCCACGTCGAGGGTGTCGCCATCGACGATGTGGGTCACCAGGCCGGACTTCGTCGCATCGCCCCCGGGCGCGGCTGCGGTCGGCTCGGAGGTCGCCGGGGTCGACGACCCCTGCGGATCCGTGTCCGTGGCGGTAGCGGTGCCGGTGGCCGTGGCGGGCGGCTGCGTGGTCGCAGCGGGCACGGATGCGCTGCACCCTGAAGCCAGCCCGGTGATCAGCAGTGCCGCGACCAGCGCCCGCGCGGTACGGCCCCGATCCGTCGGCGCACTCCCCCACGATCCCCACATGCCCGAACCGTACCGGGCATCTCGGACATCAGGGCCCGGCCAGCGGGTCGAGACAGCGCGTCCCGCGGTCTGGGCCTCGGGTGCGCGCGTCCAGACCCGCCTCGATGATCAGCGGCAACCGGATCTCACTCGCCGCCGAAGTCGCGCTGGTACGCCTCGTGCAGGAGGTCCTCGGACATGCGGTCCAGGCGACGCACCCTGATCAGCAGATCGCGCACAGCCTCACGGACGACCATCACTTCGGGCCGACGCCCGGCCAACTCGGCGACCTCCTGGCGAAGCCGGGACGCCTCGGCCTGGGTGGCATCGTCGAGTTCGGGCAGGCGCAGCGCGGACGCCGCCAGCTCCGGGGCGTCGGCCACCACCTGCGCGGCCAGGCCGGTCAGGTCGGCTGCGGCGAGCTGGAAGCGCAGCGCGTCCAGCGCGCTGCCCAGGTGCGTCCACCATGGCGCGCTGCCCAGGAACCGGGGCGCGCAGGAGAGGAGCCCGTCGAGGGAATCGGCGGCGCTGCTCGGTGCGTGGAACTCCAGTGCTGCAGTCATCGAGTCCTCCTGACATCGGTGCGTCGTGTGCTCACCATGACAGCCGCGAGTCCCGGCGACCATCGATTTCTGCTCCCCATCGCGTCGCAACACCGTCCCAGCTGCCTCGGCCTCCCGTGGCCGGCATCGAGCGGCCGTGGTGGGATGAAGCCGACATCCGCACCCCACCGGCATCCCGCTCCCCTCCGCCCCGCACCCCGCCGCCCCGTGATCCGCCCAACCACGAGGAGTTCCATGACCAGTCCAGAAGTCACCCTCCTCGGTACGGGCCGGATGGGTGCTGCCCTGGTCGCTCGCTGGTCGGCGGCGGGCCGGCCGGTCGTGGTCTGGAACCGCACCCCCCACACTGCGCAGGCGCTGGAGGCCTACGGGGTCCGTGCCGCGAGCTCCCTGAGCGAGGCGGTCGACGGGGCCGAGGTCGTGGTCACCATGCTCCTCGACGGTGCCGCCCTGACGTCGGTGCTCCTCGACCATGGCGCAGTCGGGGCCATGCCGCGCGGCGCGACGCTGGTGGACCTGTCCACTGTCGACGTCGAGTCCTCCGAGCGGATCGCGACCGCCGCACACGAGCGCGGCGTCAAGTACCTTCGGGGGGCGGTGAGTGGCACGGCCGCGGTGGTCCGTAGTGGGGCCGCGTCGCTCCTGCTGTCCGGGCCGGCCGACGCCCTCGCCACAGCCACGCCGGTCCTGGACGACATCACGGCCGCCCACACGGTGGTGGGCGACGCCGAACAGGCGCGCGTGGTCAAGATCGCGGTCAACTCCATGCTCGGGGGCACGATGCAGCTGCTCGCCGAGGCGACCGTGCTGGCCGAGGCAGCCGGGGTGGACCGCACGGTCTTCCTCGATGCGCTGGACTCGACCGTCCTCGGGAGCCGGTTCCTCTCCTACAAGGGGGCGGCGCTGCGGGCACGTGACTACACCCCCACGTTCACCACCTCGGACATGGTCAAGGACATGACATTGGCCACCGAGCTGGCACAGGCCCACGGCGTGCCCGTGCCGGCCGGCTCGGCGGTCCGTGCCCAACTCGCCGCAGCAGTCGATGCCGGTTACGCACGCGTGGACTTCTTGTCGGTGTTCTGCCTCGAGCAGGCCGGATCGGGTGCGGCGGTCGACCTCGACCCCACGGTCCTTGGCTGAGCCCGCTGCCCAGTCATGGTCGTCGGTTCGGTGCCGGTCAGGGGCCGTCGGAGGGCAGGACGGACTTGATGTCGATGACTGGCGTGCCATCGATCGCCTCGAGGGGACCGACCCGCAGCCGGTCGCCCTCGATGGCCAGGACGGTCACTCGATGGATGCCCACGGGGTTGGGCCGGGCCGGTGATCTGGTGCTGAACACACCCCGCTTCGGACGGGTCGGATCGCCGCCGGGGTGGGTGACCAACACGTCGCGGCGTGCCTGGTGCAGCCAGGTCAGGACAGTGATCTCTGAGCCGACCGCGAGGTCATGAGCCCCTTCTCGGACCGAGGGATTGAGCACCAGCCAGGCATCCGGGGCGCCCAACTCGCCCTGCTTCGGCGCCTGCGCAGTGTCGACGAGCGGGGATTCGATCCATCCGATGGGCCGGACCCGGTAGGACGCATGCGGCGCGTCGGCGGCTGCCTGGGGGTCATCCACCCCGACTCCTCTCTGCGGTACCCGCTGGCGGGCTAGGTGGCTCGCTTCACCTGGCCATCCTGCGACTTCACGTGTGCGTAGGACTGTCTCAGGATCTCCTCGAGCACCGGCAGCTGGATGTCGCTGAGGCGCTTGAGGTACAGGCAGACGCGACTGGTCGTGTGCTTGCCGAGACCCGCCAGCAGCTCGGCGTACCGCTCGGTGCCATCCATGAGGTAGATGGTGATCTTGCCCTTCCGCGGGTAGAAGCTGATCGCTTGTGCATCCCCCTCGCGGCCACTGTCGTAGCGGTAGTGGTAGCTGTCGAACCCGATCGTGGCGACGTTCCACACACGGGGCTCATGCCCGGTCAGCCGCGCCATGATCTCCACCAGCGCTCGGCTGTCGGCAGCTGTCTGCTCGTCGTCGAGTGCGGTGATGACGTCCTCGGCGGAGCGCCCGTTGGGCACGTTCCTCGCTGCCTGAGCCATCGGGCAAGCGTAGCTCGCCCCGCCGGAGCGGTCCGCGAGCCTCGCTTGTCGGAGCTGTCCTGGCGTGGTGGGATCCGGGTATGCAGCACGCAACGTCGGGCGACGGCACCCTGATCGCATTCCAGCAGGTGGGCAGCGGGGTCCCGGTGGTCATCGTCGGGGGGGCCTTCTCGACCGCGCAGGCGGGTGCGCCGCTCGCTGGTGCGCTGGCGGCAGCGGGCCTGTGCGGCGTGACGATGGATCGCCGCGCCCGCGGGGACAGCGGCGACACCTCGCCCTACCAGCCGGTTCGCGAAGCCGAGGACCTCGCGGCGGTCATCGACGCGATCGGCGGCGAGGCTGCGGTGATGGGCCACTCCTCTGGCGCGGTCCTCGCGCTGTTCGCGGCCGCGCAGGGCGTGCCCATGACGCACCTGTTCCTCTCGGAGCCGCCGTTCCGCTTCGGCGAGGACGAGCCGTCTGCGGACCTGCCCGAGCGCCTCCAGACGCTCATCGACCAAGGACACGCCGACGAGGCCGTGGTCCTGTTCCAGCGCGAGGCCGTCGGCCTGCCGGAACCGGTGATCGCGCAGATCCGGTCCAGCCCCATGTTCTCCTCGCTCCTCCCGCTGGCCCAGTCAACCGTGTACGACGCACTGCTCACGGGTGCCGTCTCGACTCCGACGGCCGCGATGATCGGCGTGGACGCCCCCGTGACCATCCTGCGTGGCGAGCCGACGATGCCCCTGCTGGTCGTGGCAACCGACCGGCTGGCCGACCTGATGCCACACGCGGACCTTGTGGTGGTCCCGGAATCACATGATCACGGGGTCGATCCAGACGGCACCGCCCGTGAGATCCGCGCCCGGCTCCCGCGCCTCTGACCTCGTCACAGGCGTGTGCGGGCCGGCCTTGGTCGTCACCAGCCCCGGCACGTCCTGGTGGAGGCAGCGCGGCGACGTCCTGCACCGCACCTGCCTGCCGCGCCCCTGTGTGGTCGACTTGGACGTCAACGAGATGCTGTCGGTTGTGGCGCGATGGCAGCTCAACTCCCGGACTGTGACCAGTACGGCGTGGAGGGACCCGTGGCGTTGCGCACCTGCGCCTGCCGCTGCCGGCGCCGGCGCAGCGCGGCGGGCAGCGTGAGCACCACTGCGATGAGGACACCGAGGACAGCCCCCAGCCCGTTGGCCACGAGGTCGCGCTCGTCGGGCACCCGACCGGGGATGCTGCGCTGCGCCGCCTCGATGAAGGCGGTCATCGCGAACGACGCCGCCAGCGCCACCCACCACAGTCTCGTGCCGAACAGCAGCAGCAGGAACATCCCGACGGGAACGAACAGCGCGATGTTGGCCAGGAACTCGAGCTCGTTGTCGTCGATGCTCAGCAGGTAGCCCCGCCGATGCAGGGCGTCGAGGACCCGGTAGATGATCGCGATCCGTCCCGCGGCCTCCACCTGGGGGGTAAGAGTCAGCCAGGCGACGAACGCGAGATAGCCGCCTGTGAGCAGGCTCAGCACGGGGTGACGATGCAGCACGTGTCCAGTGTGCCCACCTTGGGCTGTCCTGAACCTGGCAACGGCCTGTGAGTCCACCCGACCGCGGCTGAGTCGTGCGCGTCTACTCCAGGTCTGCGCCGGTTGCCAGCTTCTGCGCCATCAACGCCAGCCCCTCATTCGCCCACCGCTGCGCGTCGTGCACCCGGCCCTGCATCTCCACAGCTGCGTCAAGCTTCGCGCGCGCGTCCCGCTCCGCCTGCTCACGCGCCTCGACGCCGTGGTGGCGCTCTCGTTGCACCGTGGCCTGATCTGATGCGAAACCCCGCACCTCGCCCTCTGCGAGCTCGACCGCGCGGTCCACGAGGTACCGGTAGGCCGCCCGGGCCTTCTTCTCGGTCGTCTTGCGACCCAGCGCCTCCACCTCGTCCTTGACCGATGCCCGCATGAACACCAGCGGGTCAGACCGGTACCTCGCGTCCGCTGCCTCCTGGCGCGCCCGCTCCAGCTGCTCGCTGGCCTGGGCGAGGTCCACCTCGGCTGCCCGGACGGCCGCAGCCGCCGCGTGGAGGTGCGGGTCGAACCGAAGGCTCAGTGCGTGGGCCAACCGGTCGGGCTCGCCAGACTCGCCGGGGCCGGGGTTCTGGCTCGGTCCGGGGTTCTGGCTGGGGCCGGAGTCGGCCGGGGAGGAGGGAGTCAGGGGATCGCCGTTCGTCATGCATGCCCTTGAGATCGAGGAAGTGGCGGGTACCCATGATCTCACCCGGCTCGCGCTCGTGGGGATCCCGTGACTCTACCCGCGACCGGAGGCGCGTCCCGGGGACACCATGAGAACATCCGTGGATGGGTTTCCAGATTGCAGGCGAGCCCCCCGCCGACGAGGTCCTCGACGAGTACCCGTTCGCCGTGCTCATGGGGATGATGCTCGATCAGCAGTACGGGATGGAGCATGCCTTCCGGGGCGGCTGGAAGGTCTTGGACCGGTTTGGCACGCTGGACCCAGCGGCGATCGCGGCCGCAGAACCTGAGGCGTTCGCCACCCTCTGCAGCCAGCCTCCAGCTATTCACCGGTACCCGAAGTCGATGGCGGCCCGGCTGCAAGAGCTCGCCACACTGGTCCAGTCCGAGTACGACGGTGACGCCGCACGGCTGTGGACCGAGGCGACCACCGGCAAGGAGCTGCTCAAGCGGATCCAGGCTCTGCCGGGCTTCGGCAGGCAGAAGGCCCAGATCTTCGTGGCCCTGCTGGCCAAGCAGCTCGGCGTCCGGCCCTCTGGCTGGGAGATGGCCGCGGGTGACTACGCGCTGGACGGGTACCGGTCCGTGGCTGACGTCCTCGACGCGGACTCGCTGCAGAAGGTTCGTGCCTTCAAAGCGGAGAAGAAGGCCGCGGCGAAGGCCACGGATTCCGGCTGACGAGGTCCCTCGATCGAGGGACAACGCCTGGAAACCTGCGTCCACAGATCCCCGGCGTTGACGTACCGATGCTTGCCGCCGACGCGTGCCCCGGTGGTAGCTCTATCGCCTGCTGCGGTCCTGGTGGCTCGACGAGCGGCCGGCGTGGACCGAGCGCGGCGGTGGGACGCACCGTCGCGAGAGGCGCTGGCGCAAGCCGGGCGGGTGCGGGTGCGGGTGCGGGTGCGGGTGCGGGTGCGGGTGCGGGTGCGGGTGCGGGTGCGGGAGGTCCCCTGCCGGCTCCGTTCGCCCACGACTTTGTCGTGCTCTCTGTCCCGGACCCGGCCCTGGTGGTCGCGACAGCCCTGGCTGGCATCGCCCACGCCACAGTCGCCGCTGCCCCAGGGCATCCCGCAGCCCTTGCCGGCCGGGCCCACGCCCAGGCACCGTGATGATCGGTGTGTGGGACATCTTGACGACACGACTGCGCGTCGGGCACTATGTGCGACGAAGCGACTACACTGCGTATCCGTCCCGAGGTTTCGTGGCGGGTGAGTGGGTGGGTGGTCGGCCGTCGGTTGTGTGAGGAGGCGCGCGGATGCTCCAGCTCAGCTTGGCTACTTCCGAGTGGTGTCCGCGGCCTAGCTCTTGTCCAGTCGGTGTCGGTGTAGCGGCATGCCGGGTACGAGGCGAGGAGTGGTCATGAGTGGCACACGGGTTTCATCGTTCGTGCATCGGCACCGGTCAGGGTTGACGATCGGGGTGGGCCTGGCGGTCATGATGACCGTGCACGGGTCCGTCAGCAGCGCGATGCGGGTCGACGCTGCAGGGGTGGTGGTCCCGGCCGGGCGGCTCCTGGCGTCGAACTGCATGCAGTGCCACGGCACGAACGGCATGAACGGGTCGTTCAACCAGCTCGCTGGCATTCCGGTCAAGTCGATGATGGAGAAGATGCGCGACCAGCAGACCCACTCGTCGATCATGGGCGCGCAGGCCCGCGGGTACACCGATGACGAGCTGCTGACGATCGCTACCTATTTCGCGTCCCTGCCGAAGCCGTGAGGAGCTGCTCATGACCGAGTTGAGCCGTCGTCGTTTCCTCGGCCTGGCCGGCGCCGCTGCGGCTGTCGGTGTGGCCGGCCCCATCGCGGCTCGCGAGGTGACCTCGGCTGACGCCGCGGTCGCTCCCGTCGTCGTGGTCGGCGGCGGCATGGCCGGAGCGAGCGTCGCGAAGTACGTGCGCCTGTGGAGCGCCAGGACGATCCCGGTCACGCTCATCGACGCGAACCCCGACTACACGTCCAGCATCATGAGCAATCTCGTCCTGAACGGGCAGCGGACGCTGTCCAGCCTGAAGTTCGGCTGGTCGACGCTGAAGTCCACCTACGGCGTGAACACCCTCCGGGGGCGGGTCACGGCCGTGAACCCGGCCAAGCGGACGGTCACGTACACGAACACGTCCGGACTGCCGATCACTATCGGGTACTCGCGGCTGGTGCTGGCGCCCGGCGTCGACTTCCTCCCGATCCCCGGGCTGACCGGGACCGCCGCCAACCAGGCGAAGGTCGTGCACGCGTGGCAGGCCGGGCCGCAGACCCAGTCGCTGCGGGACCAGCTCGTCGCGATGCCGGTCGACGGGACGTTCCTCCTCACGATCCCCAAGGCGCCCTACCGTTGCCCGCCCGGGCCGTACGAGCGGGCCTGCGTCGTGGCCGACTGGATCAAGAAGAACCGTCGGTCGACCGGGTACAGCAAGCCGCAGGTGTACGTCCTGGACGCCAACGCAGGCATCCTGGCGGAGCCGCACAACTTCTCGACCGCGTTCAACAACATCCACGCTGGCGTCGTCTCGTATGTGCCGAACGCGACCGTGGTATCGGTGGACGCAAATGCGGGGAAGATCATGACGACCGCCGGCACTTTCACTGGGAACGTCCTGAACGTGATCCCCGACCACACCGCCGGCAAGATCGCCCGGGACGCTGGCCTGGCGACGGCGCCCGCAGCCGGCGGCGGCGTGTTCTGCCCGGTGAATGTGCTCACGTATGAGTCGACGGTGGCGCCGGGGGTGCACGTGCTCGGGGATGCGTCCGCGACCACGCAGCCCAAGGCCGGGCACGTGGCGAACGCCGAGGCCAAGGTGTGCGCGGACGCGCTGGTGCGGCTGCTGTCGTCACCGGCGCTCCCTGTGCACCCCGCGCCAGTGACGAACTCGGCCTGTTACTCACCGATCACCGCCACCACCGCGTCGTGGCTATCGGTCGTCTACCACTACGACCCGGTGTCGCAGACGATGAAGGCGGCCCCGGGGCAACCGGTCGAGGCTCCCTCGATCACCACCGGCAACTACAAGCAGATGAACACGTGGTTCAAGGTGCTGATGTCCGACACGTTCGGCACCTGACCCGTTCGTCGACCGGTCCCCTCGACAGCGCTTCGAGGACATCTCCCGGATTCCGCTCGGCGCGCCCGGGCCAGCCTCCGCAGATACTTCGCCGGCGCCGGCGAGGAGTCCACCGAGATCGATCAGGAAGAGACACCGATCCTCAGGACCTGACCCCGCGGCCTCGACCCTCGGCGAGCACGAAATCGATGAAGGCCTCGTCGTGGCTGAACCAGTAGGGCAGCGGTTCCCACAATCCGTGCCGGATGGGCAGCGCGTCGGGCAGGAATCGACGGTCTCCTACCCCGCAGGGGCCACCGGCACAGCGAACCTCGGTCCGCTGTGCCGGCGCCATCACGTCCTCAAGACCCACGCAGGGTGGGACCTGGCGCCGGTGCCGCATCCTGATGCCCCAGCCCGCAACCCACTGACGGCGCCCGCATGGCGATGGCGAACTCCGGCTGGCTTCAGGGTTCCGGATCATCCGCCCCACCCGTTGCAGGTTGCAGTAGCGCCAGGCCCCGACGCGTCGGCTCGAGCGGGCCTATGCAGCGGTGATGGTGCCGACCGCTTCGCCACCTGTGGCTGCGCTGTCGAGGGCCAGTGGGCTGGTGCTCGTCGTTGCCACGTCAGCCCCCAGCGAGATCGTGTAGTCCGTCCCCTCGACGAGGTCGTCGGACGAGTACACCAGCGATTGCGAGTCCCGCAAGGTGGTGAAGGACGCCACCTGCTCCCCTTGGGCATCGGACACCGTGATGACCGTGTCGGCCGGAACCGTGCTGCTGAAGGTCATCGCAAGGATCGCCTGCGTAGAGCCCTCACCTGGGGCGACCGCCATCGCGGACGTGCCGTTCGCGGCCAGCGTCCCGCCAGAGATGGTGAATGCATCGTCCACGTCGAGTGCGCCATTGCGCACGTCGTCCGTGCCGGAGACCACCAACGTGCCGCCGGTCATCGCCATGGCGCCATTGACGTCGACTCCGTCACTCGAGGCGTCGATCACGTACGTCCCGCCGCTGAACTCCAGGAACCTGCTGCCGTTGTCGGCCTCGGCCGGGCCACCGAAACCGCTGCCCTGCATCGCAGAGACCGTCAGCGCGCTGAGGTCGCCGGAGGTCTCGCTGGTGGGAAGTTGGCCGTCGACGGCCTCCGGCATCGGGCCACCGGCCGCCTCGCCGCCGGGCGGACCTCCGGCCCCGGGCTCCCCGCCGGCCATGCCCTGGTCGACGCCAGCGTCCGGTTCGGTTCCGGTGACCCCCTCGTCGGCGGTGGTCGCCAGCTCCTCGACCCCGCCGGAGACGTTGATCCCGTCATCGGCGGCGACCACATGGACGTCTCCGCCAGAGAGGAACATGTACGCGGCTTCGATGCCCTCGAAGCTCTCGGTGATGTCCACGGTTCCACCGTCGATGCGCAGGACGTTGTCCGAGTGCAGTGCGTCGTCTCCCGCGGCGATCACCAGGTCCCCGCCGAGCACCGTCACCTGTCGGGCGGCGTCCACCGCGTCCGAGCCGGCGGTCAGGTCGAGACTCCCGCCAGAGATCCAGATCACGCCCACGGCAGCGTCCGGCTCCTCGGTGACCGTCTCGTTGTCGGACCGCAGGGCATCGCCCTGGGTATCCGCGGTGAGCGTGCCCCCGGTGATGACGAGGTGGTCCTTGCCGCGCACGCCATCGTCGGCGGCTACGACGGTGACGTCTCCACCAGCCATCACGAGGGTGTCCTTGGACGTGATCGCATCGGCTGCATGCGCTGTGACGGCCAGGCTGCCGTCGCCGGCGATCCAGAGGTCGGAGGTGGAGAACAGGGTCGCGTTCGGCGAGTCCTGCACCGTCTCGTCCACAACGGCACCAGGAGCGTCGGACAGCACGTTCTCCGAGCCATCCGCGAGCCAGACCACCACCTGCTGGGCATCCACGACACTGATCGCGGCGACGCTCGCCGCAGTGATGCTCACACCGTCAAGGACGAGGTTGACCACCCCGTCAGGAGCGTCGACGACGACGGAGCCGGCGGAGAGCGTGCCGGTCACGCGATAGGTGCCGGCCTCGGTGATCGTGACGATGTCATCATCGACGCTCACGCCGCTCGGGCCCTCTGAGGCACCGTCGGCCAGGACCACCTCCACGGCATCGGCGGCGTCGAAGGAGAGGTCGGCCTCGTCGACTTCGAGGTCGGCATAACTCAGTTCGGCGACGGGTGCCGAGTCCAGGGAGGTCGTCGCCGTGGAGGCGCTAGCACTGGTGCCGACCGTGGCAGTGCCACTGCTCGTGCTGCACCCGCTGACGAGTAGCGCCGCGGCCAGCGCGAGACCGGCAAGGGAGGTGGAGGTCGTGTTCATGTCAAGCCCTTCTGAGTTGCGGTGCCGAGCGCGGCCGGCGGGTGGACGTGGCGGCGCAGTGTGCGCGACCACCGGTTCGAGGGAAGGTCCTGGCGCAGGGCGGCCAGTGATGTGCAGTACTTGCTGATGCGGGCGGGGCGGGAGCCGCCGGCCCACAGGGCTCGGTCGACCGCCCCGGCTCCGCCTGAGGACTTCGTCTCGACGATCAGCAGGTCGCCGTAGTCCATGCGGGGGCCCAGCGCGTCAGCGGCCTTGACGTGCTGGTCCACGGTGACCCGGGCGTCGGTCGTGACGAGAGTCACGCGTTCGTAGGAGGTGGTCAGGACACTGGAGAGATCCTGAGCCGCCCCACCCACCAGATCGAACGTCGCGACAAAGGCTGCCGCGGCGACGGGCAGCGAGGCCGCCCCGGCCGGGGTGCCCGGCTCGAGCCACTGGCGGCTCTTCGCCGTGGTCCCGGTGCGGGACCGAACCTTGACCTCGACGGCGGCGGTGCCGGTGTCCAGGTAGTGCCGGGTCCGCACCTTGTAGCGCTGGGGCCGACCGCGGGCCGCGTCCCGGTAGCTGTCCAGCCCGGGGGTGTCGTAGTAGGTGGACTCGTAGCGGAAGCAGCGCCGACCCTCGATCTCAAGGACGCTGGGAGTCATCTCCAGCGAGCCCAGCAGGGCCTGCCAGGTGTGCGGGCGGAGGATGTACTTGCGGTCGACCCTGGTCTGGAGGGCCACCGTCTCAGTGACCTCGTCCAGCGTGCGCGTGGGCATCGTGTGCACGCTGTCCAGCCAGGCAGTCATCGAACACCCGCCACGGTGGCGCCCTCGACGGCCCCCCCGACAGCCGACTTCATCCGGGCATCGGGGGCGTCTGCGACGTCCCAGTCGGCAGTCGTGGGCAGGGTGAACCGCACGTCGCACACGGTCGTCTCGGAGACCAGGTCCACCTTGCGCACGGTCACCCGGTCGATACGAGCTCCCAGGAGGGCCCCGAGCAGATCACGAGCCACTGCCTCGTCGGTGACTGCCCGGTCCAGCACCATCGTCTGCTGACGGGCGCGGGGGAACAGGGCGGGGCTGTCGCCCACGGCGATGACCGCCAGCAGCACCGTCATGAGGGTGAAGGACACATACGGCGAGATGGAGGGGAAGCCACCCAAGAGGCCCAGGGCGATGGCGGTGAAGTAGTAGGCGATCTCGGCGTGATCCATCTCCGTGGACCGAAGGCGGATGATCGACAGCACCGCGAAGATCCCCAGCCCGAAGCCCAGCGACAGGTCGGTCGTGGCCATCGCGTAGGTGACACCCATCACGCCCACATTGATGGACAGGAAGGCGACGATGAGGTCACGGCGCCGATGCCGCGGGAAGTACAGGACGAAGACCATGAGGCTGATCGCGACCAGGTCGGCAGCGATGAAGGCGAAGACGGACATGAGGGGCTCCCGGGGCTCGGATTCGTGGATCAGGGACGAGCCCATGACACACCGCAGGTCTGGGGGGAACCTGTGAACTGCATCAGGGGGGGCAGTGAAGCCGTCCCGTCACACGCGAGCAGGATGTCGTGACGACCCCGGGAGTCTGCCAGCCTGCCCATAGGCCAGGAGGACGCGCAGGGCGGCCAGCGTGACCCACCGGTTGGGTGCGCCGGCGCGGGGGTAGGTGATGTGCGTCTGGCCGGGGTGGCCGCTGTCCGCGGCCCAGCGACCGTCGGGCCGCCGCCGCTCGCGCAGCAGGTCCAGGCCATCGTCCATGCGCGCATCGCGTTCGACGCCCGCGGCCGCGAGCGCGTCCAGGCACCGCAGGATGTCGAAGTGCCACCGCGTCGGATGGTGCAGGCGCGTCATGTCCGCGTGGATCGGCTCGCCCGTACGGTGGCTGCGAAACAGCCGATGTCGCAGCAGGAACTCGATCGCGGTACCGCGCGCCTGCCTGACCTCATCTGCCCGATGGTCATGGCCGGCGGCCAGGTACGCGGTACAGCCCTCGATCACGCTCAACGAGGTGTGGACCGAGGAATGCGTGGCACCCGAGCGGTTGGAGCGGCAGTTGAAGCCTCCGTCCGCCAGGCGCTGTCCGAGGACGAAGTCGACCAGGCTCGCCACGGCGTCGGTCGGCGCGGCGAAGTGGCTGCAGTAGTTCAGGGCCATCCCGTTGATGCAGACATCGCTGCGCCCGAGGGTCCGGCTGGGGTTGAGGCCGCCGTCGGGGCCCTTCTCCTCCCGCAGCACCATCGCGACGGAGTCCCGGGCCGCCGGGTGGGTGGCGGGCAGGCCGAGGTTGGCCAGTTCGAGAAGGGTGTAGTGGGTGCTCGTCCACTTGGGCTGGTAGAAGCCTCGGCCCCAGTGACCGGTCTCGCCGCGCGCAGCAAGGATCGCAGCGACGTCTCCGTCAGCCGCGATGCGCGCCTCGAGGGCGGGGTCCGCCTGCCCCAACAGGTCCCGGCGCGTCTGGTACTCCATGGCCGCGTCTCCAGCCATCAACCAGTCGATGGCTGCCCCATCGAGGACCTCCATGAACTCAGCCTAGGCGCCTGTCGACTCCGACGAGACGTTGTCGACGGGCAGCAGCCCAAGGCGTCCTGCTCAGCCGGCAGGGCCGCGGTGGGGCACCGCTCGGGTCAGGGTGAGGTGGGTGAGGAGTGCGGCCAGGATGGGCACGATCAGGAGGCCCGCAAGACCGGCAGTGCCGAACTGGTCGAACAGGAAGCCGGCGACCGGTCCGGCGGCCGCCTGGGCTGCGAACAGGATGCCGATGACCAGGGCGTACACAGCCGCCCGCTGCTCCACCGGCAGCTGCATGGCCGCGACTGCATTCGCAGGTCCGGCGGCACCGAACATGGCACCGCACGCGACGAGGGCCACGGCAGAGGCCCAGGTACCGCCGATGCTGAATCCGACCACGCCGGCTGCCGCAGGCCCGGCGATCAGGGCCGCCGACCAGGTGAGCAGTGCCCGTTCCCGCCACCTCGAGGGGACTGCCGCAGCTGCAGCGGCGGCCACCATGGCCGATCCCATCAGCAGGGCGGAGGCCAGCGCGGAGGAGGCCTGCGGGTCGTCGGGGACGAAGGTCTTGGCCAGCGGGACGGCCTGCGTCTCGATGGCCACCCCCGCCCCGAGCGCGATCGCCGACAGCACCGCGGCCGCGGTCACCCCGGGCAGGGTCCGCAACGCACCCCACCCAGCACGCATGCTCGGAGCGGTGTCCCGTGTCGCGCGGGTCCGGTTGGCCGGGTGGGTGATGCTGGCCAGGAGCACCCCGGAGACGGCGAACGTGACCGAGGCGAACAGCAGCGCGCCGGACACCGTGAACAGCGCCACGAGTGCCCCGCCGGTGGCGTAGCCGACGAGGATGGTCAGGTTCTGGGTGACCTGGGAGATCTTCGTCGCCGACACGACACGATCCAGGCCGACGATCTCCGGGATCAACGCCGAGCGCTGCGACATGAAGGGGACTCGGACCAGGCCCGTTGCGAACGCGACCGCCAGGGCCAGCCAGGTGGAGGGGAAGATCGCCAGCAGCCCGAGCAGGGCGGCGCGAGTGGACTCGGTGATCAGGAACAGGGTCCGTCTGGGCAGGGTCCCGGTCCGGACGGTCAACCACTGCCCGGGGCCCAGGGCTGGCAGCAGGGAGACCGAGAACACCAGGGCCGACATCAGCGCTGACTCGGTCGCGTTGAACACCAGGATCGACATGGCCAGCCGCGCGGCCCAGTCACCGACCTCGGAGACCACCTGGCCGATCCAGATCCGCCGGAACGCCGAGACCCGCCAGACACTGCCCGCCGGCCCTGCGGCAGTGCCCTCCATGGCGGTCATGGGCGCCCAGGCCAGGCGCCGTCGATGCCCGAGCTCCTCATCGCCGGGATCACGCGTCAAGCTCCCCTCGAGTCGTCGCTGGGCCCACCAGGGGCAACTGGAAGCCGAGCTCGGCACCCCCGTCGGGCCGGTTCGCGGCGAAGGCCGAGCCGCCATGGGTCTGCGCCACGTCGCAGACGATAGCCAGTCCGAGCCCGGATCCGGGCAGCGACCGGGCCGATGTCGACCGGGAGAAGCGGTAGAACACGTGCGGCAGGTCCAGGGGGGGTCGATCCCGGGTCCACGATCACCTACGATCACGCGCCCCCGGTCGAGGGCGGCATGCGTCACGATCGCGGCCTTGACGGTTCCGCCAGGGCCGGGTTCCAGGGCATCAGTGCAACCGTCCACCTGGACTCCGACGCCACGCCGGAACAGATGGCGGAGCTGCAGAGCACCGTGGTCGCCAGCTCCCCGGTCGGACACACGCTTGCGGGCGCCGATCCCCACCACCATCGAGCTGGCCTCCGGGCTCTGACCCCGGCTCGTCGAGGTGCCCACGGCGACGGCCGCCGGCCGGGCCACGTAGGGGCGGGCGGCAGCCGCGGGGTGCCCTATGCAGTGATGCCTGCACTGGCCCGGTAGTGCATGACCATGGCAGCAAGGATCTCGTCCCAGGGCGTAGGCTCCAGCCCGAAGGTCCCTCGCGCTGCGGTTTCGTCGAGCAGGTAGGGACGCTCTCGCTGGTACTCGGTCTCCTTCAGCTCGCGGATGACTGGCTGGAACAGCCCCAGCAGCCGCATCAGGGTCGCGGGCACCGTGGAGACCCTGACGGGCGGGACACCCGCCGCCCCGGCCAGGTCCTCGACGGCCTGGCGCTGGCTGCGCGGAGCGTTGCTGGGCACGTGCCACGCCCGACCCCAACCGCGTTCATCGGCCGCGACCGTCACGAGCGTGCGAGCCACATCCATCGGAGCGGTCCAGGTGTGCGGCTGGTCGACGTCCCCCAGGAGTTGGACACCCTTGCCGGCCAGAACCCGCGGCATCACGCGATCGCCGAGCTGGCTCTGGGGGCCCGGGCAGATGTAGTCCGATCCGCGGACCTCGGTCATACGTACGCGGCCCGCATCGCTGGCATCCCTCGCGTCCTGCCACATCCGGATCCGCACCTGCGCCTTCACGCCGCTCGCCGAGAGAGGCAGATCCTCGGTCATCGGCACGTCGACAGGTCCGTAGCCGTAGAGGTTGGACACAGTGGCCAGCACCGCGCCAGTCCTCTCGGCGTAGGCCAGGAGCGCGCCTGCGATGGGCGGCCAGTCGGTGGCCCACCGGTGGTAGTCCGGGTTGACTGCGTTGTAGATGACGGCGGCGTGGGGCACGGCTGCGAGGACGGATTCCAGCCTCGAGGCGTCGACGCTGACCACGCGGATGCGCGGCTCAGCTGGGCCTCGGCCGCTACGGCTGGCCAGCACCACCTCGGCGCCGGCGCTCGCGAGGACTGTGGCCAGCGCACAGCCGACCTCACCGGCGCCGACCACGAGATGGGTGCCGGCTGCGGGCCGGAATGGGAGGGAGATCATGCGTGCTCCTTGGTCCAGTGCTCTCTTCTGCGAGCACTGCTCACACTAGGGCCGGGGAAGGCGCGAGTCAAGAGCACTGCTCACTATTGTTGTCGGCGCTCTCGAATTCGTGCAGACTGCGGAGCATGACTGCCCCCACTGTCCCCCGCTCTGCCCGTGAGCGGGCCCGCGCAGAGATCATGTCCGAGATCCTGCGAGTGGGGCGCCTCCACCTGGCCCGCGACGGTGCGGCGACTTTGTCGCTGCGCGCCATCGCCCGCGACCTGGGGATGGTCTCCTCGGCCGTGTACCGCTACGTGCCCAACCGGGACGCCCTGCTCACGATGCTCATCATCCACGCCTACGACAGTGTCGGGGCCGACGTCGAGGAAGCCGATCGGGCACAGGCCAGGGATGATCGAATCGGGAGATTCCTGGCTGTCTGCCGAGCCGTCCGTGCGTGGGCGCTTGCCAACCCGCACGAGTACGCACTCATCTATGGCTCGCCCGTGCCCGGGTACGCAGCCCCCCAGGACACCATCGCCCCAGCCACACGGGTCCCCGTCGTCCTGGTATCCATCCTCGTCGACGTGGCCTCAGCCGGCGCCGCCCCGGATTCCGGGCGAGTCTCCCCCGCCACGCTCGCGAGCCTGGCCCCGATGATCACATTCACCGATGCGCAAGTGCCCGAGGACCTCCTCCTGAGGGGACTCGCGTCGTGGGGAACTTTGCTGGGCACCATCTCGCTGGAGCTCTTCGGGCACCTGCACAACGTGGTCGACGAGGATCCTGCCCTGCGCAGCGCGTTCTTCGACCACCAGATGCACCAGGTGGCCCAGGGTCTCGGGCTCGGGACGCGATGAGCCGTGCGACCACGAAGCCCGTCGCGTGCCTGATGACCCGCTGCGTGCTCGTGGCGACGCTCCCGCAGCCGGTAGCCTCGCGCGCATGACCTCACGTCCTGCCGACGCGCAGTCCCGGTCGGCCTTCTGGGAGGGCGTGCACAACGGGAAGTCCCAGGACGCGGTCTCCTGGTGGCAGCCGGTCCCCCAGCTCTCCCTTGACCTGATCGAGGGGACAGGGCTCGACCCGAGCCTTCCGATCGTCGATGTGGGCGGCGGGTGGTCGACGCTGGTGGACCACCTGGTGGATCGTGGGTACGGCGACCTGACGGTGCTGGATCTGTCCGACACCGCGCTCAGGGCCGTCCGGGACCGTCTGGGGGATGCCGGCGCCGGGGTCCGCCTCGAGGTGGCCGACGTGCTCGACCTGACCCCCGGCCGGCAGTACTCGCTGTGGCATGACCGCGCGGTGTTCCACTTCCTGACCGATGCGCCCGAGCGCGACGCCTACCGCGCGTCGCTGCTCAGCTCCGTGGCCCCTGACGGATGGGTCGTCATCTCGACCTTCGGACCCGACGGACCGCTGATGTGCAGTGGGCTGCCGATCGTGCGCTACTCCGGTGCGCAGTTGGCCGCGCAGTTCGGGGCCGACTTCGACGTCGTGGCCACGACCAGCGAGGACCATGTGACTCCCTGGGACTCCACCCAGCAGTTCACCGCGATGCTCCTGCGCCGCAGGTCGGCGTGAAGGAGCGCACCCGCCGGCTCTGGGACGGTTTCCACCAGCACCCCGGCGATCGGCACCGCCTCGTCACCGCGATTGCCGAGTCGTTCGACCTCTCGACCGCCCTGTACCCGGGGTGCTACGTCGACATCACGCCGTCGTTCGCCCTCGACTCGGTGACCTACGTCGATGTCGACCGGCGGGCCGCGCAGTTCTTCGCCGACCCCGAGGGGGTCGACGAGATCATCGGCAACCACCGCACGGGCGGCGAGCCGTCCGAGTGGAGCTTCCTGCCGGCCGACTACACCTCGAGGCTCGCGCTGCCCGAGCAGCACTACGACCTGCTCATCTCGCTCTACGCCGGGTTCGTCTCCGAGCACTGCTCCCAGCACCTGCGCCCGGGGGGGCTGCTGCTCGTGAACCCCAGCCACGGGGACGCCGCGATGGCCAGCCTCGACGCCCGTTATCGCCTGGTCGCCGCGATCACCTCCCGGGACGGGGCGTACGCAGTGCGGCGCGACGACCTCGACACCTACCTGATCCCGAAGCGGGACACCGAGATCACCCGGGAGGCCCTGCACGCCAGCAATCGGGGCGTGGCCTACACCAGGCCCGCCTTCGCCTACGTGTTCGAGCGGGGCACCGCTACTGCAACACTCGGCTCATGGACACCACGGAGCTGACCAAGGACACCACGCTGTGCATCTCGCTGGCCGCCCGGCCGAGCAGCATCGGCACCCGCTTCCACAACCACCTCTACGGCCAGCTGGGCCTGGACTTCGTGTACAAGGCGTTCACGACCACCGACCTGGCGGCGGCGATCGGCGGCATCCGGGCGCTGGGCATCCGCGGTGTCGGGGTATCGATGCCCTTCAAGGAGGACGTCATCGCGCTGGTCGACTCGATGGACGACTCAGCGCTGGCGATCACGTCCGTGAACACCATCGTGAACACCGATGGGCACCTGCGGGCCTACAACACCGACTACCTGGCAGTGGTGACGCTCCTGCGCGAGCGGGCGGTCCCGACCGGCGCGCCGTTCGCGGTCATCGGCAGCGGCGGGATGGCGCGGGCCGTGGTCGCCGCGCTGCGCGACTCGGGATTCGCCGATGGAGTCGTCGTGGCACGCAACGAGCCGGCGGGGCGCAGCCTGGCCGACGAGTACGGGTTCGGCTGGCGCGCCGAGGTGGGCACCTACCGGCCGGCGCTGATCGTCAACGCCACCCCGATCGGCATGGCCGGCGGTCCCGAGGCGCACGACCTGCCCGTCCCGGCGGAGGTCGTGGACGCCGCCACGACGGTCTTCGACGTCGTGGCGATGCCGCCGGAGACCCCACTGCTCGCTCGGGCCCGGGCCCACGGCGCGTCGGTGATCACGGGCGCCGAGGTGATGGCCCTACAGGCAGTCGAGCAGTTCGTGCTCTACACCGGCGTGCGCCCCACCGGGGCGCAGTTCGCCGCCGCGGCCGCGTTCTCCAGGCAGGGCTAGCCCGCCGAGCCGATCAGCCCGCCTTGGGACCCGCGGTCTCGGGAGGCCTGGACCGGGCCGTTCCGACCAGGCCCGCGACGATGAGGATCGGCACAAGCAGCAGCGCGGTGCTCACCGAGACCACCGAACCCAGCGCTCCGAGGATGAACGGCGCTCCCCCGATCGCCAGGCCCATGATCAGCGATGAGCGCGCCAGCGCCTGGTCGGGATGCCCGCCCGAGAGCTGGATGCCCCGGTCCAACAGCAGCGGGAACAGCGTCGCGAGCCCCAGGCCGACCACCACGAGCCCGACGATCGACAGCGCCAGGACCTGCGCACTCCAGAGGACGGCGAACCCGGCCAGGGCCAGGCAGAAGCCACCCAGGAGCATGGCGTGCGAGCCCAGTCGCGCGGTGAGCCACGACCCGATCGAGCGTCCCACGGCGATGCCCACAACGATGCTGGACATGGCTGCTGTCGCCGTCGCCGTCTCGGCGCCCGTCTGCTCCTGGATCAGGGGCGATCCCCAGAAGTTGATCGCGAACTCCGTCGCGACGGCGGCGAACAGTGCGACCATGCCCACCCAGAACACCCGCGGCAGCTCGGTACGCGTCCGTGCGGGCGGCGCGGACAGGTCGGACGGCGCGGACTGCCCACCTGCCGCTGCGGGTGCGGGTGCGATGTAGCCCTCATCGGCCGCGACCAGCGCCTGCCCGTCGGCCCCGTCCTCGGCCTGCCCCACCGCACCGCCGGGGTCACCGGTCCCCTCAGTCCTTCCGGCCAGTACGAGTCCGCCGAGTGCCGCCAGCGCCGCGACCATGCAGACCACGATGCCCACCCACCAGCCCAGGCCCACTCCGAGAGCGGCCCCGAGCAGGAGCGGCGAGAACAGCCCCACCCAGGCCGCCACCGCGTTGGCCTCGGTGATCGCCTGGCCGCTGTGCGCCGGATGCCGGTCGGACAGTCGCGCCGTGGAGGCGTTGAGCACGGTGCCCCCGCCCGTGGATCCCACCCAGATCAGCGCCAGGATCACTCCGAAGGCCAAGGTACCGCCCAGCACGGTGGGGACCAGGGCGATGGCCGCCAGAGTCAGGGCGATGACGACGAGCCCGACCCTCGTGGTGCGGTCACGACCGACGCGGGCAATGGCCGCCGGACCGGTCACCGACGCGGTCGCGATCCCTGCCGCGAGCGCCGTGCCGACCAGTCCAGCGGCACCCACGGAAACGCCGAGGTCCTCGGCGAGGATCGGCGCGATCGGCCCGCTCAGGTAGATGAAGGACGCCCACGCGCCGTTGACCCCGTAGATGGCCCACGTGATCGGGGTCCGCTGCAGCGCCATGACCACGATTCTCCTGTACCCGGGGACGCCTACACCGCGTGGCAGGGCGTGTGCCTGGTCGAGGTGTTCTCCGAGCTTGGTGCGGCGTTCCTGTTCTTCCTTGCTCATCAAGGATGCCGACCTGCAGGCCACCAAGGTGGGCCGCACCACCCTGTCGATCGGGGCGTTCGGCGAGCTGGGCCCGATCATCCTGCTCTCGCTGCTGCTCAGCGGTCGGAGCCCGATCACCGCGCTGTTCGCCCTGCTGGGATTCGCCCTGGCCGCGGTGGTCATCTGGGGGTTGAGCGTCCGGGCACCCACGTGGGCGACCGTGCTCATCGACAAGGGTAGGCGGACCAACGCGCGCACCGCGATCCGCGCCGTGATGCTTCTGCTGCTGGCCCTGACGTTCCTGGCCCTTGACTCCGGGGCCGAACTGGTGCTCGGGGCCTTCATCGCCGGTCAGATCCTGCGCCTGCTGCTGCCCCAGGGCGACCAGCAGATCGAGGAGGTGATCGAGGGGATCGGGTACGGGTGGCTGATCCCGCTGTACTTCGTCGTCTCCGGCGCGGCCCTGGATGTGCGTGCCATCCTCAACCGCCCCGTGATGCCGGTCGTGTTCATGCTCATCATGCTCGCCGTGCATGCGGCTGCGGTGCTGGTCATGTACCGCAACGAGCCGACGCGCCGAGAGTGGGTGGCCATCGCCCTGTTCACGACCACGGCACTGCCCCTGGTGGTGGCCACCACGGGGGTCGCGGTCAACGCGGGGCTGATGCTCCCCGCGAGCGCCGCGCTGGTGGTCGGCGGCGCCCTGCTGACGATGCTGATCATGCCGATCCTGGGCCGGATCGCCGCGCGACCCGAGGAACCCGACGACGGCACGGTGGTCCCGGGACTGCACCGACCCTACTGAGCCGATGCCGGCCACCGTGGCGGGAAGTGCCGACGGTGTCGCGCATTCTGGCCGGTGGGGCGACTACCTCGGCGACGGGAAATGTGCGACAGTCATGGGCATGTACCGGCAGTTCGACCTCGCCGCAGACGATGGCACGCGCCTGACGGCGTGGCGCAACTCGGCGATGCACGGGCCCCGGGTCCTGGTCTGCAATGGCATGGGCGTGCCTCCGGAGGCTTGGCCCCGGCTGATCGCCGACGACTGCGACTACCAGGTGGCCGGCTGGTACCAGCGCGGCGTCCTGGGCTCGGACCGCCCTGCCGATCCCGCCCGGATCGAGATCGCGGACCACGTCAGCGATGCCGTCGCCCTGCTCGACTCGTTGGGCTGGGAGGACGCCATCGTCGTGGCCTGGTCACTCGGGGTGAATGTGGCCTTCGAGCTGGCCAACCAGTTCCCGGAGCGGGTGACCGGCCTGTTGTCGGTGGCCGGCGTGCCCGGTGGGACCTTCGATACGATCCTGGCCCCGCAGCTGGTGCCCCGGCCGCTGCGCCGGCCGGTCGGCCTGCAGATCGTGCGAGCCGGCAAGGTGCTGGCGCCGCAGCTGAACCTCCTCAGCCGGGTCGTGCCCAAGGGCCGCGCTCTGGCCGAGGTGATCCGCCACAGCGGGATCGTCCTTCCGATCGCCGATGTCCGCGACGTGCAGCCCTGGGTCGAGTCCTTCTTCGCCCAGGACTGGGACTGGTACTTCGACCTCGCCTTCGCCCTCGAGCGCCACGGCCGGATCGACCCGTCGTTCATCGAGGTCCCGGTCACGATCGTGGCCGGGGCCGTCGACGCCCTGACCTCCTGGGACGAGGTGCTGGCCTACGCGCGGCACATCCCGCACGCTGAGGTGCACCTGCTCCCCGGCTCGCACTGCGTGCCCCTGGAGTACCCGGACCGCATCACCGAGATGCTCGATCGGCTCGTGGTCCGGGCGTCCGGGCACCAGTCGGCGCAGGCCTACCTGGCGCGCTGGACCGACCCGGAGCCGGCAGCCGAGGTGATCGACCGGCGCGCCGAGGCCCACCCGGCCTAGCCTCCCCGGTCGAGCACCCCCGCGACCGCACCGCCTCAACTGGTGAGCGGCCCGAAGACCGGGCTGGTCCCGACGTTGCCCGCGGCATCGGTCTGCTCGGCGCTGGCGTACCAGGTGCCCCGACCCCACTGGGAGCTCCAGCCGGTGGTCCAGGTGGCGCCGGTGACGCTGAAGGTCTGCGTGGCGTTGCCGGCGTCGCAGGTGGGTCCGGCGTTGTAGCAGAGGAAGACCGTGACCGGGCCGGCCCCGGCTTCGGAGGTCCCCGAGACCGTCACGGGGTAGATCAGGAAGGGGAAGGCGACCTCGATCTTCGTGACCGTCACCACTGGGGGCGTGGTGTCGATGACCAGCGCCTTGCCTGCAGCGAGTGATCCGGTCGCGCCGGGGGCGGGCAGGGTCAGCAGCGCGTCGTTGCCGGCGGCGTCGGCGATCGTGGCTCCGTTGAGCGACAGCGCTGTGGTCACCGCGTAGTCGAGGTCGGCTGAGGTGTGGCCGGCCTCGACCGTGTACTCGAAGGTCAGGACGTCCGCAGCGGCGGCCGACGTGTAGGCCACCGGGGTCGTCGCGGGGGTTCCGGTGGCCAGACTCAACTGCGGGGTGCCGGTCACCACGACGGGCTCGCTGAAGGTGACGGTCACCGGCACCACCTGGCCTGCGCGATAGCTGCCGTCGGCCAGCTGCGAGGACACCCCGGTCACCGTGGGACGGGTCGTGTCGTAGGTGTAGGACTCCCCGTTCATCGAGGTGGTGGTCAGCGTGTTGGTGGCGGGATCTGTGATCGCGCCCCGGCCGTTCAGGTTGGCCTGGATCGAGCCGTTGTTCGCCCCGGTGGCACCGGCCAGACTCGCGGTCACCGTCCAGGTCGCGCTCGGGGATCCGCCGACGGGGCTCACGTCGGCGATCGAGGGGGCGGTCCCGCCCAGGGCACTGGTGGCGAGGCGGAAGTTCGTGGTGGCCACCCCCACGACCGGCTCCGAGAACGTCGCCGTCCAGCTCAGCGGACCGGCATTCACCGTCTCCGCACCAGCCCTGGTGATGGAGGTCAGTGTGGGCCGGACCTTGTCGACAGTGACGTCCTGCTGCACGGTGCCCGTGTTTCCGGCGGCGTCCAACTGGGTCACCGACACGTTCCTGGTGCCGTTGGTCGCCCACGACCCGACGTTCAGTGTCCAGGTGCCGGTGCCTGTGCCGGAGCACGCTGGAGTGGCTGTTGTCGTCGTGGCCCCGGTGATCTCCACGCTGACTGGGGTCACGTCGCCGGACAGCACCCCGCAGGTGCCCGCGATCGAGGTGACGTTGCCCTTCGTGGCGTACGGGAAGGCTTGTACGACGTTGTTCACCTTCGTGACCGTCACGACCGGAGCCGTCGTGTCGATGACCAGCGCCTTGCTCGCGCCCAGCGAGCCGGTCGCCGCGGGGGCGGGCAGGGTCAGGACGGCGGTGTTGGTCGCGACGTCGCGGATGGTGCCCCCGTTGAGCGCCAGTGCCGTGGTCGAGGCGTAGTCCAGATCGGCCGAGGTGTCCCCCGCGCCGACCGTGTAGTCGAACCGCAGGACCTTCGAGCCCGAGCCGGACGTGTAGTCGACCACTGTCGTGGCCGAGGGCCCGGTGGTCAGCCGCAGCTGTGGGGCGCCGTTCACCTGGACCGATTCGGTGAATGTGACCAGGACCGGGACCACCTGTCCGGCCCGGTAGCTCCCGTCGGCCAGCGACGAGGACACGCCGGTCACGCTCGGGCGGGTCGTGTCGTAGGTGTACGTGGGGCCAGTGGCCGTGGCGGTGCTCAGGGGGTTGGTGGCTGCGTCGGCGATGGCCCCGGCGGTGATCAGGTTCAGCCCGAGCGATCCGACGTCGCTGCCCGTGGCGTTGACCAGGCTGGCCGTGATGGTCCAGGTAGCGCTCGGCGCCCCGATGCCGCCGGCGCTGACGGCCGAGATCGACGGGGCTGTGCCGCCCAGCCCGCTTCCCGCGAGCGTGAAGTTCGCGGGAACGACTCCGGACACCGGCTCGGAGAAGGTCGCCGTCCAGGAGACGGGCCCGGTGTTGACCACCGTGGTGGAATCGGCCCGCTGCAGCGAGAACAGGGACGGCTTGGTCGTGTCGTAGGTGTAGGCCTGGCCCGTGAACGAGGTGGAGCTCAGCGGGTTGCCGGCGGCATCGACCATGACGCCGGCCCCGGCCAGGTCCAGTCGCAGGGAGCCGTTGTTAGCGCCGGTGGCCCCGGTCAGGCTGGCCGTGACGGTCCAGGTCGAGCTGAGCGGTCCACCGCCACCAGCGCTCGCGGTGGTCAGGGCGGGGAGGGTGCCGCCGAGGCCGCTGCGGACCAGCGCGAAGTCCGTGACGGCGACGCCGCCGACTGGTTCGGAGAAAGCCACTGTCCACGACACCGGCCCGGTGTTGACCGCGGCGGCGCCGGCGCGGGAGATGGCCGTGACGGTCGGCCCGGTCGTGTCGATGATCAGGGTCCTGGCAGGGGCGTTGCCGGTGTTGCCCGCGACGTCGGTCTGGGTCGCCGAGAGCGTCCGGGTCCCCTGGCTGGACAGCGGCGTGCTGAGGGTCAGGGTCCAGGTGCCGGCCAGGCAGGGGGCTGTGGCGGGGACCGTGGCTGCGCCGTCGATCAGCGGGCTGACGGTCGCGGCGTCCCCGGGCGAGGTCCCGCAAGCTCCGGCCAGGGAGATCAGTGCGCCGTTGGTCGAGTAGGGGAAGGTGCGCGCGAGGCCGTTGACGCTCGTGACGCTGACCACCGGTGCGGTCACATCCGCGACGATGGCCACCGAGTTGCTCACCGCGCTCGGTGCCGTCCAGGAGCCCTGCACGGCCGTGACCGTGTAGTGGAACGTGCCCGCGGGGACGGGCGAATCAGTGCACGCCACAGGAATCAGCGCAGTGGGTGAGCTGGCGCAGACGAAGGCGGACGCACCGTCGCTGTCGCGGGTGCGCACGATGTAGTACCCCTGCGGGGCCAGGCCTGCGGGCGCGGTCCAGGTCAGGGCCACGGCCTGGGCGCCGGGGACGACGGTCGCGATCGGGGTCCCCGGGGGGTTCAGCGTCCCGGTGCTTGCCGATGCGGCACCGGCGCCCGAGGTCGTCCAGTACGCCCAGGCCGTGGAGGTGAGCCCGAGCAGGACGCCCAGCAGCAGGACGATGCCGGCTGCGATCCGTGAGCGCTGCGTCATCGGGTCACCGTCCGACAGCCGGTGAAGCGGTCGCGGTAGAAGCCGGCGGGTGAGCCACGCCAGGTGCGCGGCGGGATGGGCACAGAGCAGGTGCTGCGCCTCGGGCTCTTGGGGCGCACGATCACGCGGTTGAGCGGGCCGGCGCCGAGGATGACCCGGTTCTTCGTGCCCCGCAGCGAGACCCGGTTGCCGGCACCGTCCCCGACGATCACCGTGGTCCGGTTGCCCTTGCGTGCCTTGACCCGCGTGAAGTCGCCATCGCCGATCGAGATCCGATTCTTCTTGCCCTTGCGCACGGTGACCCGGGTCCGGTCGCCGTCGCCGATCGAGATCTGGTTCTTCTTGCCCTTGCGCACTGTGACGCGGACCTTGTCGCCGTCGCCGATCGAGATCAGGTTCCGGTTGCCCTTGCGCAACGTGACGCGGTTCGCGCTGCCGTCGCCGAGGGTGATCCGGTTGCTCGAGGCGTTGCGGACCCGGCCGCCCTTCTTGGTCCCCTTGACGGTGACGCGGTTCGCGCCGCCGTCGCCCACGAGGAGGGTGTTGCGGCTGCCCATGACGGTGATCGTGTTGCGACCGTTGCCAGCGATCACGACGTCGGCGCCCGAGCCGTCGTGGATCACGTTGGTGCCGTCACCGACCACCACGCAGTCATTGCCCCGGCCCGCCCTGATCCGGTAGTTGCCCCCGACCGCGTAGATGAAGTCGTTGCCCTTGGTCCCGGTGATGACCGGGGAGTTCGGTCGGCCGATGATCGAGGTGGAGTAGGTCCCGGTGCATGGGGCCGGCGGGGCGACCACCTGTTGCAGGGCGATCCGGGACGTGGAGCCCGCGTAGGTGGCCGATCCGGCGTACACCGCGTGGAGGCGCAGGGAGCCGGCCGGCATCGAGGTGAGGCGCAGGGTGACTGCGGCGGTGCGGTCCAGGGCGCGCGTGGCCAGCAGGACGGTCCGCCCGGACGCGGTGCGTGCGTAGAACCGGACCGTGCCGGTGGGGGTGGCAGCCGAGCGGACTGCGCCTGTGGCGCTGGTCGTGGCGCGGGCGACCCTGGCGGTGAGTGTGACGGGCTGGCCGAGGGCCACGGTGCTCGGCGCTGCGACCAGGACGGTCGCGGTGCCCGGCTTGGTGACGGGCTTCGGGGTCGGGGTCGGCGTGGGGGTCGGCGTGGGGGTCGGGGTGCCGGAGTAGGTTGCGGAGCCGCTGAACGTGAACCGGAAGGTGACGTCCTTGCAGGCGTCCTGGTTCACCTCGGGGAGGTTGAGCAACGAGATGGGGCGCGGCGCGGGCAGCGTCCGCGTGCTGTGGGCGGGCACGACGAAGGCCCCGGCGACCGTGGGGTCACCGAGGTCCAGGTTGCTGACGGGGCAGGCGGCCGGGGCATCGACGTGCGTGATGCCCAGGGAGGTCACCGTGATGGGTGCCGCCAGCGGGTTGCTGACCGAGTACCAGAGGTAGCGCGCCGCGCCGGGGTGCAGGAGGGCCAGCGGCGTGGCCGCGCTCGCTGAGCTGCTGATCGTGCTGGTGATCGTGAAGTCCGTGCCGGGTTCGAGGGGTGCGGCCGATGCCTGCGGGAACCGACCCGGCAGCAGCCCGACCAGGACGACGAGGGCGACCGCGGACAGGGCGAGGGCGCGCGCCCTGACCCGTCCCGTCGCCCTCGTCCCGCCCAGCATCAACGCTCCTGTCTCGGGGCTCCCACATGCGTGTTCACGCGGTAAGGGGCCCCCACGAGGTCAGCCGGCGGCCGCATTCAGCGGAGGCACTTTGGCGACCTGCCCTCGCTCCCACCGCCACCTGAACGAGGGGTCAGCTCGCCGTCGCGTACAGCGGCACGGTGAGGCCCTTGCAGTTCCACTGATCGACGGGGCGGTTGACCATCTTGACCGTCAGTGTTCCGCTCCATGAATCGGTGGGGGCGAGGTCCACGACGGGTGCAGGCGTGAGGGTGGCCGAGGCACCCGCAGCCTCTGCGTTGAGCTGGTAGTCCGCCGCAGTACAGCCGCCAGGCGGGAGCCAAGCAGTCCCGTCGACATTCGCGACCTTCACGACGATGGAACTCAGACGCTGGACGCCAGCCTCGGCTGGGTTCGTGGCCTTGACTGTGAAGTTCTGCGTCCCGGTCCCGGGCGCCAACGGCGTGACCGGGGGCGTGTCGGTGGACGTGATCGCCACGCCGAACGCCGTGTCGGTGCCCGTGGAGGCTGATCCGGTCCCCGTACCGGTGGTGGTCCAGTAGGCGTACGCCGCGCCGCCGCCGACCAGCGTGAGGGCGGTGACTGCGCCGATCGCTGCGACGCGCCGCTTGGAGGAGAAGATCTTCATGGTGGTTCCCTTCGTGGTGATGGACGTGATCTGCGGAGTGGGCCGAGCGGGTGTCGCCTGACCGGTTCCGGCTGATCACTCAAAGCGATCACCCGGTCGCATTTCGCTATCGACCTCCCAGAGCGCAGGCTTGAGCGACCGGACAGGGCGAGCCGTCGGCCGGTCGTGGATCCATGGCCGGCCGCTCGCGACAGCGCTGGCGAGTCGGGTGCGTCCGCGCCAACAGGCGTGGCCACGCCCCCAGGAACGACCGTTTCGAGGGCGCCAGTCACTCGGTAGCCCGCGTGGCGCTGGACCCTGCCCACGAGTTGGGAGTCGCGCCGCAGACGGGGCAGGTGACGTGGAGCGGGTGGGTCTTCATGGGTCCCGGGCGCGTGACGAGCCCGACGTGACCACGACGATCACCGAACGGTTCGGTGCGGCGATCTCGGGGATCTGGCGATCGGACTCGTCCTCGTCAGGCCAGAAGCCCGGGAATTCGGTGCCGACGCCCTCGGTCATGATGCGCTCTGCCGGGATCCCTCTCTGCACGAGGAGGTCCTTCGCGGTGTCTGAGCGTTGCGCTGACAGCTTCAGACGGCCGGACTCGTCCCCGCCCGACGCGTTGGTCCCGGTCAACTGGATCTGACCACTGGAGGCTTTCAGCCCTGTCACGAGTGCCGCGAGGCAGGCCCGGGCTGCGGACGTGTCGACGGGTCCCGGGCTGTCGTCCTTGAAGTCCAGACGTCCTCCCGCAACGCGATCGGGGTATCCAGGTCGTAGACCGGCGGAGGGGGCGGTGTCACTTCGCTGACATCGGGGACACCAGCCGGGGATGCCTGCGCTTGGGCTTGACGTAGAGGTAGACGCAGGTTGCACCGGCGGCCTTCGCGAGGTGCGGGCGGATCCCCAGGATGTTCGAGACCACCGGCGACCCGAGCTCCTCAGCTCAGGGCGATGTGGCTGCATCCAGCAGGTCGAGGACCTAGCGTTTCGGCGCCGGCTCCGCATCCACGATCACCGGCATCTGGCCCTGCCAGCGCTGCCACGGGGCCGGGTCGAGTGCCAGCTGGCACATGAAGTCCGCCACCTGGGCCATCCGCGTGCTGGCCGGGCGGGCCAGGCTCGCCACGAGATGGTCGTGGACTGTGTACTCGGCGAGGTCGCCCTCGGTGAGCGTGTCGGGCCGGACCACGACCCACTCGAGGCTCGGATCGGCAACCCCGACCTCATGGTCCAGGAAGTCCGCGGCGCGCTGGTTGTCCCGCGCTGGCGGCACGACCACGCGCAACCCGGACAGGAAGGCGCGCTCGCCCCACCCACGCCGGGCATCCACGCGACCCGTCCGGTTCACCGAGACGCTGCTCATGAGCACGACTCGGATCGGGCGGGCAGGCCGCATCGCCGCCGCCGCCCCCGACACGTTGCGGACGGCACGCTCCACCAGGTCCCGCGGCGGCCCGAGGATGCCGCGGGCCGTGATGGTGTGACCCAGGCACGAGATGACCGCGTCGCACCCCTCGAGGTGCGCCTGCATCTCGGCCTGCGGCAGGGCCAGCAGGTCCGCCTCGATCACCGTCAGCAGCCGGTTGCCAGTGACCTCCCCGGGAAGCCGGGCGGACGAGCGCACGATCGTGCGCACCGGAACGCCGCGGTCGAGCAGTTGGCGCACCACGCGACCGCCGGTCCGGCCGGTGCCGCCCAGGACCAGGACCGCGCCGGGAAGGTCCCTACCAGTGGGCTGTTCGGCGCTGTTGCGCGCTGCGTTCATGAATCCTCCTCGGGGTAGTCGAACACCTCGTCGAGCGGAGCGTGCAGCGCCCGGGCGATCCGGAACGCCACCTCCAGCGACGGGGAGTACCGGCCCTGCTCGATGGCGATGATCGTCTGGCGGGTCACGCCCACCTTGTCGGCCAGGTCGGCCTGGGTCATCTCGCCTGCTGCGAAGCGCAGGGCCCGGATGCGATTGGTGACTCGGGTGGGGCGACCCATCAGAAGCCCCGGCGATAGGCGACCAGCTTGACGACTGCCGAGAAGAGCATGGCGACGGCGAACGTCAGGTAGAGCGCGTTGGCGATCCAGAAGTACTCGGTCTCGAGCATCGTGAGCGCCAGCACGCCGAGCGCCCCGAAGGACAGCACGTAGTACCCGGCGATGTCACCACGCCGACCGATGGTCACGTCGCGCTCGTCGGTGCGGTCGATGTCGTCGACCGCATCCCGACCGGTCACCTCGGCGCCGATCGCGGTACCGATCGCGGTACCGATCGAACCCAAGATCATCAGCACGACCGTCGCAACCAAGGCGATGATCAACGGCGGCTGGTAGACGATGTCAGCCGCAGGGACCTCCCCCAGCTGGCCGAGCACGACAGCGAAGTAGACAACCGGCACCACTAGGCCCACCACTGCGCTGAGCCAGGTGGTCTTCTCCTCGAACGACATTGCTGCTCACCTCCGACTCGCAATGTCAAACTCCTTTGACACCTCGAGAGTATGCCTCGCTTGACATCATGTCAAGCATAGTTGACACACGCGGGGCGGAGAGGCTGAGGCCCGCCGACAGGACCCGACCAGCTTGAACCTCGCGCTCGACATGGTCGCTGGACGCATGTGGGAAGGCCCGCTGCGCCAACCTTGCGCTGGATCTGGTCGTTCTCGGCGGGCCCGGAGCCTGCCCAGCGACCACAACCAGCGCAAGGTTCACGAATCCGGGCCCGTCCTGGTCCCCCAGCGACCACAACGGCGGCAAGGTTCGCCCGAAGCGAGTATCCCCGAGAACCGGGCGTGCTGCCGACCGGCTTGGAGCCCGTCGGCCCACTGGACGCCGCGGCCGCGCCCCAGCCCCGCCCGCCCGTGTCGAGGCCCCGCCACAGACCCCCAGGTGCGGATGAGTCGGTCTGTAAGCCGGGTCCTGTCCATGGGGTCCGTCACCGGAACACCCTTGCGCGGCCATCCATCTACGACTGCCGTTGCCGACAGCCTCTTGCGGTCTACCCATGAGCTCGGGCGGGCCACCCTCGAACGCTCACGCAGTCCCGACGCGAACGCCGGTCCCTTCTGACCTTGCTCCGGGTGGGGTTTGCATAGCCGCCCCAGTCACCTGGGGCGCTGGTGGTCTCTTGCACCACCGTTTCACCCTTACCCCGCGCCCGAAGGCACGTGGCGGTCTGCTCTCTGTTGCACTGTCCCGCGGGTCACCCCGGGTGGGCGTTACCCACCACCCTGCCCTGCGAAGCCCGGACTTTCCTCGACGACCCCGATCCGAGGATCGTGCCGCCGCGGCCGCCCGACCGACTCATCCGCCCTCGAAGGGTACCGTGCCTCGATGACTCTTCGCGATGATCTGCAGCGCGAGCTGACTGCCGCGATGGCCCGCCGCGACCGCGCCGTCGCCTCAGCGCTGCGCAACGCCCTGGCCGCGATTGCGAATGCCGAAGCCGTACCGGTGGCCCACCCCGCCAATCAGGCCGCGGGGCGCTCCACCGACGACTGGCCCTGCGACGGGCACGCCTCCGACGACCCAGTCGCGGCACCAGCCCGGCCAAGCGCCTGCCCCGAGCACGTGGCCGGGGCGACGGCAGGCTTGGCCACCACCGAGGTCGAGCGGCTAGAGCTCACCGAGGCACGGCAGCGAGAACTCGTCGCCGCGGAGCTTGCCCAACTCCGGGCACATGCCGAGCGGCTCACTTCCCTGTGCCGTCGCGACGAGGCAAACGACGCCCGCCGGGCTGCCCGCGCCCTCGAGGGCACCCTGGCCGCGGCGACGCCCTGCGGCACTCACCGGACCGACTAGCCGCACCTCAGCGCTGCGCGATCTCCCACACGTGTCCCGCGGGGTCGCGGAAGCTCGCGGTGCGCGGCCCCCATGGGCGGTCCTCGGGTCCGCGCAACAGCTCGACCCCGCGGTCGACGAGGCCGGCAGCGACCGTGTCCACGTCGTTGACAGGGACGGTGAGCTGCATGCGAACGCCGGACTCCGGCGGGGCAACCGGGACAGGATCCAGCAGCCCCGGCCCCTTGCCAGCGGCCAACAGGTTGATCAGCACTTCCCCGAACCGGTACACCGCCGAATCCCCGCTGAAGTAGTGCTCGGGCAGCTCGAACGCCCGCCCATAGAACTCCCGAGCCGCATCAAGGTCTTCGACCACCAGCGTGATCGCGAACAGCCCCTGAGCCCAACTCGCCGTCGCCTCCTGCGCCATCTTCCCCTCCTGTTCAGCACCGCACTGTCGGCGGCGTCACATCGGACCGGGCCGGGTTCCTCGGCTCGGCCGGCTGGCCACGTGGACCGCCACGCCACGGTGAGGCGTGTGGGCCATCGTGGCACGGGAGGCGGGGCTATCAGGGTTCTGTGCCGGGCCATTCCGGGCCGACCTCGATGGTCCGAGGAAAAGAATCTTGCCCAGGTATTGCGTCCCGTCCCCGGCAGGCTCTAGCGTGGGGATCGTTCCGAACAGGGCAACTGAAGAACCGTCTGACCGACAAGTGAAGAGTCCAGAAGAGACACGATCAGCGAGACGCAGGAAACACGACGACAACGTCGAGCCAACCACAGGCACGGATCAACTCCACGGTTGACCACCTGAGGGGCGAAGAACCTGGCGGGATGCCGAAAGGCACCGCAGATCAGCGTCATGAAGGACCAACACCCGATGCGCAAGCATCACGGACAGGCACCCATCACGCTCTGAACGGGACAATGGGGCTCCTCGATCTCAACCATCGAGGAGCCCCAACCCTTTGTCAGCGCTTCCGAGCGTGCCACAGGAGCACGCGCCGAGCGGCGCAGGACACGCCGACGCCCGTGGTCAGGCCCCGGTCTCGTGCAGCAGTCCGTGCAGGTGCCCGTGCTCACCCATCCCGAACACCGTGCTCAGCCCGTCGGCCCACCACGCCAGGGTCGTCAGCGAGCACGGTGCCAGTTCGAAGCGGTAGGCGCTGGAGGCCGGCGCATCCAGGACGGTCTGGACCATCACCTTGATCGGCGTCACGTGGCTGACGGTGAGCACGCGCTGCCTGGGGAACTGGGCCACCAGCTCGGCACGGGCCGCATCGACCCGGCGGCGCACGTCGGCGAACGACTCCCCACCTGGCGGGGCTACGTCGGTGGAGGCCAGCCAGGCGGCCAACTCCTCGGGCCAGCGCGCCTTCACCTCTGCGAAGTTCAGCGAGTCCCACTCCCCGAAGTCAGCCTCGGCGATCCCGTCAACCACCAGCGGCTCGCCGAGGCCCAGACGCTCGGTGAGGATCGCCGCGGTCTGGCGCGTGCGCTGCAGCGGCGAGCACACGATCACGTCAGCGCCTCCGCGCCGGAGCAGCTCCTCGGCTGCTGCGGCCGCCTGCTGGCGACCGAGGTCGACCAGGGGCGGGTCGAACCCGTTGATCCCGGAGAACCGGTGCTCGATGCTCTGCTGGGTGACTCCGTGGCGGACCAGGGTCAACGTGGTGGGCGTCCCGAGGTCCGCCCGCGACCAGCCCACAATCTTGTTCGACGCCGCCGGAGTCGCAGCGCTGTCCGTCGCCGCCCGAGCCGTCGACCCGGGGGTTGACCCCGCCTGGCCGGCCGCCGGCACGTCCGTCGCGCTGGCGCCGAGGTCGAGTTCGGGCTGCTCCCCTCGCAGCGTCGCCCGAATCCTGGCCGCACCGGCCTCGGCTGCCTGCGCCCCACTCACCCACGATCCAGGGGCATCAGCGCCCTCGCCCGCCGCCCGGCGGGCCTCGTCGGCCGCGTCCCCGGCCAGGTGCTCGGCGGCATCGACGTAGGGATCGGCATCCCCGGCCCCGCGATGCCAGCGCTCGATGCGCCCGGGCCGCCCCGCCGCTGCGGCGTCCATCGACTCGTTGGCCAGCGCATCAGCGCGCTTGTTCTGCGCGCGCGGCACCCAGGTGAACCGCACCCGCTCGGGCGGCGCGAACGCCTTGGCCCGCAGTGCCAGCTCGCGCAGCTTCGCGTTCTTGATCGACCACCCTCCGGACAGCTGCTCGACCACCAGTTTGGAGTCCAGACGAGCCTCGACCTGGGCGGTCGGGTCGATCTCCTGTGCCGCCTTGAGCCCAGCCGTCACGCCCTCGTACTCGGCCACGTTGTTGGTCGCCACGCCCAGGTAGTCGGCCAACTCGACCAGGACCTCGCCGCTGGCGGCGTCCAGCACGACCGCACCGTAGGCGGCCGGCCCCGGGTTGCCCCGCGAGCCACCATCGGCCTCGATGACCAGATGTCTCACAGGCCGGACTCGTCGGTGCGCACCAGGATGCGACGGCACTCCTCGCAGCGCACCACCTCGTCGGGGGCGGCTGACCGGATCCGGCCGAGGTCCGCCGGGGGCAGCGTCAGCTGGCAGCCCTGGCAGCGACCGCGATGCAGCGGCGCGGCGCCGAGCCCGCCGGAGCTGGCGCGGACCTTGTCGTAGAGCGCGAGCAGGTCTGCGGGGATGTCACCGACGACCCGGTCACGCTCACCTCGGACCCGCGCGGTCTCGGCGTCGATGTCGGCGAAGGCCGTGTCCCGGTCGCGCTCGGCACGTGTGCGCGCTTCGGTGAGCTCAGCGATCTGGCCGGCCACCTCCGTGGCCCGTGCCTGGGCGTCCTCGAGCTTCTGCATCACCTCGAGCTCAGCGTCCTCGAGGTCGCTGACCCGCTTGGCGAGGTTGGCGATCTCGTGCTGCAGGTCCCCGAGCTGACGCGCGGACGCGACCGACCCGGCATCGAGCATCTTCTGGTCGCGCGCGATCCGCTCGCGCACCTGGACCACGTCGCCCTCGGCCCGGTTCATCTCGCGCTCGAGGTCCGACACCCCGGTCCGCACGGCCACGTCCTTGTCGCGCAGCTGCGCGGCACGGGTCTCGAGCTGGGCCAGTTCGGCCACCTGGGGCACCGAGCGGCGCCGATGGTCCAGCTGGCCCAGCACGGTGTCAAGGGCCTGCAGGTCGAGCAGTCGGAGCTGGGCTGAGGTGTCAGCGCGCATCGGTGAGCCTTCCCACGTGGAAAGTCCACGGATCGGTGACGGTGGTGGACACGGTAGTGCTCAGCGCGAACCCTGCGGCGCTGGCGTCCTGCTCGAGCAGGCGGGCGGCCTGCGGCAGCCACATCCATTCCGCCGCCCAGTGGGCGATGTCGACCAGGGCCGGCCCGCCGGACTCGAGGTGCTCGGACGCGCGGTGGTGGCGCAGGTCGGAGGTGAGGTAGACCTCCGCGCCGCTGGCGGTGGCTGCACCGAGCATCGAGTCCCCAGCACCACCGCAGATGGCGACCCGGCGGACCGGGCGGTCCGGGTCCCCGGCCACCCGGACCCCGGCCGCGGTGCTCGGCAGGGTGGCGGCCACCAGTTCGGCGAAACCGCGCAGCGTTGTCGACTGGGCCAGGTCTCCGACCCGGCCCCCGCCTCGGCCGCTGGGCACTGCCGCCAGCGGGATCACGTCGAATGCCGGTTCCTCGTAGGGGTGGGCTGCGCGCATCGCGGCGAGGACGTGGGCCCGGCGGCTGCGCGCCGCGACCATCTGCACCATCGTCTCGGGCACCTGCTCGATGCCGCCGATCGCGCCGATGGTCGGGTGGGCCCCGGCCAGAGGACGGAACGTCCCCGTGCCCTGGGCCGTGAACGCTGCCCGGTCGTAGTCCCCGATCTGGCCAGCACCGGCCGCGGCCAGAGCGTCGATGAGCACATCCGCGTCGGCAGTCGGAACGAACACGACGTGCTTGTCCAGGGGATCCGGCTCTGCCTCCAGCGGTTCGAGGGGGTCGACGTCGACCAGGCCGAGTGCGGTCGCGATGGCATCCGAGACGCCCGGCCGGGCGTTGTCGGCGTTGGTGTGCGCCGCGAGCAGTCCGATCCCGGCGCGCACGAGGCGGTGGACGATCCGGCCCTTCGGGTCAGCTGCGGGGATCCCGTGGACCCCACGCAGGAACAGGGGATGGTGGGTCACGAGCAGCTGCGCCCGGTCGGCGATCGCCTCGTCGACGACCACGGCGACCGGGTCCACGGCGAACATGACCGCCTCGACGGGCTCCGCCGGATCCCCGCACACCAGACCGACCCGGTCCCAGGAGCCAGCCGTGCGGGGGTCGTAGCGGCGATGCAGCAGGGCGACGACCTCGCCCAGGGTGGGAATCGCGGCGTGGGGCACGCCCCGAACGATACCGGCGCGACGCGCCGGGGCTCCCGCGCACGCAGCACCCGCACGCCCCCGCCACCGGAGCCGTGCCGGCGCTGCGCTCCTCACGTCCGGGCGAATCGCTCCAACTCTCAGCGGCGATCCAGCGATCGATCCAAGTCCCAGGGGTCGGTTGCCCCTCGAACGTGGATGGATCGCGGGAGGCGCGCGAGCGGGAGGCGCGCCAGCGGGGTGCTCTGCTCAGGCTGGGCGGGCCTACGGCAGACGGGGCGCGAGGTAGGCCACAGCACCGTCGATGGTGTCGAGATGTCGGTAGTCAGCCTCGGGGATGTTGGCGTGCAGGGCGTCGCAGAGCAGGGCGATGAGCTCGCCGAAGTCGAGCGGATCCAGGTCCGCCTGCTCACGCAGCGATCGCTTCGGGTCGAGGGTGGCGGGCTCGACACCAGGGGCGACCAGACCCAGCGCTCCCATCAGGATGTGGTGCGCACGCTCGGTGCTCACAGCGTCCCTCCGATCCGGCCTGCCGGCTCGCTGGCACCGTGGACGGGCCAGCGGGTGGTCCAGTGGGCCCGGCCGGGCTCGAACCGACGACCTACCCGGTGTAAGCGGGTTGCGCTACCAGCTGCGCCACGGGCCCGCGGGCAAGGGTACGCATCAGACCCGCAACCACCAAAGCCCACCGGGCCTCCAGCCCACAAGGCCCCGCCCCACGCCCCGCCCCTCGACCTCAGGGGATGTCGGCCAGGGCGGCCCGGTACTCGCCGGGGTCGCGCATCTCGCCCGGCCCATTGACCACAGACCAGCGCACCACGCCCTCGCGGTCGATCACGAACGTCGCCCGCGTGGCCTTCCCGCCGGCGTCGGGCAGGAACACGCCGTAGGCCTGCGCGACTGCGCCGTGCGGCCAGAAGTCGCTGAGCAGGTCGAAGCCCAGGCCCTCCTGCTCGGCGAACACCTTCAGCGCGTACTTGGTGTCCACCGAGACTCCGAGCAGCACCGTGTCGTCGTCGAACTCGCCGCGCCGATCGCGCAGGTCGCACAACTCGGTGGTGCACAGGGCCGAGAAGGCGAACGGATAGAACACAAGGACCACCTTGCGTCCGCGCAGCTGTGCGAGCGCGACCTTCTGGCCGTGCTGGTTGACCAGGGTGAAATCCGGGGCGGTCTGCCCCACCGTGACCGACATCTCAGATCCTCTGCTTCCGACGCTGACCGTGCCGCGGGCGATTCTGCCGCCGACAGGGCAGGATTGCCCAATGGCCGAACCCCACGTGCTCCCGCCCGGGCTCGAGCCGGACCCGCACGAGCACGGACTGGCCTCCGGGGACCTCGACGCGCTGGCCGCCGACATCGACCGCGCCTGGGAGCTGTTCGAGTCGGTCGCGGGGACCGTGGACCTCACGGCGCCGTCGCGCAAGGAGGGCTGGACCGCCCGCGAGCTCATCGCCCGGCTGGGTCAGTGGGAGTACGGCCGCACGCTGGAGGACATGCTCGCCGACGCCCACGACGGCGACGCCAGCCACTACGACGCCGACGCGGTCGATGAGCAGGTCCGACTCGCCACGGCCGACCTGCCCGACCAGGACATCCTCGACTCGCTGTCGCTGGCACGGGCCACCACCTCCGCCTGGCTGGCCTCCGATGGCCCGGCCACCTGGGGCTTGGTCCACACGTCCTCGCCGCTGGGCCCGCTGCCGATCCTGACCGTGATCAACGCGATGACCTACCAGCTGAGCATCGCGGCACTGGACCTCGAGCCCGCCGGTGTCCTGGCACCCGACGAACTGCTCGGCGTGGGCCTGAGTGCCCTCATCGACGCCACCGGTGCCCTGGCCGGGCGCAAGCACGTGACCGGCTCGTTCACCGCGATCACCCCCGAGCGGATCGTGGGCGCCGGCGCCCGCAGCGGCCATTGGCGCACTGCCGTGCTCGACGAGGACCCGCACGCGGGTCCAGGCGCTGTGGCTCCGACCCGCGTGCTCATCGACGCGACCAGCGGCCGGGGCAACGTGACCCATTTCTACCGCACAGGCGTGTTGCAGGTGCGGGACCTGACCGGCCTGGTGCGCCTCGCGCCGGTCCTCGATGGTGTCCCGGGCGTGCCCCCGCTGGGAGCGATCGGCAAGGCCATGACCGTGGTGGACGCGGTCGGCGGGCTGTTCGGCCGGCTGCGCCGCTGATCGGTCCCGCGAGCGGGAGGGCGCGTCGCACGCCGGTCCCCCGAGCGGCGCACGCCCGCACACCGGCTAGCGGGAGCCCATCCGGATGCCCTGCCAGTTGCTCAGGGTCAGGGTCGTGGTCCGACGTAGCCCACAGGTCTCGGCGGCGTCGGCGATGTCCGCCGGCTCCAGCGCGCCCGGGCGGCCGAACTTCGGTGTCACCAGCCAGATCACCCCGTTGTCCGCCAGCGGCGGCATGGCATCGACCAGCGCGTCGATGAGGTCCCCGTCCCCCTCGCGCCACCAGAGCAGCACGACGTCCACGACGCCGTCGTAGTCCTCGTCGACGACCTGTTCCCCTGTGCCGGCCACGACCGCGTCGGCGACCAGGTCGTCGGTGTCCGTGTCGTACCCCAGCTCCTGGACTGTCATCCCCGCTCGGAGACCCAGTCGCGTGGCCAACGCCGATGCCTGCTCGGCGCCGTCGGCCGATGCGCCCACCTGTTACCCCTCATCCCATGCTGCTGCCGCGACTGCCTGCCGCGGTCGTTGTGGGCAAGTATGGTCCGCACCTGCCCGCCACGACCACCTCAACGCGCACGAGCCGCCGGGAAGCGGAATAGTTGCCTCCGCTGAGACCACCACCATCGGAAGAGGCCCACCTGTGTTCGACTATGACCCGCTCATGCCCGGAGGGCTGCCTGACCAGTATGTGGACAGCGACGCCGCGGAAACCAACGAGTGGCTCGAATCGTTCGACGCGGTGGTCCAACACGCGGGCCCCGCCCGCGCCCGGCACCTGATGCTCGAGCTGCTGCGTCGCTCGGCCGAGCGCAGCGTCGGCGTGCCCGCGCTGCGCAGCACGGACTACATCAACACGATCTCCCCGGAGAAGGAGCCCACGTTCCCCGGCGACGAGAAGATGGAGTACCGGATCCGGGCGATGACCCGCTGGAACGCCGCGATGCTCGTGCACCGCGCACAGCGCCCCGGGGTGGGCGTCGGTGGACACATCTCCAGCTACGCCTCGTCAGCAGCCATGTACGAGGTGGGCTTCAACCACTTCTTCCAAGGCCCGGATGCCCCCGGCGGCGGGGACCAGATCTTCTTCCAGGGGCACGCGTCACCGGGCATCTACGCCCGGGCGTTCCTCGAGGGCCAGCTCAGCGAGGCGCAGCTCGACGGCTTCCGCCAGGAGCTCTCGCACCCGGGCGGCAGCCTGCCCAGCTACCCGCACCCGCGGCTCATGCCGGAGTTCTGGCAGTTCCCAACGGTCTCGATGGGCCTCGGGCCGCTGCACGCGATCTACCAGGCCCGGTTCAACCGCTACCTGCTCAACCGCGGCATCAAGGACACCAGCCAGCAGCACGTGTGGGCGTTCCTGGGCGACGGCGAGACCGACGAGCCGGAGTCCCTGGGCAACATCGACCTGGCCGCGCGTGAGGGCCTGGACAACCTGACCTTCGTCATCAACTGCAACCTGCAGCGCCTCGACGGCCCGGTCCGTGGCAACGGCAACATCATCCAGGAGCTGGAGTCCAGCTTCCGGGGCGCGGGCTGGAACGTCATCAAGGTGATCTGGGGCCGTGGCTGGGACAAGCTGCTGGCCCGCGACGTCGACGGCGCGCTGGTCAACCTGATGAACAACACCCCGGACGGCAACTACCAGACCTACCGCGGCGAGGACGTCAGCTTCCTTCGGGAGAACTTCTTCGGCCGGGACCCGCGGGTGGCCGCGATGGTGGCCGACATCCCCGACAAGGAGCTCTGGGCGCTCAAGCGGGGCGGCATGGACTACCGCAAGCTCTACTCGGCGTACAAGACGGCGATGGACCACACCGGGCAGCCGACCGTGATCCTGGCCAAGACGATCAAGGGCTGGTCGCTGGGTCAGCACTTCGAGAGCCGCAACGCCACCCACCAGATGAAGAAGCTGTCGCATGAGGACCTCAAGACGTTCCGCGACCGTTTGGACATCCCGATCCCCGACGAGCAGCTCGACAAGTACCTGCCGCCCTACTACAAGCCGGCCGACGACGACGAGCAGATGCAGTACATGCGGGAGCGCCGCGCAGCCCTCGGCGGTTCGATGCCCAAGCGTCGTTCGGTCTCCCGGCCGCTGCCCCAGCCCCCGGAGAAGACCTTCGACGTCGTCACCCGTGGCTCGGGCAAGCAGGAGGTCGCCACCACGATGGCGTTCGTCCGGCTGCTCAAGGACCTCACGCGCGACCCGGACATCGGCTACCGGTTCGTGCCGATCATCCCCGACGAGGCCCGCACGTTCGGCGTCGACGCCCTGTTCCCGACCTTGAAGATCTACAACCCGAAGGGCCAGAACTACCTGTCGGTCGACCGGGAGCTGATGCTGTCCTACAAGGAGGCCACCAACGGCCAGATCCTGCACGAGGGCATCAACGAGGCCGGCTCCGTGGCGTCGTTCGCAGCAGCCGGATCGGCCTACTCCACGCACGACCAGCCCATGATCCCCGTCTACATCTTCTACTCGATGTTCGGGTTCCAGCGCACTGCCGACTCGTTCTGGCTGGCCGGGGACCAGATGGCGCGCGGCTTCGTGATGGGCGCGACCGCGGGGCGCACGACGCTCAACGGCGAGGGCCTGCAGCATGAGGACGGCCACAGCCACCTGATCGCGATGACCAACCCCGCGGTCGTCGGCTACGACCCCGCCTACTCCTACGAGATCGGGCACATCGTGCGCGACGGCCTGCGCCGGATGTACGGCGAGGACTCGGAGAACGTCTACTACTACATCACCATCTACAACGAGCCCTACGTGCAGCCGCCGCAGCCTGAAGGCCTGGATGTCGAGGGCGTGCTCAAGGGCATGTACCTGCTCGCGCCGTCCACCGCCGAGCATCCCCGGCGTGCCCAGGTGCTTGCCTCGGGTGTGGCGGTGCCATGGGCGCTGAAGGCCCAGACGCTGCTGGCCGAGGAGTGGGGCGTGGCCGCCGACGTCTGGTCGGTGACGTCGTGGACCGAGTTGCGCCGCGACGGCCTCGATGCCGACAGGCACAACCTGTTCGAGCCGACCGGCGAGGTCAAGGTGCCCTACGTGACCACGCGCCTGGAGGGCACCGAGGGGCCGGTCGTGGCGGTCTCGGACTACATGCACGCGCTGCCCGACCTGCTGCGGCCGTGGATCCCGGGCGACTTCGCGACCCTGGGCACCGACGGCTGGGGGATGTCGGACACCCGCGGGGCGCTGCGCCGGCACTTCCTGGTCGATGCCGAGTCGATCGTCTGCCGCACGCTGCTCTCGCTGGCCGAGCGCGGTGAGATCGGCCGGGAGGTGGTCCGCGAGGCACTGGACAAGTACCGCCTGTGGGATCCGACCGCAGCCGATGCCGGCAGCACCGAGGGCGGCGGGTGAGCGGACCCGGCGCCGGGCGACCGGAACGAGTCCTGGCGCAGGCCATCGGGAGCCTTCCCGGTGGCCTGGCTGCCATGCCGGCCACCTCCGCCGACGTCCGCGACGTGGTCGCGATCATCCGATCGGTGGAGCTGGCCGGCTGCGGGCACTCGGACGCCAACGAGGTGGAGATCGCCGAGGAGCTCGGCGGACCGAACTGCCGCTGGGGCGCCGGCGGGGTGGTGGTGCGGCGCGGCGCGGACACCGTGGCCGCGGTGCTCAGCGTCGACGGACTGGACCAAGGGCGCGGCTGGGACTTCGACCTGTTCGTGCGGCCCGGGGATCCGCAGGCTCCGGCGATGATCGACGCGCTCATCGAGGGCTGCCTCGAGGAGGGGCGCGTGCGGTGGGCACTGCTCGGAGACGCGCGGC
The DNA here is from genome assembly GCA_963788325.1 of uncultured Actinomycetes bacterium. Lineage (GTDB taxonomy): Bacteria > Actinomycetota > Actinomycetes > S36-B12 > CAIYMF01 > Prado023. Next base: position 304,506 of record CAWBGJ010000014.1, read on the forward strand.
CGGTCGACCGCGAGCACGCCACCACGACCCGGTCATTCTGCTTCGCCAACGACGCGCCGCTTCGGGCCGCCCTCGAGGCGCGGGGATTCGCCGAGAAGCGGCGCTACTGGCGGATGCGCATCGACCACGGCGCGGGATCTGGGGGTCCGGTGGCTCGGCAGGCTTCGGCCCCGGGCCTTGAGGCGGACGGGTACTCGGTCGAGGTCGCTGGCGTCGACGAGGCGACGCAGCGCGAGATCCACGCCGTGAGCAACCAGGCGTTCGCCGATCACTTCGACTCGACGCCGCTGGAGTTCGGCGCCTGGCTCGCGCTCATGACCGGACCCACCTACGCCCCCGATCAGTGGCGGGTGGCTCGCAATGACGGGGCGATCATCGGGTTCGCATTGGGCAGCAATCGGTACGCGGACGTGGGTTCCGGCTACCTGGCCAGCCTCGCGGTCCTGGCCGAGCACCGCGGGCGCGGTGTGGCCAGCACCCTCCTGCGTGCAGGCTTCGCCGGGGACCTCGCCCGCGGTCTGCGTTCGAGCACCCTGCACTGCGACGCCGAGAACACCACGGGCGCGACGCGGATCTACCGCGGCGTGGGGATGCGCGTGGACCAGGAGTTCATCGCCCTGCACCGCCACCTCCCCGCCTGACCCCGCCCCGCCCACCTCCCCGCCCCTCGCGGCCTGGTCCGGGCAAGCGACTGGCCCGGGAGGGTTTCCCCTACCCGGGCCAGCCGGCTCCTCCCCCGAGGTCTTCGCGCTACACCACCTGGTGCAGCCAGCGCACCGGCACGCCATCACCGGCGCGACGGAACGGTTCGAGCTCGGCGTCCCACGCCGTGCCCAGGATCAGGTCCAGGCCCTGCCGAAGGTCGGCGGGCTCGTCGCCGGCCGCGGCCAGGATCGCGCGGATCCGGTCCTCGTGGATCATGATGTCGCCGTGCGGGCCCATGGTGGCCCGGAACACTCCGAGTTCGGGCGTGACGGCGAACCGCTCACCCTCAGCACCCTTGCCGGGCTCCTCGGCGACCTCGTAGCGCACCGTCTTGAACTGGCGCAGGGCAGAGGTGATCCGGGCGGCCGTCCCCGGCGCACCGAGCCACGACACCTCGGCACGGACCTGCCCAGGCAACGCCGACTGCGGCAGCCAGTCAAGGGTCACTCGCGACCCGAGCACATCACTGACCGCCCACTCCAGGTGCGGGCACAGAGCCCGCTGCGAGGAATGCACGAACAGAACACCACGGGTCAGTCCCGGGCGCTCGCCAACCATATGAACGGCCATGGCCAACCTCCCGATCCCGGCGAGTTTCGCCTTCCCCAGCGGACTCGTGGATCAGTCGGGAGCCATCCCTTGTGGGCAAGGATAATCACAGCGCTGTGGTTTTGGCTAGAGCAGGGACGAAACCGACTCCCTGCACTCCCCCGCGCTGCCGGCACGGGGTCGACCACGCCCACACGCCCGCTCAGGGACCGGCCGGCCTAGGCTCCGGATGTGACCAGCCACGACCCGCGCCCCCACCTACCCACCGACGCATCCCTGCCCGCCCGGGCCCGGGTCGTGGTCATCGGCGGGGGCATCATCGGCACCTCCATCGCCTACCACCTTGCCGAGCTCGGCTGGACCGACACCGTCCTGCTCGAGCGCGACCGGCTGACCTCGGGCACCACGTGGCACGCCGCGGGCCTGATGGTCACGTTCGGCTCGACCTCGCAGACCTCCACCGAGCTGCGGCAGTACTCCCGCGACCTGTACTCGCGCCTTGAGGCCGAGACGGGCCAGGCCACGGGGTGCCGTCCGATCGGGCTGATCGAGGTGGCGGCCGACGAGGGCAGGCTCGAGGAGTACCGCCGGGTGTCGGCGTTCAACAGGCACCTGGGCGTGGACGTCCACGAGATCTCGGCCCGGGAGGTCGGCGAGCTGTTCCCGGCCGCGCGCACCGATGACCTGCTGGCCGGCTTCTACACCCCGGGCGACGGCCGGGTGAACCCGGTGGACGTGACCATGGCCCTGGCCCGTGGTGCCCGGATGCGCGGGGCGACGCTGCTGGAGAGCACGCCGGCCGTAGCGGTCCTCCTGCGTGGCGGCGCGGTGGCTGGGGTGCGCACGCCGCTGGGCGACATCGAGTGCGAGTACGTGGTCAACGCGGCAGGCATGTGGGCCCGCCAGCTCGGTGAGGGCTCGGGGGTGAGCATCCCGTTGCAGGCTGCGGAGCACTACTACCTGATCACCGACTCGATGCCCGAGGTCGACCCGGACTGGCCGGTGCTCGAGGACCCCAGCAACTTCACCTACATCCGGCCCGAGGGTAACGGGCTCATGGTCGGGCTGTTCGAGACGGTCTGCGCACCCTGGCACGTGGACCGCGTGCCCGAGGACTTCTCGTTCGGCAGCATCCCCCCGGACTGGGATCGGATGGGGCCCTACGTGGCAGCCGCGATGAGTCGGGTGCCCACCACCTTGGACGCCGGCGTGCGCACGTTCTTCTGCGGGCCGGAGAGCTTCACACCGGACCTGGCGCCGATCATCGGCGAGGCCCCCGAGGTGCGCAACTACTTCGTGGCCGCGGGCCTGAACTCGATCGGCATCCTGACCGGTGGCGGCTGGGGTCGGGCGCTTGCGCACTGGATCACGACCGGGCGCCCGGACATCGACGTCACGGGCGTGGACATCGCCCGGCTGCACCCCTATCAGGCCACGCCGCGCTACCGGGCGACCCGGACGGTCGAGAGCCTCGGGATGGTCTACGAATGCCACTACCCGGGGCGCTCGATGCGCACCGCGCGCGGGGTGAGGCGCTCGCCGCTGCACGACCGGATGGCCGCTGCCGGGGCGTGGTTCAAGGACGTCTCCGGCTGGGAGGGCGCGGACTGGTTCGCCGGGGCTGGCGTCACCCCGACCGCCCCCACGCCCACCTGGGGTCGCCCCGACTCATGGGCGCACTGGCAGGCCGAGCACCGCGCAGTACGCGAGGCCGCGGGCCTGTTCGACATGTCGTTCATGGCGAAGTTCGAGGTGACCGGCCCGGACGCGGGCGCGCTGCTCGAGCGGCTGTCGGCCAACTCGGTGGACGGGGAACCGGGCCGGATCACCTACACCCAGTGGCTCAACGAGCTGGGCCTCATCGAGGCGGACCTGACCGTCACCAAGCGCGGCGAGGACGACTTCCTGGTGGTGGCCTCGGACACCACACATCGACACGTCCTGGCGTGGCTGCGCCGACACGTCGGGGACGCCCGGGTGTCGATCGCAGATGTCACCTCGGGCCTGGCCCAGATCAACGTCCAGGGCCCGCGGTCGCGCGAGGTGCTGGCGCGTGTGACCAGCACGGACCTGTCCGACGAGGCGTTCGGATTCCGCACCGCCGCCGAGATCGACCTCGGGTTCGCACTCGGGGTGTGCACGCGCATCACCTACGTCGGCGAGCTTGGGTACGAGCTGTTCGTGCCCGCGGACATGGCGGTGCACGTCCACGACGAGCTCGTGGCGGCCGGTGCGGCGGTCGGACTGCGGCCTGCGGGCCTCAAGGCGCTGGGCAGCCTGCGCCTGGAGAAGGCCTACCGGGACTACGGCCACGACATCGACAACACCGACGACCCGGTCGAGGCGGGTCTCGGGTTCGCGGTGGCCTGGGACAAGCCGGGAGGGTTCCTGGGCAGGGAAGCGCTGTTGGCCCGGCGGGAGGCGCGCGGTGGCAGGGCGCCGGCGCGCCGGCTGGTCAGCGTGCTCGCCCGCGACCCGCAGGTGATGCTCTTCCACGCCGAGGTGCTGCGCCGCGACGGGGTCGAGGTCGGCTACCTGCGCTCGGCGTCCTACGGATTCACGGTCGGTGGCGCAGTCGGGTTGGCGATGGTCGACGGTGACGGTGATCCGGTGGATGGCGGGTGGCTGGACGCGGGCCAGTGGACGGTGCAGGTCGGCAACGAGATCGTGGCGGCCACGGTGTCAGCAGCGCCCCCCTACGACCCACGGGGCACCCGAATCCGCGGTTAGCGGTCCTGCGTGCCGGCGACGACGCCCGCCTGCGCGGTGCTGGCGGGCCGTAGCTGGAACTGGACGCGCTCACTGAGGGCAAGGGTCAGGGACTTGGCGCGCTTGGGGTCACCCGGGAGGGGCTGGAGCGTGGTCCAGGATCCGTCATGGAGCAGGACGACCACGGACATGCCCGCGGGGGTCTCGGTGGGGTAGACCGCGCGCACGCGGTCCAGGGGCAACACAGCCAGAGGCGCGCCCGACAGGTCAGCCACCTGGGCCCGCGTGCTTGAGACCTCGATGCCGACCTCGCCGGGCACGGCCGACCACCGCAGGGCTGAGATGGTCCGGGGCGGTAGGCCGGTGGTCATCTCGTGGTGCTGGTAGGGCGTGGGCGTGGTCCGGGTGGGCCAGGTCCGCACGATGAACCACGCGAGGAACGGCACGCTGATCGCCAGAAGGACGCCCGCGGTCGTCAGGGACTCGGTCAGGGTGGCCTCGGCCGCGTCGGATTCGGCGCCGGCCGTGCGCGTCACCACGAGCACGAAACCGTTGTTCGCCGCGTGGATGAGGATGCCTGGCCACAGGGAGCGCGTACGCAGGTAGAGCAGGCCGGTGATGACCCCGAACATGCCGGCCCCGACCGGGTCGACGTGCAGGAGGCCGAAGAAGATCGCGGAGACCACGATGCCCACCCCGATCCGCCACTTCACCGCGTAACGCTCCAGCAGGACGCCGCGGAACACCGTCTCCTCGACCAGCGGCGGCATGATGGTGATCGCGAGGATGGCGATGAGCAGGTTGCCCTCGCCGACGCCGACCAGCGCGTCGCCCAGGTCGGGGAACACCAGCTGGGTCAGGGTGATCGCCGCCAACGAGAACAACAGCTGGAGGAAGAACAGCCCCACCACGACCCCCCAGTAGCTGCCCAACCGCGGCCACCGGAACATCACGCCCAGATCCACCCGTGCACGCCGGCCGACCATCACGACCACCCAGGCGACCAGCGGCAGGTAGAGCAGGATCGTGAGCGCGTCGTCGGGGATCGCGAGGTCGAACACGTTCACCGCCGCGTCGGCAAGCCCCGTGATCAGCAGCGCGCCACCGAGGGCCCAGACGAGCAACCAACGCGCACGCACATCGGCGAAGGCTCCGGTGCGAGGTGGGGCGGGGCCGGTCGGCGGGGCTGGCGCCTGCTGCGTCGCGGCCTGCCCGGCGTTGATGAGGTCCATGGTCAACGAGTATCGCCTGTCCGTCGGGCGCACCGTGCCCGTGGGCGGTGCTGCGAGCCGAGGCCCGCTTCGCCGACCGCGGCGTGAAGTAGGGCGGGCGGGATTCGAACCCGCAACCTGACGGGTTATGAGCCCGCTGCTCTGACCAGTTGAGCTACCGCCCCGCATCGGCACCTGGCACCGACGCGACCCAAGGGTAGGCGAACGCCACCGCAGTACGCCGCCCGCCTCAGGACCTCGCCAGCACCGCTGCCAGGTCATCGAGGATCGCCACCTGCCCGCCCACCACCTTGCGCCGGGCCTGGGGCAGGGTGAACCACCGCGCCTGGTCGATCTCGGGGAAGCTGCGCACGATCCCGGACCTGCGGGGCCACTCCATCTGGAAGTGATTGCTCATCACGAACTGCAACGACAGCGGTGCGGGCACCGCGAACGTACGCACCCGCTTCCCGCCGGGCTGCACGTGCACACCGAGGTCGACCTGCTCGCCGGACGGTGCCGGGATGCCGATCTCCTCGGCGAACTCCCGTCGGGCGGCCGCGGCCGGGGCCTCGGATTCCGGGTCGTACTCGCCCTTGGGGATCGACCAGCCGCCGTCGTCACGGTGCGCCCACAGCGGTCCACCCATGTGGCCCAGGAACACCTGCAGCGGCTCGTCCGGGGCCGCGTGGAACGCCAGCAGCGCCGCACTGAACCTCATGACCCCACCGAACACCCGCTCGCGCGCAGACGCGAGTCGGGCAGAGATGTCCGACGCGTCCTGCCGCGCGGCAGGTCAGCTGCGCGCCAGGTCGGCACGATCGGGCAGCCGGAACAGGTCGTCGTCCAGCGGGACCAGCAGGCCGTCGGCGACCAACCCGTCGAGCGCACGCTCGCGCTGGATCGACTCGGCCCAGACGGCATCCAGGGCCACGCGGGGCACCGGGCCCTCGGACTCGCGCACCACCGCCATCAGCCGGCCGCGGACCTGCCGGTCGGTGCCGGCGAAGCGTTGGACACGCCGAGGTGGCCCCGCATACGCCGGGCGCCCCGCCGCCAGCCACGCGCACGACCCCCGGACCGGGCACGCCGGACAGCGCGGGGCGCTCGACGTGCAGACGAGGGCACCGAGCTCCATCACCGCCACCGACCACAGCGCCGCTTGGCCGTCCGCGGCCGGCACCACCGCGTCAGCCCGTGCCCGCTCCGCCGCAGCCAGGGTTGGCGCGGGATGCTCGTCGCCGGCCAGCACCCGTGCCAGGACCCGGCGCACATTGGTGTCGAGCACCACCGCGCGGTGCCCGAAGGCGAACGCACGCAGCGCCGCGGTCGTGTACTCCCCCACGCCCGGCAGTGTTCGCAACTGGACCTCGTCGTCGGGGATCTCACCACCGTGGCGCTCGACGATGGCCACCGCGGCCGCATGCAGGCGCAGCGCCCGTCGTGGGTATCCCAGCCGGTCCCACTGGCGGACCGCCTCCCCCGGGTCAGCACGGGCCAGCGCAGCCGGGGACGGCCAGCGCGCCATCCAGGCCTGCCACGCGGGCACGACCCTGGCCACCGGGGTCTGTTGGAGCATCACTTCGCTGACCAGCACGCCCCAGGGGGTCCGGTCCGGGGCACGCCACGGCAGGTCCCGCCGATTCGCCAGGTACCAGTCGATCACCTGCTCGACGCCACCCCAGGGCCGCTCCACCCCGGCATTGTGCTTCGTCGGCGATCCGCCCGCACGAGCAGTCCCCGATGGGCGGCCAGTGCGGGGCACACACAACCCCGTGGGTCGTAGGTCTGGCGCAATTGCCGCAGACCGCGTACTCTTGCGTTAGTTGAATCTTGTATCACTTACCCAGAGGAGCCTCGCATGCCTGCCGTCACCGCCGACACGGTCACCCTCCCCCGCATCGATGTGCCCGCACCCGCCTCCACGGCCCGTTCGATCCGCTCGGTCACGACCGCCCCGCGCGGCTTCGAGGGTGAGGGCTTCCCGGTGCGCCGGGCGTTCGCCGGCATCCCGATGGCAGACCTCGACCCCTTCGTCCACATGGACCAGATGGGCGAGGTCGAGTACGGGGTCGGCGAGCCCAAGGGCACGCCCTGGCATCCGCACCGCGGCTTCGAGACCTTCACCTACCTGATGGACGGGACGTTCATCCACCAGGACTCGCACGGCGGCGGTGGGACCATCGAGAACGGCGGAACCCAGTACATGACCGCAGGCAGCGGCATCCTGCACATCGAGACCCCGCCCGAGTCGTTGGTCCGCTCCGGGGGGCTCTTCCACGGCATCCAGCTCTGGATCAACCTGCCCGCGGCGAAGAAGTGGCTCGCCCCGGCCTACCAGCCGCTGGCCGGCACCGACGTCACGCTGGCATCCTCTGCCGACGGCGGCGCGTTGGTCCGAGTCCTCGCGGGCACCGTCGCTGGGCACACCGGCCCTGGTCGCAGCCAGTCCCCGATCGGCATCGTGCATGCCACGCTGGCCCCCGGCGCCCAGCTGGAGCTTCCCTGGCGCGCGGAATTCAACGCGCTGGTCTACGCGCTGTCCGGTGCGGGCAGCGTGGGTGCTGAGGGCCGGCCTCTGGCCGGGGGTCAACTGGCCGTCCTGGGCGCCGGTGAGCATGTCACCGTCGCGGCAGCCTCCAGCCAGTCGCTGGCCGCGCCCACCCTCGAGGTGCTGATCCTCGGCGGCATCCCGCTGCGCGAGCCGGTGTTCCACTATGGACCGTTCGTCATGAACACCCGGGCCGAGGTCATCCAGGCCGTCGAGGACTACCAGGCCGGTCGCCTCGGTGTGATCCCGGACGGCGCGATCATGCCGCACCACGGCTGACGCGCCATCCCGCAGGGATGCCCTGCCCTGGGACGGGTAGCAGCCCGGTGGACCGCACGTCGCCGCGCGGAGGCGCATACTGCCAGAGCAGGCCGCGTCGCAGCACAGGCCGCCGACCGGCACCGCGGCCCGCACACGCACCGCAGCACACAGGAGGCATCATGAAGATCGGAATCCTGGGCACCGGAACGGTCGGCCGCACGCTGGCTGAAGGGTTCGTCCGCACCGGACATGACGTCATGCTCGGCACCCGGGACGTCCACGAGACCAAGACCCGCCCTCTCGAGGGTGTCCAGGCCTCCATCGGACAGTGGCTGGCCGAGAACCCGTCGATCACCCTGGCCGACTTCGCCGAGGTGGCAGCCGCCGCCGACGTCGTGGTCAATGCGGTCAGCGGGGCGGGGACCCTCGAGGCCCTGGCCGCGGCCGGGGCCGACAACTTGGCCGGCAAGGCGCTGCTCGACGTCTCCAACCCGCTGGACTTCTCCGCGGGGTTCCCGCCGACCCTGACCGTGAAGGACACCGACTCGCTCGGCGAGCAGGTGCAGCAGCAGTTCCCCGAGGCTCGGGTGGTCAAGACCCTGAACACCCTGACCGCCGCGCTCATGACCCGCCCCGACCTGCTGCCCGAGCCCACCACGGTGTTCCTGTCCGGCGACGATCCGGCGTCCAAGGACGTCGTCGTGGGGCTCTTGGCGCAGTTCGGCTGGACCGACATCCTCGACCTCGGCGACATCAGCACCGCCCGTGGGCCCGAGATGTGGCTGCCGCTGTGGTTGCGGACCATGGGCTCGTTGGGGTCGGGGATGTTCAACCTGCGCATCGTGCGCTGACCCTCACGCGGTCGGGTCCGGGTCCGGTCAGCGCCGCGTCGCGATGAGGTCCTGACTGGCTCGACCGGCGGCCTCGCCGCGCGCCTCGTACTTGGTGCGCGGACGCCACGGGGGGCGCTCCACCAGCCCGGGCCCCACATCGAGCCGGGGTTCGCCCGCGCAGACGGCCAGCATCTGCTCGGCGTATCCGGCGATGTCGGTCGCCACGTGGAACGTGCCGCCCGGCACGAGCACCTGCGCCGCGCGCGCGACGAGGGCGGGCTGCACCAGGCGGCGCTTGTGGTGGCGCACCTTCGGCCACGGATCGGGGAAGAATGCACGGATCCCGACAAGGCTGCCCGGGGCGAGTCGGTCCAGGAGCTCGACGGCGTCCCCGGTGCAGACCCGCACGTTGCCCAGCTGGGCGCGCTCCGCACCGGCCAGCAATGCACCGATCCCGGGGGTGTGCACGTCCACGGCGACGATCCCGACGCCCGGCTCAGCGGCGGCCATGGCCAACGTCGCCTCGCCCATCCCCGAACCGATCTCGAGCACGGTGGGCAGCGGCGGGTCGAAGACCTCGGCCAGGTGCGCGGGCGCGGTGGCCACCTCGACCCCCCACTCGGGGAGCAACCGGATCAGCGCGGACGCCGCAGAGGGGGTCGTGCGACTGCGCCGGGGATGGAACGTGCGGATCCGCCGGTCTGCGGGGTCCATCGACGCAGTCCTCCTGACTGGGTCCGACACAACAGCGGCCCCACCCCGGCAACCCGGGAGGGGCCTCTGAGCTGCACCACGGCACCACATGGGGCACCGGCTGTGAGCTCCCCCATCTGGACTCGAACCAGAAACCTATCGGTTAACAGCCGAACGCTCTGCCAATTGAGCTATGGGGGATCAAGCCCGAGCAGGATACCAACGCAGGGCGCTGCCGCCCAAACTGCGGGCGGGCTCACACCCCGAGCTGGCCGCGCAACTCGGCCAGCGCCGAGTCCGCCGCCGCACGCCAGCCCGGATCCGCGCTCTCGAGGCCCGGATCGAACACCACCGCCCACCGGACCTCCCCCGAGGCAGGCGACCGGCGGGCGTTGAGCATGGCCGACCCGACCCGGCCGTCGGGGTGGACCAGCGACGCCCGCTGAGAGGCCATGACCGTCCACTCGATGCGCTCGCGCACCACACCGGGCACCTGGCCGGGCTCGTCGAAGCGGAGCCGGATCTGCATGGTCGGGGCCCCGGGGGCAGCCTGGGTCACCAGGTCGAGGAACTCGTCGCTCCACGCCGCACGAGCCACCAGGTCCCACGCGACGCGCCCATGGACAGGCATGTGCAGGGCGAGGTCGGTGCACGTCACCACGGACCCGTCGACCAGTTCGCCCCAGGCCAGGAGCCGCTCCCCCTCGGCGTGGTCCAGCATCCGGGCCACGCGTGGATCGAGTTGCCGGCGCCAGCGCATCAGCCCTCCTCCTGACCCACCTGGGCCAGTTCGCGTCGGTAGGTCTCCAGGGCCATCAGATCGGCCAGGATCGCCGAGGCCTGCTCGGACTGGGACGCCTGGTCGAGCTGGCCGAGGGTCCGCTTGAGATCCGCCGAGCGCCGACCGGCCTCATCCGAGAGCAGCCGTGCCACGATCGAGGTGGCATACCGCGCGGTCGGCTCCCCGGCGGTGATCAGCGGCTCGACGGCCAACTCGCGGACCAGGCTCCGGACCCCGTCGTCCGGGCAGGCCGCCAGCACCGCCTCCATCCAGGCCTGGCCGCCCCCCTCACCCCCCGAGCGCCCAACCGGCCCGCCCGCATCGGTCACCGCCTGGGCCACCTGGGCGTAGTGCGGGTGCCGGAACGACTCCCGCGCCACCGACTCGAACCAGTCCCCCACCAGCTCGGGCACCTGCAGGACGCACTTGAGCGACTCCCGCTCCACGAACAGGCCAGGCTCGCGCGGGTCCGGCCGCGGCACCTGCGCGCGGAGCTGAGCGCCGTCGGGGGTCCTGCCCGCGCCGGCCGGGCCAGGCGTGTGGGAGGCAGTGCCCTGCCCCGAGGGGTCGCCGGTGCCGGGATCGTCGGGGGTGGGGCGCGTCGTCGGCTGCGGTGCGCGGTCCGCACTGCGGTCGGGACTTCGCTGCCCGGTGGAACGGCCCTGCGACCGGTCCCCGGCCCCGCCACGCCCCCCGGCCGATCCGGCCCGGGCCGCAGCACTCACCGCCGAACGTACCTCCCCCTCGGGCACGCCGACCCAGCCCGACAGGAGCCGGGAGTACTCAGGGCGCAGGGCAGCGTCGCGGATCCGGGCCACCAGGGGCGCCGCGCGACGCACGGCGGCCACTCGCCCCTCGGCCGTCGACAGGTCGAACCCGGCCACGGCCGAACGGATCGCGAAGGCGAACAGCGGCGTCCTGGAGGCCACCAGCTCGCGCAGCGCGGCATCACCACGCGCCAACCGGAGCTCGCAGGGATCCATGTCGTCGGGGGACACCGCAATGAACGTCTGGGCGACGAACCGCTGATCACCCTCGAACGCCCGCAGCGCGGCCTTCTGGCCAGCAGCGTCACCGTCGAAGGTGAACACCACCTCCCCGCCGAACGTGTCGTCGTCGACCAGATACCGCCGGAGCAGCTGCGCGTGGTCAGGGCCGAAGGCCGTCCCGCAGGTGGCCACCGCCGTGGTCACCCCTGCGAGGTGCGCAGCCATCACGTCGGTGTAGCCCTCCACCACGACCACCTGCTTGAGCTTGCCGATGTCCCGGCGTGCAAGGTCGATGCCGTAGAGCACGTGGGACTTCTTGTACAGGGGGGTCTCGGGGGTGTTGAGGTACTTGGGCCCCTCGTCGTCGTCGAACAGCTTGCGCGCGCCGAACCCGAGCACATCGCCGGAGGCATCGCGGATCGGCCACACCAGCCGACCTCGGAACCGGTCGTAGGTGCCCCGCTGCCCCTGCGAGACCAGGCCTGCGGCCAGGATCTCGGCGTCGGTGTAGCCCGTTGCCCGCAGGTGCCCGAGCAGGCCGTCCCAGGACTTCGGCGCGAACCCGACGCCGAAGTGCTCCCGGGCCTGGTCGTCGAACCCACGCTCGGTGAGGAACTGGCGCCCGATCGCGGCCTCCGGCGACCCGAGTGCGCGCACGAAGTAGGCCGCTGCAGCCTTGTTGGCCGCGACCAGCCGCTGCCGGTTGGGCCCGGTGCGCTGCGGCGCGCCGCCCTCCTCGTAGCGCAGCGTCACGCCCGCCCGGTCGGCCAGCTTCTCGATGGCCTCGGTGAAGGTCAGCTGGTCGTGCTTCATCAGGAAGTCGACGACATCGCCGCCCTCACCGCAGCCGAAGCAGTAGTACAGCCCGCGGCCGGGGGTCACGTGGAAGCTCGGCGAACGCTCGTCGTGGAACGGGCACAGGCCCTTGAGCGACCCTGCGCCGGCCGAGCGCAGGGTGACCACTTCTCCGATGACCGCATCGACGCGGACCCGCTCACGCACGAGGGCCACGTCCTCTGTGCGTACCCGACCGGCCATGGTGGGCATCCTAGGCAGCGGATCGGACATCCCGATCCCCCGGGCGAGCGGCCGCTGCCCCACGGGTCCCGGCAGATCAGCTGCCCGACTGGAGGATCCGACCCGGATTCACCCACACGCGAACATGTCGCACCCCCTGAGATCCGTCCGGGCGTGACAGACTCCGGTCATGACGGCGCCTGCGGTACTCCTGGAGTGGAGCCCCACGCGGCCCCAGCGCTCCCGGCGCCTGCGCGCGCGCCGTCGTTTCGTCGCCCTCGTGGCCGCGGTGGCGGTCGTTGCGATCGCGATCCCGGCCAGTGCCTTCGCCGACGTGATCCGGTGGTCCGGGGTCGATGACCGCACGCCGACCGACGCGATCGTGGTCCTCGGCGCCGCCCAGTACCAGGGCGCTCCCTCGCCCGTGCTGGCCAACCGGCTGGCCCATGCACATGAGCTCGTCGAGGCCGGTGTCAGCGACCAGGTGATCACCGTCGGGGGCTTCCAGCCCGGCGACATCACCTCCGAGGCCCAGGCCGGCAAGGAGGAGCTCGTCGCAGACGGGATGCGCCGCCGCGAGGTGATCGCGCTGCCCTACGGCGAGAACACGCGCAGCTCGCTGGAGGCTGTGGCCACCATCGCCAAGGCCGAGGGCATCGAGTCCGTCACCCTGGTCACCGACCCGGCGCACTCGGCTCGGACCCGCGCACTGGCCGAGCAGCTCGGGCTGGAGGCGCACGTCTCGGCCACGCTCGACGGACCTGGCAGCGCGCTGACCAGCGAGTACCTGCTCCGCGAATCCGCGGGCCTGCTCACGGTCTGGCTCGACCGGCCCGCGCACTCGTCCTGAGCCCGCAGGGCCCCCAGCCGGTGCCCGATGTGGCGGGCGCCCCGGGCGCCTCCTACGGTGTGGTCGTGCCCCTGCCCGGATACTCCGCCGACGACGAGGCCCGCTGGGTGACCGAGCCGCCCAAGCGACCCAGCCGGACCTCGTTCGCGCGGGATCGCGCACGGGTCCTGCACTGCGCCGCGTGGCGCCGGCTGGCGGCCAAGACCCAGGTGATGATCGCCGGGCAGGGCGACTTCCCCCGGACCCGGATGACACACTCGCTGGAGGTGGCCCAGGTGGGCCGCGAGCTCGGCGCGGCTCTCGGCTGCGACGCGGACCTCGTCGAGACCGCCTGCCTGGCCCACGATCTGGGCCATCCTCCGTTCGGCCACAATGGTGAGGACGCGCTCAGCGAGCTCAGCGGCGACATCGGCGGCTTCGAGGGAAACGCGCAGACGCTGCGGATCCTCACTCGGCTGGAGGCCAAGGGGTTCGGCGACCCCGACGGTTGCGGGCGGGAGCACTCCGTGGGCCTGAACCTGACCCGGGCCACGCTCGACGCTGCGACCAAGTACCCGTGGCCACGTCCGGCCGGCGGCGGCAAGTTCGGCGCCTACGCCGACGACCTCCCGGTGTTCGAGTGGCTGCGCGCCGGGGCACCGGCGGGCCGCTCCTCGTTCGAGGCGCAGGTCATGGACTGGGCCGACGACGTGGCCTACAGCGTGCACGACGTGGAGGACGGCATCCACGCGGGCCTGATCGACCTGGGCGAGCTGGCCGACCCGGCCACCTCCGCGAGGATCTGCGAGCTCGTCGCGACGACCTACTTGCCCGGCGCGGACCCCGCTGAGCTGTCCGCGGCCCTCGCGCGCCTGATCGACTCCCCCGCCTGGCCCAACGCCCACACGCCCTACGCCGGCAGCCTGCGCGACCTCGCCGCGCTCAAGGACCTGACAAGCCAGTTGATCGGCCGGTTCAGCGCCGCCGCGGAGTCCGCGACCCGGGCGGCGTTCCCGCAGGCCCAGCTGACCCGCTACGCGGGGTCGCTCGTCGTGCCGCAGGAGACCCGTCACGAGGTGGCGGTCCTCAAGGGGATCGCCAACCTGTTCGTGATGCAGCGCAGCGGCTCGGCCCGCTCGTACGACCGCCAGCGCACGCTGATCGCCGAACTGGTCTCGGCCCTGGTGCTCGGCGCCCCGGCCGGCCTCGAACCGCACTTCCGGGCCACGTGGGTCGAAGCCCCCGACGATGCCGCTCGCCTACGGGTGGTCATCGATCAGGTGGCCAGCCTCACCGACACCTCCGTCGTGACCTGGCACAAGCGCCTCTGCACCTGACCCGGCGGCCAGAGCCCCCCTCCGCCCCGCGTCCGTCTGCGCCCCGCGCCCGGGTGGGGGCCGATCCCTCAACCTCAGCGTCAGGCCAACCTCAGTGCCTCCACACCTCGATCAACGAAGCGTCGCTGGTGTGGAGGAACCGGCTCCCTCGCCACGCGACTCGGGGATCAGCGGCTGTCGCTACCCCCACCGGTGCGCATCAGCGACGCGCGCCCGGCCTCGAGCCGGGCGACCGGCACCCGGAACGGCGAGCAGGACACGTAGTCCAGGCCGACCTCGTCGAAGAAGTGCACCGACTCGGGGTCGCCGCCGTGCTCGCCACAGACGCCGAGCTTGATGCCCGGGCGGGTCGAGCGGCCCTTCTCCACGGCGATGCGGACAAGGCCGCCGACGCCGTCGCGGTCCAGCGACTCGAACGGCGATACACCGAACACGCCCTTCTCCAGGTACGTCGTGAAGAACGCACCCTCGACGTCGTCGCGGCTGAAGCCCCACGTCGTCTGGGTCAGGTCGTTGGTGCCGAACGAGAAGAACTGCGCGGCCTCAGCGATCTGGTCGGCGGTCATGGCTGCGCGCGGCAGCTCGATCATCGTGCCGATCGGGAACTCCAGCGTGCAGCCGTTGGCCTCAGCCACCTCGGCGAGCACCTTGTTGGCCTCGTCCTTGATGAGCTCGAGCTCCTGGACAGCGCCCACCAAAGGGATCATGATCTCGGCCCGTGGGTCCCCGCCCATGCGCTGACGGAAGCACGCTGCCTCGGCGATGGCCCGCACCTGCAGCGCGAACAGCCCCGGGATCACCAGGCCCAGGCGCACACCGCGCAGGCCCAGCATCGGGTTGGACTCATGGTGCTTCTCCACCGCGTGCAGCAGCCGCAGGTCGGACTCGGACACGTCGCCCTTGGCCTCGGCCTTGGCCATCGCCACCGCCAGCTCGAGGCGGTCGGGCAGGAACTCGTGCAGCGGCGGGTCGAGCAGGCGGATCGTCACCGGCAGCCCGTCCATGGCCTCGAAGATGCGCTCGAAGTCCTTGCGCTGGAACGGCAGCAGGGCGGCCAGGGCCGCGTCGCGCTCCTCGTCGGTCTCGGCCAGGATCAGCCGCTCGACGTACTGCTTGCGGTCGCCGAGGAACATGTGCTCGGTGCGGCACAGGCCGATGCCCTGCGCGCCCATCCGGCGGGCCCGCTCGGAGTCCTCGGGGGTGTCGGCGTTGGCGCGCACCTTCAGACGACGCACGTCGTCGGCGTGGGAGATGATCCGGTGCACGGCCTTGACCAGGTCGTCGCCGTCCTCGGGGGCCAGCCGGCCCTCGAAGTACTCCACGACCGGTGAGGGCACGACCGGCACCTCGCCGAGGAAGACCTCGCCGGTGGCCCCGTCGATCGACACGGCGTCACCCTCTCGGATGACCACGCCGCCGGGCGCCTTGGCGATCTTGGCGGCGGTGTCGACCGTCAGCTCCTCGGTGCCGCAGACAGCCGTCTTGCCCATGCCGCGCGCGACGACCGCCGCGTGCGAGGTCTTCCCACCGCGGGAGGTCAGGATGCCGGCGGCGGCCACCATGCCGGACAGGTCATCGGGGGTGGTCTCGCGCCGGATCAGGATCGTCGGAATGCCCTCGGCGGCCCGCTCGACGGCGGTCTCCGAGTCGAAGACAGCCCGGCCCACAGCAGCACCCGGCGAGGCCGCGATGCCCTTGGCGACCAGCGCCCGATCACCGGAGTGGTCGAAGTGCGGGAACATCAGCTGCACGAGTTGGGCGCCCGAGACGCGGCGCACGGCCTCGTCCATGTCGATGACGCCCTCGTCGGCCAGCTGGGTGGCGATGCGGAACGCGGCACCGGCGGTGCGCTTGCCGACGCGGGTCTGCAGCATGTACAGCTGCCCGCGCTCGACGGTGAACTCGATGTCGCAGAGGTCCTGGTAGTGCGCCTCGAGGGCGTCCATGTTGGCCAGCAGCTGCGCGTGGGCCTCCGGGTCCAGGCGGCCCATGTCGTCCAGGGTCAGGGTGTTGCGCACGCCGGAGACGACGTCCTCACCCTGCGCGTCGGGCAGGTAGTCGCCGTAGTGGCCGGTCGCGCCGGTGGCGGGGTCGCGGGTGAACGCAACGCCGGTGCCGGAGTCATCGCCCACGTTGCCGAAGACCATCGCCTGGACGTTGACCGCGGTGCCCAGGTCGGCCGGGATGCGCTCCTGGCGGCGGTACAGCTTGGCGCGGTCGGTGTTCCACGAGTCGAAGACGGCCTTGATGGCACGGTCGAGCTGCTCGCGGGGATCCTGCGGGAAGTCGATGCCGGACTGGTCCTTGACGATGGCCTTGTACGTGGCGACCAGCGCCTGGAGCTCGGGAACGCCGAGCTCGACGTCGGTGGCCACGCCGGCGTCGGTCTTGGCCTGGTCGATGGCGTGCTCGAAGAGGTGCCCCTCGATGTCCAGGACGGTCTTGCCGAACATCTGGATCAGGCGTCGGTAGGAGTCCCACGCGAAGCGCTCGTCATTGGAGAACGCGGTCAGGCCGGCGACGGAGGCGTCACTCATGCCGATGTTCAGAACGGTCTCCATCATGCCGGGCATCGAGAACTTGGCACCGGAGCGCACCGAGACCAGCAGCGGGTTGGCGGGGTCGCCCAGGGTGCGCCCGATCTTGGCCTCGAGGCCGGCGAGCTGCTCTGTGACCTGCTCGGCCATCTCCTCGGGGACCGCACCGCCGTGGAGGTAGGCCCGGCAGGCGTCGGTGGTGACCGTGAAGCCCGGAGGGACGTTCAGGCCGATCTTGATCATCTCGGAGAGGTTGGCTCCCTTGCCTCCGAGGAGGTCCTTCTTGTCCTTGTCGCCTTCGGCGAAGTCGTAGACGTAGCGCGCCATGTGAGTTCAAACCCTCCTGGGCCGTGTGAGTGGGAACGTGGGCAGGTCTGTGCGAACGCAGGCCAGCCTACCCCCGGTGGCGCGGGTCCCTCAGGTCAACGCCGCGGCACCGGGCGATCGGACCGGCGATCGCGCGCGGCGCTGCCCTAGCCTGCACGCATGACCCAGTGGTGGCGTGACGCTGTGATTTACCAGATCTATCCCCGGTCGTTCGCCGACGGCGACGGTGATGGCACCGGCGACCTGGCCGGGATCACCGCCCGCATGAGCTATCTGGCCGACCTGGGCATCGACGCGCTCTGGTTGAGCCCGGTGTTCGCCAGCCCGCAGGTCGACCACGGCTACGACATCAGCGACTACCGCGACATCGACCCCCTGTTCGGGTCCCTGGCTGACATGGACGAGCTCATCGCGACCGCCCACGACTACGGCATTCGCATCACCCTGGACTTCGTGCCGAACCACACCTCGGACCAGCACGCGTGGTTCAAGGCCGCCCTGGCGGCCGGTCGGGACACCCCCGAGCGGGAGCGCTACCTGTTCCGCGATGGTCGCGGGCCCGGCGGAGACGAGCCCCCGAACAACTGGAAGTCCGTGTTCGGCGGGCCGTCCTGGACCCGGGTTACCGAGCCCGACGGCTCGCCGGGTCAGTGGTTCTACCACCTGTTCGCCGCCGAGCAACCCGACCTGAACTGGCGCAACCCCGAGGTGGTCGGGGAGTTCGTCGACGTCCTGCGGTTCTGGCTTGACCGCGGCGCCGACGGGTTCCGCATCGACGTCTCCGACGCGCTGATCAAGGACGAGACGTTCGCCGACACGGCCCAGGGCGAGCCGATCATCCCCAAGGACGAGGCCAGCCCCGTGCATGACGTGTACCGGGAGTTCCGGCGCGTGATGGACGAGTACCCCGGCGATCGGATGGCGGTGATCGAGACCGGCGCTGACGATGACGTCGTTGCGCTGTTCATCCGCCCTGACGAGATGCACCTGGCGTTCAACTTCAAGTTCGTGCACGCCGGCTTCGACGGCCCCGGCCTGCGCCGGGCGATCGACGACTCGCTGGCCGCCAACGCCGGCGTCGGGGCACCGACCACGTGGGTCACCGACAACCACGACACCCCGCGCTCGGTGTCCCGGCTGGGGCAGAACGCGGTGCTCGCCGGTGCCTACGTTCCGGGCACGATGGCCTCGGGGATCTACCAGGAGGTGGACCTAGAGCTGGGCACGCGCAAGGCCCGCGCCCTGGCGCTGGTGCTGCTCGCCCTGCCCGGGGCGGCCTACATCTACAACGGCCAGGAACTCGGCCTGCCCAATGTCGATGACATCCCCGACGATCGCCTGCAGGATCCGATCTCGGCGCGCAGCGGTCACACCGTGCGCGGCCGGGACTGTGCCCGGGTACCGATGCCGTGGACGACCGGGGCAAACCTCGGGTTCACCAAGTCACGTGCGACCCCGTGGCTGCCCATCCCGCGGGAGTGGGCCGCCCTGTCGGTGGCCTCCCAGCGGGCCAGCGGAGACTCGATGCTCAGCCTCTACCGCAGCGCGTTGGCGCTGCGCCGCACGAACTCGGCGCTGGGCCGGGGCACGATGCGCTGGGCGTCCGGGGTGGAGCAGGCCGACGACGTGCTCGCCTTCGACATGGTGGGCACCGACGACACCGTCCGCGTCGTGTTGAACCTGTCCGGGGCGGCGATCGACCTGCCTGCTGGGAACCTGCTGCTGGCCAGCGAGCCGGTGGTCGCCGGGCAGCTTCCGGCGATCTCCGCGGCCTGGGTCCGGCGGCCCGCTCCGCAGGGGCTCACCGGCCGGCTCGAGGCCCTGGTGAGCGAGGTGCGGGGCCTGATCGACCCGCGGCGCTGAGGTCCCGGACCACGCCGTTGACCGACGCCGCTGACCCAAGCCGCTGACCCGGCTCGAGCCGGAAATTGGCTGATCCGGACAACGTCGGTCCGCCGGCGGACGCCTATGTCCGCATCAGTCCATTCGCTGTCCGGATCAGCCAATCGGGCGCCAGGCCTCAGGCCTGCTCGACCTCGACGTGGAGGAACACGTCCAAGAGCATGCTGCGCCACAGATCCGCGCAGAACGGGACGTGGAACTCCAGCACGACCGCCGGACCCGGCATGCGCAGCCGCCCCTGGTCGACGTCGAGCAGCTCGCTGCAGATCAGGTCACGGTAGCGCCCATCGGGCAGTTGCACGAGCGCGCTGCCGTCGTGACCGCCCACGTCGAACACCCCGTAGAGCCCGACTGGTTCCTCGCGACCGGCCCCCACGGGGCGAGCGACTCTCCGGCCGGGCTCGCCCAAGCCGCCTGGACGAACGGCTCGTCGTCGAGAACCCAGAAGTCACCGCCGCGCAGGGCGGAGTGCTTCTTCAGCGTGGCCAGCGTGTGCAGGAAGCTGCTGAGGCCGCCCAGAGGGCCAGTGCGTCGATGAGGTACCGGGTGAGGCCTGGGTCGGGGTGCTTGAGGTCGATGATGTCGGTCCACGCAGGCACCGTGGTGACCGGGCGTCCGGCCTCGTCGCGGTGGAAGAACTCCGGATGCTCGGTGATCAGGACGCTGTCCGGGGACGTGTGGTTGAACACCACGTCGATCATCACCTTGAGGCCGGCCCGGTGCGCGGCTGCGACGAGCTCGTCGAAGTCCTCCTCGGTGCCGAGATCGGGACTGACGCAGCGGTAGTCGCGGATCGAGTACGGGCTGCCCAGGCTGCCCGGCGGCTGACCTCTCCGATCGGGTGGATCGGCATCAGGTAGAGCACGTCGACACCGAGGCCGGCGATCCGGTCCACGTCAGCGGTGACCTCGCGCAGCTGGCCCGACGGCCCGTGGTTGCGGGGGAAGACCTGGTAGATGACCAGCGAGCGCATCGCCAGGGCGGTGTCGTGTGCCATGCAACGATCCTGCCCGTCAGCCGCCGCTCACGCCGAGTTCGGCTGCGGACAGGTCGGCGCCGTCGGCCAGCTCGCAGGAGTCCAGCCAGCCCTCGGGCAGTGCCACGCGGCGCTGGCCGGAGGTGCGCCCACGCGGCCCCGCGGCGATCTCGCTGGGGTAGGGCTGGTCGGGGTCGATCCCGGACAGCAGCACGTCGAGCTCGGCCAACGTGGCCACGGTGCCCAGGGCCGCCCGGATCGGCTGGTGCACGCGGAATCCCTTGAGGTACCAGGCCATGTGCTTGCGGATGTCGCGGGCGCCCTTCTGCTCACTGCCGTGCATCGCCACCAGCAGCTCGGCATGCCGACGCAGCACCACCAGGACCTCGCCGCTGCTCGGCTCCGGCGGTGCGGGGCGCCCGGCGAACGCGGCCGCGAGCTGGCCGAAGAGCCACGGTCGGCCCAGGCACCCCCGGCCCACGACCACCCCCGCGCAGCCGGTCTCCTGGACCATCCGTAGCGCGTCGTCGGCGGCCCAGATGTCACCGTTGCCCAGGACCGGGACGCCCAGCTGGCGGAGCTCGTCCACGAGTCCGGCAATCGCAGCCCAGTCCGCCTGCCCGCCGTACATCTGCGCGGCGGTCCGCCCATGCAGCGCCACCCAGGCGGCCCCCTCCTGCGCGGCAGCCCGACCGGCCTCGAGATAGGTCAGGTGCTCGTCGTCGATGCCCGTGCGCATCTTGACAGTCACCGGCACGCGGCCGTCGGCGGCCGCCACCGCCCCCGCCACCACCGCGCGGAACAGGTCACGCTTCCACGGCAGCGCGGAGCCGCCGCCCTTGCGGGTCACCTTCGGGACCGGGCAGCCGAAGTTGAGGTCCACGTGGTCGGCGAGGTCCTCGATGACCACCATCCGCACCGCCGCCGAGATCACAGCAGGGTCGACCCCGTACAGCTGCAGCGACCGCGGCGACTCGTCGGCGTCGAAGCGGATCAGGTTCATGGTCTCTTCGGTGCGCTCCAGCAGGGCGCGCGAGGTGATCATCTCCGAGACGTAGATGCCCGCCCCAGACTCCCGACACAGCCGCCGAAACGCCCGATTCGTGATGCCAGCCATCGGCGCGAGCACGACCGGTGGATCCACCGGACGGCCACCGATCGGAGGCAGGGGGACGGGCATGTGGCAATTGTCCCCCAGCGCGCCCGATGCCGGCTCCGGCGCGAGGATCACACCCTCGTCAGGTACACGCCCTTGCGAGGATCACGCCGTCGGCAGGTCCACGACGTCACCCCGGCAGGTTGTTGCTCTTCCTAGGGCAACAACCTGCCGACTTCGGCCTACGGACCAGGGAGGTCCTGAGATCAGTACGCCGGCAGGCGCTCGGTCAACCACGCGCGCAGGCCGTCGAGCGGGATGCGCTCCTGGGTCATCGAGTCACGTTCGCGCACGGTCACCGCGCGGTCCTCGAGGGTGTCGAAGTCGACGGTCACGCAGAACGGCGTGCCGATCTCGTCCTGGCGGCGGTAGCGCCGGCCGATCGCGCCGGCGTCGTCGAAGTCGACGTTCCACGTGCGGCGCAGCTCCGCGGCCAGGTCGCGAGCGACCGGCGAGAGGTCTGCGTTGCGCGACAGCGGTAGGACGGCGACCTTCAACGGCGCCAGGCGCGGGTCCAGCCGCAGCACGGTGCGCTTGTCGACGCCACCCTTGGCGTTGGGTGCCTCGTCCTCGTCGTAGGCGTCGAGCAGGAACGCCAGGACGCAGCGCGTCAGCCCGGCTGCGGGCTCGATCACGAACGGCACCCAGCGCTCACCGGACTCCTGGTCGAAGTAGCTGAGGTCCACTCCCGATTCTTGCGAATGCGTGCGCAGGTCGAAGTCCGTGCGGTTGGCGATGCCCTCGAGCTCGGCGAACTCCGAGCCGGCGAACGTGAACCGGTACTCGATGTCCACGGTGCGCTTCGAGTAGTGCGACAGCTTCTCGGCTGGGTGCTCGAACATGCGCAGGTTCTCCTCCTTGAGCCCCAAGTCGAGGTACCAGTCCCAGCGCGCCTTCAGCCAGTACTCGTGCCATTCCTCGTCGGTGCCCGGCTTGACGAAGAACTCCATCTCCATCTGCTCGAACTCACGGGTGCGGAAGATGAAGTTGCCCGGGGTGATCTCGTTGCGGAAGCTCTTGCCGGTCTGGCCGATGCCGAACGGCGGCTTCTTGCGCGACGTGTTGGCCACGTTGAGGTAGTTCACGAAGATGCCCTGGGCGGTCTCGGGGCGCAGGTAGTGCACGGCACCGGCGTCCTCGACCGGGCCGACCGTCGTCCGCAGCATCCCGTTGAAGTCGCGCGGCTCGGTGAACTGCCCGCGGGTCCCGCATGCCGTGCACACGATCTCCTCGAGGCCGGTCGCCGGGCGGGAGTGCTTCTCCTCGAACTGCTCGAGGAGGGTGTCGGCGCGCCAGCGCTTGTGGCACTGCTTGCACTCGGTGAGCGGGTCGACGAAGGCGTTGACGTGCCCGGAGGCCTCCCAGACCTGCGGGGCCAGGATCACCGAGGAGTCCAGGCCCACGACATCGTCACGACCGCGCACGACTGCCTGCCACCACGCCCGGCGGATGTTCTCCTTGAGCTCCACGCCCAGGGGGCCGTAGTCCCACGCCGAGCGGGTGCCGCCGTAGATCTCCGAACTCGGGTAGACGAAACCGCGGCGCTTGCTCAGGTTGACGACGGCCTCGACGCGGGCATCGGGCTTGGTGGGCTTGGCCATGGAGCTCTCCAGGGTGTGGTCACGGCTGCGATCCGGCAGGGCCGGCCGCGCCGGCGCTCTGGCGCCAACCCTACCTGTCCCCACCGGCGGCGATCGGCGAGAATCAGTCCCATGGCCAAGAAGCGGATCCATCGTGAACCCGGCACCCGACCGATCGAGGCCGCCACGCCGGCCCCGCGATCGACACCCAAGGGCACGGGGAAGGGCCCGGCTCCGGGTGCCTCAACGAGCCTGCGTGGACGCTTCGAGGCGCGGAGTCAGACCGTGCTGCTGCGCATGCAGCGACTGCCCGGCTTCGTGGTACCAGTGCTTCTGGCGATCCTGCTCTTCTTCGGCCTGACCATCAGCGCCCCGTGGGCAGGTTCACTGCTGCTGATCATCGCGGTCTTCCTGACGTGGCTCACCGCGGTGTCGTGGCCGGCGATCTCGCCGGGCAGCCGACTGCTGCGAGTGGCCATCGATGTGTTTCTCCTGGCACTGGGCGTGCTGAAGCTGCTCGGGCGGTTCTGACCCCGCGCAGGCTGTCTACGCAGTGGGCTCGTTGGGCACCGCGCCCCCGTAACGGCGGTCGCGGGCAGCGTAGATCTCGCAGGCGCGCCACAGGTCGCGGCGGTCGAAGTCCGGCCACAGCGTGTCGAGGAACACCAGCTCGGCGTAGGCCGACTGCCAGAGCAGGAAGTTCGAGGTGCGCTGCTCGCCCGACGAGCGCACGAACAGGTCCACGTCGGGCATGTCCGGCTCGTCGAGGTAGCGGGCGAGCACGTCCTCATCGACCTGGTCGGGGCGCAGCACGCCGGCCTGCACGTCAGCGGCCATCGCCGCCGCGGCGTCGGCGATCTCCGCGCGCCCGCCGTAGTTCACGCACATCGCCAGGGTCATCCCCGTGTTGGCTGCGGTCAGCTCCTCGGCCCGCTCGAGCTCGGCGATCACGCTGCGCCACAGCCGGGGCCGGCGGCCCGCCCAGCGGATCCGGACGTTCATCTCGTGGAGCTGGTCGCGCCGGCGGGCGATCACGTCCCGGTTGAAGCCCATCAGGAAGCGGACCTCCTCGGGTGAGCGCTTCCAGTTCTCGGTGGAGAACGCGTAGGCCGACAGGTAGTCGATGCCCAGCTCGAGGGCGCCGTGCACGCAGTCCAGCAGCGCGGACTCGCCGGCCTCGTGCCCGGCGGTGCGCGGCAGCCCGCGCTCCTTGGCCCAGCGGCCGTTCCCGTCCATGACCACGGCCACGTGCCGCGGGACGAACTCGTCGGGAATCGCCGGCGGCAGCGCACCGGAGGGGTGCGGGGTCGGGGCCAGGACCGCCTCGGCCCTGGGGTCGGTTCGTCCGCGGCGCCACCAGGTTCCGGAGTTCTCGACCATGGGAGGAATCCTCCCGCTCGGAGCCCCTGCGTTGCCGGGTGCGACACGGCCGATCACGGGCTGTCCTGGATTGCTCCGCACGCCGGGCCCGGCGCATCTGGCGCCGCATCGCCCGCAGCGGGATGCTGGGCCCATGGACGACACCGCCGGCACACACACCCCATCGGGTGATCCCACGACTTCGCCCCTCGAGGCTGCGAGCAGCCGCCCCAGCAGCGCCGGTCATCCCGTCTGGGCCAACGCACACCGGGTCACCGACTTCCTGCTCGTGGGTGGCTCGTTGCGCAGCGGGGACGCGGACCCGGGCACCGTCCTCACCGAGCTCAAGGCCCACGGCCTGACCCACATCCTGGACTGCCGGACCGAAACCTCCGACGAGCGCCTGGTGGCCCAGATCGCCCCGGAGATCACCTACCACCAGGCCGGCACCGAGGACGAGGCAGCGGGCACCGCCGAGGGGTGGTTCGACAGCGGGGTCAGCTTCGCGCGCGAGGCGCTCAAGGTCCCCGGCACGGTGGTGCTGGCGCACTGCGCGCTGGGGCAGGCGCGGGGGCCCTCCATGGCCTACGCCGTGCTTCTGGACCAGGGCTACGACCCCGGCGAGGCCCTGCTCTTGATCACCCGGGCCCGGCCGGAGGCCAAGGCGTCCTACGCCGAGCACGCCCTGGACTGGCACCTGACGAGGACGGGTGCGACCGACGTGCAGCGGGCCGCGGCCGTCGAATCGCTGCGCACGGCGCGCGGCCGCGTCGGTGGATGGCAGCACCGCCGCCACTGAATCGGCGCCGCGGGTCACCTCGAACGCACCGGTGCACGTGGAGCGCCGAGTTGTGGTCGAAAGAGCCACCTCTCCCCTCGCACGGAGCACGATGCGCGCTCCGCGTGGTTGAAAGACCGCCCCGCCCGGCCCCGGGTTCGACCAGGACTCGGCGTTCCGGGCCGTACCGCCGGCCGGACCGACCTGGTTCGACCAGAACTCGGCGTTCCGGCCTCCGGCTCGCAACCCGACCCGAGCCCAGGCTCAGGTGCGCTCGACCAGGGGCAGCGACTTCAGCTGGCGCTCCAGGTGCCACTGCAGGTAGGCGGCCACCAGGCCCGAGGCCTCTCGGCGGGAGCGCTCGTCGGAGCAGTCGGCCACCGACCAGTCGCCCGAGAGCAGCGCGCCGAGCAGCGCGAGCGTGGCCGGGCGCGGCGTGGCCGACCCGGGCACGCGGCAGTCCTGGCACAGCGCACCGCCGCCGGGCAGGCTGAACGAGCGGTGCGGCCCGGCCTCCCCGCACCGGGCACAGGCGTCGAACGAGGCCGCCCAGCCCGCGATGGCCAACGAGCGCACCAGGTAGGCGTCGAGCACGAGGCCGGGGGCATGCTCGCGCTGGACCAGTGCCCGCAGGCCGCCGACGAGCAGTTGGAACTGCGCCGGGGCCGGCTCGCGCTCCTCCGGCGTCAGCCGCTCGGCGGTCTCGCAGATGGCCTGCGCGGCCGTCCAGCGTGGGTAGTCACCGGCCAGGTCGGCGCCGAAGGAGAACAGGGACTCGACCTGCGTGAACGAGTCCAGCGAGCGCCCGATGTGCAGTTGCGCGTCCACCAGGCCCATCGGCTCGAGCCGCGCGCCGAACTTCGAGGCCGTCCTGCGCACGCCGCGCGCCACCGCCCGTACCCGGCCGTTCGACCGGGTGAGCAGGGTGATGATCCGGTCGGCCTCCCCCAACGGGTGGGTGCGCAGCACCACCCCGGAGTCGCGGTAGGTCGGCATCGCTCCATTGTGGGCCCGCGACGAGCCAGTCGCGGTCAGGACGCTGCCGGACCAACGATAGGGTTCGTCAGCCCTACGGACACCGCAGGGCTGCGAGGGGAGTCAGAAGCCCAACCGACGCAGCTGCTTGGGGTCGCGCTGCCACTCCTTGGCCACCTTGACATGCAGGTCGAGGAAGACCGGGGTGCCCAGCATCGCCTCGATCCCTGCTCGCGACCTCGTGCCCACGTCGCGCAACCGGGCGCCCTTGGCCCCGATCACGATCGCCTTCTGCGAGGGCCGCTCCACGTACACGATCGCGTGGATGTCGAGCAACGGCCGGTCAGTGGGGCGGTCCGCGCGCAGGCCCATCTCCTCCACGACCACCGCGATCGAGTGCGGCAGCTCATCGCTGACACCCTCGAGTGCGGCCTCCCGGATCAGCTCGGCGACCATCACGGCCTCCGGCTCATCGGTCAGCTCGCCATCGGGGTAGAGCGGGGGTCCGGCCGGCAGCGCGGCAATGAACTCGCCCACCACGTCGTCGAGCTGCTGGCCGCGGGTGGCCGAGACCGGCACGATCGCGGCCCATTCGACCTGCGTGGCGGTCCCCAGCTCTGCGACCGACATGAGCTTGACGGCCAGCTGGTCGCGGCTGATCCGGTCGGTCTTGGTGACCAGGGCGATCAGCGGCGTGCGCTGCCCGCCCCTGGTCGCGCCGGCCAGCCGGTGGGCGATCCGCCGGTCCCCAGGTCCGATCGCCTCGTCAGCGGGCAGGCACAGCGCGATGACGTCGACCTGGGCCCACTGCTCCTCGACCAGCGCGTTGAGGCGCTGGCCCAGGACGTTGCGTGGCCGGTGGATGCCGGGCGTGTCGACCAGGATCACCTGCGCGTCCGGCCGGTGGATGATCCCGCGGATCACGTGCCGGGTGGTCTGCGGCTTGCTCGAGGTGATGGCCACCTTCTGGCCGACCAGGGCGTTGGTCAGTGTGGACTTCCCGGCGTTGGGCCGCCCGACGATCGCCACGAACCCACTGCGGTGGGCGTTCACGCGCTGGACCCCGATGCCTCTCGTGCCGAATCCCGCTTGCCATCGCCGCGGGGCTCCCGGCCATTGCCCGGCCGGCCCTCGCGCCCGTTGCCGGTGCGGGGCTCGTCTGCGCCGTTCGGCTCAGCCTGCGCCTGCCCGTCGACCCGCTCAGCGAGCACGGTGGTCAACCGGTTTCGCCGCCCGGCGGCCTGGTCAGCAGTCAGCCGCCACTGGCCCAGGATCACCGACGTGCCCGGCAGCGGCACCTTGCCGATCCGCTTGGCGATCAGTCCGGCCAGGGTGTCCACACCCTCCTCGTCGGCGTCGATGTCCAGGCCGAGCGCCTCAGCGGCGTCCTCGACGTGGATGCGCGCGCTGAACCGGATGCCACCACCGGTCAGCCGCTCGAGCTCGGGCACCTCCTGGTCGTACTCGTCGGCGATCTCGCCCACGATCTCCTCGAGGACGTCCTCGATGGTGACCAGCCCCGCGGTGCCGCCGTACTCGTCGACGGCGATCGCGATATGCACGCGCTGGGCCTGCAGGTCGCGCAGGAGGTCGTCGACGAGCTTGGAGTCGGGCACGAACGTGGCGGGGCGCATCCGGGAGTCGATGCGCTCCGTGGACTCGGCGTCGCGGTGCTCGAAGATGCGGGCCACGACATCGCGCAGGTAGAAGATGCCCACGACGTCGTCGGGGCCCTCGCCGATGACCGGGATCCGCGAGAACCCGGAGCGCAGCGCGAGGCTCAGTGCCTGGCGCAGAGTGCGGTGCCGCTCGATCCACACCATCTCGGTGCGCGGCACCATGACCTCGCGCACGATCGTGTCCCCGAGCTCGAACACCGAGTGCAGCATCGCCGCCTCGTCGTCCTCGATGACCTGGTCGGCCTCCGCGAGGTCCACGAGCTCGCGCAGCTCGGCCTGGGTGGCGAACGGGCCCTCCCGGTAGCCGCGGCCCGGGGTCAGGGCGTTGCCGATGAGGATCAGCAGCGACACGAGCGGTCCGACGACTGCCGCTGCCCCGCGGGCGAACTTCGCCGAGCGCAGGGCGATCGTGTCGGCAGTGCTGGCGGCCCAACGTGCGCGGCGCGACACCGAGGGCGACGAACATGACCACCGTCATGATCAGCAGCGCGAGGAACAGCCCGACCAGCGGCCCCCACGCACCGCTCTCCACGCACAGGTAGGTGACCAGCGCGGTGGCCCCGACGGCGAAGAACGTGTGCAGGAACAGCACGACGTTGACGTAGCGGGCCCGGTCGGTGATGACCGCACGCAGGCGGTCGGTGGCCTTGCCCGGGCGTTCCCGGGCCATCTCGTCCACCCGGGAGCGGGACAGCCGACCGATCGCCGTCTCGGCAGCGACCAGCAGGCCCGCGGCCACCACGAACAGCACCGCGACACCGAGCATCGCCAGTTCGGAGTTCGACATGGGTCAGCCCCGTCCCCGCCAGGCGCCGAGCAAGTCGTCCTGGAGGGCGAACATCACCGCGTTCTCGTTCGGCTCGGCGTGGTCGTGACCGAGCAGGTGCAGGATCCCGTGGGTGAGCAGCAGCTCGAGCTCACCAGCCAGGCCGTGGCCCGCGGCCCGACCTTGCTCGTCGGCCACCTGCGGGCAGATCACGACATCCCCGAGCATCCCAGGCTCGGGCGCCTCGCCAGGCTCGGGCGCGCGCAGCTCGTCCATCGGGAAGCTCAGCACGTCGGTCGGTCCGGGCAGGTCCATCCAGCGCTCGTGCAGCGCGGCGATCTCCTCAGGGTCAACCAGCGAGATGTCCAGTTCGACGTCGGTGTGCAGCCCGAGCCGGTCGGCCATGAACTCGGCCTGCGCCACCAGCGGCTCGGGCGCCAGGGACACGGCGCTGCGGTTGTCCACCTCCACGAGGGCCATCAGTGCCGCCGGGCGGGGCGGGCGCCGGGGCCGGGTCGGTCCTCGGCTCGCGCGGGGCCCTGGCGCTCGTCGTAGCGGCCGTAGGCCTGCACGATGTCGGTGACCAGGCTGTGGCGCACCACGTCGTGGGCGTTGAGGTGGCAGAAAGTCACGTCGCGCACCCCGTCGAGGATCCCCTGCACGACCTTGAGCCCGGACTGGGTGCCCCCGGGCAGGTCCACCTGCGTGACGTCGCCGGTGACCACCATCGTGGAGCCGAACCCGAGCCGGGTCAGGAACATCTTCATCTGGTCCGGGGAGGTGTTCTGCGCCTCGTCGAGGATCACGAACGCGTCGTTGAGCGTGCGTCCCCGCATGTAGGCCAGCGGCGCGACCTCGATGACCCCGGAGGTCAGCAGCCGCGGGATCGAGTCGGGATCGAGCATGTCGCGCAGGGCGTCGTACAGCGGGCGCAGGTACGGGTCGATCTTCTCCGAAAGGGTCCCGGGCAGGTAGCCCAGCCGCTCGCCGGCCTCGACCGCCGGGCGCGTGAGCACGATCCGGTTGACCTTCTTGGCCTGCAGGGCCTGCACCGCCTTGGCCACGGCCAGGTAGGTCTTGCCCGTACCGGCCGGGCCGATGCCGAACACGATGGTGTGCGCATCGATCGCGTCGACGTAGCGCTTCTGGTTCAACGTCTTGGGCCGGATCGTGCGACCGCGGTTGCTCAGGATGTTGGCGGTGAGCACGTCGGCGGGGCGGGTCTCGGGCTCGGCGCGCAGCATCGCCAGGGCGCGCCGCGCGATATCAGGGCTCATGCCCTGGCCGGTGCGCACGATGGTGACGATCTCGTCGAACAGCCGCTCGACGAGGTGCAGGTCCGCCGGGCCCCCGGTGAGGGTGATCTGGTTGCCGCGGACGTGCACGTCGACATGCGGGAACTCGGCCTCGACGGCGGCCAGTACCTCGTCGCCCACGCCGACGACCGCGACCATGTCCAGGCTCGCGGGGACGATGACGGTGTGCTGGATGCGCTCGACGCGCACGGTGGATTCAGTCATGACCCCTCAAGAGTAGGCGCCGATCAGCCCGGGGGCCACGAGTGCGCCCGGCCACCGAGGACGTGGGCGTGCAGGTGGCGCACCGTCTGCCCGCCCATCAGGCCGGTGTTGACCACCACGCGGTATCCGTCGGACAGGCCCGACATCTCGGCGATCCGCGCGCACTGGGTGATCACATCGGCAGCGATCCGCGGGTCGGTTGCGACCGCCTCGTCGAGCGTGGCCACGTGGACCGTGGGGATCACCAGGACATGGGTGGGTGACACCGGATTGACGTCGCGGAAGGCCACGGTCGTCTCGGTGCGGTCGACGATGGTGGCCGGGATGTCCCCAGCGACGATGGAACAGAACAGGCAGTCGCTCATGGCGTCATCCTGCCACCGCAGCGACGATGGGGCGGGCTGGGCGCGTCCCGAGGAATCCGCTCCCGTTCACCCGATCTGCTCCCCGAATTCCGGGAGCGGATCGGCCAAAGGGGAGCCGATCCAGCCAGCCGACCCGCGGGGGGCCGGGGGGTCGCCGGTAGCTGTTGCGCGTCAGGACCAGCGCGGGCCGACCGCCAGGACGAGCGCGGCCGCGACGGTCCCCGCGGTCGAGGTCCGCAGCACGGTGGGTCCCAGCCGCACGGCGTGCGCACCCGCCTCGCCGAACCGGGCCAACTCGGCCGGGCTGATCCCACCCTCGGGGCCGACCACCAGCACGATGTCCCCGGTGGTCGGCAGGTCGATCGAGGCGAGCGGTCGATCAGCGTCCTCGTGCAGCACCAGGGCGCATCCAGCCGCCCGGATCAGCGCCTCGACATCGCGGCCCGAGGCCAGCGGCGCGACCTCGGGCAACCAGGATCGGCGGGCCTGCTTGCCGGCGGCCTGCGCGGTCGCGGCCCATCTCGCCCGACCGCGATCAACCTTCTGGCCGGTCCACCGGGCGATGGCCCGCTCGGCCTGCCACGGCACGATCACGTCGACACCGACCTCGGTGAGGGTCTCGACAGCCACCTCACCACGGTCGCCCTTGGGCAGGGCCTGCACCACCACCAGTCTCGGTGCCGCCGCAGGCACGTCGACGCGTTCGACGACGCGGGCGGTCAGGGCATCGCGCCCGTGCAACTCCTCGACGACGCAGTGCAGCACCGTGCCCGCACCGTCGCCGAGGTCGATCCGCTCCCCCACGGCGATCCGCTTGACCGCCACCGCGTGGCGCCCCTCGGGTCCCGCGAGGACGACCGCGGACCCCACCTGTGCCGGCGCAGCCGTGGTCGGGTCGATCAGGAACAGGGCCGCGGTCATTTCGCGGAGAACGCGTCCTTGAGTCGGGTGAACAGCCCCTCCTTCTCGGGGCGCTGGAACTTGGACTCGACGTGCTCCTCGCCGCGGGCAGCGGCCAACTCGCGCAGCAGCTCCTCCTGGCGGGCGTCCAGCCTCGTCGGGGTGGCGACGTCGATGTGGACCACCAGGTCACCACGACCGGTACCCCGCAGGTGCGGGATGCCCCGGGCGCGCAGGGTCACGACGTGCCCGGCCTGGGTCCCCCGCTTGATCTCGACATCCTCGAGGCCATCGAGGGTCTCCAGGTTCAGCATCGTGCCCAGCGCGGCCGCGGTCATCGGCAGGGTCACCGAGCAGTGCAGGTCGTCCCCGCGACGCTGGAAAACCGCGTGCGGACGCGTGCTGACCTCGACGTACAGGTCGCCCGCCGGGCCGCCACCGGGGCCGACCTCACCCTCGCCGGAGAGTTGGATGCGGGTGCCGTCGTCGATACCGGCAGGGATCTTGACCTTCAGCGTGCGCCGGGTGCGCACGCGGCCGTCGGCGTTGCACTCCGGGCAGGGGTGGGAGATCACGCTGCCGTGGCCCTGGCACTGCGGGCAGGGCCGTGAAGTCATCACCTGGCCCAGGAACGAGCGCTGCACCGACTGGATCTCGCCGCGCCCACGGCACATCGAGCACTCCGTAGGCTGATAGCCGGTGGCCGACCCGGTGCCGGTGCAGGTCGGGCAGACCAGGGCGGTGTCGACCTGGATCTCCTTGACCACGCCGAAGGCGGCCTCCGGCAGGTCGATGGCGACCTTGATCAGGGCGTCCTGGCCGCGGCGCACGCGCGGCTTGGGGCCGCGGGTCTGCCCGCCGCCGCCGCCGAAGAACGCGTCCATGATGTCGCCGAACCCGAAGCCGGCCTGCCCGGGGCCGAACGGGCTGCCACCGGGGCTGCGCGGATCAGCACCCAGGTCGTACATCTGGCGCTTCTCGGCATCGGAGAGCACCTCGTAGGCGGCGGTGACCTCCTTGAAGCGCTCCTGGGTGACCGGGTCGGGATTCACATCCGGATGCAGCTCGCGAGCCAGCTTGCGGTAGGCGCGCCTGATGTCGTCGGCGTTCGCGTCACGCGCGACGCCGAGGGTGGCGTAGTAGTCGTTGGCCACTGGGGTCCTATTCGTTGCGGAGCAGCTGTCCGAGGTACCGGGCGACCGCCCGGACCGAGGCCATCGTGCTGGGGTAGTCCATATGGGTGGGGCCGACCACACCGAGTCGGGCGACCGCCCCCCGGTCGGGGCCGTATCCGGTGCTGATCACCGAGGTGCCGCTCATTGCATCCACGGAGTTCTCATGACCGATGGTCACCGTGACCGCGTCGGCGCCCGTCTCGCCGAGCAGGCGAAGGAGCACCATCTGCTCCTCGAGCGCCTCGAGGACCGGCTGCAGGCCGGTGAACCCGTCGACGTAGCGGGCCAGGTTGGCGGTGCCGCCCATCACGATGCGCTCCTCGTGGCGCTCCACGACTGTCTGCAGCAGGACGGCCAGCACCACCGACACGGTCGGGCGGGCCTGGCCCTCGAACTGCTCGGGAAGCTCGGCGACCCGCTCGGCCACCGTCGTGAACGCGCGCCCTGCCACGGCCTCATTGAGCAACTGGCGCAGGCGGGCGAGGTCGTCCTCGGGCAGGGCTGCGGGGACCTCGACGGCCCGCTGCTCGATCCGGCCGGTGTTGGCGATCAGGACCAGCAGCAGTCGATGCTCGCTCAGGGGAACGAGCTCGACGTGGCGCACCGACGAGCTGGTCAGCGACGGGTACTGGACCAGGGCCACTTGGCGGGTGAGCTGGGCGAGCAGCCGCACCGAACGGCCCATCACGTCGTCGAGGTCGACAGCCCCGGCCAGGAAGCTCTCGATGGCCCGGCGCTCGGCGGGGCTCAGCGGCTTGACCTGGGAGAGCCGGTCGACGAAGAGCCGATAGCCCTTGTCTGTGGGGATCCGCCCGGCGCTGGTGTGCGGCTGGGCGATGAAGCCCTCCTCCTCCAGCACAGCCATATCGTTGCGGATGGTCGCCGGCGAGACCCCCAGCGAGTGCCGCTCGACCAGGTTCTTGGAACCCACCGGTTCGTGGGTCCGCACGTAGTCCTCGACGACGGCGCGCAGCACGGAGAGCTTGCGTTCGTCGAGCATGCGCGCCTCCTGCCGGGTCGTGCTCGGGGCTGGCACTCCACCGAGGGGAGTGCCATTCTACGCCGGACCGCCGGGCGCGCACCCGACCCAGGCGACGGTGCCCCGGGTGTTGCATCATCGATCTGGCAGTCAAAGTGCCGGATCGATGATGCAAGGACCTCCGCTGCGCCGGCAAGCCTCGTCACCCGGGCGTGGTCACTGGGGGCGTCTGGGCGCCGGCGAGCCTCGCCACCCGGGGGCGTCAAGGGCGTCGGCGGGCTTCTCACCGGGCGTCCGGGGCATCCGGCGCGCGAGAATCGCGGGATGCTGATCGTGCATGTCGATGTCCACGTCGTCCCGGGTGAGGTGGCCGCCTTCCTGGCTGCCACGGTCGACAACGCCACCGCGTCCCTGACAGAGCCCGGGGTGCTCCGCTTCGACGTGGTCTCGGACCTGGCCGACCCGACGCACGTGGTCCTGGTCGAGGTGTACCGCGACGCAGCCGCCGCGGACGCGCACAAGCTCACCGAGCACTACGTCACCTGGCGTGACGCCGTCGCCCCCATGATGGCCGTGCCCCGGTCGTCGACGAAGTTCGCCGCCGTGGCACCGACCGAGGAGCACCGCTGGGATACCGCACCCCAGTGAGCACAGCCTTCGAACTCGCGCTCCCACCCCGGATCTCGTTCGGGCCGGGGGTGGTGGCCAACCTGCCCTCGATCGTGGCCGGACTGGGCACGCGGGTTCTGGTGGTGACCGGCGGGAACCCGGGCCGGGTCGCGCCCCTGCTGCACGTGCTGCGCGCCGGGGCGCAGGACCTGACCGTGGTGCCGGTGGCTGGTGAGCCGACCGTGGCCGAAGCACGCGCAGCCGTGCGGGCGGGCCGGGAACTCGAGGCGGACGTGGTGGTGGCCGTCGGCGGCGGCAGCCCGATCGACCTGGCCAAGGCCACCGCCATACTGCTGACCAACGGCGACCCGATGGACCACATCGAGGTCGTGGGCCGCGGTGAGCCGCTCACCGCACCCCCGCTGCCGATGGTCGCCGTGCCCACGACCGCGGGCACGGGCGCCGAGGTCACGGCCAATGCCGTCCTGACTGTGCCCGAGTACGGGGTCAAGGCGAGCCTGCGTCATCCGTCGATGATTCCGCGGCACGCGCTGGTCGATCCCGAGCTCACGTTCGACTGCCCACCGGGGGTGACGGCTTCCGCGGGGATGGACGCCCTGACCCAGTGCCTCGAGCCCTACGTCTCCTCCCGCGCGAACCCGATGACCGATGCGTGGGCACGGATGGGCATGATCTCCGCTGGTCGCAGCCTGCTGGCCGCGCACCGCAACGGCTACGACCTCGACGCACGCACCGACATGTCGTTGTGCAGCCTGCTCGGCGGGCTGTCGCTGGCCAACGCCAAGCTCGGTGCGGTGCATGGGTTCGCCGGGGTGATCGGAGCGATGACCGCGGCGCCCCACGGCGCGCTGTGCGCCACGCTGCTCGGCCCGGTCTGCGCGGCCAACCTCGACCGCGCCGACAGCCGGCTGAACCGTCGGTACGCGCAGGTCGCGGCCTGCCTGACCGGCCATGCCGACGCGAGCGCCGAGGATGGCGTGCACTGGATCGAGCACACCTGCGGCGTGCTGGAAGTGCCGACACTGGCGGCCTACGGCTTGGGGCCCGGTGATGCAGCCGAGGTGGTGGCCAAGGCCGCGCGGGCCAGCAGCATGGCGGGCAACCCCGTCGAACTCAGCACCGAGGAACTCACCGAGATCTACCTGGCAGCCCTGTAGCGGGCCGAGCACTCGTTGGTGTGTACGGAATCGACCACCTGATTGTCGATTCCGTACACACCAACGTATGGCGCGGGTAGGGTCGGGTGCGTGCTTGATCGCTATGGGTCCGATGTGCTGGCTTCTGGGCGTCATCCGCGGACCCCGGCCCTCGCGGAGGTCACCGGGGAGCGCGACCTGGTCGTGGAGTGCGCGACGTCCGGGTTCTGCGGGGCGATCACGGGCTGGGAGAAGACCACGGTCGGGTGGTCGGTGCTGCTTGAGGACCGTCATGGCGCGCGCCGGCTCTTCCCAGCGGACCCGGCGGCGTTCCTGCTCGAGGGCCGTCCGGTCACCTTGGTGCGCCCGCGCAGCGGTCGTCCCCCGGCCGCCCCCACCCGCACGGCGTCAGGCTCCGTGGCGGCGCCCCGGACGGCCGCGCGCGTCGCCCGGGCGTCGCGGATCTGGGTGGAGGGCACCCACGACGCGGAACTCGTCGAGAAGGTCTGGGGTGCCGACCTGCGCGAGATCGGCGTGGTCGTCGAGCCGATCGGCGGGATCGATGATCTCGTCGAACTCGTAGAGCTGTTCCAGCCCGGTCCCCAGCGCCGGTTGGTGGTGATCGTCGACCATCTCGTCCCCAGGTCCAAGGAGTCCCGGATCGCGGCAGCGGTGACCGATCGGTGGCCCGCCCACGTCCACGTCCTGGGCCACCCGTACGTCGATGTCTGGCAGGCCGTCCGACCCCGCGCCCTGGGGATCGCGCAGTGGCCGACGGTCCCGCGCGGCCAGCCGTGGAAGGCCGGGATCTGCGCCGCACTGGGCTGGCCCCCGGACGAGGCAGCGGCCTGGCGGCGGATCCTCGGGTCGGTGCACAGCTACGCCGACCTGGACCCTGCCCTGCTCGCTCGCGTCGAGGAAGCGATCGACCTGGTCACCGAGATCCCCGACTGACCCTCGCGAAGGAGAGCACAGCCATGCCTGATCGCACTGATGCCGTGGCCGAGGCCCCGGACGGGTCCACCCTGCCCCGGGGCCTGGCCGCGACCTCTATGGTGCTCGGCCTGGTCGGGCTGGTGCTCCTGCTCTGGATCGGGGCCTGGCCGCCGAGCGTGCTGGCCCTGATCCTCGGGATCGTCGCGCTGCGCCGGGTCAACGCCGGTCGGGCGGGCGGGCGGCGCTGGGCGATCACCGGGATCGTCACCGGGGGGATCGCCGTCGGGTTCATGTTCTTCACCCTCGCCGTGCTCGTCCCGCTGATCAACCGAACGTCCTGACCCCCAAGTGTCAGGATGGGCCCAAGCAGGCCGATAGCCTCGCCCGTACGCGGAAGTCGCTGGAAGGAGCCACCCACGTGTCCCAACCCCCCGTCGATCCCGACGACGAGCCCATGGGCGGATCGATGACCCCCAGGCCCGCCGATGAGCCCGC
Organism: uncultured Actinomycetes bacterium; assembly: GCA_963788325.1. Lineage (GTDB taxonomy): Bacteria > Actinomycetota > Actinomycetes > S36-B12 > CAIYMF01 > Prado023. The sequence goes on from CAWBGJ010000014.1 coordinate 341,142, forward strand.
CGAGTCCTCGGACCTGCCGCAGCCGCCGGCGTTCCCGCCGCCGCCACCCCCCGGCCCTGGGTACTCGGCACCAGCCAGCGGCGCCCCCACCCCCGCACCGGCCAACGACTTCCTGCCGCCGCCCCCGCCCCCGCCGACTCCGAGCTACCCGGGCTACCCGGTATCGGGCCAGTACCCGCCGGCACCTCCGAGCGGGTTCGACTCGGTCCCGGCCTACCCGCCGGCCTTTCCACCGGGGCCGGGGTATGGCGCGGCGATGGTCCAGCCGCACCGTGGGACCACCGTGCTCGTCCTCGGGATCCTGGGCCTGCTCGTCTGCTCACCGCTGGCGTTCGTCGCCTTCTTCATGGGCCGCAACGATCTGGCCGCCATGGACGCCGGGACGATGGACCCCGCAGGGCGGGGCACCACCAACGTCGGGCGAATCCTGGGCCTGGTCGGGATGGCGATCCTGGTGGTCACCCTGGTCGCAGTCCTGTTGTCCCTCGGCGGCTTGAGCGGTTGGGGCGCCTGAGGCGCCCGCTGCGGGCGCTCAAGGAACCAGGCGGCGGACCACCGCGTCGGCCAGCAGCCGACCGGGGCGCGTGAGCACGAGCCGATCCGAGTCGAGGACCACCAACCCGTCACCGACCAGCCCCGGCAGTTCGGCGTGCGCGGCTTGGTCGAGACCCGCCAATGGCAAGCCCTCGACCAGGCGCACCCGCAGGAGGATGTCCTCCACGGCCCGGGTGCCCGGGTCCAGGACCTCGCGACCCACCGCCGGCGATTCCCCGGCGTTCAGCCGCGCCACGTAGGCGGCCGGGTGCTTGACGTTCCACCAGCGGGTGCCCGCCACGTGGCTGTGCGCTCCTGGGCCGATCCCCCACCAGTCGTCGCCGTGCCAGTAGGCCACGTTGTGCCGGCACTCGTGGCCGGGGACGGCCCAGTTGGACAGCTCGTACCAGGGCAGCCCCGCCGCGGTGAAGGCCTCGTCGGCGGCCTCGTACATGTCGGCCATCAGGTCGTCGTCGGGTGCCTCGATGTCCCCGCGCCGGACCGCCGCGGCCAGCCGGGTCCCGGGCTCCACGATCAGGGCGTAGGCCGAGATGTGCCCGACCCCCGCGGACTGGGCCATGTCCAGGGTCTGGCACCAATCCGCCAGCGACTCCCCCGGCGTGCCGTAGATCAGGTCCAAGCTCACCTGCTCGAAACCAGCGGCCTGCGCGTCTCCGACCGCCCGCAGGGCCCCGCCCGGAGTGTGCGTGCGGTCCAGCACGGCCAGCACGTGTGCCACCGCGCTCTGCATCCCGAACGAGATCCGGGTGAAGCCGACCTCGCGCAGCGCGGCCAGGCTGGCTGGGTCGACTGAGTCGGGGTTGGCCTCGAGCGTGATCTCGGCGGCGGGGTCCAGGCCGAACTCGGCGTCGACCCGGCGCAGGAGGCCCCCGAGCGCCTCAGGGCTCAACAACGTGGGCGTGCCGCCTCCGACGAACACGGTGCGTACCGGCACGTCACGCGCGCCGAGCACCCCCCGTGCGAACCCGAGCTCAGAGCCGAGATGGTCTGCGAAGGTGGCCCGGTCCACGCCGCGGGCGCCGGCCAGCTCCGGGGCGGTGTAGGTGTTGAAGTCGCAGTAGCCACACCGAGTCGAGCAGAACGGGACGTGCAGGTAGATCCCGAAGGCACGCGCGCCCCATGCCGCCGCGGACTGATCGGGCAGCGACCCATCCGCGGGCGGGGTCTGGCCGGTGGGCTGCGCGGGCATGTCGGCATTCTCCCGCCTCGTGGCACCGGCGGCGACCAGCGCGGGTTAGCGTTGCGCCATGACCGGATCGGGCAGGCCGCGCACAACGCGTGGGCGGCTCGCGGCCGCGCGGCCACTCGCTCCGAAGCGGGAAGGCGGACGCGCGCGCTGGGTACATGCGGCGGGTGCACGGTGGCTGTCGCTGTCGCTGGCCAGTGCCGCGCTGACCCTGTCCGGGTGCGCGGGCACCCCGCAGGCCGTGCCGACGATCGGATCCCCACAACCGACCCCCACGCCAACGGCCAGCGCTCAGGACCGCTCCACCCTGCTCGCCCGGCAATGGGGGCTCACCGGCGCGGCACTGCCCAGCGACTGGCCCGATGTTCCGCTTCCGGAGGGAAGCCGGGTGGTGACGGCCTACGCGATCGGCGCTGAGCCACGGCGCACCTGGACGGCGACCTTCGCCGCCGATGAGGGCACGGCCCTGGACATCGCCGAGCCGGTGGTGGCCGCCCTGCGCGAGCGCGGCTACATGCCGATCGCCGAGTACGTCGGCGACGCGGCGACGAACACCGGCCTCTACAGCTTCGCAGCGGACACGTTCGCGGTGTACGTCGTGCTCGGCGAGGACGACGGGCAGCCCAACGTGGTGATCACCGTCCGAGGCACCACCGACCCGAACGTCGGCCTACCGGGGGCCTCCGCATCGGGGTTCGTCGCGCCAGGTACCTCCGCACCAAGCAACCCCGCGCCAGGAGCCTCCGTGCCAGCCCCCAGCAACACCACTCCAACCCCCGCCGGCTGAGCCCACGACCGCGCCTTGGGTCGCACGGCGCGCAGTTGCTCCATGCCAGGGCAGTGCGGAGGCGCGTTCCTCCTCACCAGCGACGATCCGCCGACGCTGGTGAGGAGGAACCGTGCGGGACTACGAGGCGTACATCGCCTCGATCTCGTCGGCGAAGTGCTCCTCGACCACCTTGCGCTTGACCTTCAGGCTCGCGGTCAGCTCGCCGCTCTCCTCGGAGAGGTCGCGGTCCAGGACCGTGAACTTCTTGATGGTCTCCCAGCGGTTCAGCTTGGCGTTCAGCTGATCGATCGACTCCTGGATGTTGGCCCGGACCTCGGGGCTCTGGGACATGGCCGCGAAGTCCCCCGTGAGGCCCTTCTCCGCAGCGAACGCCGTCAGTGCGTCGGGATCCACCGAGACCAGTGCCGTGGCGTAGTTGCGGTTGTTGGCGTGCACCACGAGGTTCGAGGCCAGCGACGACATCGCCTTGAACTGAGCGGCGATCGCCCCGGGAGCGATGTACTTGCCGCCCGAGGTCTTGACCATGTCCTTCTTGCGGTCGGTGATCTTGAGCCGGCCGGCCTCGTCGAGGACGCCGATATCGCCGGTTGCGAGCCAACCGCCCTCGAGCAGCGTCTCGGCATTGATCTCGGGCAGGTTGCGGTAGCCGCGCATCACGTGCGGGCCACGCAGCAGGACCTCGCCGTCCTCGGCGATCTTGACCTCAGTACCCGGGAACGGCTGCCCCACGGTACCGAAGGCCAGGTCGTCAGGCCGGGTGATGCACGCAGCTGCTGTGTTCTCGGTCAGGCCATAGCCCTCGAGGATCGGCAGGCCGGCTGCGTCGAACCAGCGGGCCACATCCCCGTTGAGGGCGGCGGAACCGGAGACGAACAGGCGCACTCGGCCACCGGTCGCCGCGCGGATCTTGGAGAAGACCAGCTTGTCGGCGATGGCCATCTGCACACCCGCGAACGGTCCGGCGGACTTGCCGGCGCGCTGGGCGGCCTTGGTCTTGATCCCGGTGTCGAAGGCCCAGGTGAAGATCTTGGCCTTGATCCCGCCCGCGGCCATCGTGCGCGAGTTGGCGCCCTGGTAGATCTTCTCGAAGATGCGCGGGACGCCGGCCATGAGCGTCGGCTGCAGGGCCGCGAGGTTCTCGCCGATCTTGGGCACGCGGCCGTCGGTGGCGGTGGTGAATCCGAGCTGGTACTGCGCGGAGAGCAGCACCTTGCCGAACACGTGCGCCAGCGGCAGCCAGAGGAAGTGCAGGTCATCGGGCTGGATGATCTGCAGGGCCTCGATGCTCGCGCCCTCGAACACCCAGCAGCGGTGCGGCAGCTCGACGCCCTTGGGCCGGCCGGTCGTGCCCGAGGTGTAGATCATCGTCGCCAGCGACTCGCTGGTCAGCTGACTGACCCGCTCCTCGATGGCCTTGGGCTCCGCGGTGAGCTTGGCCGCGCCGAGCTCGCGCAGGTCCGCCCAGCTGATGACGAAGTCGCCGTCGCCCGCGCCATCGATCAGGATGATCTTCTCCAGCCGAGGCAGCTGGTCACGCTGGCTCAGCGCCTTGTCGGCCTGCTTCTGGTCCTCCGCGATCAGGTAGCGCGATCCGGAATCGGACAGGATGTAGCCGAAGTCATCGTCCCCGGTGCTCGGGTAGATCGTGGTGTTCGCCCCGCCGGCGAGCATCACGGCGCCGTCGGCGAAGATCCACTCGGTGCGGGTGTTGGCCGCGATCGCGACCCGCTCCTCGAGCTCGAGGCCCAGGGACAGCAGACCTGCCGCCAGCTTCATCATCTCGTCGCCGGCCTCGCGCCAGGTGTACTTGACCGACCACGAGTCGTCGGCTCCCGGGGAGAGGAAGGCAAGATCGTCCGGGCTGGCGGCCACACGATCCAGGATGGCTCGGGCCAGGTTGTCCGCGTGCGGGGGAAGGGATGTGGTCAGCGATCCACTGGTGGTGGGCATTCAGGAGCCTCCAAGGCCGGGGTGGGGACGGGGTGGTCGTCCATGCAGTCAGGACAGGGACAATTGTCGGTACATCAGTGTGACGCAGGACACTACCGGTTCACCACTGGAGCGGGGTGACCGGGGCCGAATCTCGTAGCTCAGTTGGCGTACATAGCCTCGATCTGGTCGGCGAAGTGCTCCTCCACGACCTTGCGCTTGACCTTCAGGCTGGCGGTGAGCTCGCCCTGGTCCTCGCTGAGATCGCGGTCCAGGATCGTGAACTTCTTGATCGTCTCCCAGCGGTTGAGCAATCCGTTGAGCTGGTCGATGGAGGCCTGCACATTCGCGCGCACCTCCGGGCTCTGGGACAGGGTTGCGAAGTCCCCGGCCAGGCCATGCTCGGCGGCGAAGGCTGCCAGAGCGTCGGGATCCAGGGACACCAAGGCGCTGGCGAAGTTGCGGTTGTTGGCGTGCACCACGAGGTTCGAGGCCAGCGCCGACATCGCCTTGAACTGGGCCGCGATGGCGCCGGGGGCGATGTACTTGCCGCCCGAGGTCTTGACCATGTCCTTCTTGCGGTCGGTGATCTTGAGCCGACCGTGATCATCGAGAACCCCGATGTCGCCGGTGGCCAACCATCCCTGCGCCAGTAGCGTCTCGGCATTGGCCTGCGGATTGTTGCGATAGCCGCGCATGACGTGCGGCCCCCGGAGCAGGACCTCACCGTCCTCGGCGATCATGACCTCCGTGCCGGGGAACGGCTGGCCGATGACGCCGAAGGCGATGTCGTCAGGTCGGGTGATGCAGGCAGCTGCAGTGTTCTCGGTCAGGCCGTAGCCCTCGAGGATCGGCAGGCCCGCGGCGTCGAACCAGCGCGCGACGTCGCCATTGAGGGCCGCGGAGCCTGACACCAGCAGGTGGATGTTGCCGCCGGTGAGCTCCTTGATCTTGGAGAACACCAACTTCTCTGCCACCGCCATCTGCAGGCCTGCCAGCGGCCCGGCTGACTCGCCCGCCCGCTGCGCGGCCTTGATCCGGGCAGAAGCATCGAAGGCCCAGCTGAAGATCTTGGCCTTCGCGCCGCCGCCAGCCTGGGCCTTGGCGTTGGCCCCCTGGTAGATCTTCTCGAAGATACGCGGCACGCCGATCATGATGGTCGGCTTGATGGCGCCCAGGTTCTCGACGATCCGAGGGACCCGGCCATCAGTGGCCGTCGTGAAGCCGACCTGGTACTGCGCGGCGATCAGGACCTTGCCGAAGACATGCGACAGCGGCAGCCAGAGCAACTGCATGTCATCGGCGGAGATGATGTCCAGGGCCTGGATACTGGCACCCTCGAACACCCAGCATCGATGCGGCAGTTCGACGCCCTTGGGTCGCCCGGTGGTGCCCGAGGTGTAGATCACGGTGGCCAGGGACTCCGAGGTCAGCTGCGCAACGCGCTCCTCGATCGCCTTCGGGTCGTCCTTGAGCTTCTGGACGCCGAGCTCCTTGAGTTGCTCCCAGCTCAGCAGGGACTCCCCGTCGCCCTCACCGTCGATGAGGATGATCTTCTCGAGCGCGGGCAACTGGTCACGCTGGTGCAGCGCCTTCTCCGCCTGCTTGCGGTCCTCCGCGATCAGGTAGCGCGACCCGGAGTCGGACAGGATGAAGCCGAAGTCGTCGTCGGCGGTGCTCGGGTAGATCGTGGTGTTCGCCCCACCTGCAAGCATCACGGCACCGTCGGCGAAGATCCACTCCGTCCGGGTGCTGGATGCGATCGCCACCCGATCCTCGAGCTCCAGGCCCAGGGCGAGAAGCCCCGCACCCAGCTTCATCATCTCGTCACCGGCCGCACGCCAGGTGTGCGTCACCGACCACGAGTCGTCCGCACCCGGGGACACGAACGCCAGCTTGTCCGGCGTGGCAGCCAGCCGATCGAGGATCGATTGGGACAGCGTGTCTGCGTGCGGCGGGATCGGCGTGCTCAGCGAGCCGCTGGTCGTGGGCATTGAAGAGCCTCCAGGGTGAGGTGAACGACGGTGGCGCAGGGATCCTGCACCCCTTCCTCACTCTTCCCGAGCCCCAAGCACCGGTCAAGCGGGACAGCGCCGGCAGCGCCGCCGGTGCTGCCAACGCCGGCACCAACGATGCCATCGAGCAATCCGGCGCGGACCCGCGCTCATCGGCGTTGACTGCGGCGGCCCGCTCAGCCGGAGGAACGCGGCTTGGCCCCCTGCTCGCCCTCTGTGTTCAGCGCGGCGATGAAGGCCTCCTGCGGGATCTCGACCCGGCCGACCATCTTCATCCGCTTCTTGCCCTCCTTCTGCTTCTCCAGCAGCTTGCGCTTGCGGGTGATGTCACCGCCGTAGCACTTGGCCAGCACGTCCTTGCGCATCGCGCGCACGCTCTCGCGGGCGATGATCCGCGAGCCGATCGCCGCCTGGATGGGTACCTCGAACTGCTGTCGCGGGATGAGCTCCTTGAGCTTGCCTGCCATCGCGACCCCGTAGGCGTAGGCCTTGTCCCGGTGCACGATCGCCGAGAAGGCGTCCACCGGCTCCCCGTGCAGCAGGATGTCAACCTTGACCAGGTCCGCGGCCTGCTCGCCGGTGGTCTCGTAGTCCAGGGACGCGTAGCCGCGGGTGCGCGACTTCAGGGCGTCGAAGAAGTCGAAGACGATCTCGGCGAGCGGAAGCGTGTAGCGCAGCTCGACCCGGGACTCGGACAGGTAGTCCATGCCCAGCATGCTGCCGCGCCTGGTCTGGCACAGCTCCATGATCGCGCCCACGTAGTCGGTGGGGCTCAGGATCGTCGCACGCACGATCGGCTCGCGGACCTCGGCGATCTTGCCAACTGGGTACTCCGAGGGATTGGTGACCACGATCTCGCGGCCGTCGTCGAGGGTCACGTCGTAGACCACGTTGGGCATCGTCGAGATGAGGTCGAGGTTGAACTCGCGCTCGAGGCGCTCGCGGACGATCTCCAGGTGCAGCAGGCCCAGGAACCCGCACCGGAAGCCGAAGCCGAGGGCCGCGGAGGTCTCGGGCTCGTAGACCAGCGCCGCGTCATTGAGCTTGAGGCGGTCCAGGGCGTCGCGCAGCAGCGGGTAGTCCGAGCCGTCGATCGGGTAGAGACCGGAGAACACCATCGGCTTGGGATCGCGGTAGCCGCCCAGGGCCCGGGTGGCGCCGGTCTTGTTCGCCGCGGTGACGGTGTCGCCGACCCGGCTCTGCCGCACGTCCTTGACACCTGTGATCAGGTAGCCGACCTCGCCGGCGCCGATTCCCGCGGCCGGTGTTGGCTCCGGGGAGATCACTCCGACCTCGAGCATCTCGTGGTGGGCACCGGTGCTCATCATGACGATGCGCTCGCGGGTGGACAGGTGGCCGTCGACCACCCGGACGTAGGTGACCACGCCGCGGTAGGTGTCATAGACGGAGTCGAAGATCAGGGCGCGGGCGGGGGCGCTGGCGTCACCGGCGGGTGCGGGCACCAGGCGCACGACCTCGTCGAGGAGCTCAGCCACCCCGGCGCCGGTCTTGGCGCTGACCTGCAGCACGTCGGCCGGGTCACAGCCGATGATGTGCGCGAGCTCGGCGGCGTAGCGCTCGGGCTGCGCGGCGGGCAGGTCGATCTTGTTCAGGACCGGGATGATCGCCAGATCGTTCTCGAGGGCCAGGTACAGGTTGGCCAGGGTCTGGGCCTCGATGCCCTGAGCGGCGTCGACCAACAGGATCGCGCCCTCGCAGGCGGCCAGGCTGCGCGACACCTCGTAGGTGAAGTCGACGTGGCCGGGCGTGTCGATGAGGTTGAGCACGTAGTCGATGCCATCGCTGGCCATGTAGGGCAGGCGGACCGCCTGGCTCTTGATCGTGATGCCACGCTCACGCTCGATGTCCATCCGGTCGAGGTACTGCGCTCGCATCGAGCGATCGTCGACCACACCGGTGATCTGCAGCATGCGGTCGGCCAACGTCGACTTGCCGTGGTCGATGTGCGCGATGATGCAGAAGTTGCGGATGATCGATTGATCGGTCGATCCGGGGGCTGGCGGCACGGGGTCAATGGTCCCACAGCGTGGCCGGGCTCGGATCCAACTGCTGGTCAGGAGTGGCCCCCGGATGGGGGCCGGCAGCGAGGCGGGCCGGTGTGCGTGCGTGCTGCAGCGCGCTGACTACTTGTCGGTCGCGTCGATCGAGTCGACGATCTCCGCAGCCAGGGCGTCGGCCTGCGCGTCCACCTGAGCTGCGAACGTATCGTCCACGACGTCGGGGCTGTCCACGTCAGCCATCCCCGGCTGCAAGTCCGCCTGCGGCGACTGCTCGGGCGCATCAGCCGCGGACGCCTCGTCGGGCGCCTCGATCGAGTCGACAATCTCCTCGGCCAACTCCTCGGCCTCGGCATCCACCTCGGCGGCGAACTGCTCATCGACCACGTCGGGGCTGTCCAGGTCAGCCATCCCCGGCTGGAAGTCTGCCGCCGGCGCGGGCGTCGGCGGGGCCCACTGGTGCTCAGCGGCCGGCTCAGAGCTGGATCCCGAGCGCCGCCACACGAAGAATCCCGCTGCTGCCACAGCGGCAGCTACCAGCGCGCCCAGCAGTGCGCGCACGCCCCGGTGCCTCGATGCCGACTCGGCGAGTTCGACCGACTTGTTGCGACCCATGGTGCACCTCCATCAACGGCAGGAACCTGCCTGAGGTGTCCCCAACTGCTGGGGACCTGCGGATCACGATAGCCGCCCAGCCCGGGACGAAGTGCGCCCGGCGGAGTCCCAGGGCTGCGGGCCGATGGCTGACCGCCGCTGGCCGTCCGCCGCCGAGCAGTTCCTCCACGTGGGCGCCGCCCAGAGGCCACTTCCTCCTCACGGGCGTGGCGCAGGCGTCGCTGTGTGGAGGCACTGCGGCGCTGGGGCGGGGCGGAGGAAGGTGGCTGGTGGCCGCTGGGGTGGCCGGACATGACGAAGCGCCAACCGCTGGGCAGCTGGCGCTTGCTCATACCGGGATCAAGCCCGGCAGGTCGATCAGAGGGCTGCGGCCTGCTTCTGGATCGCCGACTTGCGGTTGGCGGCCTGGTTGCGGTGGATGACGCCCTTGCTCGCGGCCTTGTCCAGCTGGCGGGAGGCGACCCGGGCGTACTCCTTGGCCTTCTCGACATCGCCGGACTGCGCTGCCTCACGGAACCTGCGGACCGAGGTCTTCAGGCTCGAGGTGACAGCCTTGTTGCGCTGCCGGGCCTTCTCGTTGGTCTTGATGCGCTTGAGCTGCGACTTGATGTTCGCCACGTGGTGAGCCTTCGTCTTCCTGGTCCGGGGGCACGAGGTCGCCTTGACGGGGCCTTCGCGCAGGTCTGTGTTCGCCGGGAGCCGGCGGGCAGGGTGTCAGGATACCGGACAACCCCCGGTGCAGGCCAAATCCGTATCCGCGAAGGTCGGACCCGCGGCAGCCCAGCTCACTGCTCCGCGGGTGCTGCGCCCGGGCGTGGTCGATCGCTCGGGTGCGGGTGCGGCCGGTCACGCAGGCCCACGGTGTCGATCACGAAGGCCTCCAGCGCCCGCTCCTTCTGTGCCTGCTCCAAGCTCTCGCCGGGGCGAAGGCCACCCTTGACCTGGGCGTCCACGGCAGCGAGGCGCGTGACGGCATCGGCCAGCTGTGCGTGCTCCCAGGACGCCGCGGCAGCGCGCAGGGTGCGGACCTTGAAGGGCGGGACACCGGCCAGCCGGGCAACGTCGGCCTCGGCCATCCCCCTGGGCGCGCCGGACGCCTTGACCATGGCGCGCAGCCCCGAGGCCAGCGATCCCACCGCGCCCGCCCCGCTGAGCGTCTGGCTGGTCATCCCCCACCGCAGGCGTTGCAGCGCCGCGAGGGCATGGCCCTCCCAGACCGCGTCCGCGAGCTGGAAACCGCTGACCTCGGCGACACCCGCGAACGTGGCGGAGACATCGGCGGCGTCGATCGGGTCGTCTGGGTTGTCTGCCATCAGCTGCTCGAGGGCGCCGACCAGCAGTGCGATGTCCGAACCGAGTGCCATCACCAGAGCATCGACCCCATCAGCAGTGATCCGGCGTCGGGACTGACGGGCCTGAGTCTCGAGGAACTCCCGCGTGGGCCTGCCGCGCTTGACCTCCACGCAGGAGATCTCGGACAGCCCACCGGGTACGGGGAGCGCGCGCAGGGCGTCCAGCGCCTTGCGGTTGCGCACCCCGGCATGCAGGGCCACCACCCAGGTGTCTGGGGGCAGGTCGAGCACCCCTGCGCTCAGCGTGGCCAGCACCGGCTCACCGGCATCCCCGAGATTTGCGATGACGACCACGGCCGAGCCGCCGAACAGCGAGGGCGACAGCGCGGTGAGCAGGTCGCCCTGCGCGCCAGGAGCCAGCGCGTCGACCTCGCGACGCTCCAGCGTCGGATCGACGCTGCGGGCGGTCCGGAGCACGCTCGCAACAGCGCGGCTGATGAGGAAGGGCTCTGCGCCTGTCACCAGGGTCAGGGGCGCGGGGGGCCCAGCCGGACCAGCAGTCGACGCTGCTCGGGGGGGGCGCGGGGGCGGGGCTGCGTTCATCGGCCACAGCATGACACGCCGGTCGGACACCAGGGCTGGGCGTGCCCCTGCCGGTCCGCGCCGGTCCCGCCCGGGGCCCGGGACCGCTCCGCGCCGGCCCCGCCCGGGGGCAGCGCTGGTCCGCACTGAGGCAGGAGACTTGTCCGGGCCGGTTCAGCCCCGGAGCACTGGGCTGCTCCGCGGGGCAACGCGAGTCGACCTCGGAGCGCGCCGAGCAGTGCCCGCTCAGCGCTGCCCCATCCGCGCTGCGAGATCAGCGCTTTGAGACCAGCGCGACCCCGCCGGGGTGAGCGACGACGGCCAGGGCTCCCTGCTGGTCCGTGCGCCCGATCACGGCGTTGGCGTCGCGGTACTGGTCCAGGGTGCTCTGGCTGGGATGCCCGTAGTCGTTGTCGCGGCCGACGCTGACCAGCGCAATCCGGGCCCCGGACCACAGCGCGAATCCGGGAGCCTGGTAGCGCGACCCGTGATGAGGCACCTTCACCACCTCAGCCCCGGGTGCTGATCCGGCCAGGAGTGCGGTCTGCGCCTCCGGCTCGATGTCGCCGGTCACGAGCACGTCCACCTGCCCGGCACCGGTGACGACGCTGACCAGCCCCACCACGCTGCCGTTGTTGGCTGGGGACTCCTCGAGGCGGCGGGCCGGCCAGAGGACCTGGAGGACGGTCCCTGCCACGCGCAGCCGGTCACCGGCGCGTACGACCCGCAGCGCGACGCCGGCCGACCCGGCGGCCGAGACCACCGCAGCTGCCCCTTCGGCCGGGATCCCGACCGGGGTGGTCAGGATCCCGGACACCGGCCAGCGCCGCAGGACCTCGGACAGCCCGTCGATGTGGTCGGCGTGGAAGTGCGAGATGAGCACCGTCACCCGGTCCACACCGGCGTCCCGCAGGCACCGGCTGATCACTCGTCCCTGCGGACCGGCATCCACCAGGAGCGCCTCGCGGGCGCCGGGCGCGCGGATCAGCAGGCCATCACCCTGCCCGACGTCGCACGCCAGGACCACCCAGTCCGGCGGTGGCCACCGGCTGGCGCGGCCGAGGTGGAGCGCAGCGATCAGCACCCCGACCATGCCCAGGGCGGTCAGGGCCCGGGGATGCGCCCAGGGCCGCCATCCCCGGGCTGCAGCCCAGCCGAGCACGGCCAGCACGACGGTGGCGCCGAGGGCGCCGGCGGGACCGGCGGGAACCTCCACCACACCGAAGCGCAGCCCACTGGCGAACCGCGCCACCCAGGCGATCGCCGCCGTCGCGGGCGCGGCGATCGTGGCCAGCAGGGCTGCAGGTCCGGGCAGGACCGGCGCCACCAGCGCGGCGGCCAGGCCGAGGACTGTGGCGAACGGCACCAGGGGCGTGACCACGACGTTCGCCGGCAGGGCCACCAGGCTGGCTCCGTTGCCCAGCATGATGGCCAGGGGAAGCGTGGCCAGGTGTGCTGCCGTGGCCACGGCCAGCGCGGCGCGGATGGGCTCTGGCACCCAGCGAGTCACCGGCCAGCGCCCCAGCCGCGCGGCGATCGGCGGTCCGACCACCAACAGGCCCGCAGTGGCGGCGAAGGACAGCCCGAAGCCGATGGACAGCGCGAACTGCGGCAGCGCGAGCAGCAGCACCAGCCCGGAGCCCAGCAGGGCGGGTGGACCGCGCCGACGACCTCCCGTGGACAGCGCGATGAGGGCCACGACGCCCATGGCGGCGGCCCGCAGCACGCTGGGCTGCGGACGCACCAGCAGCACGTAGGCGGACAGCACGACGAGGCTGCTCGCGACCCGCCCTCGCCAGCCCAGGCCCACGGCCACTGCCGCCGAGAGAGCGATCCCGGCGACCAGAGATGTGTTGGAACCGCTCACCGCAGTCAGGTGCGCCAGGCCGGAGCGCACCATCGCCCGGTCCAGGTCCGCAGGCAACAGCGACTCATCGCCCACCGCCAGGCCCAGCAGCAGCGCGGCGGCGTCCGTGGGCAACCCGGCCACAGCGGCTCGCAGGGCGGCCCGTACCCGCGAGCTCCCGGCCGCGAAGGGGCCCGGCGGGGACCGGATGTCCACCGGGCCGAGGACGCGCAGGGCCATCGACTGCTCGTGCGCAGCCCACGGCTCCTGGGCGCGCGCCGACACCTCCACCACCGAGCCGTACTGCAGGTCACGCACGGAGTCTCCGCGCAGCACCGCCGGAACGCGCAGCTCGTACGCCCGACCGCGGACGGTGAGCTGCGTGAGGCGGGCAGGGACCGACCAGCTCGGGGATTGCACCCGGCCCCCATCGTCGGGGGGCAGGTGCATCACCGGGTCGCCGGTGATGGTGGCCACGGCATGCAGCACCGCGGTCTGCGAGGTGGCCACGCGCAGCACCGGCGGGTGCAGCCGAGCCAGGTGCAACGCCCCGACCGAGAGTCCCAGAAGCACCCCGGCCAGCGTGAGCCCCACGATCAGGGACCGGCTGGGTTCACCGGACCCCCGCGAACGCAGCGACGCAAGCCCCGCGACCAGCAGCGACCCCAGCAGCAGAACGCCACTGGCGATCGCGCAGGTCATGGCATGCGCGGGAGCCAGCAACAGGATCGCAGCTTCTCCGAGCCACAGGCCGCCGACCACCGGAGCCAGCCGCAGGTCGGGCCGCTCCCGGGGCTGAGTCTGCCCGGCACCGATGGTCCCGGCCGGGGCTGCGGGGCCCCCGGCAGGCTCAGACCCGGACAAGGGGCCTGAGTTCAGCGAGCGTCTTCGGCCCGATCCCGGGTACCTCGGCGAGCTCATCGACCACCGTGAAGCGACCATGCTCAGTGCGCCAGGCCAAGATCTTGGCGGCCGTCACCGGACCGACGCCGGGCAGGCCGTCGAGCTGGTCTGAGGTCGCAGTGTTCAGGTCCAGCAGGGCGCCCACCGCGCCGGCATTCTCCACCCCATGGGCAGTCGGATCACTGCCGCCCACCTCGATCCGCTCCCCGTCAGCCACTACTCTCGCCAGGTTGGTCATCCCGAGCGAGGCGCCGCGGCGCAAACCCCCGGCCGCCTGCACCGCATCCTCGACCCGGGCGCCCGCCGGCAGGCGTACGACGCCGGGCTTGCGCACCTCGCCAGCTACGTGCACGAGCAGGGACGCAGAGGGCGACGGCGCCGCCACGAGCGGCTCTCCGAACGGTTCGGCGGTCACTGCGGAACCGCCGGTCGCGAGTGCGCGTTCCATGTCCTGTGCCCGGGGTCGGCCGGACAGGTACAGCCCAGCAGACCCGACGGCGACCACCAGTGCGAGCAGACCCAACAGTCGCAACCACATGGTGGGCGCTGGCCACTGCGGACCGTCCACAACCCGAACCCGGTCATCCACGTCCCGCACAGGGTCTGCTTCGACATCGCTGTGCGGGTCGGTCCCGGCTGAGTCGCCCGGCTCCAGCCAGCGATGCGGCTCCCCCGACGGCTGCGCCACTGGCTCCCGCCACGACCCGGGCTGCGGCTCCCCCCACGCTTCCCCCCAGAGCCCGGCCCCCGGCTCCCCCCACGGCTCGGCCACGGGATGCCTCGTCGAGTCTGCGGGCAGCTCGGGCCCCGCGCGCACTGCCGCCGGGTCAGCCCAGGAGCGACCAGATGCCGCACCGGTCCGCGGCGCCCCACCGCCGTCCTGCCAGCGACGGGCGATCAGTCGCAGGCGGGCGACGACGAGGTCCTGGGTGCGGCTCACGCCGTGACGTTATGACTGCCCCCGCTGATCCTGACCCGAAGTCGCGCGGATCTGTGCACAGACCCGCGCGGACAACCGGATCAGCCAGCCGCACCGGCCGGCGCAGCGCCGGGCACCGGCTGCTCGATCCAGCCCTGACGCGCGGCGAAGGACCGGAGGTTGCGCCGGTGGCGATAGACCACCAGCGCCGACATCCCCACAGCGAACCCGACCCCAGCCCACCCGTCCCAGACGACCAGGGAGGTGGGCACCAGGGTCAACGACCCGACCACCGAGCCGATCCCGACCTCACGGGTCAGGGCAACCGTGGTGCCGAACCCGGCGAGGACGGGAATCGCCCAGATCGGCTCGATCGCCAGGATCGCCCCCAACGAGGTCGCGACCCCCTTGCCACCACGCCCGCGCAGCAGCGGCGAGGTGACATGGCCGAGCACGGCCGCTACCCCGGCCACGTGCCCGGCCGGGGCTCCGTACTGACCGAAGAACGCCACAGGTGCGTACCCCTTGGCCACGTCGAGACCGCCGACGACGATGCCGACCGGCACGCCCATCGCGCGTGCGGCGTTGGTGGCGCCAGGGTTGCCCGAGCCGCTGCCGCGAAGATCCACCCCGCGCAGTCGAGCCGCGGCCGCAGCCGGGCTCAACGAACCCAGCGCATAGCCCACTGCACCGGCCATCACGGTGGTCTGCCAGGTCGCAGTGCTCATCGCGGGCACACCGCCACCGAGACGGTGCCGAGCCCCACATGGGCGCTGATCACCGCGCCCACCTCCACGACATGCACGGTCGAGGTCGGCAGTGCCGCGCCCAGCGCCCCGGCAAGGTCCTGGGCTCGTTCGGCCGCTGCGCAGTGCTGGACCACCACGTCCGCGGGAGCCGAGCCCGCGGCAGCGCATGCGATCTCAGCCATCCGCGCCACCGCCCGGCCCATCGTGCGCTGCTTCTCCAGTGGGGCGATCGTCCCGTCGCGCACCTCGAGGATGGGCTTGACCATCAGGGCGTTGCCCAGCAGCGCCTGTGCGGACCCGATCCGCCCACCCCGACGCAACTGATCGAGGTTGTCGACCACCAGCCACGTGCGGGAGGCCGCGGCCCGCCGATGTGCGGCGGCAGCGGACTCCTCCGCGGTGCCTCCGGCGGCCGCCACCTCGCACGCGGTTCGGGCGGCGAAGCCCAGGGCGATCCCGACGGTGCGTGAGTCCACCACCTGCACCGGGATGCTCGCCTCCCGGGCGGCGATCCGAGCGGCGTCGTACGTGCCGGACATGTCTGCCGAGATGTGCACGCTGACGATGTGGCTGAAGCCCTGCTCAGCCAGCTCCGCGTAGGCGTGCGCGAACCGGGCCGGAGCGGGGCGCGAGGTAGTCACCGTCGCCTTGCGGCGCAGCGCCGCCGCCACCTCGTCCGGGCTGATCCCGACGCCCTCGTCGAACGTCCCCGTCTCGAGGATGACCGCCAGCGGCACCACAGTGAGCTCCGGGGGCGCGAGGTCCCCGGAGAGGTATCCGGTCGAGTCCGAGACGATCGCCACCTTCATGGCGCCTCAGGCTAGTGCCAGATCAGCCCGGAACGACGTTCACGACCTTGGGGGCCCGCACGATCACCACACGCGGCTCCCGATCGCCGAGTGCCGCGACCACCGCTGGTGTGGCCAGGGCCAGGGCCTGCAGGTCGGCCTCAGCGATGTCGGGGGCCACCTCCAGGCGCTCCCGGACCTTGCCCGCGACCTGTACCACGCAGGTGACCGACTCCTGGACCAGCAGCGCGGGGTCGACGAGCGGCCAACCGGCCAGTGCGACGCAGGGCTCGTGGCCCAGGCGCTCCCACATCTCCTCGGCCGTGTAGGGGGCGACCAGGCTCAGGATGATCGCGACGGCCTCGGCTGCCTCGCGGACCGCGGGGTCCGCCGGGCCCACACCGGAGTCGATGGCCTTGCGAGCGGCGTTGACCAGTTCCATGGTCCGGGCCACCGCCACGTTGAAGCGGTAGGTCTCCAGGGCATGGGCCGCATCGTGGACCGAGCGGTGGGTGATCCGGCGCAGGGCGAGGTCACCGGTGCTCGGGTCGCTCCCCGGGGCGCTCGTGACGTCCCCGGACAACCGCCACGCGCGGGCGAGGAACTTCCGGGACCCGCCGGGCGAGACGTCGGCCCAGTCGATGTCGTCCTCCGGCGGTCCGGCGAACACCATCGTCAACCGCACGGCGTCCACCCCGTGGACCGCCAGCTCGTCGGACAGGCGCACGAGGTTGCCGCGCGACTTGCTCATGGCCGAGCCGTCCATCTGGACCATGCCCTGGTTGAGCAGGCGCGTGAATGGTTCCACCGCATCGAGCATCCCCATGTCGTGGATGACCTTGGTGAAGAACCTGGCGTACAGCAGGTGCAGGATCGCGTGGGTCACCCCGCCCACGTACTGGTCGATCGGCAGCCAGGAGTTGGCCTGGGCCGGATCGAACGGGCCATCGGACTTGTTCGGATCCAGGTAGCGCAGGAAGTACCAGGAGGAGTCGACGAACGTGTCCATGGTGTCGGGATCGCGTCGCGCCGGCCCCCCACAGCTCGGGCAGTCCACCATCGACCACTCATCCAGGGCCCCCAGCGGCGAGGCCCCCTTGGGCTTGAGGTCCAGACCGGTCGCATCGGGCAGCTCGACAGGCAACTGGTCCTCGGGCACCGCGACCTCGCCGCAGGCCGGGCAGTGGATGATCGGGATCGGCGTGCCCCAGAAGCGCTGCCGGCTGATCAGCCAGTCGCGCAACCGGTAGTTGACCGCGCCCTCACCCAGGCCCCGCTCCCCCAACCACTTGATGATCGTCGCGATCGCCGCGTCCTTGTCCAGGCCGTCCAGCGGGCCGGAGTTCACGTGCGGACCGTCGTCGCCAGTGGCGACCCCGGTCTCCACCGGATCGGTGTCGGCGGCCACCACGACCCGGACCGGCAGGTGGAAGGTGCGCGCGAAGTCCAGGTCGCGCTGGTCGTGGGCGGGCACGGCCATGATCGCGCCGGTGCCGTAGTCGGCCAGGACGTAGTCCGAGGCGTAGATCGGCAGCCGCTCGCCGTTGACCGGGTTGATCGCGTGCCGGTTGAGGAAGACGCCAGTCTTGGGCCGGTCACTGGCCAGCCGGTCGATGTCGGTCTCCTGCTTGGTGGCTGCCAGGTAGGTGGCGAACTCGGCCTCGGCGCCGGTGCCCTGGGCCAGCTCGGCGGCCAGGTCGGAGTCAGCTGCGACGACGAAGAAGGTCGCACCGAACAACGTGTCGGGTCGGGTCGTGTAGACGGTCACCGGTTCGTCGCGGCCCTCGATCGCGAACTGGACCTCCGCACCGGTCGAGCGGCCGATCCAGTTGCGCTGCATCTGCAGGACCTTGTCGGGCCACTGCCCCTCGAGCAGGCTCATGTCGTCGAGCAGCCGGTCGGCGTAGTCGGTGATCTTCAGGTACCACTGGGTGAGCTTCTTCTTGGTGACGGTCGAGTCGCAGCGCTCGCACAGGCCGGCGACGACCTGCTCGTTGGCCAGAACCGTCTGGCAGGACGGGCACCAGTTGACCGCGCTGGCCTTGCGGTAGGCCAGGCCGCGGGCGAACATCTGCAGGAAGAACCACTGGTTCCACTGGTAGAACTCGGGATCGCAGGTGTTGAGCACCCGGTCCCAGTCGAAGGAGCACGCGTAGCGGCGCATCGAGGCCTTCTGCGTGGCGATGTTCTCATACGTCCAGGCGCGCGGGTCCGCGTCGTTCTTGATCGCGGCGTTCTCGGCAGGCAGGCCGAAGGCGTCCCAGCCGATCGGGTGCAGCACGTTGAAGCCCTGCTGGACCCAGTAGCGGGCCAGCACGTCACCGAGGGCGTAGGCCTCCGCGTGGCCCATGTGCAGGTCCCCCGAGGGGTACGGGAACATGTCGAGCACATACTTGCGCGGACGGTCGTCGTCGGGCCGGCCGGAGCGGAAGGGCGCGAGCCGGTCCCAGACCTCCAGCCATTTGTCCTGCAGGGCGTCGGGGTCATACCCCTCGCGGGTCTCGGCGGTCTCCGGCGGGCTCTGGCTCATGGGGCCCAAGGGTAGTCGGTGCGCTCGATGCCCCCGCCCCGCGTTCGGCCCCGGGACGCAGCTGTGGACTCGCCTGCCTGAAGCCGCGACACTGGCGCTCCCGGCATGCCCACGGGCCGACCGGCGAACAAGGAGGCAGCATGGCTGAGGCTGGGACCAAGGACGACCCATGGCAGTTGACCACTGCCCCTGGATCCTCGCAGTACACGATGTACGCAGACACCGACGTCGACCCGCCGCTGCTCGTGTGTCAGGTCGGATCCACGCGCCTGACCTACCTGCTCAGCGCCATCGAGGACCTCCGCGCGATGCTCGTCGCCCATGGCGACTGGATGCCACTGGGTGCCACCGACGAGAGCAAGCCCGCCGCTGCGGGAAGCATCGAGGCGTGGGGCCGTTCCGGAGAACCCGGTCGGCGGCTGGTACGGGCAGCGCAAGGGCTACCGCGGCCGGTTCGGCATGTACCTACCGCCGCTCCTGGAGCACCTCGGCCACATCGAGTTGGAACACAACCCGCGCAACAACCGGGCTCGCGCCCACTGACTGCGGCCCTGCGCTGGCGTGCCACGGCGGCGTTCGGCGCGCTTCCGGGCGCGTGAACCGATTTCCGATCGGGCCTCGGTCTCGGGTATCCTTCCGGCGTACTCGGGGCTGTGGCGCAGCTGGTAGCGCACCTGCATGGCATGCAGGGGGTCAGGGGTTCGAGTCCCCTCAGCTCCACAATGAAAGAAGCCTCCCGCTGTTCCGGGGGGCTTCTCTCATTGTGGGGGCTGGGATGTGGGGACTCGGGAGGTGCGGCCGCCCCGCGGCCGAGACGAGTCCCCTCAACCTGCACCCTGCTGCACCCAGCGCCCCGCAACCTGCGCCACGCGCCCCCGCGGCCCACGAACGAGCCCCTCAGGCGTCGTCTGCACCTATCGCCGGCGCAGGTGCTGATGCCGCGTTGTACTCCTCGAGACGCCACCGGGTCTGGGGCCCTCCGCCCGGTTGGGCCGGCAGCGTGAGCTGGCTCAGGACGCTCCACGCGCAGTTGCTGATGACGCCCAGGGCCGTCCACTGCTCCGGGGCCAGCCCGAGCAGCCCACCGATCGCCCCACGGATCGACCCCCCGTGGCTCACCACGACCAGGGTCCCTCCCGCGGGCAGCACGCCGACCTGCCGGTCCACGGCCGCCATCACCCGGGCCACGACCTCACTGCGCACCTCACCTCCGGGGGGCCGGACATCATGCCCGGCGACCCACGACAGGAACAGCTCCTCGTCCGCCTCGATGATCTCCTCGCGCGTCATTCCCTGCCACCGGCCGCCGTCGGTCTCCCGGAGCCCCGCGTCCTGGACCACGTCGACACCGGTCAGGTCGGCCAGCACACGCGCCGTGGTCACCGCCCGGCCCAGATCACTGGACACGATCGCGGTCGGGCGCATCCGGGCCAGCACTGGAGCGGCCGCTGCGGCCTGCGCGAGCCCGACGTCATCGAGGGGGACGTCCGTCGCGCCCTGGAACCGGTTCTCCAGGTTCCACGCAGTGCGCCCATGCCGCCAGAAGACCACCCGCCGCCGCGGTGCGGCGTTCCAACCGCCGCTCACGGAGTGACGGAGCGGGGCAGGTTGACCTCCTCGGGCAGCTCGATGAGCGGGCAGTCCCGCCAGAGCCGCTCGAGGGCGTAGTGGAACCGCTCCTCGGCCTGCTGCACGTGCACCGACGATCTCGTTGTAGTCCAGCAGGACCCAGCGCCCTCGGCCTCGCCCTCCCGGCGCAGCGGCTTGACGCCCTGCTTGAGCAGTGCTTCCTCGATGCCGTCGACGACCGCGCGCCGGCCCGGTCGTTGGCCGCAGAGCAGAGCAGGAAGCACGTCGGTGAGCACGAGGTCGCCCGCTGACGTCGATGGCGACGATGTCCTCGGCGAGCTTGTCCGACGCGGCACGCGCGGCGGCCAGGGCGAGATCCACGGCATGGGGGTCAGCAGTCACGCGCGTGAGCCTACCTCGCCGCCGGCCCACGACGGGGCCACCGACTCAGGGCTGGAAGTCGGTACCGAGCGCCACGACGACGTCAGCCACGTTCTGACCGCTGTCGGCCACCTGCACCACAGCGCCTTCCACGCCGAGCGCCTCCACGACGCGCTCCCCAGCGTCAACGAGGCCATCGTGGTGTCGGCCACGATCACCTGGGTGGTGTTCTGGCCGAACTCGTCGGCGTTCCCTCCGTTGATGTAGACCATCTCGGCTGCCACGAGTCGATCTCGCGCGAACACCCCGAGCCCGGGGGTGCCCGCGCCGTTGCGCACGAGCACCCGGGGGTTGGAGTCGATCCCGGTGAGGACCGCCTGCGGGAACAGGGCTGACGTGAGGCGTCGGCGGCCTCGAGGTCGACGCGCACCAGGGCCAGGTCATCGCCGGCCTCGACGTCCGTCGTCGGCAGGACCCGGACCTGCTGACCGCCGGCCAGGATCGCCGCACGCATCTGCAGGAGGAACTCCGCGACCGTGGTGGTCGGTTGGGTGGTCCGCGCCGACCCACCCAGGGACGTGAGCATCGCCTCGATGCGCAGGGCGTCGTCGGGCAGGCTGGAGATGGTGGCGGTCATGACCTGCGGGTCGCGGGCCATCCGGGCAGCCTCGGGCTCGTCGGGCAGCCAGGCCAGCGCGTAGGTCGCGGCCTGGTTCCCGTCGAGGGTCTGCACACCCACCGGGACCACCACGGTCTGCACGCCGGAGTCCGGATCGGTGGTGGTGATCGCCTGATCGACGTCCACGGTGATCCCACCCACGAAGTCAACCATCCCGGCCAGCGCCAACCTCGCCAGGCTCAAGGTGCCGTCGATGCGCAGCGCGAGCAGGTCGCTCAGGGCGTCCTGGGAGGCCGAGCGGTCGAGCATGCGGGCGCTCTGCCCCAGGGTCTGCTCACCGGCCCCGGGGACGTCGACGATCAGTCGGGACGCGACGAGCAACTGGGCGGGAGGTAGGTCCCCACCCACGCCGGCCACCATGTTGTCCGCACCCAGGTCGGCGTCGTTGCGCACCTGCAGCAGCAGGGTCTTCTGCTCGGCGGTCACGGTCGGGGTCGGCGTCGGTACGGCCGGGTCCACGGGATCGGCCGCCAGGTTCGTCGCCACGATCCACGCGACGAGTCCCAGTCCCACCACCGCGAGCAGGGCCCACATCCAACGCGATCGGATGCCGCGTCGCCGCGGCGGGGAGGGCGGGGACGGGGCGGGCCGCGGCCGGGGAGCGGGGGCGGAACTAGGGTCCGGCGCCGGCGAGGGCGCGGGCGGTTCAGGCTCGGCGACCTGCTGCGCCGCGGGCCCGGCAGCCGACCCGCCGGAGGCCTGTTCGGCGCCTGCTCCGGCGCCCGCTCTGGAGGCGCCTGCTCCGGCGCCTGCTCTGGAGCGGCCTGCTCCGGCGCCTGCTCTGGAGCGGCCTGCTCCGGCGCCCGCTCTGGAGGCGCCTGCTCCGGCGCCTGCTCTGGAGCGGCCTGCTCCGGCGCCTGCTCTGGAGCGGCCTGCTCCGGCGCCTGCTCTGGAGCGGCCTGGACCTCCTGAGGATCTTCGGGCTCCTCCGGTCGCGCGTGCTTGGGCGTCATCCGAGGCTGCCCGCGGCCGGGGCCTGCGACCGGTACAGGCCCATCTTCGTGATGAAGCGTTCCACGCCGGCGGGCACCAGGTAGCTGATCGGGGCGCCGCGCGCCACCCGCTCCCGACAATCGGTGGAGGAGATGGCCATGGCTGGCACCTCGACCACGCTGGCCGTTCCGGGCGGGAGGTGCGATGTGCTCAGGTCGTGCCCCGGTCGGGTCACCCCGACCATGTGCGCGAGGGCGAGCGCCTCCTGCGGGTCACGCCAGGTGAGCATGGCGCCCAGGGCATCGGCGCCGGTGATGAAGTACAGCTCGGCGTGCGGGTGCTCGGCGTGCAGGTCGCGCAACGTGTCGACGGAATAGGTCGCACCTGCGCGATCGATGTCCACGCGGCTGACGGTGAACCTGCGGGTCGTCCGCGGTGGCGATGACGGTCATGAGGTAGCGCAGCTCCGGGTCCGTGACGGCATGCTCGACCTTCTGCCACGGGTGTCCAGTGGGCACGAAGACGACCTCGTCGAGGCCGAACAGGTGGGCCACCTCGCTGGCAGCCACGAG
This sequence comes from uncultured Actinomycetes bacterium, assembly GCA_963788325.1. Lineage (GTDB taxonomy): Bacteria > Actinomycetota > Actinomycetes > S36-B12 > CAIYMF01 > Prado023. Next base: position 363,993 of record CAWBGJ010000014.1, read on the forward strand.
GTGCCCATGGTGGATCGGGTCGAAGGTGCCGCCCATCACGCCCAGGCGCACAGCCATCGGGCGCGCAGCTCAGCGATCAGGGTTGAACCGGGTGACCACGAACAGCAGCAGCAGCAGCACCACGAGGGCGACCACGCCGAAAAGCCACGACGGCGCTCCTGGGTGGTCCTCGACGACGACCCCCTCGGACAGCCGACCAGTGCGTTCACCATCAGAACAACCCCTTCCCAGCGATCCGCCCGGTGGGCCTCGGATTCCACGCTGTGCCGCGGCGCCGCACGCCCGATCGTCGTCGGGACCACGATCCGCCGCGCTGCCCGACGACCGTCCCCGCCAGCGACGCGCCGACCCGCGGCCTCAGCCACCGGAGTGCCGTCGCCCGTCACGATGTAGGTGGTCGAGGTCGAGCTCCGGCACCCCCATCGGGCCTCGGGCGTGCAGCTTCTGGGTGGAGATGCCGATCTCCGCACCGAAGCCGAACTCGCCCGCCGTCGGTGAACCGGGTCGAGGCGTTGACCATGCACGGCGGCAGAGTCCACCCCGGCGATGAACCGCCGGGCCGCTGCAGCGGCCTCGGTGACGATGGCCTCGGTGTGCCCGCTGGACAGGTGCGGATGTGCTCGCAGGCCGCGTCCACGGCGTCCACGACTGCCACGGCGAGGTCCAGGGACAGGTACTCGTCGGCCCAGTCGTCCTCCTGCGCAGCGGCGAACGGGATCCCGGCCGCGACCGCGTACGGCTCCATCGCCCCGTCGCCATGCAGGGTCACGCCCTTCTCCGCGAGGGCCGCGAGGACCCGGGGCAGGAAGGCGTCGGCGACGTCGGCGTGCACCAGCAGGGTCTCGGCGGTGTTGCACACGCTCGTGCGCTGGGTCTTGGCGTTCAGCGACGATCGCCAGGGCCTTGTCGAGGTCGGCTGCGGCGTCGACGTAGACGTGGCAGTTGCCCACGCCGGTCTCGATCACCGGCACGGTCGAATTGGCCACGACGCTGCGGATCAGGCCGGCGCCGCCACGCGGGATCAGCAGGTCCACCAGCCCTCGAGCCGTCATCAGCGTGTCCACGGCGGCGTGGCTGCGCCCCGGCACGAGCTGCACCGCGTCCTGGGGCACGTCGGTGCCGGCCAGCGCCGCGCGCATGACCGCGACCAAGGCTGTGTTGGACTCGTAGGCCGACGACGACCCGCGCAGCAGGGCTGCGTTGCCGCTCTTGAGCGCCAGTCCGGCCGCATCCACGGTGACGTTGGGGCGGGCCTCGTAGACCATGGCCACCACACCCATCGGCACGCGCACCTGGCGGATCTCCAGGCCGTTGGGCTGCGTCCACCCCGGACCACCTCGCCCACAGGGTCGGGCAGGTCCGCGACCAGTTCCAGAGCATCGGCGATATCAGCCAGCCGGGCCTCGGTGAGGGTCAGCCGGTCGACGATGCCCGGCGCGGTGCCGGCCTCGAGGGCCCGCTGCACGTCCAGGGCGTTGGCGGCCAGCACCTGGTCGGTGGAGTCGCGCAGCCCTTGGGCCATCGCACGCAGGGCCGCGTCCTTCTGGGCGCGGTGGCACCGGCGCAGGGCGACAGCGGCCGCACGAGCCCGGCGCGCGGTGGCCAGGACCGCTTCACGCTCGGCGGCCGCGGTCTCCTGAGGCTCAGCAGGCGCTGTGGCTGCCGACCCGGTGGGTGCGGTGGTGGCGGTCGGCACGGTGGGCTCTGGCATGGGCCAAGGGTAGTCGACGGCGCCGAGATGCTCGCGGGAGTGCGCTGTGGCACCCCACGTCCCGGCCGGGCGGGGATCCTGCCGCGGACGGCCTCAGGCCAGCAGCACCATGTCGTCACGGTGGACGACCTCGCGCTCGTACTCCGGGCCGAGCGCGGCAGCCAGCTCGCGAGTGGATCGACCCAGCAGGGCGGGCAGCTCGGTGGCGTCATAGGCCACGAGGCCGCGGGCGATCACGACCCCATCGGGCCCGAGGAGGTCCACGGGATCGCGGGCCACGAAACCGCCGACCACATGGGTGATCCCGGCAGGAAGCAGGGAGGCACCCCGTTCGCGCACGGCCCGCACGGCACCGGCGTCGAGGTGGATCTGGCCCAGCCCCCCCGTGGCGTGCGCCAGCCAGAGCAGCCGCGAGGTGGACCGCTGCGCAGTGGCGTGGAAGAACGTTCCCACCGGCTCACCAGCCAGCGCGCGGGTGGCATTCACCGCGGAGGTGAGCACCACGGGGATGCCCGCCTCGGTGGCGATCCGAGCCGCTTCGACCTTGGTCGCCATGCCACCGAGCCCGACGCCGGCCGCACCGGTGCCACCCACCACGACCGAGGCGAGGTCCGCGGGGCCGACGACCTGCGGGATGAGCCGGGTGCCACCCCGTTGCGGTGGGCCGTCGTAGAGGCCGTCGACGTCGGAGAGCAGGACGAGCGCGTCTGCGCGGACCAGGTGGGCCACCAGCGCTGCGAGCCGGTCGTTGTCCCCGAACCGGATCTCGGCGGTGGCCACGGTGTCGTTCTCATTGACGATCGGGACCACGTCGAGCTCCAGCAGCCGCTCCAGGGTGCGCTGGGCATTGCGGTAGTGCGCGCGACGGATCAGGTCATCGGCCGTGAGCAGCACCTGCCCAACGGTCCGATCGTGGCGGGCGAAGGCCTCGTGGTAGTGCGCCATCAGGATGCCCTGACCGACCGAGGCGGCTGCCTGGGCCGAGGCGAGGTCGCGTGGGCGCCGGCGCAGGCCGAGCGGGGCGATCCCGGTGGCGATGGCGCCCGAGGACACGAGCACCAGCTGCGCACCGCGATGGCCGGCCAGCGCCAGTGCATCGACGAGCTCGTGCACGCGGCTGACGTCGATCCCCGCGGAGACCCCGGCGAGCACCGAGGCGTCCGCGGGGTTGCTCGGCCGGGGATGAGCACGGCGCTCTGGATCCACCTGCGGTCCCGGCCCAGCCGTGCGGCGGGGCGGCACAGGGCTCGAGATGGGTCCGGCACCGGACCTGCCCATGGCCTCCGGGTCGACGCCGGGACCTGCCCCGGGTCGCATCGTCAGCGACGAGGACCCCACCTTGACCACCACGCGCTTGGCGTCACGCAGGGCGTCCCAGGGCGAGGCGACCATCAGAGCTCGCCCTCGCCCGAGCCCTCGCCGGCATCCTCGTCCGCAGTACGGGACAGCACGGGTCCGTGGCGCTTCGGAGTGCCGGGACGCTCATCGACGGGGTCCGGTGCCCACTGCGCCTCGGGTTCCTCACCGTCGGCGAGCTGCGCGGCACTGCGACCATGGATGCGTGCCGTGGGCGCCTCGATACGCTGGTCCTGGCCGCGGGGGCCCGGGCCTGATGCGCGCACTGTCGGCTCCCAGTCGAAGACCACCGAGTCATCAGGCGCACCGATGCGCACCTCGTCGCCGCGCTGGGCGCCGAGCCGGACCAGCTCGTCCTCGACCCCCAGACGGGCCAGCCGGTCTGCGAGGTAGCCCACCGCCTCGTCGTTGGAGAAGTCGGTCTGGCGGATCCAGCGCTCCGGACGCTGCCCGCGGACGCGGAACGCCGCACCCTCGCGCACGACCTCGAACTCCGATTCGTTGACCGCGCGTGGGGTGATGACGATGCGCTGGGCCACCGGCTGCGCGGCGGCGCTGCGCTGCTCGGACACGATTCTGGCCATGGCGAACGACAGCTCGCGCAGGCCCTCGTGGGAGACCGCGGACACCTCGTACACGGGCAGGCCGCGCTCCTCGAGATCGCTGCGCACGAGCTCTGCGAGCTCGCGGGCCTCGGGGACATCGATCTTGTTGAGCACGACCAGGCGCGGCCGGTCGGCCAGGCCGCCGTACTCGGCGAGCTCGGCCTCGATGACGTCGAGGTCGGTGAGCGGATCACGGCCCGGCTCCAGCGTGGCGCAGTCCAGGACCTGGACCAGGGCAGCGCACCGCTCCACATGGCGCAGGAACTCCAGTCCCAGGCCCTTGCCCTGGGAGGCGCCGGGAATCAGACCGGGCACGTCCGCGACGGTGAACACCGTGGACCCGGCCGTGACGACCCCGAGGTTCGGCACCAGCGTGGTGAACGGGTAGTCGGCGATCTTCGGCCGCGCCGAGGACATGGCCGCGATCAACGAGGACTTGCCCGCGCTCGGGAACCCCACGAGCCCGATGTCCGCGACGGTCTTGAGCTCGAGGACAACGCTGAACTCCTCGCCGGGCTCGCCGAGCAGCGCGAATCCGGGGGCCTTGCGCCGTGAGGAGGCGAGCGCGGCGTTGCCCAGGCCACCGCGGCCGCCGCGGGCGATCACCACGGAGGCGCCGGCGACCGGGAGGTCGGCGAGCAGCTCGCCGTTGACGCTGATGACGGTTCCGACCGGGACCGGGAGGACCACGTCCTCACCGTTGGCCCCGTTGCGGTGCCCACCCTGACCAGGCACCCCGTTGGTGGCCCGACGGTGCGGCGAGTGATGATACTCCAGCAGGCTCGGGGTGCTGGTCTCGGCCACGAGGATCACGTCGCCGCCGCGGCCCCCGTTGCCCCCGTCCGGGCCGCCGAGAGGCTTGAACTTCTCACTGTGCACGGAGGCGCACCCGTGCCCACCGTTGCCTGCGGTGGCGTGGATCACCACTTGGTCCACGAAGGTCGCCATGGGTACGTCTCCTCTCCTGGTCGGGCTGGCCGCGCAACCGCACGGCCCTGCTGTGCTGACACGCCCCGAGACTGCGGGTGGTCGGACGTGCCCTGTGGGTCCTACGAGGTCAGGCGGACTGCCTCCTCACACACAGAAGAGGCGAGCCCATCGGGCCCGCCTCCGCTGAAGTGGTCCCGCGTCAGGCGACCGGGACCTCGACGATGTTCACGACCCGACGGCCCCGCGCCGTGCCGAACTCGACCGCACCCGCGGCCAGCGCGAACAGCGTGTCGTCGCCACCGCGGCCCACGTTGGCACCGGGGTGGAAGTGCGTGCCGCGCTGACGGACGATGATCTCGCCGGACTTCACGACCTGCCCACCGAAGCGCTTCACGCCCAAGCGCTGAGCGTTCGAGTCCCGGCCGTTGCGCGTGCTGGATGCACCCTTCTTATGAGCCATGAGGTCACTTCCCGCTCTCGATGCCGGTCACGCGCAGCTGGGTGAGGGCCTGACGGTGGCCCTGCCGCTTGCGATAGCCGGTCTTGTTCTTGTACTTGAGGATGTCGATCTTCGGGCCCTTGGTGTGCTCGAGGACCTCGGCCGAGACCTTGACACCGGCCAGGGCCTGGGAGTCCGAGGTGACGGTGGCACCGTCGACGAGCAGCAGCGCGGGCAGCTCGATGCTGTCGCCGGGCGCGCCGTCCACACGGTTGGTCTCAATGACGTCGCCGACGGCGACCTTCTCCTGGCGGCCGCCTGAGCGGACAATGGCGTACACGGGGGGGCACTCCTGAGTGTGTTCGGGGCTGGACGGGCCCGCGTGGGCACGCACATGCGATCGGCGCTCGCGCGCCAGGCTCCTAGGGTACGGATCGGACCGGCAAACGGTCAAACCGCGGTGGACTGGTCCGCCTCCTCTTCGGCGACCATTGTGACGTCGTCGGCAGTGGGGTCCGGGGCGGGCTCGTCGGCCCCGGCTCCGTCGGTCGACTCCTCGACAGCGTCGTCGGCGACCGCGTCGTCAGCGGCGACCGCGTCGTCGGGAACCGCGCTATCGGCGTCAGCGGCGGTGACAGCGTCATCATCGGCACGGGCCGGTTCGCCCTCGGAACCCTCGGGGAGTTCCACGATGCCCTCGGCGACCGCTTCGGCCAGGATCACGGCCGCCTGATCAGGCGCAAGGTCGGGCTGCCCGGCGTCGGTGTGCGAGTCCCCGGTGTGCGAGTCCTCGGAGTGCTCCTCATCGGAGTGGTCGATGTGCCCGTGCTCATCGAACTTCGGCGGCGGCGGGGTCTTGCCTGTCTGTCGACCACCGAGGACAGCCTGTGACTGCTGGCGACCGCCGCCCCCGTTCCCGTTGCCGTTGCCGTTGCCACGCCGGCCGCCGCGCTCACGCCGGTTGCCTCCCGTGGCCTCCTCGGCAGGCGCCTCGGCCGAACCCACCGGCTCCGTGGACACCAGGTGCCCGCGCCCGCCGCAGTGCTCGCACTGCGTGGAGAAGACCTCCAGAAGGCCCTGTCCGATCCGCTTGCGGGTCATCTGCACCAGGCCCAGCGAGGTGACCTCGGCCACCTGGTGCTTGGTGCGGTCGCGACCGAGGCACTCCACGAGCCGGCGCAGGACCAGGTCGCGGTTGCTCTCCAGGACCATGTCGATGAAGTCCACGACGATGATCCCGCCGATGTCGCGCAGGCGAAGCTGGCGCACGATCTCCTCAGCGGCCTCGAGGTTGTTCTTGGTGACCGTCTCCTCGAGGTTGCCGCCCTGACCGGTGAACTTCCCGGTGTTCACGTCGACCACGGTCATAGCCTCGGTGCGGTCGATGACCAGCGAGCCGCCCGAGGGCAGCCAGACCTTGCGGTCCAGGGCCTTGGCCAGCTGCTCGTCGATCCGGTGGGCCGCGAACAGCTCGTTCGGCTCGACCCACTTGGCCATCTTGGGCTGCAGGTCAGGCGCCACCCAGCCGATGTACTCGCTGAGCGTGGCCCAGGTGGTGTCGCCCTGGACCAGCAACGAGGTGAAGTCCTCGTTGAAGATGTCGCGCACGACCTTGATCGCCAGGTCCGGCTCGCCGTAGAGCAGGGCCGGGGCGGAGGCCGACTTGGTCTTCTTCTGGATGTCGGTCCACTGCGCCGACAGCCGGTTGACGTCGGAGGTGAGCTGCTCCTCGGAGGCCCCCTCGGCGGCCGTGCGCACGATGACGCCCGCGCCGGCGGGGACGACCTCGCGCAGGATCGCCTTGAGCCGGGACCGCTCGGTGTCGGGCAGCTTGCGCGAGATGCCGGTCATCGACCCCTCGGGGACGTAGACCAGGAATCGCCCGGGCAACGAGATCTGGCTGGTCAGACGGGCGCCCTTGTGGCCGATCGGGTCCTTGGTGACCTGCACGAGCACGGGATCGCCGGACTTCAGCGCCAACTCGATGCGCTTGGGCTGGCCCTCCAGACCCGCTGCGTCCCAGTTGACCTCGCCGGCGTACAGCACCGCGTTGCGGCCCCGGCCGATGTCGACGAACGCCGCCTCCATCGAGGGCAGCACGTTCTGCACCTTGCCCAGGTAGACGTTGCCCACCATCGACGACGACTCCGCGCGATTGACGTAGTGCTCGACGAGGATGCCGTCCTCGAGCACGGCGATCTGCGTGCGGTCACCGTGCTCGCGGACGCACATGACGCGGTTGACCGACTCGCGGCGGGCCAGGAACTCGGCCTCGGTGAGGATCGGGGCACGCCGGCGGCCGGCCTCCCGACCGTCGCGACGGCGCTGCTTCTTGGCCTCGATCCGGGTGCTTCCACGCAGGGACGTGATCTCGTCACTGGGCCGACGGCCCTCGCGCACCTTGACCACGGTGTTCGGGGGGTCCTCACTGGAGAGGTCCTCCATCTCCTCGGCGACCCCGGCCTTGCGCCGACGGCGACGACGGCGACGGGCACTCGGGGACTCGCCCTCGTCTGCATCGGCGTCCGAGTCGTCAGCCTCGTCCGCGGACTGCCCGGTGGACTGGCCCTGGTCGTCGGCACCGTCATCGTCGCTGCCCTCGGCGCCGCTGGCGTCTGTGCCCTCGGCGTCGTCAGAACCGCCCGTGCCGGGCCGGCGACGACGACGGCCACCACGACGGCGACGGCGGCGAGGTGCACCGTCCTCCTCGCGGTCTGAGTCGAGACCCTCCGCGGACTCGTCGGACTCATCGGACTCGTCGGTGTCGTCGTCTATGGTGGCGGACTCAGCTCGGTCGGCGTCCTCAGCGGCCGACGCCTCCTCGCCACCGGATCGGTCAGCGTCCGCCGCGGAGTCCCCCCCTGCCTGGCCCTCGATGGCCTCGACCTCCGCGCCCTCAGCGGACTGGGCCTCCGCGGCTCGGGGCCCGCGGGAGCGACGGCTCCGGTTGGTGCGCTTGGGCTGGCTGGCGCCGTCGGTGGCATCAGCCGACTCCGGCTCAGCGCCGTCGGTCGCCTCATCCACCGCAGCCAAGGTGCCCGACTCGGAGTCGGCCTCAGTGCGGGCCTGGGCATCGCGGCCCCGCCTGCGTCGTACCGCCTTGGTCTCGTCCGGAGCCTGGAACACGGCTGCGATCGCCGGGACCTCGGCCGGTGCAGTGATGGCCGCCATAGGTGCCGGCTCAGCCTCGGCCTCCGGCACCGCGGAGAAGGCCACGGTGGTAACCCCTCGGGTCGCGCGGCGGGACCTGCGTGCCACCGGGGCTGCGGCCGGCTCGGGATCGATCGACGCTGGGGCCCCGGCCGGGGCGTCCGCCTCGTCGCCCCCCATCGCGGCAGCCTCGAACTGCGCGGACTCGTCGCTCTCGTCGTCGATCGCGCCGTCGGTCTCGTCCTCGAGCGGCTCAACCACAGGGGCCTGCTCACTCACGGCATCGGCTGTTTCCGCACCTGCTGCCTCGTCGGCCGTGTCGAGGACGCCGGCAGCACTCGCCCCGGCCTGCGCTGCAGACCTGAACAACTCACCCTGCTCGGCGGCGTCCTGCGCGCCCTCGACCACCACCGGCGGTCCGGCCGGCCGGCTGGCCGCTCGCCGGCGCCGACGGGGCGCCGCGGCGGGGGCGCCGGATTCGGCTCCCGACTCATCCGTGGAGGCTGCTGCGGAGGTCTGCTGCTCGTTCTCGTCGACCATGGTGGTCTCCTCACGGGTATCCCGAGACGACCAGCGCCACGGCAGTGCCCCACATATGGCCAGAACCCGCGAACGCGTCCCAGCAAAGCCTTGTGTTCCGCCCGAGGTGCACACGTGGTGCGTGCGTCGCCCTCGAACTCCGCGCTGTCGGCGGACCCGGAGGTGGGACGGAATTCGCCCACTCCCGGTCGCGACCTGATCACTGCCTGTGCCAGCGCGGGGCGGCACAAGGCGGTGTGATTGGTGCGACGCCTCGAACGTGGGTCGCCTCGATCCACGGGGCGACTGGGCCGAATTATGCCACAGCGGACCACCCACGCCTGGCAACCGCGCCGGCGCCCGCCGGCCAGCCCCGATCCCGAGTGCCTCCACCTGGGCGTCGCCCGAAGGTGGATCGATCCACGTCAGAGTCGCCGGACCGCCGCTGACGTGGAGGAATGGCGGTTGAGCGGGTGGGCGGCGGCCAGTCGCGTGGGCAAGGAGCGGGCGGGCACCGACCGCGGGGCGCGCGGTGGCAGCGGTGCGGGGCGGGGAGACCGCGGGTCAGGGGGTGGCGGACTGTGCGGCAGCGAGGTCGGCCAGTGCACGGTCCTCGGCCAGCGGGTCGCCCACCTCGCCGTGGGCGCCCAGAGGGCCCTGCGCCAACCGGGTGGGGCGGGCGGGAGCGCCAAGGGCCAGACCACCGAGATCGCGCAGCGCGAGGAGGATCTCCTCGGGGCGCACTGTCGGGGTCACGTTCGCGACGGTCAGTTCCAGGGTCGCCCCCAACGATCCCGCATCAGTTACGGTGCCGGCGATGAGCGCGGGCCGCAGGTCCAGGGTGCGCCGACCCTGCTTCATCATCCGCTCCACGGGCACGCTCGCAGCGTCCACGAGGACCGACCATGCCGCACCCAGCTGCTCAGCCGTCACGTCGGGCACCTCGATGCGCCAACGGCTGGCCTCGAGCCGAGCCACGAAGTCGGGCGCACCTGCCTCGACCACGTCCAGGACGTCGAGCCCCGGCGGCAGCGCCTCGTCGAGGGCCACGCGCATCGCGTCCGGGTCGCAGCGCGCCACCACCCCGATCTCGACATACTCTGCCTCACTCGCGGCGCCCGTCGGCGCGGAGTTCGCGTAGGACACCTTCGGATGCGGCGAGAAGCCGGCCGAGTAGGCCATCGGCACGCGCGCCCGGCGCAATGCCCGCTCCAGGGCACGCTGGAAGTCCCGGTGCGAGGAGAAGCGCAGCGGCCCGCGCTTGGCGTAGCGGATGCGCAGTTTCTGGACCGCGGGCACGATCTCGCGGTCAGGGGTCCGACGGGCGGCCATCAGGCCTCCACCACCGAGCGGACCTGCGGCAACGGCAGGAGCACGGCCTCGCCCGGACCGACCTGGATCTCGGTTCCGAGGTGGTCGCACACGCCGCAGTCGAAGCATGGCGTCCACCGGCAGTCCTCGACCTCGCCCCCGGCAAGGGCGTCCTCCCAGTCCTGCCACAGCCAGTCGCGGTCCAGCCCCGAGTCGAGGTGGTCCCAGGCCAGGACCTCGTTCTGCTCCCGCTCGCGGATCGTGAACCAGTCGACATCGACCGGCTCGTCGGCCAGCGCCTGCTCGGCTGCGGCCATCCAGCGGTCGAACGAGAAGTGCTCGCTCCAGCCGTCGAACCGGGCGCCGTCGCGCCAGGCCGCCTCGATGACCCGACCGACACGGCGGTCCCCGCGCGAGAGCAGTCCCTCGACGATGCCGGGCCGGCCGTCGTGGTAGCGGAACCCGATGGCCTTCGCGTAGTTGCGGTCCTTGCGGATCTCGTCGCGCAGCGCGTGCAGGCGCCGGTCGGTGGACTCGTGGTCCAGCTGCGCGGCCCACTGGAACGGCGTGTGCGGCTTGGGCACGAATCCACCGATCGACACAGTGCAGCGGATGTCGCGGGTGCCAGCAGCCTCCCGACCGGCCTTGATCACGTTCTTGGCCAGCTCGGCAATCTGCAGGACATCCTCGTCGGTCTCGGTGGGCAGCCCGCACATGAAGTAGAGCTTCACCTGGCGCCAGCCCGAGGAGTACGCCGCCGTAACGGTGTTGATCAGGTCGTCCTCGGAGACCATCTTGTTGATCACCTGGCGCATCCGCTCACTGCCCCCCTCTGGTGCGAACGTCAGCCCGGAGCGCCGGCCGTTGCGCGACAGCTCGTTGGCCAGGTCGATGTTGAACGCGTCCACGCGGGTGCTCGGCAGGGACAGCGACACCTGCTCGCCCTCGTAGCGGTCTGCCAGGCCCTTGCTCAATTCGGCGATCTCGGAGTGGTCGGCGCTGCTCAGCGAGAGCATCCCGACCTCCTCGAAGCCGGTCTTGCGCAGCCCGTTGTCGATCATCTGGCCCAGGGTGGCGGTCGAACGCTCCCGGACGGGCCGGGTGATCATGCCCGCCTGGCAGAACCGGCATCCCCGCGTGCACCCGCGGAAGATCTCCACGCTCATCCGCTCGTGCACGGTCTCGGCCAGCGGGACCAGCGGGTTCTTCGGGTAGGGCCACTCGTCGAGGTCCATCAAGGTGTGCTTGGCCACCCGCCACGGCGCCGCGGGGCTGTTGGGCACGACCCGACCGATCCGGCCGTCAGCCAGATACTCCACGTCGTAGAGCGCGGGTACGTAGACAGCGCCGCTTGCAGCCAGCCGCTCGAGCAGCTCCCGGCGCAGGGTCGCCTCGCCCGATTGATCGGAGAGGCCGTAGTCGGGGTGCTCAGCGCGGAAAGCCGCAACGATCGTGCTGATCGCCAGGACCGCCTGCTCGCCGTCGCCGAGGACCACCAGGTCGATGAAGTCCGCGACCGGTTCCGGGTTGAACGCGGCATGCCCGCCCATGACGACCAGTGGGTGGACGTCGGTGCGCGCAGCGGTGTGCAGCGGGATGCCGGCAAGATCGAGGCTGGTGAGCATGTTCGTGTAGCAGAGCTCGGTGGAGAAGGACATCCCGAGCAGGTCGAACGCACCCAGCGGGCGGTGGCCGTCAACGGTGAAGGCCGGGATCGCGTGCTCACGCATCAGGGCCTCGAGGTCGGGCCACACGGCGTAGCTGCGTTGGGCGAGCACCCCGTCGGCCTCGTTGAGGATCTCGTAGAGGATCTGCACGCCCTGGTTGGGCAGGCCCACCTCGTAGGCGTCGGGGTACATGAGCGCCCAGCGGACGTCGGCGGAGTCCCAAGCCTTGGCCGCGGCATTGAGCTCGCCGCCGATGTACTGCACCGGCTTGCTCACCCGAGGCAGCACCCGCTCGAGTCGGTCGAACACGGGCGCGCTCGAGCGCGGGGAGGTCTGCGGCATTGGCCAAGGGTAGACCGGATCGGCGGAAGGCAGGATCTGAGTGCGTCCCCGGCCGTTGGCCGCAGTAGGGCCAACCATGCCGTCGATGTGGTCGTCTCGAGTGGGTTCCGCGGCTGACCGCGCGAACCTTGCCGTCGATGCGGTCGCTCTCGGGCCGGCTGAATCCCCACGCAACGACCATGTCCGCGGCGAGGTTGTCTGCAGGGATGCGCCGAGCACGTCCCCACGACCACATCGACGGCAAGGTTCGCCCGTCACGCTGTGTCCGAGCCGCCCATCAGACCGTGGCCCGAGCTGGGGGGCCGGGCAACCCAGAAAGAGGTGGGTGGGTGGGTGGGTGGGTGGGTGGGTGGGTAGAGCTACGCAGACGTGGGCTGTGTGGCGGCCTCAGCTGCGGCGGGCACACCGCGCAGGCGTGGGAGCAGCATCCCGGTGCTGGCTCGGTAGTCCGCCCACTGCGGGTAGCGGCTCATGCTGCGCTCCTTGCCCAGCATGTTCGGCACGAACAGCCCCAACCACACCCACGCAAGCACCAGCCAGGGCAGCCAATGCCCGGCCACTACGGCGAAGGTGCCGTACAGGATCATCTCGCCGAGGTAGTTGGGATGCCGAACGCGCGCGAACCAACCGGTGGTGATCAGTCCGCGTCGCTCGGCCAGGACGAAGTGCTTCTGGGCGTCGCTGGCCATCATGATGACCACGCCGATCGCGTAGGCGATCGCGGCGGCGACGAGCAGCCAGGCCGGCTGCTCGGTGTCATCGCGCATGAGCAGGATCGGGGCCAGCCAGTAGGGCCCGAGCACAAGGGCGAACGTCATGAACGCCCCGCCGGCGGTGATCCGCGTCTGCCAGCGGGCATCAGGCATGACGACGTCCTTGAGCAGCCAGATCAGGCCGTAGCTGCCGTGCAGGGCAAGGTAGGTCCATGCCGTCGCGGTCCAGGTGTCGGTGAGCACCATCAGGCCCAGCACGAACGGCAGCGTGCCGCCCTTCTGGAAGTTGATCACCCAGTTCATCTTCACCGGACGCGGACCGCCGAGGAAGTCCTCGGACAGGTATGTGCGCAGCCGAAGCCATCGGTCGAGGGTGATCGCCATACGACGCAGGATAGGGCGGATGGGTGGTGGTTAGTCCGACGCGCCGGTCACCGGGCGCACCGCGGCACGCACAGTTCACCTGCTGCGACGACCCCCGACGCGCCAGCCGATGCACCCGGGCGGCATCATCGGGGCATGACCCACGATCCGGAAGTCCACGAGTTCGATCTCGAGTCGATCATGGACCTCGCCGACATCATCGAGGCCCTGCAGGACACCGAGGACGACCGGCTGCTGCACTTCGGCCTGACGGCCGCCGACACGTGGGACGAGGTCGACGACCCAGTACTGCTAGGACCGAACGGGACCCCGGTCGGCACCTGGCGCGAGGGCTACCCCTACGACTCCAGGATCTCGCGGCGCGAGTACGAGTTGACCAAGCGACTGCTGCAGATCGAGTTGCTCAAGATGCAGGCGTGGGTCAAGGAGTCCGGGGCACGGATCGTGATGGTGTTCGAGGGCCGCGACGCGGCAGGCAAGGGCGGGACGATCAAGCGGTTCATGGAGCACATGAACCCGCGCGGTGCGACCGTGGTGGCGCTGGAGAAGCCCACGAAGGAGGAGAGCACCCAGTGGTACTTCCAGCGCTACATCAAGCACCTGCCCAGCGCTGGGGAGATCGTGATGTTCGACCGCTCCTGGTACAACCGGGCCGGCGTCGAGCGGGTCATGGGCTTCTGCAGCGACGCGCAGTACGAGGAGTTCATGCGTCAGGCGCCCGAGTTCGAGCGGATGCTCGTGCGCAGCGGCATCATCCTGTTCAAGTTCTGGTTCTCGGTCAGCCGCAAGGAGCAGGTGGCGCGGTTCACGATCCGACGCATCGACCCCGTGCGGCAGTGGAAGCTCTCGCCGATGGACCTGGCCAGCCTGGACCGCTGGCAGGACTACACCGACGCCAAGGAGGCGATGCTGTTCTACACGGACAGCGAGTGGGCGCCGTGGACGGTGGTGCGTTCCAACGACAAGAAGCGCGGCCGGCTCGAGGCCATGCGCTGGGTGCTGGCCACCGTGGACTACCCGGACAAGGACGAGGAACTCGTCGGCATGCCGGACCCGAACATCGTGGGCCCGCCGTGGCGGATCTACGAGACAGGTGAGCACACGGGCAAGATGTACCCGCTGCTCAGCCAGGACGACTGAACTCGGGAGTCCCGAGACCTCCTGCGACCGCCACCACGGCCGAGTCGAGCCATGGCCGTCGCCCCGGTGGGACCGGTCGCGGCGCGTCAGTCGTCGGAGGTCGCGCCGGCGTGGATGTTGAGCAGCAGCCCAATACCGATCCAGGCGGCGAACATCGAGGACCCGCCATAGGACACGAACAGCAGCGGCACGCCGGTCACGGGCATGATCCCCAGGTTCATCCCGATGTTCTCGAACGACTGCAGCGCGAACCACAGCACGACGCCACTGGCGGCCAGCCGGCCGAACAGGTCCCGGGCGCGCAGGGCGATCAGCAGCCCGCGCCAGAGCACCAGGGCCAGCAGGCCCAGCAGCACGCACACCCCGACGAAGCCCAGCTCCTCACCGGCCACCGAGAACACGAAGTCGGTGTGGTTGAACGGCACGAATCCACCCTGGGTCTGCGTCCCCTGCCCCAGCCCCCGGCCGAGCAGCCCGCCTGCGCCGATCGCGATTCGCGCCTGCTGGGTGTTGTACCCGTACGTGCGCGCTCCCTCCTCGGGCCGCGCGAAGGCTGTGAGCCGGTCGATCTGGTAGTCGTCGACCAGACCCAGGGCGAACGCCGCAGCCACGGCAGCGGCGCCTGCAACCCCCAGCAGCGCCAGCTGCCAGATCCGCACACCGGCGACCACGAGCATCCCGACCACGATCGAGACGATCACCAGGACGGTCCCGAGGTCCGGTTGGAGCATGATCAGGCCGACCGGCACGGCGGCGATGGCCAGGGCACGCACGACGGTGCGCCCGGGCGGCACGTCCCCCGGGCTCCGGTCGGAGAGCACCAGAGCCACACCGACGATGATCGCGACCTTGGCGAACTCCGAGGGCTGGAGCGTGAATCCGGCCGGGAGCCGGATCCAGGCCTGCGCGCCGTTGATCGTGCTACCCAGCGGCGAGAGCACCAGGACCAGGCCCGCGAGGCTCGCTGCGTACAGCATCGGCGTGTAGCGCCGGATCGCCCGGTGGCCCAGCCGGGACACGATCACGCACAGCACCAGACCCAGCGCCAGGTTGACCAGGTGCCGGGCCGCGGACCCACCGGGCCACTGGCCGGCCGCGGTGAGGCGTGCCGAGGTGGCAGACCAGATCAGCACCACCCCGAGCAGCGACAGGGTGGCGGCCGGCAGGAGGAGCAACCAGTCCCACTGGCGCAGCCGCGGCGGGCTGGTGCGCGGGCGCAGCGGGGGCGCGGTGCGCAGGACGGTCATGGCCTGGGGGCCTGCGGGAGGCCGTCGGCGCCGATCGTGGGCAGCGCGTCGGCGACGTCTCCGCCGACCAGCACGCTTCGGGTCGGGTCGGCGGCCCCGTCGCGCACGCCGAACAGTGCCTCGTAGATCCCGCGGACGCTGGCCCCGGAGGTGCCTGCCCCGGTGCCGCCCTGGGAGACCATGATCACCACGGCGTAGCGCGGGTCGTCGGCCGGCGCGAACGACGCGAACCACGAGGTCGCCTGGGATCCGTACACCTCACCGGTGCCGGTCTTGCCGGCCAGAGGGACCTCGTCGAGGGGGAAGCCCGCGAAGGGCCTTCGGGCCGTCCCATCGTCGATCACGCCGCGCAGCGCCCGACGGAGGAAGTCCAGGTCCTCGGCGGGCACGCCCAGCGTCCCGGTCGCCTCGGACTCCATCTCGTCGCGCACCGAGCCGTCGGCAGCCAGCAGGGCGCGGGCCACCTGCGGCCGGTAGAGCGTGCCCCCGTTGGCGATGGCGGCATAGGCCGAGGCCATCTGCAGCACACTGGCCGTGGTGTCGCCCTGGCCGATCGCCGCGTTGAGGGCGTCCCCGACCCGCCACAGCATGCCCTCAGCGCAGTTCTCCTTGGCCAGCTTCTTGAGGTACTTGGCGCGGGTGGGGTCCGCGACCTCCGGGTAGCCCGACTCCGCCCGCCGGCACCAGTCGTCGCGCTGGGCCTCCCATTGGGTCGCCTTGTACTCCCGGGACGCGATCCGGCCCGCGGTCTCCCCCGGCAGGTCGATCCCGGTCGGCCGGCCGAACCCGAAGTCGGCTGCCGTGCTGGCCAGCAGGTCGGCGGGCTGGGCCACTCGCGTCGACCCGCCGTCGGCGCGCCACTGCTCATGGGCCAGGCGGTAGTACACGGTGTCGCAGGAGACCTCGAGCGCTCGTTGCAGGGAGATCGGTCCGTAGGAACGGGACTTGTAGTTCTGGAACGCCCGACCACCGACCGTGTAGGCGCTCGGGCAGGGGTAGGCGGCGGTGGTGGAGTAGCCGGCGCGCAGCGCGGCAGCGGTGCTGACCACCTTGAACGTCGACGCCGGGGCCAGGGCGCTGGCCACCGCCCGATGGAGCAGTGGCTGACCCGCCCCCGGTTCGGTCAGCGCCGCGTAGTCCGATTCCGAGATCCCGCCTGCCCACACGTTGGCGTCGAATCCCGGGGCTGACGCCAACGCCAGCACGGCCCCGGTGCGCACGTCGAGCACGACGGCGGCCCCGCTGTCGGCCTCATAGGGTCGCTTGGAGATCGGGTCGATCCGGCCCCGACCCCGCTCGATGGCGGCCTGGAGCTGCGCCTCGACGACGGCCTGCAGATCCGCGTCGATGTTGGTCACGAGCGTCAGCCCCGGCTCTGCGGGCTCGAGGACGGTGGCCGCAGCCCGATGCCCGGCGCTGTCCACCTCGGCCTGCTCACGGCCCGGCGTGCCGCGCAGGGCCTGGTCATAGACCTGCTCGAGTCCGGCCCGGCCAGACACCGCGATCCCGTCGAGGGTCGGGTCCTCGGCGAGGTCCTCGGCCGTGACCGCCGCGACGTGGCCGAGGGTGTGGGCCGCCAGGACTCCTGCTCCGGGTAGTCGCGTACCGACGATTCCACGATGGAGACCGCGGGGTAGCCCTGAGGGTCGGCCATGATCGCGCCGGCCCCCCGGATGCCGATGTCGCGGGCGATGACCGGGTTGGCTCCGGGGGCACCGTTCCAGCAGTCCGGTTGAGGGCGAGCGCCGGGCGTCCCGCAGTTGCGCAGCCGGTCGGCCAGGCGCTCGGAATCCACCTCGAGCAGGCTCGCGAGCGCGGCCAGGACGTCCTGGCCATCGTCGTCGAGCCGGCGCAGTTCGCGCCGGGAGACCGTGACGTCGAGGCTGATCCGGTTGGCCGCCAACGTGCGGCCCTGCTGGTCGAGGACCATGCCGCGGGCGGCCGGGGTCACGACCTCGCGCAGGCGGTTGTCCTGCGCCGCGAGGAGTGCCGACTCGGAGTCCACGACCTGCAGGCTGAACGCGCGTGCGGCCAGGGTGACCACCAGGGACAGGACCAGGACGGCCAGGACGAGCAGGCGCGCGTGCGCGCGGTCGGTCATGGTCGGTCCCTCCCGCCGGATCTGGCAGGGCTCGACAGCCCCGGCGGCACACGCGGTGGGCTCGCCACGCGTGGCGTGCGCCGGGTGCTCAGCAGGAGCGCGGCCGGCGCCAGCAGCAGCCCCCAGGCCACGCTCGTCGCGACAGCCAGCACCAGCGCACTCCAGGACATCCCCGTCGCGCCGCCGGCAAACCACACGACGACGGCGCGCGCGATCACGACGGCACCGGAGCCCAGTGCGAGCACGGCCATGGCCGCGAACGGGCCCGGTCGGTAGGTGGCCCCGGCCCGACCCATCAGGGCCGCGGCCAGCACGAGCACCAGCATCCAGCCGCCGAGTGGCCCGGCCGCCGGCGGGATGAGGTCCAGGACCACACCAGCGACGGCGCCGACCACGACCCCGGCCCTGGCCCCGTGGGTCAGGGCGATCGCCAGCACGCAGATCGCCACGAGATCCGGAACCGCCCACGCGGTGGGCAGCAGGTTGACCCAGGTCACCTGCAGCAGGACCAGCAGGAGCAGCGCCGCCCCGAGCAGGGTCAGGGTCCACGGGGAGCGCGGCATAGGGGTGGCTGCGCCGAACGACTCCGGCGCTCCGGAGGGTCCGGCACCTGCGCCCAGCACCCTGAAGGGCCCCGAGGTCGGGCTCCCCCAGCGAATCCGGCCGGCCTGCCCGGCGCGAGCCGTCACGGGGCGCCACCGCCTTCGTCGGGCGCGGAGCCGGCGGGAGCCGAGCCATCAGGCGCGGAGCCATCGGGCGCGGAGCCATCAGGGATCAGCACGAGCACCCGGTCGATCGTCGAGTCGTCCACGGCCGGCGCAACCTCGCCCACCCGGTTCAGCGCGGTCGAGGTCCCGGTCACCTTCGTGATGCGACCGATCGGCAGTCCGGCCGGAATGGCCCCGCCGGGCGTGCCCAGCGTGACGACGAGGTCGCCCGGGGCCATGGCGCCCTGAGGGTCCAGCAGGGTCAGCGCGCCCGCCGCGCCGGTGCCGCGGAAGATGCCGGCCTCTCCCGAGGCAGCGACCCGGACCGCGAGCTCGGTGCTGGGGTCCACCAGCAGTCGGACGGTGCTGACCTGCGGCGACACGGCCTCGGCGATCCCCGCCATGCCCTGCACTCCGAGCACTGCGAGCCCCGAGCGCACCCCGACAGAGGAGCCCGCCGAGATGGCCACAGAGCGCACGAGGTCCTGGCCGGCCGAAACGGACACCACGCGCGCAGCAGCCGGGCGGTACCCCTGCGCGGGAGCGAGCGCGGCCAGTTCGGCGTCCTGAGCCTGGGTGAGTCGACCGGCTGCGGCTGCCCCGGCCTCGGCGCGCGCCTGCGCGAGCTGGGCCTCCAACTCGGCGATCCGCTCGCGTTGCGCGCCCGCCCCCCGAACCGGTCGACCACCGAATCCCGGGCCCAGGCCAGGGCACGCTCCGATGGACCGGCCACCGCGCCGGCCGCGCCGCGCAGGGCTTGGGTCGGGCCCGAGCTGCGCAGGTCGAGCAGGACGAGCATCAGGGCAGCAGCCAGCAGGGCACCGACGATCACCCTGGTGTTGCGCCGGGCCATCAGTGCCGCGGCTCCGGGATCAGGACGCGGGCCAACGCGTCGAAGGACTCGATCGCACGGCCGACGCCGAGGACGACAGCCTGCGTGGGGTGCTCCGCGACGACGACGGGCATGCCGGTCTCGCTGGCCAGCCGCCGGTCCAGGCCAGCGAGCTGAGCCCCGCCGCCGGTGAGCACGATCCCGCGGGCCAGGACGTCGCCGGCCAGCTCCGGCGGGGTGCGGTCCAGCGTGCTCGACACGGCAGCGACGATGGCCAGCAGCGGCTCGTCGAGGGCCCAACGGATCTCCTCGGCCGTGACCGGGACCGTGCGCGGCAGGCCGGTGACCAGGTCCCTGCCACGCAGCTCGGCACCCGGCTCCTCGGCGGCCGGGAAGGCCGACCCGATGGCGAGCTTCACGTCCTCGGCGGTGCGCTCCCCGATGAGCAGCGAGTACTCCTTCTTGGCGTAGCCGATGATCGCCTCGTCGAGGCGGTCACCGCCCACGCGCACCGACGTGCTGGCCACGGTCCCGCCGAGGGCCAGCACGGCCACCTCCGTGGTCCCGCCGCCGATATCGACGACCATCGAGCCGGTCGCCTCGTGCACCGGAAGCCCAGCACCGATCGCCGCGGCCATCGGCTCCTCCATCAGGTGCACCTCGCGGGCACCGGCGGAATAGCACGCATCGCGCACCGCGCGACGTTCCACACCGGTGATGCCGCTGGGCACGGCCACGATGATCCGGGGCCGCGACCAGAAGCTGCGCTTGTGCACGCGGCCCACGAAGTAGCGCAGCATCCGTTCAGCGTTGTCGAAGTCCGCGATGACCCCGTCGCGCAACGGCCGCACGGTGACGATGTGCTCCGGGGTGCGGCCCAGCATGGCCTTGGCGTCCGCCCCGACGCCGACGAGCTCGCCGGTCTCCACCGAGACCGCGACGATCGAGGGTTCGACCAGCGCGATCCCGGCCCCGCGCACATAGACCAGGGTGGTGGCCGTGCCGAGGTCGATGGCCAGGTCGCGGCTGGCGAACGCGCGACCGGTGGAGTCACCCACTGCGCTCACCCCTCGGCGGTCGGTCCGTGCAGTTCGTGGGTTGATGGGTACGGAATCGACCAACGGATGGTCGATTCCGTACACATCAACGCAGGTCAGTCCAGGTTGGGGAAGAAGAGCGCGACCTCGCGGGCCGCGGACTCCGGGGAGTCCGAGCCGTGGGTGACGTTCTCCTGCATCACGGTGGCCAGGTCGCCACGGATCGTGCCCGGGGCGGCGGTCACCGGGTTGGTGGCGCCCATCATCGATCGCCAGGACGCGATCGCCTCGGGGCCCTCGAGCACTGCCGCGACCAGAGGGCCGGAGGTGATGAAGTCCACGAGGCTGCCGAAGAACGGCTTCTCGGCGTGCTCGGCGTAGTGGGCCTGCGCGGTCTGCCGGTCGAGCGTGCGCAGCTCCAGGGCGATGATCGTCAACCCCTTGGCCTCGATGCGCGAGAGCACCTCGCCGACCAAGTGGCGCGCCACACCGTCGGGCTTGATCAGGACCAGGGTCCGCTGCGTCATGGGGCCTCCTGCGCGACCGGGCGGCACCTCCACCCGTGAGGCGGCAAGCCTACCCGCCCCCGGGCTGGGGTCCGGACCGCTGCCAGCGGGCCTGCGCGGGTGCGGCGCGCCTACTGCGGCGCGGCGCGACCGGCCTCGGCCTTGCGACCCAGGTGCACGGCCGTCCACCACAGGGCGGCGAAGACCACACCCAGGCCGAACAGCATCGGGGCGGCGAACCCGGCCAGGATGACGGCCACCTGCAGCGCCCACCCCACGGCCAGGAAGTACGGTCGGTTGAACAGCCCCGGCAGCAGCAGGCAGGCCAGGGCCAGGGCGACCAGTACCCAGGCGACCCATCCGGGCCGGCCATCAACCATGAGGGCCACCGGGATCGCCAGCAGCAGGACGATCGCCTCCATGATCAGGACGCTGGAGGTCAGCACCCTCATCGGTAGTCCTCGAAGTCGTCGAGCAGGTCCTCGAGGTCGTCGGGTGCCCTTCCCCGTGGGGCCGTGTGCTCGGAGCGGGTCGCCCCGGATTCCCGGCCGGACTCCGCGCCAAGCAGCATCCGGGCCTCGGCAGCCATCGTGACCGAGCCGGTCACCAGGACTCCGGCACCGACCCCGGCAGGCGCCGCGGCCTCGGCCAGACCGATCCCGCGCTCCAGGGCCTCATCGAGTCGCTCGACCACCTCGACCCGCTCCTCGCCGAGCACCTCGGCAGCGATCGCGGCCAAATCCGCGACGGGCACAGCCCGCGGGGAGTTCGAGCGCGTGATGACGACCTTGTCGACGATCGGGTCGAGGGCCGCGAGGATCCCGGCGGCGTCCTTGCCCGCCAGGATGCCGACCACGGCCACCGTGGCGGTGAAGGCGAACGACTCCGACACGGCGGCCACCATCGCCTGCGCGCCCGGCACGTTATGGGCAGCGTCGACGAGCACGGTCGGGCCGCGACGCACCACCTCCAGGCGCCCGGGTGAGGTCACCGACGCGAATCCGGCTCGGACTGCGACGGGGTCGAGCTGACGCCGCGGGGCGGCCACCGGCACGTCCGAGGCGGTCCCCGGGGCAGGCTCGCTGCCGGGCTCGGGCTCCCGCAGGTCGACCAGTGTGGTGGGGGCCAGCGCCGGGTCCCTCCCGGTCGGATCGGCCAGCTCCGGGGGCTCCAGGCCGAAGAACGACTCCACGGCGACCACGGCGGCAGCGGCGTTGCGCGCCTGGTGCTCACCGAACAGCGGGAGGAACACGTCCGCGTAGTCCCCGCCGAGCCCGCGCAGGGTCAGCTGCTGGCCGCCCACTGCCAGGACCCGCTCGACCACACCGAAGTGCACGCCCTCCATCGCGGTGCGGGCCTCCAGCGCCAGCGTGGCCGCCGTGAGCACCTGCTGGGCGGGCAGCTCCTGGGCTGCCAGGACGACCGACGAGCTCGGCTTGATGATGCCGGCCTTCTCCCCGGCGATATCGGCCAGGGTGTCACCCAGGTAGTCCGAATGGTCCATCCCGATCGGCATGATGACCGCGACCTGTGCATCCGCGACGTTGGTGGCATCCCACGTGCCGCCCATGCCCACCTCGAGGACCGCCACGTCGACCGGGGCATCGGCGAACGCCGCGAAGCCCAGCGCCGTCATCACCTCGAAGAAGCTCAGCTTCGGTCCGCCTTCGAGTTCGCTGGCCTCGTCGGCCATGGCCAGGACCGGAGCGACCTCGTCGTACACGTTCAGGAAGTCGGTCAGCTCTATCGGCTCGCCATCGAGGCGGATCCGCTCACGCAGGTCGGCCAGGTGCGGCGAGGTGATCAGCCCCGTGTGCAGGCCGAACGAACGCAGCAGCGCCTCGATCATCCGTGCCGTGGACGTCTTGCCGTTGGTGCCCGTCACGTGGATCACCGGGAACGCGCGCTGGGGGTCGCCCAGGTACTGGGTGAGGGTCCGGATCCGTTCGAGGGTGGGCGATATCTGGGTCTCCGGCCAGCGCGCCTCAAGGGCTCGGCGCACCTCGTCGAAACGTTCCATCGGCTCGTGCGGATCAGTGGTCACGGGGCCAATCGTCGCATCCCGGCGCGGCCGCTGCCGACGCGCGAACCAGCCGACCGCCCTAGATTGGGACGCCCGAGCGAAGGGACCCGGCCCGTGGCACACAACCCCTACGACGAGCCGCCGACCGCCAGCGATGCTCCCCCGGCGATCGAGGCAATCGACCCCGGAGCCCAGCCGAGGGCCCAGGGCCCCGACAACGGCCCGGAGGTAGCGGGCGACCTGACCCGTACCCTGGTGGCGTTCGGTGGCGCCAGCGTCCTGGTCGGCGGCGTGCTCGCCGCGGTGTCTGACCGCCCGGGTCCGCGGGCCTTCGGCCAGCAGAGCGCGATGTGGGGCGCGATCAACCTCGCGATCGCGGGCTTCGGCACGTGGCGCGCTCGGTCCCGTCCGGCGCAGGCGGCCGAGCTGCGCAGGACACTGCTGGTCAACGCAGCGCTGGACCTGGGATACATCGCCGCCGGAGCCCACGTGGCCCACCACCGGGTGACCTTCGGGGGTCGACTGGCACCGGAGGCCGCCCGCGGGCACGGCGCCGCGATCGTCGTGCAGGGCGCGGGCCTGATGACCCTGGACCTGCACCACGCGCGGAGGCTGCAGGCGTAGGCAGCGCGGCGCTCCCGTCGCTGGGACACTGAGGGCATGTCGGATCCGGTGTTCCTCTTCGACGGCGATTGCGCGTTCTGCTCGTCTGCGGCCCGCTGGTTGGCCGGGGCGGTACCCGGCCCGGTACCGATCGTCGCGTGGCAGCATGCGGACCTCGACCTGCTCGGGGTGGGCGTGCACGAGGTCGAAGTGGCCGTCGTGCTGGTGGGGCCGACCGGCAGGACGAGTGGGGCGGCCGCGATCGCCCGGCTGCTGACCGGCAGCGACCGCCGGGGCTGGCGTCTGATCGGCACCCTGATGGATCAGCCGCTGGTGCGCCCGGTGGCCGCGCGGGCCTACCTCTGGGTGGCGAGTCACCGGCACCAGCTGCCCGGGGGCACGCCCGCATGCGCGCTCCCCCGCTCGGCGGGTGCTGCGGGTGCGGCCGGTGCCGCGAGTGCGGCGGCTACAGCCCAGCGCGATGACGGACACGGAGCCCGCACGGGCGCCCACTAGAATCGCGCCCCATGAGCCAGCCCGCGCAGCCGCCCGCCGCCCGCATCCCTGAGAAGCCGTCCATAGACGGGATCGAGTCGGTCTGGGCAGACCGCTGGGAGGCGCAGGGCACCTACCGCTTCGACCGCACCAGCGACCGGGCGCAGGTGTACTCGATCGACACACCCCCGCCGACCGTGTCGGGCTCCCTGCACGTCGGGCACGTCTTCTCCTACACGCACACCGACCTGATCGCTCGCTACAAGCGCATGCAGGACCTCGAGGTGTTCTACCCGATGGGCTGGGACGACAACGGCCTGCCCACCGAGCGCCGCGTCCAGAACTACTACGGCGTGCGCTGCGAACCCACCATGCACTACGACCCCGACTTCGCTCCCCCGGCCAAGCCGGATGCCAAGAAGCAGGTGCCGATCAGCCGGCGCAGCTTCATCGAGCTGTGCGAGGCGCTCACCTTGGAGGACGAGAAGGCCTTCGAGGCGCTGTTCCGCCAGTTGGGCCTGTCGGTGGACTGGACCGCGACCTACCAGACCATCGACGCCGACGCCCGCAGCACCTCGCAGAAGGCGTTCCTGCGCAACCTGGCTCGGGGCGAGGCCTACCAGGCGGAGGCGCCCACCCTCTGGGACGTGACGTTCCGGACCGCGGTCGCCCAGGCCGAGCTCGAGGACCGCGAGATGCCCGGGGCCTACCACCGGATCGCCTTCGGCTACTCCGACGGCACCGGCTCTGTGCACATCGAGACCACCCGGCCGGAGCTTCTGGCGGCCTGCGTGGCCCTGGTCGCCCACCCTGACGACGAGCGGTACCAACAGCACTTCGGCACCACCGTGACCACGCCGGTGTTCGGCGTGGAGGTGCCGGTGGTGGCCCATCACCTCGCCGATCCCGAGAAGGGGTCGGGCGTCGCCATGATCTGCACGTTCGGTGACACGACCGACGTCACGTGGTGGCGCGAGATGGACCTGCTGACCCGCCCGATCATCGGCTGGGACGGCCGGATCCGCGCGGAGATCCCGGACTGGATCACCACCGACAGCGGGCGGGAGGCCTACGCCTCGATCGCCGGGATGACGACGTTCTCGGCCAAGAAGCAGATGGTCGAGCTGCTGGAAGCGCACGGGGCGCTCGAGGGCGAGCCGCGGCCGGTCACGCACCCGGTGAAGTTCTTCGAGAAGGGCGAGCGGCCCCTGGAGATCGTCACGACCCGGCAGTGGTACATCCGCAACGGTGGCCGCGACGCCGACCTGCGCGCGACCCTGCTGGCGCGCGGTGCGCAGATCGACTGGCACCCGGCGAGCATGGCCATCCGGTACAGCAACTGGGTGTCGGGCCTGGCCGGCGACTGGCTGATCAGCCGGCAGCGATTCTTCGGCGTGCCGATCCCGCTGTGGTACCGGATCGATCCGCACGGCGAGCCGGACTATTCGCAGATCATCACCCCTGAGGAGTCCGCGCTGCCCGTGGACCCGTCAGCTGAGCCCCCTGCCGGCTTCGACGAGGCCCAGCGCGGTCAGCCCGGGGGCTTCATCGGCGACCCGGACGTGATGGACACCTGGGCGACCTCGTCGCTGAGCCCGCAGATCTGCGGCGGGTGGGAGCGCGACCCCGCGCTCTGGGCGGCTGTCGCACCCTTCGACCTGCGCCCCCAGGCCCACGAGATCATCCGGACCTGGCTGTTCTCCTCGGTCGTGCGCTCGCACCTGGAGGACGACCGGCTGCCCTGGTCGGACGCGGCCATCTCGGGCTGGATCCTGGACCCGGACCGCAAGAAGATGAGCAAGTCCAAGGGCAATGTGGTCACGCCCGTGGACCTGCTGGACAAGCACGGCTCGGATGCGGTGCGCTACTGGGCCGCCTCGGGCCGGCCCGGGACCGACACTGCCTTCGACGAGGGCCAGATGAAGATCGGCCGGCGCCTGGCGATCAAGATCCTCAACGCCAGCCGGTTCGTGCTCGGCCTGGGGGTGGACGCCTCGGCCGCTGATCGCGCGACGGATGTGACCGACGCGCTGGACCGAGCGCAGCTCGCGGCGCTGGCCGACGTGGTCGCCGAGGCCACCGCAGCCTTCGAGGACTACGACTACACGCGGGCCCTCGAACTGACCGAGACCTACTTCTGGTCGTTCTGCGATGACTACCTCGAGCTGGTCAAGGACCGCGCCTACGGGGCGCGCGGGGACGCCGGGGCCGCCTCGGCGCGGGCAGCCCTGGCCACGGCGCTGGGCGTGCAGCTGCGGTTGTTCGCGCCGTTCCTGCCGTTCGTGACCGAGGAGGTCTGGTCGTGGTGGCAGGAGGGCTCGGTGCACAGGGCCTCGTGGCCGACCGTCGACGAGGTGGCGCGGATCGCTCAGGACGGCCAGGCGGTGCTGGTCAGCGAGGTCGCTGACGTGCTCGGGTCGATCCGGCGGGCGAAGTCCGAGGCCAAGGTGGGCATGCGCGCCGACGTGGCGGTGGCCCAGATCGTGCGCCCGGCCGAGACCGCAGCGCGCATGGCGGCAGCCGGGGCGGACATCGCCGCGGCTGGTCGGATCGCAGACCTCCAGGTGGGCGAGGGCGAGCCGAGCGTGCGGGTCGACCTGGCCTGAGGACTCCCACGTCGCTGCGCGCGACTCCCCTGCGCTCAAGGCACTGCGGTTGAGGTCCGATGACCCAGCCAAGGAGCTGTGAGCGAGGGAGAGTCCGTGATGGGTCGCAGGTCGAGCAGGGGCACGTCGCACGCGCGGGCGGTGATGGGATTCGACACCACAGGGGTGACCATCCTGCCGGGAGTGCCCCTGCCGGAGTGGACGCAACCCGCGCCGGAGCCACCTGAAGCCGAGCCGCCTGTAGCCGAGGCACCTGGGGGGGAGGCCAATGCCGAGGTCGCTGCCGGGGAGTTCGCAGCCGCCGAGACGCCCGGCACCTGGACACCAGTCGCGGAGGTCCCTGCCGCTGAGGCGGCCGGGATTGGCGCGGCCGCGGCCGCAGTACCTGCACGTGGGCCCGAATCCGATCCGGGGATCGAGACCTTCCCGAGGGCGATGGCCACAGCGGGCGCCGCGGCAGGCGCGGGAGCCTACGGGTCGCCCGAAGCCGGCCACTACCGGTACGGCCCCCCGGGGGCGGCCACGTACAGCTCCCCTGCCGGGGATGGATTGCGCGGCTACGCCCAGCCCTCCGGCACACCTGCGGCTGCAACCCACGCGACACTCCCTGCCCCGGCATCCGAGCACGACTCCCCCATGGGCGCCGTTCCGGGCGCCGAGTCCCCTGCGGGCCTCAGCGCCAGTCCCAGCACTGGCCCCAGCACCGGTCCCAGCACCGGACCACACGCCACGAGCGAGACACCCAGCCAGAAGTGGGCCTCGGGGGACCGTCCGGAGCTGAGCGCCGAGCACGTGGCGCTGCTGTCGTGGTGGGCGGACATGATCGCCGCCGGCCAGTTCCCCGGGGCGCCGGGAACGGACCCACAGGCGGGTACGCCCGCTGGGCAGGAGGGCGCCTTCCCACGTCGTCGTCGTCGGGCTCGCAGCGGGGCGGGTCCTGCTGCTCCCGGCGGCGGCGAGCAGGCGCCCACCCGGACGTTCCCGGTACGGGCAGTCGCCCTGGGCATCGGGCTGGTCGCGATTGCGGGCGTGGCCGCGGTGACGGTACCCGGTCTCCTGAACTCCGAGGAGCCGGTGCCGGCCGCGCTGGCCACTGGCGACATCACGATGCCGGCTTCGGTTGCTGGCCTGATCTCGATGACCGACCCCGAAGTGGTCTCGGTGCTCGAACCCCTACTGGGATTCGGGCTGCGTCCCGCGGGAATCACCGTCACGAGTGTCTACGGCGCCGACGCCGCGGGCCCGGCGCAGCTCGCGGCCATGGCGACCTCGATGACCGCTCCCGCCGACGCGGCGGGCCAGATCCAGGCCTGGACCGAGCGCACGGGCGCCACGGTCGGTGAGGCCGTCGCCGGGTCCGCCGGCGCCGAGGGGATCACCTGTGTCCTTGCGACCAAGGTGGAAGGCGCCCCGGCGGGCGCGTTCTGCGTCTGGACCGGCACCGGGCTGCGGGGTCATTCCTACGCGATCGGGATGAAGATCCCCCAAGCACAGGAGCTCACCGCAGACCTTCGCTCAGAGCTCGCCGCGGACTCGGCCACCGCCCAAGCCTCGGCCGGCTCCTGATCGCTCCGCGTCGCGAAGTCGGCCACCAGCGTTCGCCCGCGAGGGCGAGGTCCGGAGCCATCGGCCACCGAAGCTCGGCGAGCAACCGTCCGCCTGGAGGCGTCGTTCAGGAACGCTCAGTCAGGAGCGGTCCGCAGGCCCTTTCAGGCCGACTTCTCCTGGCGGGTGCGTCGGACCGGCGCTGCGGGCGCCTCGCGGGGCAGCAGCGTGGGGTTGACGTTGTCCTTGACGACCTCGGCGGTGATGACCACGCGACCCACGTCCTTGCGGCTGGGCACGTCGTACATCACGTTGAGCAGTACCTCCTCCATGATGGCGCGCAGCCCACGGGCTCCGGTGCCACGCAGGGTGGCCTGCTCGGCGATCGCGTCGAGAGCTGCCTGATCGAACTCCAGGGCGACGTTGTCGAGATCGAACAGGCGTTGGTACTGGCGCACGAGGGCGTTCTTGGGCTCGGTGAGCACCTGGACCAGGGCCTCCTTGTCCAAGCTGTTCACCGAGGTGAACACCGGTAGCCGACCGATGAACTCCGGGATCATGCCGAACTTCAGGAGGTCCTCGGGCATCACCTTGGCGAAGATCTCCGAGGCAGTCGCGCCGCGACCCTCGAGCCGGGAGTCCAGCTCCTCGGGCATGAACCCGATGGACTTGCGCCCGACCCGCGACTCGATGATCTTGTCCAGGCCCGGGAACGCCCCACCCACGATGAACAGCACGTTGGTGGTGTCGATCTGGATGAATTCCTGGTGCGGGTGCTTGCGTCCACCCTGCGGCGGGACCGAGGCGGTCGTGCCCTCGAGGATCTTGAGCAGCGCCTGTTGGACGCCCTCCCCCGACACGTCGCGGGTGATCGAGGGGTTCTCGCTCTTGCGGGCAACCTTGTCGATCTCGTCGATGTAGACGATGCCCGTCTCGGCCTTCTTCACGTCGTAGTCCGCGGCCTGGATGAGCTTGAGCAGGATGTTCTCGACATCCTCACCGACGTAGCCGGCCTCGGTCAGGGCGGTGGCGTCGGCGATGGCGAACGGGACGTTGAGCATCCGGGCCAGCGTCTGGGCCAGCAGTGTCTTGCCGGAGCCGGTCGGGCCTAGCAGCAGGATGTTGGACTTGGCCAGTTCGACCTGCTCGTCCCGGTGGCGCTCACTGCCGCCGCCGGCCTGCACGCGCTTGTAATGGTTGTAGACCGCCACCGCCAGGCTCTTCTTGGCCGGGTCCTGACCGATCACGTACTGGTCGAGGAACTGGCAGATCTCGCGGGGCTTGGGCAACTCGTCGAACTGCACCTCGGAGGACTCGTGCAACTCCTCCTCGATGATCTCGTTGCACAGGTCGATGCACTCGTCACAGATGTACACCCCCGGGCCTGCGATGAGCTTCTTGACCTGCTTCTGGCTCTTCCCACAGAAGGAGCACTTGAGCAGGTCGCCGCCGTCACCGATGCGGGCCACGTTGGTTCCTCTCCTCGACTTCGTACGACGGTACCCGCCGGTGGTGGGCCAGCGCAGGCCCCACTCCGACCAATCCCGCCGATCGGGTTACGCCCAGCGCGTACCCGGCCACCGCGGGTTCATCCCGACCAGCGCAGGTCGGTGCGAGATCAGGCGGTCTGGACCTTGCGCGAGGCGATCACCTGGTCGATGACGCCGTACTCCTTGGCGTCGGCGGCCGTGAGGATCTTGTCGCGCTCGATGTCCTTGGCCACCTGCTCCGGGCTCCGGCCAGTGTGCTTGGCCAGGATCCCCTCCATCTCCACGCGCATCCGCAGGATCTCGTTGGCCTGGATCTCGATATCCGAACCCTGGCCACCACCCTCCGTGTAGGGCTGGTGGATGAGCACACGGGCGTGCGGCAGGGCGAAGCGCTTTCCCTGCGCACCGGCCGCGAGCAGGACCGCAGCAGCCGAGGCCGCCTGTCCCAGGCAGACGGTCTGGACCTGCGGCTTGACGAACTGCATCGTGTCGTAGATCGCGGTCATCGCGGTGTACGAGCCACCGGGTGAGTTGATGTAGATCTGGATGTCACGGTCGGGGTCGATGGACTCCAGGGTGAGCAACTGCGCCATGACGTCGTCAGCCGACGCGTCGTCGATCTGCACGCCGAGGAAGATGATGCGCTCCTCGAAGAGCTTGGTGTACGGGTTGTGCAGTCGCTCGCCGTTGGCGGTGCGCTCCCGGAACTCCGGCAGGATGTACCGGGCCGCGGGCTGTTGGATGCGGGTCACAGAGTGCTCCTGGGTCCTGGGAACGGAGGCGAACGGGGTCGGGGGGATCACGCCGTGCCGCCCTCACCGGAGACGTCCCGCGCGCTGCGGACGACGTGGTCGACGAATCCGTACTCCTTGGCCTCGTCAGCTGTGAACCAGCGGTCGCGGTCGGAGTCGGCGGTGATGGTCTCCAGGTCCTGCCCGGTGTGCTGGGCGATCAGCTCGGCCATCTTCTTCTTGGTGTAGAGCATCTGCTCGGCCTGGATCTTGATGTCCGAGGCGGTGCCACCGATCCCGCCTGAGGGCTGGTGCATCATGATGCGTGCGTGCGGCAGGGCGTAGCGCTTGCCCTCGGTCCCGGCGCAGAGCAGGAACTGACCCATCGAGGCAGCCAGACCCATAGCGACTGTGGCCACGTCGTTCTTGACGAACTGCATCGTGTCGTAGATGGCCATCCCCGCGGAAACGGAGCCACCGGGCGAGTTCACGTACAGGAAGATGTCCTTGTCGGGATCCTCAGCGGCCAGCAGCAGCATCTGCGCGCAGATCGCGTTGGCCATCTGGTCCTCGACGACGGTGCCGACGAAGATGATGCGTTCACGCAGCAGCCGCTGGTAGACCGAGTCGTCGAAGCCAGGGCTCGACGGCGCGGGAGCGCGCAGCTCGGGCTGCGACAGGGCGGGATAGGGCAGTCCGGTCATGGACACCTCCGGGCGTTGGCGGGGCCGATTCCCACGGTCCTGGACCGCCCGGCTCTCGCGACTGACATGACCCTAACCCGGCCCCCTGACACCGGCTTCCCTGGCGGCGAGGTTGTTCGCTCAGGGCGTGGGCAGGGCGCTGCGCCCACCCCGCGCTCCACCCCCGGACACGGCTGAGCCCCCAGTCCGGCGCGTGCCGGAAGGGGGCCCAGTCGAGGCGATGAAGAGCGGGTCAGGCCATGCCACCCAGGTCGCCGAACGCGCCGGAGGCCATGGCCGCGGCCAGGTCGGCGTTGAGCGCCTCGAGGTCCACCTCGACCCCAGAGGGATCCACGATCTTGGCCTTCTCCATCACGACCGCCAGCGCCTTGGCCCGACGGACCTCGCTCACAGCCATCTGCACCTGTCCGGCCTGGACGAGCTCCTGGGCGAACTGGTCGGGGGTCATGTTGTAGCGCGGCGCCTGCTGCATCAGCCAGGCGGAGAGCTCCTCCTGGGCCACGGACAGCTCCTGATCGTCGGCGATCCGGTCGAGCAGGATGGCGCTCTTGATCCGGCCGCGGGCCTCGGACTCGAACTCGGCCTTGTGGTCATCGTCGCCGTGGCCGTCGTGGAAGTGCTCCTCGAGCTCACGGGCAACCAGCGACTCGGGCAGCGGGAAGTCCACCGAGTCAACCAGGTTCTCGTGCAGCCTGGTGCGGGCGTCGACGCCCTGCTGCAGACGCTTCATCCGGGTCAACCGGGTGCGGATGTCCTCGGTGAGCTCGTCCATGGTGTCGAACTCGCTGGCCATCATCGCGAAGTCGTCGTCAGCGACGGGCAGCTCGCGCTCGCGCACCTTGCTCACGGTGACGCTCACCTCGATGTCCTTGCCCTCGTACTGGCCGGCCTCGGCCGGGAAGGCGAACGAACGCACGTCGTCGGCCACCGCACCGCGCACTGCCTCGTCGAAGCCGGGCAGCGGCTCCTCCTTGCCGCCGACCTCGAAGCTCAGCGCCGAGGCCATCAGGTCCTCGACCTCCTCGCCCTCGCAGGCGCCAGCCAGGTCCACGAGCAGGACGTCGCCGTCCTGAGCGGCGCGCTCGACATCGGTCAAGGTGGCGAACCGGGTGCGCAGGGCATCCACCTGCTCGGCGACCTCCTCGTCGCTGGGATCAGCGGACTCGACCTCGACGGTGAAGCTGTCCAGGTCGGGCAGGTCGAACTCAGGACGGACGTCGACCTCGACGGTGAACGCCAGGTTCTCGCCGTCGTTGAGTTCCTTGACGTCGAAGTCCGGGGTGCCGACCGGCTTGAGGTCGTTCTCGGCGACCGCCTTGTCGAAGGCCGCCGGGACGGCCTCGTTGACGGCCTCCTCGAGCACCATCGCCCGACCGAAGCGCTGGTCGATCACCCGGGAGGGGACCTTGCC
Source organism: uncultured Actinomycetes bacterium (assembly GCA_963788325.1). GTDB lineage: Bacteria > Actinomycetota > Actinomycetes > S36-B12 > CAIYMF01 > Prado023. The sequence goes on from CAWBGJ010000014.1 coordinate 396,298, forward strand.
CTTGCGGAATCCGGGGACGGTCACCTGAGCGGCGATGCGCTTGTAGGCGGCGTCCAGCTGGGGGGCAAGCTCCTCGAAGGGCATGTCCACGGTCAGCTTGACGCGGGTGGGCGAAAGGGTCTCGACGTCGCTCTTCACAGCGGCGCACTCCTAGGAGATCGGAAGTAGATGGACGGGTTCTGCGGTCGGGGCGGGGAGACTCGAACTCCCGATCTCCTGCCCCCAAAGCAGGCGCGCTAGCCACTACGCTACGCCCCGTGGCTGCCGATGCAGTCTAGACGATCCGCGGGGTACCCTGTTCCCCGCAGCCCTCATGCGCTGGCACTGGTCATTAGCTGGGGTCACGCAGGGCCGCGCGGGTGTAGCTCAATGGTAGAGCCCCAGCCTTCCAAGCTGGCCATGCCGGTTCGATCCCGGTCACCCGCTCCGACGATGAAGGCCTCGCGATGTTCCGCGGGGCCTTTGTCGTCGGACCCGAAAGTGGAGCCCGGGATCGGCGAGTCGGGCGTTCGTCAACTCCTGCCTGGAGTGCGCGTGCGCGGTCGTCCCGCTGCTTGGCGTCTCAGCTGGCGTCAGCCAGCTCGGCCTCGATGCTGGTCAGGCCCATCGGGACACCCATGTCGGACAGCAGGTCGATGTCCGACCCCGCGCGCTCAGCCCCCGTGGCGACCGAGCCGAAAACCCGAACGTTGCCGCCTCCGGCCTGGCCGATCAGTGACAGCGGAGTCCGCCAACGCCGTTTCCAATCTCGGGCCCGGCGAGCGCATCCGTCCTCACGGCGGCAGAACCGAGGGCGGGACAGACTGCCTACGGTCGGCGACGAGGTCAGCGATCTCACGTTCGTGGTGTTGTCGGTATCGGGGCCATGCTGCACGCTGAAGCCTCGACCGGACGGAGGGCACCATGGGCAAGCTGATCTATGCCGCCAACATCTCACTCGACGGATTCTTGGAGGACGAGACGGGTTCGTTCGACTGGTCCGTGCCTGATGAGGAGGTGCACGCGTTCTGGAACGAGCACGAGCGGCGCATCGGCACGTCGCTCTACGGGCGACGCATGTACGAAACGATGCGCGTCTGGGAGAGCGACGACTGGTTGAAAGACGAGCCTGCGGTGCTCCGCGAGTACGCCACCATCTGGCGTGACACCGACAAGATCGTCTACTCCTCCGCGCTCACCGACGTCTCGACGGCGCGCACGACGATCGAGCGGACATTCGAGCCGGCGGCGGTGCGAGCGCTCAAGGAGTCCTCCGGCTCGGACCTGAGCATCGGAGGCGCTGGTATCGCGGCGGAAGCGTTCAGGCACGGCCTGGTCGACGAGTGCGTGCTGCTGCTCTGCCCGGTGATCGTGGGCGGCGGGAAGCCTGCGCTGCCTCGGGGCGTCCGGGTCAACCTCGAGCTGCTGGACCAGCGACGATTCGCCAACGGCGTGATCTACCTCCGCTACGCAGTCCGGAATCCCGCCTGACGCTGACCCGCGCTGAACCATGCGGCTCTCTGGAGTCGGGTCCGCAGCACGCGGTCAGCGCCCGGACTAGACCGAAGGCCGCGCGTCATGTCGCGGCGAAACGCGCGGGCCGCCACCCGCGATGGAGCACGTCATGAGCGCGATGGCCCGCCGCGGTGGGGAGGGTCATGGCGGCGCTGCTTGCGCTGGCTCGGCTCAGTGCGCGGTGTGCGCGGGCTCGGGGGTCCGGCACGCGGCCGTGGACCCGGGCAGGCGGTACCGCTGCTGGTACATGTGCGGCCCGATGGCCGCGAGTGCTTGGCGGACTCCGGGGGCTTGCATGAGCGCGCCGGCCAGCCGGAACGGCGGCCGGGACATTCTCAGCAGCTCGGCGACGGACTGCGGGCCGACCACGTGGCTGCCGTCGGGCCTGACGAGCACGGGGCCACGGAGGACCTCGTCCTGCCCGACGCCGAGGGCGTCGAGATCCGCCGACTGGTAGGGGCGTACGTCAGCCGGCGGGGCCACCCGGGTCCGGATCTTCGCCGCAGCCCGGTCGCAGGGCCCGCAGTCCCCGTCGAAGAGCCACAGTGGTGTTCGGGTCTCAGTCATGACACCCACTATACCCCCGGGGGTATCGTGGTGTCGCCTGCATCGGCCCGTTGCGCTATGGGGCCACGGCCGTGGTCTCCGGCCTCGATTCGGCTGGGTCGTCGTTGTCGCCTGGTCAGCGGGACGCGAACACCCGGGTACCTGCGGCCGCAGGCCGTCCTCAGCGCGGCATCGTCCCCGCACCGACGCCTGCCCGCAGGGCGCCACACGCCTCGAGGAACGCCTCGCGGCTGCTGACGCCGACCCCGGTCGAGTTGACGAACGCGTGGATCAACCGGTCGTGGCGGCGCAGCGCCACCCGAACACCCGCCGCTGACATGCGCCGGGCGTAGGCCTCGCCCTCATCGCGCAGGACGTCGAACCCGGACACGGCCACATACGCGGGCGGAAGCCCCGTGAGGTCCTGGCCGAGCAGGGGCGAGACCCTCGGGTCGGTGGCCGGGTGGTCGCCGAGGTAGTGGTCGCGGTACCAGTCCATCTGCTTCTCGGTGAGGAAGAACCCATCGGCGAACAGCTGGTAGGACCGACGCTTGGTGGACAGGTCCGTCACCGGGAAGAAGAGGAGTTGGAAGGCTGGGCGGACCTCGTCGGACGTGCGGAGGTCCTGGCACAGCACGGCGGCGAGGTTGCCGCCGGCCGAGTCGCCACCCACCGCGATCAGGTCCGGGTCGTGGCCCCACAGGTCGGCCTGCTCGACGGCGAACCGGAACGCCGTGAGCGCATCCTCGGTCGCAGCCGGGAACCGGTGCTCCGGTGCCAGCCGGTAGTCAACCGCCAGCACCGAGACCCCGGAGTGGCGGGCCAGGAAACGGCAGGCGCTGTCCGCACTCTCGAGGCTGCCGACCACCCACCCCCCGCCATGGAAGTAGACGATCAGCCGGTCGGCATCACGTGCGTCCGCCCGGTACAGGCGGGCCGCGAGGTCGCCGTGCTCGGCGGGGATCAGGACCTCACGCACCTCGTGCATCGGGACCGGCGGACCGCCGAAGACTGCCGCCTCGTGGTCGATCTGCGCGCGCGCCTGCGCGAGCGGAAGGTCCTCGAAGCTCGATCCGGGTACGAGTGCCAGCAGCCGCAGCGCGGCGCCCACCTCGGGCTCGATCTGCACGCCGTCGGCAGTCGGGGCGGGGCCTTCGATGAGCCTCTGGACTCGTTCCGGCGACCGGCCGAGCGCGGTGACGGCGGCGCGCTCCAGGCGTGCCATGAAGGTGGGATCGACCATGGGCCCATCCTCCCAGCGCAGCACGGGGGTCTCACTGCGAACAGGCCACACGCACGCGAATCCCGACGGACATACGCCGTCACCACCGGCGTAGCGTGGCAGTGAAGTCCCTTCCCCGCGAGGAGCCCCGATGTTCACAGACCCGCAGGACTGCATCTCCACCCGCGAGGGCCGCCTCTTCATCGACGACCTGGACACCAACGAACTCGCCGACCGGTTCGGCACGCCGCTGTTCGTGCTGTCCGAGACGCAGCTGCGGATGAACGTGCGCAGGTTCCGTGCCGCCTTCGCCGCGCACTGGACCGACGGGCCCGTCGACGTTCTTCCCGCGTTCAAGTCGAACACGACCCTGGCCAGCCGCCAGGTGCTCACCGACGAGGGCTGCGGCGCGGACATCTACTCCGCCGAGGAGCTCGAAGGGGTCCTGCGCACCCCGGTGGACCCCACGCTGGTCTCGGTCAACGGTGGCGGGAAGAACCGCGAGCACCTGGCCCGGTGCGTTCGTGAGGGCGTACGGATCACCGTCGAGGATGTCCATGAGGTCGACCTCATCCAGGAGGTCGCCGCCGAGTTGGACATGACCGCGCGGATCCGCCTGCGGGTCAAGCCCACGGTGCCCAAGCTCTGGCAGCGCACCGACTTCTCGCAGGCTTCCGTGCCGATCGACCTGGGGATCCAGGTGTACAAGTCCGGCCTGCCGCCGGAGTACCTGGCCGAGTTGGGCCGCAAGGCCATCGCCGCGCCGAACATCGAGATGGTCGGGATCCATATGCACCAGGGCCGCCACCACAACAGCCTCCGGTACTGGAAGGGCCTGATGAGCGTCTATGGCCAGATGATCGCCGAGCTGTCGCAGGCGTGGGGCGGCTGGCAACCCGAGGAGATCGACATCGGCGGCGGCTGGCCCAGCCCGCGGGATCCGCTGAACGAGGAGATGGCACGCTCGGAGTTCTTGCTCACGGCGGCCGGCTATCCCGCACTGATCGCGCTGCGCGGCATCGGGGCACGCGGGTACCACAGGGCGATGAGCGTGATCGTGCCGGCGCTGACCTCCCACAAGCTGCGCAAGCCACCACCGTCGATCGAGGACTTCGCCGCCACCGCGGTCGGGACCCTGCGCGCTGAGCTCGTGGCCGCCGCGATCCGGACCGAGGGCGTGCGGCTCCAGATCGAGCCCGGGCGCTCCCTGTACGGCAACGCCGGCATCCACCTCACGCGCGTCAAGGTCGTCAAGCGCCAGACCACGCCGATCCCCTATGCGTGGGTCCTGACCGACACCACGTCGTTCTTCCTCGCCGGCGGGCACTTCGAGCGCAGTCGGTTCCCGCATGTGGTGGCAGCGCGCGCCGACGCCGAGCCGGTGATGACCGCCGACCTCGTGGGGCACTCGTGCTTCGCCGACATGATCGTGCTCGGCGCGCAGTTCCCGGAGGTGGAGACCGGGGACGTCATCGCGCTGCTGGAGACGGGCGCCTACCAGGAGTCCAGCGCGTCGAACTTCAATGCGCTGCCCCGGCCCGCGACCGTGATGGTCCGGGGGACGCAGGCCGAGGTGATCCGGCGGGCAGAGGATGTCGAGGACGTGTACGCCCGGGACGTCATCCCCGATCGGCTGCGAGCGGGCGCCGCGGATGCACACCCCGCGAGCACGGAGCCTGCACGCGCAGACCCGGCGAGCGCGGAGCCTGTGAACGCAGACCCGGCGAGCGCGGAGCCCGCCGGCGCTCCGCGGTGACCGTCGACACCGTCACCTGGGTCATCGCCGGCCTGCAGGTGGCCACCGCGATCGGCATCGTCGCCTACTGGCAGTGGTGGCTTCGCTCCGACCACGACATCCCCTGGTGGCCATCGGCCTATGAGGCCCACGAGCGGGCCTTCGTCCTGCCGGATCACGTGTGCGCCCTTCTGCTCACAGCCTCGGCGATCCTCTCGGTCTCAGGCTCGGCTGCCGGCGGCCAGCTCGCGCTGATCGCCGCCGGGATGATGCTCTTCCTCGGCCTGATCGACCTCGCCTACTTCCTTCGGCACCAGATGTTCGCCCGCGAGCGCGACGGGTTGGGCAACGCCCTGATCGTCGGCTGGATGCTGTTGCTGGCCGTGGTCCTGGCCATTCGCTTCGTCTAGGAGGACGCCATGCATGCGATCGTGACCGGTGGTTCCAGCGGGATCGGCCTCGCACTCGTCCGTCGGCTGGCCGGGCAGGGCGAGCGGGTGAGCGTCCTCGCCCTGGACAACGAGGACCTTGCTGGGCTCGCGGCGGAGCCTCCGACGCCGTCGGTCCGCACCGCGGCCGTGGACGTTGCCGATCGGGAGGCGGTGCACGCAGCCGTCGCCGCGTCCGAGGGCGCCCAGGGGCCGTGCGACCTGTTGGTCACGTGCGCCGGCATCGTCACCCCGGGCCGGTTCTGGGAGCTGCCGGACGAGGAATTCACCAGACACATGGACGTCAACTACTTCGGCACGCTCTGGCCGACCCGGGCCGTGGTGCCGGGGATGATCAACCGGCGGTCCGGAGCCATCGTGATGATCTCCTCGTTCGCCGGCGTCCTGGGCGTGTACGGCTACGGCGCCTACTCCCCCAGCAAGTTCGCGGTGCGCGGCCTGGCCGAGACCCTGCGCATGGAGCTCAAGCCGTATGGGGTGCACGTGGCCGGGGTCTACCCCAGCGACGTCGACACCCCGATGCTCGCCGCGGAGAACGAGCTCAAGCCCCCTGAGACGGTCGCGGTCTCCGGCACCGCCAGGATGCAGTCCACCGACCAGGTGGTGGACTCGATCTTGCGCGGCCTGCGCAAGCGTCAGGCGACGATCCTGTGTGACCGCTCGTCGGCGATGCTGGCCACTCTGGCCGGAACTGCGCCGTGGGCGGCGCGCCTGATCACCGACCGATCCGTGGCCAGAGCTGGTGGTGGCGGGTAGAGCGCGTCCCGGGGAATCCGCTCCCGTTCGCCCGATCTGCTCCCCGAATTCCGGGAGCGGATCGGCGAAAGGGGAGCGGATCCAGTCGGCCGACCAGCGTGGGTGTCGCGCTGGGACCGCGGCACCGTGGCTGCGCGTCGCGGCGCCCAGCTCTGGGTCCCACCCGGGTTCGACCCCTGCGCCATCCGCCAGCGCCTCCAGCGCCGCCGGGGCGGTCGGGTCTTGCCAAGAGCACGCGGCTCCGTTAACGTACAACCTGATGGTTGTATATGAGCAGGTGCAGACGTCGCTGACTGACGACCAGGTGGACCGGATCTTCCGGGCACTGGCCGACAGGACCCGACGCGACATCGTTGCGCGCACGTTGGTGGGCGAGATCACGGTGTCGCAGCTGGCCAGTGGCTATGACATGTCGTTCGCCGCCGTGCAGAAGCACGTCGCTGTCCTGGAGGGAGCTGGGCTCATCACCAAGAACCGACACGGCCGCGAGCGACTCGTCCGGGCCAACCCCGAGACGATCGCGCGAGCGCAACTCCTGCTCGACCAGTTCGAGTCACTGTGGCGCGATCGAGTCGCCCGACTCGACGCGCTGCTCGCCGAAGACAGCCCCTGATCCACCCCACCCCCACTCACGCAAAGGACCCCCGCATGCCCATCACGTCGGTCAGCAAGGACCCTGCCAGCCTCACCATGACCGTGGTCGCCGACTTCCCCGTGCCCGTGCAGCGCCTCTGGGGCGCCTACGCCGACCCGCGCCAGCTCGAGTTGTTCTGGGGCCCGCCCACCTATCCCGCCCGGTTCACACGCCACGACATGTACCCCGGAGGTCGCAGCGAGTACGTCATGACCGGGCCGGACGGCGACGAGTCCCGCGGCTACTGGGAGTTCCTGTCGGTGCGGCCCCTGGAGTCCTTCGAGGTCCGCGACGGGTTCGCCGACCCGCAGGGTGCGGCCAACGCCGAGATGCCCTCGATGCGGATGGTGTTCGCGTTCGCAGCCACCGAGACCGGTTCGCAGGTCAGCACCACGACCTGGTTCAACTCGGTCGAGGACCTCGACCAGCTCATCGAGATGGGCATGGAGCAGGGCATGCGCGAGGCCATGGGCCAGATGGACGCGGTGCTGGCCGACCTGGCCACGTTCGCCGCCGGGCAGGTCTGCGAGGCCCAGATCCTCAGCGACACCCGCGTGCGGGTGAGCCGGATCATCCGCGGGACGGTCGAGCAGGTGTGGGCTGCACATCACGAGCCCGAGCTGATGCAGCGGTGGCTGCTGGGACCCGACGGCTGGACCATGCCGGTGTGCGAGGCGGCGACCGTGGTCGGCCAGAGCTACCGGTACGAGTGGGAGGCCGAGGATGGCTCGCAGCGGTTCGGTTTCACCGGCGAGCTGCTCGACAGCGTGCCGCCGCACCGTTCGGTGACGACCGAGCAGATGATCGGGATCGACGGCCCGCCAGCCATCAACGAGATGACCCTGACGGCGGTCGAGGGTGGCACCCTGCTCAGCCTCATCATCACCTACCCAAGCGCGGAGGTCCGCGACATGGTGCTGGCCACCGGGATGACCGGCGGGATGGAAACCAGCTACGCCCGGTTGGAGGACAGCGTCCTGAGCGCGGCCTGACCGTCCGCGGGCGGCCCCTCAGTGGGTCATCGTCCACAGGTGCGCGGAGGGGTTTCGGAGTCACGACAATTCCGACATACGATGTCCGCCAAGCCCGACCAACAGGCGTCGGTGGAACCCTCGGGGGAGGCAACCGTGACCGGAGTCAGCGCCCGTATCGCCGTGCTCGTTGTCGCCGGCATCCTGCTGACCGGCTGCTCCAGCGACCCTGATCCGGTCGTGAGCGCCTCGGCCTCGGCGGCGCCCTCGGCCTCGGCGTCGGCAAGCGGCTCGGCCAGTCCCTCGGCCGCACCCTCCCCCACCTCGACGCTGACCGCAGCCGAGCAGGAAGCGTTCGACGAGGCCACCGCGGCGGTCATGGCCTACCGGCAGATCGGGGTCGACCTCTACTCAGGTGAACGCACCCAGATCAATGATCTGGACGACTTCACCACCGGGACCTTGCGTACCCAGGAAGTGAACGGCGTGGCACAGGCCCTCGCTCAGGGCTACAGCAGTGAGCCGCGGGGAGCGCAACTCGAACTGGTTGGAGCCGAAGCGCTCAAGGTTCGCCTTCAGAAGGCACCACCCACCGTGGTCGTTCGCGCCTGTATCGATGGCACCGAAGTCACCATTGTTGACCCCGAAGGTGCCCGTACGACTGGGGTTCGTGAGGTCCTCGACTACACAGTGATTCTGAAGGACTGGGGCTGGGCTGTAGCCGAGGTTGCCGGCGAACGGGATCCGAGAGACCGGTCATGTTGAACCATCTGATCGCAACAATCAGCTTGGTGGCAGCGGCCGTTGTACTCGCAGCGGCGCCGGCTCAGGCAGGTGACCCAGTATCGCTACACCCAGTCGCGACGAGCCCCGGAGGCGGCGCCGATGTGGTGCTGCATCCCACCGACCCCGGCTCTGCGGGTGGCTCCAGCGGAGCCGGGTCAACGTCTGCCGGGGGCCGATCATCCGGGACTCGCACCTGCACCTACCTCGGCAACGAGATCGACTGCACATCCGCGGAAGGGGTGTGGTCCAGCGAACGACAGTGCTTTGTTCAGCGCATGTCCCCACAGCCCGCGCTGGATCTCGCCATCTGGGATGGTCACGCCGATGGCGCGATCTACACCTGCCGCCAGCCCGTCGTCGGGGGTGGGCGCTTCGGTGTCGTCGTCGGCTCGGGGACGCATTTCTGGGCGCCGGACGCAGGCTCCACGGGCGCCCCGGTGCTGGTGGATCCGGTCACCCTCGCCGAGGAAGCGATCGACAGGATGCGCCTCGTCGGCGTACGGCCGGGCGCCACGCCCCTGGACCCCGCAGCCCCGGGCGTGGTCGGCATCCAGACGTGGCTGTGGGTCGACAACGCCGGGGCCGACTCCTTCGGACCGATCACCCGCACGGCGACCGCCGGTTCGGTGTCCGTGACTGCCACTGCGAAGGTGACCAAGGTGGTCTGGGACATGGGCGACGGTGCAGAGGTGACCTGCCGCGACACGGGCACCGAATGGACCCGTGCCGACGGCGCCGACGACTCCCCCACCTGCGGGCACACCTACCTGGCCGACTCGCGCGCCGAACCCGACGGGGCCTACCAGGTGCGCGCCACCACCCATTGGACGGTCGACTGGGACGGAGCCGGGCAGTCCGGCACGATCCGATTCACCCTCACCGGTCCGCCCCGGGCGATGCCCGTCGTCGAGCTCCACGCACTACGGACCCGCTGAGCCACCCCGCTCAGTCTGCTGTCGACACGGCGTTCAGGGCAGGATGGCACCGCCGGACTCCGACGGGCCAGGAGGATGTCATGAAGGTCGTCCTCAAGCGCACGCGGACTCACCCGCGAGTGAGCGATCGCGCTCATCGGATGGACCGCCCGTGACCGGCACCCGAGCCCCCGACGCACCTGGGTCCCCGACGCTCAAGGCCCGGATCGCGCCGTACTTCCCGATCCTGACCTGGCTGCCCCACTACAACCGCGCCTGGTGGTCCAAGGATGCGATCGCCGGGCTGACCCTCTGGGGCCTGCTGGTGCCCGAGGGCATGGCCTACGCCGGGATCGCCGACCTCCCACCGGAGGCGGGCCTGTACACGCTGGTCGTGTCGCTGTTCGTCTACGCCCTGATGGGGACCTCGCCGCACCTTTCCGTCGGGCCCACCTCGGCGACCTCCGCGCTGCTCGCTTCCTCCGTGGCGGGGATCGTGGTGGTGGGCGTGGCCGAGGGCGACTCCAGCGGCGCGACGTACCAGGCCAACGCCGCCGCCTTCGTCCTCGTGGTCGGCCTGGTGTTCCTGATCGCCAGCGTCCTGCGCCTGGGCTACATCACGCAGTTCCTCTCCAAGCCGGTCATGGACGGCTTCGTGATGGGCATCGCCCTCTACGTGGCCGTCGGTCAGTTGAACAAGATCTTCGGGGTCGAGAAGCCCGAGGGGAACACCGTCGAGAAGTTCGTGGGGATCATCCGGGAACTCCCGAGCGCCAACTGGACCACCTTCGCCGTCGCGGCGATCTCCCTGGCCCTGCTCTTCGCGCTGCCCGCCATCGACGGGAGGATCCCGGCCGGGCTGATCGTCCTCTTCGGGTCGATCCTGATCAGCGACTCCCTGGACCTCACCGGCACGCACGGGGTCGAGACCGTGGGCCTGCTGCCGCAGGGGCTCCCCTCGATGGACTTCACTGCGATCCCGCTGCGCACCTACTTCGCGATGGTCCTCCCAGCGATCGGGGTCTTCCTCGTCGCCTACAGCGAGGCGCTCGGGGTGGCTCGGGAGTTCGGCGACAAGCACGGCTACGAGGTCGACGCCGACCAGGAGCTCACGGCCCACGCCGCCACCAACATCGTGAGCTCGTTCTTCGGAGGCATGATCGCCGCCGGCGGCATGTCGGGCTCGGCGGTCAAGGAGGGCGCCGGCGCCCGGACCCAGGTCTCGAACCTGATCGCGTGGGCAGCCACCCTGCTCACGCTGCTGTTCCTGACTCCCCTGTTCGACACGCTGCCCGAGGCCGTCCTGGGCGCCCTGATCATCCATGCCCTCTGGCACATCCTGACCTCCCGCAAGCTGCGCACCCTGCGCCGTGAGTCCAAGACGGAGTTCTGGTTCGGGCTGCTCGCGATGCTGGGCGTCGTGCTGATCGGGGTCCTCGAGGGCATGCTGATCGGGATCCTCGCCTCCTTGGTCTACTTCATCTACCGGACCAGTCGGCCCCGTCTGGCCTCGCTTGGCCGGCTACCCGGGATGCCCGGCGCCTACGGCGACGTCGCCACGCACCCTGAGTGCGCGCCGGTGCCGGGGGTCCTGATCCTGCGCCTGTTCGGCGAGTTGTACTACGCCAACGCGCTCACGGTCCGCGACGAGATGCGCGCTCGGATCCAGGCCTCCGAGACCCCGATCCGGGCGGTCATCCTGGAGGTGGGGGATCAGGACTCGATGGACCTGACCACCGCGCGCGTCCTGCATCGGTTGGGCGGGCGGCTTGGCTGATCACGGCATCGCCCTCTACTTGACCGACGTGCAGACCCCTGTCCTGGAGTTCCTCCATTCAGTGGGCATGTCCGACGTGGTGGCCGACGAGCGCATCTACCCGACGATCGAACTGGCGGTGCAGCACGTCGAGGCCAAGTTCCGGGCTCAGGGCGACCCGTCCGACAGCCCACCCCCGCTCCCCGGCACTGGCAGGACCGGGAGCCAGCCGACCCCCTAGGCGGGCTCGGCTCGGTTCGCCGGGTTCTGGTCGATAGGGCCCACCTCGGCGGGACGTCGGGCGCGATACGCGCTCCGAGTGGTGGAACCGGGGCAGCGGCGGAGCCCAGGTTCCACCACAACCCGGCGAGCCACGGCGGTCGCCGAGCCGCGAGCCGCTCTTTCGACCAGAGGTCGGCGTTCCGACCACGAGCCGACGAGTCATGCGCCGTCCGCGTGGTCGCGCGGCCTGCCCACCGGCCGGCTGCACGCGTCGCGCGACCCGCCCGGGCCGCCCACCGCGCACAGGGACCTGGGGGTGCGCGGCCCGGTCATGCCAACAGGTCCTTCATCTGCTTCTGGATCAGGTGCGTCGCCTGCCGCGGGGCGATCCTGGTGGCCGCGTTCATGAGCCGCGAGTCCCGGCCCACGTAGACGTGCAGCTTTCCGGCCTCGATCCCGTCCACGATGATCCGGGCGGCATCCGGCGCGGAGGTGGTCCGGGCACTGGTGGCCGCGTCCTCCATGCCCGGGATCGACACACCGGAGTTGGTCGTGATGTTCGTCGCCACCGCCCCGGGCATGATCACCGAGACGCCGACATTGGTGTCCAGCAACTCCGCGTAGAGCCCCTCGGTGAGCAGCTTGACTGCAGCCTTCGACGCCCCGTACATGACCTGCCCGGGCACCGGCAGGAAGCCGCCCATGCTCGAGACGTTGGCCAGGTGCGCCTCCGGGCGCTCCTTGAGCAGCGGCAGGAACGCCTTGACCATGTGGATCGTGCCCATCAGGTTGATGCTCAGGACCCGCTCGATGGTCTCGTAGTCGAGTTCCTCGATCGTGATGAACGGCTGGATGATCCCGGCGTTGTTGACCAGCCCGTCGACGTGGCCGTGCCGCGCGATGACCTCCTCGGGCAGGGCCCCAGTGGCAGCACGGTCGGTGATGTCGACCAGGTGCGTCGAGATCCGCTCCCCCGCCGCGGCCAGGCGCGCGGTCTCCTCGAGACCGTCCGGCCGGACGTCCACGGCAGCCACCCGGGCGCCGCGCCGCAGCAGTTCCAGGCTGACCTCCCGGCCCATGCCACTGCCGGCCCCCGTGACGACGACCACCTTGCCGCGAACCTTCATCACTGGCACCTTCCTGTGCACGGAGCCGGACAGTCCCATCCTGCCCGCCGGGCACATCCGATCCCCGCTCAGGTGGCTCCCCCGGCCGCTACGGTCCCGCGTCAGGGCGTGCTGCCGACCGACTCCACGTCGACGACCACTTCATTGTGCCGGAGGAACGGCGGGATGAACGGGGCGTTGAAGCGGGCCAGCCGCACCGGCCCCACGGGCGCCCACGCAGTGCCGGCCAGGCCCGTGAGCAGTTGCGCGCCACGTCGATCGAGGTCCCGCGCGTTGCCCGAGCCAGAGAAGCGCAGCGCGGCGGCGGTCCGCGCGGGCACCACGCGCAACCGCACCCGATCGTCACCCGGCGCGGGAAGCGACTCCGGCGAACGACCGGCCGGCATGACGAAGGCGACAGCGTGCCCCTGCTCCCCCGCATCCTGGCCCGGGGTCTGCAGGACCGGGGCGGTCATCGCCACCTTGCCCCCCTGGATGTAGCCGAACAGCGGCCGGAAACCCTTGCTGCCCGCGGCGTCGAAGTCTCCGTCGACGACGACCTCGGCCAGCGTGTGCTCGGGATAGGACCTGATCTCGACATCGGCGAGGCGCTCCACGACGGTGAACTCCTGCTGCTCGGTCATGCCCCAGTGTGCGTCGCGCGGGCACCTGCCGCAGCGCGGGCCGGCCTCGTGGCGCGCCGGCAGGCCGACCACTCAGCGCGGACTGCCGGGGCCCCGCCCCCGCCGCGCGCGACCCAGGCCCTCGAGGATCAGGTCCAGGCCGAAGTCGAACTCGTCGCCGAAGTCGTACCCCGGAGCCAGGACGTGGTCCATGGTGAGCTCGGCCAGGTACGGGTACTGCTCGGCGGGGAACTGGGCCAGGACGTCGCTGGCCAGCGCAGCGGTCTCCTCGGGAGTGGAGAACGGGAGATTCGCCTCCTCCATGGCGAAGCCGTACATGAACGCGTCCAGCAGTGCGATCGCGTGGGCGGCCATCGCCACGCTGAACCCGGACGTCCGCAGCGCCCCGAGGACCGCGTCGTGGTGGCGCAGCGTCGCCGGGCCCGGCACGGTCCGAGTCTCCATGAGCGGGATGGCCCACGGGTGCCGATCGAGCACCGCGCGCCCCGAGGCGGTCCGGGCCCGCAACGACGTGCGCCAGTCCGCGCCGAGCTCAGGCACCTCGATCTCGGCGAAGACGAGGTCGACCATCCCGTCGATGATCTGCTCCTTGTTGGCCACGTGGTGGTAGATCGACATCGCTTCGACCTCGAGTCGCTCCGCGAGCCGACGCATCGTCACGCCCGCCATCCCGTCGGCATCAGCCAGTGCGACCGCCTCGGTGAACACGCGCTGAGCGCTCAAGGGGCTGCGCACCCGGGGGCCCGGTTCGCCAGACGCCATCAATTCCTCCTCGTCGACCGGTTGACAACCTTACGCTGTACGTTTACCTTACACCGTATGTCCAACCCACGTCAGACACCCCGTCCACAGACCATGACCGCCCTCACCCGCACCGAGTACGGCTCCGCGGACGTGCTGCGAGTCGTCCAGCGCCGGGTGCCCGAGATCGCGCCGGACGAAGTGTTGGTCAACGTCCATGCCACGGGCCTGGACCGCGGGGCCTGGCACCTGATGGCGGGACAGCCGTACCTGGTCCGGCCCGTCTTCGGCCTGCGCGCCCCGAAGGATCCGGCCCTGGGCCTGGATCTCGCCGGAGTCGTGGAGTCCGTCGGCGCGCAGGTCAGCGACTTCGCCCCGGGCGACGCGGTCTTCGGCATCGGCCGCGGAGCGTTCGCCCAGTACGCCGCCGCCCCGGCCCGCAAGCTCGCCCCGATGCCGCAGCGCATGACTTTCGAACAGGCTGCCGCTGTGCCGGTGTCGGGCCTCACCGCACTGCAGGCCGTCCGCGACCGGGGCAAGGTGCAGCCCGGTCAGCGCGTGCTGGTGATCGGCGCCTCCGGCGGTGTCGGGAGCTTCGCGGTGCAGATCGCCAAGGGCACAGGCGCCGAGGTGACCGGGGTGTGCCGCACGGACAAGGTCGACCTGGTGCGCTCCCTGGGCGCCGACCACGTGATCGACTACACCCACGAGCCGATCACGGCCGGCCGCGCGGGCTACGACGTCATCCTCGACATCGGCGGGGGTCGGTCGATCCGGGAGTTGCGCAGCGCGTTGCAGCCGACCGGCACGCTGGTGATCGTCGGCGCCGAGGGCGGCGGACCGTGGTTCGGCGGGATGCAGCGCCAGCTGCTCGCGACCATGCTCTCGCCGTTCGTCCGCCAGCGTCTGGGCACATTCCTGTCCAGCGAGAACGCCAAGGATCTCCACGAGTTGCGGGCGCTGATCGACGCCGGCACGCTCACCTCGGCGGTGGATCGAGTCTGCACGTTGGCCGATCTGCCAGCCGCCATGCGCGATCTGGAGGCCGGGCGCGTCCGGGGCAAGATCGTCGCCACCCCGTGGCCAAGCGCCACGGCCGGCTGAGCCACGGCCGACGGGCCGCCGCAGCAGACCGACAGTGGCCCTCACGCCGGAAACAGGCAAGGATCGGATCCATGCCTGATCATCAGAACGCCGCCATCAACCTCCGCCTGGCCCAGCTCGGCCTGCCCCTCCCGGACGGGTTCGAGGACACCGAGTCGGCGATCCTGGCCGGCCCGATCCTGGCCCGCCAGCGCGAGCTGAGCCGTCGGCTGGCCGACCGCCTCTGCGCCGCCGACGGTCGCATCCAGGACTTCCTCGACGACTACCTGTCCGAGACGGGCGAGCAACCCGAGCTCCCCCACCGGACCTTCGTCCTCGACGAGGCGGGCATGGCCCGTGACCTCTCCCTGCCCTACGACGGCGACGACTTCAGCTCCCCGCTGCTCACCAGTTACCGGCTGGCCAACGGGATCCTGCACAACCCGGCCAACGACCGACGCACCACCGCGGGGGTGTTCCACATCGCAGAGGGCGGCCTGCCCATCCCCGACGACAAGATCGCGGTCCCGAAGCTGGCCTTCGCCCGCCTGCTGGCACTGGCCTTCGAGGCACCCGAGGTCGACAAGGTCCTGCCGTACACGGCCAACCAGCCCGAGCCCGCCGCATGCTTCGTCTCCCTGCTGCTGCGCCCGCTGGTCTCCCCCGAGGTCCCCGGCTACGTGCGCGAGAAGCGGATGGAGACCCGCTTCATCGTCCCCGGCGGCCTGGTCGCCAACCTCGACTTCGTGGAGGGGATCTTCGGCAACGGTGGGGACCCCTACCTGCCGGAGAACGATGCCTCGCTGGCCCCGGAGACCTGGACCGGCACCACCGGCTGCGTCATCCTCGCCCCCCACCTGACCCGGGTCACCAAGAAGCAGCTCGGCCTGCCGCACGTGGACGACGCCACCGAGCGCCAGCGCCGGGACGGGGTCTGCTGGCAGGGCGAGGACGAGCTGTACAACAACGGCCAGGCGTTCAAGGTCTGCGCCCGTGATGCCCGGGGGGTGATCGTCACGGTGATCGCGGACAACTACTTCGGCTACTGCAAGAAGGAGGTCAAGACCCAGATCTCCTACTCGGCCAACCTCTTCGGCAACGCCGAGGAGGAGCACGCCGGTGGGGCGCTGGTCTTCGCCAGCTACAACCTCGGCCAGGAGTTCCTCGAGACCCTGAGCCTCGAGCCCGGCGCCAGCCCGGTCACCCTGGCCGACGTCGTGACCCGCGACCCGCGGCGGTTCGCCGCCCAGCCGCAGGGACATGCGGTGGACACAGAGCAGCCGCACATCGTGCTGGTGCCCGCCGGCGCGCACTACTCGATGCGCACCCTGTCGGTGTCGTGGACCGGCTCGGACGGCCAGCGCGCCAGTATCCCGCTGCGCGCGGACAAGTCCTACCTGAGCCCGCACGGCTACCGCGTCACGATGGTCGCCCAGCCCAACGACCCGACGGCCTGGCACCTGGTGGGGACCATGGCCGACCCGACGTCGTGCCACAAGCCGGCCACGGTGTCCGGCGGGGGCAAGTCCGAGATCTCCAAGGCGATCACCGACGCCTTCATCTTCAGCTCGGCCTACGTGGCGGACTTCGACGCCGACATGGACGCAGTCGCAGCGATCCTTGAGGGCGACTTCTCCGACCGCTACGCCGATCCGGCGCGCAACGGTCGCGACCACCGGCCGATCCTGTCCGAGGACCGTTCCATCGGCTCGGTGATCAAGCTGCTCACCCCGTCCGCGGCGTACTCGGCGGCGTACAGCGAGTGGCTGGCCGACATCCCCGCCCACGTCAAGGAACTGGTCTACGTCGTCAAGCGCTCCTACCGGCCCGAGTGGGGCCAGGACTGGCGCAGCCACTTCAGCGTGGTCATCATCGACGGCCGACCGGGCAACTCACTGCGCCTGGACGGCCAGAAGATCACGGTCAACATGCTGCGGGTCGGCTTCAACCCCGACGGGTCCTGGCGCCTGTTCGGCCTGCGTCACGACTTCGCCCCCGCGGTGAAGGTCCAGACCCAGGATGACATCACTGCGACGACCGTCGTGCCCGGCAACGTCCTGGGCCGGGACCCGAACCGCTCCTTCAAGCTCGTCGAGAACTGCGAGAGCCTGCTGTTCCAGCGCCCCGACGACGCGATCCACCGCGGCTACGACAAGCAAGCCGAGCGCGACCTGGCCACGCCCGGGACCTTCATCTCCAACTTCGCGCCGCTCACACGCGTGGACGCCATCGCCATGCGCGACGACGCCGTGGCGTTCAGCAGGTTCACCGCCCCGATGGCCGACCTGATCAGCCATGCGGCTGACGCCGAGCCGGGCACCAGCCCCGCGTACTTCGTCAGCTCCGCCAACCCACGGATCGTCGGCGGGCTGCCCTCGAAGAACCCCCGCTACCTGCAGCCGCGCCCCGACCGCGCCCATCCGCAGGCCACCGCCGTGGCGCAGCTGTCCGCACGGCTGGCTCGCGGGCTGAGCGCCGACGCCCCCCTGCTCCAGCCGATCGACGTGGTGGCGGCCGGGCGGCGGAACAACCCGCCGGACGGGTCCGTGCCGCCGCTGTGCACGTTCAACCCGCTGCACTACCTGGAGCTCCCCGAGCTGTTCATGGAGTTCATCTCCTCGATGACCGGCAAGTCACCGTCCACCACCGGGGCAGGTTCCGAGGGCGCCCTGACCAAGGGCCCGTTCAACGCCATGCCCGCGGTGCTGGACCTCAACTCCTCGCTGCTGTCCTACGCGCTCACGGGCTACGACGGCTGGCTGTCCAGCGCCGGGTACCTCGGGCCCAAGGTGCGGGTCGATCACGACATCTCCATGCTCATCCCCGAGCTGTTCGCCCGGATGAGCCCACAGGAGCGCGACGCCGCGCACCTGATCGCCGAGGGCTCACTGGAGCGGATCCGCGACTTCGAGCACGCCGGCCGGACCGTCGCGGCCAGCCGCCTCGGGTACCGGATCACCGAGGCCTTCGCGACCAAGTACCTCGGGCGGATCTTCCTGAACCCGCACGTGGTCCTCACCCCAGAGATGCTGCGCCCGGAGCTTCAGGACATCGACGTCTTCGCCGACTCGATGGACACCATCGTGACCACCCACGAGCGGGTGGCGCGGGCCTACTTCGATGACGGCACGGTGTCCCTGGCAGTCCCGCCACTGCGTGCGCTGCTGGAGATCATGGCCGACGGGGTCACCTCGCAGGGCTGGACCTTGAGCTCGCCGGAGTTCCGCGGGCTGTTCACCCGCGAGGCGATCCTGGCCTCGGACTGGTACGGCGCACGGCTGGATGCCAAGCAGGCCGCGGCCCGGTCGCGTGCCGACGCGGGGCTGGCGGCCATCGAGCTGTTCGTGTCCACCCCCGGCAACGACGAACCGGTCGAGCGGCTGGACATGCCGGCTCGGGTGGCAGCCGCGCAGGCCGAGGTCCAGCGCCTGTCCAGCGCAGAGTTCCGGGGTCACCTGGCCGGAACGACGGGCAGCACCCCGCTCTGAGCCAGTGCCGGGTGCGTCCGTCCCGACGCCCGGCGAGGCCGGGACGGACGTCCACTCAGAACCGCGACGGCACCTCGTGCAGGGGCATGTCGGGCTGCACGTAGCCAGCGGGCTTCGGCTTCGCAGGCATCTTGACCTTCGAGGCCTCCGGCGCCGTGTAGGGGATCTGCTCGAGCAGGTGCGAGATGAGGTTGAGCCGACCCCGCTTCTTGTCGTCGTTGTCCAGCACGTACCAGGGCGCCCAGGCCGTGTCCGTGGCCGCCAGCATGGCGTCGCGGGCGCGGCAGTAGTCGTAGTGCCGGCTGTAGGACTTCAGGTCTGTGGGCGAGAGCTTCCAGATCTTGCGCGGATCGTCGATCCGGTTCGACAGGCGCCGGGTCTGCTCCTCGACGCTGACGTTGAGCCAGTACTTGATGAGGATGATGCCGGCGTCCACCATGGCCTTCTCGACCAGCGGGGTCATCTCGAGGAAGTGGTCGGTCTGGTCCTGGGTGCAGTAGCCCATGACCGGCTCGACGCCCGCGCGGTTGTACCAACTGCGGTCGAACAGCACCACCTCGCCGGCCGCCGGGAAATGCGCCATGTAGCGCTGCACGTACATCTGGGACTGCTCCCGCGGCGTGGGCGTCGGCAGCGCCACATGCTTGAAGACCCGTGGGCTGGTGCGCTCCGTGATGCGCCGGATCGTGCCGCCCTTGCCGGCCGAGTCCAGGCCCTCGAAGACGACGCAGACCTTCGCCCCCGTCTCGATGACCCACTGCTGCAGCGCCACCAACTCGCCCTGCAACCGCTCCATCTCGGCCTCGTAGGCCTTGGTGGTCAGCTTCTTCGGTGCTGTGGCCTCGGCGCTGGCTGCCTTGTCGGCCTTCGTGCCCTTCTTGTGGTTCTTGGCCTTGCTCATCTGTCCTCCTGGAGGTTGAACGACGCGTGCTGGTTCGATGCTCCCACTGCGGGAGGGGGCGAGTCCCGACTCAAGGCGCGACCGGGGTGGCCGGGTTGGTCACCGCCGGAGTCACCATGTGGGGCTCGTGGGGCGATCGCGAGCGAGCGATCCACTTGCCGAGTTCCCAGCCGAGGAAAAGCACGACCGCCGGGGCGGCCGCGATCAGCCATTGGTTCTCCCTCAGTGCCTCCGCGCCCAGGAACGACGTCAACTCCCCGCCACGAGCGATCAGCACGGCCAGGACCACCTCCACCAGCATGGTGAGGTTCAGGGTCTTGTTGTCGAAGGTCTTCCTGGTCAGGATGGAGGCGGTCTCGTCGCGGGACTCGAAGCCGGCGATGACCAGCATCAGCGAGAACGTCACCAGGCCCATGGTGCTGCCGATCTCGGTGGCGCCGTACTCGTTGCTGCCGAACACGATCAGGGCGTTGATGGCCACCGACATGAAGAGCCCGGCCACGCCAACGGTCAGCATGACCGACGGGGTCATGATCGACTGCGTGCGCGGGCGGGGCATCCGCGTCATCAGCCCCGGGGTCTCCTTGTCCATGCCCAGGGCGATACCGACCGGTGCTGTGATCAGGAAGTTGATCCACAGGATCTGCACCGACGAGAACGGCTGGCCGCCGGCGATGTTCAGGATGCTGGCCATCAGGAAGGTCACCACGTAGGTCACAAGGGCCACCAGCATGAAGCGGATGTACTTGAGCATGTTGTCGTAGAGCTTGCGCCCCTCGGACACCGCGCGCACGATCGTGGCGAAGTTGTCGTCAGTCAGGATCATCCGACCGGCGTTCTTCGCGACCTGGGTCCCGGACCCCATCGCGATACCGATGTCCGCAGCCTTGATCGCCGGTGCGTCGTTCACGCCGTCGCCGGTCATCGCCACGACATCACCCTTGGCCTGCAGCGTCTTGACCAACAGCGCCTTGTGCTCCGGGGACACCCGGCCGACGACGCCGATGTTGTCGACCCGGGCCAACCGCTCCTCGTCGGTCATCGCCGCCAACTCGGTACCGAGAATGGCCTCCCCGGGGATGCCGAGCTGCTTGGCCACCGCAGCACCAGTCACCACATCGTCACCGGTGATCATCCGTACCCGGATGTTGGCCTCCTGAGCGGCCTGCACCGCGGCCATGGACTCCGCACGTGGCGGGTCGATCATGCCCACGATCGCGGTCAGCTGCAGCTCTGTGACCAGGGACAGCAGGTCGCCTTCCGGGTCGAAGTCGGCCGGGTCGATGTCGCGCATGGCGGCCGCCATCACCCGCAGGCCCTCACCGCCGAGGCGCGCCTGCTCTGCGTTGGCCCGCTCGTCCTGCTGGGTACCCCACGGGATGGATGAACCCTGGGCCAGGGCAGAGGTGGCCCTGCCGATGACCGCCGGAGCCGCACCCTTGACGAACACCCGCACGACCGGGTTGCCGGAGTCGTCCTTGGCGTCGCAGAACGCGGCCATGAGCTTGTAGGTCGGGTCGAAGGGCAGCGTGACCAGGCGCGGGAAGGCGGCCTGGGTGCCCTCGATGTCCAGACCCGCCTTGTGGCCCAGGACCAGCAGCGCACCCTCGGTGGGATCCCCGACGACCTTGCCGTTCACGAGCTTCGCGTCATTGGTGATCAGGAACGGCAGGATCGCGGCCTCGATGGTGTTCGTGTTGCCGGCTGCGTGATGGACCTGGCCCTCGAGGCTGTACCCGGACCCGGAGATCTTGTAGGTGTCGGTCGGATCGATGACCTCGATGACCGTCACCTGGTTCATCGTCAGGGTCCCGGTCTTGTCGGAGTTGATCGCCGAAGTCGAACCGAGGGTCTCCACCGAGTCCAGGCTCTTGACGACCGCACCCTCGGAGGCCAGCTTCGTCGACCCGCTGGACAGGATGACCTGCATGACGGTGGGCAACGCCATCGGGACCGCAGCCAGCGCCAGCGCGATGGCCGTGGTGAAGATCGCCTGGGTGGAATCGCCCCTGCTGATCCCGAGGGCGAACATGATCACGATGGTCAGTCCAGCCGCGCCGGCGATCCAGAGTGTGAGCGTGTCCAGCTGCTTGGTCATCGGGGTCTTCAGGGTGGGCGTGGACTTCAGCATCCCGGAGATCTTGCCCACGGCGGTGTCGCCGCCGGTCCCGGTGACGATCATGACGCCACTGCCGTGGGTGACGGGGGTGTTCATGAACGCCATGCCCGACCTGGTCGCCCAGGACGGGGTTCTCATCGGAGACCACGTCCACGGACTTCGATGCCGGAACGCTCTCGCCGGTCAGCGCCGACTCGTCGATCTGCAGCGACGAGGCTTCGACCAGGCGACCATCAGCGCACACGTCGTCCCCGGCGGTGAGCAGGACGACGTCGCCTACCACCACCTGGTCGGCGTCGATCTTGACCTCGGTGCCATCGCGTCGCACGCGGGCGGAGGTCTTGAGCATCGACTGCAGGGCGTTCATCGCGCTCTCGGCCTTGCCCTGCTGGCGCATCCCGCCGACGGCGTTCAGGGCGGTCAGCAGGAGCACGACGATGCCGGTGGAGATCTGCCCGATGAGGATCGAGGCGATCGCCGCGCCCACCAGGATGATCTGCATGTAGGACTTGTACTGCGCCAGGAACAGCTTCCAACCCGGTACCGCGGCCTCCGCGGCCATCGCGTTGGGGCCGTTCCTAGCCAGGCGCGACGCCGCCTCCTGGGCGCTCAGGCCCACAGCCGGGTCCACCCCCATCGCAGACTGGACCTCCGCAGGGGTCTTGGCGTACCACGCCTGCGCCCCAGTCGTCTGCTCCGTCGCTGCTGTCTGGTCGCTCATCCAAGAACTCCTCTGCTTCACGCGGGCGCACGCCAGCCGACGCCCGCCCAGTCGCCGTGGTCCGCCGCGCACATTAGACCGCGCTGTTACCAGTCGGCCCAGACTAGTCACATCCTCGCCCGTGGCGCACCAGGCACGCCCGCGGATCAGCGGGGGTTGAGCAGCATCCCGGCGGCCCGAGGCGTCCCCCCGCGGCCGTCGCCGAGCACGACCACCGCAATGCCCGTGCGCCGCTCGATGCGCACCTCGCTTCGGGCGCCCAGGGTCCCGCCGTCGTGGAGCAGCACCTCGCCGTCCCCGAGCCAGAACCAGCCCAGGCCCACCCGGATCCGCCCCCGATCCACACGCGGGCGCAGCGTCTCGGCGATCGCCTCAGCCAGCGGACCTGTCCCGTCCCGGACGGCCTCGAGGAAGCGCAGCAGGTCGACTGCCGGGGCACGCAGGCCACCTGCCCCGGCCAGTGCGCCGAGGTGCCAGGGCCCCACGGGCTTGCCCCGGCGCCGCCCCTGGTGCAGGGGGATGTCGTCCAACGAGGTGCCGCCCAGCGTGAGCGGGGCCAGGACGTGCTCGGTCAGGGTCGCCGCGTAGCCCAGGCCGGTCGCCCGACCGAGCAGGAACCCGAGCAGGCCCACCCCGTAGTTGGCATACCGAACGGGACCCTGCCCGGGAACGCCGCGGACCCTGGTGCCGGCGAGCCCCTCGACGAGGCGGTCGGCGTCGATCTGCGCATAGGGGTCGAGCAGGCCCTGGCCACGCAGTCCCCGACCGGGCATGCCCGGTGGCAGTCGCGGCAGGCCGGAGCGGTGACAGGCCAGGTGCTCGAGGGTGATGTCCGCGACCTTCGGGGCCAGCGGCGTGCCGGGCGGCAGCAGGTCCGGCACGCCGTCGTCGAGGCGGACCATCCCCTTGCGTGCCAGCTCCGCGAGCAGCAGGGACGTGAACAGCTTCGTCACCGACCCGATCTCCCAGCGGACCGCAGGATCGCCGGCGCTGTGCCGACCATCGGGTGTGGAGACGGCCACCACCGGATCGACATGGCCGCGGCGCACGAGCAGGTCGTGCGCGTTCCCCACCCGTTCGGGCCACGGTCGGGTATCGGTGCGTCCCACACGTCCTCCTGCCCCCAGCACATCCGGCGTCTGGACCACAGCCCCTGACGCTGCCGCTGCACCACCTAGAGTAGGCAGTCCACGCGCCCCAGCCCGCTCGAGGAGAACCCCCGTGTCCGAGCACCGCACCGAGCTCCCGCTGGCCCAGACCGGGACCAGCCAGACCGCGCACACCTGCACGTGTGGGCAGCACGACAAGGAACTCCCGGTGCTCGACGCACGCGCGATCCCGCACGCGATCCGCCACGCCAGCATCTTCGGCGCCCTGGACTCCCTGAAGCCGGGTGCGGGCATGGTGCTCATCGCCCCGCACGACCCGCTGCCGCTGGTCAGCCAGGCGCAGGAGCGCTACGGCGATACCGTCGCGATCCAGTACCTGGAGCGCGGCCCGGAGGCCTGGCACCTGCAGTTCGACCGGACGCAGTAGCCGCGGTACTGCGATCACGATCAGGGCCACCTCGCGGCGGTGAGTGAGTTGTCCCTGGCCGGCTGAGTCGTGCCAGCTACTCACCGGCGTAGGCCAACCCGATCTGGCGGCGGATCTCGTCCATGGTCCGCAGCACCTCCAGCGTCGCCTGCCAGCCCATCCGCGGGCTCTGCCGGTGACCCGCGGCCACGCACCGCGACACCTCGGCAGCCTCGTACTGCAGGCCACCGGCGACCCGACCATCGAAGGTACGGCGAGATCCGTCCGCGCGCACCACGTCGAACGTCGTCGGGCCGTAGAACGGGCCAGCGAGCTCGATACGCCCGGTGGTCCCGAACACGACCGCTGTGGTCGGGGTCCGCGCCCAGAGCGTGGTGTGCAGGCTGGCCTGCACGGCGGCGCCGAACGCGAGCGCCACGCTCACCTGGCCGTCCACCCCGGTGGGCGTGACCGAGCCCAGCGCGAGCACCCGCTCCGGGACGCCGAGCAGGTCGTGGGCGAACGAGACCGGATAGACCCCGAGGTCCAGCAACGCTCCCCCGGCCAGGGCGGGGTTGTGCAACCGATGCGCCTCAGGCAGCGCCCGCATGTCCTGGCCGTGATCGGCGATCAGGCCGACGACCTCGCCGATCTCCTCGCGCGCCAGCACGTCGTGCAGGGCCACCATGTGGGGCAGGAACCTGGTCCACATGGCCTCCATCACGAACACCCCCGCGGCCTGCGCCGCGTCGAACACAGCCGCTGCCTCGTCGGCGTTGCGGGTGAACGCCTTCTCGACCAGGACGTGCTTGCCTGCGGCGATCGCGAGCAGCGCATGGGCGTGGTGCTCGGAGTGCGGCGAGGCGACGTACACCGCCTCGACAGTGGGATCGCCCACGAGGCCGGGATAGCTGTCGTGCACCGCCGCGACCTCGTAGGCGGCGGCGAACTGCTGGGCACGCTCACGCGAACGCGACCCGACGGCCACGACCCGGGAGCGCGTGTGTCGATGCAAGGCGTCGGTGAAGGCCCCGGCGATCCCGCCGGGGCCAGCACCCCCCAGCGCAGTGCGGGGGCGTCCATCGGTTCGGCGGGGGGAAGCATCGGATCACGGTACCGCCGCGGCCTGCGCAGAGAAATGTGACCCCAACCACACAAATGCCTTGTCAGGCGTGGGTGCGCAGGTGCACAATCCGAAGGTCGGAGAGTCCCCGCTCGGCCACCGCCACGGAGGCACCGATGCCTGAACAGCAGACCCCCGCAGACCTGCCCGGGGCGTGGACCCACTCCCACGAGGAGGACCACGACGGCCTGCTGGTGTTCCGGCCCTGCGAATGGGACTTCCCGCCCGCGCGCGGACGGGAATCCTTCACCCTCGGCCCCGACGGGCACCTCGGCACGTCAGGGCCCGGCCCCGACGACCGCAGTGTTCACGGCGAGGGCATCTGGTCCTACGACGGATCCCGAGCATCACGCCGTCGGGATCAGCACCCCAGCGTTTCGCAGTCGCCGACGTGGGCCCCGACCTCCTGGTGGTCCGACGCGCTGACGACGACCCGATCGACGAGGAGGCCAGCGATGGCCCGCGAAGAGAACGAGACCCCGACAGTCCGTAGTTGCTCCACGATGCAGGTGCACGAACGGCTCCTGCGCTCCGATCCCGAGTACGCAGCAGCACGGGCCATGAGCGAGACCAGCGCCTGGCAGTACGCCCGTGGCACCCGGGCCGGCGGGCGGATCGGCGTGACCGTGATCCCGGTCGTCGTGCACGTGGTGTGGCGCACGAATGACCAGAACATCAGCGACGCGCAGGTCGCCAGCCAGATCGCGGTGCTCAACCAGGACTTCCGCAAGACCAACGCCGATGTCACCAGCACGCCCGCGGTGTTCGCCCCGCTGTGCGCCGACGCGCGCGTCGAGTTCGTCCTGGCCTCCACCGACCCGAGCGGGAACCCAACTGGCGGAATCGTGCGGGTCAAGACGACGACCACGTCGTTCACCGACAACAACGCGGTCAAGGCCGGCGCCACGGGCGGTTCCGACGCGTGGCCCGCGGACAAGTACCTGAACCTGTGGTCGTGCCGACTGGCCGGCGGCCTGCTGGGCTACGCGCAGTTCCCCGGCGGTCCGGCCGCCACCGATGGCGTGGTCATCCGCGACACCGCCTTTGGGAACACGGGCACGGCGGCCGCGCCGTTCAACCTCGGACGCACCGCGACGCACGAGGTCGGTCACTGGCTGAACCTGCGCCACATCTGGGGCGACGACGGCAACGGCTGCAACGGCGACGACTTCGTGGCCGACACCCCCAACTGCGCGGGCGCGAACACCGGCATGCCCACGTTCCCTCGCGTCACCTGCAACAACGGCCCCCACGGCGACCTGTTCGTCAACTACATGGACTACACCGACGACGCCGGGATGGTCATGTTCACCGGCGGCCAGGTCAACCGGATGCAGGCCTGCCTGGACACCGACCGGGCCAGCATCGGGCACACCAAGGTCGGGCCGACCCTGGCCCTGGCCGACCTGCACCCCACCCTGGCCACGATCGACATCAAGCCGACGATCACCGTGCTGGACCTGCACCCGACGCTGGCCCAGGTGGACATCAAACCCACCCTGGCCCGGTTGGACGTGAAGCCGACGATGGCGGTGGTCGACATCAAGCCCACGGCAGCCCAGCTCGACAACCTGCCCACCCTCGCGCAGGTCGACAACCTGCCCACCCTCGCCCAGTTGGACTACGTGCAACCCACGCTCGCCCGCCTGGACCTCGGCGGAGGTGGCCCGACGATCGCAGTCCTCGACCAGGGCGGGGCCACCCTGGGCGCCGCCGACTTCGGGGGAGGCACCCTTGGCGCAGCGGACCTGCCCCAGGGCCCACAGCTGCCCGGGGAGTTCGACCCCGGTGGCGGCGGCCCGATGCCGTTCGTCCTGGCCACGCCGCACCACACGAACGCCTGGATCGAGTCGCACCGGGCGCTGCGCGAGCAGCAGGTCGAATCCCTGGCGGCCCAGGCCCAGGAGATGGAGGAGGCCCTGAACCAGTTCGCCCAGGCCGACGGTGAGGGTCGACTCAGCGCGACCGAGGCGGCGACCGCCGACCAGGTCTACGCGGAGTACCAGCGGGTCATGGCCGAGCTCGACGACCTCGGCGCCTTCGACGGATGACCGTCCTGATCCTGGCCCCGGTCACCGACGAGCACGCGGTGGCCGTGGCCGGGCAGATCGACGCCCTCGGGGGCCGGGCCGAGGTCGTCGACCTGGCCTGGTTCCCCGAGCAGGCGTCGCTGTCCATGCGCTTCGACGCCTGCTCGGGGTGCATGACACCCTGGCTGCGCACCGACGGTCGGCGGATCGATCTCGAGGCCGTGGACACGATCTGGGTCCGTCGACCGCACTACCCGGCGGTGGCCGAGGCGATGGTGCGCCCGACCCACCGGGTGTTCGCCGCCAACGAGACGCACGAGGCAATCGGCGGCCTGCTGCACGGGTTGCGGGCGCGCTGGGTCAACGACCCGGGCGCTGACGAGCGGGCCGGGCGCAAGGGCTATCAGCTGACGATGGCCCAGGAGCGCGGCCTGGAGATCCCGCGCACCCTGATGACCAACGACCCGGACGAGGCACTGCGGTTCGTGGACGCCTGCGGCTACCGCGATGTGGTCTACAAGTCGTTCTCATCCACCGCCGACGAGTGGCGCGAGACCCGGGTGCTCAAGGCCGAGGAGCTCTCGCTTCTGGCCCAGGTGGCACACGCGCCGGTGATCTTCCAGGAGTACGTGCCCGCCGACTACGACCTGCGGGTCACGGTCGTGGCCGGCGAGCTGTTCCCCGCGGCGATCCACTCCCAGCAGACCGCGTACCCGGTCGACAGCCGCATCGACATCGGCAACGCCCGGATCGAGGCCACCACCCTGCCCGACGAGCTCGGCGAGGCGCTGCTGGCCTACGTTGCCGACCTCGGCCTGACCTATGGCGCGATCGACCTGCGCCTGACCCCGGACGGCCGGTACGTGTTCCTGGAGATCAACCCCGCAGGGCAGTTCCACTACATCGAGGTCGCCACCGGGCTGCCCATCACTGCGGCGATGGCCCGCACGCTGCTGGACGACGCGTAGGGGTCGCACGGTCCCCGGTCAGTCGGTTGTCGCGGGGATCGGGCGGGTCGAACCGGCGACCATCAGGCCCACCGCCAGCAGCCCGGCCGTGGCGCTGAGCGCCCGGAGCACCCCCACCTGGTCACCGAGGATGCCGATCAGCGGCGGCCCGCCCAGGAATGCGACATACCCGATGGTGGCGACCACGCTGACCCGGGCGGCGGCGTAC
This sequence comes from uncultured Actinomycetes bacterium, assembly GCA_963788325.1. Taxonomy (GTDB): domain Bacteria; phylum Actinomycetota; class Actinomycetes; order S36-B12; family CAIYMF01; genus Prado023. The sequence goes on from CAWBGJ010000014.1 coordinate 424,430, forward strand.
CGGGGGTCATCAGCGGCCGCGCTCATCCCGACCGGGAACCCCAACGCGGTGCCCAGACCCCAGAGCACCATCCCGAGCATCGCGACGGCCAGGTTCGGCCCCAGCACGACGATCAGCAGTCCCAGCAGGGCCAGGCCGGCCGAGGCCCGCAGCACCGGAACCCGCTCGAACCGGTCCAGGACCGGCGCGCCGTACCAGCGACCCACCGTCATCGACGTGACGAACACCCCGTACGCCAGCGACCCCAGCGCAGCCGATGCGCCGTAGCCGTCGATCGCCGCGACCCCCAGCCAGTCGTTGGCAGTGCCCTCGGCGAAGGCCATCGTCAGCACGAAGAGGCCGATCAGCAGCGTGCGCGGCTCCAGCCAGGCACGTAGCGGGTGCCGCCCGGCCGCGACCTGCTCACCCCCCTCGGTCCCGGCTGGCAGGAAGCCGCGCGTGGCCAGCGGCATCGAGACCGCCAGCAGGGCGGCCACCGCCAGCAGGTGGACGGTGACCGGCACGTGCGCCAGGTTCATCGCCGCCCCGACCAGCGCTCCAATCACCGTGCCGATGCTGAAGCCCGCGTGGAACCGCGACATGATCGACTGGCCCAGGCGCTGCTCGACCGCCGCACCCTCGACGTTCATGGCCACGTCCCATGCGCCGTTGCCGAAGCCCATCACCCCCAGGCCGATCACCACCGGCACGACGCCGACCAGCACGCCGACCCCCGCAACCGCGATCCCCAGCGCGGTGAGCAGCGACATCACCACGATCGTCCGGGCAGCACCGAGCCGATGGACGACCAGCCCGGCGGTGGGCAGCGCGAGTAGCGAGCCTGCCGCGATGGCCAGCAGGACGATCCCCAGCTGCCCGGGGGTGAGCCCCAGCTCGGCGCGCACCTGGGGGATCCGCGAGGCCCAGCTCGCGAAGCCGAACCCGGAGCCGATGAACACCAGGTAGACCCCGCGCTTGGCCCGCACCGCCGCGAGGTCGCCGGTCGGGGGCCGGATCACGCGGGGTCCCGCCGAGTTGACCGCACATCCGGCGCTGGCACCCGACCATTGTGGCCCTTGGGCGCGGCACGCCCGACGTCAGGCGAAGATGGGGCCCACTGAAGGGTAGGCGTCGGTGAGCAGTCCGCGGACGAACGACAGCGGCGGGGTGGGGTTCCCGTCCGGGGACTGGTAGCCGGTGTCCAGCCGCATCGGCTTGCCCCAGGCGATCAGGTCCTCGATGGTCGGGCCGGCGGCGGCGGCGGACAGCTCCTCGAACCAGTCCGTGCGCGCGTAGGTGATGTCCCCGCCGATGCACACCAGCTCCACCCAGGACGGGTCGGCCAGGCACACGCTCTCGTACGGGTCACGATGGTGGCGCTCCAGCACGACCAGGTCCGCGGGGCGACCGGGCGCCAGCGCACCCAGGTGCTCGTCGAGGCCGGCCACCCTGGCCGCCACGGAGGTCACCATGGCCACGAGCGCATCGGCGCCGATCGGTGCGCCCTGCCGGGCGAGCTCGCGGCGGGCGACCTTCATCTCGGCGAGCAGGCTGGTCGACCCCGAGGGCAGCCAGTCAGCGCCCAACGCGACCGGGACCCCAGCGGCCAACGCCGCGCCCGCCAGCGTCGTCTGCCCGTACAGACGCAGGTTCGACTGCGGAGACCAGACCAGCCGGCAGCCCGCGTCGGCCATGGTCTGCCAGTCCTCGGCGGTCAGCGCCGTGCCGTGGATGAGGGTGGTCGCCGGGGTGGCCACGTCGAAGTCAAGGAAGCGCTGGAACTCCGCGACGCTGCGCTGGTCACCGCGCACCCCCTCGCACAGGTGCAGGTAGAACGCGGTCACATCCCCGTCGGCGATCTTGGCCAGGATCGTGCGAAGCCGGTCCATGTCTCGCGACGTCTGCGTCGGCAGGTCGATCATGGCCCGAGCCCGGTGCGCGCCGAAGGCCCACCCGTCGAGGTTGCGCACCAGGGGCTCCATCTTCGAGGTGCTGGCCCCCGAAGCCCCCTGGATACCGGTGACTCCCCCGACCAGGGCCCGCACCTCGGCGTACCGGGTCTGCGTGCCGGCCGGGACCGCCTCGATGAGGGTGTTCTGCGGGTCGCGCACCAGCGCCTTGTACGCACTTGAGCCACGCCACCGGTACCGGTTGGCGTACAGGGTCGGCGGCTCCCAGGCCGCGAAGACGTTGAACTCGGGGTGCCCGTGCAGGTCCAGCATCCCGGGCAGGATCACCCCGTCGGTCTCGTGCACCGGCACCGACGTGGGCCGGCGCCGGGAGACCGCGTCGATCCGGCCACTGGCCACCGTGACGTAGCCGGTGGACCAGGCCGCGTCCGGGGTGATCACCGCTCCGCGCAGCGCGAACGGTGCCGGCGGCATCGCGCGTGGGCGGCTCGGTGGCGGGCCGATCTCCTCGGTGAGGCCTTCGAGGTACGCCGCCTCGAACAGGTCCTGCTCGCCGATCTGCGGACTCATGACCCACCTCCTCCTGCACCTCGATGGTGGCACCGGCTGAGCGCCGATGTCGGTCCAGCCTTGGTCAGCTGCGCGGCCATGTGCGGTACACCCGCGGCACCCGGACCCGGATCGTCGCGCGCTTGGCCTGCGCGTCACGACCGTTGCGGTCGGCCCATCCCTCGAGGGCACGCCACCAGTCCGGTGACCCGGCCGGGAGGTCCCGCTCCGGGATCGCCGCGAGGTCGCTGTCACGCCACGCTCCCTCGTACGGGGTCAGGTCCACCGCCGCCTCCGGGGCCACGTGCGCGGCCAGCGCGGGCAGCCGCTTGTTCCAGTCCGCCATGAGGTTGGCGGTGGTCTGCGCCAGCGGGGTGCCGCTCGCGGCAGCCGCACTCTCGGGATAGGTCGGGTGGCGCAGCGCGGCCAGGTGCAACCGCTCGGCCGTTGCGGGCTGGGTCGCGGCCCACATCCGGTACGCGGTGCCGGCCAACCGGCCCAGTGCCACCACCGCGGTCACGTCGGTGTCGACCAGCAGGGCATCGAGCCACCTGTTTCGGTAGGCCGCGATCGCCTCGTCGCGCTCATGGGCCTCGCCCGAGCGCTGGCCGTACACGCTGTAGACGAACGCATTGACCATGACGTAGCTGTCGCTGATCCCGACCCGGGCCAGCAGGCCCTGAACGCGCTGGCCGGCCAGGCCCACCAGTATCCGACGGGTGATGGCCTCGTGCGCTGCGGGGTCCTGGCCCAGGACGAGGACCCGGGCCGACCCGTCGAGGCGTCCCCGATGGAAGATGGGTCCCCATTCGAGGCGGAACTGCCGGGCCGGGTAGACCTCAACCCCCGGGTAGCTGGCGACCAGGGTCGCGAACGGTTCGGTGACGTATCCCGGGCAGCTCTGATGGATCATCGAAGTCCGGTCGCATGCGCCAAGGCGTTGGCCACCGCGCGGTTGGTGACATCGCTGTGCCCGGAGACCGTGCGGTCGGCGTTGAGGTTGACGATCGTGCCCGGGGCGAAGTCGTAGTGGGTCGAGTCGTCGCCGAGCAGCGCCTCGACGGCCCCGGTGCCCACCGACCCGTTCGCCCCGATGCCGCCGAACCGGTCGTTGCGGTCCCCTACTGCGGATCCCGCCTGGCCAGCCAGCCGCGAGGCCACCGCATAGGCCAGGCGCACGGCCTTGTCGTTGTGCGTGTGCGTGATCACGACCGGGCCATGGATGCGCCCGTTCGTGACGGCGCCGCGGAAGGCCCCGTCGTGGCCACTGCCGGCGAAGTCCGGGGTGAAGCCGTAGTGGCTGAACGCCCCCTGCAGCAGGGTCAGGCTCTCGACCGGGGTGGTGATGTTGGTCGCCGCTGCCGAGACCACGCGCGCGCCGAACGAGTGCCCCACGAGGTGGACCCGCCGGTCCGGGGCAGCCGCGTTGATCTGGTCCACCAGCGGCGCGACCCCGTGGGCGCCGACGTCCCCGGCCCGGGCCTTCATCGTGTAGTAGGTGGAGGTGTTGAGCACCTGGCGCGCCAACGCTGACCAGGACATCCCGAACAGCCCGGCCCCGGCGGTCTCGTCGGACAGGAGGTCCGGGGCGACGCCGGGCGCCTGTCCGTCCCCGCCCGGGGCCACCGGCAGGTCCTCGTCGGCACCCGAGACGGCCACGCGCACCGCGTCGAACACCGACTCTGCCCCACCTGCGACCAGGGCGCTGGGTGGCGCGTCCTCGTCGGCGCCGGGGACCACGCTCTGGGCGGGCACCCATTCACGGACCGCGTCGAGGAACGCCGCACGCCCCTGCGCATCGTCGACGTGACCGGCCAGGTCGGTCAGCCTGGCCGCGACCCCGGGATCATCGACCGACTGGCCGATCGCGGCGATCAACGCCGACCGGTCATCGCCCACGGCGACCCCACCCCCGGCGATGTCGGTGTCGTCAGCCCACCGCACCGAGGGCCAGAGCACGCCGATCACGGCCGGCCGCGCGGTCGATCCGGCCGGCACGAGGTCGGCGAGGTTGTCGCCCAGGGTCGCGAACAGCCGCTGCGCAGCGGGCATGTCGTTGTTCCAGCCGTGCGCGATGAGGATCACGTCGGTGATCTGCTCCCGATCGAGCATCGCGAGTGCCGCGGTGACCTGGGCGGGGTCGGCGGGGGCACCGGCCTTCGTGAACTCGATCGCGGCGTAGGGCAGCTTCACGGGGACTCCTTCAGACGGATTGCAGCGCGCGCATGGCATCGAGCATGCCCGCGCCCTGGAAGGTCGGGACCCGGCCGAGGTCGGTGGCCGAGGACTTGAGGATTGCCTTGACCCGCTCGGGGTCGCCGAGGAACTCCCGGTGCACCGACAGAAGGCCGGCCGCGGCACCCGACACGTGCGGGGCGGACATCGAGGTGCCGGTGCTCTCGATGTAGGTCGCGGCGGGGTCGGCCAGCTGGGCCTGGCGCAGCAGGTCGCCGGCTGCCGCCGAGATGACCCGCTCACCGGGTGCGACGAGGTCCGGCTTCATCCGGCCATCACCGGTGGGGCCCTTGCTGGAGAAGTACGACACCCCGGTGGTCTGCGGCGCCGAGGACGTCGCCCCCACGGTGATCGCGCGCGCGGAGTTGCCGGGGTCGTTGATGGTGACCTCGAACCCGAGTCGCATGGTGCGCCCCTCCGGGTCCTTCGCGTAGCCGTAGCCGGTGTTCCCCGCGGCCACCACGACGACGACCCCGGAGGCCACCAACCGGTCCACCTCACGGCACACCGGTGTGAGGCCGGCTGCGTACCAGCGGGGGTCGAACATGTGCCCCACGGAGATGTTCACGCCATGCACCCGCAGGTTGCGCCCGCCGTCGTTGAGCTCGTCGATGTAGAGCAGGGCGTCGAGCAGGGCGGTCACGTCGCCGGTCCGGTCCGGGCGCAGGACCGTGCAGGAGAGCAGCTTCGTGGCCGGGGCCATCCCTGCGATGCCGGGCACGGGCAGGGCTTGGCGCTGCTCGGTGCCGCTGGCGTCGAGATACCAGCCCACGGCAGTTGCCGACGTCCCGGGAGCCAGCCCGCCGGCGATGATCCCGGCCACGTGCGTGCCGTGGCCGTTGGCGTCGACCAGCGGGTCGCTGACCTCCGGAACGAACGACCGGGCGGCCAGTCCGTCGGGCAGGTCCAGGTTCGCGTGCTGGGCGAAGTGCTGGTGGGTGGCATCGATGCCGGAGTCCAGCACCGCCCAGACGATGCCCTGACCGGTCGCATCGAACGTGCGCTGCGCGGCGCGGCACTTGGTGGCCGCGGCCGAGCGCAGGGTCAGGCCGGTGATCTCGAAGTTGGGCCAGATCCGGTGGATGCGCCGGCGCGGAGCCGGGTTGGCCGCATGGACCTCCGGTTGCCCGCCGGCTGGGCCTGAGCCCGCATCCTGGCCGACCAGCGCGATGATCTCGGCCGGGGTCAGGGCGAGTGTGACGTAGGGCGAGGTCCCCCTGGTGGGCACCTTCTCCCGACCGTCGGTCACCTCCGCCACCAGTCCGGCCAGCCCGCGCCGCGCGGAGCTGCGGGCGTCCGGGGCGCTCAGCTCGATGACCACGCCGATCGCCTCGAGCGGCTCCGCGCGCATGACGGCCCGCAGCGGCTCGGAGATCACCGAGTCGAGCATCAGGTCATCGGGCAGGTCCCGGGATCGCGATCGCGTGCGCGGCACCGGCTCGGCCTGGGCCGCCTCGGGCTTGACCCGCGGGCGTGCGTCCTGGTGGCGATCCATGGCCACCTCCCCTTGCCGCCCGGCTGCCCCGGTCGGTCGCAAGCGACGCTACCGGTGCCCGAGTTGCTGCGTCAACGGTAATCCGGACCTGCCGGCAGAACCCTCGACAGGATGTGGTAAAAGCGCGTACCTTCGCCAGTGTCGGTACCGCGCCGCGACGTGCGCCGGCTCGGCCCGCCCGCGTGAGGAGGTCGCGATGCCTGTGGGGAGGTCGCTGCATATCGGGTTGAACACCGTCGACCCGGGCGCCTATGGCGGCTGGGACGGGGAGTTGGTTGCGTGTGAGTTCGACGCGCGCGACATGGAGCAGATCTGCGCGTCCACCGGCCTGCAGACGCAGACGCTGCTGACAGCCGATGCCACCAGCGAGGCGGTCCTCGCCGCACTGGACCAGGAGGCCGCCACCCTGCGCGACGGCGACCTGCTGGTGGTCACCTACGCCGGGCACGGCGGCCAGATGCCCGATGAGAACGGCGACGAGCAGGACCACCGCGACGAGACCTGGGTCCTGTACGACCGACAGGTCCTCGATGACGAGCTGTTCGCACGCTGGGCGATGTTCGCAGCGGGCGTGCGGATCGTCGTGGTGTCGGACTCCTGCCACTCCGGGTCGGTGGTCCGGGCCCAGCTCGAGGCGGCGGGCGGCACCGGCGCGCCCGGGTCCGCTGCCCTGGCTACGGTCCATGCGGGCGGACGGTTCATGCCGGCTGCGGTCAACGACCGGGACAACGCGGACCGACGCTCGGTGTACGACCGGGCTCGCGCCAGCGCCCCGGGCGAGGACCAGGCCACTCTCGCCGCTCGTGTCCTGCTGCTCTCGGGCTGCCAGGACAACCAGACCTCAGGCGACGGTGACCAGAACGGGCTGTTCACCGGCACGCTGCGGACGGTCTGGAAGGACGGGGCATTCCGCGGCGGGTACGGCACGCTGCTGTCGAGGATCAAGAAGCAGATGCCGCCTTGGCAGACGCCCAACTACCTGGTGCTCCATGACGAAGCGGGCGCCTTCCGGACCGAGCGCCCCTTCCGGGTCTGAGCCCCATGGCACCGACCACGCGACCGACGCGCCGAGCGGAGTCCGCCCGGGCGCGGGCATCGCCGTACCCCACGCCGAGCCGTCGGCGCCTGCGCGTCTTCAGCCTCGACCCCACCTACTCACGCCGGTCGGGCACCTCGATGGTCCTGTCGGTGCCCTGGGAGCCACTGGAACCCGGTCCGGTCGGCGCGCGGATCGCGGTGCTGGACTGGCGCCCGGACGGCACGCGGGCGACCGGGGTCGACCTCGATGACCCCTACCTGCTGGCCCAGGACGGGTTGCCCCCCGACGAGTCCGACGCGCAGTTCCGCCAGCAGTCGGTCTACGCGACCCTGGCGTCCCTGCTCGAGACCCTGGACCAGATCCGCGGGCGGCACCTGGTCTGGTCGAACGTGTGGCGCGACTCCCCCGAGGGTGCCGGCGAACGACCCATGCCGGTCTTCCCGCACCGACTGCGCGCCGCGAACGCCTTCTACGCCCCAGGCGAAGGACTGTCCTTCGGCTCGTTCAGCGCCGTCGACGATCCGGTGGGCCTGTTCCCGGGCCAGTGGGTGCACGGCTGCCTGTCCCAGGACATCATCAACCACGAGCTCGGCCACGCGTTCCTCCACGAACTGCGGCCGCTGTCGCTGGCACCTTCGGGCCTCGACGGCCTGGCATTCCACGAGGGCTTCGCCGACATCCTGGCGATCATGGCGCACTTCTCGCTGCCCGGGCTGCTGGAGTCGCAGGTGGCCCAGGCCGGTGCACGGATCTGGGAGCCGGGCCCGTTCGTGCAGCTCGCCGGCGAGTTCGGCCGCGGTTCGGGGCACGCGGATGCGGTGCGCCGGGTGCTGGCCAGCGCCGACCCCGTGCCGTACACCTCGACGACCGAGCCGCACGAGCGGGGCGCGGTGCTGGTCTCCGCACTGTTCGAGGCGTTCTTCGCCGCGTACACGACTCGGGTCAGCCCGCTGCTGCGCGCCGCTGGCCTGCGCAGCGCCCAGGATGCTGCGACCCTGCCCCAACCGCTGGTCGACCTGGTGTGCCGTGAGGCGCGGACCGCGGCCTCGATGGTGCTCGCGCTGGCCGTGCGGGCCGTGGACTACCTGCCGCCCGCCGGGATCACGTTCAGCGCGTTTCTCGACGCTGTCATCGCGGCCGACACCGACCTGTACCCGGAGGACCGCGACGGCTTCCGCAGGTCGTTCGTGGAGGCCTGCCGACGCCGAGGCATCTACCCCACCGAGCTGCCGGGCTCCCCACAGGACCCCACCGAGGCGCCGAGGGATGTGGCACCGCTACCGGTGCGCCAGGCCCTGCTCATGGCGACCCAGGACCTGGGCGGCGGGGCCCGGTCGGCGGCCGGTGGGGCGCGGTCACGGGCCCAACTGGCCCGCTCGTGGCGCTCGGCGCTGCTCGGCTGGGGACGCGCTCACGCCGACCTGCTGGGCCTCGACGCGCAGGAGTTGATGGTGGACGGGGGCAACGCCAGCTTCCGCATCGACCAGGCGGGCTTCCCGACGGCGGTCGTCACCGCGCGGTTCAGCCAGCGGGCTGTCAGCGGGCAGGCCGACCTGCCCGCCGATCTGGCAGGTGTGCCGCTGGTCGGCGGCACCACCGTGATCGCCTCCGGGGATGGCGCGGTGCGCCATCTCGTGCGCACGCCGGTGCCGGGCATCGGACCCGAGGGGAGGGCCCGCCTGGAGCAGATCCGAAAGGAGTCGCCGGTCGGTGCCGTGGCCGCGCTGGCCTGCCTCATGCCGCCGGGCTCCGGTGGCCCCGTCCACGCAGCCGCCGCCGGGTCGGTGCCGATGCCCCGCCCACGCGCCCGGACTGAGGCCGAGGACCTGCCGGCGGTCCCCTGAGCACTCCGGCCTCGGCACCGCCGGCTGAGCACGGTCCCCCGGGGACCCGCTGGCCGCGAGGGTCCGGACAACCTCAGCGCTGCCAGCCCGCCGCCAGGGCTCGGGCCGCGCAGCGCCGGCCCAACTCCATGCTCTCGGTGAAGTACTGCTCGTCGAAGAACAGGTAACTCAACAGCTCGCGGCGGCCCACCGCGTCACCCGCGCCGCGCAGGATCCGGCCGAGCAGCCAGTTGTCGGTCTCCCGCAACCAGCCGAGCCGGTCGGTGCGCCGGGCGTGCACCTCGGAGGCGAGCGCGCCCATCTCCCCGGGTGCCGGGCACACTGTCATGACGTCGATGGGGCGGTAGGGCCCGCCGCTGCGCCGGTTCAGCACTTGGCCGCTGCTCGCGGCCTGCTCCACCAGGTGATTCGTCCGGCGCAACAGGTCCAGGTCCTCGGTGGTGCGATCGGCCAGCACGGCGTGCAGCACCTGTGCGGCGGCATCGGCGGAGTCCGGGGTCCGACCCGGTGCAGCGGGCTCGGGCGGTGGTGGGTACCTGGTCGAGGTCGCTGAGATGACGACGATCCGCTCGGCGCCCAGGCCGACCGCCGGGTGCAGCGGGGCATTGAGCCGGACCCCGCCGTCGATGTACCACGCCGCCGCGGCAGCGGGCTCACTGATCTGCACCGGGGGGAAGCCGACCGGGATCGCAGAGGAGGCCATCACGTGCTCGGCGGCCACCGGCGTGCGGACGACGTCGAGCGCGCGGGACGCGTCGCCCACGTACTCGCCGGGCACCTGCTCGTCGAGGAACACCACGCTGCGACCGCTGGCTGCCCCGCAGGGCGCGACCTCGGTGTCGGCCGGCATCCGGGTGGCCACCACGCCGACGGCGGACAGCACACCGGAGCGCACGTTCGCCGCGAGCTGCTCGGTGGGCAGGACCTCGTCTGCGGTGCGCTGCAGGGGTGCGGTGTTCAGCAGGCTGGTCAGCCCGGGGCCGCGCTCCAGGACCGCACCGGTCGCGTACTGGAGTCCGGAGCGGGCCAGCGAGAACGGCAGCAGCGGGCGATAGACGTCGTCATCGCTCATCGAGGCCCAGACCTCGACGACCCGCTCGGCCGCGGCCGCCGCGCCTCGGTGCAGCTCTGCTGCGAACAGGGTCGCGTTGATGCTCCCGGCGCTGGTGCCCAGCCAGATCGTCGGTGTCAGGCCCTGGCCCTCGAGCACCGGGATGATCTCGGCCAGCGCACCGGCCTGGAAGGCCCCGCGCGCTGCGGCGCCGGAGAGCACGACCGCCACCTTCGTCCGCCCCTCGTCCATTCCAGTGCCCGGTGAGCTCATGGCACCATCCTCCCCGTGACGGCGGCCGAGGACGCTGAGGTCTCGGCCAGGCGTTCAGCGCGCATCTCGCGACGCACCTGGGCCGCATAGCGCACCAGCACATTGGCCACCGCCACGATCGGCACCGCGATGATCGCCCCGATCAGCCCGGCGATGATGGACCCGGCAGCCACGGCCAGCACCACCGCCAGGGGATGCAGGGCGACCATGCGCCCCTGGATCAGGGGCTGGAGGATGTGGCCCTCGATCTGCTGGACCGCCAGGACGACGCCGGCCACGAGGAGGGCTGAGGTCCACCCCATCGTGGCCAGGGCCACCAGCACCGCGACGGCGCCGGACACCAGCGCACCCACGATCGGGATGAAGGATCCGAAGAAGACCAGCACAGCGATCGCCCCTGCCAGCGGAACCCCGATCAGGGCCACACCCACCCCGATGCCGATCGCGTCGATCGCGGCGATCAGGACGGTCCCCCGCGCGTAGGACGACAGCGTCGACCAGGACAGGTGCCCTGCCTCGTCGACACGGGCCCGCACACTGCGTGGGAACGCCCCCGTGACCCAGGTCCAGATCCCGGCTCCGTCATGGACGAAGAAGATGGTCGCGAACAGGGCTATGCCGGCCCCGCCGAGGACCTCCACCGCGGTGGAGGCGACGCCGAACGCAGACGAGGCGATTGCGCCGCCCCCCGACCCGAACCCATCGGTCAGCGAGCCCAGCGATCCCGATACCTGGTCCAGGCTGATCCCGAACGTCCGCGCCAGCCACTCGGTCACCTCGTCGAAGCCGTCGGTGACCGCCGTCGCGATCGTCTCGGCCTGCCCAGCAAGCGACCGTCCGGCGAAGAACAGCACGGCGATCACACCTGCGGCGAAACCCACCAGGACCATGGCAGTGGCCACGACGCGTGGCACGCCCCATCCCTGGAGTCGCAGCGTGGCTGGCTGGAGGAGGGCGGTGACCAGCAGCGCCACGAAGAGTGCCACGAACAGCACCTGGAGGCGCACCGTCACGAATGCTGCCACGCTCACCAGGAGGAGGACCACCAGGATCCGCCACGACCATGCGGCCGCGATCCTCAGGCCGGCCGGCACCTCCCCTGTTGGCTGGCCGGTGCGCGTCTGCTCCCGCGGGCTCGGTGACGGGGCTTGCGGTGACGACACGATCGCCTCCCAGCGGGTCGGTACACGGGGTGTCGGGCCGGGTCGTGCGACCGGCGGGTGGAACGTCAGGCTAGCGCTGATCGCGCGCACGCAGGCGGGAAGTGAGCCCGTGGCCGATCGGGTGGCCAGCTACCCACCGAGCGCCGCGGCGGCCACGGTTGCACCCAGCTCCCGAGCCGCGGCCACGTCCGCGGAGGTGGGCGGTGCCACCACGGACAGCACAGGCGCCACCTGCCGCCAAGCCAGAGCGCCCGCGATCTTGTCCACCGCGCGGATCGCACCGGTGGTGTCGTCGTTGCCGTGCACCACCAACCCCCACGGCAGCCCCTGGGTCGCATCCAGGCAGGGGTAGTACACGGTGTCGAAGAAGTGCTTGAGCGCGCCGCTCATGTAGCCGATGTTGGCTGGGGTGAGCAGCACGATCGCCTGCGCGGCCAGGACGTCGGAGGCAGTCGCTGAGAGCGCCGGCTCCGCGACGACCTCGACGTCGGCAAGCTCGGGATCGGCGGCCCCGGCCAGGATCGCCTCGAGCAGCTCACGGACTGCCGGCGACGGGGTGTGGTGGACAACGAGCAGCCGAGCATTGGGCACATGCCGAGACTAGCCCTGACCGGTCGGCACCCGCCGCCGCCGGCCGAGCCCCCGCGACCCTGGAACGCCGAGTTCTGGTTGAACCCGGGCATCGCGGGACTCCCGCGACCCTGGAACGCCGAGTTCTGGTTGATAGATCCGCGGAGCGCTGGTGATTTCGACCATGCGGAGCGCGTTCGGGGGCGCGAGCCCCTTCACGAGGACGCCTTTCCACCAGAACTCGGCGTTCCCGCCGACTAGACGTCGTTCCGAGCCAAAGGAACGCGCCGGGGCACCAACTCGATGCCCACCACCGCTCGCCGCCGGGCAGTGCGCTCCGTCTGACACCACAGCCGACTCATGGCGGAGGGCCCGCGGCTCGGACCGGCCAGGCCCTCGCGGGACTCGGCCTCAGAACCCGAGGCGGCGTGCGGCGAACTCGGTCATGACGTCGGTCGCACCGCCGCCGATAGCCAGAACTCGCACGTCGCGGTAGTGCCGCTCCACCTCGCTGGACCGCATGTACCCCATCCCGCCGAAGATCTGGACCGCCTGGTAGGCGACGTGCTCGGCGGCCGCCACAGCGGTGTTCTTGGCCAGCGCCGCCTCGGCGATGACGTCCTGCCCGGCGACGTGGCGCCGAGCGATCTCGCGCGTGTAGACCCGGGCCACGTCAACCTGACGATGCATCTCGACCAGCTGGTGGCGCACCACCTGGTGGCGGTTCAGCGGCTTGCCGAACGTGTGCCGCTCCCGCGCCCATGCAAGCGTGAGGTCCAGGCAGCGCTGCGCGGTGGCGTAGGCCTGCACAGCCAGCGACAGCCGCTCAACCACGAACTGCGCGGCGATCTGGAGGAATCCGCTGTCTTGGGCCCCGACCAGGTTGGACGCAGGCACGCGGCACCCGGTGAACGCCAGCTCGGCGGTGTCCGAGCACAGCCAGCCCATCTTCTCCAGCCGCCGGGACACAGCGAACCCCGGCGCGTCAGTGGGCACGACGAGCAGCGAGATCCCAGCGAACCCCGGCCCGCCTGTGCGCACCGCGACCGTGATGAAGTCCGCGCGCGCCGCCGACGTGATGAAGGTCTTGGCCCCGTCGACGACGAACTCGTCGCCGTCGCGGACGGCGCGCGCGCGCAGTGCCGCAACGTCGGAGCCGCCGTCGGGCTCGGTGATCGCCAGCGCGGCGATCTGCTCGCCTGCGAGCACCGGTCGCACGAACCGGTCGACCTGCTCCGGATCGCCGGCCGCGATGATGTGCGGCAGTGCGATCCCGTGCGTGAACAGCCCGGCGATCAGCCCCCCGCTGCCCCCGGCCAGCAGGACCTCCTCCGTGACAACAGCCGTGTCGAGGAAGTCCCCACCCTGGCCGCCGACCTCCTCGGCGAAGCCGACGCCCAGCAGCCCCGCGTGCGCCGCCTTGCGATGCAGCGCACGCGGGATCTCCCCGGCGCGCTCCCAGTCCGCGAGGCCACCGAGCACCTCACGCTCCACAAAATCCCGGGTCAGTGCGCGCAGCGCCCGACGCTCGGCAGTGGCAAACGGGTCCTCGAGATCATGGGCCATGGCGCCACGCTATTGCGTCAGGCCGGATCCGATCACGCGGCCGTCCCGCTCCTCACCCGGAGCAGCGCGCCGGACTATGCCGGGTCCGCAGAGGTGACGACCTCAAAGCTCCAGATCGTCGAGCCCGAGGCGGCGGGCCGCTCGCCCTCACCCCGACCGCTGGCCTGGCCGTGGCCGGCCGCGAACGACTGGGACTGGGTCCATGCGTCGAAAGACGCCCGGTCGTCCCAGCGCGTGTAGACCAGGTAGTCATCGGTGCCGGCCACTGGCCGCAACAACTCGAAGTGCTGGAACCCGGCGGCGGTCTCCACCGAACCGGCGCGGCGGGCGAACCTCTGCTCGAGGGTCTCGCCGGCCCCGGAGGGGACGGTCAGGACGTTCATGGCGACGAAGGTCATGGGTCCATGCTCGCGCACTCCCGCGACTTCTGCCCGAGTCCGCGCCCGCCTGTCCGCGACCCCGCCTGCCGGGCCCGGCCACCGGAGGGGGCACGATGGCCCCATGCACCTCAGCCCGCAGGACGGAACGCTCACGCTTCGCACCGGCGTCACGGGATCGGCGGCGCGGATGGGGCACAACCTCGTCCTGGCGATCGACCAGTGGTCCGCCGTGGTCGATCGTCAGGGCCCTGACCCGATCGGTGTCACGCTGAGGGCTGACCTGCGCAGCATGCGCGTCGAGTCCGGCAGCGGAGGCGTCAAGCCTCTGAGCGAGGGCGATCGGCGCACCATCCGCGACAACGCCCTGAGGTCCCTGGGAGCCGACCGGCACCCCGAGGTCACCTTCGTCTCCGAGTCCGTGACCCGCGTCAACGGCGGCCTGGACGTCGCTGGGACGGTATCCATCCACGGGCACTCCGAGCCGCTGGAAGCCAGCGTCGACCTGCTCGAGTCTACCGACCGGATCAGCGCCCGGTGCACCGTCGCGGTACGGCAGTCCTCGTTCGGAGTACAGCCCTACAGTGCGATGCTGGGCCAGTTGAAGGTCGCCGACGAGGTCCAGGTCGACCTCTCGATCACCCTCGCGCTGACCTGAGTCGATGTGGGGTTGATCACCCACCCCACGCCGCCGCGCGGAGAACTTGCGCTGAGCGTCGCCAACCACCAAGATGATCTTGAGGCCCCGCTGCTTGCTCCCCCGTCGGCAGCGGGGTTCTCACATGTCCGGCCTCGCCCGGGCGTCCTCCGGGCCCAGGCAGTGGTTGGCTGGAACTCGACAGCCAGTGCCCGCGCTCGAGGAGGAACCCATGTCGATTCAACGCCCGATCGCCCCCGATCCCTACGACTTCCTGCCGCCCCGCCCCTGGTTCACCGTGACCAGCGCCGACCTGGTCGAGGGCGACGACATGCCGGCGGCCCATGTGCACGGCTCGGCGGGTGGCCAGGACATCTCCCCGCACCTGGCCTGGTCCGGGGCACCCGAGGCCACCAAGGGCTACGCCGTGACGTGCCTGGACCCCGACGCCCCCACGGGGTGCGGGTACTGGCACTGGTCGCTGACGGACCTGCCCGCCTCAGTCACCGAGCTGGCCAGGGGCGCGGGCGGCTCGGACTCGGCGCTGCCAGGTGGCTTCCACGCGAGCACCGACTTCGGCACGGCCCAGTACTCGGGCGCCGCACCGCCGCAGGGCGATCACCCGCACCGCTACATGTTCGTCGTGCACGCGATGGACGTCGACGAGCTGGGGGTGGGGCCGGGCGGCTCACCAGTCGCGGTCGCCTTCATGCTGGCCTTCCACACGCTGGCCCGAGCCCGGATCACGGTGACGTTCGCGCACTGAGCGTCCGATCGGGCGGCACGCAGCAGCCGCCTACGATGGCGCGATGACCCTCTTCGCGCCGATCCGTGGCCTCTGCCCGCCCCCGCAGGTCGCCGCCCAGGTTGCCGAACTGCCCTATGACGTCATGGATCGAGACGAGGCGCTGGCGATGGCCACCGGTCGCCCGCACTCGTTCCTGCACGTCTCCCGACCGGACATCGACCTGCCCGCCGACGTCGCCAGCAGCGACCCGCGCGCGCATGTGCTGGCTGGCCAGGCGTTCGCCCGGTTGATCGCCGACGACCTGCTGGTGCCCGACCCGGATGCCCGGTTCCACGCCTACCGGCTCACCCGGGGCAGCCACGCCCAGACCGGTGTCGTCGGCGGCGCGAGCACGGCGGCCTACGACGCCGGCCTGATCCGTCGGCATGAGACCACTCGGCCCGACAAGCAGGCCGACCGGGCCGCGCACATGCTGGCGGTCGGTGCCCAGACCGGTCCGGCATTCCTCATCCACCGACCCAGCCCCCTGATCGCCGAGGTCCTGGCCGGGGTCACCGCTGACCCGGCCCCCACGGACTTCGTCGGGCCCGGGGCGGTGCGCCACGAGGTCTGGCCGATCACCGATCCGGGCGCCCTGGAGACCCTCACCGCTGCCTACGACGAGGTCGGTGTGCTCTACATCGCCGATGGCCACCACCGCAGCGCGGCCGCGTCGATGGTGCACGCCCAGCAACCCACTCCTGCCACGGCCCGGTTCCTGGCGGTGGCGTTCCCTGCCGATGAGGTGACGCTGCTGCCCTACAACCGGCTCGTCCGGGCCCCCGACGGCGTGGGCGCGCAGGACCTGCTGGACTCGATCGCCGAGACCTTCACGGTGGAAGCCTCCGAGGGCCCGGTCACCCCGGCGGCGCCCGGCCGGTTCGGCCTGCACCTGGCGGGGCGCTGGTACGTGCTGGGCGCCCCGGACCACTTGCGCACAGCTGCGGACCCCGCCGACCAGCTCGACGTCGCCGTCCTGGGCCGGTGCCTGCTCGAGCCCCTGCTGGGCATCGCCGACCCACGGACCGACCCGCGGATCGGCTTCGTGGGCGGGGTGCGGCCCGTGGCCGAGCTGGAGGCCGCGGTCGCCTCGGGCCAGTGGACCGCCGCGTTCACGCTCTACCCCACCACGGTCGAGGACCTCATCGCGGTGGCCGATGCCCAGGGCATCATGCCGCCGAAGTCGACCTGGTTCGAGCCGAAGCTGCTCGACGGCCTGGTCAGCCACGTGGTGGGCTGAACGGCCCCAGACGCCGGCCCCGTCCCCGCGCGGACACCGGCACAGACGCCGCCACAGACACCGCCACAGACACCGCTACGGACACCCCGAGGGCTACCCTGACCGAAGGTGCCGAGCAGGCAGGTGGGTGGGCATGGAGCGGACCGCGCATCCCCGACGACGTCGGGCGCTGCGGATCACGGCCGTGGTGGTCCTGCTCGCTCTCGTCAGTGCCGCGGTCCTGCTCTGGCTGGCCTACCGGAACCTGGACTCCAACATCGAGACGATCGACCCGGGCGAGGGCCTGGGCGACGTACGCCCGGCCAAGGAGAACGAGGCCCTGAACATCCTGGCCATCGGCTCGGACACCCGTGAGGGCGCCAACAGCACGGTGGGCGGGGACTCCCCCGGCCTGGCCGACACCACGATGCTCCTGCACCTCTCGGCCGACAACAGCTGGGCCGCGGGAGTGAGCATCCCGCGCGACTCGATGGTGCAGATGCCCGATTGCGTCGGGCCCGACGGGGCGGTCGTGCCCGGGGAGTTGCGCCAGTTCAACGCCGCCTACGTCATCGGCGGACCGGTCTGCGTCCAGCGCACGATGGAGTCGCTGACCGGCATCGCCATCGACCACTTCGTCGTCGTGGACTTCGTCGGCTTCGTGAACATGGTCGATGCCGTGGGCGGGGTGACGGTCTACATCGCGGCCCCGATCAACGATCCCGAGTCGAACATCTACTTCGACGCGGGCTGCCAGACCCTCGACGGCCAGCAGGCCCTGGACTACGTGCGCGTGCGCAAGGGGGTCGACGGTGGCAACGGTTCGGACATCCAGCGCATCGAGCGCCAGCAGCAGTTCCTCTCCGCGCTGATCCAGGAGGTCACCTCGACGGGAGTGCTGTTCAACCCGGTGGAGCTCTACCAGTTCCTCGACGCGGCGACCTCGTCGGTGACCACAGACCCGGGCATGGGCAGCATCCGGGCGCTGGCATCGGTAGCCGTGCGCGCCCGCGAGGTCGGCCTCGATGAGATCGAGTTCACCACCGTGCCCAACGAGCCCTGGCCGCCGGATCCGAACCGGGTCCAGTGGATGCAGCCCGAGGCCGACGAGCTCTGGACCTCCCTGCGCCTGGACCAGCCGCTGAGCACCCCCAGCCCGAGCCCGGGGTCCAGCGAGGACCCCCCTGCCTCAACCAGCCCGGGGGCTGGCGACGGGGCGTCGACGCCGGGGCCCACACCGTCGGGCACCGCCCCGGCGGTCACGTCCCCGGGCGACACTCCCACCTGCCCCGCCAACTGACTGCGCGCTGGCCCCATGGGCCCCTCGTTGGTGTGTACGGAATCGACACTCCGATGGTCGATTCCGTACACACCAAGGCAACCCGATCGTTCGCCGCGACCACCGCCGCCGTCCTGCCTAGGGTGCTGCCATGGCTGACTTGCGACTCGGTGGATCCGTTGACCCTGCGACCCATGAGAGGACTGCGGACCCGGCCACCGTGCCCACCGATGAGCTGACCACCCACGGCGTGATCGTGGGCATGACGGGCTCGGGAAAGACCGGCTTGGGCGTGGTCCTGATCGAGGAGTGCCTGGCGGCGGGCGTGCCAGCGCTGCTCATCGACCCGAAGGGCGACCTGACCAACCTCGCGCTGACGTTCCCGAGCCTGGCGCCAGCCGAGTTCGAGCCGTGGGTCAATGAGGGGGATGCGAGCAAGGCGGGGACGTCGGTGCCCGAATTCGCCGCTGCCCAGGCCGAGACCTGGACCACGGGCCTGGCCGGTTGGGACCTCGGCGCCGAAGAGGTCCGCTCGCTGCACGAGGGAGTCGACGTCGCGATCTACACCCCGGGCGCCCAGCACGGGATCGGGCTGAACATCATCGGCACCCTCGACGTCCCCGCCGACATGACCGATCCGCAGGCCGTGCAGGAGGAGATCGACGCCTACGTGTCGAGCCTGCTGAACCTCGTGGGCGTCGAGGCGGACCCGCTGAGCTCGCGCGAGCACATCCTGCTCTCCACGATCATCAACGACGCCTGGTCCCAGGGCCGCGCGCTGGACCTCGCCACATTGGTGGCTTCGGTCCAGCAGCCGCCCGTGCGCAAGATCGGCGTCCTGGAACTGGACTCCTACTACCCCGCCGATGACCGGATGAAGCTGGCCATGAAGCTCAACGGGCTGCTGGCCTCACCGGCATTCGCGTCGTGGCTGGTCGGCGAGCGGATCGACATCGCCTCGATGCTGCGCACCCCGGACGGACGCCCGCGCTGCGCGGTGGTGTCCATCGCGCACCTCGACGACGAGCAGCGCCAGTCGGCAGTCTCGGTCGTCCTGGCCAAGCTGATCTCCTGGATGCGCCGGCAGAGCGGCACCTCGGACCTGCGCACCCTGCTGTACATGGACGAGGTCGCCGGCTACCTGCCGCCCAACGGCAACCCGCCCACCAAGGCGCCGATCATGCTGCTGCTCAAGCAGGCACGCGCCTTCGGCGTGGGCGTGGTGCTCTCGACCCAGAACCCGGTGGACGTGGACTACAAGGCCCTGTCCAACGCGGGCACCTGGATGATCGGCCGGCTGCAGACCGAGCAGGACAAGGCTCGCCTCGTCGACGGGCTGACCAGCGCGGCGGGCTCGGTGGATCCCGGCGCGGTCAGCGACACGATCTCCGGGCTTGGCAAGCGGGAGTTCGTGATGAAGCGGGCCAGCAAGGACACGGTCTCGGTGTTCACCACACGATGGGCGATGAGCTACCTGCGGGGACCGTTGACCCGCGAGCAGATCACGTCGCTGAAGGTCGCGGCGTCCCCGGCTGCACCGGCTGAGCCTGTGGCGGCAGCAGCATCATCCACCGCGGCCGCCACGGGTACCCCATCTGTGCCGCCGGCCGCTCCAGCCGCGCCCAGCGTTCCCACCAGCCCGCTGGCCGACGACGAGACGCCGGTCCAGCCCAAGTCCCCCGACGGCATCCCGGTGCACTTCCTGGACCCGGCCGCCAACTGGGCAGCCTCGGTCGGCGCGGTCCCCGGTCACCGGCTGGTCGCCGGGGCCATCGCCCGTGTGCTGCTGCGCTTCGACGACGCCAAGGCCGGCATCGTCCACGACCAGGAGTACGAGGCGATCCTTACGCCGCTGTCGCCGTTCCCGGCGGCCCAGGAGTTCCGCCCCGTCGACTACGACGACCGCGACCTGCTGCCGACTCCCCCGCCGGGGGCGGTCTACCGGATGCCCCCGACCGAGGTGGGGGCCAAGACCTGGTGGACCGCGCTGCAGCGCGACCTGGCCGACACCCTCACCCGCTCCATGACCGTGGAGGTCCCAACCAACCCGGAGCTCAAGCTCTACGGCCGGATCGGGGAGGGCGAGGCCGACTTCGCCGCGCGCTGCCAGGCTGGGGCCACCGACGCCGCGGACAAGCAGATCGCAGCCCTCCAGTCGAAGTACCAGACCAAGCTCGCCGCCGCCCAGCGCAAGATCGACACGGCCACCAGTACCTTGGAGCGCCAGCAGGCAGCGCGCGCCAGCGCCCTGGGCTCCGAGGCGATGGGCATGCTCGGCGGGCTCTTCGGCGGGCGCAGGACCTCGATGACCACGGCCGCGCGGCGCGCCTCGGCGGCCTCGAACAAGGTCGACGCCGCTGAGGACAAGGTCGCCGAGCTCGAATCCGTGTTCGCCGAGCTCCAGGCTGAGCTCGAGGCCGAGATCGCCGGGATCCGTGCGGACTGGGACATCAAGGCCGCAGCGGTCACCCCGATGTCGATCACCCTGGCCAAGTCCGACGTGAAGGTCGCAAGCCTCGGCCTCGTGTGGATCCCGATGGGCACCTGAGCCACCCGCGTCGGGCAGACTGCCCCGAGGACCCCACACGAACACGACCGGCACGGAGAGGACCACGTGGAGCACAACGCGGACGCGCTGATGGAGTTGGCCGACGAGCACTCGGCACACAACTACCACCCCCTTCCGGTGGTGATCGCCAGCGCCGCCGGGGCGTGGGTCACCGATGTGCGGGGCCATCGCTACCTCGACTGCCTGGCCGGCTACTCCGCGCTGAACTTCGGCCACGGACATCCCGAGCTCGTCGCCGCGGCACACGCCCAGCTCGACCGGGTCACCCTGGTCAGCCGGGCGTTCCACCACGACCAGTTCGGGCCGTTCTGCGCGGAGCTCGCCGCCCTGGCCGGCAAGGACATGGTCGTGCCGATGAACAGCGGCGCCGAGGCCGTGGAGACCGCCATCAAGGTGGCGCGCAAATGGGGCTACACGGTCAAGGGCATCCCGGCCCATGAGGCGCAGATCATCGTCGCGGAGGGCAACTTCCACGGCCGCACGACCACCATCGTGTCGTTCTCCGACGATGACTCGGCCCGCGACCACTTCGGGCCCTACACCCCCGGCTTCGTCGCGGTGGAGTACGGCTCGATCGAGGCCATCCGCGCGGCGATCACCCCGCACACGGCGGCTGTGCTGCTCGAGCCGATCCAGGGCGAGGGTGGCGTGGTCATCCCGCCCGAGGGCTACCTGCGCGCCGTCCGGGAGCTGACCGCCGAGCACGGCGTGCTGCTGCTCGCCGACGAGATCCAGTCAGGCTTGGCCCGTACGGGCCGCACGTTCGCCTGCGACCATGAGGGCGTCGTGCCTGACATCTACATCCTCGGCAAGGCCCTGGGCGGCGGCATCATGCCGGTCTCGGCCATTGCCGCCGACGCCGACATCCTCGGCGTCCTGAAGCCGGGCGAGCATGGGAGCACGTTCGGCGGCAACCCGCTGGCCTGCGCGATCGGCCGCGCTGTCGTGCGCCTGCTGGGCACCGGGGAGTTCCAGGAGCTCGCCGTCGAGCTGGGCACGGTGCTGAAGGCCGAGCTCGCCCGGCTGATCGGCCACGGCGTTCTCGAGGTCCGCCTGCGCGGGCTGTGGGCCGGGGTCGACATCGATCCGGACCTGGCCACCGGTCGACAGGTGTGCGAGGCGCTGCTGGCACGCGGCGTGCTGGCCAAGGACACCCACGGCTCAACGATCCGGCTGGCGCCCCCGCTGGTGATCACCGCAGACGAGGTGATCTGGGCCGTCGCCCAGCTGCGCGATGCCCTGGCGGAGTTCGGCGCCCGCTGACTGGGCACCCGGTACAGGCCGCGGCTTAGCCCCGCGTTGGGCATACCATGGCCGATCCGGATACGTAGCGTGCCGGTACGGTGACCCCATGCTCCGAGCACCCACCCTGCTGGCCACTGCCGGCGCACTTCTCCTCCTGCCGCTGACCACCCCACCCGCGGGGGCGGTGCCCAGCCCGGCGGCCGACCGCACGCCCGTGGCCAGCAGCGCCGCGCGGGCCACCGTGTCGACTGCAGCGTCGAACACGCGGATCGCCCGGGTGCTGAAGACACGTACCAAGTCCACGATCCTGGGCAAGCGGTTCACGATGACCGTCTGGGACACCGCGAGCTCGAGCTACGTCTACAAGCGCAGGTCGAAGAAGTCCCTGCGTGGGGCATCGACCACCAAGATCCTCACCGCCGTCGGGGTGCTGGCCACCCGCGGCCCGGAGCACCGACTGCCCACGACCGTGCGCGCCGGCGCCAAGCCCGGGGAGATCGTGCTGGTCGCCGGTGGCGATCCGCTGCTGACCAGCAGCAACCTGCGCGCGCTCGCCGCCGGCACCGCGTCCGCCCTGGCCGCAGCGCGCCAGTCGCCGAGCCCCAGCCCCAGTGCCAGTGCCAGTGCCAGTGCCAGTGCCAGTGCCAGTGCCAGCCTGAGGGCCACCGCGACCGCGGCACGCATCGTGGTGCGTGCCGACGACTCGCTGTTCACCGGGTCGGGGCAGTCCCGCGGCTGGCCCAACTCCTACCTGCCCAGTCAGGTCCGCCCCGTGGGTGCGTTTGCGCGCGATGACAACAAGTCCCGCGATGCGACCGCGGACGCCGGGCGATACTTCGCCGCCGCCCTGGTCAAGAAGGGCGTGCCGGCCACGTACGGCGGGGAGTCGACAGCGCCCGCCACTGCCGCCACGGTGGCGACATACGCCGGGCACACTGTGGCGCAGTCCGTGGCGCACATGCTCATGGTCTCGGACAATGACACCGCCGAGATGATGTTCCGGCACGTGGCGGTGGCACGTGGCCTGCCCGGCACCTGGGCCGGGGCCCGCACCGCCCTGGCCGACACCCTGCGCGAGCTGCGGGTACCGCTCAAGGGCGTGCGGATCATCGACGGCAGCGGACTGTCTCTCGAGGGCCGCCTCACCGCGCCCGCACTCACCTCGGCCATGAACCGGGCGCTGTCCCCGGCTCACCCGGAGTTGGCCGGCCTGCGCGGCTGGCTGCCCGTGGCCGGACGCACCGGCACGCTGCGCTCCTCCTACCTGCGGTTCAACTCGGCACCCGCGAAGTGCGCTGCGGGCCGGGTCCAGGCCAAGACCGGCACCGTCGCCGATGCGATCTCATTGGCCGGGTACGCCACCGGTGCCGACGGTCGCACGAAGATCTTTGTCTCCATCGTCAACTCGCGACCGACCAGGTACTCCCGGCTCACCACCCGGCAGGCCGTCGACCGTGCTGTGTCGAGTGTCACCGGCTGCTGGTAGGACTGCGCCATGGGCATCGAGGTCGAGCGCAAGTTCCTGGTGGTCGGTGACGCGTGGCGCGCCGACGTCACGTCGGCGACGCGGATCGTGCAGGGCTACCTGGCCCAGACCGACACCGCGACCGTGCGCGTCCGGGTCCGCGGTGACCGCGGCTACCTGACGATCAAGGGCAGTTCGGTGGGCATCGCGCGCAGCGAGTTCGAGTACGAGATCCCGGTGCCCGATGCCCTGGGGATGCTCGACACCCTGGCGCAGGGCCCGGTCATCGACAAGGTGCGCCATCTCGTCCCGGTGGGTCGCCACATCTGGGAGGTCGACGTGTTCGCCGGGGCCAACGCACCCCTGGTCATGGCAGAGGTGGAGCTCGCCGAGGCTGCCGAGGAGTACGTGACCCCGGCCTGGGCGGACCAGGAGGTCTCGCAGGACGCTCGCTACTTCAACGTGAACCTCGCCCGTGCGCCCTACTCCGCCTGGGGTCCGACCGCCTGAGCGGCCCGAACCTGACCAAGCCTAGCGGTCCGCCTCGTAGCCACCCAGTTGGTCGATACGGCGCTGGTGGCGCGACTCCCCGGAGAATGGGGTGTCCAGGAAGGCGTGCACGATCGCGAACGCCTCCTCGGTGGAGTGCATCCGCCCGCCGAGGCCCAGGACGTTGGCGTCGTTGTGCTCGCGAGCCAGCGTCGCGGTCTGCACCGACCAGGCCAGCGCCGCGCGCACGCCGGGCACCTTGTTGGCCGCGATCTGCTCGCCGTTGCCCGACCCGCCGATCACGATGCCCAGGCTGCCCGGCTCCGCGATGACACCCTCGGCGGTCTCGAAGCAGAACTGCGGGTAGTCGTCCACCTCGTCGTACTCGAACGCGCCGTGATCGACGACGTCATGTCCGGCTGAGCGCAGGTGCTCGGCCAGCATGTTCTTCAACTCGTACCCGGCATGGTCTGCACCCACATGAACCCGCATGGGACCCGATTGTGGTCGATGCTGGTCCGATGATCCACTCCACACACGTCATCGAGGTGCTGGCGACCTCGATCGGGGCGGTCCGACTGGCCCTGCTCGGGGGCGCGGACCGGATCGAGCTGTGCGACAACGATCCGCAGGGCGGCACGACACCCTCAGCGGGCACGATCGAGACCGCGTTGGTCTTGGCCGAGCCCAGCGGGACGCCGGTGCACGCCATGATCCGACCCCGCGGGGGCGGGTTCGTGTTCGACCGCGACGAGCAGGCCGTCATGCGTCGGGACCTGCGCTCGGCGTTGCGCCTGGGCGCCCACGGGGTCGTGGTCGGGATGCTCACCGCAGACGGGCACGTCGACCGCCGACTGCTCGAGGAGTTCGTCGAGACCGCCCAGGGCCGTTCGGTCACCTTCCATCGGGCGATCGACGTCACCGCGCATCTCGAGCTCGCGGTCGAGACCGCGTTCGACCTCGGCTGCGACCGTGTGCTTACCAGCGGCGGTGCCCCGACCGCCGCGCAGGGTGCCCGGATGATCGCGCGTCTGGTCCGCAACGTGCGCCCGGGGCGTGTGGTGATGGCCGGCGGCGGGATCACGGCCGACACGGTGCGCGACCTGGTCTCCGACACGCTGGTCCCCGAGATCCATGTCTCGGCACGCGCCTACCGGACCACGGGGGCCTCACCGAGCCCGCCCGGCATGGTCGGGGTCACCGCCGGACCGGGCCCGGACTGGCCGGTCAACGGGTGGCCGGCCCCCGATGTCGAGCACCTGGCCAGGATCCGCGACGCCCTGGTCGACGTCGCCCCGTCGGGTCGGTTCGGCGAGTCCGACTGATCCTCGAGGCCCCCACCGCTCTCTCGTGGGCGTGGCAGGATGAGCGCCACGACCCGCCCTGCGCACGAGCAGCGCCGCGCAGCCCCGACGGGCAGAGCACGTCCCCACCGACCAACCCGGGAGTCCTCCGTGACCGTTCCAGCCCTGACCCGCGACGAGGCGGCGCAGCGCGCTGCCCTGCTGTCGGTCCAGTCCTACGACATCGAACTGGACCTGACGACCTCGCCGAGCACGTTCGCCTGCACCACGACGATCAGGTTCACCGCGCACGAGCCCGGTGCACGCACCTGGGTCGACCTGATCGCCCCCACGGTCATGTCGGCCACGTTGAACGGCGACCCGGTCGACCTCACCGGCTACACCGGCCAGCGACTGCCGCTGCCCCCGCTCGCCGCTGACAACACGCTGGTCGTGGTGGCCGAGGCCGCCTACTCGCGCACGGGCGAGGGCCTGCACCGGTTGGTGGACCCGGTCGACGACGAGGTGTACCTCTACACGCAGTTCGAGATGGCTGACGCCCAGCGCATGTACGCATGCTTCGACCAGCCCGACCTGAAGTCCGTGTTCACCCTGCACGCGACCGCCCCGGACCACTGGCAGGTCGTGTCCAACTCCCCCACGCCCACCCCGACCCCCGTGCGTGCGGGCGTGGCCCGGTGGGACTTCGCCACCACGGCGCGGATGAGCACGTACATCACCGCACTGGTCGCCGGGGCGTACCAGGTCGTGCGCGACGAGTACGTCGGGCCGTACGGCAGCTACCCCCTGGGCGTGTTCGCCCGAGCCTCCATGGCCAAGTACCTCGACGCTGACCGGGTGCTGGCCGAGACCAAGGCCGGCTTCGCCTACTTCGAGGCGGCCTTCGGCCACCCCTACCCGTTCGGCAAGTACGACCAGCTGTTCGTCCCCGAGTACAACGCCGGCGCGATGGAGAACGCCGGTTGCGTGACCATCATGGAGGACTACATCTTCCGCTCGCGGGACACGCAGGCGGCCTACGAGCAGCGGGCGAACACCATCCTGCACGAGTTGGCCCACATGTGGTTCGGCGACCTGGTGACCATGCGCTGGTGGAACGACCTCTGGCTCAACGAGTCGTTCGCGGAGTGGGCCTCGCACCATGCGATGGTCGAGGCCACGCAGTACACCGACGCGTGGACCTCGTTCGGCAACCAGCGCAAGACCTGGGCCTACCGCCAGGACCAGCTGCCCTCGACCCATCCGATCGCCACCGAGATGGGCGACCTCGAGACGGTCAAGCTCAACTTCGACGGGATCACCTACGCGAAGGGCGCCTCGGCCCTGCGCCAGCTCGTGGCGTGGGTGGGCGAGGAGGAGTTCTTCACCGGCCTGCGCGCGTACTTCGCCAAGCACAAGTGGGGCAACACCGAGCTGCGCGACCTGCTCACCGAGCTCGAGGCCACCTCAGGGCGCGACCTGCACGAGTGGACCGAGCAGTGGCTGCAGACCTCCGGGGTGAACCTGCTGCGCCCCCAGGTCAGCTACGCCGCGGACGGGACCTACGAGTCGGTGACGATCGTGCAGGAGCCGCCGAGCACCCCGCCGGGGCTGACGCCGGTCCTGCGCAACCACCGCCTGCGGGTCGGCTGCTACGACCTCGTCGAGGGTCGACTCCTGCGCACCGACCAGGTCGAGCTCGACGTAGTCGGGGCCAGCACCCCCATTCCCGAACTGGCCGGGCGCACGCCGGCCCACCTGCTGCTGCTCAACGACGACGACCTCACCTTCGCCAAGATCCGGTTGGGCGCCCGATCGGTGGCCACCGCGATCGAGCACCTCGGCGCCCTCGAGCAGCCGATGGCCCGCCAGCTCATCTGGGGAGCCGCTTGGGACATGACCCGCGATGCGGAGCTGAGCACCGGCGAGTTCCTCGACCTGGCGCTGGCCGGCCTGCCTGCGGAGTCCGACGTCGGCGTCGTCGCAAAGGTGCTGGCCCAGGCCCGGACCGCGATCGACCTCTACGCGAGCCCCGAGCACCGCCCGGGCTACCGACACCGCCTGGCCGTCGCCGAGCACGCCGCGCTCTTGTCCGCCGCCCCGGGCAGCGACCACCAACTCGTCCACGCCCGGGCCCTGATGGCCGTGGCGCAGGCCGAGGATCAGGTGGACCTGCTGGCCGGCCTGCTCGAAGGACGCACGACGGTCCCGGGCCTGGTGATCGACACCGACCTGCGCTGGAGCCTTGTGGGCCGCCTGGTCGCCCTGGGCCGGGCCGGCGAGGCGGAGATCACCGCGGAGCTGGCACGTGACGACACCGCCAGCGGGCGGCGCAGCGCAGCCGCGGCACGCTCAGCCACCCCCACGGCACAGGTCAAGGAAGCCGCGTGGGAGGCCGCGATGCACGACCAGGACCTGCCCAACGCCATGCTCGAGGCCACGCTGGCCGGGCTGTACCTCGCCGACCAGCGTGAGCTGTACCGCCCCCTGCGGGCCCGCTACTTCGCCGAGGTGCGCGAGGTCTGGGCCAACCGTGGCGGCGAGATGGCCGCCATGGTGGCCACGGCTCTCTACCCGGGCCTGCTGGTGGAGACGCAGACCGTGGAGCTCAGTGATGAGTTCCTGACCGCCGAGGACCTCCCGAGCGGGCTGCGGCGCATCGTCGTCGAGGGACGTGACGGGGTGCGGCGGGCGCTGCGCTGCCAGGCCCGCGACGCCTGAGGCCACCGCGCCGCCCACCGCGCGGCGCGGCCCGTCACTGCGAGCCGGTGACTGCCTCCACGAGCCGGCGCAGCAGGGGCAGGTCCGGCAGGTCCTCGATCAGCACGGACCTACCCTGCGCATCGGTCAGGGGAACCCGCCAGTTCGGGTACTCCTTGTCGGTGCCGGGCTGATTCTGGGCCCGGCGGTCGCCGACGGCATCGGTGAGTGCGACCCCGACCAGCAGGGACGGCGACACCGCCACGACCCGGTGCAGCGCGGCGATGAGGTCCACGTCGTCGCCGTCGGCGGGCATCCAGCCACGTTCCACGCACATCGCCCGCCACTCGGCGACCTGCGCGTCACTCTCGGCCAGCTCCTCGGCAGCCGGCCGGGTCAGCAGGCCGAGCTCATCGCGGATCCGGACGTGCTCGCCGGCCAGGTACCCGGCTGTCGGCGGCAGGTCGTGGACGGTGACCGACGCCAGGGCGCTGGTCCGCCACGACTCCGGGGCCTTCGGGGTGTCGGGGGTCACGGCGTAGTCGCGCTCGAACCACATGATCGTGGTTCCCAGCACCCCGCGGGCGGCCAGGTAGTCCTGCACCCACTGCTCCACGGTGCCCAGGTCCTCACCGACCAGCCAGGCACCGGCGCGCTGGGACTCCAGGGCCAGGATCCCTATGAGCGCCTCATGATCGGCGGTGACGAACGTGCCGCTGTAGGCCGGCATCCCCTCCGGGATCCACCAGAGCCGGAACAGGCCGAGCACGTGGTCGACCCGGATGCCGCCTGCATGGCGCAGGATCGTGCGCAGCATGTCCCGGTAGGGCAGGAAGCCGGCCTCGGCCAGCGCGTCGGGCCGCCACGGGGGTTGCGACCAGTTCTGGCCCATCTGGTTGTACATGTCCGGCGGAGCACCCACCGAGACCCCCTGGGCCAGCACGTCGCGCAGCGCCCACGCATCCGACCCCTTCGGGTGGACCCCGACCGCGAGGTCATGCACGATGCCCGAGCGCATGCCCGCGGACACGGCCGCCTGCTGGGCCCGGGCCAGCTGCTCGTCGAGCTGCCACTGCAGCCAGGAGTGCCAACGCACCCGATCGGCCAGTCGCACGCGCTCGGCCGCCACTGCGTCGGATCCGGGATCCGCCAGGGCAGCGGGCCAGGCCGCAGGCTCGGCGCCATGGGCCTCCACCAGCGCGCACCACGTCGCGAAGTCGACCAAGCCCTGGCCCTCGCGCTCCAGGAAGGCATCGAACAGGGCCTGACGGCCCGGGGTCAGCGGTGCGTCGAAAACCAGGGCCAGCGCCTGGGACTTCGCTGCCCAGATGACGTCCCGGTCGATCAGGTCCGCGGAGGTGGACAGCGCGCGCACCGGGATGGACAGTGCCTCGATCTGGGCGCGGGCCTCCAGCGGCAGGCTCGTGTACTCCTCGATCGACTCCACCCGCAGGTAGATCGGGTTGGCGAAGCGGCGGGTCACCGGGAGGTAGGGCGAGGCCTCCATCGGTGGCACCGGGGAGGCCGCGTGCATCGGGTTGACCAGCACGAAATCGGCACCCTCGGCATGCCCGCTCCAGGCTGCGAGCTCAGCGAGGTCGACCAGGTCGCCGGCGCCCCAGGACCCCTGCGAGCGCATCGCGTACACCTGCGTCATGAACCCCCACTGCCGACCCGCGGCCAGTGCCGGCGGGTCCAGGCGGGCGGGGGTGACGACCAAGGGGCAGGACGATTCACGGACCACGCCGTCGGCACCCACGGAGCGCGCCCACAGGGTGTGCCAGCCCAGGGGCAGGTCACCGGGGATCCGGAAGGTGGCCTCCCCGACCAGCGTGCCGTCGACGTGCCGTGGCTCCACCCAGCGATCCACCTGGTCGAGGAACCACGCCTCCCCGCCCTCCTCCCGGTCGACCCACATCTGGGCCGAGTCACCGTGCGGGACGTGCACCCAGCACTGGTTGTCCGATCCGGACCGGGTCACGAAGACCGGCGGGAGCATCCGGCGCCAGGGGGCGTTGCGCCGCGCGTACAGGGCGTTCCAGATGGCATCCGGACTGCTCACATCCACCTCAAGGGCCGTGAGCACGGCGAGGATCGTTGCCGCACCGATCCGGTGATAGCCACCTGACTGGTCCCAGTACTCGACCGCCACACCGTAGGCCCGGGCGAGCTCCACCAGCTCGCCGCTGGGCTCGACCCATTCGGGTTCCACGACCGGAGCCGGCCCGACCGGGGCAGGCGCGGGCGCCATCGCCGCAGCAGCCGGCAGGCCGGCTTCGTCGTCGGGGTGCGTCGAAGTCACCATGAGGATCTCCAGTCGGTGGTGGGAAGGCACCTCGGGAACGCGGTCCGGGAACAGGGCGTCGCGCAGCGCGTCGGCCGCGGATGGGTCCGTGATCCCGACGACCGTGAGGGCATGGGAGTCAGGCTAGGCCGTAGCCCGGTGGTCCCGCATGCCAAGCGAGGGCGACGCGCGGGCAGTCCTGCCCCGCGCCCTCCCCACCTTCGCCGCATCGGGAGCCGTAGGGTGCCAGCGTGATGCGATGGGCAACGGATGACTCCACGCAAGCCGACGAATCCACCCTCGGCGTGCTGGGCCAGTTCGGCGGGACCCTGCTGACGATCGGCCTCATCGTGGGGGTCAGCGCGATCCTGCACCTGTTCGGGTCGCGGCTGATCAAGCGGGCGGTCATCCGCTGGGTGAACTCCGGCCGCAGCCGCTCCGACTCGATGACCGACACCCCCGAGGCGACGGTCGAACTCCAGTCGCTGATCATGAGCCAGCGCCGGGAGCAGCGCGCCGAGGCCATCGGCCAGCTCGTGCGCAGCGCGATGATCATCGCCCTGTGGGGCACCGCAGGCCTGCTGATCCTGACCCAGCTGGGTGTCAACATCGCGCCCATCATGGCCAGCGCGGGGGTTGTGGGTGTGGCGCTGGGCTTCGGGGCCCAGACGCTGGTCAAGGACTACCTGTCGGGCTTCTTCATGATCGTCGAGGACCAGTACGGCGTCGGCGACCTCGTCGACGTGGGCGAGGTGACCGGCACCGTGGAGGAGGTGGCGCTGCGCGTCACCCGGATCCGGGACCCCTCCGGGGTGGTCTGGTACGTGCGCAACGGCGAGATCCTGCGCGTCGCGAACCAGTCCCAGGGCTGGACGATGGCCGCCGTGGTGATCCCCGTGTCCTACGACGCCGACCTCGAGGCGATCCGCCAGGTCGTGGTGGCGGTGGGCGACGACATGGCCGCCGATCCCGAGACCCGCCAGCGGATGCTCGGCCGGCCCACCTTCAGCGGCGTGGATGCGGTCTCTGGTGAGGCGGTCTACGTGCGGGTGATGGCCAAGGCTCGCGCAGGCATGCAGATCCCCCTGACCCGCGAGCTGCGGGAGCGGCTGAAGATGGCCTTCGACCGAGCCGGCATCGTGGTGCCGGTGCTGATCCGGCCGACGCAGATGGGCCCGGACGGCATCCCCCTGCCACCCGGATCGGCGCCACCTGGAGCGGCGGGCCCGCTGGGGTAGGACCCGGACGGCATGCGTTGAGCGTCCGGCGGGTTGCGGGCGCCGGGCCCGGGTTGCGCGCGCGTGCGGGCCCGCCAGACTGGCGCCCATGGATAGCGAAGCGCCGCCCCACTCGGCCCCACCACAGGGCCCCGATGCCGACCTCATCCCGCCCGCCTCGGTGGACCCTCAACCTGCGCCGCCACCAGCCAGCACGCCCGGGGCCCGCTGCCTGGTCACCGGGGCCACCGGCTACGTCGGGGGCCGACTGGTGCCGGAGCTGATTGCCGCCGGCTACCAGGTGCGGGTGCTCGCCCGACACCCCGAACGGCTGCGCGACCTGCCCTGGCATGACGACGTCGAGATCGCTGTCGGTGATGCCGGGGATGGCGTTGCACTGGCCCAGGCCATGGCCGACGTGGACGTGGCCTACTACCTGATCCACGCGCTGGGCACCGGACCGCAGTTCGAGCGCACCGAGGAGGCCGTGGCCCGAACGTTCGCCACCGCTGCACGACAGGCCGGGGTCGGTCGGCTGGTGTACCTGGGCGGGCTGGCGCACGACACCGACCTGTCCGAGCATCTGCGCTCGCGGGCCGAGGTCGGTCGGATCCTGCTGGACTCCGGCGTGCCGACGGCGGCCCTGGGCGCTGCCGTGGTGATCGGCTCGGGATCGGTGTCCTTCGAGATGATGCGCTACCTCACCGAGCGGCTGCCGGCGATGATCACCCCACGGTGGGTGCGCACCCGGATCCAGCCGATCTCGATCCGCGACGTGCTGCACTACCTGGTCGGCGCCGCCTCGCTGCCCGCCGAGGTCAGCCGCGGTTTCGACATCGGTGGCCCGGATGTCCTGACCTACGAGCAGATGATGCAGCAGTTCGCTGCGGTCAGTGGCCTCAAGCGCCGGCGGATCTACCCGGTGAACATGCTCCAACCCGAGTTGTCGGCGCGCTGGGTGGGCCTGGTCACCCCGGTGCCCAGCAGCATCGCCCGGCCGTTGGTCGCCTCGCTGCGCAACGAGGTGGTCTGCGCCGAGGACGACATCCGCGCGCTGATCCCCGATCCGCCGGGTGGCCTGCTGGGGTTCGACGATTCGGTGCGCCTGGCGCTGCAGCGCGTGCAGGATGCGCAAGTGGCCACCCGTTGGTCCAACGCATCGGTCCCCGGCGCGCCGAGTGACCCGATGCCGACCGACCCGCAGTGGGCTGGCGGCTCGCTGTTCACCGACGACCGAAGTGCTGTGGTGGCGGCCTCCCCGCAGGCGGTCTGGGACGTCGTGGTCTCGATCGGGGGCGAGAACGGGTGGTACTCACTGCCCTGGGCCTGGGAGCTGCGCGGACTGGCCGATCGGGCCATCGGCGGACCCGGGCTGCGCCGGGGCCGGCGCCACCCGCGCGAGCTGCTCGTCGGCGAGACGTGCGACTTCTGGCGCGTCGAGGAGATCGAGGCCGGGCGACTGCTGCGGCTGCGTGCCGAGATGCGCGTGCCCGGCCTGGCGTGGCTGGAGTTCCACGTCGACCCGGCGTCGGGTGGGGGCACGACACTGCGCCAGCGCGCCACCTTCTTCCCGCACGGGTTGGCCGGACAGGCCTACTGGTACTCGATCCTGCCCTTCCACGGTCTGGTGTTCCCCGCGATGCTGCGCAAGATCGGCGCCGCCGCCGAGACGGCGAGCGTGCCGCCCACCTGACCGCCCCCGCCGCCAGGCGAATCGCGTCAAGTTCGCGGGGGAGGGAACCCAGCGGACTTGGATGAACTCGGCGAGCCCCGCGGAATCGCGGATCGATTGCGGGGTTCGGGCCGGGGGCGCGCAGGGCGGAGGGCGGGGCTGCGGGGTGCAGTCAGGAGGGGGCCGGGGCCGTGTTGACCATCGAGAAGGCGGCGCGGGTCAGGTAGTCCCAGAGCTCGCGCTCGTCGGCTTCGGCCAGGTCGAACTGCTCTGCGGCCACGTCGAGGGCCGCGCGCATGTGCCCCAGCCACGCGTCGTGTGCGCCGGCGTCCACGGCGAACGGCTGGTGGCGCATCCGCAGGCGTGGGTGCCCGCGCAGCTGGGAGTAGGTGGTCGGCCCGCCCCAGTACTGCTCGAGGAACAGCTGCAGGCGCTCGGCGGCGGGGCCGAGATCGGCTTCGGGGTACATCGGGCGCAGACCCGGATCCTGGGCCACGCCCGCGTAGAACTCCTCGATCAGGACGGTGAAGAAGTCATGACCTCCGAACCGGTCGAACGGGGTGGCCGGGGTGGAGTCCATGAGCAGAATCTAGTCGACGCGAGTGTGGCCGGTCGGGTGCTGGTGCTGGTGCTGCGGATCAGGCCGGCTTGGGGCAAGGATGGGTCCCATGTCGATCACGACCGACGCCGACTGGTGGCGCAGCGCAGTCATCTACCAGATCTACCCGAAGTCCTGGGCCGACTCCGACGGGGACGGGTTCGGCGACATCGCCGGGATCCGCTCGCGGCTGGCGCACCTGGCCCGGCTCGGGGTGGACGCGGTGTGGTTCTCGCCCTGGTACACGTCCCCGCAGGCCGACGGTGGGTACGACGTGACCGACTTCCGGGCCATCGATCCGATGTTCGGCGACGTGGCCGACGTCGAGGCCCTGGTGGCCGAGGCCCACGACCTGGGCATCAAGGTGATAGTCGACGTGGTGCCCAACCACTCCTCGGACCAGCACGCGTTCTTCCAAGCCGCCCTGGCCACCGCGCCCGGCTCGCCGGAGTGGAACCGCTACCACTGCGTGCGCGGCGCCCAAGGCGGAGCGAACCCGCCCAACGACTGGCTGTCCGCCTTCGGCGGCCCGGCGTGGGACCCGATCCTCGATCCGGCTGGCGAGCCGACGGGCTGGTGGTACCTGCACCTGTTCGACTCGAGCCAGCCGGACTTCAACTGGGACAACCCCGACGTGCACGCGGAGTTCGTCGAGACGCTGCGGTTCTGGTTCGACCGCGGGATCGACGGCTTCCGCATCGACGTGGCCTTCGGGTTGGTGAAGGCCGCCGGATACCCGGACTCAGGCGAGGGTGCCGGCGTCGAGCTGACGTTCGGCGAGCATGTCGGGTTCCCGCAGTGGGACCAGCCCGGCGTGCACGAGATCTGGCGTGAGTGGCGCCGGGTGGCCAACGGCTACCAGCCCCCGCGGGCGTTCGCCGGTGAGGTCTGGGTCGGCAGCCTCGAGGCCCTGGCGGCCTACCTGCGCCCCGACGAGCTGCACACGGCGTTCAACTTCGACCACCTCAAGTGCCCATGGTCGGCCGCCGCGCTGCGGACCGTGATCGACGACTCCCTGCACGCAGGCGGCCTGGTGAGCGCCCCCACGACCTGGGTGCTGGAGAACCACGACGTGCCCCGGGCGCGCACCAAGTACGGCGTTGAGGCCACGGGGACCCCGATGCCGATGTCGAACACCGCGGCCCCGCCGGACGTCGTGCCCGATGACGTCCGCGGCCTGGCCCGGGCCCGTGCCGCCCTGCTGTTCATGCTCGGCCTGCCCGGCTCGGCGTACCTCTACCAGGGCCAGGAGCTCGGCCTGCCCGAGGTGACCGACCTGCCCGGGGCTGCACGCCAGGACCCGGCCTTCGCGCGCACGCACGGCGCGGAGGGCTTCCGCGACGGCTGCCGGGTGCCGATCCCGTGGACCCGGGAGGGCGAGTCGTTCGGATTCAGCCCGAACGGCGCGTCCTGGCTGCCGATGCCCGCCGACTGGGGGGCGCTGAGCGTGCAGGCCCAGGAGGACGACCCGACCTCCACGCTCGAGCTGACCCGGGCGGCGCTGCGGCTGCGGCGCAGCGAGCCCTCGCTGGGCGATGGCCAGCTGCTCTGGACCAGCGAACCCGGCGACGCCTGCCTGGTGCTGCGCCGCCCCGCCGAGGGCACGGACCTCGAGGTTGTCGTCGCGATGAACATGGGCGACGAGGTAGCCGTCGTGGCCGGCACCGAGCTGCTGGCGGCCAGCGGCCCGGTCACCCCGGTGCCCGGCGGATTCGCGCTCCCGGAGGACACCGCAGTCTGGCTGCGCCCACCCACCTGACCCGCCCGCCCCGCCCCCTCGCCGGGGATTCCTCCACGTGGGCGACACGGAGCCGACTCCCAGGTGGAGGAACCCGGCTGCGCAGGGAGCTGAGGTGGAGGAAATCCGGTGGCTCGGAGGGGGGGCGGAGTGGGGCGGGGGGGCGGCGCGGGGTGGGTGGCGGCGCTACCAGCGGCCGATCAGGGGCGCGATGATCACCTTGACGATCATCGCCACGGGGTAGGCCAGTGCGTAGCCGAGGTTGACCCGCGGATCGCCGTTGTTGCGGTCGTTGGCGAAGGTGAGCACAGCCGGCTGGGTCTGGAAGCCTGCGATCACCCCGGACAGCCGCGGACCGGCGATCTTGGCCACTGCGGGACCCAGCAGGGTCAGCGCGAAGGCCGCGAACCCGGTCACGAGCAGGCCTGCCAGCAGGATCCTCACGCCCTGGTCGCTGCGCATCGCCGCCACGAGGTCGTCGCCGGCGTTGGTACCCGCATAGGCCAGGAACAGCAGGATGCCCAACTGATTGAGCGCGGTGGCCACTGGGAACGGAAGGGACCAGATGAACGGGCCGGTGCGGTGCACCCGCCCCAGGACCAGACCCACGAGCAGCGGTCCCCCGGCGACGCCGAGTTGGATCGAGCTGCCGCCTGGGATCGGGATCGCCCAGGCGCCGAGCAGCAGGCCGAGCGTGAGACCCAGCGCGAGGCCGGCGGCGTTGATCTCCCCCGACGCGCGCTCGGAGTCCCCCAGCACGTCGGCCACCTGCGGCATCCGATCGCGGGGGGCCACGATCCGGACCCGATCACCGATTTGGAGCACCAGGTCATCGGTGGCCAGAAGGTCGATGTCCCCACGGCGTACCCGCGTGGCCGTCGCACCGTAGCGGCGGTAGAGGCGCAGGTCGGCGATCGTCCGCCCGGCGATCGCGGAGTTGGAGACGGCCACCCGGCGGAAGTCCAGCTCCCGGCGGTCCAGTGCCAGGTAGTTGGTGCTGGGCCGGCCCAGGCGCGCGGTCACCTCGTCGACGGCCGTCTGCGGCCCGATCACCGCGACCACGTCACCCGGCTGCGGGCAGAAGCCGTCGGTGGCCACGTGGACGACCCCGTCGCGCTCGGTGCGCGAGAAGATCACCTGCCCCTCCTCCACGATGCTGCCCAACTCCGGAGCGTCGGTCGCGGTGACCCGGATGCTCTGGTGGACCAGGGGCGGCGGGGCCTCGTCGGCGGCCTGGGCCCGGGCACCACCTGGAAGCTTCGCGACGCCGATCAGGGCCACCGCCGCCACCATGCCCAGGACGCCGCCGATGTAGCTCACGGAGTAGCCGACGGTGGGAGCGTCGGAGCCCAGTGCCTCGATCGAGGCGGCCAACGCCGGGGTGTTGGTCAGCGCGCCGGCATAGATCCCGGAGATCACCGGACCCTCGAGACCCAGGGCCCGACCGACGAGCACCGCGACCCCCGCGGCCGCCACGAGGACCCCGACGACCAGCAGCACGGCGCTGCGGTAGTTGCGTAGCACGTGGAAGAACTGCGGCCCGCTGCTGATGCCGATCCCGTAGGCGAAGATCGCCAGGCCGAAGATGCCCAGGATGTGCGGGACGACCCACTCGGGGTTGTACGCCGAAGCTGCCAGACCGGCGAACAGCACCGCTGCGGAGCCGAACGAGAACCCGCCGAACCGGATCGATCCGAGCAGCGAACCCACCGCCAGGACGGCGAACAGCAGGATCAGGGGTTCCTCGACCAGCAGGGTGCTCAGGCTCATGGGCACAGCCTAGGAGCCAGGATCGCCCGTCCCATGCGGCATTGGTCCCCCCGCGAGGGGCCCACCGCTGCTCCGTCGCCCCCAGCCCCGTGCCGGCTACCCGCGGGTGAGCTTGCGGTAGGTGGCCCGGTGCGGCCGGGCTGCCTCAGCGCCCAACCGCGCGATCTTGTTCTTCTCGTAGGACTCGAAGTTGCCCTCGAACCAGAACCACTGCGAGTCACCCTCGTAGGCCAGGATGTGCGTCGCGATCCGGTCGAGGAACCAGCGATCGTGGCTGGTGATGACCGCGCAGCCGGGGAACTCCAGCAGCGCGTTCTCCAGCGAGCCCAGGGTCTCGACGTCTAGGTCGTTGGTGGGCTCGTCGAGGAGCAGCACGTTGCCCCCCTGCTTGAGGGTCAGCGCGAGGTTGAGCCGGTTGCGCTCACCGCCCGAGAGCACCCGGGCGGGCTTCTGCTGGTCCGGGCCCTTGAAGCCGAACGCCCCGACGTAGGCGCGCGAGGGCATCTCCACGTGGCCGACCTTGATCCAGTCCAGGCCGTCGGACACGACCTCCCACACGTTCTTCTCCGGATCCAGCCCGGCCCGGGACTGGTCGACGTAGGACAGCTTCACGGTGTCGCCGACCCGGATCTCCCCGGAGTTCGGCAGCGCGGCCTTGTCCGAGGTGTCCTGCTCGGCCCCAGCCACGATCATCTTGAACAGCGTCGTCTTGCCCACTCCGTTGGGCCCGATCACGCCCACGATGCCGTTGCGCGGCAGGGTGAACGACAGGTCGTCCATGAGCAGCCGGTCGTCGAAGCCCTTCGTCAGGTGGCTGGCCTCCACGACCAGCGAGCCCAGGCGCGGACCCGGCGGGATCTGGATCTCCTCGAAGTCCAGCTTGCGGGTCTTCTCCGCCTCGGTAGCCATCTCCTCGTAGCGGTCCAGGCGGGACCGGCTCTTGGTCTGACGCGCCTTCGCGTTGGAACGCACCCACTCCAGCTCGTCGGTCAGCCGCTTGCGCAGCTTGGCGTCCTTGGCCCCCTCGACCTTCAGGCGCGCAGCCTTGGCATCCAGGTAGGTCGAGTAGTTGCCCTGGTAGGGGTAGGCCCGGCCACGGTCGAGCTCAAGGATCCACTCGGCGACGTTCTCCAGGAAGTACCGGTCGTGGGTGATCGCCACGATGGTGCCCGGGTACTTCTCCAGGTGCTGCTCGAGCCACTGGACGCTCTCAGCGTCGAGGTGGTTGGTCGGCTCGTCGAGCAGGAGCAGGTCGGGCTGCTGGAGAAGGAGCTTGCACAGGGCGACCCGGCGGCGCTCACCACCGGACAGGACCGTGACGTCCGCGTCCGGCGGCGGGCAGTTCAGCGCGTCCATGGCCTGCTCGAGCTGGTTGTCCAGGTCCCAGGCGTCGAGGTGGTCGATCTTCTCCTGCAGCGTGCCCATCTCGGCCATCAACGCGTCGAAATCGGCGTCGGGATCGGCCATCTGCTCGGAGATTTCGTTGTACCGGTCGACCAGGGCCTTCTTGTCCGCGACGCCCTCCTCGACGTTGCCCAGCACCGACTTCGTCTCGTCGAGCTGTGGCTCCTGGGCCAGGATCCCCACGGTGGCGCCG
Source organism: uncultured Actinomycetes bacterium (assembly GCA_963788325.1). GTDB lineage: Bacteria > Actinomycetota > Actinomycetes > S36-B12 > CAIYMF01 > Prado023. Next base: position 463,030 of record CAWBGJ010000014.1, read on the forward strand.
GCGCTGAGCATGGCATCACCGTTGGACGTGTGGTCCAGGCCGGCCATGATCTTGATCAGGCTGGACTTGCCAGCGCCGTTGGGGCCGACCACCCCGATCTTGGCCCCGGGCAGGAACGACAGGGTCACGTCGTCGAGGACGACCTTGTCACCATGGGCCTTACGGGCCTTGCGCAGCGTGTAGATGTATTCAGCCATGCGGGCAAGGGTATCGGCCGCAGGCGGGTCCGCAGGAATCGCGAACAAGCAGGTCAGGCCGCTGCGGGGTCCGCAGCACCCGACCCTTCGCCCACCTGCGCCGGCCCTGCGGCATCGGCGGTCTGTGGGCCGATCGGCGCGCGCTGGAAGGTCGCCTGGCACCGGGACAGGTCCAGGCCGAAGCTGATCGCCTCGAGGTCCGTGTAGGTGACCGGCACCGTCACGCCGGGGGCCTCGGGAACCGGGCGGTCCACGGTCCGTTGCCGGATCCGGCCCTGCACCACCACCGGATGGCCCTTGGCCAGCGACGCCGCCGCGTTCTGCGCCGGGCGTCGCCACGCGGTGACGTTCCAGTAGGCGGTGTCCCCATCGGACCAGGTGCTGGTCACTCGGTCATAGCGCCGCACAGTGGATGCCACCCGGAACCGGACCACCGCATCCCCGCGGGCGGTCACCTTGGCCTCCACATCGGACACCACGTTGCCCGACACCGTCACCATCGTCTCGTTCATCGTCTCCCCTTCTGCGCCACCCCACTGGTCTGCGCAGGAACACCCTGTCGCGCCCCAGCCGCTCCTGACCCGCACCGGGTCGAGATCTGTGCATAACCAGGGGACTGACCCCGAGCGAGCCCAACCGACAGCGAAGAGGCACACGAGAGCAAGACTCAGGAGGCCAACGGCCAGGCGATCGTGACCGCCGAGGCCAGCCCATGGTTGAGCAGGTCCTCTGCTAGGAGTCGCTCCACATCGTCACGGTCGAACCGAGCGCTGCGCAGGTTGCGCCGTACCCAGCGCGAGTCCCGGCAGCGGCCCAGGACGTGCTCGCCGGACAGCATCCGCGCCTTCACGGTGGACAGGCCACCCTCGTCGGCGTCGGGATGGCGACGATAGGCCGAGGTCGAGGCCGCCGCCTCGAGGATGGCTGCGCCGAGGATCTCGCGCGCCCGGCCGGGAGCCTCCGGATGCACCTGGGCACCCCCGTGCAGGAGCCTGCGCTGCTCGGCCGCCGAGAGCGGATGCACCTCGCTGGCCACCCAGGCCACCACCTGGGGCCATTGCCCGCTGACCCAGGTCGCACCCGCACAGGCTTCCATCAGGTCCGCGAGCCGGTGGACCGACGGGTTCCAGTCCAGCCAGTCACCTAGACCGATCTCCTGGGCCAGGTCCCCGAGGTGGGCGTCGGTCGTGAACCGGTCAGCCCGGCCCGCGCAGTACGGGCAGCCCGGCCCACCGATCACCGAATGCGCATGCAGGACGAGTTCGAGGATCGAGTCGCCGATCAGCTCGAGACGCTGGAAGGTCCGACCCCGCGCGGTGCGGATGGCCTCCATCGCCTCGGCGTCCAGGGGCCCCAGCCGCGTGGTGATGAGCTTCCGAGCGGTCGCCTGCGCGCCCGGGTCGGGCATGTGCCCTGCGACCGAGGCTCTCCCCGGCCCTCGCACCCCATGCATGGGACGCATTCTGCCCCCGCCACAGCACGGTTCCCGGGTCGTGGGCGCTCGGTGCGCACGTGCCGACCCGCGGGCATCACACCTAGCCCGAGATGCGTCCCGAGGCCAGCGGCACGGGTGCGGTCGCTGTCGCGGGCGCCCCGGCACCCTCCGGAACGTCTGCACCCTCCGCCGCGCCCTTGGCCTCCGGGAGCAGCACGAACGAGACCCCGTCGTCATCACTGCGCGAGGCAAGCACCGGGGTGGAGGGCAGCAGCACCGGCCGGCGGAAGGCGATCTGCAGGCGTCGCCCCGGCACCGCAGCATCCGCATCGAGCAGGGCTGCGGCCCGGGCCGTCGTCCACCAGCCGTGCGCGATGGCGCGCGGGAACCCGAACAGCCGGGCTGAGACCGCGTGCATGTGGATCGGATTGATGTCGCCGGTGATCCGTCCGAAGGCACGTCCGGTCCCCTCAGCCACGGGCACGGGCACCTGAGCCTCCCACGGGCCCTCCACGTCCGGGCGGGGCACGGTCGACTCCTCGGCACCGGCTGCCGCCTGGGAGCGGGAGAGCAGGACCGCCGTCGAGCGCCAGAACACCTGGTCGCCCATGCCGACCTCGCCGATCACGTCGAACTCCATGCCGGAGCGCACATGCCGAGCGGCGGCCACCCAGGCCCGGACCTGCCAGGGCTCGTTGGGCGCCAGCGCGTCGATCACGTCGATCGTGGTGCCCTGATGCACCAGGCCCATCGCGCGGACCGGGAACGACCACCGCGAGAGCAGGTCGATGTGCAGGGCCATGATGGGCAGCTGCGGAAAGGCGATGGGGACCTCTGCACTGGATCCCACCAGTGCTCGGTAGTCGTCGAGCAGTCCCGGTTCCGGCGTCCATCCCGTGACCCGGATACCCTCCCCGGGCAATGCCGTCGTCGCGGTCGCGGCGCGCTTCCACGGCGCCGCCGCGCGGAGCAGGCTCACCGGATAGTTGGGCAAGCCGTCACGTACGGACTCATCGGGCACGGTGCATCCTCCCGGTCGATGGTGGTCGGGGCCTGCCCCGGACGCTAGCCCCAGCGCGCGGCCCTTTGCAGATCGGGCGCTGACTGGCCATGACGGCCGCCGCCGACCAGACTTGGCCCATGGAGCACCGATTCGAGCTGTCGATCCCCGCCGACGTCGTCCTGGCTGACCTGACCAGCGCGGACTTCCTGGAGGCGTTCTCCACGGAGGTCGGCGTCGAGGTGGGCGCGCTCACGTGCACCGATGCGGCGCAGGACGACTCCGGCCAGGCCCGGGCGAGCATGGAATGGAGCTTCCCCACCGACCGACCGGGGATCCCCGACCTGGCCCGTACCCTGCTGCCCGACCGGGTCGAACTCACCTGGGCGCAGACCTGGACTGCCGCAGACGCGGAGTCCGCCGCGGGGACCCTCGAGGTGCACCTCATCGGCCGGCCGACTGCGGTGAGTACGGGCACGAGCCGACTGGAGTCCACCGCGACCGGCTCGACGCTGACCACCGAGACGACCACGAAGGCCTCGCTGCCGTTCCCGGTCCGCGGGAAGGTCGAGTCGACGATCGACCGTGAGCTGGTGGGCTGGATCCTGTCGGTGCAGGCCCGGGTGCTCACCCGGCGCCATCCCGCCTGACCCGCGGAGATGGGCGGGCCACGTCACAATCACGACGGGGCGTGGCGGCGCTCCGGGGCGCCCGCCGGCGGCGGATCCGGCAGACTGCGGCCATGACTCGCACTCCCGGCCGCCGCTACCTCGCGCTGCGCACGGGTGTGGCCGTGGCCGCCGGGGCCACCTCCAACACGTTCGCCCGTGGGCTGCTCCCCCGCTCCACAAGCGATCAGGCGATGGTGACCGGGGCGACGGCGGCCGTGGGCCTGGGAGTGGGGACCCTCGCCGTCTCCACGGTCGAGGCCACCGCCGAACTCGTGGCCACCAACCGCGGCCAAGGTGACCCGGAGACGACCACGCTCCTCGCAGCCACCCTCCTGGCCGCCGGGGGCATCGCCGCCGCCAAGCTGCTGCCCAACACCCACGAGACGCCGCTGGCTGTGGCCACAGGCAACTCCGTGGCCCGGCTTCTGGGCAACGGCGCGGCCGCCGCTGCTCTGGTGATCGCCTCGGACAAGGCCATCCGATCGCAGGTCGGGCAGATCCATCCGGCGGTCGGACTGCTGGTCGCTGCGGGGATCGGCGGGACGATCAGCGCGCTGCGGGTCCATGCCCGCGACCGCCGGGCCGCCGAGCACGGCCGGGCCGCGGAGTTCGCCCAGCGCGTCGCACCCCGTTCGGTCTCGGGCGTGGTCAAGCCGCTCGGGATGGGCGTCGCCGTCGGAGGTGGGCTGCTGGCTATGGCCGGCGCCGAGTTCGCCCTGGCCGAGGGGTCGACCGCCCTGGTCAGCCGGGTGCTGGGCCGTTCCGAGGATCCGGTGACCCCCCTGGTGGGGCACAGCATCGCCGCCGCGATGCTCCTGCCCACGGGTGCCTTCGCCCTGGACCGCCTGCGCCGCCGCCTGATGCACGCCGACGAGGTCAAGGAGGCGGCGTATCCCGAGCCGCCGACCAGCAGGTCAGTGACTGCCGGTCCCGCGAGCCTGATCTCCTTCGACGACATCGGGAAGGAGGGGCGGCGGTTCGTCCTGATGGCGCTGTCAGCCCAGGCCATCGAGGCCGTCATGGGCGAGCCCGCCACCGATCCGATCCGCGCGGTGGCCGGGTTCGGCAGCGCGGCCACCCCCGAGGCGCGCGCCGACCTCGCCCTGGCCGAGCTCGACGCCCTGGGCGCGTACAAGAAGTCCCTGATCGTGGTGGCTGCCCCCACTGGTGTGGGCTACGTCAACTACTCGTTCGCCGAAGCGGTCGAATATCTGACCCGCGGCGACTGCGCGATCATCGTGCCCCAGTACGCACTCGTGCCCAGCGCACTGGCTCTGAACCAGACCAGTGCCGGGGTCCGGATGCAGACCCTGATCCTGGCGGGCATCCGCGACCGGATCGCGCAGCTGCCGGCCGAGCGCAGGCCGCGAGTCATGCAGTTCGGGGAGAGCCTCGGCGCCCAGGTGGCCCTCGACGTCGCAGCGCGCGGGACCGACTCCTTCGACGAGCTTCGGCATCGCCCAGGGGTTGTACCTGGGCACGCCGTTCCGCACCGAGCTCTGGGACCGCTGGCATGCCGATCCCCGACAGGTCGACCCGGCCGGGATCCTCGGGTCGGTCACGCGGGCTGACCAGATCCCCGACCTGGCGCCCTCGGTGCGCCACGTCCAGGTGATCCATCACGACGACCCGATCAACAAGTTTGCCTACGACACGGTGGTGCGCACGCCGTGGTGGATGGGCCCGCCGGCGAGCAGGCCCGAGGGTGTGCCCAAGGAGACGCTCTTCCGGCCGGTGAGCACGTTCATCATCAACCTGGTGGATCTGAAGAACGGGATGAACAGCAAGCCTGGGGAGTTCGTCCGGCTCGGCCACGACTACCGGATCGAGCTGTGCGACGCGATCCGGTTCACCTACCACCTCAACGCCGACGGCGACCAGGTCACCGCCATCGAGGCCGTCCTGCGCGACCGGGAGCGGGAGTGGGCCACGCGGCGCATGGTGGCGAGCAACTTCGCCTCCGCACGAACCTCGGTGCTGACCACCCTGAAGAAGTGGGGGGTCGACGCGTCCGATGCCGGCTTGGACATCGAATCGGCCGCCCAGCTGGCCCGCGGGGATCTCGCTGCACTCAGCGCACGGTTCGGCTCATCGGGCCCGGCATCCTGACCTCCCGGTCCCGCACCCGCCGACCCGAACCGGCCACCAGGCCGAATGTGACCAACGGCACACCCGGGCGCCCGAGGGCCGCCCGGAGGGCCGGCACGCACCGGCCGACCCGTTTCGGATGGGCCACCGCGTCGGCGAATGCGCCCCGGGCGTCGCGACCGCGGGCGGGGACGCCAGTGGGCCCAACTGCCCCCGCCCGTCGATCACGCGCCGCCCATGCCGCGCAAGCACTAGCGGACCTACGCCAACGTAGGTTACGTTAGCGTAGGTAACCTCAACGACTCAGGCGGTGGCCATGGACGTCAAGACACTCCCCACGATCATCCAGGGGGGCATGGGCGTCTCGGTCTCGAACTGGGAACTGGCCAGGGCCGTGAGCTCGGCCGGCGAGCTGGGCGTGGTCTCGGGCACGGCCCTCGATGTGGTGTGCGCGCGACGACTGCAGACCGGTGACCCCGGCGGGCACATGCGCCGGGCGCTGGCCCACTTCCCCGACGTGGCCATGGCCCGTCGCGTCATGAAGCAGTACTACGTCCACGGCGGCAAGGCCCCCGATGCGGCCTTCAGCGCGGTCCCCCGGTTCACGGTGACCCCGTCGCGCGCCGTGCAGGAGCTGGCGGTCGTGGGGACGTTCTGCGAGGTCTGGCTGGCCCGCGAGGGTCACAGCAACCCGGTCGGCATCAACTTCCTGCGCAAGATCGAGCTGCCCCTGCCGTTCGGCGTGCTCGGCGCGCTGCTCGCCGGCGTCGACTACGTGATCGTCGGCGCAGGGAACCCGGCAGACCTGCCCGGCATGATCCGCACGCTCGCCGCTGGGGAGGACCTCGACTTCCACGTCAAGGCCCAGGGACTGCGCTCCGACGACCCGCCGGTCGTGGTCCGGTGCAGCCCCCGCGAGCTGTTGGGCGCCCGAGCTGGCGGTCTGGCCGTGCCCCGGTTCCTGGCCATCGTGGCCTCGGTGGACCTCGCCGCGGGGCTGTTCGGCGATGAGCGCACCCGCCCGTTTGGATTCGTCGTGGAGGGCCCCAGCGCCGGCGGCCACAACGCGCCGCCGCGCGGGCCGCGGCGCACCGACGAGCTGGGCCAGCCCCTCTACGACGACCGCGACACCCCGGACCTGGGCGCCCTGGCCGAGCTCGGCCTGCCCTTCTGGCTGGCCGGGTCCTTCGGCACCCCCTCGGGACTGGCCGCCGCCCGCGAGTTCGGCGCGCAGGGCGTTCAGGTCGGGACCGCGTTCGCCTACTGCGCCGAGTCGGGCCTGGCCGACTCGTTGAAGGCCGAGGTCATCGAGCAGCTGCGCGCGGGCACCCTGGACGTCCGCAGCGACTGGCGCGCCTCCCCCACCGGGTTCCCGTTCCGCGTCGTCCAGCTGGCCGGCACCGTCAGCGACCCCGAGGTCGCCGGCGCACGGCGGGCCGTGTGCGACCTCGGCGCGCTGCGCGTGCCGTTCAAGAAGGAGTCCGGCGAGATCGACTACCGCTGCCCGGCCGAGCCGGCGGCGATGTACGCGCGCAAGGGGGGCCGAGCGGCCAACGCCGAGGGCCGGCGCTGCCTGTGCAACGCGCTGCTCGCTGCGGCCGATCTGCCCCAGGTCCGCCCCAACGGATACGTGGAGCCGGCGATCGTGACCTCCGGCGAGGACTTCAGCGCCGTGGCTGCGCTGAGCGACCAGCGGGACGGTGGCCCGTACACAGCGCTGGACGTCCTCGAGCACCTGCGCGGTGGTTTGACCGCTTTCGCACCGGCAGACCAAGGGCTGCGCGCCGCTACCGGCGAGTAACGGTCCTAGGTCCCGGGCGGGGGGTCGTTTCGGCCGCCCGTTGGGTGGGTCACGCCCCCTAGCCTGAAGCCCAGCCGTCGTAGGAGGAATCATGAACATCGACCAGGGGCTGGACGCCGAGACGCTCGGCCTGATGATGCAGGGCCTCACCGAGTACCTCGAGGACGCGCTCCCGCTGGACCGCCAGCTCGAGCTCGACCACGAGGACGTCTGCCCTGAGGACACGGTCCGGGCGATGTCCGCCGAGTTGGGCATCCAGCTGGTCTTCGTCCCGGAGGCCTACGGCGGGATGGGTGGCGGTGCGATGGACTCGTACCTGCTCTGCGAAGTCATGGCCCGCAAGGACATCGGCCTGGCGACCGCGATCTTCGCCACGTTCCTGGGCAGCGACCCGATCCTGGTCGGCGCCACGGAGGAGCAGAAGGAGCGCTGGCTCGGCGCGATCGCCGAGGAGGGCATCGTCTTCGCCTACGGCGCCACCGAGCCCGAGGCGGGCTCGGACCTCGGTGCGATGAAGACCAAGGCGGTGCCGATCGAGACCGACGGCGAGATCACCGGCTACCGGATCAGCGGCGCCAAGCAGTGGATCTCCAACGGCACGATCGCCGATGCCACCACGATCCTTGCCCTGGCCCCCGGTGGCCCGACCTGGTTCGTGGTCGAGAAGGACACGCCAGGCTTCACCAGCGCCAAGCCCGAGGACAAGCACGGGATCCGGCTGTCGAACACCGCAGCGCTGTTCCTGGACAACGTCGAGGTCGGCCTGGACGCCCTGATCGGTGGGGTCGAGGGCAAGGGCCTCGTGCAGGCCCAGCAGGTGTTCGGCTACACGCGCGTCATGGTGGCCGCGTTCGGCCTCGGCGGCGGCTGGGAGGCCGTGGACCGGGCGATCGAGTACTCCAAGACCCGCATCTCCGGCGGCACCGCGCTGGCCCAGAAGCAGGGCTACACCCACAAGCTGATCGTCCCGCACGTCGCACGCCTCGAAGCTGCCCGCGCGTTCATCGAGGAGACCTCCCTGCGCATCGACGCCGGCGAGGGCCCCGACGGCGCGCTGAACACCGAGGGTGCCATCGCCAAGTACCTGGCCACCGAGTCGGGCAACCACGCGGCCGAGGACGCGATCCAGGCCCTCGGCGGCTACGGCTTCACCCGCGAGTACGTGGTCGAGAAGATCAAGCGCGACGTGCGGATCACCACGATCTACGAGGGCACCTCCGAGATCCTGGAGATGACCATCGCCCGCGACCGCTGGCAGGAGCACCTGAAGTCCCGCGGCCAGTACTACGTGGAGGCCGCCGCGCAGGCCCGCGCGCTGCACGCCCGGGCCCCGAAGGTCGGCGCGGACATCGCCGCACTCGGCCTCGAGGCCCTGGCCGGGGTGTTCGCCGCCTGCCAGACCGGGCGGCTGACCCGCAACCAGCACGTGCTGTTCCGTCTCGGCGAGCTCGTAGCGCACGCGGAGTCCGCCGCCGCGCTGTGCCGGCGCGCTGCTGCGAGCGCCGAGGGCACCCTCGACCCGAAGGCCAACCGCCGCTTCGATGCAGACGCGCTGGCCGTGATCGCCCGGGTCTTCGCCCGGGAGGCAGCCATGAAGGTCAGCGAGGAGGGGCTGCGCTGGGTTGCGGGCTCCGCCGATCCCGCGCTGGGCCTCGACACCCAGTTGGCAGCGACTCTGCCGCTGGCCGCCATCCGCACTGCCCAGGCCGGCCTGGTCGCCGACATGACCACCCTGTCCGACGTGCTGTACGCCTGAACGTCCCGACCGACCCGCGAGACCCGCGTGATCGCCGTGCACCCCAGGAGAGACTGATGACCCACCCAGAGCCGATCGCCATCGTGGGGATCAGCGCGATCATGCCCGACGCCCCCACCGCCACAGACTTCTGGGGCAACATCAAAGGGGGTCGGTACTCGATCAGCGAGGTGCCGACCGACCGCTGGGACCCCGAGCTCTACTTCGACCCGGACCCGCTGTCGCCGCGCGACACCACGTACTCGAAGATCGGCGGCTGGGTGCGCGAGTTCCCCTGGGAGCCGATGAAGTGGCGCCTGCCGATCCCGCCGAGCGTGTCGGCACAGTTCGACCCGGGCCAGATGTGGTCGGTCAGCGCCGCCCGCTCGGCCCTCATGGACGCCGGGTGGCCGGAGTGGAACGTCGACTCCGACCGGGTCTCCGTGATCCTGGGCAACGCCCTGGGCGGGGACAAGTACGTGCGCACGACCCTGCGGATCAACTACCCGGAGTTCGACGCGGAGCTGGCCGCGACGCCGTCGTTCGCAGCCCTGCCCGCTGATGTGCAGGCCGCGATCCGCGCCGAGGTCCGCGCCGGCTACCTCGAGGACAAGCCGATCATCAACGAGGACACGATGCCCGGGGAGCTGGCCAACATCATGGCCGGCCGGGTCGCCGCGCTGTTCAACCTGCGTGGCCCGAACTTCACCACCGACGCGGCGTGCGCCTCAGCCCTGGCGGGTGTGAGTGCGGCCATCGGGGGCCTGCAGGCCCACCACTACGACGCGGCGATCGCCGGCGGCGTGGACCGCAACATGAGCCCGGGCGCGTTCGTGCGGTTCTGCAAGATCGGCGCCCTGTCGGCCACCGGCACCCGCCCGTTCGACGCCGGCGCGGACGGCTTCGTGATGGGCGAGGGTGCGGCGATGTTCGTCCTCAAGCGGCTCTCGGACGCCGAGGCAGCCGGGGATCGCGTGTATGCGGTCATCCTGGGCATCGGGGGCTCCTCGGACGGCAAGGGCAAGGGGATCACCGCGCCGAACCCGATCGGCCAGCGCCTGGCGGTCGGCCGTGCCTGGGAGAACGCCGGCGTGGACCCGGCCACCATCGGGATGCTGGAGGCGCACGGCACCTCCACCCGGGTCGGCGATGCCACCGAGCTCGGCGCCCTCGACGAGATCTTCGCCGCGCACGGTGTTGCCGCCGGCACGATCGCCTGGGTTCGGTGAAGTCCAACGTGGGCCACCTCAAGGCCGCGGCTGGGGCCGCGGGCCTGTTCAAGGCGACGATGAGCCTGCACGAGAAGGTGCTGCCGCCCAGCCTCAACTTCAGCGATCCCAACCCCAAGGTGGACTGGGCCACCACTCCCTTCAAGGTCAACACCGAGCTGCGCGAATGGGCCGCCACGGACGTGCCGCGCCGCGCCGGGGTCAGTGCCTTCGGCTTCGGGGGGACCAACTTCCACGTCGCACTCGAGGAGCACGTCCCGGGCCGGTACCGCGCCCCGGACGCGGCGCGCAGCTTTGCTGGGGCGGACATCCCGGCGTCGGCCCCCCAGGCCGCACCCGCTGCACCCGCCGCACCGGCGCCCGCTGCCCCGGTGGCCCGCAAGGCACCCCTGCGCGGCGCGGTCGTGCTCGGAGGCCGTGACGACGCGGACGTCGTCGCGCAGCTGACGGCCATGGTCACTGCGGCCGAGGCCGGGCAGGTGCCGCCGAGCACCGCACCGGATCCCGCCCTGGCCGGCGCCGCAGTGCGCGTGGCCATCGACTACGCCGACGCACCCGACCTGGTCAAGAAGGCCGGCAAGGCGATCCAGGCGTTCGGGGCCAACAACCCGGCCATGTGGAAGCTGCTGCGCTCGCAGGGCGTCTTCGTGGGCCGCGGGCCGGCGCCGAAGGTGGCCTTCCTGTTCACCGGGCAGGGCTCCCAGTACGTGAACATGCTCTCCGCCCTGCGCGACCACGAGCCGATCGTGCGCGCGGTGTACGACGAGGCCGACCGCATCATGACCCCGCTGCTGGGCAAGCCGCTCTCGGACTACGTGTTCGCAGCATCGCCGGACCCCGAGACGGTGTCCCGACTGCAACGCACAGCCGCTGCAGACCGAGATCACCCAGCCCGCGGTGCTGACCACCGACGCGGCCATGGCCCAACTGCTGGGCGCGTACGGGATCGCCCCGGACATGGTGATGGGCCACAGCCTCGGCGAGTACGGCGCCCTGGTGGCCTCCGGTGCGCTGAGCTTCGACGCGGCTCTGGAGGCCGTCAGCGCCCGCGGCCGCGAGATGACCCACGTGTCCCACGAGGACAACGGCGCGATGGCTGCGGTGTTCGGCCCGTTGGCCGACATCGAGCGGATCGTGGCCGAGGTCGACGGCTATGTCGTCGTGGCCAACATCAACTCCAACACCCAAGCCGTCATCGGTGGTGGCACTGCCGCGGTGGAGACCGCCGTCGCGGCCTTCCAGGCCGCGGGCATGACCGCCATGCGGATCCCCGTCTCGCATGCGTTCCACACCCAGATCGTCGCCGGGGCCAGCGAGCCGCTGAAGGTCGCCATGCGCCGGCTGGAGGTCCGCGGGCCACAGCTGCCGATCGTGGCGAACGTGACCGGGGAGTTCTACCCGGCCGACGCCGACGTCGAGACCATGCTTGAGATCCTCGGTCGCCAGATCGCCGAGCCGGTGCAGTTCGTCGCCGGCCTGCACACCCTCTACGATGCCGGCGCCCGGGTGTTCGTCGAGGTCGGGCCGAAGAAGGCCCTGCACGGCTTCGTCGAGGAGGTCCTCGGCTCGGCTCACGACGACGTGACCGCGCTGTTCACCAACCACCCGAAGCTCGGCGACCTCGTGTCGTTCAACCAGGCGCTCTGCGGCCTGTACGCGGCAGGCCTGGGGCTCGACGCACCCGTCGCTGCCGCTGCCCCTGCAGCCGCCCCTGCCTCCCCCGCCGCCGCGCCCGCCGTGGCAGCGCCCGCTGTGGCAGCGCCCGCCGTGGCAGCGCCCGTCACCGCAGCCCCACCTGCCCAGAACACCTCCACCGCAACGACCCCGAGGACCCCCATGACCACCGCGCGCTACGAGGAACTTGGCCGGCTGTTCGCCGGCGTGCTGGAGCAGGGCCTTCGGGTCTACTCCGGCGAGCCCGGCGGCGCAGGCGCCGGCGTCGCCAGCACTCCCGGCGCCTCGGTGTCCGGTGCCCCGGTGACCGTCACCGGCGCAGCCCTGGGCCTGCCCGGCGTCGAGCGGGTCTTCGACGACGAGAACGTCGCGCGGATCCTGTCCGGACAGCAGTTCATCGACGTCATCCCGCATCGGTTCCGCGACGCGATGGTGGACAAGCGCATCACCCGTCTGGTCAAGAAGGCCGGCCAGGATCCGGTGTTCGAGCTGATCGGTGACTCCTCCGGCGTGATCAAGCTGGCCGGACGCGGGGCACCGCTGGACGTCGTGGAGGAGTTCGGCGTCGAGGCCGCACGCGACCTGGCACTGGACCGCACCACCCGACTGGCGATCGGCGCCGGCATCGATGCCCTGCGCGACGCCGGCATCCCGCTGGTGATGCGCTACCGGTCGACCACGCTGGGCACGATGCTGCCCGACCGCTGGGGCCTTCCTGAATCCATGCGCGATGACACCGGAGTGATCTTCGCCTCGGCCTTCCCGGGCTACGGCGAGTTCGCCGACGACATCGAGCGCTACATGCGCGACCGCGGCCGCCGTGAGCAGCTGCTCGCCCTCGAGGGCATCCGCGCCCGGATGACCGGCGCCGAGCCGGCTGCCGCCGAGGTGGACCGCCAGATCGCCGAGCTGCGCCACCTTCTCGAGACCGAGCGCTTCGACTACGACCGGCGCTTCATCTTCCGCTGCCTGGCCATGGGCCACTCCCAGTTCGCCGAGCTGATCGGTGCCCGTGGGCCGAACACGCAGGTCAACGCTGCCTGCGCGAGCACGACCCAGGCCGTCTCCCTGGCCGAGGACTGGATCCGCACCGGCCGGGCGCGCCGCGTGATCATCGTGTCCGCCGACGACGTCACCAGCGACGAGCTGCTGCCATGGGTCGGGTCGGGCTTCCTTGCCACCGGTGCCGCTGCGACCGAGGACGTCGTGGCTGACGTGGCCACCCCGTTCGACCGCCGCAGGCACGGGATGGTCGTGGGCATGGGCGCCGCCGCCCTCGTGGTGGAGGCACCCGAGGCGGCCCGCGAGCGCGGCCTCCAGCCGATCGCCGAGGTCCTGGCCACCGCCACCGCCAACAGCGCCTTCCACGGCACCCGCCTGGACGTCGACCACGTCGGCCAGATCATGGAGGGCCTGGTCCGCACCGCCGAGGCGCGCGGGATCAACCGCACTGCCATCGCCCCGCAGACCGTGTTCGTCTCGCACGAGACCTACACCCCGGCACGCGGCGGGTCCGCGGCTGCCGAGATCAACGCGCTGCGCCGAGTCTTCGGCGCTGCTGCCGATTCCATCGTGATCACCAACACCAAGGGCTTCACCGGCCACGCCATGGGCGCCGGCATCGAGGACGTCGTGGCCATCAAGGCCCTGGAGACCGGGATCGTTCCGCCGGTGCCCAACTACAAGGAGCCCGACCCCGACCTGGGCACACTGAACCTCTCGCTCGGCGGCGCCTATCCGGTGCACTACGCCCTGCGGCTGGCGGCCGGCTTCGGCTCGCAGATCGCGATGTCGCTGATGCGCTGGACGCCCATGCCCGACGGGGCGCGCCGGGCACCGGCGGAGCTCGGCTACTCCTACCGGATCATCGACCAGGCTGCGTGGGACACGTGGCTGGCCCAGGCTGCCGGCCGACCCGGCGCCCAGCTCGAGGTGGATCGCCACCGGCTGCGCATCGTGGACGCCGGTGCCCCAACCGGGGTGCCCAGCGCCCCGGCCCAGGCTGTTGCCCCGGCGCCGGCGCCTGCCCCGGCAGTTGCCCCTACACCTGCAGCGGCACCGCCCGCGGCCCCGGCACGTGCGGCCGCTGCGCCGGCCGTTCCAGTGGCAGCACCTGCACCCGCAGCGGTGGCTCCCGCTGCCCCGGCGCCCGCCGCGCCCGCCGCGCCCGCTGTCGACCCGATCGTGGCCGATGTCGTGGGCATCGTCTCGCAGATGACCGGCTACCCGCCGGAGCTGCTCGACGTGGACCTGGACCTGGAAGCCGACCTCGGTGTGGACACGGTGAAGCAGGCTGAGGTGTTCGCCGCCGTCCGCGAACGGTTCGACATCGAGCGCGACGACAACGTGGCCCTGCGCGACTTCCCCACCCTCACCCACGTCATCGGCTGGGTCCGCGACAAGACCGGCATCCAACCCGTCACCGCCCCCGCAACCGCCGCGGCGGCCGCACCCGCCGTTGCCGCCGCACCCAGTGCTGCCCCGGCACCCGCCGCCGCCCCGGCCGCACCCGCCGCTGACGAGGTCACCGACGCCGTCGTGGGCATCGTGGCCGAGATGACCGGCTACCCCGCCGAGCTGCTCGACCTCGACCTGGACCTCGAAGCCGACCTCGGCGTCGACACCGTCAAGCAGGCCGAAGTGTTCGCCGCCGTCCGCGAACGGTTCAACGTCGAACGCGACGAGAACCTCGCCCTACGCGACTTCCCCACCCTCACCCACGTCATCGGCTGGGTCCGCGACAAGACCGGCATCCAACCCGTCACCGCCCCCGCACCCGCCGTTGCTGTGCACGGAACCGACCAACAAATCGACGAATCCGTACACACCAACGCCGCCGCACCCGCCGCCGACGAGGTCACCGACGCCGTCGTGGGGATCGTGGCCGAGATGACCGGCTACCCCGCCGAGCTGCTCGACCTCGACCTGGACCTCGAAGCCGACCTCGGCGTCGACACCGTCAAGCAGGCCGAAGTGTTCGCCGCCGTCCGCGAACGGTTCAACGTCGAACGCGACGAGAACCTCGCCCTACGCGACTTCCCCACCCTCACCCACGTCATCGGCTGGGTCCGCGACAAGACCGGCATCCAACCCGTCACCGCTCCCGAACCCGCCGCGGCGGCCGCACCCGCCGTTGCCGCCGCACCCAGTGCTGCCCCGGCACCCGCCGCCGCCCCGGCCGCACCCGCCGCTGACGAGGTCACCGACGCCGTCGTGGGGATCGTGGCCGAGATGACCGGCTACCCCGCCGAGCTGCTCGACCTCGACCTGGACCTCGAAGCCGACCTCGGCGTCGACACCGTCAAGCAGGCCGAAGTGTTCGCCGCCGTCCGCGAACGGTTCAACGTCGAACGCGACGAGAACCTCGCCCTACGCGACTTCCCCACCCTCACCCACGTCATCGGCTGGGTCCGCGACAAGACCGGCATCCAACCCGTCACCGCCCCCGCACCCGCCGTTGCTGTGCACGGAACCGACCAACAAATCGACGAATCCGTACACACCAACGCCGCCGCACCCGCCGCCGACGAGGTCACCGACGCCGTCGTGGGGATCGTGGCCGAGATGACCGGCTACCCCGCCGAGCTGCTCGACCTCGACCTGGACCTCGAAGCCGACCTCGGCGTCGACACCGTCAAGCAGGCCGAAGTGTTCGCCGCCGTCCGCGAACGGTTCAACGTCGAACGCGACGAGAACCTCGCCCTACGCGACTTCCCCACCCTCACCCACGTCATCGGCTGGGTCCGCGACAAGACCGGCATCCAACCCGTCACCGCCACCGCAACCCCAGCCGCCACGGACGCACCGGCCGCCACGACAGGGGCCGCACCCACCTCCGCGGCGACCTCCCCAGAGTTCGTCGGCGACTTCGCCGCCGTTGACGCACTCCCCCGCCGCGTCCCGACCCCTGCTCTGCGCCCGCCCCTCGCGGCCTGCGCTGCCACGGGCGTCGAACTCGGCGCGGGCGCGCGCATCCTGGTCGTCCTCGATGAGGGTGGCGTGGGTGCTGCGCTGGTCAAGAAGCTCACCAAGCGCGGTGCCGAGGTGCTTGCCGTCGAGGCCGCCACCGGCACCGACGACCTGCTCGCGCAGGTCGATCAGTTCGGCGCCGAGGCTCCCCTGACCGGCGTCTACTGGCTGGCCTCCCTTGACGATGAGGGCCCGCTGGCCGCCCTGGACCTCGACTCCTGGCGCGAGGCCCTGCGCCGGCGCGTCGTGGCGCTGCACGCCCTGTACCACCAGGTGATCAGCGCCGAGCCGTTCCTGGTCGTCGGCAGCCGCCTCGGCGGGTTCCACGGTCACGACGCGGCGGGCGCGACCTCGCCGCTGGGTGCCGCCGTCGTGGGCTTCGCGAAGTCCTACAAGAAGGAGCGCGCCGAGGTCCTGGTCAAGGCTGTGGACTTCCCGGCCAGCCGCAAGACCAGCGCCCTGGCCGATGCCCTGATCGACGAGACGCTGACCGACCCCGGAGCAGTGGAGATCGGCCTCGTCGACGGCCAGCGCTGGGGCATCGGACTGGCCGTCCAGCCGTTCCCAGCGATCGACGCACCCGACCCCGGCGCGATGGAACTGGGCAGCGACTCGGTCTTCCTGATCACAGGTGCCGCGGGCAGCATCGTCTCGGCGATCACCGCCGACCTGGCGACTGCCTCGGGCGGGACGTTCCACCTGCTCGACCTGGCCGGCACCCCCGACCCGGCCGATGCCGACCTGCAGCGGTTCCGCACCGACCCCGACGGACTCAAGGGCCAGATCGCCGAGCAGATCGCTGCGCGTGGCGACAAGCCGACGCCGGTCCTCATCGAGCGGGAGATGGCCCGGTTCGAGCGGCAGGCCTCCGCGCTGTCGGCCATCGACGCCGTCACCGCAGCAGGCGGCACCGCCCACTACCACAGCGTCGACCTGCGCGACGGCGCCGCGGTGGCAGCCATCGTGGACCAGATCCGCGAGTCCCATGGGCGCATCGACGTGCTTCTGCACGCCGCCGGCCTGGAGATCAGCAAGGGTCTGGCCAAGAAGGAGCGCGCCGAGTTCGAGCTCGTCTTCGGCGTCAAGGCCGACGGCTGGTTCAACCTGCTCAAGGCCGCCGGCGACCTGCCGATCGGCGCGACCGTGGCGTTCAGCTCTGTGGCCGGGAGGTTCGGCAACGCCGGGCAGACCGACTACGCGGCGGCCAACAACATGCTGTGCGCCATCGCCAGCGGGATGCGCCGGACCCGGCCGGACACCCGGGGCATCGCCCTGGACTGGACGGCCTGGGGCGGCATCGGGATGGCCACGCGTGGCTCGATCCCGAAGATCATGGCCGCGGCGGGCGTGCAGATGCTGCCTCCGGAGGCCGGGATCGCCTGGATCCGCCGCGAGCTGACCAGCGGTCCGAACCGCGGCGAGGTCGTGGTCGCCGGGACCCTGGGGATGATGGCGACCGAGTTCGCCGAGGCGGGCGGGATCGACCCCGGCGCCTTCACCGACGCCTGCGCGGCGGCCGGTCCGATGGTCGGCGAGGTCGTGGCGTGCTCCGTGCACGACGGCCTGGTGGTGCGCACGACGCTCGACCCGAAGGTCGAGCCGTTCCTCGATGATCACCGCGGCGACCGGGTCACCGCCCTGCTGCCCGGCGTCATGGGCATCGAGGGCATGGTCGAGGCCGCACGGCTGCTGGCGCCGGACTGGGCGCTGGCCGCGGTGGAGGACGTGGACTTCCACGCTCCCCTGAAGTTCTACCGCGACGAGCCGCGCACGATCGAGATCGTGACCCTGCTGCACCCGGATGGCCCGGACCTGGTGGCCGAGTGCCGCATCGAGGCCGAGCGTCAGCTGCCAGGCTCGGACGCCCCGACCCGCACGACCCACTTCACCGGTCGGGTCCGGCTGACCCGGGCGGCGCCCGATCCCCAGCACGAGGATCAGCCCGCCCGCTCTGGTGCCGAGGTGAGTGCCGACGAGGTCTACCGGATGTACTTCCACGGCCCGGCCTACCAGGTGGTGTCCTCGGCCTGGCGCGACGGGGCACGGTCCGCCGCCCAGCTCGCGACGGACCTGCCGGCCAACCACACCGCGGACGCTGCCACCCAGGCCGCTCCCCGGCTGATCGAGCTCTGCTTCCAGGCCGCCGGGCTCTGGGAGGCCGGGCGCGAGGGCCGACTGGCACTGCCCACGCACGTCACCCGGGTCACCGTGCTCGGGTCGGCGGGCGAGGCTGCCGAGGGGCCGCTGGTCGCAGCCGCTGAGGCTGTCGAGGACGGCTTCGACTGCGTGGTGACCAGCCCGGACGGCACGGTCGCGGTCCGGCTGGAGGGCTACCGCACGGTGACCCTCCCCCAGCCGCTGGCCGAGGACGTCCAGGCGCCGATCGCCGCAGTGATGGCAGGCTGACGCACATGGCAGGCACGCGACGCAGCAGCACGGCCAAGACCCAGCGGGCAGCCCAGGGAGCCCCAGCGCCAGAACCCGAAGCCGCGGATCCGGCCGCGACCATCGAGGTGCCGGTCCTCGTCGACGCGCAGGCGCAGGCATGGGCACTGCCCGCGACCAGGGCGCTTGCGGTGGCCGGGTCGACTGCGACGGCCAGCCTCATCGAGGCTCCCGCGCTGCCACCCGAACTGGCCGCTGCGGCCGCGGAGCATGCCACCCGCGCCGCGGCGGGGATGGGGGCAGGTCAGCACGACCTCGCACTGGCCCTCTCCGCGAGCGGCACGCTCCTGCCCGCGACGCCGGCGGCCGACGCCGCGGCGCTCAACGGTTGGGCCCTGGCCGAGGAACTGCTCGGCCTCGACCTCGCCGACGCGGCAGCCAGCGCCGGTGCCGCACATCCCGACGGCGAAGCACCGACCCCCGTGGGCCACGCGGTCGAGGCGCGCCTGCGCGCCGAGGGCGCCGAGCCCGACGCCACGCTGCAGTACCTGCGCACGCCGACCGGCCCGGGCCTGCGCGTGGTGTCCCAGGCCACGCCCGGGAGTGTCGTGGGGGCAAGCACGGTCCTGCGCCTGCTGGCCCATGGTCGCGACCGGGCCACCGCGCTGGCTCGCATGCAGCATGCCCTGACCAAGTGCGCGGCCGTGGTGGATGGAGCGGCCACCAACCGCAGCGCCCTGCTCGCGGCCGTCATCGACGAGGCGTCCGGCACGTCGGGCGGGCACACAGCCCCGGCGCCGGACCCGCTCGCGGTCCTGGTCTCGGCAGTGCGCGCCAGCGACTCCCAGCGCGATATCCAGCGCGCGGCCTTCCACGCACGCGCCAGCCGCGGCCGCCCGGAGCCGGTCGCGGCCGCTGGCGTACCGACCACCCTGACCTACCTGGGCCAGCAGTACGCCCTGCACGTGTTCCAGACCGGGCCGCGCACCTACCGGATCGACGCCGGTGACGCAGTGGCCGAGCTCGCCATCGATCGACGCGGTGATCACGACTGGCGGGTCACCTCGGCCGGCCGTGCACGCGACGTCGTGCTCTCCTCGCACGGCACCGGCTGCCTGCTCGAGATCGACGGCGTGGCCCACCGGGTCGACCGCGACGAGGGCCTGGCCGTGCGCGCCCAATGGCCGGCGCTGATCGTCTCCGTGGCCATCGAGCCCGGCCAGCATGTCGAGGTCGGTGACCCGATGGTGGTCGTCGAGGCGATGAAGATGGAGTCCACCCTCCGGGCCCCCTTCGCCGGCACGGTGACCTCCGTCGAGGTGCTGCCCAACGCCCAGGTCGACGCCGGGGCGCCCCTGGTGTCGATCCGCCCGGAGTCCCCGGGCGAGGCGGCCGCGGTGCACCAGCCGGCCGATGGCGTGCGCGTGAGCTTCGCCGGGATGGCCCTGGCCGACACGTCCGGCCGGCCGCCGTTCGAACGCGTCTACGACGCACTCAGCGGCTACCTGTTGGGCTACGAGCTCGATCCCGCATCGGTGGCCGCCCTGCTGGCCGAGCAGCGCTCGTTCGCCAACCGCGCCAGCGCCGGTGACACGAAGCTGCTCGCCGCCGAGGACGCGTTCCTGGACCTGTTCACCGACCTGGGACTGCTGTGGGCCTCCGAGCGTGAGGCCGGCGGCCAGGCCGACCTGGGCGTCACGACCTCGCGCGAGTATCTGCTGGGCTACCTTCAGTGGCTCGATCCGGATCGGGTGGCCCTGCCCAGCCAGATCCGCCGCCGGCTGAGTCGGGTGCTGGCCCGCTACGGCGTGACCGACCTGCACCGCAGCCCCGAGCTCGAGCAGGCCGTCGTGCTGCTGTTCGGCTCGCAGGCCCGCAGGCTCCAGCTCGCCCGGGTCGTCAGCAGCATCCTCGAGCGGCGACTGCGCTACCGCGAGCGGATCCTGCCCTTCGTCGACGACTCGGCACGCACGCGCTACGACCGGCTGACCGCCGCGACCCAGGGCAGCCTCGAGGCGATCGCCGACCTGTCCCGCGACGCCCGGTTCCAGTTCATCGACGAGCCGGTCGTGGAGGCCGGTCGAGCCGCCATGGCAGCCCGGATGGACGCCCACCTCGACGCTCTGGTCGAGGACCCCAACCGGCCCGAGCGTGCCGACCGGATCAAGGCCTTGGTCGACGCACCGCAGCCCATGCGCGGGTCGATCCTGCGCCGGCGGCTGGCCACCGGCGACCGCGACCTGCAGTCCGCCCTGCTCGAGATCCGGGCACGGCGCTGGTACCGGATCCGCGAGCTGCGCGACGTCGGCGTGGTCGAGGTCGACGGCGTGCTGCTCTGCCACGCCGACTACGACCACGAGGGACGCGCGATCCATGTGGTCCTCGCGTTCACGCCCTTCGGGGAACTCGCTCGAGTGGGCGGCGCCGTCGCGGCATACCTGGCTGGCGTCGACCCGACCCGCCAGCCCGTCGTGGACGTGATGTGTTGGCGCGACGAGGCCCAGCCCAACGGTGACGGCCTGGCCGAGTCGGTGCTCAACCAGTGCAACGCCTGGGACCTCGGCCGGCGCCTGTGGCGCCTGGACGTGACCGTCTCGAGCCTGGCCGCGGACATCGATGCGGAGCTGCGCACCCAGTACTTCACCTGCCGCCCGGATTCCCAAGGCGTGCTGGCCGAGGACCGGTTCTACCGCAACCTGCACCCGATGCTGGCCAAGCGCCTCGAGCTCTGGCGCCTCGAGCACTTCGAGCTCACCCGACTGCCCTCCATGGAGGACGTCTACCTGTTCCACGGGGTGGCGCACGACAATCCCAAGGACCACCGCCTGTTCGCGCTGGCCGAGGTCCGCGACATGACCGTCGTGCCCGCCGGCCGCGGCGGGGCGCCGAACTACCCGACGCTGGAGCGGATGGGCCTGCAGGCGATCATCGCGATGCGCCGGGCCCGTGCGACGTTCCCTGAGCGCGGCCGCCCGCAGGCCAACCGGATCACCCTGTTCGTCCGCCCACCGTGGACGGTGCCACCGGAGCACTGGGCCGACCTGGCCGAGATGATGATCCCGCTGGCCGGAGGTGCGGGCCTGGAGATGGTGGTGCTGCGCACGAACATGCCCGAGCCGGACGGCACCCTGCGTCCCTCGGTGCTCAACGTGGACGGCATCACCACCCGGGCCATCACTATCAGTGAGGAGCCGGCGCGCGACGACCCGGTCCGGCCGCTGACCCGCTACCGGCAGAAGGTGCTCACCGCGCAGCGGTTCGGTGTGCCCTACCCGTTCGAGATCCTGCGCATGTTCGCCCCGCAGCCGGGCACGGTGGGCAAGTTCCTGCCCGCGCACTTCGTCGAGCACGACCTCGACGAGTCCGGCGATCACCTGGTGCCCGTCGAGCGCGAGCCCGGGCTCAACACCGCGAACATCGTGGTGGGCCTGCTGACCACCTACACCCCGACCTACCCCGAGGGCATGACCCGCGTGGCAATGCTGTCCGACCCGACCCGCGGCCTGGGCAACCTCGCCGAGCCGGAGTGCCGGATCGTCAATGCTGCCCTGGAACTTGCCGAGCGGATGAAGGTCCCCGTGGAGTGGTTCGCGGTCTCGTCGGGGGCGCTGATCTCGATGGAGTCCGGCACCGAGAACATGGACTGGATCGCGCTGACGCTGCGCCGCATCATCGAGTTCACCCAGGGCGGTGGCGAGATCAACATCGTCGTCACCGGGATCAACGTCGGCGGCCAGCCGTACTGGAACGCCGAGGCCACGATGCTGCTGCACACCAAGGGCATCCTGATCATGACCCCGGCCAGCGCGATGGTGCTCACCGGCAAGCAGGCACTGGACTTCTCCGGCGGCGTGTCGGCCGACGACAACTTCGGCATCGGCGGATTCGAGCGGGTGATGGGCCCCAACGGCCAGGCGCAGTACTGGGCGCCATCGCTGGTGGAGGCCTGCGAGGTGCTTCTGCGCCACTACGAGCACACCTACGTGGTGCCCGGGGAGCGGTTCCCGCGACGCGTGGCGACCTCCGACCCGGCCAGCCGCGACATCCGGGGGTTCCCGCACGCCGCGGTCCCCGACTGCGACTTCACGGTCGTCGGCGACGTGTTCTCCGCGGAGAAGAACCCGGAGCGCAAGAAGCCCTTCGACGTGCGCTCGGTCATGCGCGCGGTCAGCGACCAGGACAACGACCCGCTGGAGCGCTGGGAGCGCTGGCGTGGCGGCGAGAACTCGGTGGTCTGGGACACCCGGGTCGGTGGCATCAGCGTCTGCATGCTGGGCCTGGAGTCCCGGCCGATCCGGCGGCGCGGATTCGTCCCCGCTGACGGCCCGCCGTCGTGGACCTCGGGGACGTTGTTCCCGCAGGCATCGCGCAAGACCGCCCGTGCAGTGAACGCGGCCAGCGGCAACCGGCCACTGGTGGTCCTGGCGAACCTGTCGGGCTTCGACGGATCGCCGGAGTCGATGCGCCACTGGCAGCTCGAGTACGGCGCGGAGATCGGCCGCGCGGTGACCAACTTCCAGGGCCCGATCGTGTTCGTGGTGATCTCGCGCTACCACGGCGGTGCGTTCGTGGTGTTCTCCAAGGCGTTGAACCCGCAGTTGGAGGTCGTGGCGGTCCAGGGGTCCTACGCGTCCGTGATCGGCGGGGCGCCCGCAGCGGCGACGGTGTTCGCCCGCGAGGTGCGCGGTCGGGTGGAGGCGGATCCCCGGGTGCAGGCAGCGCGCAAGCTGCTGGCCGGCACCACCGGGGCGGAGGCCACCGAGCGCCGCGCCAGACTGGCCGAGATCGTCGACCAGGTCCGTTCCGAGAAGGTCGGTGAGGCCGCCTCGGAGTTCGATGCGGTGCACACCATCGACCGGGCCCTGGCCATGGGCTCTGTCGACCGGATCATCACGGCGGAGGAGCTGCGGCCCTACGTGATCGACGCCCTGGAGCGCGGCATGGCCAAGGAGGGCTCCGCAGAGTAGTCGAGTCGGACTACCCAGTCACTGCCTCGGACCACGCTGCGGTGCAGGTGCTGGCGAGCTCAGCGCGGCGGGTCGGTGCGCCCCGACTCACCGAGCTTGGCCAAGCCTGCGCGCAGGTGCCCAGCACCCTTGCTGATGTGTTTGTCGTACTTCGCCCCGGTGCGGTCATTGGCCGCCTTGCCCGCCTTGTCGATGCCCCTGTTGATGGCGTCCTGGTTCTTGCTCGCGGTAGCGCCCAACGTGCTCACTGCCGCAGAGAGCTTGCTGCTCCAACCCATGTCGATTGCTCCTGATAGATCGATCTCGGAGGTCTCTCCCGACCCTGGTGGGTCGATACGCCGGACGGGCATGGACCCGTCGTACTGACGACGCACTGCGTGGGGATACTCCCCTCCGCCAACTAGTGAAGCAGACTTCATGCATTGGTGCAACACCGGGCCGAGTGGCCGGTCAGTCGGCCATCGGATTGGCGACCCAGGAGTGGATCGGTTCGGCGTCGCGCAGGTCAGCGGAGCCGGGTAGGACGTCCGGCGGCGTTTCCAGCCCGGCGGCGGCCACCACCGTCAGCAGGAACACCCCGTCGCGTCGCCAGAACCCCGGGAACCGCCGGCCGCCACCCGCGTCCACGGCCAGCGGATGCCAGGCCCCGGCCCCGCCCCACGACCCACCCGGCCCACCCGCAGTCGAGCCCAGGTCCACCTCAACGGTGCGGGTGTCGGCACGCAGGCCGGTGCGCAGCACCTTCAGGGCACTCTCCTTGGCCGACCAGATCAGGTTGGCCGCCGCATCCCACCCGTCGATGCCGGGCCAGGCAGCCACGACAGCCTGCTCAGCGGGGGTCAGGAAGTCGCGCACGAACCCGGCACTGCGCGGCTCGACGATCTCCAGGTCACAGCCGACCGCCCCCAGGTCCGGGCCGACCAGGCAGACGGCCCACCCAGCGCGGTCGGTCAACGAGATGTCCAACCCCAGCTCCACGCCGTCGACCTGCACGTACGGCGCGCCCGTCCGACGGTTGAGCACCGCGACCCGACCCAGGCCGGCAGGATCGGTGGGCAGCCCCAGTGCGGCTGCCACGGCCGACTTGCCGGCGAACCGACGCAGCAGGTACTCGGTGCGTCGCTTGGTGAACCGCATCGAGCCCGCGCGGTCGGCCTCCGCGCTGCTCAACCACGCGCGGCCCGTGGGCACCTGATGCTCGCCGCGCGCCAGCCACTGCATCGGGCCAGCGTAGCCCGCGGGGCCAGCCCGCGACCGGCCTCGTGCCCGCCGGCGGCGCATCGGTCGGCGTCACACGGTTGGATGGACCCAGACGCAGCGAAGGGCGGATGACGATGCAGCCGTTGATCGGGTCGGTGGAGGCCGGTGGGACCAAGATGGTCTGCACCGTGGGGACCGGCCCGGACGATCTCCGGGACGAGGTCCGCTTCCCGACCACCGCGCCCGAGCAGTGCCTGACCCAGGTGATCGACTACTTCCGCTCCTGGCAGGAGGAGCACGGGCAGGCCCTGGCCGCGATCGGGTACGGCACGTTCGGCCCCTGCGATCCCAACCCGGAGTCGCCCACCTACGGGTGGGTGACCAAGACCCCCAAGCCCGGCTGGTCGGACACCGATGTGGTGGGCCCGTTGCGTACCGCGTTCGGCATCCCCATCGGATTCGACACCGACGTGAACGGGGCTGCGCTGGGCGAGCACCTCTGGGGCGCCGGCCAGGACGTGGACACGCTGGTCTACCTCACGGTGGGCACCGGGATCGGCGGTGGCGTGCTGGTCGACGGGCGGATCCTGCACGGGATGATCCACCCGGAGGTGGGGCACATGGCGATCCCCCGCGACCCCGGCAGCGACCCCTTCGGTGGGGTCTGCCCGTTCCATGGGGACTGCCTGGAGGGGCTGGCCTCCGGCCCGGCGATCGGCGCCCGCTGGCAGCGCCCAGCCACCGACTTGACCCCGGACCACCCGGCCTGGGACTTGGAGGCGCACTACCTGGCCCTGGCTGCCCAGACGATGATCTGCGCCTACTCCCCGCAGCGGATCATCCTCGGCGGCGGCGTGATGGAGCAGCTGCACCTGTTCCCCAAGATCCGGACCCAGACGTTGAAACGGCTGAACAACTACGTCCAGGCCCCCGAGATCCTTGAGCGCATCGACGAGTACATCGTCGCGCCCGGGCTGGGCAACCGGGCCGGCGCGGCCGGTTGCCTCGCGCTCGGGCAGCAGGCCCTGGCCGCGGAAAACGCTTGAGCCTGGGCGCCGGCGAGCCCGCGCATCAGAGCCTCAGTCCGGCTCGACCGCGCCGGGCGCTATCTCGCCCAGGACGTCGAACCGGATGTGGTTGCGGCTCAACCGCCGCGCGCCGATCCGTCGGCGCCGCCGTCCAGTCGTCGCGCCCGTGTCGTAGGTGACCTTCTCGAAGGAGATGTCCTTGCCGACCTCGATGTGCCGCCATGGCAGGCCGAGGAAGAACCTGTCGGGGTACGGCCCGACGGGGACCACATCGCCGTCCGGGTTGCTCTCCACCGGGACCCAGCCGTAGCCGGGCAGGTACAGGTCCACCCAGACGTGGTTGAAGTCCGGGTAGAGCGGCCCGCCGCTCCACGGCTGGTAGGGGCACTTGTACCGCCCCGCCACCCGGCAGGCCAGGCCGGCCCGCCGGTACAGCGCCATGATCGTCCCCACGTGCTCGCCGCAGGAGCCGGTGCCGCGGGCCAGCACGCCGATCGGTGAGTCCGCGTTGCCCATCTCGTACTCGAGCCGGTCATAGACGTGGCTGCGCAGGGCGCGGGCCGCCGCCAGGGTCGGGGGCCGGTCACCGAGTCCGGCCAGCCCGGCGGCAGTCGCGGCGCCGACCTCAGGGGAGTCGAGGTCCAGGTCCTCGTCGTCGATGAGGTAGTCGGCCGCGAACTGCTCAGTCAGCGCCGGCGCGTCGGTGAGGTCCCCATCGGTGACCAGGTGCTTGAGGCCGAACACCTCGAGGGTGGCCCGCCAGCCCAGGACCAGCCGGCTGCCGGCGTCGACCTGCTGGATCCGGAACACCGCGACCGGTTGGGCACGGCCCTCGTAGTCCGCCTCGGTCACGGTCTCGAAGGGCAGCCCGATCGGCTCGACCTCGATCAGGCGCTGCCGCGCGGTGTCCAGCGGCAGGCTCATCCGCCACTGGACGTCGGCCAGCACCGGCACGTCGTCGTCGGGCTCCACCTCGACGTAGTAGTGCATCTGGATCCGGTGTCCGGTGGACCACGCACGCCGGGCAGCCGGGTCGTGACGGACATGCAGCGCGTGGATCAGGGCCCGATCGCGGTAGCGGACCACCCACGCCGGGTCCGACCACGGATCGTCCTTGAGGTACGGCTCGCTCTCGTAGTAGGCCACGTGCAGGGCGTCGTGGGTCGCGTCGGGGGCCCGGCGAGCCACGATCGCAGTGGGCCCCTCGAACGGCGTCACGACCTGGAACCGGGCCTCCAGCGTCCGGCGGTCGAGGCAGTAGACCGTCTGCTCGAGGTCATCAGTGAGCCAGAGCGCGTCGTCGGTGGCGCTGATGCCCTTGGTGCCGATCCCGGGCAGCTCGACAGCGGCCAGCACGCGCCCCGGGTCATCGATCGCTCGGACCTCCAGCGCACGGCCGCGGACCACGTACAGCCGGTCGTCCCAGCCGGCCACCGCGCAGGCACCGTCCATCTCGACGACGACGGTAGGAACCCCGATCCGCGCACCGCCCCACTGCGCCCGGACCAGGCCCGCTCGTGTCGTGGACCACAGGGTCCCGCCGACCAGGGCCAGCCCGCCGGCGCCGACGAAAGGACCGGCGAGCCCATCGTTGACCACGCGGGTGTCATCGGTGCCCGGGTCCACGAGGGCCAGCCGACCGGACCCGGCGTCGAGCACCAGGAGGTCAGCGCCCCACCAGGTCAGGCCGCGGATGTCCCGGCCAGCCAGTGGGCGGATGTACCGCTCGACGACATCGTGGGCGGCCGGTGCGCTGCCATCGGCGGGAAGCACGGACTGCTCTCCTTGGTCTGCGATGATCGGATGCCGCGTGATCGTGCGGACCGATCAGGCGAACGCTGCGGCTCATCGAAGCATGCTGGCCGCCCGGCCGACGAATCACCCCGGCGCGGACCCGCCGTCCCCAGCACCGGCCCGCGGCTCAGCGGCCGGCTCGGTGGCCGGCTCACCGGCCGGCTCGATGGCCTCCGCAGCAGCGTCCTCCGTCGTCAGCGCCTCCTGCCCCGCATCCGCACCGGAGTCCTCGAAGTACCTGGGCACGATCCGCTCGTCGTGCTCCTCGGCCGGAGTGTCGTACCCGCCGGCCGCATCCACGACACCGTCCTTGAGCCCGTAGTGGATCCGCGCCTCGCGCACACCCTGGCTGATCGAGTGCCACATGTGGTCCTCGCCGATCTTGGCCACGAAGCCCGCGTTGCGCAGGATGATGCGCACCGAGTACATGACCCGCACGAGGTACAGGTCGATGCACCGCGTGCGCAGCTCGGCCAGCAGGGAGTCGAGCATGTCCACGGTGGTGGTGTCGATCTGGTTCGTGCCCTCGATGTCCAGGACGACGGCCAGCAACGGCTGATCGGAGAAGTCGCCGACCGCATCGACCCGGGCCAGCACCGCGTCCTTGACCGAGGAGGCATTGACCCAGAACAGCGGCACGTCGACCCGCAGGACCAGGATGCCGTCACTCTGCCGGCGCTCGGGATGGTTGCGCATCCCACCCCAGGCCGCCTTCTCGCCGGGGACCCGGCCCATGACCTCCACATCCACCCGGCTGGACCGGTAGACCAGGCCGAACACGGACAGGCCGATCGCGAGCAGCAGGCCGTTGAGCGGGCCGAGCCACAGGACGCCGATCGCGGCGGCACTGGCTGCCACGATGTCGTTGCGGCGCAAGTAGGCGTAGCGGCGCATCGCGGCAATGTCCATCAGGCCCCAGACCGCATGGATCACGATCGCCGAGAGCACCGCCTTGGGCAGTGCGGACAGCGCCGGGGCCAGCACCAGGATGGTGGCCAGGGCAAGGACCGCCGTGGTCAGCCCCGCGACCTGCGACCTGCCGTTGGACCGGTCGGCGGCGGCCGTCTTGGACAGGCTGCCCGCCACCCCGAACCCACCGACGAGGCCCGAGCTGAGGTTGCCGACCCCGACGGCCAGCAGCTCCTGGTTGGCATCGATCCGCCCGCCGCCCTTGGTGGCGAACAGCCGGGCCGCGCTCAGGCCCTCGGCCAGGCCCACGAACGCAATGGCCGCCCCGGCCACGAACAGGGCCCCCAGCTCACTGAGCGGGACATCGGGGAGCGCGGGGGTCGGCAGCCCCTGCGGGACATCGCCCACGACGGCGACTCCACGACCCGCCAGATCGACGAGGTTCGACACCGCCAGGCCGACCACCAGCACGACCAGCGCCCATGGGACCTTCGGAGCCAGCCGGGATCCGAGGAACATCACCGCGAGAGCCGTCACGCCGACCAGCACGGTGAGCGGATCGGCCTGGCCCAGCCCGGTGGCCAGGTCCTGGATCCGGTCACGCACGGACCCGGGGGGCACCGGGATGCCCAGGATGTTGGGCAGCTCACCGATGATCACCAGGATGGACAGTCCCAGCACGAAACCGGTCACAATCGGCTTGGACAGGAACTCCGCCAACCAACCGATGCGCAGGACACTGGCCAGCATCAGCAGGATCCCAGCAGCCACCGCCATCCCGGCACCGAGCGCGATGGCCTCCTCCGGGGTCTCGTGCGGGAAGTCCCGGATCAGGGACCCGGTGAGCACGGCCACCGTGGACACCGGCCCGACGATCAGCAACCGGGACGTGCCCAGCAGCGCGTAGCAGACCAGCACGGTGGGCAGCGAGTAGAGCCCGACCTGGACCGGCAGGCCGGCGATCGTGGCGTAGCCCAGGGACTGCGGGATGGCCAGCGCGGCGACGACCGACCCCGCGATCAGGTCGCCCTTGAGCCAACGCCGCTCGTAGCGGGGCAGCCAGCGACGCGCGGGCAACCACTCACGCGGCTGCTCACGAAGATACTGCGCCTTCTGCGCCCGGGCTGCCATGACCGTCGCAGGGTAGACCCGCCACGGGGCTGATGGTCCGGTGAGCGGTCACCCGGTGTCCATCTTTCGTTCATCGGCCGTTCATCACTCCAGGTTCTGACCCCGGGCAGCCTGCATCGGCGGTGGCGGAACCTCGCCCGTGGGCGGCAGGGCTTCGTCCGCTGGGAGCAGGGCCTCGTCCGGCGGAGGGGCCATCCCCTCGCCGACCGCACCCGGCCACAGCGGCGGGGCATCAGGGATGGCGCCCAGGCGGCTGCGGGCGGCGACCTGCTGTGCGGTCGTCGTGCGCTCCGAGCGGTTGTGGCCCAAGAAGCTCACCGCCCAGTGCAGCAGTGTGGTGCTGCGGTTCTTGAAGCCCACGATGTACATGAGGTGCACGACCAGCCAGAGCACCCACGCGACGAAGCCTGCCGTCTGGATCCGACCCACGCTGGTCACCGCGCTGAACCGGGTGATGGTGGCCATGCTGCCCTTGTCCTTGTAGCTGAACGGCTCGGGGACGGGCCGGCCCTCGATGCGGGCGCGGATGGTTGAGGCCGCGTAGCGACCGCCCTGGATCGCCACCTGGGCCACACCGGGCAGGTTGTCGCGGGCCATCATGTCGCCGATGGCGAACACCTCCGGGTGCCCGGGGATGGTCAGGTCGGCCTCGACCAGTACGCGCCCGGCGCGGTCGGTCGTGGCCCCGGAGCGCTCGGCGAGCAGGGCCCCCAACGGGGAAGCGGACACGCCTGCGGCCCAGACCTTGCAAGCCGCGGGGATCACGGTCCGCTGGCCGTCGGAGTCCTCGTAGGTGACACCGTGGGCGTCGAGGGCCACCACCTTGGCGTTGAGCAGCACCTCCACCCCGGCATCGACCAGGATCCCGCGTGCCTCCTCGGACAGCTTGGGCCCGAAGGGCGCCAGCACGACAGGCGCGGCGTCCATCAGCACGATCCGCGCAGCGGTGGTGTCGATGCGCCGGAAGTCCTTCTTCAACGCCCGATGGCACAACTCGGCGATCTGGCCGGCCATCTCCACGCCGGTGGGTCCCGCGCCGATCACCACGAACGTCAGGAACCTGCGGACCTCGTCGGGGTCGGTCGCGCGCTCAGCGAGCTCGAAGGAGCCGAAGATCCGCCCGCGCAGCTCAAGGGCGTCGTCGATGCTCTTCATGCCGGGGGCGAACCTGGCGAAGTCGTCGTTGCCGAAGTACGACTGGCCGGCGCCGGCGGCCACGATCAGGCTGTCATAGCCGGTCGTCAGCGGTCCGGGCGCTGCCTGGGAGGTGATCGTACGCGCCTCGAGGTCGATGTCGGTGACCTCGCCGAGCAGCACGGTGGCGTTCTTCTGCCGGCGCAGGATCTCCCGCGTGCTCGGCGCGATCTCCCCGCTGGACAGGATGCCGGTGGCCACCTGGTAGAGCAGCGGCTGGAACAGGTGGCTCGTGGTCCGCGAGATCAGGGTGACGTCACAGTCGGTGCGCTTGAGCGCCTGGGCCGCGAACAGGCCGCCGAATCCCGATCCGACGATGACGACGCGGTGCCGGGTGTCACTGGGCTGGGTCACTCGAAGGGCTCCTGTCCGGGGGAGTTCGATGAGGCTACCCTGATCGAGTTCCCGACGCGCGCGACTGATCCGCAGGCTCGACCCCGCCGGTCCGCCCGCCTCACCGGATCAGCCCTCGGCGACCACGCTCATCACGAGACTGACCCCCGAGTCCACCTCGCTGACCAGGGTGGTCACCGCGTACCCCGGGCCTTCGAACGCGCTCATGCCGCCCGCCCCGGTGGTGCTCGTGACAGTGGCCTCGAATCCCTGGCCCACCAGGAGGCTGGTGACCTCGGCAGCGACCTGGGCGGCCGACGTGTCCGGGTAGAAGATCGTGGCCGTCCAACCCTGCTCGCCGGTACCGTCAAGGACCACCCCGACCTGCACCTGCCCGCCGGCGGGGACCGGGACCTCGGCCGGCCAGCCCGCGGGAAGCTCCCCATCGGACTCGCCGTTGATGGTCACCGACCCCTCGGAGGTCGTGACCTCGATCTTCTCGTCGTCCTGCTGGACGCTCACAGTGCCGTCATCAGTGATGATCGTCGCGTCGCCGTCCGAGCCGGAGCACCCGGCCAGGACAAGTCCACCCACGGCCATCAGAGTCGCTGCCGCGACCGCCGTCGTCCGCCTTCGCCACGTGTCCATGAGACCTCCTCGGCGCCCCTGCACGAGCCGAGTCGACCCGTCGTCCGGGGCTGCTCTCCACGCTACTCCGGTAGGTCAGCCGGCGTGCAGCTCTGCTGCCTCGTCGCCACTGGTGCGGTGCTCCACGCGATGGGCGATCCGGTCGACCACCAGCACGAGGACCAGGCCGAACACAGCGAGCCCGATGGTTGCCGCGACGGCCTCGTCGGGCGGGCCCAGCGCAACGCTGTCGGCCCCGTCGGGCCATGGCCAGAGCACCCGGGTGGAGCCCAGCATGAGGCCGATCAGCACGGCCATGACCGCGTCGTAGTGCTCAGTGAGCGCCCAGTGCAGAAACTGGCTGAACAGCGCCAGGCCGGTGACGCAGCCCAGGGCGAACACCACCAGCACCGTCAGGTCCCGGGCGCTGACGGCGGCCAGCACGGGTGCGTACATCCCGAGGGTGACCAGCAGGAACGACCCGCTCACCCCGGGCAGGATCATCGCGCAGATGGCGATGGCACCGGCGAGGAAGAACTGCCACAGCGGCGGCTGGGCCTCCCCGACGACGTCCTGGGAGTCGCCGACCATGAAGCCCAGCGCTACGAAGAAGGCCGCACCGGTGCCGAGGATGAGCACCCACTCGCGGGTGTCCCTGCGGGTGAGCAGGCCCGTGGCCACGACCGTCGAGCCGGCCACCAGGCCCAGGAACAGCCCGGACATCTGCACCGGGTTCGTCTCGAGCTGGTGCTCGATCGCCCCGGCCAGCAGGAGCACGGCCGTCAGGATCCCCAGCAGCAGCGGGACCAGCAGGAACCAGTCGACCTCGCCGAGCTTGGCCAGCCCGCCGCGCAGGTCCAGGCGCAGGAGGCGGCCCAGGGCCGAGGAGCCGTTGCGGATCGAGGTCACCAGCCGGTGGTAGATCGCCAGGACCAGGGCAACGGTGCCCCCGGACACGCCGGGCACGATGTCCGCGCTACCCATCGCCACGCCCCGCAGGAAGTGGCCGGGGGCCTCACGCAGGGGTGCCTGCGCCACGGTCAGGACCGCCCGTCGTAGATGCGTTCCACGTCTGCCTCCGGGTCGCTGGCGAATGCCCAGAAGGCGTCGGCGATCCGGTCGGGGTCGAAGCGACCGCCGGGTCGGATGAACCCGTTGACTGTGAGCATGCGCAGCTCGATGCCATGGCCGGCCAGTTCCTGGGCCAGGGCCAGGCCCGCTGCCCGCAGGGCGGCCTTGCCCAGGGCGAGGACGCCGTACTCGCCGCGAGGGCTCAGCGCGATGCCACCGCCAGTCCACGTGACCCGACCACCCGTGGAGATCAGCCCAGGCCGTGCCGACTGGGCGGCGACGACGGCGGCCAGGGCATTGACGTCCACGCTGGCGCGCAGGGTCGAGATGTCGGCGTCCAGCAGGCCGCCGGCATCCATCGACGCGTTGTGGTGGAGCAGGGAGAGCGGTCGCCACGCGTTGGCGCGACGGACGGCCGAGGCAAGGGCAGCGAGGTCCCCGACATCGAGCAGTTCCTCGCGGGCGATCCGACCAGCGGCGCGGACCGACCCGGCCGCGGGAGCGATGCTGGCGGTCGTGCGAGCCATGAGGGTGAGGTCATAGCCGGCTGCGGCGAACGTGCGCGCCAGGCTGGCGCCCAGGCCGGGGCCGACCCCGACGAGCACGGCGTGCGGCGCTGCTCCGCTGGGTTCGGGGGCCTGCATCGGGTCGCCTGCCGGACCGGCCACGCTGGGGTCATCGTTCACGAGTGCGAGCCTAGGGTCGGGGTGTCGGCTGCGCAGCCCGGGCCGCGCCGCCTGCGTCGATCGAGTCGTCGGTGCGCAGCCACACGGTGCGCTGCGGGAAGGGGATGTCGATCCCGTTCTCATCGAAGGCCGCCTTGATCCGCTCGCGCAGGATGCGTGCGGCACTCCACTGCTGGCCGGGCTTGGTCTTGACGACCATCCGGATCACGACGCTGTCGACTCCGAGCTTCTCCACGCCCCACACCTCAGGAACCTCGAGCACCATGTCGCCGAACTCCGGGTCGGTGTCGAACTCCTGGCCGATGCGCTCCATGACCTCCTTGGCCAAGCCCACGTCCGATCCGTAGGCGATCCCGATGTCCAGCACCGTCCGCGACCAGTCCTGGCTCTGGTTGCCCACGCGCAGGATCTCGCCGTTGCGCACGAACCAGAGCACCCCGTCGACGGACCGGAGCTTGGTCAGGCGCAGCTGCACCTCCTCGACAGTGCCGGTGGCATCGCCCACGTCCACCACGTCCCCGACGCTGTACTGGTCCTCCATCAGGATGAAGATCCCGGCCAGGAAGTCGGCCACCAGCGACTGGGCACCGAAGCCCAGCGCCACGCCGACGATGCCGGCGCCGGCGATCAGGGGCCCAAGGTTGAAGCCCAGCTCGGCCATCAGGAGCAGGCCGGCCACCGAGTAGACGCCGATGCTGATCACGTTGTGGAACAGCGATCCCAGCGTGTGCGCTCGCTGGGCACCGCGTTCGGCTGCGATGACGCTGCCGCTCCCGACGCCGACCGCTGTCTGGGCTGCGTCCAGCTGCTGCTGGACCCGCCTGGCCACCACTCGGTCCACAGCCCTGACCAGCAGGGTCCGGATCGCGATGGCCATGACGAGGATGACCACCACCCGGATCGCGGTGGGCGCCACGTCGGTCACCCAGAAGTTCGGATCCGTCACCTGGTCGACCAGCTCGCCCAGGGCGTCGGCGTTGGGCGCGGGACTCGGGTCCGCGTTCGGGATGGCCGCGGTCGCCGGACGCAACCCGGTCGGGGGGAGGGTCCAGGGCATCGTCGACGTCAGCATGGTCATCGTCAGCTTCCGATCGGGAACATGTCCGAAGCAGTCTAGGTCGGTGGCCGATGCGCTCCCCCCGGTGTTGGATGGCGTCATGAGCACCCCGCTGCCCGGCGTCCTGCCTGGCGTCCGGCTCGGTCATGACACGCTGACCCACGGCCCGACGGGTGTGACTGCCGTGCTGCTGCCCGAGGGCTCCACTGCTGGGGTCGACGTGCGCGGGGCTGCGCCGGGCACGCGGGAGACCGACCTGCTCGATCCGGTCAACACGATCCAGCACGCCGACGCCCTCGTCCTGGCCGGTGGCAGCGCCTTCGGCCTGGCGGCCGCGGACGGGGTGATGGCGTGGCTCGAGGCGCACGGTCGCGGGGTACCGGTCGGACCGGTCCGGGTGCCCATCGTCCCGGCCGCGGTCATCTTCGACCTGGCCGTCGGGGACCCGCAGGTCCGGCCCGACGCGGACAGCGGGGCGCGGGCCTGTGCCGCCGCGGTCGACTGGGCCGAGGCCGAGCAGGGCAATGTCGGGGCCGGGGCCGGCGCAAGCGTGGGCAAGCTGCTCGGACCCGCGTGCGCCATGCGCGGAGGACTCGGGATCGCGACGATCGCCGCGCATGGGTTCACGATGGCCGCCGTCGTGGTGGTCAACGCGGTCGGGGATGTGGTGGACCCGGCCACCTCCGCGGTGCTCGCGGGCGCGCGGACGGCACCGGACAGCCTGCGCACCGCGGACGCGACGGCGACGCTGCTGGGGACGAGCGGGGGTGGTGGAGTCGGCGGGGGTGGCGGAAACACGACCATCGGGGCGCTCATCACCGATGCCCGGCTGACGAAGGCGCAGGTCACGCGACTGGCCCAGGTGGGCCACGACGGCCTGGCCCTGACGATCCGGCCGGTGCACACGCCGATGGACGGTGACACGCTGTTCGCCGCAGCGACCGGCACCGTCTCGGCTGCCCACCAGGACCTGGTCCCGCCAGACCTGCTGGCCGTGGTGCTCTCCGTGATGGCCGCCGAGGTCATTGCCCAGGCGGTGCTCTCGGCCGTGCGAAGCGCTGCCGGCGTGCGCCTGGACAGCGGCTGGCTGCCGGCCGCGGGCGACCTCGCGGGGCAGTGATCGCAGGACGCCTCCGGGTGCTCGCGCCTCAGGTCACGCCAGCGGGTCGCCCCAGCGGATGTCAGCGGTCCCGACGGAACCAGTCCGGCGGTCCGCTGATGGCACTGGCCCCGGCCGCACCCAGCGCCGCCCCCACAGCGGTGGACAGGGTGCCGACCGAGGGCAGGAACGCCAGGATCGTGCCCACGAAACCGCCCACGGCCAGGCCACCGGCCGCGCTCACCCCCGCCCAGCTCATCCGGGCACTGCGGGTCGCGGACGTCACCTCCCCGCCACTGTCCTTGCCGCCACCGGCTCCGGCCGCAGCCGCCGCCCCCGACTGGCCGCGACCCTCGACGGCCCGGTCGGGCTGCGTCGCGGGGACCCCACCGCCGGCGTTCATCGCGTCGATCTCGCGGAGCAGCTTCTCGATGTCCTCGTCCTGGCCCATGTCCCCATCGTCGCAACCCACCGCCGGATGCACCACCGGGGCAGGATCCATGCAGTCCGGACGGCTTCTAGCACGTCCGACCCACACGGAACGTGGTTCGCGCCACCGGGGGCCAGCGATAGCCTGAGCGGCCTGTGCCGCCGTCACATCCGACCACTGCCGAGGAGCGCCGCATGGGCTACGAGTCGATCTTCCGTCCAGGGCTGTTCGCCGACCAGGTCGTGATCGTCACCGGCGCCGGATCCGGGATCGGCCGGTGCACCGCCCACGAGCTGGCGTCCCTGGGTGCCACCGTGGGGCTGGTCGGACGCGATGCCGACAAGCTCGATGCGGTCGCTGCCGAGATCGCCGAGGACCTCGGGGCGGCCCGGGGCACAGGTGGGCAGGACAGCCGGACGAGCACGCACGCCTGCGACATCCGCGACGAGGAGGCGGTGCGGGCCACCGTGGCCGCCGTCCTCGCCGCGCACGGTCGCATCGACGGACTGGTCAACAATGCCGGTGGGCAGTTCCCCGCACCCCTGGCCGCGATCAGCGCCAAGGGCTGGGACGCCGTCGTGCGCACCAACCTGACAGGCGGATTCCTGATGGCCCGCGAGTGCTACACGCAGGCGATGCTCGGTGCCCATGGCGGTGCGATCGTCAACGTGATCGCCGACATGTGGAACGGCATGCCCGGGATGGGGCACTCCGGGGCTGCCCGCGCGGGGATGCTGAACCTCACCGAGACGGCGTCGCTGGAGTGGGCGCCGGTGCGGGTCAACGCGGTGGCGCCGGGCTGGATCGCCTCCAGCGGCATGGACCACTACCCGCCGGCGATGCGGCCGTTGATCATGGGCCTGCCCAAGAGCGTGCCCGCCAACAGGTTCGGTACCGAGAGTGAGGTCTCGGCGGCCATCGTGTACCTGCTCTCCCCGGCGGCCGCCTTCGTCTCCGGGTCGTGCCTACGGGTCGACGGGGCCGCGCCCAACGCGAAGCGGGTCTGGCCCATGGTCGGCAGCGGCCCGAACCCACCGTTCGAGGGCTTCCATCGGGCGCAGACGCCGAAGGTCCTCGACGAGGCCTGAGCCGGGCATGCACGTTGCCCGGCCGGCGGGCATGCACGTTGCCCGGCCGGCGGGCGCAGGCTCAGATCCCCTGCCAGTCGGGCTTTCCCTCGAAAGTGTTCGTGTAGTAGTTGGTCAGGCGCAACTGGTCGGCGGCGTCCTCGTCGATGACCACAGTGGCGTGCGGGTGCATCTGCAGGATCGAGGCCGGCCAGTGCGCCGACACCCCGCCCTCGACGGCTTCGGCAACGGCCTGCGCCTTGCCCTTGCCGAAGCCCAGCATGATCGCGTGCCGGCACTCCATGATCGTGCCGAGGCCCTGGGTGAGGCAGTGCCGCGGCACCTGGCTGATGTCGCCGTCGAAGAAGCGGGCGTTGTCCTCGCGCGTCTTGGAGGTCAGGGTCTTCAGGCGGGTGCGCGAGACCAGCGAGGAGCCGGGCATGTTGAAGGCCAGGTGCCCGTCGGAGCCGATCCCGAGGATCTGGATGTCGATGCCACCGACGTCCTTGATGGCCTGGTCGTAGTCCCGGCCGGCCTGCTCGAGGTCCTCGGCCAGCCCGTCGG
This sequence comes from uncultured Actinomycetes bacterium, assembly GCA_963788325.1. Taxonomy (GTDB): domain Bacteria; phylum Actinomycetota; class Actinomycetes; order S36-B12; family CAIYMF01; genus Prado023. Next base: position 500,371 of record CAWBGJ010000014.1, read on the forward strand.
GGCCGTGCACGGCATCGGGGCCGAAGTCGACCTGGCCGGTGAACTCCCGCTCGATGAAGGTGCGGTACAGCTCGGGGTGTCCGGGGGGCAGGCCGACGTACTCATCGAGGTTGAACGCCTGGACGCCGGCGAAGCTCAGTCCGTCCTCGGTGTGCCGGCGGATCAGTTCCTTGTAGACGCCCAGGGGCGTGGAGCCGGTGGCCAGTCCGAGGACGGCGTTGGGCTTGGCGGCCAACAGCTTGGAGTACGCGTCGGCCACGATCGGGGCGGCGTCCTCGGGCTTGCGAACGATGATGACTTCCACGTCAGCCTCCTGGCATCGGGTCCTGAACGGGGCCATCCTGCCGCGTCGCGGGGTCTCGATGCGCTCTTGGCGGCTCCCGGCGGGACAGGCAGCCGACTCAGACCGGCTTGGCGATCACCACGATGTTGTCCTCGTAGCCACCGGCATCAGGCAGGTAGCGACCCCCACAGGTGATCACCACCAGTCGAGGCTTGACGTCCGGGGCGAACAGCCGGTCCACGGGCAGTGCGGACTTCGAGATCCGCTCGACGCTGGTCACCCGGTAGGCCACCGGCTGATCGTCGGCGTCCAGCACCGTGATCCGGGCACCGCGCTCGACGGCTGCGAGGCCGGCCAGCGGGCCGACGCCGTACTTCACCGAGTCGACGTGCCCGCCAAGGACGACCGAGCCCCGGTCCTCGCCAGGGGCGGGGCCGAACCGGTACCAGCCGACCCGGTCGGGGTTGTCAGGCAGCTCCATCTGGCCATCGGGCAGGACTCCGGTGGCCACGATCGGCATCTGCAGGTCGAGGCTCGGGATCACCAGGCGCGTGGGCGCCGCGACCGGCTCAGGTGCCTGGATCTCGGTAGCGTCGACCCGCGGGATGTCGCTGGTGGCTGGTAGGGGTGATCGGGCGGCGGGATCAGCAGCGTCGCGAGTGCTCGCGGCGGTGGGGCGGGTCGACTCGTTGGGCCTTGCTTGCGCAGCGATCTCCCCGGCACCGTCTGCGCCGAGGCCCGTGGTGCCCGCTGAGGTCGCCTGCGGGAGGTCGAGGCCGACTCCCTGTCGATCGGCGCTGAGCCACGCCCCGAACGAGACCACGACGAGAGCAAGGGAGGCCAACAGAGTGACCACGGGGCTGATCCGACCCTTGGCGCTCATGGCTTCCTGCCTTCCGGTGCTTCAGATGTGGATTCCTGCACCTGAGATGGCGCTACGGAGGGGCGGATGATCGCTCACCCACCCCTCCGAGCTCCATCTGTGCTCACCGGCCCCTCGCGGGCTCCGGTGGGTAGAGCTACTTGCTGGCGCTCACCAACCGACGGCCGGACAGGGCGACACCTGCGATGCCCAGGCCACCTGCGAGCAGCAGCCACGTGGCGGCACCACCGGCAGCGGAGCCGGACTCACCACCGGGGACGCCACTGGGCGAGGAGTGTCCGAGGTCGACCGTCTGGACGGCGATCTGCAGGTCATCGGCCGTGCCCCAGGCGTAGGCGATCGTGTTGACGCCCTCGGCCACCGGAACTGCGCTCGTGGAAGGCGTGGTGCTCACGGTCTCACCACCGGCCTGGATCTCGACGTCGTAGTCACCGGCGGGCAGCTCGGCGGGCCCGATCTGCTCCGGGTTGCTGAACATGCCGACGCTGTCGCCGTTGACCAGGACGTCGACCTCAGGTGCCTCGGCGACGTGCCGGGCCGTCAGCTTGCCCGAGCCGGCAGCGGCCGCCTCGGTGTCGTTCTCGAACGCGGTGGCCGACAGGCCACCATCGGCGTCGAGGTGGGCCACGACGGTGTAGCTCTTGCCACCCTCGACGCTCACGTCGGCAGGCCCGATCAACGCGTCGGCGTCGCAGTTGGTGGTCTCCTCGTCGGCGACGACCTTGATGGAGTACGTGCCGGCCGGGAGGTCCAGCGGGCCGGCGAGCGTGCCGGGCTTGAAGTCGGCGATGAGCTCCGAGCCGTCAGCGCACACGTCGACGGTCACGTCGGGAACGCCGTGCAGGACCGAGACACTCGCGGTGTCAGCAGCAGATGCGGGCAGGGCGAAGACGGCGCTGGCAGCGACCAGGGCCCCCGCTCCCAGGAGTGTGGCGGATGTACGCATGGTTCCTCCTCGTTGGTGTGGGGCCGGGTGCCCTCAACCTGTACTTCTCGCGAAGCCCTCCGACCGGATGCACAATTTCCGCAGAAGTTTCGGCCGGCGAGATCGCGAGGCCCTGCGGAACGTACGCTCGGGCGATGATCACGGTCGGGGTGGACCTGTCGGCCGAGCCCGAAGGCACTGGACTGGCAGTCCTGGAATGGCGAGGCTCGGGGGCCAGTGTCACGTCCCTGCAGGTCGGGCGCACCGACGGTCCACTGATCGGGGCGATGCTGGCGGCCGACAAGGCTGGGGTCGACTGCCCGTTCGGGTGGCCCGACGAGTTCGTGGACATGGTGGTGGCCCATCGCCAGCGACAGATGATGCCTCCCCCGTCATCTGGCCGACCGTGGCGGCGAGGACTGGCCCTGCGCGAGACCGACCGAGCCGTCCACGAGCGCCTCGGGCTGACCCCCTTGAGCGTCTCGGCCGACAGGATCGGGCACACGGCGATGCGCTGGGCCGCTCTCGCGGCGGGCCTGGATGCTCGCGGTGTCGACACCAGTCGCGACGGCTCGGGCCTGGTGGCGGAGGTGTATCCGGCCGCAGCGCTGAAGGCCTGGGGGCTGGTGTTCCGCGGCTACAAGCGCGAGCAGGGGTGGGCGACTCGGCAGTCGCTGGTCGACGCACTCAGTGCGGCAGCGCCCTGGCTGGAGCTGGGCGTCCACGAGGATCTCTGCCGGGCCTGCGATGATGCCCTCGACGCCGTGCTGTGCGCGCTGATCGCGCGGTCCGTGGCGGTCGGGGGCACACAGCGGCCAGCCAATCCGGCAGCAGCTCTTACCGAGGGGTGGATCCACGTCCCCACCGGGCAGTTGCGGGATCTGGTCCTCGACCCTGTCACCTGACGACAGGCTTCAGACTCGGGGGCCAGAGTGCGTCGCTACACTCGCTGAGGCGAGAGGAGATGCGCTCTCCTGCGAGGTCGGTGTCCGTCTGCCGCTCGCCAAGGCGCCCGTAGCTCAATGGACAGAGCAACCGGTTTCTACCCGGTCGGTTGGGGGTTCGAGTCCCTCCGGGCGCACAACGTGGCTGGTCAGAGTTCCTTGGCTAGGGTGCCCGCCAGCGAGAGGAGCGACCATGGCAGGGCAGATCGACGTTGTCGGGGCGGTGATCGTGAGCGACGGTCTCGTGCTGTGCGCACAGCGAGGCACTCGCGGGGCACTCGCTGGACTCTGGGAGTTCCCCGGCGGCAAGATCGAACCTGACGAGACCGCCCGCGACGCACTGCAGCGAGAGACCGCCGAGGAACTTGGATGTGTTATCGAGGTGGGCGACGAGGTCACGACCACCTCGCATGAGTACGACTTCGGCACCGTGACCCTGACGACGTTCTGGTGCCGGCTGGTCGCGGGAACTCCGGACGTGACAGAGCACGCGGCCATCAAGTGGTTGACACCCGCGGAGATGCACTCCTTGGCCTGGGCACCAGCGGACATCCCTGCGGTGGAGGTCATTCGAGCCCAACTCCCTCGTGAGGTGTCCCGGGAGCACTGGACTCGCGACACCCCTCGTTGATCGCCGAGATCGCGCCTGACGGTCAATAGCCTGGCGCGCGTGGAGTCGCTGCCGCCCGGGATCTACGACCTGCTCCGTACTGCGTCGTTGGATCGTCGCGAGCTACCAAAACCGGCACAGGAGCCAGGAAGCTCTCAGGTCGAGAACCAGATGGCGAGGCTCCTGCATCCCAGTCCCGGCAAGCGGAAGGACGTTGACGCGCTTGCCCACCTGGTCGCGTCCGAACTTGCGCGGGTCCTCGAGTCGCACGACGACGAGACCATTCGAGCGCAGCTGACCAACCGCCTGCTGGAGTACGCGGGCAGCGACGAGCGCGTTCCGGTGCCGATCGAGTTCTTGGTTGCCGTGGCCGATCAGGCGTCAGGCCCACTGCCTCACCCCGAGACCCCGCTAGGCGAGGTCGCGCTGCTCACAGCTGCTCGAAACGAGCGGAGCCTGCTCGCCGAACTGGCGTCAGAGATCCCGAGCGCTGACCGCATCGACGTCATCATGGCGTTCGTCCGTTGGGCGGGAGTGCGAATGCTCGCAGAGGCTCTCAGGGCTGCCGCCGCACGCGGGGTGCCGATCAGGGTGCTCACGACGACCTACACGGGCTCGACTCAGCGCATGGCTCTGGATTGGCTCGTCCGCGAAACCAAGGCGAACGTGGCCATTTCCTACGAGACGCAGGCGACACGCCTGCACGCGAAGGCCTGGCTCTTTGGTCGGAACTCGGGATTCGACACCGCCTACGTTGGCTCATCGAATCTCACGAGCTGGGCGCTGGTTGATGGCTTGGAGTGGAACGTCCGGCTGGTCCGGCCTGCCACCCCACACCTGATCGAGCGTTTCCAGCGGACGTTCGACGGCTACCTGGCGTCGGACCTGTTCGAGCCGTACGACCCGGACCGCGACGCCGAGCGCCTCGATCAGGCGCTACGACTGGCAGGTGCGGCCGACACCCGCGATCTCCCCCTCGAGGTCAGCGGACTTGAGGTGACCGCGCGGCCTCATCAGCGAGCGATCCTCGAAGCCCTCGAGGCCGAACGCGACGTCCATGACCGACATCGGAACCTGGTGGTGGCCGCCACGGGGACTGGCAAGACGGTGGTCGCGGCTCTGGACTACCGAGCCCTGACCGAGCGCTGGGGACGTCGGCCATCGCTGCTCTTCGTGGCGCACCGCCGGGAGATCCTTGACCAGTCCCTGCGCACCTATCGCGAGGCTCTTGTCGATGGCACGTTCGGCGAGTCCTTCGTGGGAGGTGTCCGGCCCCGGGAGTGGCACCACGTCTTCGCGAGCGTCCAGTCCCTGAGCAGCGGAGGAATGGATCGCCTCGACTTGAGCCGATTCGAGATCGTCGTCATCGACGAGTTCCACCACGCGGAGGCGGCGACCTACCGCGCGCTGCTTGAGCGGATCCAGCCTCGGGAGCTCTTGGGCCTGACCGCCACTCCTGAACGCAGCGACGGGATCGATGTCCGGGACTTCTTCGGCGGGCGCGCCGCCTACGAGATGCGGCTCTGGGACGCCATGGACGAGAGCCTGCTCGTGCCGTTCCACTACTTCGGGATCCACGACAACGTTGATCTCCGCAGCGCCGAGTGGCGACGCGGCGGGTACGTCCTCGCGGACCTGAGCGGCGTCTACACGGGCCATGACGCACGGGTCCGCCTCGTGATCGAGGAGCTGCGCAAGAAGGTCGGGAACCTGACCCAGATGCGGGCCCTCGGATTCTGCGTATCGGTCGATCATGCGCACTTCATGGCAGATCGGTTCAACGCCGCCGGGATCGATGCCGTAGCGCTCTCGGGCTCCACGCCCAACGACCAGCGGGAAGCCGCGATCCGTGCGCTTCGTGACGGCAGGACGCGAGCGATCTTCGCAGTCGACCTGTTCAACGAAGGCCTGGACATCCCAGAGATCGACACCCTGCTGCTCCTGCGACCGACCGAGAGCGCGACCCTGTTCCTGCAGCAGCTCGGACGAGGCCTTCGGCGCACGCACGGCAAGTCGGTACTGACCGTCCTTGACTTCATCGGCCAGCAACGTCGCGAGTTCCGCTTCGACGCCAAGATGATGGCGCTCACTGGCGCAAGCAGGCGCGCGGTCGCTGACCGCCTCGACCAGGATCATCCCTGGCTTCCCGGCGGTAGTGCCATGCAGCTCGATCGCGTGGCCAGGGACATCGTGCTCGCCTCGGTGCGCGAACAGCTGGACTCGCGGCTGCCGCGACTCGTCTCCGACGCCCGGAGCGTGGGGACCACCGATCTGGCGACGTTCCTTTCCGAGACGGGCCACGACCTGCCGGCGATCTACCGGGGTCGGTCGTGGACGCAGATCCGTCGGGCGGCGCGGCTCGACCTGCCACCTGCCGGGCCACACGAGGAGCAGGTCGCGCGGCGAGTGCGTTCGCTGGTCCACGTCGACGATGTCGTGCGAGGGAACGCCTACAGGGCGCTGCTTGCACCGGACGGACCCTCCTACGCATCGATGAGCGAGAAGGGTCGGCGAATCGCCCGAATGCTGTGCTTGTCCATGTGGCCCGATCGAGGCGGGCGGACCTTTCCCGAGCTCCTCACTCGGCTGCGCGGCGAGCCCGCAATTGTGGACGAAATCGCGCAGGTCCTCAGCCTGGGCGTTGACACGTCACGGCTAGCCCCTGGAGGGCTCGGCGAGGGACTGTCCGAAGTCCCCCTGAATTCGCACGCCAGCTACACACGCCCCGAGATCCTCGCGGCCTTCGGCCTCGCCGACGAGGAGCGCGCGGCCCGTGGTCGGCAGGCCGGCGTGGAATGGGCCCGTTCGCACAATGCCGTGCTGCTCCTCGTGAACCTTCGCAAGGACGCAGCCGACTTCAGCCCAACGACGATGTATCGCGACTACGCCCTCGGGGAGCGCCGATTCCATTGGGAGTCACAGAACGACACTGCTCTGGCTTCCCGCCCCGGCCGCGAGCTACTCGACCCCGCCACACGCGTCGTGTTGTTCGTCCGCGAGTCGCCCAGCAACGACTTCGGGAAGGGCGCGCCCTTCCTCTGCCTTGGCAGAGTCCAGCTGGTCCCGGGCTCGGTCAAGGGCGAGCGACCGATCGCGGTGGTGTGGGAACTCGAGCGACCCATGCCCACCGCCACCTACGAGATGGCGGCCGCCGCGGCTGTGTAGGAGCAGTGCGTTTGCACCTACCAGGCTCGGCCCCGCCGCGGCCCGCCACGGGCCAGCCACATCGCGCTCGACCCGCTGGGCCGTCGGAACCGGGCCTTCGAGACCGTCGGCTTGTCCCGCGCACCCGCAACCCCTCAGGCCACCACCCGCCCCCGCAGCACTACCCGCACTGGCCGACGCAGCACGTCCAGATCAGCCAAGGGATCGCAGTCGTAGACGACGAAGTCGGCAGGGTCACCCTCCGCGAGCCCGGAGTTCCAGCCCAGCCACGACCGCGCCCGCCAGGACGCCGCGCCCAGCGCGTATTCCGCGGACATGCCGAGCCCGGCCATGGCGATCACCTCGCCGGCCAGGTTGCCGTGCCGGGCCACGCCGCCACCGTCAGTGCCGGCGTACATCGCCACCCCCGCATCGTGGGCGGCCATGAGCGTGGCTCGTCGGCGCGCGTGCAGGTCGGTCATCGTCGCTGCGTAGTCAGGGAACTTGCCCCGCCCTGCCTCGGCATACCCGGGGAACTTGTCCAGCTGCATCACTGTCGGCACCAGCGCGACATCGCGGGCGACCATGGCGCCGATCAGGTCCTGCGTCAGCCCGGTGCCGTGCTCGATGCAGTCAATGCCCGCCTCCAACAGGCCGCGGAGCACGTCGTGTCCGAAGCAGTGAGCCGTGACTCGCGCCCCCTGCGCATGCGCGGCTGCAATGGCCTGCGCGAACACCTCGTCCGGGAACGACGGTGCGAGGTCCCCGGACTCCCGCGAGATCCAGTCGCCGACCAGCTTCACCCAGCCGTCACCGCGCTGGGCTTCGCGCGCCGTGTAGGCCGCCAGGTCGGCGGGTTCGACCTCGTGGGCGTAATTGCGGATGTAGCGACGGGTCCGGGCGATGTGCCGACCGGCCCGGATCAACCGCGGCAGGTCCTCGCGCTCCTGCATCCAGGAGGTGTCCTGTGGGGACCCGCAGTCTCGGATCAGCAGGGCGCCGCCGTCCCGGTCGAGGATCGCTTGCGCCAGCGCCTCCTCGTCGGTGACCGCTCCACCGTCGTCGAGGCCCAGGTGGCAGTGCGCGTCCACAAGTCCCGGGACGATCCAGCCCTGCACCGCAGTCGAAGCGCCGAGCGGTCGTTCGTAGGTGACCCGACCAGCCACCACGTACAGCTCGCGGACCTCACCCTCGGGCAGCACCGGACCGGAGAACCTCAGCGCATCCATCCCCCGACGCTACAAGCGCCCCGCAGTCATGCGACCAGGCCCCCTGGCCTTCTCGTTGCCGTGTACGGAACCGACCGAGTGATGGTCGATTCCGTACACAGCAACGCAGGTGGGGGTGGTGGGGGCTCAGAGATCGCCCATCCTGGATCGGCGCCCGAGCGCCCTGCCATGGCAGGGTGCCCCTGTGGGGCCGCCGCCCGCCGGGGCCCGTCAACATCGAGGGTGGAGGCAGGATCATGAGCCAGGAGTTGGGGGTCCACTCGGAGGTGGGCCAGCTGCGCAAGGTCCTGGTCTGCGCGCCTGGCCGCGCCCATCAGCGCCTCACCCCGTCGAACAACGATGACCTGCTCTTCGACGACGTGTTGTGGGTGGACAACGCCAAGCGCGACCACGCCGAGTTCGTGACCAGCCTGGTCGAGCGCGGGGTCGACGTGGTCGAGATGCATGACCTGCTGGCCGAGACCGTCGCGCTGCCCGAGGCTCGGGCGTGGATCCTGGACCAACAGATCGTGCCCAACCAGGTGGGGGTCGACCTCGTGGACGAGGTGCGCTCCTACCTCGACGGCCTGGCCGACCGGGAGTTGGCCGAGACCCTGATCGGAGGGCTGTCCACCGATGAGTTCCCCGAGACCCACGGCGGGGACATGATCCGCCTGGTGCGCGACGCTGCCGGGGTCAACGAATACCTGCTGCCCCCGCTGCCCAACACCCTCTACACCCGCGACACGACCTGTTGGATCTACGGCGGGGTCACGCTCAACCCGCTGTTCTGGCCCGCGCGGCACGAGGAGACGGTCCTAGCTGCAGCGATCTACGAGTTCCACCCGGACTTCGCCGGACGGGTCAACGTCTGGTGGGGTGACCCGACGCAGAACTGGGGCATGGCTACCGTCGAGGGCGGTGACGTGATGCCGATCGGCAACCGCACCGTGCTGATCGGCATGAGCGAACGCACCTCCCGCCAGGGGATCAGCCAGGTCGCTCGGGCACTGTTCGATGCCGGCGCGGTCGATCGTGTGATCGTCGCGGCGATGCCCAAGTCGCGCGCCGCGATGCATCTGGACACCGTCTTGACGTTCGCCGACCGGGACTGCGTGTTGGTCTACCCCGACATCGTCCACGGCATCGATGCGTTCTCCTACTACCCGGCCGGCAACGCTGCAGGACTGGAGCTGCACAAGGAGACCAAGCCCTTCCTCGACGTGGTCGCCGGCGCGCTACGCCTGCCCAGGCTGCGCGTCGTGGAGACCGGGGGCAACGACTACGTGCGCGAACGCACCCAGTGGGACAGCGGTGCGAACATCGTGGCGGTCTCGCCCGGCGTGGTCTACGCCTACGACCGCAACACGTACACGAACTCCCTGCTGCGCCAGCAGGGCATCGAGGTGATCGAGATCGTCGGTGCCGAACTCGGCCGCGGCCGCGGCGGCGGGCACTGCATGACCTGCCCGATCATCCGCGACGGGCTCGACGACTGAGACGGCCTCGACCCCCAGTTCACCCTGGAGGTCGAGGTACTAGTTGCGGCCCGGCCTCGCGCATGGGACCCGGCCCTCGCAGGCTCCCTGACTTCGGCGGTGGTCGCACTGCTGGCGTCGTCCACAACCCGACTGCCCCTGCACCTCGTGAAGGATTCGAGGTGCTAGTATTCGTACATCTGTTCGAACATCCGTGATCCAAGGGGGCGATTTGGGGAAGGTCCTGACCCCACCGATGACCAGCGGTGTTGGACATCTGGCACCGCGAGCGGCTGCCCGACCGGGCGACCTGCCGGTCGAGCTCGAAGCCCAAGATCGGAACCCTGACGAACGCTTGGAGCGCCTACTGCGATCCTGGTGGCTCGATGAGCGCCCTGCCTGGACCGAGCGCGACTGGTGGGACGCCCCTCTGCGCGATCAGGTCCGCGCCCTGCTCTGGCTCCCCGCCGGACCGTTGCTGGCCACCGCTCTCGGTTCCATCCAGGGCCGGGGTCTGTGTCCGAGCCCGCACGCCGGGGAAGCCCTGCCTGGCCTCCCGGTTCCGGGGCATCTCAACGGCTGGCCGTGTGCGTGCATGGTGGTCGTGTCCGCAGCCTGGGAGGCCTGCGCCGCGTGGGCGGCGGCGGGCTCAGCCACCGCCCTGGTCGAAGCAGCGGGCCCCGAGCCCCTGATCCTGGACCTGCGCGCGGCGACCGGGCAGCAACTGATTGATCCTGCCCGGGAGGAGCTAGCCCTGGCCCTGCGGACCTCCCCGAACTCGATGGCCAACAGGATCGCCGCAGCGCGCGACCTCGTGGCCCAACCTCCATTGCTGGCCCTGGTGGAGTCGGCAGCGATCTCGGCCTGGGCCGCGCGGTTGGTGGTGCTGGAGATCGCTGACCTCACCCCCGAACACAGCCGCCAAGTCGTGGACCACGTCTGCATGCGCGTCAACCAGCGACTGGCCACGGGCCGCCGTTCCTGGACCTCGGCCGAGGTGGGCAGGGCAGCCCGGATGGCCCGGCGGCGGCTCTGTCCGGACTCCGATCGGCCCACACGCGCGCAGGCGTTCTCCCGCCGCAGGGTGCGAGTGTTTCGGGACAAGTTCGGCATGGCGTCCTTGGTCGCCGATCTCGACGAGACCGACGCCCATCGCATCCAGTTGCGGCTGGCCGCGCTGGCCCGCGGGCTGAAGGCTCACGAGGACGGGCGCACCAGTGACCAGCTCCGAGCCGACGTGCTCGTGGATCTCCTGCTGAGCACACCCGCTCAGACGCCTACCGAAAGCACCGGCGCGATGCCTGAAGGCGGCGAGGCCTCGAGCCCCTCGGGCGGCTCCACAACTCGCCCGGAGATCCAGGTCGTCGTCTCGTTGGAGACTCTGCTGGGGCTGGCCCAGGATCCCGCCGAGGTTCCGGGCCTGGGCCCGATCCCCGCCGAGGCAGCCCGGGAACTCGCCGCCGACGGCCGGTGGCGCGCCTGGGTCGCCGATGCCGGCGGGACCGTCATGGCCACCGGTACGCGAGGCTACGTGCCGAGCAGCGCACTGGCTCGGGCCGTCCGGGCCCGTGAGCAGTACTGCCGGATGCCCGGTTGCCGGACGTCGTCACTGCACTGCAACCTCGACCACACGGTCGCCTACCCCGCCGGTGCGACCACGGCGGCGAACCTCGGACCCTTGTGCCGGCGTCATCACGTCCTGAAGACGCACGTCGGTTGGGACCTCCAGCCCACCGAGCACCCGAACGCCTCGCCGGGAGAAGGCTCCTCGGGACCGCCGGCCTGGCGATGGCGCACCCCCGCCGGGTTCACGGTTCCCGACCATGCCTACCCGCCGCTGGAGTAACTGTCGCAGTCGAGTAGCTGGGTCCGTGGACAGCTGGCGCGCGGAGCGGTCAGAGCGCTGCCGAGCCATCGGAGTCCTCGCGGTGGTTCGCCGGCGCGCCGTACCCTCATGCCCATGCGCGCCATCGAGATCACCGCCCCCGGCGGCCCACAGGTACTTGCAGAAGTCCAGCGACCGGACCCGATCCCCGGCCCCGGCGAGGTGCTCATCCGTGTGGCTGCTGCGGGCGTGAACCGCGCCGACCTGCTGCAGCGCCAGGGACACTACCCGCCGCCGCCGGGCGCCTCGGACCTGCCGGGGTTGGAGTGCTCGGGCGAGATCACCGGCCTGGGCGCGGACGTCACCGGATGGCAGCAGGGCGACCGGGTGGCCGCGCTGATCGACGGCGGTGGCTACGCCGAGCTGGTGGTCGCACCCGCCGCGCAACTGCTCCCGGTGCCCGACGACCTCGACCTCGTCGACGCTGCCGGCCTGCCCGAGGCGGTCTGCACCGCCTGGTCGAATCTGGTCATGGTGGGGCACCTGTCCGCCGGCGAGGTCGTGCTCATCCACGGTGGTAGCGGGGGCGTGGGCTCGATCGCCCTCCAGTTGGCCCGTGCTATCGGGGCCCACGTCGCCGTCACCGCCGGCGGACCCGAACGGGTCCAGCGCTGCCTGGACCTCGGGGCGCAGGTGGGCATCGACCACCGCGCTGACGACCTCGTTGCCCTCCTGAGGGAGGCAACCGGAGGCCACGGGGCCGACGTCATCCTCGACGTCCTCGGAGCCGGGGCCCTGGCCAGCAATCTCCGTGCCCTGGCCACCGGAGGACGCCTCGTGGTGATCGGCATGCAGCAGGGTCGGCGCGCCGAGCTGGACCTGGGCCAGCTGCTGGTCAAGCGGGCCAGCATCCACGGCACCACCCTGCGCGCCCGACCAGCCGCGGAGAAGGCCGCCATCGTCGCCGAGGTGGCCGAGCATGTGTGGCCCCTCCTGGGCGCAGACGACTCGCGACCGGGTCCCGCTGGCAGCCGGTTGCGGCCGGTGGTGCACGCACGACTTCCCCTGGCCGAAGCCGGCCGGGCACATGAGTTGCTCGCCTCGGGTGAGGTGTTCGGCAAGGTCCTGCTGCTGCCCTGACTTCGGTCCAGCGCGACACCACGACCAGCAATCCAGCGCCCAGCGTTCCGCATTCCGCCCAGCGCCCAGCGCTCAGAGCTCGGAACCGGGCCGCCCTGCCCCGGCGGCGCCCCGAAGCCGCTCGGCCACGCGCAGGTCCGCAACCCTGCTGGTGTTCTGCCGCCACCAGTCGCGGGCGGCGTCCTGGCGCCGCCGCGCGCCCTGATCGCCATCCCCCGCCAGATCGGCCAGTGCCCCCTGAGCATCAGGCAGCGCGGGGACGCCCACCGCGATCTCCCTCCCGAGCTCGGCTCCGCCGACCAGCTCGAGGGAATCACCGCTCCAGAACCGCCCCGGGTCATACCAGTTCTCGGGCCGCGCCGCGGAGTCCAGCAGGCCCATCGCCGCATAGGTGCTGGCCACCACCTCAGCGCAGAAGAGCGTCTCGAGCGAGGCCTGGCTGTGCGCGCGACCCCGGATCCAGCGTCCGGCCAGCTTCGGGGTGCTTGGGAAGGGGGTCCCGTCCAGGCGGGCGATCGTCGTGAGGACCGCGTCCTCCATCTGCGGGGTGACCGACGCGTGCAGCTGGCGCAGCCACACCCGCTGGTCGTACCGGTCATGCCACGTGCGCACAGCCTCGTGCAGGTTGTGCAGCTGCACGCCACGGTGATGCGTACCCGTCCACAGGTCCTCCATGGAGCGGCCGAGCTCGGCGTGCCACATCAGCGGCGGGAGGTCGTCGATCACCACGGCCATCCCCACGTGGTTGACCGGGGCGTTGGTCGCCACCCGGATCGCCGCGTCAGCGGCGCTGCGCCCGCGGAACAGCCAGATGTCGCCGGTGCGGGTGTGCGCCAGGGCATCGTCTAAGGTCAGGCTCGTTGCGCTCACGCAGCGATACGGTACGGCCATGCAGTGGTGGAAGTGGGTCGGGCTGGCCGGCGTGGCCGGAGTCGCCGCCACGGGTGCCGTCGTCGCCCGCGATGAGCGCATCCGCAGGGCGTACGCCCCCGACGAGATCCGTGCCCGCCTGCACGAGCGCGCGGCGAAGGCGATGGACCAGGCCGAGCCCGACGGGTCCGTGGCCGCCGACTGACCCGCCAGCTCGGTTGTCCACAGATCGCCGCGGACCCCTTGGCGCCCCGCCGATCGTTGCGCAGGCTAGGGCCATGAACTACGAGGAACTGCCACCCCAGTGGCCCACCATGCCCCTGACCGACCCCGAGCACATCGCCAACGTCCTGGACCTGTTCGTCGACTTGCGCGCGCGCCTGGCGGGCTGCCTGCTCATCCTCGTCTGCGACGAGCAGCACCGGCCGGTGCAACCCCTGCTGATCGAGCAGTTCGACGCAGCGCCGCCGGCCGCCTACCGTGCAGCGCTCGAGCGGATGGCCGCGACCATCGGGGCAGCCAACCCACACGCGAGCATCCTGTGCGCGCTCGGGCGGAGCAGTCGCCTGCGGGTCACGGCCACCGACCAGGGGTGGCGACGGGAGCTCGAGAGCGCTTTCGCCGGACGCGCGGAGTTCTTAGGCGTGCACCTGATCACAGTCGACGGATCGCTCCCGATCCAGCGGCTCGACCGGGCTGCCTGATCGATGCTCAGGGCGCGGGGACCACCAGGTCGTCGTAGAACTGGCCGTGGTAGCCGAACAGGACCGGATGAGGTAGCTCCGCGCGGGCCACCTCCGTGAACGTCCCCGCGGCCAGGACCAGCAGGAACGAGATGCCGCGATGCGCGTCGAGCACGACCGAGAGCACCACGCCATCGTCCTCGGCCGCGCGGCCGGGCCGCCCGACGAACACCCCCTCACCGGGGTAGCAGCCGGGTTCGTGCCAGGTGCTTGTGGTCCGCTCCTGCAGGTCGACCTTGACCAGCTGGTCGTAGAACCCGCGCTCGGCGCGTAGGCCCACGCCGTAGACGTACCGGTGCTCGGGGCTGGTGTTGCGCCGCGCGTAGTCCAGGCTCGGCAGCTCGATCGCAGTCGGCGAGAGCAGCTCGCTGCGCACGGGCCCCGCGGACTGGCCCTGGGCGCCCACCAGCGGGATCCGGTAGCGGCGCAGCGTCCCCTGGGGGATCCGGACGTCGGGCTCCTCGAGGCGGTGCAGGTAGAACGCATCGATCACCGAGGCATCGTCGTAGGCGACGAGATCGACGACCAGCTCCCCGTCGAGGTCGAAAGCATTCACGTGATGGAAGGCGAAGAACGCCGGCGTCGTCACCGACCGGACCAGCGCCCCAGTCTCACGGTCGAAGACATGGAACCGGGTTCCCCGTTCGGGTCGCCAGTGAAAGTTCTCGATGTACGGCTTGAGCCATAGCAGCAGCGCCATCGGGTTGACCACCAGCGGGAACTCAGCGATCACCACGTGGCGCGCCGACATCCCGAACGAGTGGATGTACGCCGGCTCGCGCACCCGCGCCCGGGCCAGGGTGGTGGTGCTCAGTCGCGCGTCACCGGTGTCCATCCTGCGCAGGACGTACGAGCTGGCGGCACCGAACCGCGTGACGAGGTTGATCGCCTCCCGACGATGCTCGTCAAGGTGCGGATGCACTGTGGTCATCCGGCCGAACGTCGAGGTGTCCCAACCCAGGACTCCCGCGCTGGCCAAGGTCACCGGGTCGAACTCCACCTGGATCGGGGTCTCAGCCAGCGCCACGTACTTCTCGGCGATCCGAGCGATGTTGACCTTGGCACTGTCGGTCACCTGGGGATCGAACACGCCCATGGCGCGAGCGAACAGCGACCGGCACGGATCCGTGGCGAACTCGGGGAACGCGATCCTGCCCTCGTCGCGCGCCGCAGCGTAGGCGCGCGTGGCCAGGAAGCGGTTGGCGTAGGAGACCCGACCGTCGCTGATGCTGAACCGGTGCAGCATGGCCAGGCCGTCGAACCAGTGCCGGTAGCGACGCTGCCCCACCTGGAACGTGCCGGGACCGTTGCGGATCAGCGACCCGGCCACCCATGGCGGCAGCTCACCCTGAACGGGGACGTCATCAAGTGCCACCTCGGGGCTGGCGCCGAAGCCGTGCCGGGCGTAGTCAGGGGCGGTCATCGCGCGGCCCTCGCCGACGGCGTCGAGTGTCCGGCACCCGGGGCACGAAGGCGCCCCGCCGCGAGATCCCCGGCGATCAGCTCCGCTGCGATCTTGCCCGAGGCGAGCACGGCCGGGACGCCCGCACCGGGGTGCGTCCCCGCCCCCACCAGGTACAGGCCGCGCACCGATCTCGAGCGGTTGTGCGGCCGGAACCACCCGGACTGGAACAGCGTGGGTTGCAGCGAGAAGGCTGCCCCGCGCGGGGAGTTCAGGTCATCGCGGAAATGCTCGGGTCCGATCGCGTACTCGGTGACCAGGTGGTCGGACAGCCCCGGCAGGTAGCCGGCCTCGAGCACCTCGAGCACCGCAGCCCGGACCTCGGCCAGCTCGCCGGCAGGATCTGCACTCGGCCGGGCAGGAGCCGGCGTGGCCACCAGCACGTACAGGGACTCGCAGCCGGGCGGCGCCACGCTGGGATCGGTGCGCGTGGGCACGTGCACGTACAGGAACATGTCACGCGCCGACAACGGGGCGCCCGCAGGTGCACCGGTCCCGCGCCGCAAGCCCGTCCGGCCGAACACCCGCCGCATGGCCGCACGCTCGTCGCGCGGGAACAGCATGGTGTGATGCGCCAGCGGCGAGTCGGGCCAGGTGCGGTCGGCCCCGAAGTAGAGCACGTGCAGCGACATGCTCGGCCGCGCCTGCCGCAGGCGCACGCGTGCCGGCGCTGCCCGCTTCTCGTCGGCCAACAGGACGTCGTAGGTGAACCCGGGGTCGGCATTCGAGACCACCACGTCGGCCGGCAGGGTCGTCGAGTCGGCCAGGGAGACGCCGACCGCGCGGCCGTCGCGGACCAGCACCCGCCGCACCTCGGCGCCCAACACGATCTGCCCACCGAGGCGCTCGAACAGCCCGCCCAGGGCGGCCACCAGCGCACCGGTCCCGCCGATCGCGTAGTGCACTCCCCACCGCCGCTCGAACTCGACGATCAGGCTGTACAGCGCCGGCGTGCGGGCCGGGTCACCGCCGATCAGCAGCGGGTGGAACGACAGCGCCTGGCGCAGGAAGGGATCGCGCACGAACGAGTTCACCTGGCGCCTGACGTCGAGCATCGCTCGGTGCTGGAGCAGGTAGGGGAGCATCGCCAGCATCACCTGCGGCCGCATCATCGGCCGCTCGGTGTAGGGGTAGAACGCGTCGAAGATGGCGCTGACCCGTCGCCCCAGGCCGGCGAAGCCCGCCGCATCCCCGGGGCTCCGGGCGCTGACCGCGGCGGCCATCGCCTGCGGATCAGCGTGATAGTCGAAGGGGCGGCCGTCGGCGTCGAAGGTCCGGTAGAACGGGTCCAGCGGCACCAGGTCGACGTGGTCGGCCAGCCGCTCGCCAGCCAGCTCGAACAACTCGGCGAACATGAAGGGCGCGGTGAGCACCGTGGGACCCCCGTCGAAGCGGTAGCCGTCGCGCTCGTACTGATAGGCACGTCCACCGATCTGGTCGCGCTTGTCGATGATCGTGACCTCGTGACCGGCAGCAGCAAGCCGGATCGCGGCGGCCAAGCCGCCGAACCCGCTGCCCACCACCACCACGCGCACGCGCGTCACTGTAGGGGCGTTCCGCGGAGTCCGCCCGGGCTCGGCGCCCGACGAGCACGGGATGCGAGGTCGGCGAACCCATCGCAGGATAGAGCCCATGCCTCCCACGCCTGCCACCCACCAGGACCTCGTCGTCCTGCTCGACCGCGACGGCCAGCCATGCGGCACCGCGGATCGGCTGACCGTCCACGGCCCCGACACGCCCCTGCACCTGGCCTTCTCGTGCTACCTGGTCAACGCCGACCAGCAGGTCCTGATGACTCGCCGCGCACTGGCCAAGAAGACCTGGCCCGGGGTCTGGACGAACGCCTGCTGCGGCCATCCGCAGCCCGGCGAGTCGATGGCCGACGCGATCGCCCGGCGCGTGGAGCAGGAGTTGGGCGCGCGGATCGCCGACCTGCAGCCGGTGCTCCCCGACTTCCGCTACGAGGCTGTGGATGCCTCCGGCGTCCGGGAGAACGAGGTGTGCCCGGTGTACGTGGCCGTCCTCGAAAGCGGCCTCGATCCCGACCCGGCCGAGGTCATGGAGCACACCTGGGCAGACCCGAACGCCCTGGCCGAGGTTGCGGCCCGCAGCCCGTGGCTGCTCAGTCCGTGGAGCGTGTCCCAGATCGCGGCGTTGGACATGCCGCGGCTCGCTGCGCACGCGCTGGTACCCGCCGGGGTGACTGGCTCGCGCGTTTGACGGGTGCCGCCCAGGGGAACACTGGGGCAGAAGGAACACGCCCGTCGCATCCCCGATCTCAGGAGAACCCCGGTGCCCCACCTCGAGACCCCCACCGCACAGCCGTCCGAGCAGGCGCCCACCTCCGCCTCGGCCAGCGTCCCGCACGTCGCGGTGATCGGAGCCGGCGCCGCCGGGATCACCGCCATGAAGGAGCTGCTCCAGGCCGGGGTCAGCGTCGTCGGCTTCGACAAGGCCGACCGGATCGGCGGTCTCTGGGTGTTCCAGAGCTCCAGCGGGCTGTCCCCGGCGTACTCCTCGCTGCACCTGAACACCAGCAAGGGACGCACCGAGTTCGCCGACTACCCGATGCCCGCGGACTGGGAGGACTACCCGGCGGCCTCGAAGGTCGCGGACTACCTGGCTGACTACGCCGACCACTTCGGTGTCACCGAGCACGTCCGGTTCGCTACGACGGTCCAGCACGTCGAGAAGGTGCTCGACCCGCAGACCGGCACGGAGATCTGGCAGATCGAGGCAGTCACCGACTCCGGCGAGCAGATCGTCGAGCACGCTGACGCGGTCATCGTGGCCAACGGCCACAACTGGGACCCGAAGCTGGCCCACGCCCGAGTACCCCGGCACGTTCACCGGCGCCCAGATGCACGCCCACGACTACCGCAGCTCCGCGGTGTTCGCCGGCAAGCGCGTGCTCGTCGTCGGCATCGGGAACTCCGCCATGGACATCGCCGTGGATGCCTCCTACGTGGCCAGTGACGTCCTGCTCTCCTCGCGCAGCGGCTCCTGGATCGTGCCGAAGTACCTGTTCGGCCGGCCCGCGGACGCGACCAACGGACTTCTGTCGGTGCTGCCCTGGAAGGTGCGCCAGCAGATCGCCCAGCGGATGCTGACCCTGGCCGTGGGCACTCCGCAGTCCTACGGCCTGCCCACCCCGGCCCAGGGCCTTTTCCAGAACCACCCGACGATCAGCGACACCATCCTGCACCGGATCACGCACGGCGAGGTGCGGCCCATCACGGGCATCGAGCGGTTCGAGGGCGAGCGGGTCGTGTTCACCGACGGCCGGGTCGAGGACGTCGACCTGATCGTGTGGGCCACCGGCTACCGGGTCACCATCCCGTTCCTCTCCCAGGACTACCTCGGCGCCGACGCCGAGGCGATGCCGCTGTACAAGCGGGTCGTGCACCTCGAAGATCCCAGCCTGATGTTCACCGGCCTGATGCAGTCCACGGGGGCCGCGCTGCCGGTGGTCGAGGCCCAGGCCAAGCTGGCCGCGGCCCACATCTCGGGCCGCTACGCGCTGCCGAGCACCGACGACCAGCACGCCGCCGTGCAGCACGCCCACCGCGAGGCGGTCGACCGCTGGGGTCCGCGCAAGCGCCCGATGATGCGCATCGACTTCGACGCGTACCTGGCTGACATTGACGAGGAGATCATCCGCGGCGAGCGCCGGGCCGGAGGTGGAGCACAGGCGTCGGGTTACTCGGTGCCCAGCACCCTGCGCCGCATCGTGCGCGCGTAAGCAGCGGGCGCTACCCGGGACAGCGCGTAGGCCGCACGGGCTGTCCGCGAGGGCAGCACGAGCGCTCGTCGGCGGGCCATCCCGGCCACGAGCGCCTCGGCCACATCCAGCGGCGCGAGCACCTCCCCGGTGGTCGACCAGTCCCCCGCTGAGCCCCCTGCTCGATGGGCTGCGCGCGTCTCGATTCCCGTCGCCACGAACGAGGGGGCCACGATCGTGACCGAGACCCCCTCGTCGACGAGCTCCGCGCGCAGGCTGTCGAAGTAGCCGTGGATCGCGTGCTTGGAGGCCGAGTACGCGGTGCGATGCACCAGGGGGGCGAAGCCCGACACCGAGCTGAGCACCGCGATGCGCCCTCGCCGGGCGATGAGTCCGGGCAGCGCTGCCTGGGTGACCGCGATCGACCCCCGCAGGTTCACGTCCAGCACCCGGTTGACCGCACTCATCGGCGTGTCCACCGCCGGGCCGAGCGAGGTCACGCCGTGGCTGAGCACCAACCCGTCCAGGGCGCCGAGGCCCCCGACCACCGACTCGACCGAGGCGTCGTCGGTGACGTCCAGGGCCACGCGTTCCGCGGCGTCGAGGTCGCCGGTCTGCGCCACGTCCAGGTCCGCGGCGATCACGTGCGCCCCGGCACTGCGCAGCACCGCGCAGGTCTGCGCCCCGATCCCCCCGGCTGCACCGGTGACCAGCACCCGCGCCCCGCGCAGCTGCGCGATCGAGGGGGACCCGCGACTCACGCAGGCGCCGCCGCGTCGACCATGTGCGGGACCACCGGTGGACGGCGCGACCAGAACGTGCCCAGCATGAGCCCGGACACCAGGTGCCAGACTCCCCACCACGCGGCGATCACGGCCATGCCGCCCAGTCCGTCGAAGAACGTGAACACGATCACCAGGGCCAGCGCCGAGTTCTGGATGCCGACCTCGATCGAGATGGCCCGCCGGTCGTACTCCGGCATCCGGAAGGCGGCGGCGGAGAAGTACCCCAGGGTCAGCGCGGCGGCGTTCTGCAGGGCCACGACCACTGCGAACACCCCGATGAACTCCAGGAAGAACGACCAGTTGCCGATCAGCGCGAACAGGATGAACGAGAAGAACAGGCCCAACGACAGGTAGCGCATCGGCCTGCGTAGCCGGTCGGCGAGCTCCGGGCGCTTGGCCCGGGTGAGCATCCCGAGCAGCAGCGGGACCCCGAGGATGAGCACGATGGTGACCATCAGGTCCATCGGGTCCAGCGAGACTTCGGTCAGGATCTCCTTGGCACCGTCGGTGCGCGAACCCCAGAACTGCAGGTTGAACGGGGTCATCACGATGGCCAGCAACGTGGACACGGCCGTCATGCTCACGCTCAACGCGCCGTTGCCCCGGCCGTAGACGGTCAGGAAGTTGGAGAAGTTCCCGCCCGGGCAGGCCGCCACCAGGATCATGCCCAGCGCCACCGACGGCGCGAGATCCAGGAAGCCGACCAGGACGAACGTGATCGCGGGGAACAACACGAACTGGGCCACGAGACCGATCGCCGGGCCCCGCGGGTCGCGCAGGATGCGCCGGAAGTCCTCGACGCGCACGTCGAGGGCGACCCCGAACATGATCAGCCCGATGAGGACGTTGAGGATCGTCAACGTCGTCTCGTTGAAGTTCAAATTCGCTGCGTCCACCGGGTCCATGGCGTACCTCCCTCGTGCCGGCACTGGACCGGCCCCCTCGACCGGACCCTAGCGAGCGGCGGCCCACGATGCCCGCCACCGCGCGCACGGCACGACGCCGCCACGTATGGTCGGCCAGAGATGAGGTAGTGGTCCTTGGAGGATTCGTTGCCCAGGAGAGGACATCCATGGTGCCGACCGGACCCGCCACATCGTCAGCCAGCCCCCTGCCCGACTCGATCCCCCACTCGGTGGCACGGTTCATCGACGCCGAGATCGCCGCCAGCCGGACCGACTTCACCGACCTGCGCGCGGTGTTCGTCAACGGCACGCTCAAGCGCTCACCGGACCCCAGCCACACCGACCGCCTCATCGCGATCAGCCGGCACATCCTCGAAGGGGTCGGGGCCCGGGTCGACACGCTGCGCACCGTGGACCACGACTTCCCACCGGGGGTCTACCCGGACATGCGCGAGCAGGGCTGGGACCGCGACCCGTTCCCGGACATCTACCGCCGTCTGATCGAGCCGGCGCACATCGTGGTCCTGGCCACCCCGATCTGGCTGGGCGACCAGTCCTCGATGACCCGGTTGATGATCGAACGGCTCTACGGATTCAGCGGCCAGACCAACGCGAGCGGCCAGTGGGCCTACTACGGCAAGGTCGGCGGTGCGCTGGTCACCGGCAACGAGGATGGCGCGAAGCACTGCGCGGCGCAGGTGCTCTACGCCTTGGCCCACATCGGGTTCACGATCCCGCCGCAGTCCGACGCCTACTGGGTCGGGGAGGCCGGGCCGGGCGCCTCGTACCTCGACGACGGTGCCGGCGCGACCAACCACTGGACCACCCGCAACACCGTGTTCGCCACGTGGAACCTGCTGCACGCCGCGCGCCGGCTCACCGACGCCGGCGGGATCCCCGCACACGGCAACGTGACCAGCAACTGGGACCTGACTGATCCCGAACACCCCAACCCCGAGTACCGCTGAGCGGTACCAGCGTGAGCGGGATCTGCGCTGACCAGGCTCAGCGCTGGGCGGCCAGCAGCCCGTGCACGTCAGCCAGCCGGAGCACCCCCGAGCCCCCGCCGACCAGCCCCTCGACGCGCACCCGACCTTCAGGCGAGTGCAGCAGGGCGACCACGGCCTCGCGCAGTGTGGCGTCGGCGGGCAGCTCTGCGAGCCCCTCGTCGCCGGGGCCCACTGGCGCCAGCAGGCCCGCATCCACACCGGTGACGGCCATGAGCTTGATCAGCCGGTCCGCGCCGACGAAGTCGGCCACGAAGTCGTTGGCCGGCTCGGAGAGGATCCGAGCCGGGCTGTCGTACTGCTCGAGGTAGCCGCCCTGGCGCATGACCGCGATCCGGTCGCCGAGGCGCACCGCCTCGTCGATGTCATGGGTGACCATCACCACGGTGGTGCCCAGCCGCCGCTGCAGCGCGTGGAACTCGGTCTGGAGCATGTCGCGCGCGATCGGGTCGACCGCCCCGAACGGCTCGTCCATCAGCAGCACCGGCGGGTCCACGGCCAGGGCGCGGGCCACGCCCACCCGTTGGCGCTGGCCACCGGAGAGCTGGTGGGGGTAGCGGTCGCCGTAGGCCTCGGGATCCAGGCCCACCATCGCCAGCAGCTCGTCGACGCGGGCCGCGGTGCGCGCCGAGTCCCACCCCTGCAACCGGCAGGTGGTGCCCACGTTGCGGCGCACCGTGTAGTGCGGGAACAGACCGTCGGCCTGGATCACGTAGCCGATCCCCCGGCGCAGGGTCTCGACGTTCATCGAGGTGACGTCCTGGCCGTTGATCCGCAGCGTCCCGGAGCTGGGCTCGACGAGCCTGTTGATCATCCGCAGGGTCGTCGTCTTGCCGCAGCCCGAGGGTCCGACGAGCACGCAGATCTCGCCGCGGCCCACCTCGAGGTCCAGCTCGTGGACGGCCATCGTGCCGTCCGGGTACTGCTTGGAGACCCGTTCGGCCACGATCACCGGCTGGGTTTCGTTACTGTCCATCAGGTGTCCACTCCCGGCATCGTCGTTGCGAGCACCGCCCCGAACCCGTGGGTGTCCTGGGACTATGTGTCCTCGCACACCGACGAACTGCTCGCTGCGGGCCGTGAGCACCTGCTGCTCACCGTCGCCTCAGTTCTGCTGGCCCTGCTGGTGGCCTTCCCGCTGGCCATCCTGGTGCGACGCTACCGCGTCCTGATGTCCCCGGTCCTGAGCGTCTCGGCGATCCTGTACACGATCCCCTCGCTGGCCCTGATCTCGCTGCTGTGGCCGATCTTCGGCCTCTCGCCGTTGACGGTGATCCTCGCGCTGGCGCTCTACGCCCTCCTCGTGGTGCTGCGCAACACGGTCGTGGGCCTGGACGGCGTCGATCCGGCCGTGGTGGATGCCGCCCGCGGGATGGGCATGGACCGCCGCGCCATCCTGTGGCGGGTGGAGGTCCCGCTGGCCCTGCCCGCGATCATCGCCGGGGTGCGGATCGCCACGGTGTCGACCGTCGGCATGGTCACGATCGGTGCGCTGGTCGGCTACGGCGGGTACGGCGGCCTGATCCTCTCGGGCTTCCAGCAGAACTTCTGGCACGCGCAGATCTTCACCGCGACGGTGGCCTGCGTGCTGCTGGCGATGGCCTTCGAGGTGGCGCTGCACTGGGCTCAGCACCGAAGCTCACCCTGGGCAGCGAGTCAGGCGGCCCGATGACCCTCTGGCAGTGGTTCACCGACCCAGCGCACTGGACCGGGCCCAACGGCATCCCGATGCGAACCTGGGAGCAGATCCAGATGAGCGTGCTTGCGATGGCGCTGGCGCTTCTGGTCGCGCTCCCGTTCGCCCTCATCCTGGGCCACCTGCGCCACGGGGTGCTGCTGGCCACCAACATCAGCAACGTCGGACGGGCCATCCCGACCCTGGGGGTGCTGATCATCCTGGCCTCGATCCCCAGCATCGGAGTGGGCAACACCGCGGCGGTGCTCGCGCTGGCGGTGTTCGCGATCCCACCCCTGGTGACCAACACGTTCGCGGGGATGGCCTCGGTCGACCCGACGGTGCTCGACGCCGGTCAGGGGATGGGGATGACCTCGGCGCAACGGATCGTGCGCATCGAGCTGCCCCTGGCCACACCCCTGATCGTGGCCGGGATCCGCACGGCCAGCGTCCAGGTCGTGGCCACCGCGTCGCTGGCTGCGCTGGTCGGCGGGGGCGGCCTCGGGCGCTACGTGGTCGATGGCTTCGCCCTGCAGGACAACACCCTGATCATCGCCGGGGCGCTGCTCACAGCCCTGCTGGCGATCGTGGCTGAGCTGGGCCTGGCGGCCTTCGAACGGGTCGCCACCCCGACCGGGCTGCGTTCGCGCACCACGGACGCGCAGCTCGTCATCGCCGATGCCGCCGGCTGAATCGCGAACCGCCGGTCGCGCGCTGCACGGGCCCGTTCGCCCAGCCTGTGCTTGACTTCTGCGATGACCAGACTCACGAGACTGTCCGCAGTAGCCCTCACCGCCGTCCTGGGGCTCGCACTGGCGGCCTGTTCGTCCGACAGCCCCGGCACCGACGGCGCCAGTGGGGCCACGGACCCCGCGGCCACGCCGATCGTCATCGCGACCACGAACTTCACCGAGACCAAGATCCTGGCCGAGATGTACCAGCAGGTGCTGGCCACGGCCGGCCAGCCGGCCTCCATCAAGGAGTTGACCACCCGAGAGGTGATCGCCCCGGCGCTGGAGAAGGGCGAGGTCCAGCTGACCCCGGAGTACCTCGGCAGCCTCACCGAGTTCCTCAACAAGGCCACCAACGGCCCCGACGCCCCCCAGGTGGCCTCGGGCGACGTGCAGGGGACCCTCACTGCCGCTCGCGGGCTGGCCGAGCCGAAGTCGATGACGCTGCTGGAGCCCTCACCCGCCCAGGACCAGAACGCCTTCGCGGTGACCAAGGACTTCGCGCAGGCGAACTCGCTGACCACGCTGTCGGACCTGGGCACCTTCAGCCAGGGTTCCCCGGTCAGCCTCGGGGGGCCACCGGAGTGCCCCGAGCGGCCGTTCTGCCAGCCGGGCCTCGAGACGACCTACGGCGTCTCCGTGGACACGTTCGTCCCGCTGGACGCCGGTGGCCCGCTGACCATCCAGGCACTCACGCAGGGCAAGGTCGACGTCGGCCTGGTGTTCTCGTCCTCGGGTTCGGTGACGGCCAACGACCTCGTCGTGCTCACCGACGACAAGGAGCTGCAGACCGCCGAGAACATCCTGCCCGCGCTGTACACGCCGGCCGTGACCGAGACCATCACGGCGGCGCTGGACGCGGTATCCGCGGTGCTGACCACCGATGACCTCCAGGCCATGAACGCGGCCGTGGAGATCGACCGCAAGGATCCCGCCGACGTGGCCAGTGAGTACCTGGCGGCGCAGGGCCTGGCCTGATCGCCAGCGGACGGGCGCCGAGCGGGCAGTCAGTCCCGCCCGCGGCGGGCGCGGCGCCCTGCTGCGGTGAGCCGTCGGCGCTCGAGCGCCGCCTCCACCGGGATGGACCCTGTGGTGTCGCCGTGCAGGGCGGGGGCGAACGCATCACTGGACTCCGCCAGGACCTCCCGAGCCGACATACCCCGGCGCACGACCGGTTGGGCGACCCGCCGCGCTGCCGACCAGCGCCGCCGAGGCATCCCACGGACCCTCCGCCATGATGGCGGGGGCATCGCCCACGAGCAGGTCGCGGATGATGCCGCCCGCGACGGCCGCGATCACGCCCACCAGGACCGCCGACGCGGGTGGCTAGCCCGCGTTGAGCGTGCGCTCCACGCCGATGACCGCGAACAGCGCACCACCCAGCGCCGCGACGACGATGGCCAGGATGTCCAACCAGATCGGCATGGCCAGGATGGTCACCGACCCCTCCCCCTTGAGCTGCAGGGCCGCGAGCCCGGCTGTCGTGAGGATCACTGCGCCGTGTCCAGGGCCTCGAGGACCCGCTGCGGGTCGGTGTCGGGGTTGACGAACGCCAGCCGGAGCACCGTCCGCCCGCGCCACGTCGTCGGCAGGCAGAAGATCGTGCCGGCCAGGGCCGCGCTGCGCGCCCACTGGTCGTAGTCCGCAGCGACCCACCCCGGACGCTCGAACAGCACCACGGACAGTTCCGGTTCCTGCACCAGGCTCAGGTGCGCACGGGCGCGGATCCCCGCAGCCACCTCCCGGGCGATCGCCAGGGTCGACTCCACCGCGGCCCGGTACTCGTCGGTGCCGTGGACAGCCAGCGAGAACCAGAACGGCAGGCCGCGCGCGCGCCTGGTCAGCTGGGTGGCCAGGTCGGCGGGGTTCCACTCCTCCCGGTTGATGTTGGCCAGGTAGCTGGCGTGCTGGGAGTGCGCGGCACGAGCAGTCCGCGGGTCGCGGTAGACCAACGCGCAGCAGTCGTAGGGCGCGAACAACCACTTGTGTGGGTCCACGATGAAGCTGTCCGCACGCTCGATGCCGTCGAAGAGGTGCCGCACGCTGGGTGCCGCCAAACCGGCACCGCCGTACGCGCCATCCACGTGCAGCCACCCCCCGAACTCGGCGCACACATCGGCGACCTCAGCCAGGTCGTCGACCAGGCCGCCGTTCGTGGTGCCGGCCGAGGCGACCACTGCGAAGACCTGCGGGTTGGCTGCCAGGACCGGGCGCAGGGCCGCACCCGTGAGATGCCCGCGGTCGTCGATGGGCACGTCGACCACCCCCACGTCGAGCACCCGGGCCGCGCCGCGGATCGAGGAGTGCGCCTCACTCGTGCACGCCAGCGCCCAGCCCTGCTCGGGCCGGGCACCCCGACGGGCCAGCATGGTCTCGCGCGCGGTCATCAACGCCGACAGGTTGCCGACCGTCCCGCCGGAGACGAACGTGCCGCCGGCGGTCCCGGGCCAGCCGAGCAGGTCGACCAGCCAGGCCAGCGCCTCGTTCTCCGCGTGGATCGCGCCCGCGCCTGCCTCCCACATGCCCGCGAAGATGTTGGCCGCACTCGTCGCCAGGTCGAAGGCGATCGCCACCCGGGTCGGCGCTGCCGGGATGTAGGCCAGGTTCAGCGGGTCATCCTGGGCTCGGGTGGCCGGGACCAGGACCCGGTCGAACACTCCGAGTGCGTTCTGCCAGCCGATCCCCGCCGGGGTGACCGTGCGACCGGCAGCGGCTGCGAGCTCCGAGGCCGGTCGGGCCGTCGCCTTGGGGTCCCCGGGCCGGGCGACCCGATCAGCGACCCAGCGCAGCACCCCGTCCACCGCCGGGCGCTCGTCACCCCAGAACGAGGGCTCGGCCCCTGGTTCGGGATCCGGATCGGGTGGCGGCTCCGGCGCGGCCGCGGGTGCCGGCGCGCCCGACTGGCTCACGCGACCACCTCGGCCGCCACGGCTGCCTCGGCCACCACCGGTGCCGGGGTGAGCCGACGGAACACCAGCTTGCCGACCTCGACGAGCAGGAAGATCACCACCGACAGCCCCAGCGGCAGCAGCCACCCCTCGATCGGCAACGCCGCGGAGCCGAACCACGAGTGCATGAACGGTGCGTAGACGAACACCAGTTGGAAGACGAGCATGAGGCCGACCACGACCCAGACCACGGGGTTGCTGGTCAGCAGGTCCCTGCGCAGGCTGGACTCGCGCAGCGATCGGGCGTTGAACAGGTAGGCGATCTGGCCCAGGGCCAGCATCGTCACGGCCATGGTCTGGGCCTCGTCGGTGGGCCAGCCCCAGGAACGGGCCAGGTAGAACACCGCCATCGTGGCGCCGGCGATCAGCACCGAGACATAGGCGATACGCACCAGGTACTCGCGGGACAGGATCGAGGCGCGCGGGTCGCGGGGTGGTCGGGTCATCAGGTCCGGCTCGGCCGGCTCGTAGGCCAGCGCCAGGGACAACGTGATCGCGGTGACAAGGTTGATCCACAGGATCTGCACGGGCGAGAGCGGGAGCGCCAGTCCGAACAGGACCGCCACGAGGATCACCAGCGACTGCGCCCCGTTGGTGGGCAGCAGGAACACGATCGACTTCTGCAGGTTGTCATAGATCCGCCGACCCTCCTCGATCGCGCGCTCGATGGAGGAGAAGTCATCGTCGGCGAGCACGACGTCGGCGGCCTCCTTGGTGGCCTCGGTGCCCTTGATGCCCATCGCCACGCCGACATTCGCCCGCTTGAGTGCCGGGGCGTCGTTGACCCCATCGCCGGTCATGGCCACGATCTCGCCGTTGGCCTGCAGGGCCTTGACCAGCCGCAACTTGTGCTCCGGGCTGGTCCGGGCGAAGGTGTCGGTCCGATCCACGATGTGGCGCAGCTCGGCGTTGCTGGCCCGCTCGAGCTCGGGACCGCTGACCACGCTCGGGGCGTCGGAGTCCGTCGGGAGCGCGTCGGTGATGCCCATCTCCCGGGCGATCGCACTGGCCGTGCCCGCATGGTCGCCGGTGATCATCTTGACCCGGATGCCCGCGCGGTGGCAGGTCGCGATCGCCTCGATGGCCTCGGGCCGCGGTGGGTCGACGATCCCGACCAGGCCGACCATCAGCATCTCGCCCAGGTCGTCATGGTCGAGGTCCTCCATGCCGGTCGGCGCGGGCCGGGCGGCCGCAGCCAGCACGCGCAGGCCCTCGGCGCTCAGCCGGTCGATCGCTGCCTCCCAGTACCCCTGGTCCAGTGGGCGGGGCGACCCCTCGGCATCGAGCTGCGCGGCGCACCGCTCCAGGACCCGGTCCGGGGCCCCCTTGAGCAGCAGCACCCGCTGGCCGGTGGGGGTCCGGTTCAGGGTGGCCATGTACTTGTGGTCGGACTCGAAGGGCACCGCCGACAGCCGCGGGTAGGTGCCGGGGTCGAACCCGGCCTTCATCCCCAGGGCAGCCAGCGCGCCCTCCGTGGGCTCCCCGACCACGCGCCAGTGGCCTTCGACCTGGGCCACGTGGGAGTCGTTGGCCACCGACATGACGGTCACCAGGGTGCGCAGGTCCCCGAACACCTCGAGGTCGGTCGACTGGTCGGCCAGTGTGATCTCTCCCTCGGGCTGGTAGCCGAGACCGGCGACGTCATAGGTGCCCCGCGCCGTGACCACGTGCCGCACCGTCATCTCGTTGCGGGTCAGCGTCCCGGTCTTGTCGGAGCAGACGGTGGTGACCGCGCCGAGGGTCTCCACGGCGGGCAGGTTGCGCATGATCGCGTTGCGGGCCGCCATCTGCTGGACGCCCAGTGCGAGGGTGATCGTGACCAGGGCCGGTAGGCCCTCCGGGATAGCGGCCACCGCGAACCCGATCGCCGCGGAGATCAGCTCAGCAGGCTCGAAGTCGTGGATGACCGTGCCGATGACCAGCATCAGCGCAGCCATGCCGAGGATGATCACCGAGAGCTGCTTGCCGAACTGGGCCATCTCGCGGGTCAGGGGGGTCTCGAACTCCTCGATCCCGGACAGCATCGCCTGGATCCGGCCGATCTCAGCGTCGGCACCGGTGGCGGTCACCACGCCGATCCCCTGCCCGGCGGCGACCAGCGTGCCGGAGAAGAGCATGCTCGTGCGGTCCCCGACCCCGGCCTCGTCCTCAACCGGGTCCAGAGACTTCTCGGTGGGCACCGCCTCCCCGGTCAGGGCCGACTCCTCGACCCGCAAGTTCACTGCCTCCAGCAGGCGCAGGTCCGCCGGCACCTTGTCCCCCGAGCGCACGCGGACGATGTCCCCGGGCACGAGGTCCTCGGCGGGCAGCTTCTGCCATTGCCCGTTGCGGCGGACCTGGGCATCCAGGGAGAGCATGTTCTTGATGCCCTCGAGCGCGTCGTGGGCGCGACCCTCCTGGATGAATCCGATCAGCGCGCTGATCACCGCGACCGCGAGGATGACGGCGAAGTCCACCCAGTCACCCAGGATCGCCTTGAGCACGGCGGCGGCGAGCAGGATGTAGATCAGGACGTCGTCGAAGTGCTTGGCCACCCGGCGCACCAGCGACTCCCGCCCCGGCTCGGGCAGGCGGTTGGGCCCCCACCGGTCCACCCGCGCGGCAACCTCCTGGGCGTTCAGCCCGTCGGGTGTGGCAGCCAATCCGGCCAGGACCTGCTGGGCGCTGGCCGCGAACGGCAGCGGCACCGGATCGATCGAGGGGTCGACGGCAGTCGTCGGGGTGTCCACAGGTAGGTCCTCCAGGGGCGCGGATCAGGAGCCCCCACGCTACCCCGACGCCCGGGCAACGGGACCCGCGGCGATCAGCGCTGGCAGGGCCACCCGGGCGCCCGGCGCCTACGCTGGCCACGGAGGCAGCCATGCCGATTCGACTGGACACCCGTTGGCCCGGGGAGCGCTACCCACTGGGCGCGACCTACGGCGGCGTGGGCACCAACTTCGCGCTCTACGCCAACCGGGCCGACCGTGTCGACCTGTGCCTGATCGACGACGACCAGCGCGAGCACCGACTGACCCTCGAGGAGAAGAGTTCAGGGGTCTGGCACACCTACCTGCCGATGGTCGGGCCCGGGCAGCGGTACGGGTACCGGGTGCACGGGCCCTGGGACCCCGCTGCAGGGCTGCGATTCAACCCCGACAAGCTGCTGCTGGACCCCTACGCACGGGCGATCACGGGGATGCCCGATGCGAGCCAGGCCGTGCACGGCCACCGGATCGGGGACCCGGACCGCCGCGATCACACCGACAGCCTCGGTCACACGATGCTCTCGGTGGTGACCAGCCCCTACTTCGACTGGACCTCGGACCGGCACATCGGGCGGCCCTACAGCGAGACGATCATCTACGAGGCGCACGTCAAGGGGATGACCATCGGCCACCCCGACGTCGAGCCCGAGCTGCGCGGGACCTATGCCGGGCTGGCCCACCCCGCGATGATCGAGTACCTGCTGGCCCTGGGGGTGACGGCGGTGGAGCTCATGCCCGTGCACCAGTTCGTGCAGGACGGGTTCCTGTCCCTGCAGGGCCGGCGCAACTACTGGGGCTACAACACGATCGGCTTCTTCGCCCCGCACAACGAGTACGCAGCGACCGGGACGATGGGCCAACAGGTCACGGAGTTCAAGGGGATGGTCCGCCAGCTGCACATGGCGGGCATCGAGGTGCTGCTCGACGTGGTCTACAACCACACCGCCGAGGGCAACGAGAACGGCCCCACCCTGTCCTTCCGCGGGATCGACAACCCCGACTACTACCGACTGCTCGATTCCGACCAACGCCGCTACGTCGACACCACGGGCACCGGCAACTCGGTGAACGTGAGCAGCCCGCACTCGCTGCAGCTGATCATGGACTCGCTGCGCTACTGGGTCACCGAGATGCACGTGGACGGATTCAGGTTCGACCTGGCCTCCAGCCTGGCCCGGGAGTTCCACGAGGTCGACAAGCTCTCCACCTTCTTCGACCTGGTCCACCAGGACCCGATCGTCAGCAACGCCAAGTTGATAGCCGAGCCCTGGGACCTCGGCGACGCCGGCTACCAGGTGGGCAACTTCCCGGCGCTGTGGACCGAGTGGAACGGCAAGTATCGCGACACCGCCCGGGACTACTGGCGCGGCGAGCCGGCCGCCCTGCCGGAGTTCGCCTCCCGGTTCACCGGCTCCTCGGACCTCTACATCGACGACGGGCGCAGCCCGCACGCCTCGATCAACTTCGTCACCGCCCACGACGGCTTCACCATGGCCGACCTGGTCTCCTACAACGACAAGCACAACGAGGCCAACGGGGAGGGCAACCGCGACGGGGAGTCGCACAACCGCTCCTGGAACTGCGGCGTCGAGGGCCCCACCGACGATGCCGACGTGCTCGCGCTGCGCGCCCGGCAGCAGCGCAACCTGATGGTGACCCTGCTGCTGAGCCAGGGCGTGCCGATGATCTCGCACGGCGACGAGATCGGCCGGACCCAGCGGGGCAACAACAATGCCTACTGCCAGGACAGCGCGCTGGCCTGGATGGACTGGGCGGCGGTGGACACCGACCTGCTGGCGTTCACCCAGATGCTGGTGCGCCTGCGGACGCAGCACCCGATCTTCCGGCGGCGCCGGTTCTTCGAGGGCCGGCGGATCCGCAGCTGGGACGACGTGCCCGACATCTCGTGGCTGCAGCCCGACGCGCAACCCATGACGGCCCGCGACTGGGAGTCCGGGATCGCCCGAACCCTGACCGTCGTGCTCAACGGCTCGGCGCTCAACGAGCGCGACAGGTTCGGCCGGGCGCAGACCGATGACTCGTTCGCATTGTTCTTCAACGCCCATGGCACCCCTGCGCAGTGCGTGATCCCCGGCCGCTCCGCAGGCGCGGTATGGGCCGAGGTGCTGGACACCGCATGCTGGCCGGTCGACCCGTGGACGCCGGCGGTGCGCCATCCCGCGGGCGAGGTCCGGGAGGTCGAGGCGTGGTCGGTGGTCGTGCTGCGTGAGGTGGGCCGACGCAATGGTCGCCCAGCTGGGTCGCCTGCGGGCTGACTACGCTGCGCCCATGGCAGACCACCACGGACCGACCACCCGGCTGGACCTGGCCGACGCGACCCTGCGCGAGTGGGATGCGGCCGTGCTCGACGTCGACGCGGACGGGATCGTGCTGGACCGCTCCGCGTTCTACCCCGGCGGCGGTGGGCAGCCACCGGACCATGGAGTGCTGCTGTGGGGCGGTGTGCAGACCAGGATCGTGGGGACCCGGCGCGGGGAGGACCTGCGACTGGTGGCCCACGAGGACGACCCGGTGCCCCTGGTGGGGACGGCCGTCCGGGGCGCGATCGCCGACGATCGGCGCACCGCCCTGATGCGCACCCACTCCGGACTGCACCTGCTCAGCGGGGTCGTGTTCCGCGACTTCGGCGCCCTGGTCACCGGGGGCAACATGGAGCCGTTCGAGGCGCGGATGGACTTCAACCTGCCTGAGGTGCCGCCCGGGTTCAAGGAGGCGGTGGCGGCCGCGTGTGCCGTCGAGGTCGAGGCCGACCGGGCCATCGAGGTCAGCGTCCTGCCGCGGGAGCGGGCGTTCGCGATCCCCGACATCATCCGCACGGCCACCAACCTGCTCCCCCCCAACCTCGAGGTGGTCCGGATCGTGGACATCGTGGGCCTGGACACCCAGGCCGACGGTGGCACGCACGTGGCCTCGACCCGGCAGATCGGAGGGATCGAGGTCGTGAAGGTGGAGAACAAGGGCAAGGGGTTCCGCAGGCTGCGGATCCGGATCGTGGACTGAGCCCGGACGGGACGGTTGCGCCTCTGGTCAGGTCAGCCGATCAGATGCCCCATCGCGTGGAGCTCGGCCAGGGCCAGGTCGGCCAGGTGGTCGGGGTCGGGGATCAGCGCCGCGTCCGTGGAGAACGCGAGCGTGACCTGGTCTGCATAGGAGTAGATCGCCACTCCGAAGCCCATGTCGCCTGCCCGCGGCACCCACCCGATGATGCCGTCGACCTTGGCGCCGGCGAGCCGGACATGCTCACTGGGACCGATCACGTTGGTCACCACGCCGGCTGCCTTGCTTCCGAAGAACGCCACTCCGAGGTCTTCCACTGGTCGGGGCGCAGCGCCCAGGCCGGCCAGGACACCGAAGGCCACCAGCGCCTCTGGTGAACCCTTGATGGACTCCACGTGGTCGTGCATCGCGGCGACCCGCTGGGCGGGGTCCATGGGACCGGTGGGCAGGTCGACGAAGTAGAACCCGAAGGAATTGCCGAGCTCGGGGGCCAGCGGGGCATCCAGAGGGCGCAGGTTGACCGGCACCATGACGCGGATGCTGGGCAACGGCGTGCCGTGCTCAGCGAGGTAGGTACCCAGCGCGCCGGCCAGGGCCGCCAGCAGGACGTCGTTGACGGTGGTCCCCGTGGCGCGGCCGATCGCCTTGACCTGCGGCAGCGGGACCGGCGGGGTCCAGGTCACCAGCTTCTCCGGCACCACGGCCCCGCTGAGCACCGACCGCGGCTTGGGCCGCAGCAGTGCGAGGTGGACCAATCGGCGGGCGTCGCGCAGTGCAGTCCCCGTCAGGCCGATCACGCGCGTGGGGTTGCGGGCCAGGCCCCAGCCCTGCTCGAGCACCCAGCGACCCGAGTCGAGCGCGCTGCGCGTGGAGCTGGGGTCATGGGACTCCCGGAACCCGTCCTGAGGTCCGTCGTCGGTCAGCGACATGACCACGCGGGTCAGGGCGATGCCGTCGGCGATCGCGTGGTGCAGGCGGAACAGCACCGCAGTACCTGCCTGGAACCCGGAGATGAAGTGGATCTCCCACAGGGGATGGTCGGGGTCCAACGGCACCCCGGTCTGGCTGCCCACGTAAGCCTGCAGGGCGGCCTCGTCGCCGGGTGCCTCGAGCGTGACGTACCGGAAGTGGTGCTCGGTATCGAAGCCGTCGTCGTCGACCCACTCGGTGCGGCCGAGGGGAAGGCGGGAGCTGACCGGGTGCTGGCGGAAGCGCGGGAACTTGTTGATCATCCGCGTCGTGATGACCTCGCGCAGTTGATCGAAGTCCGAGGCCTGCGCCGACCACATCACCGCATTGACGACCAGCAGGTTGCCCGGCGAGTCCATGCGCAACCAGGCGTTGTCGACTGCGGACATGTGATGGGTACCCATACTGCGCAGGGTATTGGGCGTTCGGCGCCCAGGGGAGGGCCGTTGGACCTGCCCCGCGGAAGCCAGCGACCCACTTGCCCGGATGTCGCGGGACTGGGAGCGTGGGCGACGTGCAGCGGCCACACGTGCGGGTGGTGCTCGGCAACCTCGCTGACGCCCCCGTGGACGTCGTGGTGGTGCCGGGCAGGCGTGCGCACTCCCATGGTCGAACCATCACGGTGCCGGCTCCACGTTGGCATCCACCCGCAGGACCTGATCGGCTCCTGGCCGAGGCCTACCGTGCGGCCGTGGCCGCGGCGACTGACCGAGGGGCACGGTCGATGGCCCTGCCCGCCATCCTCGCCCGCGGCGCCTGGCCCTTGGAGGAGGTGACTCGGATCGCCCTGACCGTGCTGCTGTCCACGCCCACGACGGTGCGCGAGGTCCAGATCGTCGCCAGCACACCGGCCATGGTCGAACGCTGGGCCGAGGCGCTGGTCCGCGAGACCCGCACGTGAGCTCGTAGGCGACAGGCTCAGAAGCCGCCCCACACCCCATGTCCTGGGGGCGATCCTCCACGACGCCGCGCGTCGACGTGCCGCCGCTGGGCCACATGCGGGTCCTTAGGTGGTTGAGGACGGGACGATCGTCACCCGGAACCGATACCCGCCGGGGTTAGTCTGGCCGCACCCGCTGGATGTGAGGTGTGCCATGCGCCAGAGCGCGACCGCTGCCCTGTACCGCGGATCCCGGACGCCTTCCCCGGCTCCGATCACCCCGCCGGCAACAGCCACCCCCGAGGTGTCCCGCCGGCATGCCCACTCCCTCTCGTAGCCCGGATAGGCCCATGACTGATCTGCAGCAGCCCCGATTCCCCGGAGAGCCCACCGTCGTCCACGGCAACGGCGCCGTCGCCCATGTGATGCGCCACGTCTGCGGCGGGGTCATCGGCTACCCGATCACCCCCTCCACCGAGATCTCGGAACTGTTCGAGGCCGCACGCGCCGAAGGTGGGGTGAACGTGTGGGGCAAGCACCCGTTCTTCTTCGAGCCCGAGGGCGAGCACTCCGCCCAGAGTGGCGCGCTGGGCGCGTCGCTGACCGGCGGGCAGTTCATCTCCAACGCCTCCTCCAGCCAGGGGATCCTCTACGCAATGGAGTCGCACTACGTGACGGTCGGCAAGAAGACCGGCGGCTTCGTGCTGCAGGTCGCCGCCCGCGTGGTGTCCAAGCACTCCCTGAACGTCATGGCCGGCCATGACGACGTCTACGCCCTGCTCAGCGCCGGGTACACGATCCTGTTCGGCTCCAACCCGCAGGAGGCAGCCGACCTGGCCGCCATCTCCTACCGGACCTCCGCGCTGTCGCTGATCCCGGTGGCCAATGCGATGGACGGGTTCTCCACCAGCCACATGCTCAGTGAGGCCGTGCTGCCCGAGCCCGACCTGCTGCGCGAGTACCTCGGCGACCCGGCCGGGCGTATCGAGTGCCCGACCGTGGCCCAGGAGATGCTGTTCGGCGCCAAGGGCCGGGTCATGCAGCTCAACGGCTACCTCGACCGGCACGCCGATGACCTGCGCCCCGCTGACCTCGACGCACTGCGGGCGTACTTGGCCGAGCACGCCGAGAAGGTCGAGTCCGACAACGCCGGCGCACAGATCGACGACACCCTGACCTGGGTCCCCACAGAGCTGCACGGACAGTGGAGCCGGCAGTGGCGCAACGCCCTGGAGAAGGGCACCCGCCAGATGGTCCCGGCCCTGGTCGATGTGCACAACCCCGGCCTGACCGGCCCGGTGCAGAACCAGCCGGACTTCCAGGCCGGCGCGGTGGACCACCGCACCCACTTCGTCAACGCCGTGCCTGGACTGACCCGCCGCGCCATGAGCGAGTACGCCGAGCTGACCGGCCGGGTGTACGAGCCGGTCCTGGCATACGACTGCGACGACGCCGACTACGTGATGGTGGGCCTGGGCTCGATCACCGACGACGTGCGCGCCGTGCTGCCGCACCTGCGCGCCGGGGGCCTCAAGGTCGGTGTGGTGTCGGTCAAGATGCTCCAGCCGTTCCCGGAGGCCGAGCTGGTCGCGGCCCTGGCCGGCGCGAAGGCAGTCACCGTCCTGGAGCGCTCGGACCAGACCGCGCTGACCAGCCTGGTCACCTCCGCACTGTTCAAGGCGCGTGCCAACTCCGAGCTGGGCCCCGACGGGGTCACCCCCTACGAGGGCATCCCGGCACGGACCGGGACCCCGCACCTGACGACCGCGATCTTCGGCCTGGGCGGGCACGACGTGCAGCCCCGGCACATCATCGCCGCCTTCAAGAACATGGCACAGGGCAACCGGGCGCCCCTGATCTACCTGGGCTCGCAGTTCTTCAGCACCGACGCGTCGCCTGCGATGGCGCAGGTCCAGGACCGGATGCGCGCCGCCTACCCCGAGACCGAGCTGATGGCCCTGGAGACCGAGCCGAACCCGCGCCTGCTGCCCGAATCGGCCCTGCGCATCCGGTTCCACTCCGTCGGCGGCTACGGCACTATCGCCACCGGCAAGCTGCTCACCGACATCTTGGCCGGTGTGCTGGAGATGCACTCGAAGTCCGCACCCAAGTACGGCTCGGAGAAGAGCGGCGCCCCGACCAACTACTACATCACCCTGAGCCCCGAGCCGGTGCTGGTCACCAACGCCGAGCTCGAGGAGGTCGAGGTCGTCATCTCCCCGGACCACCGGGCGTTCATGCACACCAACCCGCTCAAGGGCCTGGTGCCGGGCGGCACCTTCATGCTCCAGTCCGACCTGTCCCCGGCCGAGGTCTGGGCCGAGCTGCCCCGCTACGCCCGTCGGACGATCCGCGAGCGCAACATCCGCTTCCTGGTCGTCGACGCGTTCGCGGTGGCCAAGCGGCACGCCCCGACCGCGGAGCTGGAGACCCGGATGATGGGCATCGCCTTCATCGGTGCAGTGGCCGCCCACGTCGACCGGGTGTCCGCCGGCGCCTCCGAGGAGGCGATCCTGGCCAAGGTCGGGGCCCAGATCACCAAGAAGTTCGGCAGCAAGGGCACCAAGGTCGTCGAGGGCAACATGGCCGTGATCCGCGAGGGCATCGAGGCCACGGTCGCCGTGGACTA
Organism: uncultured Actinomycetes bacterium; assembly: GCA_963788325.1. Classification (GTDB taxonomy): domain Bacteria; phylum Actinomycetota; class Actinomycetes; order S36-B12; family CAIYMF01; genus Prado023. The sequence continues at coordinate 537,901 of CAWBGJ010000014.1, forward strand.
CGACGCCCCAGAGTTCCGCGCCATCGACGACGCCCCGCCCGTCCTGGCCCTGCACAGCATCTCCACCTCCGCCGAGACCTGCGCGAGCTCCACCGGCGCCAGCGCCCTGTTCGATCCCGCCTACTACGAGGACCTGGTCGCCCGACCGTTCCGCGAGGGCACCATCGGCGAGGCCCCGGTCCTGCCCGGCATCGGCCTGTTCATGCCGGCCGGCAGCGCGGCAGCCAAGGACAAGGGCCTGTTCCGGCGCACCGTGCCGCAGTTCCACGCCGATCTGTGCACCGGTTGCATGGAGTGCGCCCTGGTCTGCCCGGACGCCGCCATCCCCAACACCGTCCACGAGATCCACGACCTGCTGCTGGCCGCGATCGGCGACCTCGACGTCACCGACCCCCAGCGCGAGGCCCTGCGCGCGCTGGTGTACCCGCTGGCTGAGGCAGTCCGCGAGTCCTACCGCGCGGACAAGTCCGACCGGCCCTTCCCCGACGTGCTCGCCGCTGCGATCGGCTCCCTCGAGGTCGAGGGCCTGACGCTGCGCCGCAACCTCGCGGACCTCGTCGCCCGCGTCGGCGTCTACCCGGTGGCCCGGACCCGGCCGTTCTTCGACTCGATGGAGAAGGCCACCCCCGGCACCGGCGGGCTGTTCGCCGCCACCATCGACCCGTGGAAGTGCACCGGCTGCCTGGAGTGCATCGAGGTCTGCGGCCCCGGCGCACTGACCCCGCTGGACCAGGACGCCGCCGTGCTCGAGACGCTCCAAGAGCGCTTCGAGTTCGCCACCGCCCTGCCGGCCACCCCCAAGCGGTTCTCCCAGGGCGCGCTCGGCGAGGACGGCGAGCTCAAGCGGATCATGCTCGAGCGGCCCAACTTCTACTCGACCACCGGTGGGCACGGTGCCTGCCGCGGGTGTGGTGAGGTCACCGCTATCCGGCTGGTGATGGCCACCAGCCACGCCCTGGGCGATGCTCGCCGGCGCACGCACCTGCACGAGCTCGAGGACCTCGTCGACCAGCTGCACGCGCTGCGCGACACCCTGGACCCCGCCGACTCCGGCAGCACCGAGCGCGCCGAGCGGATCGCCGGCCTGATCGCCACGCTGGAGAAGCGGCTCTACCTCTACGAGGGCGGCCCGACCGGAAACGGTCCGGCACCGGCCGTCGTGGCCAACGCCACCGGGTGCAGCAGCGTCTACGCCTCGACCATGCCCTACAACTCCTACCTGGACCCGTGGGTCAACAGCCTGTTCCAGGACTCCTCACCGCTGGCCAAGGGCCTGTTCGAGGGGATCACGGCCCAGACCGTGCCCGACGTGCGAGCTATGCGACTGGCCCGCCTGGAGCTCGCCGGCACCTACGACCCGGCGCGCCATGACAAGCAGCTCACCATGCTCTCCTGGGACCAGTTCACCCCCGAGGAGCTGGACCTGCTGCCCATCGTGATGACCGTCGGCGGCGACGGCGCCACCTACGACATCGGCTTCGGCGCGCTGTCTCGGGTGCTGGCCAGCGACACCCCGATCAAGGCCCTGGTGCTGAACTCCGGGGCGTACTCCAACACCGGCGGTCAAGCCTCCACCTCGAGCTACACCGGCCAGGACTCCGACCTCTCCCGGTTCGGTGGCGCGCACCACGGCAAGCACGAGTCGCGCAAGGAGCTGGGCCTACTGGCCTCGTTCCACCCGAACACGTTCGCATGCGCCACCAGCACGGCCATGCACGGGCACTTCATGGCCGCCACCATGGCCATGCTGGAGTACCCCGCGGCCGCGGTGATGGACGTCTACACGCCGTGCGGCTCTGAGCACGGCATCGCCGAGGCCGCCTCCAATGCCCGCGCCCGGTTGGCCGTCGAGAGCCGGATGCATCCCCTGTTCGTCCACGACCCGCGAGCGGGCAGCAACCTGCACGACTGGTTCTCCCTGGACGGCAACCCGGACGTGGACAAGACCTGGACCTCCAGCACGCTGGAGTACCTCGACGAGTCCGGTGCGGTCCAGCTGCTCACGACCCCGCTGACCCCTGCGGTCTTCGCCCTGGGTGAGGTGCGCTTCGCCAAGCAGTTCCGCAAGCTGGCGCAGGACGAGGCCGACCGGGCCATCCCGATCGAGGACTACGTCGAGCTGCCCCTGGCCCAGCGCGGGGACCAGGTCCCGTTCATCCACGCCACCGACGCCGATCGGCACCTGATCAAGATCGCCTGCTCGGACTCCGTGGTGGCCCTGGTCGTCGACCGGCGCCGCTACTGGCAGACGCTGCAGTACCTCTCGGGGGTCCACGAGGCCTCGCTGACCGCCCTGCACAAGGCGGACTTCGCCGAGCTCCGGGCCCAGTACGAGGCGGCCACCCTGGCCCGCGAGAGCACCATGGACGACATCGCCCGCGCGATGTCGGAGCTGGCGACCTCCAGTCGGGCACCGAGTGCCGGCGGCGGTTTCGGCGGGCTGGGCGGCGGGTTCGGCGGCGCCGCTGCCGGTGCCCCGGCCGCGGCCACGGCAGCACCGGCCGGTGGCGGCGTCGCGGTGGTCCCGGGCCCGGTCTTCCTGGACCCGGCCGACGAGAAGCTGTGCACCGACTGCGGCACCTGCTACCAGGAGCTCCCACAGTTCTTCGAGAAGGCCACCGTGGTCATCGACGGCGCGGCGCAGCAGATCGCGCGGATGATCCCGGGCTCGGCGGAGACCGTCGAGGTCACCCCGGAGATCGCCAAGCGGATCGAGCGGGTCCGAGCCACCTGCGACGCCGAGATCATCCGATGAACGACGACATCGCCCGCTACCTCGACGCCAGCAGCGCGCTGGCCGACAACCTCGCCGAGGTCGACGTGCTCGAGCACAGTGAGCCCGTCGAGGTCTACAACCATCAGGTCGAGCTGCTCAAGGCCCAGCTGCTCGCCGACCCGCGCGCCTTCCGCGAGCTGTTCATCAACCAGGGCATGTCGGCGGTGGCATGGGAGTTCCAGCAACCGGAGCTGGCGGCCGAGTTCACCGAGAAGCTCTGGGCGATGCTCCAGCGCGACGACGACGCCAGCACGATGCTCATGCGGTTCATCTGGAACCTGCCGCTGGGCAAGAAGCGCACGTTCATCCGGGCCATCGACGCGCATCTGTCCGACCGCTACCCGATGTTCGACGGGCTGGCCACCGACTGGCCGGCAGGCAACGCGATCCCGCCCTACATCCGGGAGGCCGAGGACCGGGCGCACGACTTCGGGCTGGTCAACCAGGGCTATCTCGGGTACATGTCGCTGGGCTACACCGCCCGCGAGGTGGACCTCTTCGTCTGGCTGGAGGCCCTGCGCGACAAGCAGTGCGCCGAGAAGCCCTGCGAGCTGGGCATCTTCCTGGCCGACAAGAAGGAGCCCGTCGGCGGCTGCCCGGTGCAGATCCACATCCCGGAGATGCTCGAGATGGTGGGCACCGGCCGGTTCCGGGAGGCCATGGAGCTCATCGAGTCCTGCAACCCGCTGCCCGACGTGACCGGTCGGGTCTGCCCGCAGGAGATGCAGTGCCAGGGTGTGTGCCTGCAGAACAAGATGCCGATCGCGATCGGCCAGCTCGAATGGTTCCTGCCCGAGCGCGAGAAGCTGGTCAACCCCGACGGCTCGAGCGCCAAGTACGCCGCGCACGTGAACCCCTGGGACGCCGCGACCAAGCCCCCGGTGGCGATCGTCGGCTCGGGCCCCTCCGGCCTGATCAACGCCTACCTGCTGGCCGCAGAGGGCTACCCGGTGACCGTCTTCGAGGCGTTCCACGCCCTCGGTGGGGTGCTGCGCTACGGCATTCCCGAGTTCCGGCTGCCCAACGACCTGATCGACGACGTGGTCGGCAAGATCCGGTTGCTCGGCGGGCAGTTCGTGCAGAACTTCGTGGTCGGCAAGACCGCGAGCCTCCAGGACCTCAAGGACGCCGGGTTCCACAAGATCTTCGTCGGCACCGGCGCCGGCCTGCCCCGCTTCATGAACGTACCCGGCGAGCACCTGCTCAACGTGATGAGCGCCAACGAGTTCCTCACCCGGGTCAACCTCATGCAGGGCCTGCGGGCGGACTACGAGACCCCGCTGCCCGACACCGAGGGCAAGGCGGTGCTGGTGATCGGCGGCGGCAACACCGCGATGGACGCCGCCCGTACTGCCCAGCGGCTGGGCGGGCACGTGACGATCGTCTACCGGCGCACCCGTTCGGAGATGCCTGCCCGAGTCGAGGAGCTGCACCACGCGCTCGAGGAGGGCATCGCGCTGCGCGAGCTGGCCTCCCCCACCGAGTTCCTCGGCGACTCGAAGACGCACTTCGTCACAGCCGCCACCCTGGACCTGATGGAGCTCGGCGAGCCCGACGACTCCGGACGCCGCCGTCCGGTGGCCACCGGACGGACCGAGACCATCGACGCCGACCTGGTGATCATGGCCCTGGGCAACGCCGCCAACCCGATCATCAAGGACTCCGAGCCGCGGCTGAACACCTCCAAGTGGGGCACGATCGTGCTCGACCACGAGGGTTCCCAGGAGACCACCCTGGAGGGCGTGTTCACCGGCGGGGACGCCGCGCGCGGCGGCTCCACGGCGATCCGCGCCGCCGGGGACGGCCAGGCGGCCGCCCGCGAGATCCTGGGCGAGGCCGCCATGGACCCGGCCGTGGTGACCGACATGGTCGCCCGAGCCCGGGCCTACACCGAGCTCGGCGCCTCCGCGCAGCGGATCCTGGACCGGGCGCACCTGTCCGACGGCATCGAGGAGTTCACCGTCCACTCCCCGCTGATCGCCGCCGCCGCCCAGGCCGGGCAGTTCGTGCGCCTGCTGCCGCGGCCCGACGGGGAGCTGATCCCGCTGACCCTGGCCGACTGGGACACCGAGATGGGCACGATCTGCCTGGTGGTCCAGGGGGTCGGGACCTCCAGCATCGAGATCAACGCCATGTCCGTCGGCGAGGCGTTCACCGGGATCGCCGGCCCGCTGGGCCAGCCCAGCGACATCCACTCCTACGGCCCGGACCAGACGGTGGTGTTCACAGCCGGCGGCCTGGGCCTGCCGCCCGTGTACCCGATCATGCGCGAGCACCTGCGTCGCGGGAACCACGTGACGCTCATCTCCGGCTTCCGAAGCGCGGACCTGATGTTCTGGACCGGACCCGACGAGCGGGTGAGCCAGCTGCAGGAGCAGTACGGCGACCAGCTCGAGGTGATCATCACGACCAACGACGGCTCGTTCGGGACGCCGGGGTTCGTGACCGGCCCGCTGGAGGCGATGCTCGAGGCCAACCAGCGCGGCGAGGGCCGCACGGTGGCCGAGGTCGTCACGATCGGCCCACCGCTGATGATGCGCGCGGTCAGCGACCTGAGCCGCCGCTTCGAGACCCCGTGCGTGGCCAGCCTGAACTCGATCATGGTCGATGCCACCGGCATGTGCGGGGCCTGCATGGTCCCGGTGATCATCGACGGGAAGATGATCCGCAAGCACGCCTGCATCGACGGCCCGGAGATCGACTCGCACATCATCGACTGGGACAAGTTCCTGCCGCGGTTCGGCCAGTTCCGCAGCCAGGAACAGGCCAGCCGAGCCGCCCACGGCCTGTCCTGAGCCGACCCCACGCCCTCCTGACCCGATCCGAACGGAACCGGGGCCTGGTCCGTACTGCATCGTCTCCCCTCCGGCGGATCAGGCGTAGGCTCTTCACCAGAGGCCCCGCGGCATGCTCCCCCGTCTGCTGCGGGGTCTCTCTGTGTCCGGCCCCACGCCCACGCACCCCCGTGCGCCCGCCCCCGGGCCGACTCCTAGGGTGAGCCCCAGAACGGGCCAACTGGGGAGGCAGCATGTCGCAGGACGTCACGATCAGACGGGTCGGCGATCCGCGACAGGTCGGTACCGCAGCCGAGTTCGCCGCAGCGCTGACCGATGTCCGCCTGCGCGCGGGCCTGTCCATCCGCGACGTGGCCCGGGCCACCGGGATCCCCTCGGGCACGCTCGGCGGGTACTTCAGCGGCCGGCACCTGCCCCCCACCACGCAGCCGCAGCTGTTCGGCCAGGTGCTCGACGCCCTGCGCGTGCACGATCCCGACGAGGTGGCGCAGTGGCGTGAGGCGTTGCTGCGCGTCCGGCGGGGTGGGCCAGCGCGCGCCGCGGATCCACTCGCGGCCACGGCACTCCTGGGCGACGGCGGCAGTGCTGCTGCGTCGACTCAGGCACCCGGACCCAGTCCCTATCGCGGGCTCGAGCCGTTCACCGAGGCCGACGCGCACCTGTTCTTCGGGCGCGAGGCGACAGTCGACGAACTGGTCGCCAGCATCGACGAGCGCGCTGCGAGCCGCGATCTGCTGCGCATGCTCATCGTCGTGGGGCCCTCGGGCTCGGGCAAGTCCTCGGTACTCAGGGCCGGGCTGCTGCCCAGGCTGCGCTCCCGGTCCCAGGGCCCGTGGGCGGTGACGCTGCTGGTCCCGGGAGCCGACCCGCTCGGCGCCCTGGCCGTGGCCAGGGCAGAGCTGGCCGAGGCACCGCGCGGACTGCTGGTCCTCGACCAGGCCGAGGAGGTGTTCGGCCCTCAGGTCAGCGCGCAGGATCGCGCGACGTTCCTCGGCGAGATCGTGGCTGCGGCGCAGCCCGACGGCTCAGGGGATCGGGCCACAGTCGTGGTGGTGGGCCTGCGCGCGGACTTCTACGGCCAGGCCGCCGCCGACCCGAACCTCCTGCCCGCGCTGCGCTCCGCGCAGGTCCTGCTCGGAGCGATGCCCCTTGCCGACCTGCGCCGGGCGATCGTGTCACCCGCCGAGTCCGTGGGCGTGCACGTCGAACCCGAGCTGGTCGAGCTGCTCCTGCGCGACCTGAGTCCCCGCGGCCAGGTCCAGTCCGGCTACGACGCAGGCGCCCTGCCGCTGGTGTCCCACGCCCTGCTCGCCACGTGGGGCCAGCACTCTGGTGACCGACTCACCGCTGGGGACTACGTCGCGGCCGGCGGCATCGCCGGGGCGGTGCAGCAGACCGCGGAGCTGGTGTTCGCCGGACTCGACGAGCCCGGACGCGCAGCCACGCAATGGTTGTTCGCCCAGCTGGTCTCCGTCGACGACGACGGGGTCATGACCCGCCGCCGGGTCAACCACGACGACCTGCACCATCCGGACCGGGCCACCGACCTGGCGTTGGATGCGGCCATCGAGGCCTTCGTCTCCGGTCGGCTGCTCACCGCGGGCGATCGCACCCTGGAGGTCAGCCACGAGGCCCTGCTCACCGCCTGGCCCAGACTGTCGGACTGGGTGCGTGCCGACCTGGATGCCGCCCGAGCCCAGCGGCGGATCAACGACGCCGCCGCGATCTGGCGCGAACGGGACCGCGATCCTGCGGCCCTGCTTCGCGGCGGCCCGCTGGCGCAGGCCCAGGACCTCGCGGCCCAGCCGGCCACCTCCCCGCGAGTCCTGACCAGCGCGGAGCAGGAGTTCGTCTCGGCGAGCACCGCGGCGCAGGAGGCCCAGCGCAGCACGGAGCGCCGACGGACCACCCGCCTGCGTGCGCTGGTCGCGGTCCTGGCCGTGCTGGCGCTGCTCGCCGGGCTGCTCGCGGCGATCGCCGTGCGTTCGGCCGACGAGGCTCGGGCCCAGGAGCAGGCCGCGAGCGCCGCCCGCGACGAGGCGACCTCGCGCCAGCTGGCCATCACCGCCAACGACCTGCGGACCGAGGACCCGGCACTGGCTGCCCAGCTGTCCCTGGCCGCATTCCAGGTCTCGCCCACGCTGCAGGCGCGGTCCAGCCTGCTGACGTCGACCGGTACACCCACCCCGACCCGGTTCGTCGGCCCGGCCGGTGAGATGCACGCCGTCGCGAACCCGGACGGCTCCGTGCTCGCCCTCAGCGGCGTCGACGGGATCACCCGGCTGTGGCGGGCGGCCGAGGCCGACACGACGAGCACCGGCGGGTACGTGCCGGCCGGCGAGCTGCCCGCCGTCGCGGGCGCCCACTCGATCTACTCCTCGGCGTTCAGCCCGGATGGCACGCTGCTGGCCCTGGGCAGCTCGCAGGGCTGGCTCACCCTCTGGAACGTCGCCGACCTGGCGGCACCGGCACTGGTCGCCTCCCCCACCCAGGTCGACGCCCCGATCCAGTCGTTGGCGTTCAGCCCCGACGGCCGTCAGCTGGCTGGGGGCACCAGCGAGCCGGCCCTGCGCCGTTGGGCACTTTCCGGGGGCACCGCGGCGCCCACCGAGCTGCCCGCACTCACCGCGGAGTTCGGTGGAATCGTCCAGTCGGTGGCCTACCACCCCGACGGCCAGCTGCTGGCCACCGGCAGCGCCGATGGCACCGTCCGGATCTGGTCCACCGCGACGACCGGCACGCCGACGCTGGTGAGCGCCACGTCGGTCGGCGAGGCGACCAACTTCGTGTTCAGCGTGGCGTTCAGCCCCGACGGGAACCTGCTGGCCTCTGGGGGCAAGGATCGGGTGGCACGACTCTGGGACGTGCGCGACCCCTCGGCCCCGGCCGCCCGTGGTGAGCCGCTGGGCACGTTCACGAGTTGGGTGAACACGGTCACCTTCGCCCCTGATGGTGCTTCGCTCGTGGCCGGCTCCTCCGACGGGGCGGTGGCCACGTTCGCGGTCGCGGATGGGGCCCCGCTCGGCTCGCTGCCCAACCCCTCGGCAGTCACCGCAGCCCAGTTCGTGGGCACCGGCGGGGCGTTGCTGACCAGCGAGCTCGACGGCATCGCCCGGTTGTGGCCGCTGCCCGGTCCTGTGCTGGGCGGGTTCGGCGACGCCATCTGGGCACTCTCGCAGGATTCCGACCAGGCGCTGCTCGGGGTGGGCCCGGGCGCCGGAGACGGCTCGGTGCACCTCTACGACCGCACCGACTCGGGAAGCCTGACGCCCCGGACCGTGCTCACCACGCCGGCGGACGCCGGTCCCGGCGACGGCTCCGCGGCCATGTCCGCCGATGGCCGCTGGGTGGCTGCTGGGACGGCCATCGGGAAGGTCGTGGTGTGGGAACGCGCGGCGGCGGCAGGAGACGAGCGCACCAGCGTGCTGGCGGCGTCCGACACCCTGGTCGAGGGCGTCACCTTCAGCGCCGACAGCCAGCTGCTGGCGGCGATCGCCGACGATGGCTCGGTCGGCGTCTGGACCCTGGCCCAGGGCAGCGACCCGGCACCCCTGCATCAGCTGAGCATCGAGGGCCTGCCCCTGGGGGTCGCATTCAGCCCCGATGGCACCCTCCTGGCCGTGGGCGGGACCGGGAACCAGGTGGCCCTGTGGGACATCTCCGGCCCGCAGGCGCGCGAGCTGCCGGCACTGGCCGGGTTCGAGAACTACGTCTACGGTCTCGCGTTCTCCCCCGACGCCCGCCACCTGGCAGCCGGCAGCACCGACCGCACCGTCCGGATCTGGGACCTCAGCGACCCCGCCGCCGCAGTGCAGGTGGGCGACCCGCTCCGGGGCCCCGGGGGCACCATCTACGCCCTGTCGTGGGCCACCGACGACGCCGGCCGGGCACGGCTCGCCGGCGCGGCCAAGGACGGGCTGGTCTGGCTGTGGGATGTCACCGATCCCGCAGCGCCCGCGGTGACGGCCACCCTCGGCCCCGCCGTGGGCCAGGTCAACTCGGTGCTCCTGGGAGCCGGTGGCACGCGTGTGTCCTCGGCAGGCGCCGATCGGGTGGTCGTCACCTGGCAGACGGGGCCCGAGCGCACCGCAGCGACCCTGTGCCAGAGCACCGGAACCCCGATGAGCCAACCCGAGTGGGAGCAACTGGCACCGGGCGTCCCCTACGCCCCACCCTGCGGGACGGCGTCCACTCCCACGAGCTGAACTGCCCCCTGTACGGGTTTGTACGGCTTCGCCAAAGAACGCTTCCACGGGGCACCGCAGTGCGCCATCGTCGCAGGTGACGGCCCCTGTGTCCGATGACCGGAGTCGCTGCGTGCCACCCCCGGCCGGCAGCACCCGCCCGGACTGGCCGTCCGGCGGTCGCCGGGGAGCCGCCGGGCGGTCGGGGGCCGTCGCCATGAGCCGACCCTGGGACGAGCCGTCGCCCTGGACTTGACGATCCGGCCCACCGACGTCAGGTCGCCTCCGGGGTCCGGCCCCCTCCCCACCCGGGTGCGGTAGTTTCGCAACGTGCCTGTCGCCGTGCCGATCGTCGCTGGGACCGCCATCCGCGGGTTGGCGGCCACCGTGATGATGCGCGGCGTCCTCGAGCGGCACCCCAACGCCTTCCTCATCACCCTGGCCCACTTCGGCGTGGCGATGGAGCTCGACCGCTCCCAGGAGCACATCCACGACGACATCCAGCGCGAACTCGCGGCCCGCGACCGCGGGCCGGACTCCCCTGTGGTCCTGGTCGGCCACTCCCAGGGGGGCCTGGCCGCGCTGCGCTACGCCGTGGACCACCAGGAGCAGGTCCGCCACGTGATCAGCGTCGGCGCGCCGTGGCGTGGCTCGGTCAGCGCCGCGCGGATCTCGCGGCTGTTCGGGTGGACCGGGATCACCGCAGCCATGCGCGACATGGCCGAGGACTCGCCGTTCCTCACCACGCTGCACGCGGACATCCCCGGGATCGCTGAGCGCGTGACCAACATCTACAGCACCCACGAGCTGTTCATCCAGCCCTACATCAACGCGCACATGGACGTCCCCGGGGTGACAAACCTGTTGATCGCCACGGAGGACGAGTACCGCCGGCACCTGCGGGCGTTCCCCGAGTTCGAGGTCGACGACCTGATCCTGGGCCGAGTGACCCATCTGGGCGAGATGAGCTCGCCGGAGGTGCGCGCCCAGATCTGGGCGAAGGTCGAGCAGATCAGCGACCAGGTGCGCCGGGGCGAGTAGCGCCGGACCACTGCTCCGGTGACCGCTCCGCGCGATTGCCGCGCCGCTGCGCCTTGACGTCCTGGGCGTAGCGGTCCACGTAGCGCTGGCCACCGAGCTCGAGCAGCGCGTCGCGGATCCGGTCGGTGAGCGCGTCGGCGCTCATCGACCGCGCGTCGAGGGCCAATCGTGGCGAGACCCGCACCGTGACCCGCGTGCGCAGCGGGAACGAGTGCTCCTCGTAGCTCGTGGTGACCACGTGGACGGGCACGTCCGGGTTGGCGCGCAGCAGCGGGATCATGACCCGCTTGTGCAGCTTGTGCAGCACCGATGGGTCCGGCGACCGGGTGCCCTCCGGGTAGAGACCGATCCGGCCACCCTCGGCCAACGCATACCGCGACATCTGCATCGCCCACTCGGTGGAGGCCGGGTCACCCCGACGCAGCGGGATCTGTCCCATCACCCGGAAGAACAGCGCGCCGGGATGCTCGAACCACTCGAGCTTGGTGAAGGCGCTGACCCGCCACCAGACGGTCATCACCACGCACAACGGGTCCAGGAAGTGCACGTGGCTACCGATCAGGATCGCCGGACCCGGGGCCACCTCGTCGGCACCATGCAGCGTCACCGCCCACCGGGCGCGCAGCAGCCGCATCGCCGCAATCGTGGCCCAGTAGGTCCGGGCCCGACCCGGTCGCCCGATCCGGACCCCGGGGTAGAGGTCGCGCGCCTGGGCGAGCAGCTTCTCGTACGGGCGGGTGGGCGCGTCGAACCGCTGTCCCGGGGCGGAGGCCGCGGGCTCGGGCCAGGGGTCGACGTCGGACATGCCCCAGATTCTGCCGCGTCGCCGCGCCCACGTGCGCAGCGAGCGGGATCGGCGCGCCGCTAGCCTCGGACCCCAGGGGTGCGCTCGGTGTGCCCGCGACCGGCGCAGCCCGCCAGGAGGACCGATGCCCGCCCGTTGCCTGCCGGAGCGCCCGCAGTTCCGCTCCCCAGCGGAGAAGGCAGCCTTCCACGCGGTGGCCCGCAAGCTCGGTGATCACGACATCCTGCTGGCCAACGTGGCGTTCACCGGGTTCGACGGCGACTGGGAGGTCGACCTGGTCGTGGGGATGCCCGGGGCCGGCGTCGCGGCCATCGAGGTCAAGGGCGGCTACGTCTGGCGCGCGGACGGCGCCTGGTGGCAGCGCACCCCGCAGGGTGCCAGGCAGCTCGATCTCGAGGACCAGGCCAGCTCGGGCAAGTACCTGCTGGGCCGCTACCTGACCAAGCACCCGAGGTGGACGCACGGCGCCCTGCGCATGGCACACCTCGTGATCCTGCCCGACACGGTCCTGGGGCCGGAGAACCCCTCGCCGGGCCTGCCCCGGGCGTGGATCATCGACAAGGAGCAGCTCTCCGATGCTGCCGGACTGATCCACGACCTGCTCACCGGGCCGTTGAAGATGCAGCCGGTCAAGGCCCCCGGCATCGACGCGGTCGCCGACGCCGCGGAGATCCTGGGCGGGCGCGGGGACCGGCAGGCCGAGCTCGCGGGCATGCTCGCGGTGCGCGCCGAGCATGTGGAGCAGCTCACCGCGGCCCAGTACGAGGTGCTGGACCTGGTTCGCCGGATCCGGCGCATCGAGGTCCTCGGCGGCCCGGGCACGGGCAAGACGTGGCTGGCGATCGAAGCCGCACGGCGGTGGGCGGCCACGGGCAAGCGGGTCGCCCTGGTCTGCTACTCCCGCGGGCTGTCCACCTGGATCGCCCGCCGGGTCGCCCGCTGGCCCAAGGCGGTGCGCCGCAACGTCCGGGTGCGCACCTACCACGCTCTCGGCGTGGACTGGGGCCTGGCGATCCTCGACGGCCAGGGCCGGGACTACTGGGAGGTCACCCTCCCCGAGCAGATGACCGCCCTGGCCCGCGGCCTCCCCGACGAGGCGCGATTCGACGCCCTGATCGTCGACGAGGCCCAGGACTGCCCCGACGCCTGGTGGCCCTCGCTGCTGGCCGCACTGCGAGATCCCGACACCGCCCAGATCGCGGTGTTCGCCGACGAGCACCAGCGCGTCTTCGACCGCGAGGCACGCCCGGACCTCGGCCTGGCCCAGCTGAGCCTGGACGCCAACATGCGCAACAGCCGCCAGATCGCCGAGGTGTTCGCCCCCCTGGCCGGCGACAGCCCCGAGCTGCGCGGTGGCGAGGGCCCGCCGGTGCGGTTCCTGCCGTGTGCCAGTCAGGATGCCGTCGAGACCGCGAACGACGCAGCGCTCGCCCTGCTCGACCAGGGCTGGGCCCCGCAGGATGTGGCCCTGCTGACCACCGCCCATCGGCACCCCGAGCAGGTCAACCGGGTCGAGCTCGACGGGCGCGAGGGCTACTGGGACTCGTTCTGGGACGACTCCGACCTGTTCTTCGCCACGGTGGCGTCGTTCAAGGGCCTGGAGCGCCCGGCCGTGGTGCTGGCCATCGACGGGTTCCTGGATCCGGCCACGGCCCGCGACATCCTCTACGTGGGCCTGTCCCGGGCCAGCGACCTGCTCGTGGTGTGCGGTGACCCCGAGGTGATCCGCACCGTCGGCGGCGAGGCCGTGGCCCAGCGGTTGCTGGCCCAGCAGGATCGGGGCTAGCGGCGTGGGCCTGCACGTCCATCGCAGCGAGCGCACCGACGTGCTGCTGGCGGGCCTGGCCGAGGTCCTGTCCTCCGCGCCGGCCGACCCGTTCACCCCGGACCTGGTGGCCGTGCCCACCCCGGGGATCGAGCGGTTCCTGAGCCAGGGCCTGTCCACGCGGCTGGGCGCCGCCCCGGGCCGATCCGATGGGGTATGCGCGAATGTGCGCTTCACATCGCCGACGTGGATCGCCATCGAGGTGATCGCCCGAGCCACCGGGGTGACACCGGCCACCGATCCCTGGCTGGCGCACCGGGCGGTCTGGCCGCTGCTGACGGTGCTCGACGCCAGCGCGGACCAGCCCTGGTGCGCAGCCCTGGCCAGGCACCTCGGGCTGACTGTCGAGGTGCCCGACCCGCTGGGCCCCGGCGGTCCCTGGCAACGCCGGGACCGGCGGTTCGCCGTCGCGTCCCGCCTGGCGGGACTGTTCGGCTCGTACGCCAGCCAGCGTCCCGCCCTGCTGCTGGACTGGGTGGCTGGACCTGATGCGGAAGGGGGTGACCAGGACGGCGCCGGGCAGCCCCTGGCCGAGGACCTCGCCTGGCAGGCCGAGCTCTGGCGGCGCCTGCGCGCCCAGATCGGTGCCCCGAGCCCGGCCGAACGCCTGGCAGCGGCCTGCGCAGCGGTCATCGCCGAGCCGGGTCTGGTGGACCTGCCCGAGCGCCTGTCGTTGTTCGGCCCGAGCCGACTGCCCGCCGACCAGCTGGCAGTCCTCACCGCGCTGGCTGCCGGCAGGGACGTGCACCTGTGGCTGGCCGATGCCTCACCAGCCCTGTGGGAGTCGCTGGACGCTGGGCCGCCCCCGGCCGGACTGCGCCGCGCGGCCGACGTCTCCGCAGCAGCCGCGCACCATCCGCTGCTGCGCTCGCTGGGCCGCGACGCCCGGGAGTTGGCACTCCGGCTGGCCCCGTCGGCGAGCCAGGACTCCCACGCCCCGGTCGACGTGCCCGACGACACCCTGCTGCGTCGTCTGCAGCACCAGGTCCGGACGAACGCCGACCCGTGGCAGACCCGGGCCGGCACCGGGCCGCAGGTCGATCGAGGCAACGATCGCTCGATCCAGGTGCACGCCTGCCACGGGCAGCCGCGCCAGGCCGAGGTGGTGCGCGAGGTCGTCCTGGGCCTGCTCGCAGGCGACCACACGCTGGAACCCCGCGACATCCTGATCATGTGCCCGGACCTGGCCACGTTCGCCCCACTGCTCAGCGCCGCGTTCAGCGAGCCCGGGCGAGGGCGACCCGAGGGCAGGCTCCGCGCTGGGCCGGCTGCGGGTGCGCATCGCTGACCGCACCCCGGAACAGTCCAACGAGGTGCTGGCCGCCCTGGCGGTCCTGCTCACGATGGTCACCGGGCGGATGGAGGCCTCGACGGTCCTGGACTTCGCGGGCCGTCCGCCCGTGCGCACGCGGTTCGGATTCGACGCCGACTACCTGGCCCGGCTCGAATGACCTGGCCACGCGGTCCGGGGTCCGCTGGGGCCTGGACGAGGCGACCCGGGCCGAGTACCAGGTGGGGATCGCGACCGGCACGTGGTCCTGGGGCCTGGACCGTCTGCTGCTCGGGGTGGCCATGTCCGAGGAGGGCCTGCCCAGCGTGGGCGGACACCTGCCTGTCGACGATGTGCTCAGCGGCGATGCCCTCCCGGTCGGCCAGCTCGCCGAACTGGTCACCCGGCTGCGCGGGGTCCGTGATGCCATGTCCGGCGCGCACCCGGTGGCGACCTGGGTCGAGCTGCTCAGTTCGTCGATCACCGACCTCATGGACGCCCGCGGCCCGGAGGCGTGGCAGCTGGCCAACGCGCTCGGTGCGCTGGCCACGCTGACGACTGCGGCTGGCCCGTACGCCGACACCGTGGACCTGAGCCTGGCCGACCTGCGCTGGGTGCTCGACGACGTGCTCGCGGGTCGCCCGACCCGGTCGAACTTCCGCTCCGGCGGCCTGACGGTCTGCGGCCTGGTCCCGATGCGCTCGGTGCCCCATCGGGTGATCTGCCTGGTCGGCATGGATGACGCTGCCTTCCCCCGCGCGAGCGCACCCGACGGTGACGATGTCCTGGCCCGCGATCCCCTGGTCGGCGAGCGCGATCCGCGCAGCGAGGACCGCCAGCTCCTGCTCGACGCGCTCATGGCCGCCGAGGACCACCTGGTGATCACCTACACCGGCGCCGACGACCGCACCAACGCAGCCGCGACCGCCGTGCGTCCCGCTCGGCGAGCTGCTGGACACCCTCGACGCGATGGCCGTGACCCTCGCCGGGGACCCCGTCCGCAGCCAGGTGCGGGTCAGCCACCCGCTGCAGCCCTTCGACGCGCGCAACTTCCAGCCCGGCGCCCTCGGCGCTGGCCCGGGCCCTTCAGCCATGACCGACCCGCGTTGGCCGCCGCCCGATCCGCCGCACGGCCCCGGGTCCCGGTCCCTGCGTTCCTGGTCGGGGACCTTCCCGAGGCTCCCGTGCCCGAGTTGTCCCTGCGGGCCCTGCGTTCCTTCCTGGTCTCCCCGCCGGCTGCGTTCCTGCGCACGCGGATCGGAGTTGGCACTGCGTGGGGAGGACGACCCGCCGCCGGAGCGGATCCCGATCGACCTCGACGGCTTGGAACGCTGGTCGATCGGCGACCGGGCCCTGGCGCTGCTGGCGCGCGGGGAGTCCGCAGCCGACGTGGCGAGCGCCGAGGGTCATCGTGGTGCGTTGCCGCCGGGTGCCCTGGGGCTCGGCGGTCCTTGCCGGCATCGGCGCCGACGTGGTCGGTCTGGCGGCCACCGTGACCGCGCTGCGCACCGGCCCGCCCCGGCACGTCAGCGTGACGCTCGACCTCGGGTCCGGCGACGCACCTGGTCGGCACCATCCCCGATGTCTACGGTCACTGCATCGCCCGGGCCACCTACTCGCGATCCAAGGCCGCCCAAGCCCTGGCGCTCTGGCCCGAGCTGCTGGCTGCCGCCGTCGCCGACCCCGACCGACCGATGGTCGGCGCACCTGGTCACCAAGGACGGCGGCTGGACCCTGCACTCGCCGCCGCCCACCGACGCCGCCCGGCTCCTGGCGGACCTCGCGACGCTGTACCGGACCGGGCTGGTGGCCGCCCTGCCCCTGCTGGCCAACTGCGGGTACGAGTACGCCCACCCGGCGCGCGCGTGGCGCCACGGCCAGCGCCGCGCATCGGGCCGCCGAGTTCGGAGGGTGGAAGGCCAGGTTCGGCGCGGAGCGCGAGCTGGCGGAGGTGGTCACCCTGTGGGGTCCCGACGCAGGCTTCGAGGTCCTGACCCGCCAGCCACCGCGCCCGGCGCAGGACGGGTACCCCGACGAGCCGAGCCGGTTCGGCGCCCTCGCCCGCCGGGTCTGGGACCCGATCCTGCTCGCCCGAGGGGCCCAGCGATGACCGAGCACAGCCCGCCCACCCCGGCACCGTTCGACCTGCTCGGCGAGATGCCCTCGGGCACCACTCTGCTGGAGGCCAGCGCAGGCACCGGCAAGACATTCACGATCGCAGCCCTGGCCACCCGCTACGTCGCCGAGGGCAGCGCGACCATCGACCAGCTGCTCATGGTCACGTTCGGCCGCAGCGCCACCCGGGAGCTGCGCGAACGCGTCCGGGAGGCTCTCACCCGCACGCGCGACGCGCTGCGTGAGCCGGTCACCGCACTGGCCAACCCGGACCCGATCGTGCGCACCCTGGCAGCCCGGCCACGGCTCCAGCGCGAGGCCGCGCTGGAGCGGCTGACCCGGGCGCACCGCCGACTTCGACTCGGCGACCATCGCCACGACCCACCAGTTCTGCCTGCACGCCCTGGCCGGCCTGGGGATCAACGCGGACACCGACCCGGGCGAGACGTTCGTCGAGGACATCTCCGAGCTCATCGACGAGGTCGTCGACGACCTGTACGTGCGCAAGTACAGCGCTGGCCGACACCGGACGCCGGGCCTGCCACTCGCCGAGGCCCGCAGCCTGGCCCGGATGGTCGTCGGTGACCCGCAGTCCGAGCTCGACGCCGGGCAGGTCGTGCCCGGCTCGATGGCCGAGACCAGGCTGCGGTTCGCCCGCGCGGTGGCCCACGAGGTCGGCATCCGCCGCCGGGCGCGCCGGCTGGTCACCTTCGACGACCTCGTCCTGCGCCTGGCCGACGGCCCTGACCGACCCGCTCACCGGTGAGCAGGCGGCCCAGCGGCTGCGCGCGCGCTACCAGGTGGTGCTCGTCGACGAGTTCCAGGACACCGACGCCGCCCAGTGGACCATCCTGCGCCGGGCCTTCCACGGACACCGGACCCTGATCCTGATCGGGGACCCCAAGCAGGCCATCTACGCGTTCCGCGGTGCGGACGTGTTCAGCTACCTCGACGCAGCCGGACATGCCGACGCCGCACGCCACCCTGGCCACCAACCACCGCAGCGACGCCGCCGTCGTGCGCGGGATCGAGGCCCTGATGGGCGACCTGCAGCTCGGCGACGAGCGGATCGTCGTGCATCCGGTGCAGGCCGCTCACGCCGACGCGCGCCTGGTCGGGCTGCCCGGCCCGGCGCGGGTCCGGCTGCGCACCTGGCACCCGGCGGACGGCCAGCTGCCGGCAGTCGGTGCCGCCCGCGACGCGATCGCGTCCGACGTGGCCGCGGACATCGTCGCCACCCTGTCCGGACCCTGCGCGACTGCGCGACCCCGACGGCGTCGAGCGCGCGGTGGCGCCTCGCGACATCGCGGTCCTGGTGCCCACGCACAAGCAGGGCGGCCGTGCGCGACGCCCTGGCGCGGGCCGGCGTCCCGGTGGTGATCGCCTCGGCTCGGCCAGTGTGTTCGGCACCCCGGCCGCGCTGGGCGTGGCACGACCCTGCTGCACGCGATGGACCAGCCCCGCGCGACCTCGATGCGGGCCGCGGCACTGACCGACTTCCTCGGGCTACAGTGCGCGAGACCTGGCCCTGGACGCCGAGCGGATCGACCAGGAGGTCGGGCTGCGGCTGCGCGAGTGGGCCGCGGTCGTGGACACCGCCAGCGTCGCCGCGCTGCTGGCCACGATCTCGACGCAGACCGACCTCGCCGCCCGGGTCCTGCACCACGAGGGCGGCGAGCGCCACCTGACCGACCTGCGGCACGTCGCCGGCGCCCTGCACACGGAGCAGCGGACCGACCGGCGCGGCCGCACGGGCCTGCTGGAGTGGCTCGACCGAACGGGTCCGTCGGGCCGGCGAGCGCGACCGTGAGGCCAGCACCGAGCTGACCCGGCGACTGGAGACCGACGCCGAGGCGGTCCAGGTGCTCACAGTGCACACCAGCAAGGGCCTCGAGTTCCCGATCGCCTACGTGCCGTTCGGCTGGGACCGGTACGACGGCACCCCGGACCTGCTGCGCTGCCACGACACCAGCGGTCGGCGGATCCTCGACGTCCGGGGCCGCGAGCGCCGAGGCCGGGCGGACCTGCTGGCCGCCCACCGGCGCGAGGAGGCCGGCGAGACTCTGCGCCTGCTGTACGTGGCGCTGACGCGCGCCAGCCGGATGCTCGTCGTGCACTGGGCGTCCAGCAAGACCAACACGCGCACCGCGCCCGCTGCACCGGGTGCTGTGCGCCCGGGAGCCGACAGGTGGCACCGTCGCGACGGCGGGCTATCCCGTGGCGGCCCCACCGATCGCGCGCTCGCGGCCTCGCCGTGGGTCGCGGTGGAGCAGGTGGCTGCCGACGGCGTTCCGGTGCCCGGGGTGGACTGGGCGCACCGGGCCAGCACGCGGCTCCCGGAACTTGTCCGCCGCCACCGTTCCGATCGCGCGTGGACACCACGTGGCGGCGCACGTCCTACTCGGGACTGACGGCCGGCGTCCACGGGCCCGAACGAGCTCCCGCCGGCTTCCGCGACGACGAGCCGGCCGACGATGAACGGTGGAGTCCGCGCCGGCAGAGGGGGTGCCGGCACTGCGGGACGCGGCGCACCCGAGGTCCCCGACACTGCCCTCGCCTTCGCCGACCTGCCCGCCGGGGCCGCCTTCGGCACGCTCGTGCACGGGATCCTGGAGGTGCTCGACACCCGTGCAGCGGATCTGGGCGACGAGGTCGAGCTCCGCTGCGCGCAGGCAGTGTCCCGGCACCCGATGGCCGGCGTTCCCGTCGCCGCCCTGGCCCCGGCGATCCTGGCCGCACTTCGCACACCTCTGGGCCCACTCGCGGCCGGCCGGACGCTGGCCGGATCGCACCCGCCGACCGGCTGGCCGAGCTCGACTTCGAGCTGCCCATGGGCCAGATCGGCAGCGCGCACGCTCGCCGACGTGGCCGCACTGCTACGCGCACACCTGCCCGCTGATGACCCCCTGGCACGCTACCCAGACCAGCTCGCCGCACCCGGGCTCGGCTCGGCGACGCTGCGCGGCTACCTCTCCGGCAGCATCGACGCGGTCCTCCGCGTGCCGGCCGGCGCGGGCCCCGTTCCGGGTCCGCGCTACCTGGTCGTGGACTACAAGACGAACCTGCTGCGCGACGCCGGCGCACCGGGCCTCGAGCGGCTGGCGTGGGGGTACCGCCCGGAGGTGCTGCCCGCGGCGATGATCGGCGCCCACTACCCGCTGCAGGCGCTGCTCTACAGCGCGGCACTGCACCGCTACCTGCGCTGGCGGCTGCCCGACTACGACCCGCACGCCGACCTCGGCGGGGTGCTGTACCTGTTCCTGCGCGGGATGGCGGGGCCCGGCACACCCCGCTGCAGGCCGGGCGTCGCGTGCGGTGTGTTCAGTTGGGCGCCGCCGGCGGACCTGGTCGTCGCAGCTGTCCGACCTGCTCGACGGGCGGCGGCCATGATCCTGACCAGCCACCTGGGCCTCGGCCCCCTGCACCCGTTCCATGCCGCCGGGATCCTCGGCGTGCCCGACGTGCACGTGTCCGCCGCCCTGCTGCGAGTCGGCGGGCAGCGACTCGAGACCGCGTCGAGCAGCCGACGCCGACGTCGCGCTGGCTGCGGCACTGTGCGTGCGGGCCCTGCGTGGCGGGTCGGTGTGCATCGACCTTGCTGCAGACCCGGCGATGTGGACCCGGAGCTGGAACCCGACCACAGCAGTCCGACCCGCGGCCTGGCTCCGGCGGATCCCGCCACCGGCCCCTGGATCCGTCCCAGCTGCCATGGCCGGACCCGCCTCAGTGGCTGGCCTCGGCCCGCGCCCACCCGCTGGTCGCGCACGGCGTCGGACAGGCCGCCGCGACCGGCCCCTGCGGCTCGTCGGGTCGCTGCTCTACCTGCAGCGCTACTGGCTCGACGAGCAGGTGATCGGCGACGACCTGGCCCTCCGGGCACAGACGATCGGAGGTCGATCCGGTGCTGCTGGCCCCGGCACTGGCCCGCCTGTTCGCCGAGCGAGGCGCCCGACCGCCAGCGGCTGGCCGCGGCAACGGTCGCGCTGCGCCGGGCCACGATCGTCGCCGGCGGGCCCGGCACTGGCAAGACCACCACGGTGGCGCGGATCATCGCCCTGCTGCGCGATGTGGAGGGCCCGCCCTGACCGTGGCCCTGGCGGCGCCGACCGGCAAGGCAGCCGCGCGACTGGCTGAGGCCGTCGGCGCAGGCCAGCCCGGCCTCGACCCGGACGACCAGCAACGGGTCGGCACCCCAGCGGCCTCGACGCTGCATCGACTGCTCGGGCTGGCGACCGGACACCCAGGGCCGGTTCCGCCACGACCAGAGCAACCCGCTGCCGCACGACGTCGTCATCGTCGACGAGACCTCGATGGTGTCGCTGCCGCTGATGGCCCGCCTGCTCGAGGCCGTGCGTCCCGACGCGCGGCTGGTCCTGGTCGGCGACCCGGACCAGTTGGCGTCCATCGACGCCGGAGCGGTGCTCGGCGACCTCGTCCAGCGCCCGCCGGCCAGCGGCCCGGCAGGGAACGGACGGCACTGACCGCGGCGCTGTCGCGGCCTGCCCGTGCGAGGCTGCCGGAGGCGCAGCCGGAGATCCGGCGCCAGCGAATGCACCAGCTGGGGATGCGGCGGCAGGGCGCGCGCTGGCACGAGCGGGCGCGACCGGGGTGGTCGTGCTGGACCACAACTACCGGTACGGTGGCGGGATCGGGGCACTCGCCGACGCCATCCGCACCGGTGACGCCGACACGGTGCTGGCGGTGCTCGCCGCCGGACACCCGGAGGTCGAGTTCCAGGCCGCGCACGACGTCCCGGCGCTCACGCCCGCGGCAGCCCTGCGCCGCCGTGCGGGCGGACTTCCGCGCGCAGGCACGGCCCTGGTGTCCGCGGCCTCGGCCGGTGACGCCGGAATCGGCACTGGCCCGACCTCGAGGATCATCGGGTGCTGTGCGCACATCGGGAGGGACCGCACGGTGTCAGCCACTGGAGCGCCCTGATCGCCACGTGGACCGCCGACCTGCTCGACCGGACCGACGAGACCATCCGGGGTCCGGCAGCCAGGGCGACCAGTGGTACCCGGGACAGCCGCTGCTGGTCACCAGCAACGACTACCCGCTTGGGCTGTTCAACGGTGACACCGGCGTGGTCGTCGCCGCGCCGGACGGTGAGCTCCGCGCCGCCTTCGCTCGCGGCAGCCGAGCACGTGCTGCTACCGCCGGCCCGCCTGGACACGGTCGACGACGCTGCACGCGATGACGGTCCATCGCGGCCAGGGCAGCCAGTTCCAGGCCGTCACGGTGGTCCTGCCCCCGGCCGAGTCCCCACTGCTCACCCGGGAGCTGCTCTACACGGCCGTCACCCGGGCCCGGAGCACGCTCCGCCTGATCGGGACCCCCGACGCGGTCCGCGCCGCCGTCACCCGGCAGGTGCGCCGCGCCAGCGGTCTGCGCAGCGGCTGAGAGCCGCCGACAAGCGGCTCCCGTTGGTGTGCACGGAATCAACCACGAAAACGGTCGATTCCGTGCACAGCAACCCACGGTGGCAGCCCGGGCTTGCGTCGATCCGTGATAGCGATATATCGTTGACCAGTCGTTGAGCACATCGCCTCCGACGAACTGATCACCAAGGAGAATCACCATGTATCGCGAATTTCCACGCACGCCATCATCACGACGATCCATCGACGGCCCCGCGCAGGACTTCGACGAGGGCCCGACCAGGCACGGCTCCGGCCGCGGTCGCGGCCACCAGCACGGCGGCGGCGCGGCAATCGCGGCCCGGGCGGTCGCGGCGGCCCCTTCGGCCCTGGCAGCCGGCGCCGGCGCCCCAAGGGCGCGGTCCGCGAAGCCATCCTCGCCCTGCTCGCCGACGGCCCGGCCAACGGTTACGGCCTGATGAAGCAGATCGCCGAGCGCGCGGAGGGCCAGTGGTCCCCGAGCCCCGGCTCGGTCTACCCGACCCTCGCCCAGCTCGTCGACGAGGACCTGATCGCCCCCGCCGGCACCGAGAAGGGCACCGACTACACGCTGACCGAGGACGGCCAGGCCTACGTCGCCGAGAACGCCGAGGCGCTCGATGCCGTCTGGGACACCCACTCGGCCGGCGCAACCGGCCAGGCCGCCCTTCGGGAGAGCGTCGGCGCACTCTTCGGAGTCGTCCAGCAGTTCCGGTACGACGCCACCGACGCGCAGCGCGAGCGGGCCGTCGAGATCCTCGACGAGACGCGACGGACGCTGTACCGCATCCTCGGCGAGTGACATCCGGCCGACGGTCTGGCTGATCCGCGGCCACTATCTAATGCTCTCTACCTCTGTATGGGAATTCTCCTATACGGGGGTAGATTCTGTTAGGTTTCAGATCATGGACCCCGTCGACAACCCCTACACGCCCGGCGCCGGCGCCCGCCCGTACGAGCTGGTGGGACGCCAGGCCCAGATCGAGGCGTTCGACATCGCGCTGCAGCGCGCCGAGCTGCGCCGGCCGGCCCAGAGCATGGTGCTGCTACGGGCCTGCGCGGAGTGGGCAAGACGGTCCTGCTGCGCGAGATGGCCGCCCACGCCCGCGCACGGCACTGGATCGTCGTCTCGGTCGAGGCCCGGACCGGCGAGGTCCTGTTACCGACGCTGACGCGCGAGATCTTCAAGGAACTGCGCAATGCCAGCCGCACCTGGTCGGGTGCGGCGATCGCGTGGGCGCGGCGGGTCTTCACCTCGTTCAGCATGACGCGCGGACCCGACCACCGGGTCCTACTCGTTCGGCATGGAGGTGGAGCCCGCGCGCGGCTGGGCCGACAGCGGGGACATCGACCGCGACCTGGCCGAGATGTTCCACGAACTCGCAGTCCTGGCCGGCGAGCACGGCGTGGGCCTGTTCCTGGCCGATCGACGAGCTGCAGGAGGTGGAGTCCGCCACGCTGTCCGCGCTGAACGCGACGGTGCACGACCTGGGCCAGGGCCTCGATCCGCTGCCCTTCCTGATGGCCGGCGCCGGTCTGCCCTCGCTGCGCGGGATCCTGGCCGAGGCCACCTCCTACGCCGAGCGCCTCTACGAGTACTGGCCGTCGAGCGGCTGCCCGACGAGGCTTGGCCGACGCGGCCCTGGCCGACCCCGCCGCCGACCTGGGGGTGGCCTGGGACGCCGCGCGCTGGACCGTGCCCGGACCTTCACCGACGGCTACCCTTACTTCATCCAGGTCCTGGGCCAGCACGCCTGGGACCTGGCCCTGGGACCCGCGATCACCGACCGCGATGTCATCGACGCCATCTCCGACGCCCGCGCCGAGATCGACGCCGGCCTCTACACCTCCCGCTGGCAGCGGGCGACCCGCGCCGAGCAGCGGCTCATGGCAGGCCATCGCCACCTGCGCACCCGACGGCGGCGGGCGCCCGGATGTCGGACCTGGTCGTGGCCATGGACAAGGAGCGGATCTCCCAGCTGTCCCCGGCGCGCAGCAACCTGATCGCCAAGGGACTGGTCTACGCGCCGGACCGCGGCGAGCTGGCGTTCACGGTGCCCGGCATGGCCACGTTCGCCGCCCGCCAGGTGATCACCTGAACGCTGCGGACACTCGCGCGCCGACCCTCGCCGGGACCCACGCGGACGTGACGCAACGTCTCGTGTCGCGGCGGATGCCGGCGGCACTTTCAGCCACGTACACTCGCGTCGTTGGTTGAATCCTGTACCACTCTGGTGCGCCCCGGTCGACCCCTCCTCCCCCACTGCGAACACCTGGAGACCCCTGTGTCCACGACCGAGAACACCGCCCAGCCGTCCCGACGGCCGTGACGCACGCGCTGCCACGCACTCGACCCGAACCGGTTCAAGGCCCTGGCCGTCATCGCGATCGCCCAGTTGATGATCGTCCTGGACGCCTCGATCGTGAACCTCGCCATCCCCAGCGCCACCGCGGACCTGGAGATCAGCCCGGCCAACGTCCAGTGGGTCGTCACTGCCTACACGCTGACCTTCGGCGGCCTGCTGCTGCTCGGCGGGCGCATCGCGGACTACTGGGGTCGCAAGCGCACCTTCATCGTCGGCCTGATCGGGTTCGCCGTCGCGTCGCTGGTCGGCGGCCTGGCGCCCAGCTTCGAGCTGCTGATAGCCGCCCGCGCCCTGCAGGGTGGCTTCGCGGCGATGCTGGCCCCGGCCGCGCTCTCGCTGATCAGCGTGACCTTCCACGAGCCCAAGGAGCGCGCCAAGGCGTTCGGCGTCATCGGCGCGATCTCCGGCGGCGGTGCCGCGATCGGCCTGCTCGCTCGGCGGCGTGCTCACCGAGTACTTCTCCTGGCGCTGGTGCCTGGCGGTCAACACCCCGATCGCGATCGCGAGCGGCTCCTCTTCGCCCGGCCCTACGTGCGCGAGTCCCGCGCCGAGGGCAACACCCACTACGACATCCCCGGTGCGCTCACCTCGACGCTGGGCCTGGTCACCCTCGTCTACGGATTCACGAAGGCCGCCCCGGAGGGCTACGAGGACGGCGCGAACTGGACCGAGCCGAGCACCCTGATCTTGTTCGTCGCCGCGGCCGTCCTGCTGGTCTGCGTTCTTCGTCATCGAGAGCCGGTCGAAGAACCCTCTGCTGCCGCTGCGGATCATCAAGCGAGCGCAACCGCGGCGGCGCCTACCTGTCGTCGCTGATCACCGGCGCCGGACTGTTCGCGATGTTCCTGTTCCTGGGCCTGTACCTGCAGATCATCAAGGCGTACACGCCGGTCCAGGCCGGCTTCGCGTTCCTGCCGTTCAGCGTCGGGCATCATCCTCGCCGCCGGGATCGCCGCCAACCTGATGCCCAAGGTGGGCCCGCGCCCGCTGATGGTCCCCGGCTGCTGGTCGTCGCCGCAGCCGGCATGTTCCTGGCTCACCCGCTTGACCCCGGAGTCGGACTACATGACCCGGGTCCTGCCGCCGATGCTCGATCATGAGCGTCGGCATGGCCTTCGTGTTCATCCCGACTGCCACCGTCGCCCTGCATGCGGTGGGCAACCACGACGCGGGCGTGGCCTCCGCGGTGATCAACACCTCGCAGCAGGTCGGCGGCTCGCTGGGCACCGCGATGATGAACACCGTCGCCGTGACCGCCACGTCGAGCTTCCTGGCCGCCAACGCCGCCCTGGGCGACGCCGCGCTGCCCGAGGCGCTGACGGAGGGTTACACGCGAGCGTTCACCCTCGGCGGCGTCCTGCTGCTCGTGGCGGCGGTCGTGGTGCTCGTGCTGATCCGGATCGGCCCGTCGGCCGCCGCCGAGGAGGACGAGGGCGCCCCGGCGGCCGTGCACTTCGGCTGAACCACGGCTCGGGTCGGCAGGTACCTGGGCTCTGCGTGGGCTCAGGTACCGGGGCTCAGGCGGCGCTGTGCTCCACCGATCGCTGCCAGTGGCCGTTCGTGGGGCGGAAGCCGACCCGGGCGAAGTACGCCTGCTCGGTCGGCGGCGGATCGGCGATCAATTCGGTGAACCCCAGGCCCGCGAACACCCCGGATCGCCGGTAGACGAACTCGCCTGGGGTGAAGTCGCGGAACCTCGGGGTGACGTAGTCCACCTCGACCCGACCCACACCCGATCCCGCGTCGGCGACCAGCACCACCCCGACCGTCTCGTCACCGTGCAGGACCAGGAATGCCGAGCGCCCCGGCTCAGCCGCGCCCGGGTGGTTCGGCAAACCACGCCACTGCGGGTGGGTGGCCGCAACATCCTTGGCATGCACGGCCAGGACATGGCCCAGGTACGCGTCCTGCACCCCGACCTGCACCACCTCGTAGACGGCCGCGTCGTGGCGCTCGCGGCTCAGCCGCCACACCCAGTACACGTCAATCACGGTGATCACGGCGTTCATCGCCGCGAACGGCCACACCCCCAGCAACGCGTTGACGACCGTGGCCAGCGCGGCCCCCGCCAGGTTCAGCAGCCGGAAGCGCAGCACCCGGGCCTGCATCAGCGACACGATGATCAGCGCTGAGCTCAGCCAGCCGAACCACTGCACTGCCGACATGGGTCGACCTCCTCGATCGGTGCGGGAGAGGTGGGCGCCTGCGCGCGGACCTATCCGGGGGTCGTGAGCTCCGCAGCGGCGACATAGCCCAACGTCCGCTGCCGATGGGTCAGCGCTGCCGCCTCGATGATGACTGCGAGGTTGCGCCCCGGCTGCACCGGGATGACGATCCGGGGCAGCGCCACGCCGAACACCTCCTGGACCTGGGCCACCATGCCCACGCGCTCGTACTCCTTGTCGAGGTCGCGGAACTCCAGGGAAACCACCACCCCGATCCGCAGGTCGGTGCGGATCGCGCCGATCCCGAACAGCTCCTCAACGTCGACGATCCCCACGCCCGGGATGTCGATCACGTGACCCCGGCCCTGCGGGGATCGACCACGCAGGTGGTCCTCGGCCACGCGGAGGACCTCGACCACGTCATCAGCCACCATCCGATGCCCGCGCCGGACGAGTTCCAGCACCGTCTCAGACTGCCCGATCCCCTCCTCACCCAGGATCAGCACACCCTCGCCGTGCACGTCGACCAGGCCGGCGGCGATCTGGTCGCGGGGGGCCAGAGCATGGATCAGGAACCAGGTCAGCGCGCTGGCGAACCGGCTGGTCTCGAGCTCGGTGACGAACACCGGCACGTCGTGGCGGTCCGCAGCAGCGACCATGTCGGGCATCACGTGCAGGCCGCGGGCGACGACCAGCGCGGGGAAGCCCAGGGCGAAGTAGTCGTCCAGGCGCCGGGCCCGCACCCGTGGTTCCAGGCCCGCCAGGTAGGCGGTCTCGATCCAGCCGATGATCTGCAGCCGGTCGGCGCTGAAGTGCTCCAGGAAGCCTGTCAGCTGCAGGCCCGGCCGGGTCACCTCCGAGGTGCCCACCTGGATCCCCGAGAGGTCCAGGTGCCCACCGGCCACCCGCATAAGCCCAAGCCGCGCCTGGATCTGCGCCACCGACACCGTGTGCGCAGCCATGCCCGGCGGCAACCGGTCACCGGGTCCGCCCCGACCCCGGCCGCCCCCGCGGGCCCGGGCTTCGGGCCCTGTGTCGCCGCCACCTAGACCACCAGCTTCTCTACGCAGGGCGACCTGCGCATCGGGCAGGAAGCCATGGGCCTGCAGGTAGCCCAGTACCGAGCCGTACTGATCGTCGAGCCATCCGAGCAGGTCGCTCATCGCGTGATCCGGCGACCCGCCGAGGACCTCGAACAGTGCAGGCGAGATCGGCACCCCACGGCTGACCAGGGCGGTCATCGCCGCATTGATCCAGGCTCCATCGAGGTTGAGCGCGCTCTGGGTGTAGTCGGCGACGACCGCGGTGCGCTCGACCCCCGCCGCCTCGAGGGCCAGCGCCACCACCAGACCGGTGCGGTCCTTGCCCGCGGTGCAGTGCACCAGCACGGGCCGCTCCCCGCTGTCGGCGATGACCGACACCGCAGCGGTCAGCGTCCATCCGCAGTTGGTCAGGACCTGCCGGTAGAGCGACTCGAGGCCCACCGGCTCGTCGTCGACCGCCGCCGAGCGCGAACCCCCCACGATCGGCAGCCAGACCTGGACGGCTCCGGGCAGCACGGAGCGGGAGTGGTCCTGGGAGCGCTCCAGCGGGGAGCGCAGGTCGATCACCACCCCGATCCGCAGGGCGGCGAGGTCGGCCGCACCGCTGGCAGTCACCGCCGTGAGCGCGTCGCCGCGGAACAGCTGGCCGGGGCGGGTCCGCCCACCGACTGCGGGATACCCCCCGGTGTCGCGGACGTTGTGGGTCCCGTCGATCGCCAGGCGGCTCATGCCAGTCGTCCGAACATGTCGGAGTGGGGTCCGCGGGGCGCTTGGGCCACCGGGCGCAGGAAGCGGCGGGCCCGCTGGTCCAGGGCCGCGGTCTCGATGAGGACCGCTGCGTTGCGCCCGGGGACGACCGGGATCGTGACCAGGGGCAGCTCCACGCCCAGGATGTCCATCCGATCCGGAGCTTGGGCGTAGTCCCGCTGGGGGTCGAACTGCTCGAGGGAGACCACCATCGTGATCTCGCTGGTGGCCTTCACCGAGCCGACGCCGTACATCAGACGCAGGTTGACGATGCCGATTCCCTTGATCTCCATGAAGTGGCGCACCCGGCCGGGCGCACGTCCGAGCAGGTCGCGGTCCGAGGGCCGACGGACCTCGACCGTGTCATCGGCGACCAGCCGATGACCGCGACGCAGCAGCTCGAGGGCGGTCTCGGACTTGCCGATCCCGCTGCGCCCGAGGATCAGCACCCCCTCCCCTGCGACGTCCACCAGGCCGGCGTGCAGCACCTTCCGGGGGGCCAGCCCGAGGGCCAGGAACCAGGACAGCTGCGCGGCGAACTCGGTGGTCGCCAGCGACGTGCGCAGCACCGGGGTGCGGTACTCCCTGGCGAGTTCGAGGGCCATCGGGGTGACCTCCAGGCCATGGGTGAGCACAGCCGCGGGCACGCCCAACCGGGCGAACTGGGCCAGGCGCTCCCGGCGCTCGGCCTCGGTCAGGCTGAGCAGGAAACCCACCTCGGCACGGCCGATGACCTGGATCTGCGACCCGGGGAAGTGCTCGGAGTACCCGGCCCACTGCAGGCCCGGTCGGTTCAGGTCGGCGGTCGTGACCGTCCGCGCGGACAGGTCGACACCGGCGTCGGTGACCACCTCGAGGTCGAAGTGCTCGATGACCTCCGTCAGCGCCACCGAGCGCATGGACTCCAGCCCGCGGATCACCTGCGTGGAGTCCATCCCCGCAGGGTAGGGGGCGCCGGGGGCTCGTGCCGCGCCAGCGGGCCTGCGACACTCAGACGGTGCTGACCACCTGGTCGTAGGTCAGCCGCGGGTTGCGCGGGTACGTGCCGTCGGCGGCGGCATGGCCGATGTTCACCACCAGGAACGAGCGTGTCCGGCCGTCCGGGAAGAAGTCCTGGTCGAGCTCCGAGCGCCGGAAGCCGCCCATCGGACCGGCAGACAGCCCCGCGGCCCGGATCCCGAGCAGGAAGTAGGCCGCCTGCAGGGCGCCGTTGAAGGACCCGAACGCGTGCCGTGCCGACTCCTCGGCGAAACCGTCCGCAGCTGACGGGGACTGCGGGTACGTGTGGGCCAGGTGCTCGTGGAAGTCCAGGTCATAGCTGAGGATGGCCACCAGCGGCGCGGACCGCGCCTTCGACCGGTTCATCGGCGCGAGGTGACCGATCAGCCGCTCGCGGGCCTGCTCGGAACGCACGAGGGTGACCCGCAGGGGTTGGCCGTTCATGGCCGTCGGTGCCCAGCGGACCAGGTCGTGGATGGCGCGGATCGCCTCGTCGCTGACGGGCTCCTCGGTGAAGGAGTAGGCGGTGTGCGCCTGCCGGAACAGGATGTCGGCGGCGTGGTCGTCGATGGCCAGGAGCCCCGTGCCGGTGTGCGATCGGTTGGCGCTGCTGGACTCGGTCGCACTGCTGGTCTCGGGCTTGAACGGGCTCATCGGAACTCCTGGGGGATCAGTCGATAGTTGATGTTTCACCTACCGTAACCCGTGATCACCCCGACCGCATTCCCGCCCCAGCCGGCGGGCCTGCTGCCTCACCCCCCAGATGCGGCGGCCCGCGAGACCTCCTGGCACGCCAGCGCGAGCACGGTGTCGGCCCGGCGCTCGGCGACGATCCTGCGCAGTCCCGTGGGCAGGTCGGTGCGCGCGAGCAGGTCGTCGGCGACCTCCACCGCGCCCGGATCGATTCCCGGGAACAACCCCGCGGCCAGCAGCGCGGCCTCGGCTGGTGATCGAGCTGCCCAGACCTGCGCGATCGACTGCCGGTAGCGCGCACGGAACGGCGCCAGCAGCTCGGCCGGTGCCGCCTCGTCGGAGAACCCGGCCACCACGGCGGCCAGCACCGAGTTGGGCAGGCCGCCCGAGTCCATGGCAGCCGTCCACGCCGCCTCCTTGGCCGTCGGGTTCGGCAGGGCGGCGCGCGCCCGGGCCGCGGATCGCGCGCCGGTCGAGGTCCGGTCCCGAGCCAGCGCGGCCTCGATGCGGGGCTCGTCGAGCGCCCCCAATGCCGCCAGCCGGTTGATCATCGCCCAGTGCAGGTCGTCGTCGAGGGTGAGTCCCGGTACGTCCCCCCGCCCCTCCAGCAGGTCGAGCAGCCACTCGGCGTCGGCCTCGCTGGCCATGTGGGCACGCGCGAGGTCCAGCTGCCGGTCCGAACCGGGATCGGCGGCCAGCAGCAGCGCCCGGGTGCCGGCAGCGAGGATCTCGGCCTGCTCGGCGCGCAGCTGCGCAGGCACGTAGCGGGCGACCGCGGCCCGCGCCTGGCCCAGCACCATCTCCAGGGTCAGCGCACGGGGCTCGTGGGCCAGGCCGGCCAGGGCGATCGAGACGAACTCCTGGGCAGGCAGCTCGCAGTCGCGCACCAGCTCCCACAGGGCCGTCCACGCCAGCGACCGGGGCAGCGGATCGGTCAGGGCCCCGATCCCCGTGCGCAGGGTGGCCAGGCTGTGCGGGTCGAAGCGGATCTTGGCGTAGGTCAGGTCGTCGTCGTTGACCAGCAGCAGGTCCGCCACCGGGGTCCCGACGAGCCCGGGCACCTCGACCGAGCCTCCGAGCAGGTCGACCTCGAGGCGCTCGGTGCGCTCCAGGCGTGGCTCGACCCCCGGTCCGGCGTCGGTCCAGCGGTAGATCCCGAGCGCGAACCGGTGCGGGCGCAGCAGGTCGGTGATGCCCTGCGGACGGGTCGCGGGCAGTTGGTCGACGACGACCCGCGCGTAGAGCCCGTCCGGACCCACCTGCACCCGGGGCACCAGCACCGTCACCCCCGGGGCCTGCAGCCAGTCCCGGGCCCACTCCTGCAGGTCGCGACCACTGCTGGCCTCCAACTCATGCAGGAGGTCGGCGAGCGTGGCACTGCCCCACGCATGGGCGCGGAAGTACGCGGTGAGTCCAGCCTCGAACGCCGGCTCCCCCACGAAGGCGACCAGGGCCTTGACCACCGAGGCGCCCTTGGCGTAGGTGATCCCGTCGATGTTCAGGTGGACCGTGTCCAGGTCGACCATGTCCGCAGCGATCGGGTGGGTCGACGGTTGCTGGTCCTGGGCGTACGCCCACGCCTTGCGCGCCTGGACGAAGGCGCTCCACGCCGCGGTGAACCGGGTGCGCTCGGGCCGTGGTGGCGAATCCCGCCCACTCGGCGAAGGACTCGTTGAGCCACAGGTCGTCCCACCAGCGCATCGTCACCAGGTCGCCGAACCACATGTGCGCCATCTCGTGGAGCAGGATCATCGCCCGGCGCTCACGGGCCCACTGGGTGGCCCGTGAGCGGAACACGAACACGTCCTCGTTGAACGTGACCAGCCCCGAATTCTCCATCGCCCCGAGATTGAACTCGGGCAGGGCCACCTGGTCGTACTTGCCGAACGGGTAGGGCACGGCGAACGTGGCCTCGTAGTGGGCCAGGCCGGCGCGGGTCAGGGCGAAGATCTCCTCGGCGTCGAGGTGCTCGGCGACCGAGGCTCGGACCAGCAGGCCCAACGGGTAGTGCCCGTGCGGCCCCTCGTAGGACGTCGCTGACAGGACCTGGAACGGTCCGGCGCACATCGCAGCCAGGTAGGTGGACAACGCCCGGCGTGGGCGGGAACTGCCAGTGCACGCCCCCGACTCGCCGGGGCGCGCGAGTGGCCCGGGAGTTCGAGCGGACCTCCCATTCGGCCGGGGCGGTGACGGCCCAGGTGAAGGTGGCCTTCAGGTCGGGCTGCTCGAAGCAGGCGAACACGCGGCGCGCGTCGGCGATGGCGAACTGCGTGTAGAGGTAGGTCGCCCGTCGGCGGGGTCCACGGCCCGGTGCAGGCCCTCGCCGGTCGTCATGTAGCGGCAGCGAGCCGACCACGACCAGGACGTGCGTCACCCTCGGCGCGAGCCCGGCAGCGCCAGCCGGGCGCCGTCGTAGCCGGAGCACGTCCAGCGGTCGGTCGTCGAGCGTGCGCGCTGTGCACCTCTGCAGCGATCAGGTCTATCCAGGTGGCCCTGGCTCCCGGGCTGCGAACCGAACCGTGGTCGTGGAGACGAAGGTCGGGCATCGACCACGCGCGCAGGTCGAGCTCGATCTCGTAGCTGGCCACGGCCAGCAGGTCGGCGCGGCACGGCGCCTCGAGCGGGTGATGTTGGCGATGTCATGGACATGGCCCGATCCTGCCCGTCCGGTGCCGAGCCGGCACCGATGCCACCCATGGTCACGATTCGGTCACGGTCGTCGCCGCGAGATGCATCCGAAACCGGAGCTCGGGCGAACGCATGGTTGAGGGTGCAGTCGGGCGCCGTCCTGACCCGACAGTGGATCGAACCGGACAGGAAGGTGGCCAGGCCATGAGCGTGCTCACCGCCCCGGCCGTCCCGCCCGGCGTCGATGTGGCCGCGCCGATGCCACGGTCCGGCCAATGGGCTGGGCGGCGGTCTGGCCAATGGGCTCGGAAGTTTGGCACTATCAGGGCCATGTGCGCGTCCGAGCTGACCGATCTTGAGGTCGCCCTTGACTTCCAGTCCGGCCGCGAGGAGGCGCTCACCGAGGCATACCACCGCTGGTCCCGCCTGGTGCACGCCACCGCATTGCGCTCGACCGGCAATCCTGACGATGCGGCCGACATCACCCAGATGGTGTTCGTCAATGCCTGGCGCGGGTCGGACGGGTACCGACCCGGAGGCCGGCTCGCTGCCGGGCTGGCTGATGACGATCACCCGCCGACGGATCGCGGACCACTGGGAGTCCCGGACCCGTGAGGCCAAGGTGCGTTCCGCGGTCGAGGCCACCGCACCCGCAGTCGAGATGGCCCCACCCGACACCGAGCGGGTCGCGGCCCAGATGTTCGTGGCCGACGAGCTCGAGCGCCTGGGCGACCCGGCGGGCGGATCGTCCGGATGGCCTTCTACGAGGACCTGACCCATACCCAGATCGCCGAGCGGCTGCAGATGCCGATCGGCACGGTGAAGAGTCATATCCGCCGCTCCCTGGAACGGCTGCGCGCGAGGATGGAGGTGGAGGATGTCGCACTGTGACCCGAGCACCCTGGCGTTGGCGCGCTCGGTGAGGACATCCCGGCCGACGAGTCCGCGCACCTGTACGCCTGTGAGGTGTGCCTGACCGAGGTGGCCACGCTCGACCGAGGTGGTGACCCTTGGTCGCGAGGCCCCCTGAGGAGTTGCCCGAGGTCCCCACAGCGGTCTGGGCCGGGATCACCCGGGAGCTGAGCCTGGCAGGCGCCCCCAACGGCAACGACGCCCGCCCGATGCGCCGGCCCCTGCCGCAGTGACCGACCGCAGCGCCGGTCGGAGCAGCCAGCCGCGTCTGCAGGCCGTGTGATCCCCTTGGCCGCGCGCCGCGCCCGACGCAGCTTCTGGACCGTGGCCGCCGTGGCCGCCGCCGCCGGCGCACTGGTCGGCGGCACAGTCGTCTGGTCGGCCGTCGATCGCGGCAGCGGCGGCAGCGTGACAGCGGTGCCGGGCAGGACACCTTCGTCGCCCAGGCCGTCCTCGAGCCGCTGCAGGACACGGTGACCGCGCCGGGCGAGGCCACTGTGCTCGACAGCCCTGACGGCAAGGTCGTGCGCGTCGACGCCAGTACGCTGCCGCCCAACGACGGGTTCTACGAGGTGTGGCTGCTCGACGCCGACGCGACGAAGCTGGTTGCGCTCGGAGCACTGCCCGCCGGCTCGATCGGCACGTTCACGTGCCCCCGGGCCTGTCGATCGCCGACTTCCCGGTCGTGGACATCTCCCTGGAGAGCTACGACGGGGACCCGAGCCACTCGAAGAACTCGTTGATGCGCGGGGTGCTGGAGGTCTGACGGGGTGCTGGAGGTCTGACGGAGTGCTGGAGGTCTGACGGCTGGGTCGACCGACCCGCGTAGGCTGCCGGCCATGACTGCAGCCGTCCCCCTGGCACCGAACCTCTGGCGCGTTCCGACCGTCCGCTGGGACCTGATCAACTCGTTCCTGATCCGCGCCGACGACGGCTCGGTGACCCTGGTCGACACCGGGCTGAAGAAGCGCCCGGCGCGGATCCTGGCCGCACTGACCGAGATCGGCGCGGGGCCGGCGGACGTCACGACCATCGTGTTGACCCACGCGCACAGCGACCACGCCGGCGGGCGCCGCCGAACTCGCGAGCGCACCGTCCACGGGATCACGGTGCACGACGAGGATGCCGCGTACGTGCGCGCCGGCACCGCGCCACCGCGCGACAGCCTCGCTTCGCCTGGGCCGGTTGCTGACCCGGATGCCCGGCGCCGCAGCCGACCCGGCCCC
This sequence comes from uncultured Actinomycetes bacterium, assembly GCA_963788325.1. GTDB lineage: Bacteria > Actinomycetota > Actinomycetes > S36-B12 > CAIYMF01 > Prado023. Next base: position 572,887 of record CAWBGJ010000014.1, read on the forward strand.
AGTCGCTCGGACGATGACCGACGGCGAGCTGCTCGTGGGCAGCGGCCTGCGGGTGCATCACACGCCAGGGCACACCCCCGGGCACTGTTCGCTGCTGCATGAGGAGTCCGGCACGCTGATCACCGGCGACGCGATCTGGAACATGCGCTCGCGGCGCACGTGGCCGGTGCTGGCGTTCTGCACCAACGCCGCGCTGACCACGCAGACCGCAGCCAACCTTGGCCGACCTGGAGTACCGCACTGCCGCGTTCACGCACGGCCCGGAGATCACCGGGACCGGTCGGGCCGCGATCCGCGAGTTCCTCACCCACCCGAGGCCCTTCGCCCGAGGCCTCTGAGACGCCCCACCCCATCGGCGGTTCCTCCACCTCAGCGTTCTCTGCGCGACGCCCATGAGGAGAAACGCCCAACCCGACGCCGCTGACGTGGAGGAACCCGAGAGGGAGTCGGGCAGGAGCGGGCAGGAGCGGGCAGGTGTGGGCAGCGGGCATGCCAAGGGCCCCGCACCGGGTTGATCGGTGCGGGGCCGTGTCTGCAGGAGGGGCTACTTGGTGGGCGGCAGGTCGAGCGGACGCAGGACGCGGTCGATCGCGTGCGCGATCTGCACGTTGCCCTTGTTGATGTCGGCCTTGTAGACCCGCGGGTTGCGCGAGTTGCGGTCCTTGTCGGACAGCTTGATTATCTTCTCGCCATGCTCCTTGCGGACCTGGACCTTGACGGTCTGGCCCTGGGCCGTGCTCGAGCTTCACGTTGTTGGCCTTCAGGGCCGCCTTCGCGGTGATCGTCGCGCCCGGGACCACGTGGTAGAGCAGGACGGTCTCGACGGTGTCGATGCCCAGGCCGGCCACGGCAGTGAACGTCTTCTTCTCGGTGGACGGCTTCTTGCCGGTCAGGTCCTTGACGAGGAGCTGGAAGGCACGATCGTTGGGGACGAAGGCGGTCAGCGCGACGGTGCCGTCGGTGAGGACGCCGACCGCGGAGTTCGGCTTGGCCGCGAGGACGGCGAGCACCGCCTCGGTCACGATGTCGAAGTCGTGCCAGTTGTGGTCGAACTGCTTGCCGCCGTCCGAGGTCAGCACGGCGGCCAGGGACTTGTTGCCCTGGGCCGCGCTGGCGGCGGGAGCGACAGCACCCGCTGCCAGGGCGAGGGCAGACGCGGCGGCGATTCAGGTGGCGATCTTGCGCATGACGGGCTCCTTGGAGATGAGGCCCGATCCGTTCGGGCTCTCACCCTTAATTCGCCCGGCCTGCCCCCACCGGATGCATAATTTTCGAACAACTTTCTACGGAGCTCGCAGCGGCCGTCAACCGATCCAGACCGCCTTGATGTTGGTGAACTCGCGGATGCCGTGCGCGCTGAGTTCGCGGCCGTACCCGGAGCGCTTCGTGCCGCCGAAAGGCAGGTCGAGGTAGGACACCGTCATCCCGTTGATCGTCACCACGCCCGGCGTCGAGGTCGCGCGATGAAGCGGTCCTGCTCGGCGGGGTCGGTGGTCCAGGCGTTGGAGCCCAGGCCGAAGTTGGTGCCGTTGGCCAGGTCGACGGCCTCGTCGATGTCGAGCGACCCGGTACAGCCCGGCCACGGGGCCGAACACCTCGTCGGCGTACATGGCCATGTCCGGGGTCATGTCCGCGACGACGGTGGGCTGGTAGAACCAGCCCGGGCCGTCCACCGCCTGCCCGCCGCACAGCACTGCGCGCGCCCTTGGCCCGTGCGTCGTCGACCATCGCGGCCACGTCGATGCGGCCGGACTCGGTGGCCAGCGGACCGACATCGGTCGCCTCGTCGGTCGGGTCGCCGACCACCAGCGCCGCCATCCGCGCCACGAAGGCGGCGGCGAACTGCTCGTACACGTCGGTGTGCACGATGAACCGCTTGGCCGCGATGCACGACTGGCCGTTGTTCTGGCAGCGCGCGGTCACGGCGACCTCCGCCGCCCGCTCGATGTCTGCCGAGGGCATCACGATGAACGGGTCGGAGCCGCCGAGCTCCAGCACGGTCTTCTTGATTTCGTCACCGCAGATCGCGCCCACGGACTGGCCGGCCGGTTCCGAGCCGGTCAGCGTCGCGGCCCGGACCCGGGGGTCGCGCAGGATCGGCTCGACCTCGCGGGCGCCGACCAGCAGCGTGGTGAAGCAGCCCTGCGGGAAGCCCGCGCGCAGGGAACAGGTCCTCGAGGTAGCATCGCGCACTGCGGCACGTTCGAGGCGTGCTTGAGCAGGCCCACGTTGCCGGCCATCAGGGCCGGGGCGGCGAACCGGATCGACCTGCCAGAGCGGGAAGTTCCACGGCATCACCGCCAGCACCACCCCCAGCGGGGCGTACCGGGCGTAGGCCCGGACAGCACCCACGGTCAGACGGATCCACCGGCTCGTCGGCCAGCAGGGCCTCGGCGTGCTCGGCGTACCAGCGCATCCCCGTGGCGCACTTGGCCGCCTCGGCGCGCGCGGACTTCAGCGTCTTGCCCATCTCCAGGGTCATGACCGCGGCGATGGACTCGTTGTCCGCGTCGAGGAGGTCTGCGGCTGCGGCGCATCAGTTCCGCGCGATGCGCGAAGGTCGTGGTCCGCCAGTCCTGGAACGTGGCGTGCGCAATGGCGATGGCGGCCTGGACCTCTTCGGAGGTGTGCGCCTCGAAGGTCTCGATGGTCTGGCCGGTGGCGGGATTCTGGGTTGCGATGGGCATGGGCGCAATCGTGGCATCCGCTCCGGTCCGCGCGCAGGTCGGGCACCCGCCCGGCTACTGCGGGGCCGAGCGCCAGAGCGACATCCGGAGGCCGTCGCCGCCGCGCGGACCGGGGATCCCGTCGGGCCAGAGCGTGTCCTCGTCGGCGTCGACATCGCGCAGGTCGGCCGTGGCCATTCGGGCACCGGTGAGGTCCACCCCACAGAGCACCGCACGGCGCAGGGTCGCGGCCTCGAGCGTGACACGGCGCAGGTCGGCTCCGGTCAGGTCCGCGTCACGCAGGTCAGCGCCGAACAGGTTGGCGCCCACGAGCCGCCCGCCGGTCAGGTCGACCCCGCGCAGGTCGGCCCCCGACATGTCCGCGGATGTGAAGTCAGCCCCGCGCAGGAACGCGCCGCTGAGGTCGGCGCGCACCAGCCGGGCAGCGAGGAACGAAGCACGGGTCGCCCGCGCCCCGGCCAGCCTGGCCTGGCGCAGGTTGGCCGAGTCGAAGCACGTGCCCGCGAGGTTGGTCCCGCGCAGCTCGGCACGGACCAGTCGCTGCCCGCTGAGGTCGGCACCGGTGAGGGCATCGGCCGGGGAACCGGCCAGGATCGGGGAGTTGGGGAAGGTGGGCCACTTGATCGACATGTCCCCAGCGTGGGCCACCCGGGTGACGCGGCCAGGGCGTTCGGCGGTCCGCGACGAGACGGATCGGTGAACGTCACCTGTCGCCGGCCGGGCCGCTGACCGGGAGGACGTCCATACGGCAGCTGGGGTGGCAGGGGGGATCGTCCATCGACGCACCGGCATCGGTGTGCATGGAATCGACCATCGGATCGTCGATTCCATACACACCGATGTTGAATGGCCCCATGCCCAGCCCGCACCCTTTCGTTTCGAGGTGGGCGACCGGGCCGGGCTGGCCCGCACGGGCGTGATCAGCACTCCGCACGGACAGATCCGAACCCCGGCGTTCGTCCCGGTCGGCACCAAGGCCACCGTCAAGGCCGTGCTGCCCGAGGCGTCAGCCGACCTCGGCGCACAGGCGGTGCTGGCCAACGCCTACCACCTGTACCTGCAGCCCGGTGCGGAGATCGTCGACACCGCCGGTGGGCTCGGGGCATTCATGAACTGGCCCGGGCCCACGTTCACCGACTCCGGCGGCTTCCAGGTGCTCAGCCTGGGCGCGGGGTTCAAGAAGGTCCTGTCGATGACCGCCGACGCGGTCAACGCCGACGACGTGATCGCCCCCGGCAAGGACCGGATGGCCCATGTCGACGACGACGGGGTGTCGTTCGTGTCGCACATCGACGGCTCCCGGCACCGGTTCACCCCGGAGGTCATCGATGGCCGTTCAGCACCAACTCGGCGCCGACATCATCTTCGCCTTCGACGAGTGCACCACCCTGCTGAACACCCGCGGCTACCAGGAGCGCTCCGTGGCCCGGACCGCGGCGTGGGCGCGGCGCTGCCTGATCGCACATGCAGAACTCACCGACGCGCGCAGGGACAAGCCCTACCAGGCACTCTTCGGCGTGGTCCAGGGCGCGCAGTTCGAGGACCTGCGCCGGGCGGCCGCCTCCGACCTGGGCAGCCTCGCGTTCGACGGGTACGGCATCGGCGGGGCGCTGGAGAAGTCCCAGCTCGAGACGATCGTGGGCTGGGTCAGCCAGGAGCTGCCCGAGGACCGGCCGCGTCACCTGCTGGGGATCGGCGAGCCCGACGACCTGTTCGCCGGGGTCGCGGCCGGCGCGGACACGTTCGACTGCGTGATGCCCTCCCGGGTCGCGCGCAATGCCGCGATCCTGTCCGCTGACGGTCGCTACAACATCACCACCGCGGCCAACCGCCGCGCGTTCGAGCCTCTGGACGCGGCAGTGCGGCTGCTACACGTGCCGCCACTACACCCGGGCCTACCTGCACCATCTGGTCAAGACCGACGAGATCGTCGGGCACACGCTGGCCACGATCCACAACGTGGCGTTCCTGGTCGATCTGGTCGACCGGATGCGCACCGACCCTGGCCGAGGGTGACTTCGACGCCCTGCGCACGGAGTTCCTCGGGCGGTACTACGCCCGCTCGCGGGCCAGGGCGGCGTCCTGCCCGCGGCGGCGCCCCGTAGGTGGGCTCCCGGCGCTTGACCGCTGCGATCACCCGATAGGTCACCGGCAGCACGAGCACCTCCACGCTGACCTTCCACAGGTAGCCGGTCACCACGTAGTTCAGGAACGTCCAGCCCGTGATCACCCCGTAGAACGCGATGGTGCAGAACACGACGGTGTCGGCCAGTTCGCCGACCGCGCTCGAGCCGAGCAGGCGGACCCACAACCGCGACTCCAGGGTCCGGTCCTTGATCCGCACCAGCACCCATGCGTTGAGCAACTGCCCGACCAGGAACCCGGCGAGGCTGGCCAGCACGATTCGCGGTACGAAGCCCAGCACCGCGTCGAACGCCGCCTGGTGCGGCCAGTCCGCGGCCGGCGGTGCAGCACCGACCAGCCAGGAACGTGCCGGCGGCCAGGGCTGACATCCCGAACGCCAGCCAGATCGCGCGCCGGGTGGCCCGCCAGCCGTACACCTCGGAGAGCAGGTCACCGATCACGTACACGAGGGGGAACAGGAACGCCCCACCGTCGGTGATCAGCGGCCCGATCGCGATCAGCTTCGTGGCCGCGACATTGGAGATGACCAACAGGCCCGACGAACACCGCGACGACGCGTCGCGTAGTGCCCGCTGGTGCGGGCGAACGCGGCTCGGGCCGGTGCCGGCGCAGGCCGGGCTTCGGCCGCAGCGGCGTCGGGGTCTGGGGATGTCGGGGTCATGGCGCGGTCATTGAACCACCGGCGCGCGGCCCCGCCCAACCATGGCGGACACTGGGGGCGTGACGCGGGTCCTGTATGCGCTGGGGCGCTGGTGCGCCGACCACGCCGTGCTGGTGCTCGTGGCTGTGGCTGGTCCTGCTCGGCGGCGTCCGGATGGCCGACCAGGTGCTGCCCCCGCCGGCGCTGGACCCGTTCGTCCTGGCGGGCACCGACAGCGCGTCGGCCCAGACCCTGCTCAACCGGGCGTTCCCCGGGACGGCCACGGAGCCGGTCCCGCTGGTGGTCACCGACGACACCGACCTCGGCTCCGGGGCCGGGCGCATGACCGTGACGGCGGTGCGTGACGGCGGTGGCGCGGTGCCTGGCGTGAACGACGTCCGCGACTGCCCGGACAACCCGGACCTGCTGGCCGAGGACGGCCGCGCGACGATCGTGCAACTGGACGCTGGCCGAGCAGTCGGCAGGCGACATCGCCACCGGCAACGAGATTCTGGTCGCGGCCACCGACGCTGCGGCGCAGGCCTCGCCGACCGCTCGCGTCGCGATGGGCGGCTACCTGGGCTCCCAGATCTCGCGCACCGACACCCGCACGTCCGAGGCCCTGGGCCTGATGCTGGCCGTCGTCGTGCTGCTGTTCACGTTGCGACGGGGTTGGCCGGTGGCGATCCCGCTGGCCACCGCACTCGTGGCCGTCGGGATCGGCCTGGCCATCATCGGCCTGCTCGGCCGGCTGGTCTACATCCCAGAGGAGGCCCCGACGCTGGGCACGATGCTCGGCCTGGGCGTGGGGATCGACTACGCGCTGTTCCTGGTGACCCGGCACCGCACGCTGCTGCGCCGCGGCTTCGACGTACCGGACGCGGTCGGGCGCACAGCGGGCACGGCCGGGGCGGGCATGGTCTTCGCGGGGGCCACACTGCTGGCCGCGGTCACCGGGCTGGCGCTCACCGGCATCTCGTTCCTGGCCTGGATGGGCTACTCCGCGGCGCTCGTGGTGGCCCTGGCGCTGTCGGCGGCGCTCACGCTCGTGCCCGGCCATGTTGAGCCTGATGGGCCTGCGGGCACTGCCCAAGAACGTCGCAGCGGGAGGTCGTCGCGGACAGATTCGCGCGACGATGACTCCGACGAGCACCTCGATCGCGGCATGTGGGCGCGGATCGCCAACGCGGTGACCGGCCGACCCGTGGCCGTGGGCGATCGGCGCCACCGCCCTGCTGCTGACCATGGCAGCGCCCATGCTGTCGATGCACTTCCAACAGGTGGATGCCTCCGCGCTGCCCGACGAGACCACCGCGCACCAGGCCGGCGCGATGATCACCGAGTCGTTCGGCCCGGGCTGGTCGGGACCGCTGGCGATCGTGGCCCAGATGCACCGGGCCGCGGTGCCCACCTCGGCCGACGAACCGGGCGACCCGCGCACCCGCGACCCGCGGCTGGTCTCCATCACCGAGGACCTGCGCAGCACCGACGGGATCGCCGAAGTGACCGACCCGGTCGTCAGCCCGGATGGTGGCGTGGTGATCTGGCGGGCGGTGCCGAGCACCGGGCCCGTCGGACAAGGCCACCGAGGCGCTGGTCACCCGGATGCGTGCTGACGTGCTGCCGGCGGCCACCTCGGATGCGGACCTGACCGCGTACGTCGGCGGGGTCACGGCCGCGCGCACCGACCTGTCACTACGCATCGCCGACCGGCTGCTGCCGTTCATCCTCGGGGTCGCGACCCTGAGCTTCGTGCTGCTGATGATCGCCTACCGCTCGTTGGTGATCCCGGCCAAGGCCGCGGCGGTGAACCTGCTGTCGATCTCGGCTGCATACGGCGTGGTCGTCGCGATCTTCCAGTGGGGCTGGGGGGCGCAGCTGATCGGCCTCGACGGCCCGGAGCCGATCGAGTCCTACGTGCCGATGATGATGTTCGCCATCCTGTTCGGGCTGTCGATGGACTACGAGGTGTTCCTGCTCACGGCGTTCAACGAGCACTACCAGCGCAGTGGCAGCATCGTCACGGCGGTCCGCCGCGGCCTGGCCGACACCGGCCAGTTGATCACGGCCGCCGCGCTGATCATGGTGGTCGTGTTCGCCTCGTTCGTCCTGCTGGACAACGCGGTGGCCAAGATATTCGGCGTCGGCCTGGCCACGGCGGTGCTGGTCGATGCCACGGTCGTGCGCTGCGTGCTGGTCCCGAGCCTGATGGTGCTGGCTGCGAAATGGACCTGGTGGTTGCCGGGGTGGCTGGACCGGGCACTTCCGCACCTGCACGTCGAGGGCGACCCGGCCCAGTTGGCCACCGTGGGCGTGCCCCGGATCCCCACCCCCGGGGATCACCGCCCAGCGACCGGCAGGCTCGCGCTGATCCTCGGGGTCCTGGTCGCGTGGGTGCTGGGCAGCTCGCTGGTCGGCCAACCGTCGGGTGCCGCGGGGGCGGCGATCGCGCTGTCCGCGGTCGGTGGCGCCGCCCTGGCCTTCCTGCCCCGGTCGATCCGTGGCGGCGGCGGACCGCTCGGGGTGCGTCTGGTGCTGCTGGTGGCCGGGGCACTGGTGTCGATGGCGAGCTACAGCCTCGTGGGCGGGCTGACGCCGGCCACATCGTCGAACACCGCCCTCCAGGCCGGCCTGGCGATCCTGGTGCCCGCGCTGCTCGTCACGGTCAGCCCGCTGCGCAGTGGGGCTCTGCCGCTGATGCTCGGGTCGCTGGTCACGGTCGGGGCACTGACCGGGGCTTCGGGGGCCGGCGTCGCGGACGTGATCCTGACCGCCCTGCTCGCAGCCCTGGTCACCTGGCTGGCCGGCGCGCTGGGCCGGGCACTGGGGCGCGCGTTCGGCCAGCGCGATCCACAGGGTCCGACGAGCCCGGGGGCGGATCCGCCCGGCGGGTCAGAGGTGTCCACCGCAGCTGCGGCGTCGGTCGGGTCGAGCCGGTCATGAGTCCTCGTCGGATCACGATCCTGGCCCTGGCCGGAACCCTCGTCGCGGCGATCGGAGCTACCTCGTCCGGGCCGATGGCCACACGCGTCCAGACGGTTTCCACGGCGGAGTCCGGCGCCGCCACGTCATCGTCCTCCCCCGCCGCCACCGCAACCGGCCCCGAGATCGTCAACGACGAGGTGGTCCTGGCCCAGCTCGACCCGACCGGACTGCCCGAGCGCGCGGTTCTGGTCAGCCGGGTCACGGTGCAGGGCGATTCGCGGGAGGTGATCGACCCGGGCAGTGGGACCAACGTGCGCTACCTCGACCGGCTCGGCCGACCCGAGGTCGGCCCCGACGGGGTCATCCTGGCCGTCGGAGGCGACCGACCGCAGCGCCCTGACCGAGGCCCGATTCGACAAGCCGCTGCCCGTCGCGCTGCACGCCGAGTATGCCGTGGACGGTGCCGTGGTCCCCGCCGACGACGTGCCCGGCGCCGGCGGCGAGATCGTCGTGGACTACACCCTGACCAACACGACCTCCGAGCCGATCGAGGTGACCTACACAGACGCCGCGGGCGTCCAGCAGACGGCGATCAGGCCAGTCTTCGTACCCTTCCAGGGCACGCTCACCGTCACGCTGTCCGAGGGTGCTGAGCTCGTCGCGGCACCGGACGCAATGTTGGCCACCGACGATCAGGGCCGCACAGTTGCCCGGTGGCGGCTCTCGCTGTTCCCGCCGATCAGCTCGCCGATCCAGCGGGTTGGCGCTGACGATGCGGGCCGAGCGGGTCGGCGTGCCCGGCGTCGAGGTCGTCCTGACCCCGACGGGACAGGACATGGACCCGGCCACCGGGTTCTCCACCGGGCTGCTCACGGGAACGACCGTGGGCAACGCCACGCTCTACGAGGGCCTGACCGCCCTGGACAGCGCGGCCGGGGCCCTTGCCCAGGGCGCCGACGAGTTGGCAATCGGCCTGGCTGGCCTGACCTCCGGCGCGCAGGGCGCCGCCTCGGCCTCGACGACTCTCGCGACGGGCGTGGGGGACCTCGCCGACGGCATCGGAGCAGGCAGCCGACGCATCCGCCGTGCTGGCTGACGGCGTGGATGTCATCGCCCGGGGTACTGATCGATCGGCAGGTGCGGCCGCCGACCTCGCCGACGGCGTGGACCGGTTGGCGGCCGGCGCCGAAATCGTGGCCGACGGCAACCGGGAGCTCGCCGGCGCCCTGGGCGCGGCGGCCACCGGCGCCCAGGACCTCGCGGACGCGACCGCGGCGCTCGCGGCGGCAACCGCTGGCTCACCGGCCGACCAGCTCGAACCGCTGCTCGCCGGCGGCGCAGGCGATCGAGGGCGGCCTGCTCGAGGCCTCGGAGCGCATCGGCTCCCCCAGCGACCCGGTGCTGGACCTGACGAGCCCGATGCCACCAGACGGCGACGACGTCTGCCCGCCAGGCGGGACCGCGCCTCCCGACGACGACTGCGTCACGATCTACCAGGGCGTTCGCGCGCTGCGCGATGGGCTGGCCACGGTTGATGCCGTGGCCGGGGAGCTCGAGCCACTACCTGGACGACCTGCGCGCGGCCGTCACGGAACTCGTCGACGGGCTGGGCACCGTCGGCCAGGATATCACCGACGCCGCCGCAGGGGCGGCCGATCTGCTCGACCGGTGTGCGACCCGGCCGCACCCACGCTCGACCAGGCCTCCTGCGACCAGTTGCAGGCGGTGGCCGACGACGCCGCGGATGCGGTCGCCGGCATCACTGAGGCCGCCGCCCCGGTCGATAAGGACCTCGTCGCCGCGCTGAAGGTTCTCGACGGCCAGCTCACCGCGCTGTTCCGCGCCTTGGACAACGCCCTGACCGGCGACGAACAGCGCTGCTCGCCGGCGTCGAGGCTGTCGGTCTGGCGGTGGGCACGGGAACGGCCAGTGCAGCCCGGCCTGGCAACTGCGATGGCAGCGCTGAATGCCGGCCTCGCACAGTTGGCCATGGAGCTCGGGGACAGCCAGGCAGGAACTGAACGCCGCACTGGACGCGGTGGCCTCCGGATCCGCGGACCTCGCCGGCGGCATCGACGAGGCCGCGGCCGGGGCCGACGGTCTCTCCGTCGGAGCGGAGGGAGTCGCCGCAGGAGCCGACGGGGCGGCCGACGGGGCCGACTGCTGGCCGGCGGGCTCGACACTGCTGGCGGACGGGGCGGACGAGCCGCCACCGGGGCCGACCAATTCGCAGCGGGCTCCCAGGAACTGGCCGCAGGGAGCCCCGAGTGCGTCCACCGGGGCCGACCAACTCGCTGGCGGGCTGACGGACCTCGCGCAGGGTGCGGGCAGCGCCCAGGGCGCGGGCACACTGCTGACCGGCGGGGCGTTGTCCCTGCGCCAGGACGGGACCGCCCCGACGGTGGACAGCGTCCTGAGCGCATCGAAGGATCCCGCGCTGGCCCAGGCCTGGCTCGAGGCAGCCACCGCACGCGCCGCCGACGCGCTGCCCTACGGGCCACCCCTGGGCGCCCAGGGCAACACCGCCTACGTGTTCACGCTCGCCGCCGGTGTCAGCACCGCTGTCACTCTGGGAGCGGATCCGCGCCATGTTCGGCGGCTGAGCGAGCCGGCCCCGAGTTGAGCCCGCGCCAGAACCCGCCCACCGGGAGTCACCCAGCGACGCGACCCATCCGTCGACGTGAGGTCCACACCCCTGCCCAGCCGGTGCCGAGCAGCAGCACAGCCCACAGGATCAGGCCGAGGTCCGCGCCGGTCTCGGCCAGTCCGCCGTCCGTACCGTCCCCGGATCCATCCCCGGACCCGCCGGTGGCAGCCTCCGGGGGCGTCGTGAACGACGCCGAGTCCGTGACCTCCACCGAGGTCGGTGAGCCACCGGACAACGTGGCGACGTTGGTGATCTCCTGCTCGGGGTCGGCATCCACCTCGGCCGTCAGCGTCACTGCCGAGGACTCGTCGACCGCAAGGACACCCTGGTAGAGGCACGTGACCGTCGGCGCCACGTTGCTGCACTCCCAGCCGTCGCCCTCGGCCGACACGAGGGTCAGCTGAGGGGGCAGCGGGTCGGTGAGCACCAGTGCGGTGCTGGTGGCGTTGGGCCCGAGGTTGGTGGCCGTGAGCAGGAACACCACCTCAGAGTCCTCCTGGGAGACGAGCTCCTTGACCAGGCCCAGCTGCGACAACGGCGTCACGTCAGTCGGATCGATCGACGTGTTGTTCGACAGGTCCACATCCTCGGACTCAGTGGACACGAGGGCCGTGTTGACCACCTCAGGCGCCGCCTCCGGACCGACCAGCACGGTCAGCGCGATCTGGGCCGAGCCATCGACTGCCAGGCCCGCCGGGAGTGTGCACGTCACCTGCTCGTCCTGCGCCGTGCACGTCCACCCCGTCCCCTGCGCCGACACATAGGTCAACCCGAGCGGAAGCGCATCGGTCACGACGATCGGGCCGGGATCCTCGGTGGGGCCGAGGTTGACGACGTCGATCACGTAGCTGGCCGACTCCCCCACCAGGAAGGTGTCCGTGTGCGACTTGGTGACCTGCAGGTCGACCATCGGGGGCACGAGGACCTCGTCCGTGGCGCTGTTGTCGGACTCGTCCGGGTCGGGCGTCGAGGAGGTCACCGTCGCCGGGTTGGTCACCGACGGGTAGGCCGCGACCTCGACGGTCGTGGTGACCACGATCGTGGCCACTCCCTCGGGCTCGAGCGGGGCGTCCAGGACGCACTCGATCGTCGCGTCGGCCTGCGTGCAGGAGCCGGCAGGGGAGTCCACCACGGCCGAGACGTAGGTCAGGCCCGTGGGCAGCTCGTCCACGATGACCACATCACGCGCCTGCGAGGGCCCGCTGTTGGTCACGGTGAGCGTGAACGCCAGGTCATCGCCGATCCGCACCGGTCCCTCGTGGGACTTGGTGATCGTCAGGGCAGCCTGCGTCGAGACCTCCACCGGATCCGTGGCGCCGTTGCTGTCCGGGCCGGGGTCCGGGTCAGTGGTGGGCGAGGTGACCTCGGCGGTGTTCACGTAGGTGTCCGGGTCGACAGCCGGCGAGACCCGCGCTGTCAGCTCGAGCGCGGGAGCCTCCGAGCGCGGCGGCAGGGCCGCTGCACCGACCAGCTCACAGGTCACCAGCTGACCCGTGTCGGTCGGGAGCTCCGCGGTGCACTCCCACGGCGCCGCCCCGGTGAGGAACACGAATCCGGCGGGAAGGGTGTCGGTGATCGTGAGGACCGGCTGCGCATCCGAGGGACCGTTGTTCGTGGCCGTGAGCGTGAACGTCACCGGGTCGCCGGCCAGGACCGCTGCCTCCGGATGCGTCTTGGTCAGCGTCATGTCCGCACTGGCCTCGACGAGCACGGCGGCAGTGCCGTCGTTGTTCTCCGGGTCGTCGCCCGGGGTGGTGGTCGTGACCGACGCCGCGTTGGTCAACGTGGTCCCGTCGAGGACCGAGGCATCGGCCCGGGCGATGACCACGATGTCCGAGGTCCCGGGCGCGAGGTCGGGCCGGGTGCAGGTGATGACCTGGCCCACGATCGGGTCGTCACAGGTCCAGCCGTCGCCCGAGGCGCTCACCGGGGTGAGCCCGGTGGGCAGCGTGTCGGTCACCACGAGGGTGTCGGCGGTGGAGCGCCCGTCATTGGTGACCGTGATCGTGAACTCGGTGCCGGTGTCGGCACCGGCCGTGATCGTGGCCGCGCCGGTCGTCTCCTTGGCCAGGCTGATCTCCGCCCGGTCGATGACTTCGGTCTCGGCGGTGGCGCTGTTGTTGCCGTTGTCGACCTCCGGGGTCGTCCGGGACTCGACGGTGGCGGTGTTGCTGATCGTGCCCGGGCCGGCCGACGGGCCGACATCGACCACCACGGTGATCGGGTCACCCTCGCCGTCGTCCTTGGCCTGCAGGGTCGCGCTGCGCTCGCAGGTGATGACCCCCGCATCCTCGGCGCAGGCCCACGGGGAGCCGGTGCTGTCCGGCGTGACGGACACGAACGAGGTGCCCTCGGGCAGCTCGTCGGTGACCACGATCGGGCCCTGCGCGTCCGACGGGCCCTTGTTGCCCACGATCAGCGTGTAGGTGATCTGCTCGCCGGCGATGACCGGGTCGGGGCTGTCGGTCTTGGTGATGAAGACGTCGGCCTCGGCCCGCGAGTCCGAGAGGTCCGTGGACGAGTCGTTGAGCTCGTTGGGGTCATCGGTCGAGGTGGACACCGTGGCGGTGTTCTCGATCGGGCCGGACACGTCGGAGGCGATCGCCACCGAGATCTCCACGACAGCGCTCGCGTCGGCTGCCAGCGGGTCGTCGAGCAGGTCGCAGGTGACGTCCTGGCCCACGGCCGAGCAGGCCCAGTCCCCGGTCACCGAGGTGAAGCCGGTGTAGGTCAGGCCCGCCGGCAGCGGGTCGGTGACCTGCACGTCGGCAGCATCCGAGGGCCCGAGGTTCTCCACCGTGAACCGGTAGGTGCCCGGATCACCGGCGACGAGGTCCTCGTCGGCCGGCACCGAGATCTTGGTGATCGCGAGGTCGGCCGAGGTGTCGGGGGTGCTGGTGACCTCGTCCTCATTGTTCGTCAGGTCCGGGTCCGGTGTCGTCGGGCTGTCCACGATCACACTGTTGACCACGTCGGCCGTCTGGCCGGACGGGATGCCCACCACGACGGTGATCTGCTCGGTCGTGCCGGGCAGCATGTCCCCGCCGTTGGCCAGATAGGTGCACTCGAGCACGCCGGCGGTCGCGGTGGGCACCGGGCAGTCCCAGTCGGTCCCACCGTCCACCGATTCCAGGGTGGAGCCGGGCGGCAGGGTGTCGGTGACCGTGATGGTCCCCAGCGCGGTGGACGGGCCGTCGTTGGCCACATCCAGGGTGTAGGTCGCGTTCTCGCCGGCGACGATGGGCCCATCGGTGAGCGTCTTGACCACGGTGACGTCGGCCTCGGTGCGCAGGGTCACCGGGTCGGTCGTCTCGTTGTTGTCGAGGTGCGGGGTCGTAGGTCCGCGCCGAGACCGAGGCCGCGTTGGTGTAGACGGTCCCGTCCGGAGTGCTCGGGTCGGTGATGACCGGGACGGTGATCCGAGGGAACACCTTGGTGGCGTCCAGCGTCTCGTCGGGGTCGGTGCGCTGGCAGGTGAACACCCCGTCAGCGTCGGGCACCGTGCAGGTCCAGCCCTCGCCGGTCGGCAGGCCGTTCGGCGTGATGCCCTCGGGCAGGTCGTCGCGCACCGTGAAGGCACCCACGGCCTGGTCCGTGCCCGCGTTGCCCACGTCGAGGTACCAGTCGAACGGCGCCCCGGCGGCCGGGTCCGGGTCGGCCGGCTCCGGGGGAACGGAGTGCGACTTCTCGATGACCAGGTCGGCGGAGTCGATCCGCGTCTGGGCGTCATCGGAGTCGGCGTAGGCGGTCTCGGGGGTGTCGAAGCCGGGGAAGCCCGCGCCGTCCCGGGCGGTGGCCCCGGCGGAGTTCACGTGCGGGACAGTCGCTCCCACCGTCGGGTTGGCCACGACGAAGGTGTTCGGCGTCGCCTCGAAGTCGACGGTCAGGGTCTGGCCCGGGGCGAGGTCGACGACCGGATCCGCGGCGGTGCCCCAGGTCAGGGACTGCACGTCGCCGGAGATCGCCGAGTCACTGGGTGCCTCGGGCAGCGGGGTGCCACCGGGGCGGGTCACGATCGAGGTGCCCGACGTGTAGCGCCAGTTCGGGGGCAGCGTGTCGGAGACGAGGACGTCGTAGGCGGTGCCGCGACCGGTGTTCGTGATGGTCACCCGCCACGGGTAGGACTCGCCGATGTAGGCCGGGGCACCGCCGACCGCGGTCTTGGTCACCGCCAGCTTCGGCAGGTCCGGGGTCACGATCGCAGTGGCCTCGTCACAGTCCGGGCACGCGTAGGTGCGACCCACTCCCTCCGGGTCCCCCGCGGGGCGGCTGGTGTACAGCGTGGGCCGGACCGTGTTCTCCAGTGACCCGCCGTCGAGGTAGGGCGAGTCGGCCAGCAGCGCCCCGTAGCTGCGCGAGACGGTCGCGCCGGGGGCCAGCTGGTCGATGGTCCACGTGATGGTGCCACCGCCGTCCTCGGGAGTGGCATCGGCGGCGAAGACTCCGCCGTCGGTGAGCGGCAGTGTCACGACGACACCATCGGGCACCGTGTCCACCACCTGCAGTCCGTAGGCGGTGCTGTTGTTCGCCGCAGGATCGGCGCTGCCGTTGGTGATGTCGACGGTGTAGGTGACGGGGTGCCCGGCTCCGGGGTCTGGTCGGTGACGGCCTTCTGCACCGTCACCTGAGGCTCGAGCACGGTCACGGTGGCCGTGTCGCCGTCGCCAACCTGGTCGAAGGTCGTGTCCGCGCCCGGGATCGGCCGGTCGGGGTCGTCGGTGAAGAACCAGCCGGATCGGGCGAAGTTGATGATCGAGTCACCGCGCTGCGGGGTGGTGCCCCCGGAGTCGGCGACCACAGCGGAGTAGGTGAACGTCACGGTGCGCCGCTGATCGCTGGACAGGACGTCCCCGACGTACCAGCCGATGCGCGTGGCGCCATCGGGCAGTCCGAAGGGCTCCATGGGGGCGCCCTGGACCTCACACTCACCGCCACCCGCGAACTCGCAGGTGGCCGACTCCAGTTCCACCGTGTCAACGTCGATGCCGGCGGGCAGGTCGTCCAGGACGACCGCGTCGTAGAAGTTGACGCGCAACGGGATGTCGATCGACACGCGGTAGGTGACGCGCTCACCGATGGTGGCGCGCTCCGGGGTCACCGTCTTGATGAGGGCACCGACGGCCACCCGCACCTCGTCGGAGTCCGAGTCGCCGATGACCCGTTCGACGGCCGGGGTATTGGCACCCGTTGGGCAGCGTGCTGCCGGTGAGCGTGGCGGTGTTGGTGTAGGTCACCGATCCGGCAGCGGCCGGGTCGACGGTCACGGTGTAGGTCAGGACCTCGCCGGGGTCAGGGGCATTCGGCGTCGTGGTGCCGCCCAGGACGGTGCCGACGTTCCACTGCAGCTGGGTGAATGCCGTCCCGCAGAGCACCCCGTCGCCGGGAATGGCCGCCACCGTGGTGCCCTGGGTGGGTGTGCCGTACGCGAGGAACTCCAGCCCGGCGGGCAGGCAGTCGACCACCACCGTGTCGTGCAGCGGCGGGGCGCCCACCTGGTTGGTGGCGGTCAGCGTGTAGGTCACGGTGTCCCCCGCACGCACCTCACCCGCGGCGTCGTTCTCCTTGTCGATGTTCGGGACGGGGATCCGCACCGTGGCGGTGGCGCCGGCGGTGCGGTTGATCGCGTCGCTATTCGCAACGGTCGGGGTCCGTCGGAAGGTCGCGGTGTTGTTCTTGTTCCCCGCACCGGTCGTCGGGGAGATACGTGCCTGGATCAGGATCTCGAACCGCTGCACGGTGTCCGAGCTGTTCGTGTAGGTGCTTCCGGCGTTGTTCAGGACGAGCGAACCGGTGTTCGCTGAGTTGAAGATCACGCCGGCCGGCGGCGTGCCCGGCGTGGTCGAGGTGGCGTCCGGGTAGAACACGAACGACGCGGAGTCGCGGATGAAGTTCGCAGCCGCCAACGGGTCGGCGACCGACCCGTTGAACACCGAGGTCCGCGCTGGGATGTCCAGCCGGATCCGGTAGCTGACAGTTTCGCCGTTCACCGCGACGTTGCCATTGGGCGGCGTCGGGTTGTTCTGCTCGTCGAGCCCGGTGCTGACGAGTTCCTTGGTGAAGCCCGCGTTCGGCAGGACGACGTCCGAGGGGTCCCGCGACGGCGGACCGCTGTAGTCGCCGGGGTCGACCGTCGTGTCGACGTTGTCCGACGGGAAGTACTGGCCGACCACGTCGAACAGGTTGGTGAAGCCGTCGAACGAGCGCACGTAGGCGGTGTTGGTGTAGCGCTGAAGGATGCTGCTCGGCGTCGGGACGTCCATGTCGTAGGTGAGCGTGCGGGTCTCCCCGGCCACGAGCTGGTCGGCGTCACCCTCGAGGCCGGTGCGGAAGTTCCACACGATCGCGCTGAGCGCATCTCGGCCGGTGAAGGTGGGGTGGCCGTCCTCCCCCGGGTCCGTGCAGGTCCCCACGGGAGCGCCGTCCGAGCTTGACACCGCGCTGATGTTGCTGATCTGCGCGCACCGGATGCCGCTCGGGAGCACGTCCCACACCTGAAGCCCGCGGATGGTGAAGTCGTTGAAGTTGGCGTCGCTGCCCCCGTTGGTGACGTCCACCCGGAACCTGACCATGTCGCCCTCGACGACGGTCCGACCGTCCACGCCGGTGGTCGGCGGGTTGATCGCCGCCGGGGGCTGGTTGATGGCGGTGCCGTTGATGGCCGCGATGCCCTTGACGACGGGCACGGGCGGCGCCGGGATGATGCCGAACGGCACCTGGTCGCGGTAGGACGTGACCTGTCCGCTCGAGGACTCCGTACTTCATCTTCATCAGGTTGCCGGTGATGTCCACCGTGTTCGCCGGTGCGGCGTCGGTGACCAGGACGCTGAACCGGATGGTGACCGTGGTGCCCTGGAAGACCACCGTGCCGTCCTCGGTGGGGAAGCCGAGCTGCCAGGTCGGGAACTCAGCGCCGGATTCAGCCGCCGCCGTCGTTGAACACGACGGCCGCCGCAGACAGGCCGGCCACGCTCTGGGAGCCGGCCTCGTAGGCCGTGCCGTCCGGGATGACGTCGGTGATCACGACGTTGCGCGCCGCGCTGGTGTCCGCGAAGTGGACGTCGAGCTGGAAGCAGACCCGGTCGCCCTTGCGGAAGGCGACCGTCCGGCGGTCGAAACCGGGCGCCTCGATCTCCTCGGTCCGAACGTACGGGTTGTTGGCGGCGTCGCTGCAGTCCTGGGGCACGACACGGGGCTGGACCCCCTTGTTGATCGTCAGCCCCTCGGTCGTCTGGGTCGCCTCGGACTCGTCGAGGACCTGCTCGGTCCCGGGTTGGCCGGTGCCCGCGACACCGGTGGTCGTCCCACGCAGCTCGACCTTGTTCGTGAAGCTGTCCCCCGAGGTGGTCGGCGTGCCCTCCAGCGACCCACCGGTGTAGGTCTCGCGCATCTTGGCCTGGAAGGTCACCGTGGCGTCGTCGTTGGCATCGACGGCGAGGTCAGTGAAGACGATCTCGAACTCACCGGTGCCAGCGTTCTGGGTGACCGAGGCGTACGCCGCCCCGGTGGGATCGGCCCCGGCCCGCGGAGCACAGTCCAGCGATGCCCCGGTGACGAAGTTGGTGGTGCTCGACAGCGGGCAGTAGCCGTTGGGCAGTACGTCGGTGAGCAGGATCCCCGTGCCATCGACGTACTCGCTGACCCGCACCTTGAGCGTGAATGTGGCGATGCCGTTGGAGATGAACAGCGGGTTGTCGACCGTCTTCTGGACGGCGACGTCCTCGAGGGTGACCGTCACGCTTGTCTGATCGGAGACCGGGTTCGTCGCCCCGGGCGCGAACGGCCCGGTGTAGGTGCCCTCGATGCGCGCGGTGTTCGTCGCGCTGAGCTCGCCGAGCGTCTCGCGCGTGGGGTCACCGGTGTTGTTGTCGAGGTTGGCGGCCTGCAGGCCGCTGCCGGGTGTCGGCTCCCCATCGGGGCGGGCCGTCCAGTTGGTCGTGTTCGCCCGCAGCGGCACGCCTGCCGCGTAGGTGATGGTCCGCTCGGCGCCGGCGACGAAGTTGCCCAGGGTCCACTGGAGCCGCGTGTAGACCCCGGTGAGAGTCGTCCCACCCACAGTGGGGTTGGTCACCGTGGAGACCTGATCGGGGAACACGCAGTCGGCGGGAGGGGGGAATCCACCCAACGGACCCGAACCGGGGTACTCGGGGGTCGGCAGCCCGGTGATCGGATCGAGGCGGGTGTTGTCGACACCCCCACAGCCGAGGAACTCCAGGCTCGCCGGGACGTAGTCCACCAGCACGGTGCCGTTGGTGTCGAAGTACTCGTTGTTCTTGACCTTGAGCGTGTAGGTCGTCACCTGGTCGTGCACACCCCGCAGCAGTTCGCCCTCGGGACTCGGCTCGCTCTTGGTGATCTTGATCGGGGTGACCAGCGTCGGCTGGCCGCTCGCGGCCGCGCTGGTGATGGCCGGGCTGGTGATCGGGGTCCCATCGGCATTGAACTTCGGGACCTGCCGCGGGTCCTCGCTGCCGTAGGCGTTGGCCGTGTTGGTGAAGGTCGAGCCCACCGCCCAGATGGAGGTGTCGACGGTGGCGCTGAACGTCAGCGAGGCACTCGAGCCCGGCTGCAGGTCGGTGACGTTGTCCCAGATGACCGTCTGCGCGCCGGTGACCGGGTCGACCACGGTGGTCGGCGTGGGCTGCTCGAACGCAACCGGGTCCGTGCTTCCCTCGACGAAGCGGATCCCCCGGGGCAGGACGTCGCGGAAGGAGACGTTGAACAGGGCCTGGTCTGCGGGCGGCTTGGGGTTGGTCGCGGTCAGCGTGTAGCTGACCGTCTCTCCGGCCAGGACTGAGTTCGGGGCGTTCTTGGTCAGGGTCAGGCCGGCGGCGGCCGCGGCCGGCGCTGCGCCGACGACCCCGAGGGCCAGGAATGCCGGCAGCACGAGGGCCACCGAGAGCAGGATCGACAGGACGCGAGCAGGCAGTCCAGCCAGGGTGAGTGTGCGCACAGATCAGGGCCCTTCTCAGATGCCTCGGCAGTACCGCCCCCCCTAGGGCTATGCCTTGTGATAACTGATCGTAGTCATCTGTCGACCAGAGAGCGACTCACGCACGGCTCGTAGGCCGACCTCCCACCCATCAGTAGGTCACCAGCGCGGCGAACTGCCCATGGGAAGCCATATCGGTCAGGATCGCCCGGCCTTTGAGGTCGAGCAGCTCGACCAGCACGCAGGTGCCCGCGACCGTGCCCCCCGCGGCCTGCACCAGTCGGACGGTGGCGGCGGCCGTGCCGCCGGTGGCCAGCAGGTCATCGACGATGAGCACCCGATGCCCCGGAGCCAGGGCGTCGCGATGGATCTCCAAGGAGTCCAGGCCGTACTCCAGCTCGTAGTCCACGGCGTGCACGGCGGCGGGGAGCTTGCCCGGCTTGCGCACCGGGACGAACCCCACGCCCAGCTGGTAGGCCATGGCCGCCCCCAGGATGAACCCACGCGACTCGATGCCCACGACGACGTCGAAGTCCCACGAGTCCACGGCATCACACATCTGGTCGACGGTCGCCCGCCACGCCACCGGGTCACGCAGCACCGTGGTGATGTCGCGGAAGAGGATCCCGGGCTTGGGGAAGTCCGCGACATCCCTGATCAGGCCCCGGATGCACTCAAGCCGCTCCGCCGGCGCGAGTGCGGCCGCCGGCAGCCTCCCCGACGCGCTCGGGTGGCTGGCCGCGGTTTCGCTCGAGTGTGATGTCGATGGTGGCGTCCAACAACGGGTGCCCGGGGCAGACGAATGCGGCCAGTGCCTGGCCCTGAGGCGCGACCAACGATTTCTCGAACGCTATACGCTCGTATCCGGCAGCACCGGCTCGCCAATTCCGATCAACCGATCACGATTGCGAACCGGCGCAGGAACATGGGTCACTTCATAGCGACGCGGCTCGCGCTGCTTGACGGTTCCGCCAAGGCGGCCGAATGCCTCCATGAAGAACGATTCGATGTAGTGCGGCTGAAGCCGGCGCGCCTCGGCCCGCTCCATCTCCTCCCGGATGCGGTAGACGCGGCTCGCGTCCATGGCGACATCGGCAAGTGCACGTTCTTCGAGCAGATCCTGCAACTGGCTTCGGTCGAAGGCGTTGGCGACAACCTGCGTTAGGCGACCACGGACTTCTGGCAGGTCGCCGGTCCGGGTCGGCTCGATTAGTAGCTCGCGCAGTGGCCGTTCCCCAAACTGAAGCCGCCCAAGTACGTCGAAAACTTGGCCGCCTAACGCGTTTCGGGCTTCCTCCAGCTTGTCCAGCAATGTGCGATAGACCTCACCTTCACGGGTCTCCTCCGCGACGAGGTTCCACAGGTGGCAGACTTCGGTCTGGCCGATCCGGTGAATGCGACCGAATCGCTGCTCGATTCGGTTGGGGTTCCATGGCAGGTCGTAATTGACCATCAAGTGCGCGCGCTGGAGGTTGATGCCCTCGCCGGCAGCGTCGGTGGCCAACAATACTTGAACCTCGGGGTCGTGCTTAAACGACTCCTGCGCCTTCAACCGCTCCTCACGCCCCATGCCGCCGTGAATCGTGACGACGGCCGAGACTCGCCCAAGCAGCGTGGTGATACGCTGCAAGAGATAGTTCATTGTGTCCCGGGGCTCCGTGAAGATGACGAGCTTCTGGCGGGGCGAGGGCACTGGCTTTGGAATCGGGCCGGCACCGTGGGGCAACGGTTCCGGTTCGGCCACCTTGAGGTCCGTCGGGGCAGGCGTGAAGATCACGCCAAGCAGGCTTGCCAACTCCCGCCACTTCCGATCTTCGCCACTGCGACGCACGGACAGCGCGAGTTCCTCCAAGTGCTTTAAGGTTCCGATCTCGGCCTTGAACTCGGCAATGGTGCGAGCGGCCGTGGCTTGATCGAGGATTTGCTCCTCGGCGGCTTCGACTTCGCTTTCCGGCGCCTCATCGAGGTCCTCAACATCTTCAAGGTCGAGCGTCGGCGTGGTTCCGTTGACATCCAACGCCACCGCCCCTCCCCGCTGCAGCAATTCCAGTTCCCGGAGTCGGTTCTCCAGGCGTTCGCGGCGGCGGCGCAAGGACTGGTAGATGGCCTCGGGCGATGAGGCAAGGCGTCGCTGGAGGATCGTCAACGCAAAACCAACGGTACCTGCGCGCTTATCGTTCTGCAGGGCGTCCGCACGATTGAACTCATCGCGGACGTAGGTGGTCACCTCGGAATAAAGTCGCGCCTCGGCGTCCGAGAGTTTGTACGGGACCGTATAGGCGATTCGCTCCGGGAAGAGCGGTGTCGCGTCGAACTTGAGCAGGTTTTCCTTGACCATCCGCCGCATTAGGTCGGATACGTCTGCGACAGTGGACGCCATCTCGGAACCGTCCCTCAAAACGGTCACCGTCGAGCAACGCCATCAAGAGCTGGAAGTCCTCTTCCTTGCCGTTGTGCGGTGTCGCGGTCATCAACAAGAAGTGGCGCGTCAGCGTCGAAAGCAGTTGGCCCAGTCGGTAGCGCTTGGTGTACTTGATCTCGCCGCCGAAGAAGGTGGCGGACATCTTGTGCGCCTCGTCGCACACCACGAGGTCCCAGCGGCAGTCCGGCGCCTTGAGTTTTTCCTGGACTTCCTCATTGCGGGACAGCTTGTCGAGACGAGCGATGACAAGGTTGGTTTCGAGGAACCAGTTTCCGGTACGGGCTGCTTCGAGCTTGTCGTTGGTCAGAATCTCAAACGGCAGGTGGAACCGACGATAAAGTTCGTCCTGCCATTGCTCGGCCAGACTGCCCGGACAGACGACCAGGCAGCGCTGTAGGTCTCCCCGCGCGATCAACTCCTTCATCAGCAAGCCGGCCATGATCGTCTTGCCTGCGCCGGGGTCGTCCGCCAGCAGAAATCGAAGCGGCTGCCGCGGCAGCATCGCTTCGTAGACGGCGGTTATCTGGTGCGGGAGCGGATCGACGACGGAGGTGTGTACGGCCAACACCGGGTCGAAAAGGTGCGCCAGGTGGATTCGGTTGGCCTCCGACACCAGCCTGAACATCGCGCCATCGCCGTCGAAACTCCACGGCCGGCCTAGCTCAACGACTTCCAGTCGCGGCTCGTCGTGCCGGTAGAGCAGCTGATTGGCGACCTTTCCATCTGGTGACTTATAGGTGAGTTCGAGCGCCTCGGAGCCGAACCATTGGACGTTGACTACCGTAACCAGAGCATCGGGGAGGATGCCGCGGATGGCGGCGTTAGGTAGTAACTGCTCAAGTGTTGACATTTAGCGGCAGCTCGGTGTGCTTGTTCTTGGGCTTGCGAGAGAGGTTGGTCGCATTCCGAACTCTCTCCATTTGCGGCTCACTACTTGAGCTTGTGGCGGCGTTGCGATTGCGGCAGTGCATCGCAAACGCAGTGGCTCGGAAGTTGTCCCCCAAGCATGCATCGTGCCGAGCATGCCTATTTCGGGCTCGCTTTCGTCTTAGGCGCGACTTTGAGAAACCTCTCGATGGCGATTCGGACGACATCCGACCGCGTCGGAATCGTTCCAAGCTCGGGGAGCATCTCGACTCGCTTGGCATCGAGGAGCCGAATTAGTTCGTCGGTAAGCCGCACATTGACCTGCGGCCGGTCTGCTTCGATCTTCTTCATCAGTGACCCCGAACCTGTCTAGGCGTGGGCGCCAGTGTACGTCTAACCCCCGCTCTAGTCTTCCCGTCTAGTGGGTAGACTTGACTTAGATTGTCTAATATGGTATTTGCCAGACTGTCTATTCTCGACAAGAGGTGATTTGTGAAATCGCAACTGCGAAAGCCAACTTCCGCTAACAAGCGAATCTCCAAACTTCCGGCAAATCTACGGAAGCTAAGGACGGCCGTGGTGGCCGCAATGGCACGACTCGACAGGAAGCACGTGTCTTTGGCCCATTGGAAAAGCACGACCAGAAGGGCCAGTCATTACGTGCTTCTGCACGGGGGCAAGGAGTACCCGGCCACGGGAATCCTAGGTCCGAAGGACATCCACGGCTATTTGCGCCACCCAGCCCTTCAGGTCTTTCGCTTCGAGTCGAAGGAGCCATCCGATTGGAGCGAAATCGAACTCACGCTCGCATTCGCGTTCTTGCATGTGCATGGCCGCGCTTACGCACACACGGATTTCCGGGTGCAATCCCTTTGCGACGCACTGAACTCATTGGAGGTCCGAAAGCAGCCAAAGAACGCCGGCTTGACTGCACCTGTGTCGCGGACAGCCGATGTGGAGCCGCGGACTCCATTCAGCGTAGCGGCCAAGCTGGTGCAGCTCCAGAACCTGCGGCGCGGCCAAAATATTGGTTTCCTACCCGCAAGGAAGTCGCCGGAGCAGGACCTATGGTCGAAGTTGCGGCCAGACCTCGCTCCGTGCTTGCTCAGCGCGCTCGAAGTCCTGACGCCGGAGCACACTGCCGTGTTCGATCGCGACGGAGAGCGGACGCCCAGGGTGCCAGAGCGCCGTCTCAGGAAACCCGTCGATGGGACGCTGCGAACCGAGGCCGGGAAAACAGGCGTGGGGCCTTTCCGGCCGCTAACGTTTCAACCAAAGTCTGCCGCCACAGTTTCTCGGTCATCCGCAGGTCCCGGCATGAATGGGGTGGTCAGGCGCACCCATGAGGCGATAGTCAACGCCCTGGCGCGAGCCCTGAAGTTGACGGGATGCCAGCTCCTCTATGACCCGAGCCGCGAGGACCTTATTGCCGTCTGGCCGGACCGGGTAGTCCTCTTTGAGGTGAAAATCGATACGCAAGCAACAGATGTTGAACAGGGGCTGGGGCAACTGATTATCTACAGTTTCGATATAGCCAACGCGTACCCCCGCCACACATTCCAACGTGTTCTCGTGGTCCCTTGTCGATTGACAGGTTCAAGCAGCAGTGCGTATCAAGCGGAGCGTGTCTACGTCATGACCTTCAAACAGATTTCGGACAGCGAATTCACTTTCGCCGAAGACCCGGACATGGCGTCGCCGATTTTCACGCGACGAGGTGGTCGTTCCCGTAGGTCTTTCAAGAAATAGCCATGACTGACAAGGACGCAATCTCAGAAGCGAAAACTCTGCATTGGATCGCGGAATTTAAGAATGGCCCGCCACTGCACACTCTGTTTCCGGTGACGCTGTCCAATGGCAATCAGGTGCCGGGAATCCATGTCGTCTGCGCCAGTTGCAACAATGGCGTCTCCGGCGACCGCATCCACGGTCGTGTCGTCCAGTCGCTCCCGCACGTGTTGACGGTCGCGGCCAACGGCTATTGCGAGGAATGCGACCGCGTGACGCACGTCGACTTTCGCTTCCGCGCCAATACCAACGACACAATCATCGAGTGGCTGGCGACAAACGGCTACTGGCAAAGCCGGGAACTGCGGCAACCCACGATTGCCGAGAAGATCGCGCGCGGCGCCCGCCGTCTGGCAGCGTGGGTTGCCACGGCAATGTGATCGCAACACGCAACGCTTATGTCCGTCTTCGCTGTCAATCGCGCACTGCCTTCCGCGCGTGGGCAAGCAACTGCGGAATCAGCTCGTCCCTTCAGGACTCGCGGGAAGTCGCCCGTTGGGCGACCACGGAAGGCGCTTCGCGCCGGGGGAGGCGCTACGCGCCAAACGGAAGCCGCTTCGCGGCAGGGAATCCGCTTCGCGGAGCCGGCGACACTGCCACCCCATGGGTGGCCGAATCGCCGGGACGCAGCCGCGACGCGCTCAAGCTGCGCGCAATCGCTTCTTTCCGGCCGCAATCCGCACAGCCCTTCCCTGGACACGCTGTGAGTCAAACCACGCCCGCACTTCGCGCGGGTCATAGCGCGTCGCCCGTCCGACTTTACGGGGCTTTGGAAATGTCTCGTCAGTGGCCCCGACGCGATAAACGTGGGAAACACTGACGCCGAGCAGGCGCGCAACTTCTTGAACGGAAACACCGAAAAC
>CAWBGJ010000015.1:0-570242 GCA_963788325.1 uncultured Actinomycetes bacterium
CGGGTCCCGGCTTCTTCGCCGACGCGTTCGGCAGCGCGGGCGCCAACTACATCCCGATCGACGTGGACGCGGGAGAGATGCGCCTCCACGGTCGGGAGCCTGGTCCAAGAACGGTTCAGGGCAGTGGGATGGCCCTGCCTTTCAGGACCGGGTCTCTGGACATCGCATACTCGTCGAACGTTCTCGAGCACGTTCCCCTTCCATGGGTGATGGCCGACGAGATGGTCCGAGTGGTCCGCCCGGGCGGGATGGTGTTCCTCAGTTACACCTTGTGGTTTGGGCCGTGGGGTGGCCACGAGACCTCACCGTGGCACCTCCTCGGCGGCCGATGGGCAGCTGACCGCTATGCGCGGCGGTCCGGCCATCGGCCCAAGAACGACTTCGGGAGGTCGATGTTCCCGGTGACTGCGGCGCAGGGGCTGCGGTGGGCCCGGCAGCAACCGCGGGCAGACGTCGTGGCTGCCGTACCCCGCTATCTGCCCAGATGGGCCGCCCCAGTCCTTGGGGTGCCTGGGGTCCGAGAGGTCGTCACCTGGAACCTCCTGCTCGTGATGCGAGTCCGTGGATGAGCCGGACCGTCTACCGCTTCCGCCTGGCTGCGGTGTGCCTGGGACTCGTGACCATGGTCTTCCTGCAGGAACCCGGTCGTGTCGCCGCCGACACCAAGCTCGACCTGACCGTCGATCCTGTGGGGTTCCTCGGCCGGGCCCTGCACATGTGGGATGGAAGCGGCTTCTTCGGGCAGGTCCAGAACCAGGCATACGGCTACCTCTGGCCGGTGGGGCCGTTCTTCGCACTCCTGCGGGAGGCCGGTGTTGTCCCATGGGTCACGCAGCGGGTCTGGTGGTCCGTCGTGCTCGTCGTGGGCTTCCTCGGATTCGTTCTCATGGCCAGGCTCCTGGGCGTCCGGTCGGCATCGGCCAGGGTCGTCGCCGGGCTCGGATACGTCATGAGCGTCCGGATGGTCAGCGAGCTGTCCACCGTGTCGGCCGAGGCGTGGCCGATGGCGGTGGCTCCGTGGCTCGTGATCCCGCTCGTGATCGGCTCGCAGCGTGGGTCCCCACGCCGGTGGGCGGCCCTGTCGGGCGTCGCGTTCCTCATGACGGGGTCGATCAACGCCGTTGCCTCGGCGGCGATCCTGCCTGTGGGTGGCCTCTACCTGTTGACCCGGACGTGGGGTCGGCGGACTTGGTCGTTGGTGGGCTGGTGGTCGATGGCGGTGGTTCTTGCCTCGGTGTGGTGGGTGATCCCTCTGCTCCTGCTCGGTAGGTACTCGCCGCCCTTCCTCGATTGGATCGAGGCTGCGGCCATCACGACCGGCCAGAACGACCCGACGAACGTGATGCGAGGGGCGACCCAGTGGGTGCCGTACCTGGTCGACCCGCAGGGACCGGTGTGGCCGTCGGGATGGCAGTTGGTGACCCGGCCCGGTGTGGTCCTGTGCTCGGGATTCGTGGCGCTGCTCGCTGTGGCGGGCCTGATGTCCAGGCGTGCCCCGGAGCGAGTGTTCCTCGTGGTGCTGCTCAGTACCGGGCTCGTGCTGACGGGCCTGGGCCATGTCAGCACCTCCGGGGTCGGATCCTTGGGGGCTGAACAAGTCCGCGCACTCCTGGACGGGCCCCTTGCGCCGCTGCGCAACGTGCACAAGTTCCAGCCGCTGGTGACCCTGCCCCTCATGGTCGGGTTCGCCCACTGCATCGAACTGGTTGGCGAGCGGGTGCGCGCGGGGAGCGCCGGCCGCAGCAGGTACCTGTTGCCTGCTGCCGTGGTGGCCGCGACGAGCGCGGTCGCTGTCGCCGCGGCACCCCTGTTGTCGGGGCAACTGATCGGGGGGCGTAGTTACTCGGAGATCCCCGGCTACTGGCGTGAGACGACCCAATGGCTCAACGAGCGGACCACGGGCCGGGCTCTGGTGATTCCGGCAGCATCGTTCGGCGTGTACATCTGGGGCCGGACGCAGGACGAACCGCTCCAGGCGCTGGACGGGCAGTTGTGGGGCGGTCCGGGATGCAGTCCCCCTGAGCAGTGCGGGGAACATCCGGCTGCTCGACGAGATTGAGCGGCACCTGGACTCCGGGACGGGGTCGCCGGGACTGGCTCCGGCCCTCGCCCGGTCGGGGGTCCGATGGCTGGTGGTGCGCAACGACCTCAACTCGCGTGCGACGGGAGCGTCGTTGCCCGTACTGGTTCACCAGTCGCTCGACAGCTCGCCGGGTATCGAGCGCATCGCCACTTTCGGACCGATCCTGACGTCATTCGACTCGACGAACCGGACCGTCGATGGGGGCTCCGGCGCGCCTACTCCGCGGTCGAGGTGTTCGCGGTGCAGCCGGACCCACGGACCGTCGGGGGCCGGGTGGCGCTGCGGGATGCGACGCACGGTGGTCAGGGCTACAGGCAGCACGGAGGCCCTGGTGGACCTCAAGGCCAGCGGCGTGCTGGGAGATGGCCCCGCCGTTCTCGCCGGCGACGATGTGCCACCCGGCTCCGAGGCGCTCGAGGTGGCCACCGACACGTTCCGGCGGGCGGAGGCGAACTTCGGTGCCGTCGAAGGGCCAGTACTCCAACACGCTAACCGACGACGACCCCTTCCGGAGCAAGCGGCTCGTACACGACTACTTCCCGGTCGACCCCAGCGGACGACAGAGCGAGGCGCGGCTGTTCGGAGCCTCCTCGGTGACGGCGTCGAGTGCGGGAAGCAGCCCGTTCGCCCTGCGCGGTCGGTCGCAGGCGGCGCAGCCGTGGGCAGCGCTGGACGGTGACCCGCAGACCGCCTGGGTGTCCGGCGACTACGAGCCCGGAGTCGGTCAGTGGTGGCAGGTGGAGTTCGACGGAGCCGACCACGGTCTCGGCGTTCGACATCGAGTTGGTGGGTGACGCTCGGGTCGGCCAACTTCCCAGAGACCCTCACCATCACCACGGACGCGGGATCGACCGACGTAGCTGTCGATCCGACCTCGGAGCCGCAGACGATCCGACTCGGCGACAAACCGGCGAGCGAATCCTTCGTATCGAGCTTGCCGTCAGTGCAGGGTGGGGGAGAGGGCCAAGGGTTCGGCCTGGCCGAGGTACGCATTCCCGATGTGTCTGTGGAGCGACCCAGTCCTCCTCGCCCCGTCGGCTGCCGACGGCGGGATCGTCCTGGCGGCTCGCTCGATGGGTCGGGAGGGCTGTGCGGCCGCCGACACTGCCGTGGTGTGCGACCCCCAGCTGTGCCTCGCCCGGTGAGGAGCGGGCGGGGATCGATCGGCTCATCGACGTGGGCACCGGAGGGACCTACACGCTCCGCGCGCGCCTGCGACCGCGGCCCGGGGCGGCACTCGATGCCTACCTCGCGGCACCGAGGAATTCAGTGCAGGTCACGCGCTAGCTCACAGGTGGCCTCGGACCCGGCGGTCCGCGCCCAGGCGGCCGCCGACCAGCAGACCCGCACGACGTGGATCGCCTCGCCCTGGACGGGCGCCCACCCTCGAAGTGGATCGCTCCCGACGATGCAGCCGGTGACCGGGCTTGATCCTGCAGACTGCGCCCGATGCTCCGGCCTCGCGGCCCCTTGAAGTGACCGTGACCGCCAACGGCAGTCCCGCGGACCTCCTACGCGGACAGCGAGGGGAGGGTCAGCCTCCCGACGATCACCACCGATCGCCTTGAAGTCGCCTTTGGCACGGTCAACCCGGTTCGTTCGATCGATTCCGGGACAGGAGCCTCCACGCTGCTGCCCGTGGGAGTCACCGAACTCGTCGTGCTCGGTGGACCGGATCGTCGGATGCTCCAGTCGCCTGCGTCGCCCGGTGACGCGACCCGTGCGGCTTCGGTCCCGAACTCGTGGTTGATGGTGAGCCAGCCGCCACGACCGCAGGTGTCGACGACGGCCGGTGCAATCGTGGACGGCGCCTTGGCGGATGCGAGTGGCTGCGGCGGGTCTGACATCGTCCTCTCGCCCGGCGTCCACCGCCTGCGCATGGAGCCGACTGAGGAGTGGTCGATCGAGGAGGTCTACCTCACGCCGGTGCGCAGGCCCACGGTGGCGCCCGCGCCGCAGAGCCCGAGGTCGAGCAGTGGACCGATGTCCACCGCGAGGTGACGATCCCGAGGATTCGCGGCCACCGCTTGCTCGAGACCACCGAGAACTTCAACGCCGGGTGGACGGCGCGAATCGGCCAGACCGAACTCGTCGGCGTACCGAGTGGATGGATGGCGTCAGGCCTTCCTCGTCCCCGCTGGGGTATCGGGACCGCGACGCTGACCTACGGGCCGGACTCCTCTACCGACTGGGTCTTCTTGTTGGGCTCCTGGCCGCCCTTGCCCTCATCGTCGTGCTCGCCCTGCCCTCGAGGCATGGCACCGGTGACACCGCAGGCGCCGGCTCGGCTGGTGCGTGGTGGCGATCGGGGCACCCGTGGTCGCTGGGTTGTTCCTCGGGGCGGGCGTCGGGGTCTGTCTCGACCGGTGCCGTGTGGCTGTTGGCCTTGGCTGCTCAGCGGGTCTCGGGCTGGTCCCGTGGTGCTCGGGCTGTCCGGATCGTTGGTCTTGGTGGGCTGGGCGTGGCACTTGCCCTTCAGGCGGTGTTCCCGTGGCCCGGACGGGTCTACATCGGCACGGCCTACGACCTGATGATGGTCATTGGACCGTCGCTCGCTCTGGGTGCTCTGTCGGTGGTCGGCGGCGATGAACGGTGGGCGCGGCGCAGGATCGGCTTCTCCAAGGAAGCGCCAACTGACAGCCGCGATCGCGACCGTGCAGCGCGATCGTCAGCGGCCAGAGGATCCAGAAGCCGCCGCCGAACACCTCGAGCCCCAGCGCGTCGGCCAGCACGCTGATGACCAGCAGGTGCCAGAGGAAGACGCCGTAGGAGACGGTGCCCAGTCGCTGCATCACAGGTGCGGACAGTGCCCGTGCATACGCTCGAAGTGGGTGGACCGAGCACGAGCGGCAGCAGTAGGAAGAACGCCACCCCCCGATACAGGTAGTGCTTCACCATGCTCGCCCACGGGCCGCCCAGCTCGGGGCCGAAGCCGCCGTCGAAGAAGAACTTGCCCGCCATCGGCGTGCAGGCGAGGGCGTAGAGCAGTGCGGCGACGAGCCAGGCAGGTTGTCGACATCGCGCGCCATGAGTTGCAGCCGCACGTAGGCGCGCGGGACTCCCGCCCGGTCATCCAGGGCCAGCCGAGCGCGCACGATCGCCAGGGCCATCCCCGCAGCGAACCAGTCGAGGAATCCCGGCAGCCAGAACGAGGACAGCCAATCGGGCAAGCCAGGTGGTCCACGCCCGGATCATGGTGGAAGACGAACGAGACCACGACCATGGCCGCCAGGACGGACCACTGCCTGCGAGCGCTCCGGTCCGGGATCGCCACGGATGCCTGCGTCCGGCGAACCACGCAAGCACCGGGAGCAGCGACGTAGAAGGCCGCCTCGGTGGCCAGGCTCCACACCTGGTTGAGTTGGCTGACCTCCACCCCGTGCAGAAGTAGACCTGGGTCAGCGTCAGGTAGGCGGCCCATTGCTCTCGCGGGGCTACGGCCACCGGCGGATAGAGGCCCAGCACGACCACGACCAGGACGAAGTACGCGGGGTAGATGCGCGCGACGCGCTTGCGCGCGTAGCGCCGCGATGCGCGGGCCCGGACGTGCCGGTCATCGCGGCCTTCGCCCACGGCTGGTACAGCAGGAATCCGGAGAGCAGGAAGAACAGGCAGACCCCGAGATCCAGTCGGCTGAGGATCGGACCGAGGAAGCGTGGCGGTCACCTGACCGGTGTGGAAGGCGACGTGGGTGGTCAGCACCATGAGGGCCGCCATGGCGCGCAGAGCCGTCGAGCGCGGCAGATCTGGCCAGTCCCGGCGGATTGGGATGGCGAAACCAGCGGCGCAGCGCGCAATTCGTTCGCCATTCCGATACCTTCCGATGTGGTCTGTGATATCGGCCACACCATAGGCGGTCGCCCTAACCAGCATGGCGGCCGGGAGAGTCTGGGAGGGCGACGTGAAGCGAGTAATCGGTTTCCTGCTTGCGGGATTGGGCGTGTTCCTGCTCGTACTGGCAGCCATGCTGAAGTTCTACGTGGTGCCCAACCTCGCCCAGGCGCCCCTGGTCCCGGTGAGGACAACGCCGACGGGGTGAGCGTGTCGGTCAATGAGGGCACCGGCACGTTCCTCGACGTCGCAGGTTCGGTCGGCGGCGGGCAAGGCAGATCTTCAGTGAGAACGTGCCGCTGGTGAACACGCGGTTCACCCGCGGTGATGTGCAGGCCTCGGAGTCGGCGGAGGCCAAGGACAACGACCTGGCGGTCTACGACTCCTTCTCCCGCCTGACGGATCCTGACGACACGGTGCTGTCCGCGGGAACGATCCGGGTCGCGTTCGATCGGAGCTACCTCGGAGCTCGCCAACTGCTGCGGTGCCAACGTGGATGGCAAGGAGGTGACCTTCGAGGGCATCAACCCGCTGAAGTTCCCGTTCTTCGTCGAGAAGCAGACCTACGACTACTACGACACGACGCTGCTGAAGGCCGTCCCGATCGACTACGTCGGTGAGGAGGAGGTCTTCGGCTTGAACACCTATGTGTTCGAGCAGACCATCCCGCCGACGCAGATACGGTGAGCTCGAGGTTCCCGGCGGGCTGCTCGGGGAGACCCCGGAAGGCACCGTGAAGGCGGGCAGGTTCTACGAGAACGTGCGGACACTGTGGGTCGACCCGGTCACCGGCTCGATCATCAATGGCAAGGAGCAGCAGAAGCAGACGCTGCGCGTCGACGGTGAGGTCAAGGCGGACGTGGTGGAGGCAAGCGTCGGACTGGCACCGACGACGCTGTCCAGAAGACTGTCGACGACACGAAGTCCTCCTCTGACCTCCTGGGGATGCTGAATTCGACGGTCCCGCTCGTCGCGCTCGATCCTCGGCGTCCTCGCACTGGTCGGCGGAATCCTGCTGGGTCGCGGTCGCAAGGAGGACGACGTGCCTGTCGCTCGATGAGGCGGCAGCGAACGCCCAGGACCTCTTGATCGGACTCCCTCAGCCAGCAGCGCCATCTGCCCGGCACCCGATGATCAGGGTGCCGGGCAGATGCGTGCCGCGCAGCGGGCTCCAGCCGCCCCACGTGGCCTCGTTCCAGTCCGGCCATTCGGGCTCGACGATCGTCTCGATCCGGAACCCGCGCCGAGCCAGGGCGGTCACGTAGTCGCCGATCGTCCGATGGAACTCGGCGTAGACCGCCGCTCCCGGCGGCGTCGCGCTCCACGTAGGGCGTGCGGTCGAAGTAGGAACCGGACACTGACAGCCCCGCCGGACCTGGATCGTCGGGGAACGCCCAGCGGATCGGGTGGGTCACCGAGAACACCCACCGCCCGCCCGGCCGCAGGACCCGGGCCGGACCTCGGCCAGCAGCGATCGAGGTCGGCGACGAACTGGACGGCGCCGTAGGCGGAGAACGCGCCGTCGAAGGCCGCGTCGAGAAGGGGAGCGCCAGTCGCGGCCCGGCGACCACCGGCTCCGCGGGGCCACGTCGGGCATGGCGCAACTGGTTCAGCGAGATGTCCAGGCGCCGACGGCGCGTCACCCCGCGTCCGGCCAGCCACCGCGAGCACTGCGCCGCCCCGCACCCGACCTCCAGCACGCGCCGCCCCACCAGGTCACCGACCGGCCCGAGCAGCGACGCCTCGGCTTCGGTAAGCCCCTCCGGCCCCCACACGAACCCCGCTCCCGGCAGTTGGTGGTCGATTCGGTCGACTTGCAGGGTCGGAATCGACTACCAGCGCCTGACGAGCCGGCGAGGAACGCACCGTGCTCGGCCTGGTACTCGTCCGCCTCGGCCTCCCAGTAGGTGCGTGACGCCCCGTCCGCCTCGTCGGCTCGGATGGCCGCCATGGCCGGCCGGCCGTCGACCACCCACCCGACGGTGCGCGGCGCGTCCCGTTCGATCCGATTCGTCCGGTCGTGGCGGGGTCGAGATCACGTGGGGTATCCTGTCAGGGCGTTACGGGCCTGCAGCGTCTCAGACGTAGTAGGCGCGCGCGTTCATGTCGTCCCCACCGGTCACACCTTCACCGGCCAGGAATCCGCGGCGGTGAACACTGGCCCGTGCACGTGACACCGACATCTATCCACCGGAGCAGAACCACTCCATGACCATCACCCCCACCACCTCTGCACCGCAGGTCGCGATCAACGACATCGGTAGCATCGAGGATTTCCTGGCCGCGATCGACGCGACCATCAAGAACTTCGATGACGGCGACATCGTCGAGGGCACCATCGTCAAGGTCGACCGCGACGAGGTCCTTCTCGACATCGGCTACAAGACCGAGGGCGTCATCCCCTCCCGCGAGCTGTCCATCAAGCACGACGTGGACCCCTCCGAGGTCGTCGTCCGTCGGCGATCGTCGTCGAGGCCCT
This sequence comes from uncultured Actinomycetes bacterium, assembly GCA_963788325.1. GTDB lineage: Bacteria > Actinomycetota > Actinomycetes > S36-B12 > CAIYMF01 > Prado023. The sequence continues at coordinate 8,394 of CAWBGJ010000015.1, forward strand.
GGTCCTCCAGAAGGAGGACAAGGAGGGTCGGCTGATCCTGTCCAAGAAGCGCGCTCAGTACGAGCGCGCGTGGGGCACGATCGAGAAGATCAAGGAGGAGGACGGCGTCGTCACCGGCAAGGTGATCGAGGTCGTCAAGGGCGGCCTGATCCTCGACATCGGCCTGCGCGGCTTCCTGCCCGCGTCGCTGGTCGAGATGCGCCGCGTCCGCGACCTCCAGCCGTATGTCGGCAAGGAGATCGAGGCCAAGATCATCGAGCTGGACAAGAACCGCAACAACGTGGTCCTGTCGCGGCGTGCCTGGCTGGAGCAGACGCAGTCCGAGGTGCGCTCGAACTTCCTCAACCAGCTCCAGCGTGGCCAGATCCGAAATGGCGTCGTCTCGTCGATCGTCAACTTCGGCGCCTTCGTCGACCTGGGCGGCGTGGACGGTCTCGTGCACGTCTCCGAGCTGTCCTGGAAGCACATCGATCACCCGAGCGAGGTTGTGGCCGTGGGCGACGAGGTCACCGTGGAGGTGCTCGACGTCGACATGGACCGCGAGCGCGTCTCGCTGTCGCTCAAGGCGACCCAGGAGGATCCGTGGCAGCACTTCGCCCGGACCCACCAGATGGGCCAGGTCGTGCCCGGCAAGGTCACCAAGCTCGTCCCCTTCGGCGCGTTCGTGCGTGTCGAGGAGGGCATCGAGGGCCTGGTGCACATCTCCGAGCTGGCTGAGCGCCACGTGGAGATCCCCGAGCAGGTCGTCACCGTCGAGGACGACATCTTCGTCAAGGTCATCGACATCGACCTCGAGCGTCGTCGGATCTCGCTGAGCCTCAAGCAGGCCAACGAGAACACGACCGGTGCCGGTTCCGAGGAGTTCGACCCCTACCTGTACGGCATGGCCCCGTCCTACGACGAGGCTGGCGCGTACATCGGTCCGGAGGGCTTCGACCCCGAGACCGGCGAGTGGAAGGTCGGCTTCGAGGACCAGCGCGCCGAGTGGGAGGCGCAGTACGCCGAGGCGCACGCCCGCTGGGAGCAGCACATGAAGCAGGTCGAGGAGGCCAAGAACGCCGACCAGGCGGCGGCGCTGGAGACCGGCGAGGGTGTGGGCTCCTACAGCTCGAAGGCCGAAGCGGCTCCGGAGACCGGCGGCACGCTGGCCACTGACGAGGCGCTGCAGGCCCTGCGCGAGAAGCTGACCGGCGGCAACTGACCGGCACCCGTCGGCGCATCGCCGCACACCGCGGACGGCCCCGGACCCGATGAGGGTTCCGGGGCCGTTCCCGTTGATGTGTGGCCCCGCCCCGGCCTTCAGGTCGGTGGCCTCGCCGCCCGCCGCCGCAGGACAAGCCCGCCCCGGCCGCCGGCCCGCCGCCCGCCCGCCGCCGCCCACGCCGGCCCGCTGGATCGCTCCAAGTCCGCTGGGCCCCCGCTCGATCGATCCAAGACCCCGGGCCCGGGACTACCTCAGACTTGGATCGATCTGCGGTGAGTCGGCGGGCTCCGGCGACCCGCTGGTCCGGGCCCAGAGCACGCCGGCCAGCGCGACGGTCCAGGCCACCCCGGCCGCGCACAGGGCCAGCGCGTGGATGGACGTGCCGAACGTCAACGCGAGAGTGACCAGGGCGGCCACCCCGGCCCACAGCAGGAGCGCGGCCCGGCGGTCGTGGTGGGCCATCCTCGCGTACAGCAGCACCTGGACCACTCCGAACCCGGCTCCGGCGAGGGCGAAGATCCACAGCTCCGGACCGACGGCGAGGTACTGGGTCCCAGCCATGATCGTGATGACCAACGTCGGCACCAGCGCCACGACGACGGTCGCGGCCAACCCGAGGACCGCCACGGCGATCACGGCCTGGCGCTGGGCGCCGCGGGCTCCGGCGACCATCCGGGGGAACGCCGCCACCAGCACCGCCTGCGGCAGGAAGAACACCGCGCGGGCCACCAGGGCGCCCGCCGCGTAGAGTCCCGCGTCGAAGGCCGGCAGGAGCGCGCGGGCGAGCAGGACGTCGAGGTTGGTCAGGGCGTACAGGGCGATGAGGGCGTGGGCCGCGTGGAACACCTCGACGAGGAACTCACGCGCCCCTTCCTCGCGGACCCCCCAGGCAGGCTGGCCGACCAGCAGGAACTGCCCGATCAGGGCCCCGACGCCCGCGCCGATCGCCAGGCCGAGCACCGTGGCATCCGCCGAGCCGCCTACCGCGGCACCCAGCACCGCACCCAGCACGCGTGCTGCGGTGGCCACGACGTAGAGCGCGCCGAGCCGGCGGTGCCGCTCCGCGCCCTGGAGCAGGCCCAGCTGGGCCCCTGTGATCGCGAACGGCACGAAGGTGGCCGCCACGATGACCAGTCCGGTGACGTCGCCCAGGTCCAGCGCGGCGCTGACCAGCGGGGCGACCAGCGCCGTCACCGCGAAGGTGACGAGCCCGACCACGAGCACCGCAACCGCGCCGACATGCCGTTCCGAGCCCCCCGAGGCCACATGCCGGGCGATCACCACCTGGGTGGCAGCCATGGCCGTGCTGCCCAGCAGCAGGATGACGGCCATCGCGCCGAAGGCACCGAACTCCTCGGGGCCGAGCAGCCGTGAGACCACCAGCATCTGGAGCATGGCGATGACCTGGGAGACCAGCAGCCCGACGCCGACGATCGCGGTGCCCTGGACCGAGAGCCCCTGGGGCGGGGGTGGCGAGGACGGGTTCAGGTCGTCCACGCCCCGAGGCTGATCACCGTCCACTGCCACATCCTCGCCCATGATCGTCCTCACACGGAATGCTGGCCCGCCGCGTCGGGGGTGGCATGCTGTGCCGATGATCAGAGTGGGGCTCACGGGCGGGATCGGCTCGGGCAAGTCCACGGTCGCGGACCTGCTGGCCGAACGTGGCGCGGTGGTGGTCGACGGCGACCGGATCGCGCGCGAGCTGGTGGTCCCCGGCGAGCCTGCGCTCGAGGCGATCGTCGCCCGGTTCGGCCCCGCCGTGCTGCAGGCCGACGGGGAGCTCGATCGCGGTGGCCTGGCCGACCTCGTGTTCCCGGATCCGGACGCGCTGGCCGCCCTCGACGAGATCATGCATCCGCGCATCGCGGCCCGGGCCGCGGAGCTACTCGGACGAAGGGGCGCGCAGCGGCGCCCCGGTGATCGTCTACGACATGCCCCTGCTCGTCGAGAACGGGTTGGCCGACGACTTCGACCTCGTGGTCGTGGTCCACGCCCCGGTGCCGGTGCGCCTCGCCCGGTTGGTGGTCCGCGGGATCCCGGTGGCCGACGCGCAGGAGCGCATGGCGCGCCAGGCCACCGACGAGCAGCGCGCCGAGGTGGCCGACATCCTGATCGACAACGGCGGCGACACCGACCAGCTCGAGGCTCAGGTGGCGCGCGCGTGGTACCTGCTGGAGGCGGCGCTGGGGGAGTAGGTCGCCCGGGAGCCGATGTCGGAGGCCTCGCATACGGTGTGGCCATGACCAGACCCGTCACCGACCTCCAGCGGCGGGTTGCGCCGTTCCGGGTCATCAGCGAGTACCAGCCTGCGGGTGACCAGCCCGCAGCCATCGCCGAGATCACGAGCCGGATCGAGTCCGGGGCCCAGGACGTGGTCCTGATGGGCGCCACCGGCACCGGCAAGTCCGCCACCACGGCGTGGCTGGTCGAGAAGCTCCAGCGGCCCACCCTGGTGATGGCGCCGAACAAGACCCTGGCCGCCCAGCTGGCCAACGAGTTCCGCGAACTGCTGCCCGACAACGCCGTGGAGTACTTCGTCTCCTACTACGACTACTACCAGCCCGAGGCGTACATCCCGCAGACCGACACCTACATCGAGAAGGACTCGTCGATCAACGAGGAGGTCGAGCGCCTGCGACACTCGGCCACGAACTCACTGCTGACCCGGCGCGACGTGATCGTCGTAGCCACGGTCTCAGCGATCTACGGCCTGGGCACCCCGCAGGAGTACGTCGACCGGATGGTGCGGCTACGGGTGGGCGAGGAGGTGGACCGCGACCAGCTGCTGCGTCAGTTCGTGGGCAACCAGTACGCCCGCAACGACCTGTCCTTCGAGCGGGGCACCTTCCGGGTCCGCGGGGACACCATTGAGGTCGTTCCCGGTCTACGAGCAGCACCCGGTGCGCATCGACATGTTCGGCGACGAGATCGAGCGGCTGATGACCCTGCACCCGGTCACCGGTGAGGTGCTGACCGACGACCAGGAGACCTACGTCTTCCCGGCTACCCACTACGTCGCCGGCCCGGAGCGGATGGAGCGGGCACTGGGGGGCATCGAGGCCGAGCTGGCCGAGCGGCTGGCCGAGCTCGAACGCGCAGGGCAAGCTGCTGGAGGCCCAGCGGTTGCAGATGCGCACCTCGTACGACATCGAGATGATGCGCCAGGTCGGCTTCTGCTCGGGGATCGAGAACTACTCCCGCCACATCGACGGCCGCGAGTCCGGGTCGGCGCCGAACTGCCTGATCGACTACTTCCCCGACGACTTCCTGATGGTGATCGACGAGTCGCACGTGACGGTGCCGCAGATCGGCGGCATGTACGAGGGCGACATGTCCCGCAAGCGCACCCTGGTCGACCACGGCTTCCGGCTGCCCAGCGCTGCGGACAACCGACCCCTGCGCTGGGAGGAGTTCCTCGAGCGGATCGGCCAGACCGTGTACCTCTCGGCCACCCCGGGGCCCTACGAGCTGGCCAAGGTCGACGGCGACGTGGTCGAGCAGGTGATCCGGCCCACCGGCCTGATCGATCCCGAGATCATCCTCAAGCCCACCAAGGGCCAGATCGACGACCTGATGCACGAGATCGCGCTTCGGACCGAACGGACGAGCGGGTCCTGGTCACGACCCTGACCAAGCGGATGTCCGAGGACCTCACCGACTACCTGCTCGAGCGACGGTATCCGGGTGCGCTACCTGCACTCCGAGGTCGACACCCTGCGTCGGGTCGAGCTCCTGCGCGAGCTGCGGATCGGGGTGTTCGACGTGCTGGTGGGCATCAACCTGCTGCGCGAGGGCCTGGACCTGCCCGAGGTGTCGCTGGTCAGCATCCTCGACGCGGACAAGGACGGCTTCCTGCGCTCGGAGCGCAGCCTGATCCAGACCATCGGCCGGGCGGCCCGCAACGTCTCCGGTCAGGTGCACATGTACGCGCGACACGATCACCGCCCGATGCAGGTGGCCATCGACGAGACCAACCGCCGCCGAGCCAAGCAGATCGCCTACAACCTCGAGCGGGGCGTCGACCCCCAACCCCTGCGCAAGAAGATCGCCGACATCACAGACCTGCTCGCCTCTGAGGATGCTGACACCGCAGAGGTGCTCGCTGCCGCGACGACCATGGGCTCGGGCCGTGCCCAGTCCCGAGGTCGCGGGGGAGCGCGCAGGGGTGGTTCGGGGACTGCTGTGGCCGATGCCTCGGTGGCCTCCGGGGTGTCGCCGCGCGCGGACCTGCCTGCCACGGAGCTGGCCACCTTGATCCAGGAGCTCACCGAGCAGATGCACGCGGCAGCGGCCAACCTGCAGTTCGAGGTGGCCGCCCGCTACCGCGACGAGGTGTCCGAGCTCAAGCGCGAGCTGCGCCAGATGGTGGCCGCGAACTGACTCTGAGCGCAGGCCGGGCCGCGCAACTGCGCCCGGGTGGCCCGTGGCTGTGGTCGGGCGGCCCCGGCGCGTGGGAGCCCGTGAGAGGATGAAACGTCCCGACTGGTGATCCGCCAGACGGGCAGAACCGTCCGGGAGGGGCTTGCGCGTGGAGGTTTCGGCAGCCCTCTGGGCCGCGACCATCCTCGGCCTGCTGGGCGTCATCGTGATCGACCTGATCATCGTCGACCGGCGTCCGCACCCGTTCACCGCCAAGGAGGCCTCCCGCTGGGTGGTCTTCTACGTCGCACTCGCGCTGCTGTTCGCTGGGTTCATCACCACGACGTTCGGCTCCCAGTACGGCGGCGAGTTCCTCGCGGGCTACATCACCGAGTACTCCCTGAGCGTCGACAACCTGTTCGTCTTCCTGATCATCATGACCTCGTTCGCCGTCCCCGAGGAGCACCGGCACCGCGTGCTCACGATCGGCATCGTGATCGCGCTCATCCTGCGCGGGATCCTCATCGTGCTTGGCGCGGCGGCGATCGAACGATTCGCTGCCACGTTCTTCCTGTTCGGCGCGTTCCTGCTGTGGACAGCCATCTCGGTCTGGCGCAGCGGGGACTCCGAGTCCGACCCCGAGGGCAACGCGCTGATCCGGCTCGTCGAGCGCCGCGTTCCGACGACGCGGGAGTACCACGGGACCAAGCTGTGGGTGACCCTCGACGGCACCCGGCACGTGACGCCGATGCTGCTGGTCATGCTGGCCATCGGCACCACCGACCTGCTGTTCGCCCTGGACTCCATCCCGGCAGTGTTCGGCCTGACGCAGGAGGCCTACCTGGTATTCACCGCCAATGCGTTCGCCCTGATGGGCCTGCGCCAGCTGTACTTCATGCTCAACGGGTTGCTCGACCGCCTCATCTACCTGTCCAAGGGCCTGGCGATCATCCTCGGCTTCATCGCGGTCAAGCTCCTGCTGCACGCCCTGCACGAGACCACCGACCTGGACGTCCCGGTGATCTCCACGGCGTTCTCCTTGATGTTCATCGTGGGGGTCCTGGCCGTCACTGCCCTGCTGAGCATCCTGGCGGTGCGGCGCGACCCCAGCCTTGCCGCAACACCACCTCAGGTCCCAGACCCCGGCGCCGCCCTGGACGAGGCAGCAGGCGGCCCACAGGACAGCTCCTAGGATCCGGCCTGACCAAACTGCGGGAGCCGTTGTCGGAGGGCTGGCCTAAGATTCAGCGCGTGGATCTGGCCGAGCACCACCGCGATCTCCTGACTGTCCGGGGGGCCCGGGAGCACAACCTCAAGGACGTCTCGCTGGCCATCCCCCGCGATGCTCTGGTGGTCTTCACCGGGCTGTCCGGCTCGGGCAAGTCCAGCCTCGCGTTCGACACGATCTTCGCTGAGGGCCAGCGCCGCTACGTCGAGTCCCTGAGCGCCTACGCCCGCCAGTTCCTGGGCCAGATGGACAAGCCCGACGTCGACTTCATCGACGGGCTGAGCCCGGCGGTGTCGATCGACCAGAAGTCCACCTCGCGCAACCCGCGCTCCACCGTGGGCACCATCACCGAGGTCTATGACTACCTGCGCCTGCTGTTCGCCCGGATCGGCAAGCCGCACTGCCCCTCCTGCGGCAACCCGGTGGGCCGGCAGACTCCGCAGCAGATCGTCGACCGAGTCCTCGACCTCGAGGAGGGCACCCGATTCCAGGTGCTGGCGCCGGTCGTCCGGGAGCGCAAGGGCGAGTTCGCCGACCTGTTCCGCCAGCTGCAGACGCAGGGCTTCAGCCGCGTCCGGGTCGACGGTTCCGTCCATCCGCTCACCGAGCCGCCGACCCTCAAGAAGCAGGTCAAGCACACCATCGAGGTCGTCGTCGATCGCCTGGCGGTGAAGGCCTCGGCTCGTCGCCGGCTGACCGACTCGGTCGAGACGGCACTGGGCCTGGCAGGGGGGATCGTGACCCTCGAGTTCGTGGACCTGCCCGAGGACGATCCGGACCGGGAGCGGTTGTTCAGCGAGCACCTGGTCTGCCTCAACGACGGGCAGTCCTTCGAAGAGCTGGAGCCACGGTCGTTCTCGTTCAACTCCCCGTTCGGTGCCTGCCCGCAGTGCACCGGCCTGGGCACGCGCATGGAGGTCGATCCGGACCTGGTCATCCCGGACCCGGACCTCACGCTCGAGCAGGGGGCTGTCGGCCCCTGGGGCAGTGGGCACATCTCGGAGTACTACGCCCGGTTGGTCGGCGCGCTGGCCGAGGAGCTCGGGGCCGATGTGCACACGCCGTTCCGGGAGCTACCCGAGACCCTGCGCGGGGCGATCCTGCATGGCTACAACCACCAGGTGCACGTGCGCTACCGCAACCGGTACGGCCGGGAACGGTCCTACTCCACCGGCTTCGAGGGCGCGATCCCCTTCGTCCAGCGTCGGCACGCCGAGGCGGAGAGCGACACCGCCCGGGAGCGCTACGAGGGCTACATGCGCGAGGTCCCGTGCCCGACATGCAACGGTGCGCGGCTCAAGCCAGTCTCTCTGGCGGTGACGGTCGGCGGGGCCAGCATCTCCACGATCGCCGACATGCCGATCGGGGAGGCTGCCGAGTTCCTGGCCACCCTCGACGTGTCCGAGCGCGATGCCCAGATCGCCACCCGGGTGCTCAAGGAGGTCAACGAGCGGCTCGCCTTCCTCATGGACGTCGGCCTGCACTACCTCTCGTTGTCGCGACCGGCCGGCACGCTGGCCGGCGGTGAGGCCCAACGGATCCGACTCGCGACCCAGATCGGGTCCGGCCTGGTCGGTGTGCTCTACGTCCTCGACGAGCCGAGCATCGGGCTGCACCAGCGCGACAACCACCGGCTGATCGACACCCTCGTGCGGCTGCGCGACCTGGGCAACACGCTGATCGTCGTGGAACACGACGAGGACACCATCCGCACGGCCGACTGGGTGGTGGACATCGGCCCGGGGGCCGGCGAGCACGGTGGTGAGATCGTGGTCTCGGGCACCGTGGAGGCGCTCCTGGCCAGTCCTGACTCGATCACCGGCCAGTACCTGTCCGGTGCCCGGCGCATCGAGATCCCGGCGCGCCGGCGGGCCGTGGACCCCGAGCGGATGCTCGTCGTCGAGGGCGCCCGCGAGCACAACCTGAACAACGTCAGTGCGTCGTTCCCGCTGGGTTGCTTCGTGGCCGTCACCGGCGTGAGCGGGTCGGGCAAGTCCACCCTGGTCAACGACGTGCTCTACACCGTGCTGGCCCGCGACCTCAATGGCGCGCGCAGCGTGCCCGGTCGGCACCGGCGCGTCACCGGCCTGGAGCACCTGGACAAGGTCGTGCACGTCGACCAGAGCCCGATCGGGCGCACCCCTCGCTCCAACCCAGCCACCTACACGGGTGTCTTCGACCACGTCCGCAAGCTGTTCGCCTCCACCCAGGAGGCCAAGGTGCGTGGGTACCTGCCGGGCCGGTTCTCCTTCAACGTCAAGGGCGGGCGCTGCGAGGCGTGCACGGGCGACGGCACCATCAAGATCGAGATGAACTTCCTGCCCGACGTGTACGTCCCCTGCGAGGTCTGCCACGGCGCGCGGTACAACCGGGAGACCCTCGAGGTGCACTTCAAGGGTCGGACCATCGCCCAGGTCCTGGATATGCCCATCGAGGAGGCGCTCGAGTTCTTCTCGGCGGTTCCGCCGATCGCCCGGCACATGCGCACCCTGGTCGACGTCGGGCTGGGGTACGTGCGCCTCGGCCAGCCGGCCCCGACGCTGTCCGGCGGTGAGGCCCAGCGCGTCAAGCTGGCCAGCGAGTTGCAGCGCCGCTCCACCGGTCGCACGATCTATGTGCTCGACGAGCCCACCACGGGCCTGCACTTCGAGGACGTCCGCAAGCTGCTCGGCGTGCTGCACTCGTTGGTCGAGAAGGGCAACTCGGTGATTGTCATCGAGCACAACCTCGACGTGATCAAGACTGCCGACTGGGTCGTGGATCTCGGCCCCGAGGGCGGATCGGGCGGCGGTTCGGTGGTGGTGGCCGGCACCCCCGAGCAGGTGGCCGCCGACGAGTCCAGCCACACCGGGCGGTTCCTGCGGGACCTGCTCACCCGCGACCGGGCCACCGCCTAGGCTGGCCGCACCAGATGATGCACGACAACAACCGCGAGCAACGAACTCAGAACAAGGGGTGGGACATGGCCGGGTGCACCTGCAACTGCGGATCTGCGGACCAAGGCACGGCGGAGGTATCGACGGCCCAGCCCGACATGATCACCGGCGCCCCCCAGGGGGGAGCGCGCGTGGATCTGGCCTCCGAGCGCGGCGCGGTCAGCCGGCGAGGTGTGCTGACCGGCTCCGCTGCGGCGGTTGCGGTGCTGGCGCTCGGTGCATGCGCCGGCGGCGACGAGACTGCCACGAGCAGCCCCACCACGGAGCCAGCAGCCCCCACGGACGCGGGCTCCGCCGACCCGACCACCACGCCCAGCGGTGCGGCCCCGTCAAACGGGACCCCGACCGGGGACCCGATCGCGGGCGTCAACGACTTCCCGGTCGGCGGTGGAGTGGTCGTCAAGACAGGTGCGGGCGTCGTTGTGGTCACCCATCCCACCGACACCGAGTTCCTCGGGTTCAACGGCCGGTGCCCGCACGCCGGCTGCCCGGTCACCGAGGTCGTGGAGAACACCATCGTGTGCAACTGCCACGGCAGCACCTTCGACGGCAGCACCGGCCAGCGTCTCGAGGGCCCCGCCCCGACGGGACTCGAGCCGGTGCCGGTCGCGGTCGAGGGTGGGGAGATCTACCTGGCCTGAGGTGAGCGCCGACTTCCGACCCGCGCCCGGGGCGATCCCGACCGACCCGGGGGTGTATCGCTTCCGGGACCAGCATGGCCGTGTCATCTATGTGGGCAAGGCCAAGAACCTGCGCTCCCGGCTGACCTCCTACTTCCAGGATCCCGCTGCGCTGCACCAGCGGACCCGGACGATGGTCGGCACTGCCCGCGCAGTCGACTGGGTCGTCGTCGGCACCGAGGTCGAGGCCCTGACGCTCGAGTACGCCTGGATCAAGGAGTTCGACCCGCGCTTCAACGTGCGCTACCGCGACGACAAGTCCTACCCCTTCCTTGCCGTGACCGTCGACGAGGAGTTTCCACGGGTGATGGTGATGCGCGGGGATAAGCGACCCGGGGTGCGCTACTTCGGTCCGTACGCCCATGCCTGGGCCATCCGGGAGACCGTCGACCAGCTGCTGCGCGTGTTCCCGATGCGCACCTGCACCCGCGGGGTCTTCCGCCGGGCGCACGCCTCGGGACGACCCTGCCTGCTGGGCTACATCGACAAGTGCGCGGCCCCCTGCACGGGGGAGGTGACCGCCGAGGAGCACCGCGCGATCGTCAACGACTTCTGCGCGTTCATGGCCGGGGACTCCGCTGGCTTCGTGCGTGTCCGCACCGACCAGATGCATGCAGCCGCCGCGGAGCAGGACTACGAGCGGGCGGCCCGGCTGCGCGATGACCTGTACGCGCTGCAGCGGGTCCTCGAGCGCAACGCTGTGGTGCTGCCCGACGGCACTGACGCCGATGTCGTAGGTCTGGCCAGCGACGAGCTCGAGGCCTCGGTCCGTGTGTTCCACGTGCGCGACGGCCGGATCCGCGGGGAGCGGGGATTCGTCGTCGAACGGGTCGATGACGCCGACGAGGGCCAGCTCGTGGGCACCCTGCTCGCCCAGATGTACGCCGAGCCGGCCGCCGACGTGCCGCGGCGGGTGCTGGTGCCGGCCCTGCCCGGGGCCGATGAGGTGGCGGTCCTGGCCGACTGGCTGGGCCAGAAGCGCGGGGGGCCGGTGGGCCTGGCCGTCCCGCGCCGGGGGGACCGGCGGGCCCTACTGGAGACCGTCAGCCGCAATGCCGAGCAGTCCCTGGCGTCACACAAGCTCCGCCGCTCGGGTGACCTGACCACCCGAAGCCAAGCACTGACCGAGCTCACAGACGCGCTCGACCTGCCTACCGCACCGCTTCGGATCGAGTGCTTCGACGTGTCCAACCTCGGCGCCGACGACGTCGTGGCCTCGATGGTGGTGTTCGAGGACGGCCTGCCGCGGCCCTCGGAGTACCGGAAGTTCGCGATCAAGGGGTTCACCGGTCAGAACGATGTTGCGGCCATCGCCGAGGTGATCAGCCGGCGCTTCCACCGCCTGGCCCGCGAACAGGCGGCCGGGCCCCCACCCCAGGCAGATCCCGAGTCTCCACGGACCGTGGACCCCGGGCCCGTACGCACCGTGCTGCCCGAGGCCCAGCCCGGTGACCCCCCCGCCACGAGGTTCGCCTACCCACCGTCCCTGGTCGTGATCGACGGGGGACCACCCCAGGTCAACGCCGCCTACGGCGCCTTGGCCGACCTTGGGATCAGCGACATCGCGGTCGTCGGACTGGCCAAGCGTCTTGAGGAGGTCTGGCTGCCCGACGAGGAGGACCCGGTCATCCTGCCCCGCACGAGCCAGGGCCTGTACCTGCTCCAGCGGGTCCGCGACGAGGCGCACCGCACCGCGATCCGCTACCAACGGCAGAAGCGCTCGGCGCGGATGACCACCAGCGCCCTGGACACGATCCCCGGGCTCGGCCCTGCCCGGCGCAAGGCGCTGCTGGCCAGGTTCGGCTCGGTGCGCTCCCTGCGGGCCGCCACCGTGGAGCAGGTTGCCGAGGTGCCGGGAATCGGACCCGGCCTGGCCGAACGCGTCGTGGCCGCCCTTGCCGGCCAGCCCAGCGCCCGGGCGGTCAACCTGACGACGGGGGAGATCGTGGGCGAGGATGGACCCACGATCGAGGAGGCCTGATGACCAGCACGTCGACGCCCGTGGACGGGATCGCCGGATTCGAGGTGCTGCTGGTCTCGGGCATGTCCGGTGCCGGCCGGTCCAGCGCGGCCCGCGCACTGGAGGACCTCGGGTGGTTCGTCATCGACAACCTCCCGCCCAAGATGCTCTCGCCCACCCTCGACCTGCTCGCAGCACGATCGGACGTGGACCGGATCGCGGTCGTCGCCGACGTGCGCGGCGGCGGGCTGTTCGACCAGCTCGAGGCGGCGATGGCCGAGGTGATCGCTCGCGGTGTGGACCTCAAGATCCTGTTCCTGGAGTCCACCGACGAGGCCCTGGTCCGCCGGTTCGAGTCCAACCGCCGTCCGCACCCGCTGCAGGACGGTGGCCGGCTGTTCGACGGCATCCAGCGCGAGCGGGCCCTGCTGGGCAACCTGCGGGCCAACGCCGACCTGGTGTTGGACACTTCGCACCGCAGCATCCATGAGCTGCGCCGGGCCATCGATGCTGCGTTCGAGTCCGAGGAACCGGTCCGGCTGCGGGCCACCGTGATGTCCTTCGGGTTCAAGTACGGCCTGCCGATGGACGCCGACTACGTCGCCGACGTTCGGTTCATCCCGAACCCGCACTGGATCCCGGAGCTGCGCGAGCTGCGCGGCACGGACGCCCCGGTCAACGACTACGTCGTGGCCCAGGAGGGGGCAGTGCGGTTCCTCGACACCTATGCGCAACTGATCGACCTGGCCACGGCCGGCTACCTGCGCGAGGGCAAGCGGTTCGCGACCATCGCCATCGGCTGCACCGGTGGCAAGCACCGTTCCGTGGCCATGGCGGAGAACCTCAGTGCACGGCTGGTCCGCGTGGGTCTGGAGGTCTCGGTCGTGCATCGGGACCTGGGCCGGGAGTGAGCGATGACAGCGACGGGGAGCCCGGGATCGGGCAGCGGGGGCCGGGGGCAGCGGTTGCCCATGGGATCGGGGGCGCGGGTGGTCGCGCTGGGCGGCGGGCACGGCCTGGCTGTGTCGCTGCGGGCGCTCGGCGGCGTGACCGACCAGCTGACCGCGATCGTGGGGATGGGCGACGACGGCGGGTCCAGCGGCCGGCTGCGCCGAGAGCTCGGTGCACCGCCGCCCGGCGACCTGCGGATGGCGCTGGCGGCACTGTGCGGCGACGACGTGTGGGGACGCACATGGAGTTCGGTCGTGCAGCACAGGTTCAGCGGCGGAGACCTGGCCGGGCACGCGCTGGGCAACCTGCTCATCACGGCCCTGTGGGAGCAGACCGGGGACATCGTGGCCGGCCTGGACTGGGTGGGCGCCCTGCTGGGCGCGCGCGGGCGCGTGCTACCGGCGTGCAGCGACGGGGTCGAGATCGTGGCCGAGGTGCGCGACGTGCCCGGTCATCCGGGTCTGAGTCGAGTCCACGGGCAGTCCCAAGTGGCCATCACCGAGGGCACTGTGGTCTCGATCGCGCTCGAGCCGGGCGACCCGCCGGCCCGGCCGGAGGCTGTCGCGGCCATCGCAGCGGCCGAGGCGCTGGTCATGGGCCCCGGTTCCTGGTACACCTCCGTGCTCGCCGGGCTGCTGGTCCCCGGCATCCATGACGCCGTCGTGGCGACCGGCGCGACCCGGATCCTCGTGCTGAACCTCATCGCCCAGCCGGGGGAGACCTCCGACCTGCGCCCCACTGCCCACATCGAGGTCCTGGCCGACGCGTTCCCGGACCTGCGCTTCGACGTCGTGCTGGCCGACCCGGCGCACGTGCCCAGCGCCCAGGACCTCGCTGCCGCGTCCGCGCAGATCGGCGGGGAGCTTGTGCTGCGGCCCATCCACGACGCCCGGGCCGAGCCCGGGCACCATGACCCGGTGCTGCTGGGGAGGGCGTTCGCGGAGTTGATCGGGCATGGGAGTATGCCCGCATGGCGATGACCGCAGGGGCCAAGGACGAACTCAGTCGGGTGCCCATCTCCCGGGCGTGCTGCCGCAAGGCCGAGGTCTCGGCGCTGCTGCGCTTCTCGGGAGGCCTGCACCTGGTGGCCGGCCGGGTCGTGGTCGAGGCCGAGTTGGACACCGGGTCGGCCGCGCGCCGGGCCCGGGCGGCGATCACCGACCTGTTCGGGCACGCCGCGACCATCACGGTCGTGGCACCGTCGGGGATCCGACGTGGCAACCGGTACGTGCTCACCGTGGCCGCCGACGGCAAGCAGCTGGCCAAGCAGGCGGGCCTGCTGGACAACTCCGGTCGGCCGGTGCGCGGGCTGCCGGCCGTCATCGTCAACGGCGGGCTGTGCGACGCGGAGGCAGCCTGGCGCGGGGCGTTCCTCGCGCATGGATCGTTGACCGAACCGGGTCGCTCGGCAGCACTGGAGGTCTCCTGCCCGGGTCCGGAGGCGGCCCTGGCCCTGGTTGGGGCAGCCCGGCGGCTGGGCATCCCGGCCAAGGCCCGGGAGGTGCGCGGCATCGACCGGGTCGTGATCCGCGACGGCGACGCGATCAGCGCGATGCTCACCCGTATGGGGGCCCACGAGACGGTCATGGCATGGGAGGAGCGCCGGATGCGCCGCGAGGTCCGGGCCACTGCCAACCGCCTGGCCAACTTCGACGATGCCAACCTGCGCCGCTCAGCTCGGGCCGCAGTCGCCGCGGGCGCGCGTGTGGAGCGCGCTCTCGAGATCCTGGGCGACACGGTTCCAGACCACCTCGCCGTGGCCGGCCGGCTTCGCCTGGAGCACAAGCAGGCCAGCCTCGAGGAGCTCGGGGCCCTGGCTGACCCGCCCATGACCAAGGACGCCATCGCCGGGCGGATCCGTCGGCTGCTCGCGCTGGCGGACAAGCGCGCGGCCGAACTCGGGATCCCGAGCACCGAGGACGTCGCGCCCTCGGACTGAAGGCGATCCCCGGCGCTGCGGGAACAGCTGTCAACGGGCGACCGGTCGCTGGGGTCAATAGGCTCAGGCTTGGCATGCATGTTGCCCCACCTCGTCAAGGGAGCCCACCTGTGAAGAAGATCAGTGATCTCGACATCGCTGGCAAGACGGTCCTGCTCAGGTCCGATTTCAATGTCCCGCTGGCCAAGGATGGCTCGGGAGTCATCACCGATGACGGACGGATCGTGGCCAGCCTGCCCACGATCAATGCCCTGACCGGCGCCGGGGCCAAGGTCGTCGTGGTCGCGCACCTCGGTCGCCCCAAGGGGGTCGGCTTCGAGGCCTCCGGCTCGTTGGCTCCCGTCGCCGCACGCCTGGGCGAGCTGCTCGGACAGGACGTGGCCCTGGCCTCGGACGTCACCGGCGAGTCTGCGAAGGCCACGGTTGCCGCGTTGGAGCCCGGTCAGGTCGCCCTCCTGGAGAACGTCCGCTTCGACGCCCGCGAGACGAGCAAGGACCAGGCACAGCGCCAGGAACTCGCGGCCGAGCTCGCGGCCCTGGCAGACGTGTACGTCTCCGACGGGTTCGGGGTCGTGCACCGCAAGCAGGCCTCGGTCACCGACGTCGCGGAGCTGCTGCCCAACGCCGGCGGCCTGCTGGTCGAGAAGGAGGTCAAGTCCTTCTCGAAGGTGCTGGCCTCCCCGGACCGGCCCTACGTGGTGATCCTCGGTGGGTCCAAGGTCTCGGACAAGCTCGGCGTGATCGACAACCTGATCGACAGTGTCGACCGGCTGCTCATCGGCGGGGGCATGGCCTACACCTTCCTGGCCGCGCAGGGCAGCACCGTGGGCGACTCGCTGCTCGAGGCCGACCAGGTCGAGGCCGTGAAGGGCTACATCGCCAAGGCCGCCGAGAAGGGGATCGAGCTGCTCGTCCCGGTGGACACGAAGGTGTCGGTGGCCTTCCCGAGCAAGGACCAGCCGCACCCCGAGAGCAAGGTCGTGGCCAGCACCGAGATCCCGGACGGCTGGATGGGCCTGGACATCGGTCCCGAGACGATCGCGCTGTTCGCCAGCAAGGTCGCCGACGCCCAGACGGTCGTGTGGAACGGACCGATGGGTGTGTTCGAGTTCGACGATTTCGCCGCAGGAACTCTCGAGGTCGCCCAAGCCATCGCGGCCTCCGGGGCGTTCTCGGTCATCGGGGGCGGCGACTCCGCCGCTGCCGTCCGCCAGCTCGGCCTGGAGGACGGCTTCTCCCACATCTCCACCGGTGGTGGTGCCTCCCTCGAGCTGCTCGAGGGCAAGACACTCCCCGGTCTCGCAGTCCTGGAGGGCTGACACATGGCGCGCAAGCCGTTCATGGCAGGCAACTGGAAGATGAACCTCGACCACCTCGAGGCGATCGCCCACGTGCAGAAGGTCTCGTTCGGGCTCTCCAACGACGATTTCGAGGCCGTCGAGGTGGGCATGATGGTCCCATTCACCGACATCCGCTCGGTCCAGACCCTGGTCGATGCCGACAACCTGAAGCTGGTCTACGGCAGCCAGGACATCTCCGCCCACGACAAGGGCGCCTACACCGGTGAGATCTCCGGGCCGATGCTGGCCAAGCTGGGCTGCACGTACGCGACCATCGGGCACAGCGAGCGGCGGCAGTACCACGGTGAGGACGACGCCCTGGTCAACGCCAAGGTCAAGGCGGCCTACGCACACGGGCTCCTTCCGATCATGTGCATCGGAGAGGTCAAGGAGGAGCGTGAGGCCGGCATCCAGGAGCAGGTCACCCTCGGCCAGCTCGATGGTGGCCTGGCGGGCATTCCCGCCGAGCAGGCGGCCCAGATCGTGATCGCCTACGAGCCGGTCTGGGCGATCGGTACCGGGCTGACCGCGACCCCGCAGGACGCGCAGGACATGTGCGCTGCCATCCGGGTCCGGTTGGCCGAGCTGTACAGCCCCGAGGTCGCCGACGCGATCCGGATCCAGTACGGCGGTTCGGTGAAGGCAGCCAACGCGGCCGAGATCATGGCCGGTGCTGACGTGGACGGCGCCCTGATCGGCGGGGCCTCGCTGGACGCCGACGAGTTCGTGGCGATCTGCAGGTACCGGCTGGCCTGATCAGACTGTGGTGGGGGATGCCGGCGGCCCCGGGATCCCCCACCACCACAGCCTGATCTGATCGGGGGAGCCGGAGCGGCGCTGGCTTCCACGAGCGCGACGAGCGCGTATCCTTGCGCCCATCGACGTGAAGGGAACCACCCAGTGACCACCGCGCTGCAGATCCTGCTGCTCATCCTCAACGGGCTCGTCATCCTGCTCGTGCTCCTGCACAAGGGCAAGGGTGGGGGCATGTCCGACCTCTTCGGCGGCGGCGTCAGCTCGTCCCTGGGTGGCAGCTCGGTGGCCGAGCGCAACCTCGACCGCATCACCATCGGGCTGCTCGTGATCTGGTCAGCGGCCATCGTGGCGCTGGGCCTGGCCACCTGAGCACGCGCACGCCTGGGGCCTGAACCGCGGTCCCACCTTGTACCAACAACTCTCCGGAGGCACTTGTGGCTGGTGGCAACGCGATCCGCGGAAGTCGGGTCGGCTCAGGACCGATGGGCGAGGCCGAGCGGGGCGAGGCGGCCCCGCGCCGGCGCGTGACGTTCTACTGTGCCCGTGGGCATGAGACCACCCCGAGCTTCGCCGACGAGGCAGCCATCCCGGAGCTGTGGGAGTGCCCGACCTGTGGGTACCCGGCCGGCCTGGATCCGGAGAACCCGCCCACCCCGGCCAAGGTCGAGCCGTACAAGACGCACCTGGCCTACGTGAAGGAGCGCCGCTCCGACATCGACGGGGACGCGATCCTCAATGAGGCCCTCGAGCGCATGCACGCCACGGACTGAGCGGTCACGCGCACGGGTCCGACCGCGGCGGGCCGGTACCCCTCGCTGTGGGTCAGCGGAGCCGGTCCAGCACCCCTCGGGCAGTGGCGGCGACGTTCTCCGGGGTGAACCCCAGTTGTGTGAAGAGCTCCGGGGCAGCCGCTGAGGAACCGAAGTGGCTGACTGCCACGCAGGCCCCCTCGCTGCCCACGTACTTCCACCAGCCCTGGTCGATCCCGGCCTCCACGGACACCCGGGCACGCACCCGCTGGGGGAGCACGGCCTCGCGGTACTCCTCGGACTGGGCCTCGAACCACTCCAGGCAGGGCAGGGACACCACGCGGGTGGGTATCCCGTCGGCCTGCAGCAGGTCACGGGCGCCCAGGGCCACCGAAACCTCCGAGCCGGTGGCCAACAGGATCAGCTCCGGGTCCCCGCCGGCGGCCTCAGCGATCACGTAGCCCCCGCGCGCGGCTGCTTCCACCGGCTCGCCCTCGCTGTGGTCCAGGGTCGGCACGTTCTGCCGGGTGAGGATCAGCCCGGTCGGGCCCGGGTTCTCCAGCGCGGCGGCCCACACGACGGCGGTCTCGTTGGCGTCAGCGGGTCGTGCGACGGACAGCTCGGGGATCGCCCGCAGCGCCCAGAGGTGCTCGATGGGCTGATGTGTGGGCCCGTCCTCCCCGACCCCGACCGAGTCATGGGTCCAGACGAACAGGGACTGGAGGCTCATCAGCCCGGCCAGGCGGGCGGGTGCGCGCATGTAGTCGCTGAACACCAGGAACGTGCCCCCGAACGCGCGGGTGAGCCCCTGCAGCGCGATGCCGTTGAGGATGGCGCCCATCGCGTGCTCGCGCACCCCGAAGTGCAGCACCCGTCCGTACGGGTCCGCACCGGGGATGGGCGAAGCAGCGGGCAGGAACTCGCCGCCGTCGGCGATGGTCGTGCCGTTGGATTCGCCGAGGTCGGCGGACCCGCCCCACAGCTCGGGCACAACACCGGCCAGTGCGTTGATGACCGCCTGGGAGGCCTTGCGGGTGGCCAGGGACGTGCCCGGCTCCCAGGCCGGCAGGGCATCTCGCCAACCGGCCGGGAGCTCACGGGCCACCAGGCGGTCGAGCAGTGCCGCGCCGTCCGCGTTGCCGGTGCGCCAGGCCTGGTAGCCGATCTCCCACTCGAGGCGCAGCTGCGCGCCGCGCCCCACGACGCCACGGGCGTGGGCCAGCACCTCGTCGTCGACTGCGAAGGACACCTCCGGATCCAGGCCCAAGGCGACCTTGGTGGCGGCCACCTCATCGGGGCCGAGGGCTGCGCCGTGCGACGCGCCGGTGTTGCGCAGCGTGGGCGCGGGCCAAGCGATCACCGTGCGCAGGCGGATCAGGCACGGTGCCTCGCGATACTCGCGCGCTGCGGTCATCGCCTCGGCCAGGGCCTCGATGTCCACCGAGCCGTCGGCGGCCAGGCCGACCTCCTGGACGAACCAGCCGTACGCCCGGTAGCGGGCGGCGACGTCCTCTGTGAACGACACCGCGGTGTCGCCCTCGATCGAGATCCGGTTGTCGTCCCAGATGACGACCAGGTCGCCGAGCCGCTGGGTCCCGGCCAGGCTGGCGGCCTCCCCGGAGATCCCCTCCTCGAGGTCGCCATCGGAGGCGATCACCCAGGTGGTCGAGTCGAACGGGCTCATCGTGGCGGGGGCATCAGGGTCGAGCAGCCCGCGCGTGTAGCGGTGGGCCATGGAGATCCCCACTGCGGAGGACACGCCCTGGCCCAGGGGGCCGGTGGTCATCTCGATGCCGCGGGCGGGATGGTGCTCGGGATGGCCCGGAGTCTGCGAGCCCAGCGTGCGGAACTCCTGCAGGTCGCTCAGGGTGGTCGAGTACCCGGACAGGTAGAGCTGGATGTAGAGCGTGAGGCTGCTGTGCCCGCAGGAGAGGATGAACCGGTCACGGCCCAGCCACGTGGGATCGCTGGGGTCGTGGCGCAGGAACCTCTGGAACAGCAGGTAGGCCGCCGGGGCCAGGGCCATCGCCGTGCCGGGATGGCCGTTGCCGACCTTCTGGACGGCGTCAGCGGCCAGGGCTCGCGCAGTGGCCACCGCGCGATCGTCGAGGTCGGTCCAGCCGGCGATTGACATCGGTCTCCTCAGGTGGGGGGCGGGCCACAGGGTATCGGTACGGGGGGCCGGCCCGACGCACCGCCGCAGGTAGCATGGTGGTCGTGACTGCAGTGGAACCTGGCCGAGCGCACGCACCCGGGCAGACGCCGTCGGACCCGCCCGCGGTCTGGCGCAGCTACCTCGTTCTGACCAAGCCGCGGGTCATCGAGCTTCTACTTGTCACCACGATCCCCGTGATGTTCCTGGCCGCCGGTGGCTTCCCGCCGCTGGGCACGATGCTGCTGACCCTGCTCGGCGGGAGCCTGGCAGCGGCGGGGGCGAATGTGATCAACCAGGTCTACGACCGCGACATCGACGCGCTGATGGTGCGCACGCAGGCTCGGCCGCTGGTCACCGGACATATCAGCGTGCGCAGCGCCCTGACCTTCGGGATCGCGCTGAGCGTCGCGTCGGTGGCCCTTCTGGCGTTGACCGTGAACGTGCTCTCCGCGGTGCTGGCGGCGGCGGCGATCGGCTTCTACGTGTTCATCTACACGATGCTGCTCAAGCGCCGGACGGCCCAGAACATCGTCTGGGGCGGGGCCGCGGGATGCTTCCCGGTCCTGATCGGATGGGCCGCGGTGACGGACTCGCTGGCGTGGACGCCCTTCGTCCTGTTCGGGATCGTCTTCCTCTGGACGCCGCCGCACTACTGGCCGCTGGCCCTGCGGTTCAAGGCCGACTACCAGGCAGCGCGCGTCCCGATGCTCCCCGCCGTGGCCGACGCCGGGGCAGTGGCCAATCAGATCGTCTGGTACTCGTGGGCGATGGTGGCCATGTCACTGCTGCTGACGCCGGTGGCCGGGATGCATTGGCTGTACACCGCCACAGCGCTCGTCCTGGGTGTGCTCTGGATGCGCGAGGTGTACGCGCTGCGCTCCAAGGTGCGTGCCGGGGCCGATCAGAACGGCGCGATGCGGCTGTTCCACGGTTCGATCTCCTACCTGTCGGTGCTCTTCCTCGCCGTGGCGATCGATCCGTTCCTGGGCTGACGCCGCCCCACCTCCAGGACCGCCGATTCGGCCCGCAACAACTCGGGAACGGTTTGCTACTAGGGGAGCAACAGGGTGACAGGTTGATCCCGTCGGCCAGCGTCCCTGGCCGGTTCAGTCGGACGCGATGGGCATCGTCAGGCGCACCCGAGCGCCCCCACCGGGCCGCGAGCCGACCACGATCGTGCCACCGGCCCGCTCGGCCAGGCGTCGGGAGATGTCCAGCCCCAACCCCGTGGAACCGGTGACCGACAGGCCCCGGGCGAGCACGTCATCGGCCGGCATCCCGGGGCCGTGGTCCGACACCTCGAGCCAGGCCATCGGGCCCGGGCTCACGCCGACGGCCACCCGGAAGTCGACCCCTTCGTCGGTGTGGGAGAACACATTGCCGATGAGGGCGTCCAGGGCGTCACCGAGATCCCGGGCGGGCACCGTCACCAGCAGCGCCCGCGGCGGGATGTCCACGGTGAGCACACGATCCTGGTCCTCGGCAAGAACCTTCCAGAAGGCCGCGCGCTCGCGGGCCACCACCCCGAGGTCCGCGCTGGCCGGCATGGCCGAGCGGACGGGGCGGCGGGCCTCGCGGATCACCTCGTCGACCATCCGCTCGAGCCGGTCGACGTCGTCGCGCAGCCGATCCGCGGTCGCGTCCGGGGGCAGGGACTCGGCGTCCAGGCGCAGCGCAGCCACGGGCGTGCGCAGTCGATGGGCGAGGTCGGCCACCTCCTCACGCTCCAGCCCGAGCAGTTCGTCCACCCGTCCGGCCAGGCGGTTCAACGCGGTGCCGGCCTGGTCGATCTCGGAGATGTCAGTCGGCGGCACACGAGCATCCAACGCCCCGGCGGCCAGCTGCTCAGCGGTGTCGCCCAGCTGGCTGATCGGGCGCAGGAACGCTCGGGCCAGCAGCAGCCCGACGCCCACGGACAGCGCCAGCAGGCCCAGGCCCACCACCAGCAGGAGTGCCTGGGAGCGCCGCACCTCGCCGGTGAGGGCGGACTCCTCCACGAACACCCGGAGCACGACCTCCCCGGCGTCGGTGTACACGGGCACGAGCAGGTCGCGCCCACCCGGAGCCTCGGCGAAGAAGGCCCCCTTCTCCCGGGCCAGGGCCACCGGCGGGTCCACGGCACGCGGAGCCCCCACGACGGTGTCGTCGGCGAGGTAGACGCTGGCCGGGTGACCGGTGCGGGCGGTGAAGGCGCCCAGGAGGGCGTCGAGCTCGGCCGGCTCGGCCACCGGGATCCGTGACACGACGGGCTGGATCTCCAGGACCAGCTGGCGCTGGGCCCTGTCCACGGCGAAGTTGCCCACGTTGACCAACAGCGGGACCAGGAACGCCACCAGCACGACCGAGGTCGAGGCCAGCAGGGTCAGCAGGATGCGACGGCGCACCGGGTCACGGCTCCACCAGCTTCACGCCCACGCCGCGCACCGTGTGCAGGTAGCGGGGCTCCTGGGCGGTCTCGCCGAGCTTGCGGCGCAGCCACGACAGGTGGACGTCGACGGTCTTCTCGCCGCCCCCGTACGAGACGCGCCAGACCTCGGCCAGCAGCTCCCGCTTGGTGACCACCTCACCGGGCCGGGCCATCAGGTAGGCGAGCAGGTCGAACTCCCGCGGGCTGAGCTCGAGGGCCGCCTCATCGAGCGTGGCCGTCCGTCCGCGGGTGTCGAGCTGCAAGGTGCCGACCTGCAGGGCGCTGCTGGGGGCCGTGCTTGCGGCCCGGCGCAGGACTGCGCGGATGCGCGCGTCGAGGGCGTCGGCGGAGAAGGGCTTGATCACGTAGTCGTCGGCACCGCAGTCCAGGGCGCGGACCACCTGCTCCTCGTCGTCGCGGGCCGTGGCCACGATCACCGGTGTGGTGCTCACCGCGCGCAGCATCCGCAGCAGCTCGACGCCGTCGAGGTCGGGCAGACCCAGGTCCAGGATGACCAGGTCCGGGTCCCCACTGATCGCCTGCTGGAGGCCGGTCATGGCGCTGGGAGCCGAGTCGACGGCATGCCCGCGATCGGACAGGGCGTGGATCAACGCCGAGCGGATACCCGGGTCGTCCTCCACCACCAGAACTCGTGACATGCACCCACCGTAGACGCTCGGGCCGGCCCAGCCCGGTAACCCCCGGCGGCGGTTCGCACCCGCTCAGTGACGTACGCCATGCCCATTGGCCCCCCCTTAGGCCGGGTTTAGCGACAATTGCGGGCACACTGGTTCCATGAGGTACCGCTGGCTGTCGGTCGCTGCGTGGGCAGCCGTGGCGGTCGGGTCCGCGGCGCTGGGCCTCACCGCGGTCTCCGCGGTGCGCAATGTGGTCACCGATTCACCGGTCCAGGTGCTCACGGCTGCCGACGTCGAGCGGCTGCTCACACAGCCCGAGGTCGAGTTGGACCCGCTGGCCACGCTGGCCGCAGCCCAGTCCGCGCCCGCCGGCCCATCCGTTGCCGGCGCTGCGGACGTGCCCGCGCAGCGCTCGGCTGCATCGACCACGACCCAGGCAGGGGGCTCGGCGCGATTCGTCGCGGTGGGTGGCCCGGGCGCGTCGGCCGAGGCACAGCGTCCGTCGCGCCGCTCACCCCAGAGAGCACCGAGCGTGGGCGACGAACCGGGCGGGGACACCTCGGGCGCGGTCGCCGGCGCCGGCATCGGCGGGTCCAGCACCCCGGAACCATCGCAGCAGCCCACGGTTGCGGCGTCCGCCTCGGCGGACCCGCTCCCGAGCCAGGCCTCGAGCCCCACCGCGATCCCGGCTCCGCCCGAACCCAGCCCGGGGCAGGGGACGCCGAGCCCCTCGCCGTCGCCTTCGCCGGACGTGCCCGAGCCGACTCCGACGGACCCGCTTGATCCGGTCGACCCATCTGCGAGTCCGCCCCCCGCCCCGGGCAGTGCCGTTCCCAGCGCCTCGAGCAGCCCGAACCCCGGCGGGAGCCCATTGACGCCGACACCTGGGCCCACCGGCCTGGGTACCGTGCCCGGGCCGTCCGGGTCGGTCGGATCCATTGGAGAGCCGGATCCGACCACGCACGCTCCGGACCTGCGTCGGCACCTGCCCTGACCGCCATGAGCCCATGCGGCACGTAACCACGCTGCGACGGGTGCTCAGTCCGCGTGTTGCCCCGCGTCGCCGCGCTGCAGGTCTCGGCCGCGCGCGCGCAGGCTCAGGTGGGTCTTGAGCGTGGCCACCCAGACCAGGCAGGCCAGGAACATGTGCAGGGCGACCAGTGCCCACGGCACGCCGGCGAACCACTGCGTGTAGCCCACGACTCCCTGCACGACCGCCAGGGCCAGCAGGGCGTGGGACCACCAGCGCGCCGGCGCCGGGCCGTCGGTCAGGCGCAGTGCCAGCCACATCGCCACCAGCAGCCCGACGAACAGCAGGACCACGTCGGCGTGCAGCCACGCGGCGGTGCGCACGTCGATGTCCAGGCGGTGCTCCACATCGGTGTCCCCGGAGTGCGGTCCGGCCCCCGTGACGATCGTTCCGAGCACGATCACCACGGCGGCTGTGGCCACGAGCACCTGGGACAGCACCCGGATCTCGCCACGGACGAGGCGGCGCACGGGCTGGTCGCCGGGCTCAGCGGCTCTATGGACCAGCACGACGCACCCGGCGATGATCACCATCGACAGCAGCAGGTGCGCACCGACGATCAGCGGATGCAGCCCGGTGAGCACGGTCACGCCGCCGAGCAGCGCCTGGGCCAGGGTCCCGAGCAGCGGGACGGCGGCCAGCAGCATCAGCGGGCGGCGAACCTGCGCGCCCTCGCGCTGCCAGCGGGACCGCATCTGCAGCGCACCGATGACGGCCGCGATCGCCAGGATGCCCAGGACGAAGGTGAGCAGCCGATTGCCGAACTCGATGTACTTGTGGAACGCCTCGGCCTGGCCCTCGGTGGGGACCAGTGACCCGTCCACGCACTCGGGCCATGTCGGGCAGCCCAGGCCCGAGGCGGTCACGCGGACCAGTCCGCCGGTGACGACGATGCCGATCTGGGCCACCAGGTTGGCCATGAAGATGCCGCGGATCCCGGAGGTGACCGGGGAGGGTGCGGTGGGAGCGGCGATTCGGGCGGGGCTGTCGGAGGCGAGCACGGGTCAAGGGTAGTTCGCCACGACGGATAGGCCTGCCGCCGCCCCTCGCGCCGGGTCCCGGGCCCGACTCGGGACCCGGTCGGATCCGGGACGCCAGGTCATTCCCAGCGGAAGGTGCGCACCGCCAGGGCGGTCCCAGCCACGGCCCAGATCAGCAGGATGAGCATGGCTCCCACGGGCAGGGCCATGGCCGCGCTGTCGGGGTCCAGCAGCGTGCGCAGCGCATCCCCGAGCGCCGCGCTGGGCAGCAGGCTCACGACCGCTGCGATCGGGCCGGGCAGGCGATCGGCCGGCAGGACCGTCCCGCCGGCGAACAGCAGCAGCAGGAAGATGCCGTTGGCCACGGCCAGGGTGGCTTCCGCGCGCAGCAACCCGGCCAGCGCGACGCCCCAGGTGCCCAGGGCGACCGCCCCCAGCAGGACCACGAACGCCACGGCCGGCAGTGAGCCGGCCTGCGGGGCCCAGCCCAACAGCAGCGCCACCCCAGTGATCAGCGTCAGCTGGAGCACGATCACCGCAAGTGTGGCGCTGGTCTTGCCCACCAGGAGTCCGGTGCGCCCCAGCGGCGTGGACCCGAGGAACTTCAGCACCCCGGAGCGCCGTTCGAAGCCGGTGGCGATGGCGGTCGCGGTGAAGGCCGTGGACAGTATCGCCAGGGCCATCACCCCGGGAGTCGCCTCGTCGATGGTGGCGAGGTTGGCCCAGGTGAGCCCCAGCAGGACCGCGACCGGGATCACCAGGGTCAGCAGGAGCTGCTCCCCATTGGTCATGAGCTGGCGCCACTCGAGGCGGGCCTGCGCCCACCAGCGCTGTCCCGTCGAGGCGGCCCCCGGTGCCGGCGCGAGGTCCAGCGAGTGCTGGGCGGCGCTCCCCGGGCTGCTCGGCTCGCCGGGACCGCCCGGCTCTCCCGGTGGCGTCGACTCGTTCATCGGCTGCCTCGCTTGCGGCGGGAGCGCGCGCCCGCAGATGCGGGGGCGGCACCCGCGACGGCGTCGTCCCCGGCGGTCGTACCGACGGGTCGGCTGCGGGCGGTGATCTCGAAGTAGGCGTCGGCCAGAGTGCCGCCGGTGGTACTCAGCTCCTCGGGCATTGCCCCCTGATCGGCGCACCAGGCCGTGACGGCCGCGACCGCACGTGGCGTCACCTCGCCCTGCACCCGATAGTGCCCCGGGGCGGTCTCCGTGGCCACCAGACCGGCGGGCAGCTGCGGGGTGAGGTCGTCGAGTCGAAGTCCCGGACGGGTCCGGAACGTCAGGGCGGGCGCCGCCGTCGTGAGGCTGGCCACCGATCCGCTGGCCGCGACCTGGCCGTGGTCGATGACCACGACGTGATCGGCCAGGGCCTGCGCCTCGTCGAGCAGGTGGGTGCTCATCACGATGCCCACCTCGGCCGCGCGCAGCTCGGCCAGGAATGCCCATACCGACATCCGGGACTCGGGGTCCAACCCGGTGGTCGGCTCGTCGAGGAAGGCCAGTTCGGGACGACCCACCACAGCGCATGCCAGCGCCAGCTTCTGCTGCTCGCCCCCGGACAGCCGACGGTACGCGGTGCCGGCCACGTGGGTCAGGCCGAGTCGGGCCAGGAGCGCGGGCTGGGGGAGCGGGTGGGAGTACAGCCGGGACACATGGGCCAGCATGTCCGCGGCCCGCAGCGCGGGCCAGACACCGCCGGCCTGCAGCATCACGCCGACCCGGGGCGCGACCTCGGCACGCTGCGTCCGTGGGTCGCGACCCAGGACCCGCACTGAGCCCTCGTGCGGTGCGCGGAAACCCTCCGCGGTCTCGATCGTGGTCGTCTTGCCTGCCCCATTGGGCCCGAGGACGACAGTGATCTCCCCGGTCTGGGCGGTCAGCGACAGCTGATCGACCACAGCCCGGCCCGCGTAGCGCATCGTGAGGCCGTGGACCTCGACGGCGGGAGTGGGCACGGTGCAGAAGTCTAGGTGCGTGCCAGCGTCCCGGGCACGCCCGCTCACCAGAGCCCGCAGTCGCTCAGGGGGCCCGGTTGTTGCACTTCACGGGAAATACGCAACAATGGTGTTGTGGAAATACTGACCGGAGCGCCAGCGCGAGCTGCCCGGGCCCTGCTCGATGGTGGCCCGGCCACTGTCGCGGAGCTGGCCGAGCGTCTCGAGCTCAGTGGTGCCGCCGTGCGCAAGCACATGGACGACCTCGTCGAGGCCGGTCTGGTCGAGGCCGCCGACCGGCCCCAGTACGGTCCCGACAACCGGCCCCGCGGTCGAGGTCGACCGGCCCGCTACTACCACCTGACCCAGGCTGGGCGCGATCACTTCGGCAACGCCTACGACGACGTGGCCGTCGGTGCCCTGCGGTTCCTGGCCGAGACCAGTGGACCGGACGCGGTGATGGAGTTCGCCCGGCGCCGGGTGGCCGAGATGGAGGAGCAGTACGCCGACCTCCTCGAGGTGACCGCCGAACCGGGTGAGCGGGTCGACCTGCTCGCCGACGCGCTGACCGCCGGTGGCTACGCCGCCGTGGTCACCCCCACCGGCAACGGCGTCCAGCTCTGCCAGCACAACTGCCCCGTGGCGCACGTGGCCGCGGAGTTCCCGGAGTTCTGCGAGGCTGAGACCGAGGCGTTCGGACGACTGCTGGGCACACACGTCATGCGGCTGGCCACCCTGGCCCATGGCGACGGCGTCTGTACGACACACATCCCCACCGCGATCGGTGGGCGCGAGGGCGCCCTCGATCCGGCCACCCCCGAAGGAAGGACCTCCACGTGAGCGTCAACACTGAGCAGCTCGAGGGCTTGGGCACCTACGAGTACGGCTGGGCCGACACGGACACCGCTGGGGCCACGGCCAAGCGGGGTCTGTCCGAGGAGGTCGTGCGCAACATCTCCCACCTGAAGTCAGAGCCGCAGTGGATGCTGGACATGCGCCTGAAGGGTCTGCGCCTCTTTGACCGCAAGCCGATGCCGACATTCGGGGCTGACCTGTCCGGGATCGACTTCGACAACATCAAGTACTTCGTGCGCTCCACCGAGAAGCAGGCCACCAGCTGGGAGGAGCTGCCCGAGGACATCAAGAACACGTACGACCGTCTGGGCATCCCGGAGGCCGAGAAGCAGCGCCTGGTCGCCGGCGTCGCCGCGCAGTACGAGTCTGAGGTCGTGTACCACAAGATCCGCGAGGACCTCGAGGAGCAGGGGGTTCTGTTCCTGGACACCGACACCGGCCTGCGCGAGCACGAGGAGCTGTTCAGGGAGTACTTCGGCACCGTGATCCCCGTCGGGGACAACAAGTTCGCGGCGCTCAACACCTCGGTCTGGTCCGGCGGCTCGTTCATCTACGTGCCGCCCGGCGTGCAGGTCGAGATCCCGCTGCAGGCCTACTTCCGGATCAACACCGAGAACATGGGCCAGTTCGAGCGGACCCTGATCATCGTCGACGAGGGCGCCTACGTGCACTACGTCGAGGGCTGCACCGCGCCGATCTACTCCAGCGACTCGCTGCACTCCGCGGTCGTGGAGATCATCGTCAAGAAGGACGCGCGCTGCCGGTACACGACCATCCAGAACTGGTCGAACAACGTCTACAACCTGGTCACCAAGCGGGCCGTGGCTCACGAGGGCGCCACGATGGAGTGGATCGACGGCAACATCGGCTCGAAGGTCACCATGAAGTACCCGGCGGTCTGGCTGATGGGTGCGCACGCCAAGGGGGAGACGCTGTCGATCGCGTTCGCCGGCGAGGGCCAGCACCAGGACGCCGGGTCGAAGATGGTGCACGCAGCGCCCTATACGTCCTCGGCGATCGTGAGCAAGTCCGTCGCCCGCGGCGGTGGGCGCACCTCCTATCGCGGCCTGGTGCAGGTCCAGGAGCAGGCACACCACTCGAAGTCGACGGTGCGCTGCGATGCGCTGCTCGTCGACGACATCTCCCGCTCGGACACCTATCCGTATGTCGATGTGCGCACCGACGACGTGGCGATGGGCCATGAGGCCACCGTGAGCAAGGTGTCCGAGGACCAGTTGTTCTACCTGATGAGCCGCGGGATGACCGAGGAGGAGGCCATGGCCATGATCGTGCGCGGGTTCGTCGAGCCCATCGCGCGCGAGCTGCCCATGGAGTACGCCCTCGAGCTCAACCGACTGATCGAGCTGCAGATGGAAGGGGCCGTCGGCTGATGTCGACCACGATCACCGAGCGCGAGACGGGCCCTGTCCGGCCAGTCCGAGACGAGGTCACCCTCGACGCTCCCGCACACGACCTTGCCCCGCGCATCGTCTCCCGTGACCCGGGTGCCTTTCCGGTGCCGCACGGCCGCGAGGAGGAGTGGCGCTTCACCCCCCTGGCGCGGCTGCGGGGGCTGCACGACGGGACCGCCACCGGCGACGGGGCTGCGGACCTGGCCTTCGACTGGTCGACTGCCGGCGCCACCGTGGAGATCGTCGACCACCAAGATCCGCGGGTCGGCGCCTGGTACACCCCCACCGACCGGGTTGCCGCCCAGACCTACGCCTCGGCTGCCAGTGCCGCGATCGTGACGATCCCTGCGCACAGCGCTGCGGGCTCGGTGCACCTGGACCTCAGCGCCTCGGTCGCGAGCGCGCAGTTCGGCCACGTGGTCATCGAGGTCGGCGAGGCGGCGCACGGCACGGTCGTCCTGACGCACACCGGTGGCACGGGCCCGGTCGGCACCGTCGTGGAGGCGCACGTGGCCACCGGCGGGAACCTGACCCTGGTGAGCAGCCACGAGTGGGCTGACGGCACCGCGCATGTCGGCCACCAGCATGCCGTGCTCGAAGCTGATGCCACGCTGCGGTCCATCGTGGTGACTCTCGGCGGGGACCTGGTCCGGCACAACGCCTCGGTCGAGTACCGGGGCCGGCGCGGGGATGCTGAGCTGATCGGGGTCTACTTCGCCGACGAGGGCCAGCATCTCGAGCACCGGCTGTTCGTGGACCACACCGTGCCGGACTGCCGCAGCGACGTGATCTACAAGGGCGCCCTGCAGGGCGAGTCGGCGCACACCGTATGGATCGGTGATGTGCTGATCCGGGCCGCGGCCACCGGCACCCGCACCTACGAGCTCAACCGCAACCTGGTGCTCACCGAGGGTGCGCGCGCCGATTCGGTGCCCAACCTCGAGATCGAGACCGGCGAGATCGAGGGCGCCGGGCACGCGAGCGCCACGGGTCGCTTCGACGATGAGCAGCTGTTCTACCTGATGAGTCGCGGCGTGCCGGAGATCGTGGCCCGCAGGCTCGTGGTCCGCGGCTTCTTCGCCGAGGCGATCAACCGGATCGGGGTGCCCGAGGTCTCCGAGCGGCTGCTGGCCGCGGTGGACGCCGAGCTCGGTGCCCTGGATCCGTTGTACGACTTCGAGGCAGCGGACCGGGAGGACGCGTGAGCGCCCAGCCCGCCTGTACCGTCGCCGACGTGCCTGAGGGCACCGCGCACCGCGTGGTCCTCGACGGTCGTGCCATCGCCATCGTGCACACCGAGGGCCAGTGGTTCGCCCTCTCAGATGTCTGCTCGCACGCCGACGTGTCCCTGGCCGAGGGGGAGGTCGACGGCTGCACGATCGAGTGCTGGCTGCACGGCTCCCGGTTCGACCTGCGCACAGGCCACCCCAGCGGCCCCCCCGCCGTGACCCCCGTCCCCGTCTACCCCGTCACCGTTGAAGGCGACTCCGTCTTCGTGACCGTCGCCTGACCGGCGAGAACTGGAGAACACCATGTCCACCCTGGAGATCCGCGACCTGCACGTCACGGTCGAGGCCGATGGCGGCACCAAGGAGATCCTCACCGGAGTCACCCTGACCGTGAACTCCGGGGAGACCCACGCCCTGATGGGCCCCAACGGCTCGGGCAAGTCGACGCTGGCCTACGCCGTGGCTGGTCATCCCAAGTACGCGATCTCCGCGGGCACCGTCACCCTCGACGGCGCGGACGTGCTGGCGATGAGCGTCGACGAGCGGGCCCGCGCCGGGTTGTTCCTGGCCATGCAGCACCCGGTCGAGGTGCCCGGGGTCTCGGTGTCGAACTTCCTGCGCACCTCGGTCACCGCCGTGCGCGGTGAGGCCCCGAAGCTTCGGCTGTGGCTCAAGGAGATGAAGGCCGCGATGGCTGACCTCCAGATGGATCCCACGTTCGCCCAGCGCAACGTCAACGAGGGCTTCTCCGGCGGTGAGCGCAAGCGCGCTGAGATCCTGCAGCTCGGGCTGCTGAACCCCAAGATGGCCATCCTCGACGAGACCGACTCCGGCCTGGACGTCGACGCCCTGCGGGTGGTCTCCGAAGGGATCAACCGGGTCCGCGAGTCCGGCGACGCCGGCGTGCTGCTCATCACGCACTTCAGCCGAATCCTGCGCTACGTGCGCCCGGACTTCGTGCACGTGTTCGTCGACGGGCGGATCGTCGACCAGGGCGGCCCCGAGCTCGCCGACGCGATCGAGGCTGACGGCTATGCACGCTATGCAGGGGCGGCGGCCTCGGCGTGAGTCCCCTGCTGGACCCGGCCCTGCGGGCCGACTTCCCGATCCTGGCGCGCACCGTGCGCGGTGGGCGGCCGCTGGTGTACCTGGACACCGCAGCCACGTCGCAGAAGCCGGTCGTGGTGCTCGACGCCGAGCGCGAGTTCTACGAGACCCGCAACGCCGCGGTGCACCGCGGGGCGCACTTCCTCGCTGAGCAGGCCACCGACGCCTTCGAGTCCGCACGCGCGGTGATCGCCGGGTTCGTGGGCGCCCGTGCCGGGGAGCTGGTGTTCACCCGCAACGCCACCGAGTCGTTGAACCTGGTGGCGCACGCGTTCAGCTCCGCGACGGCCAAGAAGGCGCACGGAGCACCGCTGCCCGACGGCGCCGAGCGGTTCGTGCTCGCGCCCGGTGACGAGATCCTGGTCACCGAGATGGAGCACCACGCCAACCTCGTGCCCTGGCAGGAGTTGTGCGACAAGACCGGGGCCGTGCTGCGCTGGGTCGGGGTCACCGACGAGGGCCGCCTGGACCTGACCGACCTCGACGCGCTGGTCACGCAGCGGACCCGGGCGGTCTCCTTCGTGCACCAGTCCAACATCCTGGGCACGATCAACGAGGTCGCGCCGCTCGTGGAACGTGCCCGTGGGATCGGCGCGCTGGTCGTGCTGGATGCCTGCCAGTCGGTGCCGCACATGCCCGTGGACGTGCGCACCCTGGGCGTGGACCTGATGGCGTTCTCCGGGCACAAGATGCTCGGACCCACTGGGGTGGGGTGCCTGTGGGGGCGCGCGGAGGTGCTGGCCTCGATGCCGCCGTTCATCGCCGGGGGATCGATGATCGCCACGGTCACCATGGAGCGTTCGACGTTCACCGATCCGCCGCAGCGCTTCGAGGCGGGCACCCCCAACGTGGCCCAGGCTGTCGGCCTGGCAGCAGCCGTGCAGTACCTCGAGCGGATCGGGATGCCGGCCGTGGCAGCCCATGAGCACGCCCTGACCGAGCACGCGCTGGCGGCGCTGGCCGAGGTGCCGGGCGTGACCATCATCGGCCCGAGGACGACACAGGGGCGTGGCGGCGCGATCTCCTTCACGGTCGACGGCCTGCACCCCCACGACGTGGGCCAGGTGCTCGACGACGAGGGGATCGCAGTGCGGGTGGGTCACCACTGCGCGTGGCCGACCTGCCGGCGGTTCGGCGTCCCGTCCACCACGCGGGCCAGCTTCGGGATCTACAACCAGCCCTTCGAGATCGACCTGCTGGCCGCGGGGATCCGGCGCGCCCAAGAGTTCTTCGGGGTGGCGTGATGGACCTCTACCAGGAGATCATCCTCGACCACTACCGCAACCCGGTCGGCAAGGGCCTTCGGGAGCCGTTCGAGGCCGAGGTGCACCACGTGAACCCCACCTGTGGAGACGAGATCACGCTGCGGGTCCACCTCGAGGGCAACGACGAGTCGGCCATCGTCGCCGACATCTCCTACGACAGCCAGGGCTGCTCGATCTCTCAGGCCAGC
The DNA here is from genome assembly GCA_963788325.1 of uncultured Actinomycetes bacterium. Lineage (GTDB taxonomy): Bacteria > Actinomycetota > Actinomycetes > S36-B12 > CAIYMF01 > Prado023. The sequence goes on from CAWBGJ010000015.1 coordinate 41,692, forward strand.
GGCAGCGTGATGCACGAGCTCCTGGTCGGCCACTCGGTGGCCCACGACCTCGAGGTCGAGGCTGCCTTCCTCGCCCTGATGAACTCCGCGACCGAGGGCACCGGGGCCCAACCCGACGAGGACCTGCTCGAGGACGCCATGGCGTTCGAGGGCGTGGCTAAGTACCCGGCACGGATCAAGTGCGCACTGTTGTCCTGGATGGCCTGGAAGGACGCTGTCAGCCAGGCCCTGGCCCAAGGGAGTACCCGATGAGCATGGCAACCGACGAGGACGTGATGGAGGCGTTGCACGACGTGGTGGACCCCGAGCTGGGGATCAACGTCGTCGACCTCGGCCTCGTCTACGGCGTGCATGTGGACGAGGGGAACATCGCCACCCTGGACATGACCCTGACGTCCGCGGCCTGCCCGCTGACCGATGTGATCGAGGACCAGACCCGGGCGGCCCTCGACGGGATCGTCGACGACTACCGGCTCAACTGGGTCTGGATGCCTCCGTGGGGCCCGGACAAGATCACCGACGAGGGCCGCGAGATGCTGCGGGCGCTGGGCTTCAACGTCTGACCCTGGGGTGCCCCGTGTCACACTCCTGACATGGACCTCGTCGGGACCATGGTGCCGCTGGCCCTGGTGGTGGGCCTGAGCCCGCTTCCGATCATGCCGGTGGTCCTGCTGCTCATGACGCCGCGGGCGCGGGCCAACTCCGCGGCCTTCCTGGCTGCATGGGTGGTCTGCCTGACCGCGCTGGTCGTGCTCGCCGCGCTCCTTGCCGGCGGGACGGACCCCGCTGCGCCCAGCAACGAGGAGGTCGGTTGGGTCTCCCTGGTCACCGGTGTGATCTTCCTGGTCATGGCGGCGTGGAAGTGGCTGCACCGACCCGCCCCCGGGCAGCCCAAGGAATCCCCAGGGTGGCTGGCCACCCTCGATGACTACACGGCGGGGCAGTCGGCCCGCCTCGGCGTGCTCCTTGCCGGGGCCAACCCCAAGGTCGTGGTCATGGCGTTGGCCGCGGGCGCCGAGATCGCCGTCCTCGTCCAGGGATCGGGTGCTCGCGTCCTGGCTGGGGCCCTGTTCGTGCTCGTGGGCTCGATCGGGGTCGGAACTCCCGTCGTCGTCCATCGCCTGCTCGGCGCACGCGCGACACCTTGGCTCGAGCGCGCCAAGAGCTGGCTGGAGCGCAACAGCACGGCACTGAGCGTGGCGGTGCTGCTGGTGCTGGGCGTCCTGCTGGTCCTCAGCGCCCTGCCCAGCGCCCTGTGACGACCGCGTGCCATCTGGTCGTTCGCGAGGCACAGCCTCCGGTGGATCGGGGTGGGCAGGGGATCAGCCCTCGTCCACCGGCACCACCAGGTCGGCGTACTCCGAGTGCTTGTCGACCCAACTGGCCATGAACTGGCACTGCGGCTGGGCCTGGAGGCCCCGCGCGCGCAGGTCCTCGAAGGTGCCCCGGGCCAGCTGACCGGCCAACCCCTGGCCCTCATGTGCTGCCAGCACCTCCGTGTGATCGAGCACCAGGTAGCCGTCACCGTCGTGGTAGCTGACGAAGCCGGCCACCCGCCCGTCCGTGAGGATCTCGTAGCGCTGATGGTCCGGTCGGTGCACGACCTCAAGTGCAGTTTCCATGTCAGCAACCTTGGTGTTCGCGCCGGTGATCGGCAACCCGGCCGTCGTCCACTCAGACGTTGGCGTTGCGCGTGCGTTCGGTGCACGGAACGCACAGGCATACGTCGGGGGACGGGGCGCCCGGCGGGTAAACTCGTGCAGTGATCGCCACCCACGCCCTCGAGGTGCGCGCCGGGGCACGACTGCTCATGGCCGATGTCTCGATCCGGATCGCCGACGGTGACCGGATCGGCCTGGTGGGTCGCAATGGGGCGGGCAAGACCACGCTGATGCGCATCCTCGCCGGTGAGTCCGGTGCGGAGTCGGGCTCCGTGACCCGCAGCGGCACGGTCGGCTACCTCCCCCAGGATCCGCGTACCGGCAACCTGGAGCAGACCGCGCGTGACCGGATCCTCGACGCCCGCGGGCTGCGCGACGTGATCAAGCGGATGCGTGCGACCGAGGCTGCGATGGGCGACACCGACCCCGACCTGCGGGCCCGGGCGATGCGCCGCTACGAGCGGGCGGAGGCCGAGTTCCTGGCCCTCGACGGGTACGCGGCTGAGGCTCAGGCTGCGTCCGTGGCGGCGGGCCTGGGCATCTCCGAGCGCAACCTCGGCCAGGCCCTGCACACGCTGTCCGGTGGCCAGCGGCGCCGCGTGGAGCTGGCGCGGATCCTGTTCAGCGAGGCCGACACCCTGCTCCTCGACGAGCCGACCAACCACCTCGACGCCGACTCCGTGGTCTGGCTGCGCGGCTACCTCGCCACGCATAAGGGCGGTCTGGTCGTGATCAGCCACGATGTCGGCCTGCTCGACCTGGTCGTCAACCGCGTGCTGCACCTGGATGCCAACCGGACCGTCATCGACATCTACAACGTCGGGTGGAAGACCTACCTCAAGGCGCGCGAGACCGACGAGAAGCGTCGGCATCGGGAGCGCTCGAACGCCGAGAAGCAGGCGGCTGCGCTGCAGTCCCAGGCCGACAAGATGCGGGCGAAGGCCACCAAGGCCCGGGCAGCGCAGTCGATGCAGAAGCGCGCCGACCGGCTGCTCGCAGGCCTGGAGGACCAGCGCGCCGCCGATCGGGTCGCCAAGTTGCGCTTCCCGGAACCGGCCCCGTGCGGCAAGACCCCGCTGCGGGCCAGCGAGCTGAGCAAGTCCTATGGCTCCCTCGAGGTGTTCGTCGACGTCGAGTTGGCCGTCGACCGGGGCGCGCGAGTCGTGATCCTCGGCCTCAACGGGGCGGGCAAGACGACCCTGCTGCGCCTGCTCGCGGGGGTCGAGACACCCGACACGGGACAGGTCGAGCCCGGTCACGGCCTGCGTTTGGGCTACTACGCCCAGGAGCACGAGACGCTGGACCCGGACGCTTCGGTCCTGGCCAACATGCTCCATGCCGCCGGGGACCTGAGCCCGACGCAGTGCCGAAGCGTGCTGGGGCAGTTCCTGTTCACCGGTGACGATGCGGACAAGCCCGCCGGGGTGCTTTCGGGCGGGGAGAAGACGCGCCTGGCACTGGCCACCCTGGTCGTCTCGGGAGCCAATGTCCTACTGCTCGACGAGCCCACCAACAACCTCGATCCCGCCAGCCGGGACGAGGTGCTCAGTGCGCTGGGGAGCTACTCCGGGGCTGTGATCCTGGTCACACACGATGAGGGTGCGGTACAGGCTCTTGCCCCGGAGAAGGTCCTGCTGCTGCCCGACGCGGTCGAGGACCTGTGGCGCGCGGACTACCTGGACCTGGTCTCGCTGGCCTGACCCGGTCGACACGCGGGGGGTGGATGTGACCAGTTGTTCACACATGGGCATCCCCGGAATGCGATCTTGAAACCGACTGGCCATAGTGGGCACGAGGTCGGCAACGGAGCCGAGGTAGACGGAGGGGATCGTGGCGGTTCAGGCGCGGGCAGCGCGAGTGACGGGGCAGGCCCGGACGGACTTGACCGCTGATCTGGTCGAGCGTTACCGCGCCGGTGCCAGCATCCGGGAGATCTCCGCCCAGACGGGTCGCTCCTATGGTTTCGTGCATCGGATCCTGACCGAATCCGGCGTCGCGCTGCGCGGCCGTGGCGGGGCCACCCGGGCTCGATCGGCGCGACTGGCTGCTGGTTGACTGGGGGCATGACCCAGACCCCCGCATTCACCCAGGACCTCACCGAGGGCATCCTCACCATCCGGCTGAACCGACCCGAGACCCGCAACGCGCAGGGGCCGCAGTTCTGGGCCGACCTCGCCGCGGTCGGTGACGCGTTGGATCCCTCCGTCCGTGCGATCGTCCTGTCCGCGGAGGGCCCGTCCTTCTCAGCAGGCATGGACCGGCGCATGCTCACCCCGCAGGGGATCCCCGGTCAGGGTTCGATGCTTGAGTTCGCCGCGATGCCCCCCGCCGAGCTCGACGCGCTCATCGCCACGTTCCAGCGCGCCTTCTCGTGGTGGCGGCGCTGCCCGGTCGTGACGGTCGCGGCCGTCGGCGGACATGCCGTGGGGGCTGGGTTCCAGCTTGCGCTGGGCTGTGACCTCATCGTGGTGGCCGACGACGTGCGGTTCTCCATGAAGGAGCCGAGCCTGGGCCTGGTGCCCGACCTGGCCGGGACGCTGCCGCTGGTGGCCGCGGTCGGCTACTCGCGCGCACTGGAACTGGTCGTCAGCGGCCGCTGGGTCGAGGCGCCGGAGGCCGTTCAGATCGGGCTGGCGCTGAAGTCGGTGCCCCGCGACTCGTTGGACGAGGCCGCGCGTGAGGTCGCGCGCTCCTGCGCCAGCGCGCTGCCCGGAGCTGTCTCGGCGACCAAGGCCCTGCTGGCCGACGCCGTGCTGGCTCCGAGCACGTGGGCTCAGGCCCACGAGGCCCAGATGGCCGCCGAGCGGGCTGCCCAGGGCGTTCGTATCCGCGAGCTGGCCGCCATGTTCGCCGGGGCCAGCTGACCTCAATCGGTTCGGGGGCTGCCGCTGACCCGGCACGTCGCGGGGAACAACCCCGCCGCGATCTGCGTTCCCGGGGTGGGATGGATCATCCCCGTGGGGATGAACGAAGGGATGAGCAGATGTCGATGGGCATGGGTGGGGGAAGCCCGTGGCAGATGCGCCGGTCGTTTACCCAGGATCGCTCGGTGGCCCGGCAGCGGGTCAGCAGGCAGACCGTCACCCGGATCCTCGGATTCGCCACGCCCTACCGTCGCGAGATCATCTGGTTCCTGGCCACACTGGTGGTCGCCTCGCTGCTGGTTGTGGCCCAGCCGCTGCTGTTCCGGCGGATCATCGACCAGGGGATCACGCCCGGCAACTCCCAGGTGGTGACCACCTCGGCCATCCTCGTCCTGGTCCTGGCCATTGGTGACGCAGCGATCGGCCTGCTCGGCCGGTGGTACTCGTCGCGGATCGGCGAGGGGCTCATCTTCGACCTGCGCTCGCAGGTCTTCGCCCACGTGCAGGCCCAGCCGTTGGCGTTCTTCACCCGCACCCAGACCGGTGCGCTGATCTCCCGGCTGAACTCCGACGTGATCGGCGCCCAGCAGGCGTTCACCTCCACGCTCGGCGGCGTGGTGGGCAACGTGATCAGCCTCGTCGTGGTGCTCATCGCGATGTTCGTGCTGTCGTGGCCGATCACGCTGATCAGCCTCATCCTCGTGCCGCTGTTCCTCCTGCCGGCGCGCTGGATGGGTCGGCGGCTGCAGGCCCAGACCCGCGAGCAGATGCAGCTCAACGCCGACATGTCCACGATGATGACCGAGCGCTTCAACGTGTCCGGCGCGCTGCTGGTCAAGCTGTTCGGCCGGCCCACCGAGGAGTCGGCGGCCTTCGCGGGCAAGGCCGCGCGGGTCCGAGACATCGGGGTCCAGATCGCGATGAGCAACCGGTACTTCTTCACCGCCCTGACGCTGGTGGCGTCGGTGGCCACGGCGATCGCCTACGGGGTCGGGGGCAACCTGGTGATCGACGGGACACTGACGATCGGCACACTGCTGGCGATCACTGCTCTGCTGGCCCGGTTGTACGGGCCGCTGACGGCGCTGAGCAATGTGCGGGTGGACGTGATGACGGCCCTGGTCTCCTTCGAGCGGGTGTTCGAGGTGCTGGACCTGCAGCCGCTGGTCGCCGAAGCACCTGACGCCCGAGACATCCGGCCCGCGCCCACCTCGGTGTCCTTCGAGGACGTGCACTTCACCTACCCGGGCGCCGACGAGGTGTCGCTGGCCTCGCTGGAGTCGGTGGCGCGGCCGGACAGTCGCGGTCGGGGTGAGCCGGTGCTCAACGGGATCAGCTTCGAGGTCGGTCCCGGAGAGCTGGTGGCCCTCGTGGGGCCCTCAGGAGCAGGCAAGTCGACCATCACCGCGCTGGTCACGCGGCTCTACGACGTGTCCAGCGGTGCCGTGCGGGTCGGGGGGATCGACGTGCGTGAGGCGACCCTGGGCAGCCTGTCCGAGCGGGTCGGGGTCGTGACCCAGGACGCCCACATGTTCCACGACACCATCCGCGGCAACCTCGTGTTCGCCCGCCCCGGGGCCACCGACGATCAGATCCTCGCGGCCTGCCACGATGCCCAGATCGGCGACCTGGTGGCTTCTTTGCCCGATGGGCTGGACACCGTGGTGGGGGAGCGCGGCTACCGGCTCTCGGGCGGGGAGAAGCAGCGGTTGGCGATCGCGCGGCTGCTGCTGCGCGCCCCGGAGGTGGTGGTCCTCGACGAGGCCACCGCGCACCTGGACTCCGAGAGCGAGGCCGCGGTGCAGCGCGCCCTGGCCACCGCGCTGAGCGGTCGGACCTCGCTGGTCGTAGCGCACCGCCTGTCCACGATCCGGGCAGCCGACCAGATCCTGGTCATCGACGGGGGTCAGGTCGTCCAGCGCGGTACGCACGCCGAGCTGTTGGCGATGGGTGGGCTGTACGCCGACCTCTCGCGCACCCAGTTCGGCATGCAGCCGGCCGACGCGCCGGCGCCCGCCTGATCCGTGCGAACGCCACGCGGGCGGGGACGTTCCTATCCCAGGGCGACGCCTGCCCCGGCCCAGGGCGACCCGGGTGTCCCGGGCCGGCCCCTGAAACGCCGAGTTCTGGTCGATAGGTGGCCGGTGTGCGATGCCGAGGAGGTGGATCGCCGAGTTATGGTTGAACCCGAGGCCGGACCTCGAGGTCTTTCCACCACGCGGGGCGCGATCCGACACGGGACCCACCTGCGAGAGGGCTCTTTCAACCAGAACTCGGCCCTTCGTGGAGACCAGCCCGGCTGGAACTCGGCCGCACCCGCGGTGACACCCGGCCCCGCACTCCGGCCCTGGCTCGGCGGGTCGTTCGAGCCCGGTGCCGCGCTCAGAGGGCGCGCAGGGCTCCGCCGTCCAGCGGGATCAGGCTGCCGTTGATGAACGAAGCCGCCGGGGAGAGCAGGAACGCTGCCAGGCGGCCGAACTCCTCCGTGGTTCCATAACGACCCAGCGGGATGGCTGCCTCGTTGCGGCGCCGTGCTGCTGCAGCGTTGCCCTGGCTGGCGTCCAGGGCAACCGTCCGGTCGGTGGCGATTCGGCCCGGCATGATGCCGTTGATCCGGATGCCCCGCGGACCCAACTCGTCGGCGAAGTCCTTGACCAGCATGCCCAGGCCGGGACGCAAGCCGTTGCTGGCGCTGAGCCCGGGGATCGGGGACTTGGCTGAGGTGGACAGCACGGCCAGCAGCGCGGGGCCGGTACCGGACGGCGCCGTCGGCTCGACCGTGGCAGCGGCACACACCGCGCGGATCATCCGCACAGCACCGAGGAACACCGACTCGAAGCCCACTCGCCACTGGTCATCGGTCAGCGACGACGGGGTGCCGGTGGGCGGGCCGCCCACGCTGATCAGCGCGCCGTCGAGACGCCCGAAGCGCGCGATCGTCCCAGCGACCAGCCGCTCGGGGACCGAGGGATCGGCCAGGTCAGCGGCGATCCCGATGGCCGACCCGCCCAGCTCAGCCACGGCGGGATCGAGGGTGCGCTGCGTGCGCGCGACAACCACCACGTTGGCTCCCTCGGCGGCCAGCGCCTGCGCACCGGCGAGCCCGAGACCGCGAGAGCCGCCGGTGACGAGGAAGGTCCGGCCCGCAAGTTCGAGATCCATGCGCGCATTGTGCACCAGCACCGCGGCACGCTGGGGACCTCAGGCCGGTTCGGGCGGACCGAACGGTGCCCAGCGAGACATGGGAGCGACCTCCCGTCCGCACGAGGCCATGACGTCGAACTCCCGGCGCACGAGCGACACACGCACCGTCGTCGTGGTCGGGCCGCGGTCGGGGCCGTCCACTGCACCCGAGCCACCGGGCACCGACACCAGCGCCGTGATCCGGTCGGGATCCGCACCGGGCACCATGCGCACCGGCAGCGCCGCGGGCACCGTCAGGCCCAGTGCGGCGCGCACATGCGCGTCGGCCACCTGCGCGGCCTCCGCAAGGCGGCTGAAGCCGCGCAGTCCCTGCACGGGCAGCTCTCCGCGTACTGCGCCGGCCAGGATCCCGACAGCGCTCGGCTCGTCCAGCCGTCCGTAGAGGGCGCCGTGGGGGAGCAGCAGTGCGGTCGGGGCGAAGCGATGGCCTCCGAGGTGGGTGCCGGTCAGTACCCGCCCGCCGAGTGGGGCGCGCCAGAGTTGTGCGGCCAGCCGCCCGCCGGAATGCCCACAACACCGGTCGCGGCGGCCGTTGGCGCAGACCACGAGCAGCGGCTCGGGATCGGCCTGGCCCCAGTTCCGGTGCGAGCCGGCCGCAAGGTCCGCCAGCGACCACTTCGCGACGACCCAGGGGTCTGCGACCACGCCCACGCGCAGGGTCGGGTCGACACCGACGTGGGCCACCCACACCCGGGTCCCGGCCGTACCGCCCTGGTCCGGTTCAGCTCGCGGCCCACGCACCATGAGGACGCGTACCCCGGCATGCGAGCGGGCCAGGGGTGCGTCCCCCCAGCCGTCGGGATGCTCCACGAGGACCCACACGTGCGCGCGGGGCGCCGAGCCGGCCATCGGCTCGGCTTCGCACGCAGCGCTGCATCGCGTCATACGCAGGCGGCCACCGCCGCGGGCGCGCTGGCGCAGGGTGCTCCCGAGCCGTCGCGGCGCAGGTCCGGCTCGGGCAGGTCGATCGGCTCCCCGCTGGCCGAGGCAGCCAGTGCTGGCCAGGTCGTGATCCAGGCGCGGCTGAGCGCGTCCTCACCCTTGAGGAACCGGTGCGCCCGTACCCCACCGGTGGCCCGACCCTTGCCGGGGAACACCTCGGCGAGGGTGACCTTCAGCGATCCGCCCGCATCGAGCAGGGCCGCGGAGTCCGAGGCGAGACTGATGACGACGCCGGTCTGGCCCACCTCCCAGATGCCGAAGGCGACCACGCGGGCACCGGCCGCGAGCTTGATCCCGGCCATCCCGCCAGCAGTTCGGCCTTGCGGTCGTACCGAGGCCGACGGGAAGCGCAGCAGCTGCGCATCGCTGCTCAGCAGCACCAGTTCATCCTCGTCAGCCACAGGACGCGCGCCCAGCACCCGGTCCCCGTCGGCCAGGCGGATGACCTCCCAGCTGTCCCGGTTGGGAGGAGGTTCGCTGGCCACCCGCTTGATGATGCCCCGCTCGGTGGCCACCGCCAGGGTGGGCGCGTCGGCCAGCAGGCTGGTCAGGCCCACCACGGCTTCACCGGGCTCAAGGGTCACGAATGCGCCGAGGGGCACACCTCCGGCGAGGCTCGCCGCGGCGGCAGTCCCGGGCAGTGCTGGGAGGTCCAGCACATGTGCCCGGACGACCCGGCCCGCCGAGGTCACCACGCCGACGTACCCGCGGACCGTGGCTGCGGCCCGGGCCACCACCACATCGTGCGTGCCGCGCGGCAGGTTCGGCGCGTCTTGGGTGCCGGGAGCGCCGGGGGCACCTGCCGGACTCGCCGCGGACCCTTCCACCTCGACCGGCACCCGGCGCGCCATCAGCCCCGTGCTGCTCAGCAGCACCTCACAGGGATCGTCGGCCACCTCGAGGGGCGCAGCGGCCTCCGCGGCCCGGCGGACGGGCACCGGGCCCTCGAGGAGCACGGTGCGCCGGGGGGTGGCGTGCGCATCCGCCACAGCGGCGAGCTCGGTGGACACCAACCTGCGCAGCGCCGCGTCGTCGGTGAGCAGCTGTTCCAACTCGGCGATCGTGCGGGCCAGCTCGTCACGCTCGGTCTCCAACTCGATCCGGCTGAACTTGGTCAGCCGGCGCAGGGGCATCTCGAGGATGTAGTTGGCCTGCACCTCGGAGAGGTCGAACACGCTCATCAGCCGGGCGCGGGCCGCTGCGGTGTCGTCGCTGGAGCGGATCACTGCGATCACCTCGTCGATGTCCAGGATCGCGATCAGTAGGCCCTCGACGAGGTGCAGCCGATCGGCCGCCTTGCGTCGACGGAAGTCACTGCGCCGGCGCACCACCTCGAGGCGGTGGGCGAGGTAGACCTCGAGCAGCGCCCGCAGGCCCAGGGTCTGTGGCTGGCCCTGCACCAGGGTCACGTTGTTGATCCCGAACGACTCCTCGAGCGGGGTCAGCCGATAGAGCTGGTCCAGGACCGCGTCGGGCACGAAGCCGCTCTTGAGTTCGATGACCAGGTGCAGGCCCTTCTCGCCGTCGGTCAGGTCGATGACGTCGGCGATCCCCGCGATCTTCTTCGCATTGTGCAGTTCGCGGATCTTCTCGATGACCTTCTCCGGGCCGACGTTCCACGGCAGCTCGGTGATGACCAGTCCCGCGCGCCGTGGGGTGATTTGCTCGACCCGGGCCGTCGCCCGCATCCGGAAGGTGCCCCGGCCGGTCAGGTAGGCATCCCGGACCCCGTCCAGGCCGACGATCCGACCACCGGTCGGCAGGTCCGGACCGGGCACGAAGCGCATGAGCTCATCGGTGTCGGCCGTGGGGTGGGCCAGCAGGTGCCGGGCGGCGGCGATCACCTCGCCCAGGTTGTGCGGGGCCATGTTGGTGGCCATCCCGACCGCGATCCCCGACGCGCCGTTGACCAGCAGGTTCGGGTAGGCGGCCGGCAGCACGACCGGCTCGAGCTCGCGACCGTCGTAGTTCGGCGCGAAGTCCACGACCTCCTCGTCGATGCCGGCGACCAGCGGCATCGCGGCTGGGTCCATCCGGCACTCGGTGTAGCGGTAGGCCGCGGGCCCGTCATCCAGGGAGCCGAAGTTGCCGTGCCCGTCGACCAGCGGCAGGCGCAGGGAGAACGACTGGGCCATCCGGACCAGCGCGTCGTAGATCGCCGCGTCACCGTGCGGATGCAGCTTGCCCATGACCTCGCCCACCACACGCGCGCTCTTGACGTGGCCTCGGTCGGGCCGCAGGCCCATCTCGTTCATCGTGTAGAGGATCCGGCGCTGGACGGGCTTGAGGCCGTCGCGGGCATCGGGCAGGGCCCGGGAGTAGATCACCGAGTAGGCGTACTCAAGGAACGATCCCTGCATCTCAGTCGTGACATCGATGTCAACGATCTGGTCGACGACGGGCTCGCGGGGTGGCGGGGTACGGCGGGCCATGGTGCTCCTCAGTGCGCGGCAGGCTCACATTGTCACCGACGGCGGGCCCGATCGGGTCGACCGACGTGCCGGGCGGCACCTAGGCTGTCCGACGTGGCACCTGAGTACCCGGCCCATTGGGAGGCCGATGTCGTGCTCCGGGACGGTCGTACCTGCCACCTGCGCCCGATCCGCCCTGACGACGCCAAGCGCCTGGCCACCTTCCACTCCCGGCTGTCGGCCGAGACCATCTACTTCCGCTTCTTCGCCCCCTACCCCGAGCTCTCCGAGCGCGACGTCACGCGCTTCACGACGGTCGACCACAAGGACCGCGCGGCGCTGGTGGCCACCGAGGGTGGGGAGCTGATCGCCGTCGCCCGGTACGACCGGATCAACTCCCGCGACGCTGAGGTGGCGTTCGTGGTGCGTGATGATCACCAGAGCCGGGGGCTCGGCGCGGTGATGCTCGAGCACCTCGCCGCGGCGGCCTGGGAGGTGGGCCTGCGCCGGTTCGTGGCCGAGGTGCTGCCGAACAACCGCAAGATGATGGCCACCTTCCGGGAGGCCGGGTATGTGGTCAGCCAGCGGATGGAGGATGGGGTCTTCCACCTGACCTTCGACCTCGAGCCGACGGACAAGGTGCTGAGCGTGCGCGCCGCCCGCGAGCAGCGCAGCGAGGCCAGCTCCGTCGAGCGCCTGCTCAACCCGGTGGGGGTCGCGGTCATCGGAGCCTCGCGGACCCCCGGGCGCGTGGGCCACGAACTGCTGCGCCACCTGCGCGACTACGGCTCGCACGGCCCGCTGTACGCGATCCACCCCGAGGCGGAGTCGATCCTTCGGGTGCCTGCCTACCGGAGTATCAGGGACATCCCGCAACCGGTGGATCTCGCGGTGGTCGCCGTCCCCGCGGACTCGGTCCTCGAGGTCGTCGACGAGTGTGCCGCCGCCGGCGTCGGCGGTCTGGTCGTGGTCTCCGCAGGATTCGCCGACACGGCGACCGACGAGGGCCGTGCCCGCCAGCGCAGGCTGGTGCGGACGGCCAGGGAGTCGGGGATGCGCGTCGTGGGCCCCAACTGCCTGGGAGTCATCAACACCGACCCGCGGATCAGCCTCAATGCGAGCCTCTCGCCGATGGTGCCCGGTCGGGGGCGCGTGGGCCTGTTCTGCCAGTCCGGTGCGCTCGGTGTGACCGTCCTGGAGACGGTGGCCCGCCGCGGGCTGGGCCTGAGCAGCTTCATCTCCGCAGGCAATCGCGCCGACGTGTCGGCCAACGACCTGCTGCAGTACTGGGAGTCCGATGTGTCGACCAGCCTGATCCTGCTCTACCTGGAGAGCATCGGCAATCCGCGCAAGTTCACCCGGATCAGCCGGCGCCTGAGCCGCACCAAGCCGGTCGTCGCGGTGCGCAGTGGCCGGTACAGCCAGACACTGCCGCTGGGGCATCAGGTTCGCCGTTCGACGCTGCCCACGGGGGCCGTGGACGCGATCTTCGAGCAGAGCGGCGTGATCCAGACGTCGTCATTGGCCGAGCTGTTCGACGTGGGTGCGGTCTTGGCCTACCAGCCCCTGCCGCGCGGGGACCGGGTGGCGGTCCTGGGCACGTCCCCGGCGCTGGAGATCCTGGCTGCCGACGCGGTGGAGTCGGTCCGGATGACCGTGGCCTACGGTCAGCCGAGCCTGGCCCAGTCGGCCAGTGCACAGGAGATCGGTGCCGCGCTGCGCGGGGCGACCGAGCACGCCGGCTGCGACAGCGTCGTCTTCGTGCACATCCCGAGCGTGGGCGCGGACCAGACCGAGGTCCACCAGGCGATCACCGAGGCGAGCGTCGACTCCACCAAGCCGGTGATCGCCGTGATGCCGGCCGCAGACGGGACCGGCCTGATCCCTGCGGGGATGGGCCTGCTGCCGGTCCGGGGCGGCGACCGGCGCCCCGAGCACGGATCGGTACCCACGTTCTCCAACGTCGAGGATGCCGTGCATGCGCTGGCCCTCGTGCGCGGGTACGCGCGCTGGCGCGACGCGGAGCAGGTCGACGTCCCGGCATTCGCCGACGTCAACCCCGAGCGGGCCCTGGAGCTGATCACCGGCTGGCTCGACGACGCGACCGCCGACGCGACCGTGACGATGGCCCAACTGGAGTCGGAGTACCCGCAGACGCCGGACATCTCGGTCCCGGGGGTGGATCTCTCCGATGACCAGGTGTCCGAGCTGCTGGCCTGCTATGGCATCCGGGTGTGGCCATGGCGGCCGGTGCGCTCCGAGGACGAGGCGGTATCCGCCGCCGAGGAGCTCGGCTACCCGGTCGTGCTCAAGACCACGGCACCGTGGCTGGTGCACCGTGCGGACCTCGGCGGTGTCCGATTGAACCTCGAGTCCGAGCGGGCGGTCCGCGCTGCCTACCTGTCCATGGTGGCGCAGCTCGACGAGATGGCCGCCCAGCGGATCGTGGTCCAGGCGATGGCCAATCCCGGGGTGCCCACCCTCGTGGGGGCCGTCGATGACCCGCTGTTCGGACCGGTGGTCCGGTTCGGGGTCGGGGGAGTGGCCTCGGAGCTGCTCGGTGACCATGCCTACCGGATCCCGCCGGTGAGCATGGCCGAGGCCCGGCGGCTGGTGGCCGCACCCAAGGCGGCCCCACTGCTGCGGGGCTACCGCGGCGCCGACCCGGTGGACATCGAGTCGCTGAGCGAGATCATCGCCCGGGTCGGGCTGCTGGTCGACGAGATGCCCGCGCTGGCCTCCCTGGACCTCAACCCGATCGTCGTCTCCGGAACCGGGGCGGCCGTGCTGGGGGCCTCCGGCCGGATCCGGATGCACTCCTCGCGCGTGGACGTGGGTGTCCGGCGGCTGCTCGATGCCTGAGCGGCGTGGGAGGATTCCCCGGTGAACCCCAAGTCCCAGTTGCGCTCCGAGATCGCGGCCTCCGGCTACTACCCGGAGCTGGTGGCCGACACGATGGCCACGGCCCTGGCCGGCGAGGAGCCGGTCAGCTATGTGATCCAGCACGAGGCCACGTTCGACCGTGAGGAGCTGCGCCGGCACATCTCCCTGCTGCTGCTGACCCCCACGCGCCTGCTCGTGCTGCACATCGATGACTTCCCGCCCGATGAGACCTGCCCGGTGCCCTACGCCTCAGCCAACTCCGAGGCGGTCCGGCTGCGCGACGTCCGGTCCGTGGTGGTCAACCGCATCGTCGGCAATCCCGCCCTGCACAAGCCCGGCGGGTCGGCCCGCGAGGTGATGCTCACGATCGGCTGGGGTGCGGTCTCCCGCGTGGACCTCGAGCCCGCGGCCTGCCCGGACCCCGAATGCACCGCCGACCACGGGCTCACCGGCGCCCTGGCCAACGATGACTTCTCCGTGCGGGTCTCCGAGGCCGGCGACGGCTCAGCCGCGGTCGACCGTACGCTGGAGTTCGCTGCCGCGCTGGCCACGGCCATCCTCCAGAACGACCGGTGACCACGAGGTCACTGGCGCAGGTGCTGCCCGCGGCGGCGCACCTGCTCGGGGTGCCGGGCTTCGGGAGTCAGGGTGCGCAGCTGGCCGCGGACGTGGTCGGCGCGAGGGGACTGGGCGGAGCGCGGGGTGCGGCTTTGCCTGCCGGTCTGGCAGCCGGGGCGGCCTGGCCCCAGCATGTGATCGTCCTGCTCGTCGATGGCCTGGGCGCCCTGCAGGTCAGGGCGCACGCGCATCTGCTGCCTGCGTTGACATCCATGAGTGATCTGGGCCCACTGGCCGCCCCGTTCCCCTCGACCACCTGCGTGTCCCTGACCACCCTGGGCACTGGGCTGCCGCCGGGCATGCACGGCATCGTGGGCACCTCTTTCCGCCTCGACGAGGGCGGCACCCTGGCGCCGCTGTCCTGGGGGGAGGTGCCCAACCCGATCGCGACCCAACCTGAGCCGACGGTGCTCGAGCGTGCGGAGGCGGCGGGCGTCCTCGTCACGTCGGTGGCGCCGCTGGCCCACCGAAGCAGCGGACTGACGCGTGCGGCCCTGCGCGGCGGGGAGTACCCCGGGGCCGACACGCTGCCGGCTCGGCTGCAGGTGACGGGTGCCGCGCTGCGCCGCGCACGCGCCGAGGGCCGCCCGAGCCTGACGTACGTGTACTGGCCGGACCTCGACAAGGTGGCCCACGTGCACGGGGTGGCCTCCGCGGCCTACCGAGCAGAGCTCCGCCGGGTCGACGCGCTCGTTGCCGGGCTGTGCGCCCTCACCGGCCCCGATGTCGCCCTGCTGCTGACCGCCGACCACGGCATGGTCGACGTCCCCGACGATCGTCGGGTGGACCTCGAGGCCCGGCCAGCGCTGCGTCGTGGGGTCCAGACGATCCTGGGTGAGCCCCGCGTGCGGCACGTGTACGCCCGGCAGGGCGCTGCAGCAGACGTGCACCGGGCATGGACCCAGGAGCTCGGCGAACGGGCGGAGGTGCGCACCCGGGCGGAGGTCGCTGAGCTGCTCGGGCCGGTCGATGACTGGTACGCCGACCGGATCGGGGATGTGGTGGCGATCGCGGCGGCGGACTGGGCGCTCGTCTCCGACCGGATCGACCGGATGGTGTCGGGGCTGCGCGGCCAGCACGGCGGGCTCACGGACGCCGAGGTCCTCGTGCCGCTGCGTCTTGCCGGCGGCGCGTAGCGGTCTGGCTCTCCTGGGCGCTGGCGCTACGGAGCGCTGGCGCTACTGGGCGTTGGGCCCCGGGCCGAACAGGATGTCGTCGAAGCTGGGGATGCTCGCCCGCCCGCCGGACCGCGGCGGTGTGGCCGTGGGTTCGGCGTCGAAGAGCGGCACGTCCTCGGCATCGCTGGTGGGGCCGACGGGCTGCTCGATCGCTTCGGGATCCGATGCGTCCTGCGCACCGTCGTCGCCCTGGTCCTCGAGGTCGGCAGTGTCCTGATCGTCGAGGTCTGAGTCCCCTGCGCCGAGTCCTGGGTCGACGGCAGCCTCGGGCTCAGCGTCGAGGTCGATCGAGTCGGCCTCGAGGGCCCACGCCTCGACGTCGTCCTCGGGATCAGCCCCCCGGCCTGCGTCGTCGGCGTCCGCCACGGAGGCATCCGGGGACGACTCCCCAGCGTCACTGGGCTCGTCGGCGTCCACCTCGCGGGCATCATCACGCCAGCCGCGCAGCGCGGTGATGATGGCCGGCGGGTGCTCTGCGTGCTCGTCGCCCTCGGGCTCCGGGGCGGCGACGGAGGCCAGCGCCGGGCGGGCTGCGGACAGCTGAAGGGGCACGTCGGGGTCGATCGCAGACAACGACCGGGCGTTGTCGTCGGCCACGGTCATGGTGCGGCTGCCGCTGTCGTAGGACCAGGTGGCCACGTGCGTGTTGGGCTCGATCGGGAAGGTCGCGATGACCACCCAGATGCCGTCGTCGCGTCGCCAGGCGTCCCACGCGATGTCCGTCGGGTCCACGCCCGCCGCCTGCAGTCGCTCCGCCACCAGGTCGCCGAGCTCGACATCGCCCCCAGGTCGGCGCACCTCGGTGCTCTGGGCCTGCTGAGCCACCCAGCTGCGCTCGGTGAGCACCGGCCCCTCGAAGCGCCGGATGTGCTCGATCGGCAGGCCGCTGGAGGCGGCGACGTCCTCAGCGGTGGCCCCGGAACGGATCCGGGCCTGGATCTCTCGCGGGCGCAGCACGCCGGCCTGCTCGATCTCGACCTGGGCCATGCGGGCACGATCACGCCGGACCGCTGCCTCGATGCGCTCGTCGATGACCACCGACCACTTCTGGCCGTCGTTTCCCGCAAGGACGAGCCGGGTTCCATCAGGGGACAGGCCGTCGAACTTCAACTCGCGCATGCACACTCCTCCACGCCACCGGGCCGGTGATCGGCCACATTCTGCCCCACCGGGGGGACCGCCGTGGCTGGAACAGGCGAAGTCGGCAAGGATCGGGGCATGGACGTCCTGCTGATCGTGTCGTTCGGAGGCCCCGAGGGCCCCGATGATGTGGTGCCCTTCCTGGCGAACGTCACCCGGGGCCGTGGGATCCCGCGGGAGCGGCTGGTTGAGGTGGGGGCCCACTACGGCCAGTTCGGCGGAGTGTCTCCGATCAACGGACTCAACCGGGCCCTGGTCGAGGCTGTGCGCGCCGACCTGGCTGCCCGCGGGGAGGACCTCCCCGTGGTGTGGGGCAACCGCAACTGGGACCCTTACCTGGTCGATGCGATGCGCGCGGCCCGCGACCTCGGCGCCACGCGCATCTTCGCCTTCCTCACCTCGGCGTACTCCTCCTACTCGGGCTGCCGGCAGTACCGCGAGAACCTCCACGACGCGCTGGCCGAGGTCCGGGCGCAGGACCCGACCTGGGACCCCGAGCTGCACAAGCTGCGCACCTACTTCAACCATCCCGGCTTCCTCGACCCGTTCAGCGACGCGGCCGCGGCCAGCCTCGCGCACCTGCCCGCCGGCAGCCGGCTGGTCTTCACGACGCACTCGATCCCCACGGCCGATGCGCAGCGGTGCGACTACGTGGCCCAGCACCGCGATGCGGCCCAGACGATCGCCACCGGCCTGGGTCGTGCCGATGGCTGGGACCTCGTCTACCAGTCCCGCTCCGGTGCCCCGAGCGTCCCGTGGCTCGAGCCGGACATCAGTGACCACCTGGCAGACCTGGCCGGCTCGGGCGTGCCCGGAGCAGCCATGGTCCCGCTCGGGTTCATCAGCGACCACATGGAGGTCCTGTGGGACCTCGACACGGTGGCGACGCGCGACGGCGAGTCCCTGGGACTGGCGATGGCCCGCGCGGGCACCCCGGGCACGGACCCGCGGTTCGTGGCCATGGTGGGCGACCTGTTCACCGAGGCGCGCGCCCGGGCGGACGGTCGCGAAGCCGAGCAGCCGACCACCGGGGAGCTCGGCCCCCGGGTGGTGCCCTGCGCGCCGGGCTGCTGCCCGAATCCGCGATCACCGCGCCCTGCGGCCTGTGGGTCGGACTGATGGCCGGTGCCGGGCCCACCGGGGCCCGCAGCGAGCCCGGTGGGCCGTCGATGCCGGTCGGCCTCGGGCTCGCCCACGGGCGCCTGCCGGTGGCATGGTCAGCCGCCCGCGCGGCCGGGGACCTGCTGCTGGCCGGCCGGGACCAGGCGCTGACGATCTCGACGAAGTCCACCCGCACCGATGTGGTGACCCAGATGGACACCGCCGCCGAGGCCAGGATCGTCACGGCGATCCTCGCGGCGTTCCCCGAGGACGGGCTGCTGGGGGAGGAGGGGGCCGATCGGGCCGGCACGTCAGGGGCGCGCTGGATCATCGACCCCCTGGACGGGACCGTGAACTACCTCTACGGCCTGCCCGGTTGGGCGGTGAGCATCGCAGTGGAGGTCGACGGCCAGGTCGAGGTGGGGGTGGTCGACATACCCGTCTACGGGCAGACCTACGTGGCCGTGCGCGGCCAGGGTGCGGTCCGCTGGCAGGGCGGCGTCGCCCATGAGGTGGTTCCCAATGAACCGGCCGAGTTGGCGCAGGCGCTGGTGGGGACTGGTTTCGGGTATGCCGCCCAGCGACGCTCCGCGCAGGCGCGAACGCTGGCTGTGGTGCTACCCCAAGTACGTGACATCCGGCGTGCCGGCGCCGCCGCGGTGGACCTGTGCTGGGCCGCCGATGGTCGCGTGGACTGCTACTACGAGCGTGGGCTGAACCCGTGGGACCTTGCCGCCGGGGTGCTGGTGGCCACCGAGGCCGGGATGACCGCTGGGGGGTCCGGCGATGCGCCGCCCTCGGGGGAACTCACCTGGCTGGCCCCGGTGCACCTCGCGGGGCAATGGGCAGACCTGCTGGCCAGCGCGGGCGCCGATCGGGACTGACCCGGTGCCCTGCACGGTCGACCGCACGCGGTGTGCCGGGCCGAATCCCTCGCTCAGCCGTGCGAGGCTCCGCTGCCCGCCGCCACTTCCCGCTCGGCCCGGATGGCCGGCAGGTAGAGCGCGGCCCCGAGGATGCTGAATCCGCCGGCCACGACCATGGCCAGCGCGGTGCTGGTCCGCTCCGCGAGCACCCCCAGAGCCAGCAGGCCCAGGCTGTAGGAGGCGCCGGCGACCATGGAGTTCATCGACAGGACCGTGGTGCGGTTGCTCGCCCTCGCCTGCCGGTGCAGCAGCGTCTGGTGCATCGGGCCGGCCGCGCCATGCAGCGTGTAGGTGAAGAGGAAGGCCGTGATCAGGCCGATCGGGCCGGTCGTCAGACCCATGACGACGATGAAGGCCCCGTTGAGCAGGCGCGCCCACAGCGCGGTCCATCCGACGCCCAGTCGGGTGCTAGCCAGGCCGGCCAACGCTGAGCCCAGGGCGAACAGCAGCCAAGCGCCGGCGGACAGCGGGCCCATGATGGCCGCTGCCTCGGCCTGGCTGCCCACCAGCTCGGAGAGCCGGACCGGCATGAACGTCTCGAACGCGATCATGCCCACCGACCAGAAGACCTCGACCAGGACCAGGGCCCGCAGCACCTTGGCGGAGCCGAGCAGTCGCAACCCCTCGGCAACGACCGACGGCGCCTTGCGTGCGGAGCTGATCGCCCGGCGCAGTCCAGTCACATCGGCGTGGCTGCGGTCCTCGCGCACCCGGACCGCCACGGCCACGAGGTTGCCGACCAGGAGCACGAGCGCCACCCAGTACGGCAGCTCCAGAGGCGTGAGCCCGGGCACGGGGGCCCACACGACCAGGGCGCCGGCCAGCAGTGCACCCGCCGCGATGGCCACCCCGAGCACGGTGCCGGCCCGCGCCAGGCTGTCCTCGACCTGTATCTGCGGGTCGTCGGCCTGGGCCGTGTCGACGTACCAGGCCTCCAGCGGGCCGGAGTCCAGCGCCCGGAACACGCCCTGCAGCAGCAGGGCCACGATGAAGGCCAGGAACGTGTGGGCGGTGATGTAGACGAACCCCGACACCACGGACACCACCGAGGCTGCGATCAGGACCGGACGGCGGCCGAGTGCGTCGGCGAACCCGCCCGTGGGCAGTTCCAGGGCGAGCACCACGAAGCCCTGCATCGCCAGGATCACGCCGAGCTGGGCCAGGCTCATGCCCCGTTCGAGGGCGAGCAGCGTGGTCACGGGCACCGCCATCCCCACGGGGAACCACCGGGTGACAGTCAGCAGCAGCAGGGTGCGTCGGGCTTCGGCGGCGGTGACGGTCCGGACGGGGATCAAGGGTCAGCCCTCGCTGCGATCACCGGTGTCCGGCGGGCCATCGAGGTCGGTCGGGTAGAGCAGTTGGTGCACCTCGATCCGCCGCGCGTCCGGGTGACCCTCGCCGATGCGTCGATAGCGCGAGGTCACCTCCGCCAGCTCGACCCGCAGCGCCTCGACCTGCTCCACAGTGGCCAGGATCGAGGTGTCACCCAGGCCGAGGGCATCTCGCCAGCGCACGGGCCAGGACTCCTCGACATCGAGCCAGGCCTCGAACCGCCCGCCCATGGCGTGCAGGTAGTCCCGGACCAGCCAGTTCAGGGCGGTCTCGGAGTCCTCGTCGCCGGCGAAGTCCGCGACCGTCCACTGGTGGAGGTCCGTGGCCGCGCGCCAGAGCCGCGCCTTACCGGAACCCTGTCCGGTGTCGGCCACCAGGCCGACGGACTCCAGCTTGCGCAGGTGATACGAGGTCGCTCCCGAGTTGGTCTGCAGCGTCGCTGCCAGGTCGGTGGCGGTTGCTGGCCCGCCGCGGCGCAGCGAGCTCAACAGCCGGGATCGCAGGGGATGGGCCAGGACGCGCAGCGCGTCCGCATCCAGGCGCACACTGGTCGGTACGGGGTCCTGTGTGCCGTCCATACGTGCACACTACTCGTGCACACAATCTATGCACAAGTAGTGTGCACGCAGTCAGCCGATTCGGCGCAGCTCCGCGTTGTACCAGTGCGCGTTCGCCACGTAGGTCGCCACGGAGGCCTCGATCATGTCGGCCCGGGCGGCACCGGCCACGATCCTGGCCGGCACACCACGGGCCAGCGCCCCACTGGGCACCTCGGTGCCGGGCGAGACCAGTGCTGCGGCCGCCACGAAGCCGCCGGAGCGCACGATCGCGGCATGCAGCACGACCGCGCCGGAGCCCACCAGGCTGCCATCCTCGATCGTGCAGGCCTCCAGATGGACCCTGTGACCAATCACACAGCGGTCACCGACCACCGTGTCGCACTCGGAGGTGCAGTGCACCACGGTCCCGTCCTGGATGGAGGTGCGTGCCCCCACGAGCACCCTCCCGGAGTCCCCGCGCAGCACGGCTGTGGGCCAGATCGAGGACTCCGGCCCCACGGTGACATCGCCGATGAGAACCGCTTCCGGGTGCACGAAGGCGCTCGGGTGGATCGTCGGGGTGCGATCCCCGATGGCGTACAGGGCCATATGCTCCTCCTGATCGTGCCGGGCTGCGTGTCGCGCTCACGGTGACCCCATCATGGTGCACACTTCGCGGGCGGCGCGGGCATAGAGCCAGGAGCCGCGATGTTGTACCGTTCCGACGCCGATCCCAACCTGGACGCCGCACCCAACCTGGGGGGAGAACCCGCACATGGCCACTGACTACGACGCCCCGCGCAAGACCGAGGACGACAGCCTTGCCGAGGACAGCATCGAGGAGCTGAAGGCCCGCCGGGTCGACAAGGCCGCCTCGACAGTCGACGTCGACGAGACCGAGCTGGCCGAGAACCTCGAGCTGCCCGGCGCAGACCTCTCCGACGAGAGCCTGAGCGTGCGAGTGCTGCCCCGGCAGGCCGACGAGTTCACGTGCGGGCGCTGCTTCCTGGTCCATCACCGCAGCCAGCTGGCCGGCGAGCGCGACGGCATGCCCATCTGCCGGGAGTGCGCCGCCTGATCCCGGGGCCCAGCGCCGATCAGTCGTTGGGATCGAGTACGCGCCAGATGATGATCTCGATCAGGGCCACAGAGGCGGCCATCGCAGCAGCCCACATGAGGCGCTTGGCGATGGAGGCGTCCTGACGGCTGACCATAGGTGCGGGTTGCCCGGTACGGGCCTCGTAGACCTTGGCGGCGGTCTTGCGCACCGCCCACGCCGCGCCCAGGGAGATCGCCGGTGCGGCGTTGGTCAGCATCGAGGAGCGCGAGTCGTGCGCCGTTGGGGAGCTCATGGCGCCAGCCTGCCACGGGTCGCCTCGATCGCGCGCGCCAATCGATCCGGGTGCCGGCACGCCAACAGCCATGTGCGGTGCGGGTCCTGTGGGTCGGTGACCTCCACGACCAGGGCCCCTGGGCCGACCCCGGGACGCATCAGCATGAAGGCGCTAGGGTCCCCCTGCGGGCCCCTGGCCAGTCGGGCGTGCTCGCCGTCGACGGCCAGGACCCGACCCATCGCATCCCAGTCCAGCCGCGCCCGACCGGCGCGCAGCCCCTGCTCACCGACCTCGAGCCTGACGGCGGCGTGGGCGATCAGGCTGACCACGACCGCCGCGCCGACCAGGGCGACGAGCCGCCCGGCCACCGGGCCCAGTGAGACCCCGTAGGCGATTCCCAGGGCTAGCACAGCGCCCAGCGCGATGACCCACGTGGTCGGTCCGGGCCAGAGCCGTTCGCCGTACGTGCTGGCCCCGTCGACCGATCGTTGTGTGCTCACGTGCTCACCCTGCCATCCCAGGGCCCGGGCGCCGGGCCCGGCCTCGGCCCGGCCCCGGATCGGCTGGTCGCCGGAGGCTAGTCTCGCTACGTGACGCCCGCTGCCCTGAGCACCCACGCCCCTCCCGAACCGATCGGTCCCGGCACCACTCCGGGGCCCGACGCCGTCCTGCCTGAGCGACACCCCGACGCAGCTGCCCCCGGCACGGAGATCGGCTCGCACTACCGGCAGTGCTTCGGGTGCGGGGGTGATCACCCGTGCGGCCTGCACATGCGGGTCACGGCTGGCGAGGGCCTGACCCTGTCGGCGGCCTTCGAGGTGGGTCCGACCCACCAGGGCGCCCCCGGCCTTGCCCACGGAGGCCTGCTCACCGCGGCTGTCGACGAGGTGCTGGGAGCCATGAACTGGCTCCTGATGCGTCCGGCCGTCACTGCGCGGCTGGAGACCAACTTCGTCCGCCCGGTCCCCGTCGGGTCCGTCCTGGACCTGCAGGCCCGCATCACCGGTGTCGCCGGGCGCAAGGTGTACACCGCAGCCGTGGGGCGATTGGGCGCGGACGGACCGGTCGTGGTGACGGCGTCGGCACTGTTCATCCAGGTGGAGGTGGGGCACTTCCGCAGCCATGGCCGGGCTGCTGAGGTCTCGGCGGCTATTGCCGGGGGCGATGCCGGCCCGCCGGCGGAGATGAATCCATGACCGATGTCCTGATCTCAAGGCTCGACCCCGGGGTCCCCATCCCTAGTTATGCGCACCCGGGAGATGCCGGTGCCGACCTGGTGACCACCGTCGACGCCACGCTGGCCCCGGGGGAGCGGGCGCTGCTTCCCACCGGGATCGCGATAGCCCTGCCCGACGGCTTCGCAGCCTTCGTCCACCCGCGCAGCGGCCTGGCGGCCCGGTTCGGCGTCGCGCTGGTCAATGCCCCGGGCACGGTGGACGCCGGCTACCGGGGGGAGATCCAGGTCAGCGTGATCAACCTCGACCCACGCACCCCGGTGGTCTTCCATCGCGGCGATCGGATCGCGCAGCTGGTCATCCAGGAGGTCGTCCGCGCACGCTTCCACGAGGTGGGTGCCCTGCCCGGCTCGGCGCGTGGTGCCGGTGGCTTCGGGTCCACCGGTGGGCACACCGCGGGGTAGCCTGTACCGCTGACACTTCGCTGGGAGGCTCCTGATGGCCATGTTCCGCCGACGCTCCACGTCCTCCGGACCGCAGGCCGACGAGACGCCCACGGACACCCCCGCTGAGCCGACCGCCGAGGGCGCCCAGGACACGGCCGCGGACGGGCCGGAGGGGACGGACCCGGACCAGAGCGCCACGGTTGGCGGCGTCGTCGACGCACCGCTTCCGGCGTACGACCGTGCCCGGGGGCCGTTCGACGCCAGTGAGATGGAGCAGGCGGACAGCGACCTGGTCCGCCTGGACCTCGGGTCGCTGCTCATCCCCGGCCTGCCGGGTGTGGGCGTGCAGGTGGAGGCCGACCCCAACACCCAGCAGGTGCGCGCGATCACCGGCGTCCTCGAGGACGCGGCCGTGCAGCTTCAGGTGTTCGCAGCGCCGCGCTCCGAGGGCCTGTGGGACGAGATCCGTGCCGGGATGCTCGCTGAGATCACCGGCACCGACAAGGCCCAGGTGCTCGAGGCGTCGGGTCCGTTCGGTCCTGAGCTGCGTGCGGTCATGCCGGCGCGCTCACCCGAGGGCAAGGCGGTCATGCAGCCGCTGCGCTTCGTCGGCATCGACGGCCCACGCTGGTTCCTGCGCGCGGTGTTCCTGGGCAGGGCGGCGGCACAGCCCGATTCCGAGGATCAGCTGCACGAGCTGGTCCGCCAGACCATCGTCGTGCGGGGCACCGAGGCGATGGCGCCCCAGGATCCGCTGCCGCTGCGTTTGCCGGAGCAGCCGGTGCCGGCCGACGGGGCCGACGTCGAGGACGGGGCGGACGAGGAGGAGCTGTCCGACGCAGCAGCCGAGCAGCGCTACGCCGACCTGGATCCCTTCGAGCGCGGCCCGGAGATCACCGAGACCCGCTGACCCGGCCCGCCTGCCCGGGACCCGGGGGTCCGGTGATGACGCCCACCAGGCCCCGCGCGCCGCTACCCTTGTGCCATGTCCACCACGCGGCCCAGCCTGATGCGCCGGATGAGCGCGAGCCTGGCCAAGAGCAAGACCGAGCAGCACGCCGAGGACCTGCGGGGGACGGTCACCTCGGTGGGGGCCACGCCGATCGGGCAGTGCACCCAGGGCCAGGAGGCCACTGTGTCCGGCGTGCTCCGGTCGGTGACCCTGCGTCCCCGTGAGACCGTGCCTGCGGTGGAGGCCGACCTCTACGACGGATCCGGGCAGGTGCGCCTGGTCTGGCTCGGCCGGCGCCGCATCCCCGGGATCACCCCGGGCCGAGCCATCGTGGTCACGGGGCGCATCACGTGCAACGAGACAGATCCGACGATCTTCAACCCGCGCTACGAGCTCCGCGAGAGCCTGGGCGCCTGATGCCCTCGGACCCCACGCTGCCCGCGCACGGCGCGCCCGCCGGCCCCGGCGCGGAGCAGTTGGCCGGCGCCCAGGCGCTGGGCATGGACCGGGTCATGCTCGACCGGGCGGTCGGCGGTTGGCGGGGGATGATCGACTCCGGTGTGCCCGCGACCGTGTTCGTGCTGGCCTACCTGGTGACCGGCCAGGACCTGCAGCCCGCCCTGATCGCCGCGCTCGCCTCGGGTGGGTTGATCGCCCTGGTGAGGATCGCACGGCGCGAGCCCCTGCAGCAGGTGCTGGCAGGCTTCCTCGGAGTTGCGATCTCGGCCTTCGTGGCCACCAGGACCGGCCGCGCGGAGAACTACTTCCTCATCGGCCTGCTCATCAACGTGGGCTACCTGGCCGCGTACGCGGGGTCGATCGTGGTGCGTTGGCCCCTGATGGGCGTCATCATCGAGAGCCTGCGCGGGGAGTCGGTGTCCGCGTGGCGGTCGGACCCGGCGCTGTACCGCGCGTACGCCACCGCCTCGTGGGTGTGGGTGGCCATGTTCGCCCTGCGCCTGGTGATCCAGCTGCCCATGTACTTCGCGGGCGCTGTGGGCCTGCTGGGCGTGGCGAAGTTGGCGCTGGGCTGGCCGTTGTTCCTGCTCGCGGCCTATCTGAGCTACCAGATCATCCATCCGGTGCTCGCCGCGGCCAAGGCGCGCTCCGAGGCCACCGAGGCCGCTGCTGGCCCAGCGGGGAGCCCGATCGTCGAGGCCGACCCGGCCTGAGACCGCGCGCGCCTGCTCCGCGAGCCGGCGCGGGCGCTAGCGCGAGAGCAGGCTCTGGATCGCTTCCTCCTGGTCGGGGGCCGAGACGAACAGCAGCTCGTCGCCGCTCTCCAGCGGGTCGTCGGGGCTGGGCGCGATCACCTGACCACCGCGCAGGATCGCCACCAGCGACGTGTCCGGCGGCCACGACACGTCCCCCACCCGGGACCCGACGACCGGCGAGTCCGCCCGAAGCGTGAGCTCCACGAGATTGGCGTTGCTCTGGCGGAAGGTGAACAGGCGCACGAGGTCGCCGACGGTGACGGCCTCCTCGACCAGCGCGGAGAGCATCTGCGGGGTGGAGACGGCCACGTCCACGCCCCACGCCTCGTTGAACAGCCATTCGTTCTTCGGGTGGTTGACCCGGGCGACCACCCGGGGGACCCCGAACTCGGTCTTGGCCAACAGGCTCACGACCAGGTTGACCTTGTCGTCGCCGGTGGCCGCGACCACCACCTGGCAGGTCTGCAGCTGCGCCTCCTCGAGTGCGGAGACCTCGCACGCATCCGCGCACAGTACGTGTGCACCCTGGACCACGCCCACCTTGGCGATCTCGGCCTCCCGGTCGATCAACAGGATCTCGTGGCCGTTGTTGAGCAGCTCGCGTGCGATGGCACGCCCGACCTTGCCTGCGCCGGCAATCGCAACCCTCATGAGTGTGCCTCCGGTGCGGCCATGAAGTACTCCTGGATGCTCTCCTCGTCGGTACGCATGAGCAGGACGTGGATGATGTCGCCGTCCTGGAGCACTGTCTCGCGAGTCGGCAGGAGCGCGCGCCCGAACCGGGTCAGGAAGGCGATCCGGGCACCTGTGGCGTCCTGCAGCTGGTGGACGAGGCGACCCATCCAGTCCGGGTGCACCGGCATCTCGGCCAGGGCCAGGGTGCCGCTGGGGTCCGTCCACTCCTCCTGGGCTCCCCGTGGGATCAGCCTGCGCAGCATCTGGTCGGTCGACCAGGCCACGCTGGCCACGGTGGGGATGCCCAGGCGCTGGTAGACCTCGGCCCGCCGGGGGTCGTAGATGCGCGCCACTACGTTCTCCACGCCGAACGTCTCCCGGGCCACCCGGGCGGCGATGATGTTCGTGTTGTCGCCGCTGCTGCAGGCTGCGAATGCCTGGGCATGGGCGATGCCCGCATCGATGAGGGTGTCGCGGTCGAAGCCGATACCCACCACCGTGGTGCCGCCGAAATCCGGGGGCAGTTTGCGGAACGACTCGGCGTCCATGTCGATCACAGCGACCGAATGCCCCTTGCGGTCCATGGTCTGAGCCAGGGCGGAACCCACTCGGCCGCAACCGAGGATCACGATGTGCACGGTCGAAACGCTACACGGGCCACCAGCAGGTGTCCGGCGTGCGTAGCATTCGCCTACGTGGGAACCATCAACGACGCCACCAAGCGAGTCGTCTTCGGCCGGGCGTTGCACACCAACCAGCTCGGCGAGACCCTGCTGCCCAAGCGGATCGCGCTACCGGTGTTCGCCTCCGACGCGTTGTCCTCCAACGGGTATGCGACCCAGGAGATCCTGCTGGTGCTGTCCCTGGGCGGATACACGCTCTACCAGTACGCCCCCTGGATCGGCGTGGCGGTCATCCTCGTGTTCATCGTGGTGATCGCCTCCTACCGACAGAACGTGCATGCCTATCCCTCCGGGGGCGGGGACTACGAGGTGGTCTCGACCAACCTCGGGCCCCGCTGGGGGGTCTTCGTGGCCAGTGCCCTGATGGTCGACTACGTGCTCACTGTGGCAGTGTCCATCTCGTCGGCGGTGGCCAACGCGTCCTCGGCGCTGCCCTTCATCAGCGCCCACACCGTGCCGGTCGCCCTGGCGGCGGTGACGTTGCTGGCGCTGATGAACCTGCGCGGCGTGCGCGAGTCGGGCACGATGTTCGCGATCCCCACCTACGCCTTCATCCTCGCGATCTTCAGCATGCTGATCTGGGCTGCGGTGCGTCTGTTCCGCGGCGACGAGATGCTCGCGGAGTCGGCCCAGTGGGAGATCGAGCCCGTGGCCAACTTCTCCGGCGCCGCACTGGTCTTCCTGCTGGCGCGGGCGTTCTCGTCGGGGACGACCGCGCTGACCGGCGTGGAGGCGATCAGCAACGGCGTGCCGGCCTTCCAGAAGCCCAAGAGCCGCAACGCCGCCACCACGCTGGCCCTGCTCGGGGCGATCGCGATGACGATGTTCGCCGGGATCACGTGGCTGGCGGTCCAGACCAAGGTCAAGGTCGCCGAGAGCTCGGAGGAGCTGATCGGCATGCCGCCGGGCACCGAGCAGAAGACGGTCATCGCCCAGGTGGCCCAGGCGGTGTTCTCCGACTTCCCGCTGATGTTCGTGGTGGTCTCGGTCACCACCGCCCTGATCCTGGTCCTGGCAGCCAACACGGCCTTCAACGGCTTCCCGGTACTCGGCTCGATCCTGGCCCGCGACGGGTACCTGCCCCGCCAGCTGCACACCCGGGGGGACCGGCTGGCCTTCAGCAACGGCATCATCACGCTGGCCGCGCTGGCCATGGTGCTGATCTACATCTACCAGGCCAACGTCACCGCGCTGATCCAGCTGTACATCATCGGCGTCTTCGTCTCGTTCACCCTCAGCCAGCTGAGCATGGTCCGGCACTGGAACCGGCATCTGGTCCATGAGACCGACCGGGCCGAGCGGGGGCGCATGATGCGCAGCCGAGCAGTCAACATGATCGGCTTCATGATGACCGGCAGCGTGCTGCTGATCGTCCTGGTCACCAAATTCACGCGCGGCGCCTGGATCGTATGCGTGGCGATGCCGATCCTGTAC
Organism: uncultured Actinomycetes bacterium; assembly: GCA_963788325.1. Classification (GTDB taxonomy): domain Bacteria; phylum Actinomycetota; class Actinomycetes; order S36-B12; family CAIYMF01; genus Prado023. The sequence continues at coordinate 70,404 of CAWBGJ010000015.1, forward strand.
CTGATCATGATGGCCATCAAGAAGCACTACGACCGGGTCTCGGTGGAGCTGATTGCCGGCGACGACGAGCAGGTCACCCTCCCCAGCCGGGTCCATGCACTGGTGCTGGTGTCCAAGATCCACAAGCCGACCCTGCGCGCCCTGGCCTACGCCCGCGCGACCCGGCCCACCGTGCTGGAGGCCCTGACCGTCGACGTGGACTCCGATGGCACGGCGGCGCTGATCGGCGAGTGGGAGCGTCGCGGCATCCCGGTGCCGCTCAAGGTCCTGGACTCGCCGTATCGGGAGATCACCCGACCGGTGGTCGAGTACGTGCGCGGCCTGGGTCGCAACTCCCCGCGGGACCTGGTGTGCGTGTACGTGCCCGAGTACGTCGTGGGCCACTGGTGGGAGCAGCTGCTGCACAACCAGAGCGCCCTGCGCCTCAAGAGTCGGCTGCTGTTCTCCCCCGGGGTGATGGTGGTCAGCGTGCCCTGGCAGCTGCTGTCCAGCGAGCGGATCAGCGACGAGCCAGAGGCGCAGGCGCCCGGTGCGCTGCGCCGCGGTGAGCCCGATGCGCAGACCGCAGAGGCCTACGTCGCCGGTGAGATGGGGGCCGGGCCATCGACGAGGTGAGTCCGGACCCCGGGGCCGCCGATCAGCTGGAGGTCGGCGACGAGCTGGTGGTGGACGTGGGACCCGTCGCGCACGGTGGGCACTGCGTGGCCCGGCGCGCTGGCCGGGTGTTCTTCGTGCGCCACGCGTTGCCCGGGGAGCAGGTGCGGGTCCGGGTCACCGGACTCGGCCGGCGCGGGCGCTTCCTGCGCGCCGATGCCGTCCAGGTGCTGCGCGCCAGCCCGGACCGCCGACCCGAGCCTTGTCCGGTCGCAGCACTGTGCGGGGGCTGCGACTGGCAGCACGCCACGCCCGAGGCCAGCCGCGCGCTGAAGGCGCAGGTGGTCACCGAGGCCCTCGCGCGATTCGCCGGCATCACGTGGGACCCCGCACCGCAGGTGCTGGTCGTGGCCGCCCAGGGGGACACAGATCATCGCGGCGCAGCTGCGACCCATGAGGGCCTGGGGTGGCGTACCCGCGGCACGCTGTCGGTCGATTCCTCGGGTGGGGTGGGCTTCCGGGCCCCTCGGTCCCATGCGGTGGTGCCCACCGACGCATGCCTGCAGCTGGACCCCCGGCTGGCCGGCCTGGGGTTGTTCACGACCTCGTGGGCGACCCCCCGGGTCGGGTTCGTCGTGCCCGCGGACGGACCACCGCTGGCCTACGAGGTCGGCGCAGCGCCCGAGGACCCCGTGACCGAGCGAGCGGCTGGGCGCACGTGGGAGGTCGCGGCCGACGGCTTCTGGCAGGTCCATCCCGGCGCGGCCGACGCCCTGGTGGAGCACGTGCGTCGCATGCTCGGCCCGCGACCCGGTGAGCGGCTGGTCGACCTCTACGCCGGTGTGGGCCTGTTCGGGGTGAGCCTGGCCGGCGCCACATCCGACCTGCGGGTGACCCTCGTGGAGGGGGACCGGCGGGCCTGTGCGCTGGCCGAGGTCAACGCCGGGACGCTGCCGGTGACCGTCGTCAAGGCATCCGTGGACCGATGGATCGCCGGAGCCGGAGCCGCCCTGGTCGGCGTGGACCTCGTCGTCCTGGATCCGCCCCGCACGGGCGCTGGTGCCGCGGTGGTCTCCACGCCATCGCAGCGGCCCGCCCACGAGCCGTCGTCTACGTCGCCTGCGACCCGGTGGCCCTGGCCCGGGACCTCGCAACCTTCGCCACGGCGGGGATGCGGCTGGCCGAGTTGGCGGTGCTGGACCTGTTCCCCACGACGCATCACGTCGAATGCGTGGCGCTGCTCACCCCGCACTGATATCTTGATGTCAAGATAAACATGCGGGGCCACGACGCGAGCGCGGTCCCTCGCGATAGCCTTCTGCCCGGTCGAGGAGAGGAACAGCCATGGTGGCCAGCAAGGACAGCTTCGGTGCCCGCGGGACGTTCGAGGTCGAGGGCACGACCCACGAGATCTTCCGGATCTCCGCAGTCCCGGGTGCTGCCGCGCTCCCGTTCACGCACAAGGTGCTGCTCGAGAACCTCCTGCGCACCGAGGACGGTGCCAACGTCACCGCCGACCAGATCCAGACCCTGGGGTCGTGGGACCCGGCGGCGGAGCCTACCGAGGAGATCCAGTTCACCCCGGCGCGCGTGATCATGCAGGACTTCACCGGCGTGCCGTGCGTGGTCGACCTGGCCACCATGCGTGAGGCGATGAAGGACCTGGGCGGTGACCCCTCGAAGATCAATCCGCTGGCACCCGCCGAGTTGGTCATCGACCACTCTGTCATCGCCGACTACTTCGCCCGACCGGACGCCGCGACCCGCAACGTCGCACTGGAGTACGAGCGCAACTATGAGCGCTACCAATTCCTGCGCTGGGGGCAGTCGGCCTTCGACGAGTTCAAGGTCGTCCCGCCGGGCACGGGCATCGTCCACCAGGTCAACATCGAGGCACTGGCCCGGGTCGTGATGGTCCGCAACGGCCAGGCCTACCCGGACACCTGCGTGGGCACCGACTCGCACACCACCATGGTCAACGGCCTGGGCGTCCTGGGCTGGGGCGTGGGCGGCATCGAGGCCGAGGCCGCGATGCTCGGCCAGCCTGTGAGCATGCTGATCCCACAGGTCGTGGGCTTCAAGCTGACCGGCGAGCTGCCCCAGGGGGCGACGGCCACCGACATGGTCCTGACCATCACCGAGATCCTGCGCAAGCACGGCGTGGTCGGCAAGTTCGTCGAGTTCTTCGGCGAGGCGGTCGCTGCCGTCCCGCTGGCCAACCGCGCAACGATCGGCAACATGAGCCCGGAGTACGGCTCGACGGCAGCCATCTTCCCGATCGACGACGAAACCCTGCGCTACCTGCGCCTGACCGGGCGCTCCGAGGGCCAGGTCGCCCTCGTCGAGGCGTACTGCAAGGAACAGGGCCTCTGGCACGACCCATCCGTGGAAGCTCGCTATACCAGCGTCATCGAGCTGGACCTGTCCACCATCGTCCCCTCCCTGGCCGGGCCCAAGCGCCCCCAGGACCGGGTGGCGCTGACCGACGCGCGCGCCTCGTTCCACACCGCGCTGCGCGACTACGTCCGCCACGAGGACGCCGTGCCGACCTCCCCGGTCGACGAGTCCGTGATCGAGAGCTTCCCGGCCTCCGATGCTCCCTCGCCGACCCACGCCGACGCCGCGGGCATGCCGGCCGGGACCCCCGTAGAGCCGGTGGCGGCGCGGGCGAGCGCACCCACCTCGGTGACGCTGGCCGACGGGACCGTCACCGAGATCGACCACGGCGCGGTCGTCATCGCGGCCATCACCTCGTGCACCAACACGTCCAACCCGTCGGTGATGATCGGGGCCGCGCTGCTGGCCAAGAAGGCCGTGGAGCGCGGGCTGACCCGCAAGCCGTGGGTGAAGACGACCCTGGCCCCCGGTTCGAAGGTCGTGACCGACTACTACGACAAGGCCGGCCTCACCCCCTACCTGGAGAAGCTCGGCTTCGACCTCGTGGGCTACGGCTGCACCACCTGCATCGGCAACTCCGGGCCACTGCCCGAGGCTGTCTCGGCGGCTGTCAACGCCAGCGATCTGGCGGTCGTCTCGGTGCTGTCTGGCAACCGCAACTTCGAGGGCCGGATCAACCCGGACGTGAAGATGAACTACCTCGCGTCCCCGCCGCTGGTGGTCGCCTACGCGATCGCCGGCACGATGGACCTGGACCTGACCACCTCGCCCCTGGGCACCGACCCGCAGGGGGCGCCGGTCTACCTGCGCGACATCTGGCCCAGCCCGGCAGAGGTGGCGGCCACCGTCGACTCCTGCATCGACCCGGACATGTTCACCTCGCGCTACGCCGACGTCTTCGCCGGGGACGAGGCGTGGCAGTCGCTGCCCACTCCCGAGGGTGACACGTTCGTCTGGGCCGCTGACTCGACCTACGTGCGCAAGCCACCGTACTTCGAGGGGATGGGCGCCCAGCCCGACCCCGTCACCGACGTGGTCGGCGCCCGGGTGCTGGCCAAGCTCGGCGACTCGGTCACCACCGATCACATCAGCCCGGCTGGCTCCATCAAGGCCGACAGTCCCGCGGGGCAGTACCTGGCCGAGAACGGGGTGGCGCGCAAGGACTTCAACTCCTACGGCTCCCGGCGGGGCAACCACGAGGTGATGATCCGGGGCACGTTCGCCAACATCCGGCTGCGCAACCAGCTGCTCGACGGCGTCGAGGGCGGCTACACCCGCGACTTCACCCTCGACGGCGCGCCCCAGGCCTCGATCTACGACGCGGCCCAGTCCTACGCCTCGGCCGGCACCCCACTCGTGGTGCTCTCGGGCAAGGAGTACGGTTCGGGGTCCTCACGCGACTGGGCGGCCAAGGGCACTGCCCTGCTCGGCGTGCGGGCGGTCATCGCGGAGTCCTACGAGCGGATCCATCGCTCGAACCTGATCGGCATGGGCGTGCTGCCGCTGCAGTTCCCCGAGGGCGAGAACGCCGACTCGCTGGGGCTGGAGGGCACCGAGACCCTCGACATCAGTGGCGTGACGGCCCTCAACGAGGGAGTGACGCCGCGCACGGTCGCCGTCCGTGCCACCCGTGCCGACGGGTCAGTCGTCACCTTCGACGCCCGGCTGCGCATCGACACCCCCGGCGAGGCCGACTACTACCGCAATGGCGGGATCCTGCAGTACGTCCTGCGCTCCCTGTTGTAGCCGCTGGTCGGGCATGGCGCGTGGTCCGGGAGGACACTGGCATCGGGAGGTGACATCGCCATGAGTGAGGGCAACGGTGCCGCGGCCGCCGGTGGTGGCGCGATCTACGGCTTGGGGATGTTCGGGGCGTGGGTGTTCTTCTGGCAGCAGGCGGACACCCTGTGGGAGTACCCCCTGGCGATCCTGCAGGGCCTCGTGTGGCCGGCCTACCTGGTCTACGACCTGCTGACGCTCCTGGACTGAGGTAGGGCAGATGCCCCGCCGCGAGGACCTCCGTGAGTACGCGGGCGGTGCGCTCTGGGTCCTCCCGTTCACGGCCGGCGCCCTGGCACTGATCGTCGCCGGGGCCCTGGTGCGCGTGACGCCGACCGAGGGCTCGGTCCTGCACCGGCTGGCGTTCCAGGGGGAGGCGGCCGATGCCCGGGCGGTGCTGCTGTCGATCACCGGAACTGTCGTGACGGTGATCGCACTGGTCCTGGGCCTGTCCGTGGTGGCCCTCCAACTGACCTCCACGCAGTTCTCTCCGCGACTGCTGCGCAACTTCCTGCGCGACCGGCCCAACCAGGTGGCACTGAGCGTCTTCATGGCGACGTTCGCGTTCAGCGGCGCGCTGCTGTTCTCCGTCGGCGTGGGACCAGAGCCGGAGGTGTACCCCCGGCTGGCCGTGAACCTCGCGATCGTCGCGCTGTTCGCCAGCATGGCGATGGTGGTCTACTTCGCCGACCACCTGTCCCACTCGCTCCAGGTCGAGGCGATCATGCGCCGCGTGGAGGCCGAGGCGCTGCAGGTCGTGCGCAACAGTCCCACCGATGTCGACCTGGACCCCCCGACTCCACCGGACTGGGCGGTGGAGATCCCCGCAGCCTCCTCGGGCTATGTGCACACCACGCATCCCGAGCTGATCCTTCCGTTGGCGATCCGGCACGGGGTGTCCATCGCACTCACGACAGGTGTGGGCCAGCACATCGCCCAAGGCAGCCCCATCGCTCTGGTCTGGACGCCCTCCCCGCAGGACCCCGCCCCGGACCTCGAGGCCGTCGAGGCGGCGTTCCATGCCGACGTCGGCATCGGGTTCGAGCGGACCAGCCAGCAGGACTCGGCCTTCGGGATCCGGCAACTGGTCGACGTGGCCGTGAAGGCGCTGTCCCCAGCAGTCAACGACCCGTACACCGCGGTCCAGGCGATCCACCACATGACGGTCATCTTCGGCGAGATGGCCGGTCGTCCGCTGGGGCCGCGGGTGGCCCGGGAGCCCGACGGACCGACCGTGGTGGTGGTCCCGAGCCGGGAGTTCGGCCAGTACTTGGCGAAGATGTGCGGACTCGTGCGCAGGTACGGCAGCGCGGAGCCCAACGTGATGACCGAGCTGCTGCGCCTGATGGAGCACTGCGCCCGGCAGGCCAGGACCGATCGTGCTCGGCTCGAGGCGCTCTCCGAGCAGGCCCGGCTGGTGGTCGAGGATGCGGTGCGCGACATCGCCCAGCCGGCCGACGCCGCTGCGGTGATCCAGGAGGGTTCGGCGCTGCAACAGACCCTGGCCGCCTACCGGGCGCAGGTGGGGTGAGCGCCGTCCTCGTCGCCTCAGCGTGCCGAGGGGTCGCCGGCCCGAAGCTCCCGCTTGCGCCACGGCAGCACGCCATCGGTCTCGGCCTCGAGGGAGAAGCTGAGGATCACCCGGATCAGGACCAGCAGGCCCAGCGACGCGGCGCTCTCCAGGCTGCGATCGATGGTGATCGTCTCGATGATGTCGGCCGCCACGAGGACCTCCAGGCCCAGCAGCAGCGGGCGGGCGAATCCCGCACGGGCCTGTTCGTAGAAGGCATCGCGGGACTTCGCGGTGAACATCGCCCCGGCGATCCCCAGGAACCCGCCGATCGTGATGATCGCGATGCCCACGACCTCGAAGCCCAGGGCGATCGCCTCCACAGAACTGGTGAAGTCCACGTCCTGAGGCTATCCAGCCCGGTGCACCGATGCGCGCGCGTGCGCGGTGATGGGTCGGCGGGACCGCGCAGGGCGCGTCCCGGGGAGTCCGCTCCCGTTCGCCCGATCTGCTCCCCGAATTCTGGGAGCGGATCGGCGAAGGGGGAGCAGATCCAGTCGGTCGACCAGAAGGGCGGCGATGGGGCGCTCGGTGGCTGCGCGGACAGCCCCGGTCAGAGCCTGGGCCGCCAGCGCCGACCGTGCAGGGCTTCCTCGACCAGGCCGACCTCGCGGACCTGGGCTGCCAGCAGCGCCCCGCTGCGGCTCAGCGCGGTCAGGGCCTCCTCGACCGCCTCGGGCGACACCCGCCCGGCGAGGTCCCGCCGGGCGCCGGCGTAGCTCTCACGTGCCGCGGCCAGCGAGGCCTCGGCGTGCCGATGGGCCAGCCGCGCGAGGATGACTGGGTGCCTGCGCAGCACCTCGTGGCTGCGGTAGTCCGGCGGGCAGAGGTCCAGCAGCCAGGCCACTACCCGGTCGGGGAACTCCGGGGACTGGGGGTCGGGCACCGCTCGGGGCCAGCCAGGAGGTGTGGTCACCGACACAGCCTAGGTCGCGCCCCCGTGTGCCCGGCGCCGATCGCTCCTAGACTGGGCCGACCATCACAACGAGGAGGACACGTGGGCGGGCTTGAGCGCATCGACTCACCTGCGGACCTGCGCGGCCTGGACGCCGAGGCGCTCGCGTCGCTGGCGGGCGAGATCCGGCAGTTCCTCGTGGAGAAGGTCAGCCGCACCGGAGGGCACCTGGGCCCCAACCTCGGCGTGGTCGAGCTGACCCTGGCGCTGCACCGCGTGTTCGACTCGCCCACCGACGTGCTGCTCTGGGACACCGGGCACCAGTCCTACGTCCACAAGATCCTGACCGGGCGCCGGGCGGGCTTCGACCACCTGCGCCAGGCCGGCGGGCTGTCGGGGTACCCGTCGCGGGCCGAGAGCCCACACGACGTGATCGAGAACTCGCACGCCTCCACCGCCCTGAGCTACGCCGATGGGGTGGCCAAGGCCTTCGAGCAGGCTGGCACCCTCGGGCAGCGCCACGTCGTGGCCATCGTCGGGGACGGGTCACTGACCGGTGGGATGGCCTGGGAGGCGCTGAACAACATCGCCGGCTCCGATCGCCAGGTGATCATCGTGGTCAATGACAACGAGCGCTCCTACGCGCCCACGATCGGCGGTCTCGCGCGGCACCTGGACACCCTGCGCACGACCGGCGGGTATGAGCGGTTCCTGGACTGGGGCCGCGACGTGCTGGGTCGCACCCCGGTGCTGGGACCGCCGCTGTTCGAGGCCCTGCACGGGGTCAAGAAGGGCGTCAAGGACATGGTCGCCCCCCAGGGCATGTTCGAGGACCTGGGCCTGAAGTACCTCGGTCCGGTGGACGGCCATGACCTCGCGGCGGTGGAGTCGGTGCTCAGGGCCGCCCGTCGCTACCACGGCCCGGTCATCGTGCACGCGATCACCCAGAAGGGTCGCGGATACGCGCCTGCTGAGAACGACGAGGCTGATCGCTTCCACGGCGTCGGGGTGATCGACCCCGAGACGGGCATCCCCGTGAGCAACGGCGGTCCCACGTGGACCGCGGCCTTCGCCGATGAGCTCGTGGCCATCGGCCACAAGCGCCCGGATGTGGTCGCCATCACTGCGGCGATGCTGTGCCCCACGGGCCTGGACCGGTTCGCCGCGGAGTTCCCGGCGCGGACCTACGACGTGGGCATCGCCGAGCAGCATGCCGTGACCTCGGCCGCGGGGATGGCCTTCACCGGGCTGCATCCGGTGGTCGCGGTGTACGCGACGTTCATCAACCGGGCCTTCGACCAGGTCCTCATGGATGTGGCCCTGCATCGGGCGGGCGTCACCCTCGTCCTGGATCGGGCCGGGGTGACCGGTGACGACGGCGCCTCCCACAACGGCATGTGGGACATGTCGCTGCTCAGCCTCGTACCGGGCATCCGGATCGCGGCGCCCCGCGACGAGGCGACCCTGCGCAGGGCCCTGCGCGAGGCCGTGGCCATCGACGACGGCCCGAGCGTGGTGCGCTTCCCGAAGGGTGCGATGGTCGAGCCGCTGCCCGCTGTCAGCGAGATCGACGGTCTGGAGCTGCTGCACGCCGATGAGGACCCGCGAGTGCTCATCGTCGGCGTGGGGGGCCTGGCCGGGGTTGCCCGGGAGGCCGCGGCCAAGCTCGCCGCTGATGGGATTCCGTCGATCGCTGCCGCACCGTTGTGGGTGACCCCGCTTCCCGAGTCGGTTGTGGAGCTTGCCGCGCGCGTCGGTCGCGTCGTCACCATCGAGGACAACGGTCTCGTCGGAGGCATCGGTGCCGCCCTGTCCAGCGCTCTGGCCGATCGCGGGGCACTGGTGCGCCAGGCCCGGCTCGGTGTCCCGCAGCGGTTCCTGGACCACGCGACCCGCCCAGCGATCCTGGAGCACCTGGGGCTGACGGCCCAGGGCTGTGAGCAGGCTGCCCGGGCGCTGCTCGACGACCTCGCCTGACCATGGACACCCCGACGGACGGTGCGAGCCACGCAGCGACCGAACACGAGTGGGAACGCCCCGGCTGGGGGCGCGTCATCGCGCAGTCGCCGGTCGCCACGCTCATCGTCGACCTCGACTCCGATGGAGCCCCGGGAGAGGTCCGTGCGGCCAATCCGGCCGCAGCGCGGCTGCTGGGCGTCGGTGAGGGCTCGGGGGAGTGCGCGATGGGGGCGGTGCTCGGAGCACCGGTCGCCGCACTGCTGCCGGTGTCGGCCCTAGGGCCCCTGAGTACCTCGGCCGGCACGGCTGTGGTTGCCGTGACCGGCCCGGGAGCCATCCGCTGGCTGGCTGTCTCGTTGACACGACTGGCCGAGCCGTGCGCAGATGGAATGCCCCGGGCCCTGCTGCACCTGCACGACGTGACCGACCAGTGGACCGCACGCGCGCGTCTGGACCGAGCGGCCAAGCAGGACCCCCTCACCGGCCTGTACAACCGAGCCGAGCTGCTGCGGCAGCTCGAGGATCTGGACCCCCGGACCGATGGCCCGAGTGTGGCGGTGGTCTTCCTGGACCTTGACGGGTTCAAGCTCGTCAACGACACCCGTGGCCACCAGGTGGGCGACGAGGTCCTGGTGGCCGTCGCCCGGCGGATCGGGTCCGTCCTGCGCACGCAGGACCGACTCGCTCGCCTCGGCGGGGACGAGTTCGTCATCGTCTGCCCGCAGCTGGTCGACGTTGCTGGGGCCCGGGCGATCGCGGAGCGGGTACGCGCCACCCTCGGTCCGCCGCTGGTCCTCGGCGGGCGGAGCCATCACCTGAGCATGAGCGTCGGCGTGGCCATGGCCGACGTGGACCGGATCGACGCGGCGGACCTGCTCCGTCAGGCCGACATGGCCATGTACCGGGCCAAGGACGCAGGCCGCAACACCGTCCGGGTGCACTCACCGGAGATGGACAGCCACCTGGTCGAGACCGAGCTGGTGCGGGAGTCGCTCCTTCGGGCCCTTGCCGCACCCGCTCAGCTGTCGGCAGCCGCCGACGAGCCGGGTCTCGTGATCCACTTCCAGCCCATCGTCAGGATCGCCGATGGGGGACTTGCCTACGTCGAGGCCCTGAGCCGACTGCGCGACAGCACCGGCGCCCTGCTGCGCCCTGCGCAGTTCCTGACGGTCGCGGCCCGCGCGGGACTCAATACGGTGCTGAGCCTGCGCGTGCTCGCCGCGGCCCTGGATCAGCGGGCTTCGTGGTGGGGCCTGGGCATCGACGTGCCCGTCGGGGTCAACCTGACCCGCGGGCAGGTCGGCTCGACGACCTTCGCCACGGATGCGTTGCGCATCATTGCCGAACGGGGAGCAGGTCCCCACGACGTCGTCCTGGAGATGGGCGAGTTCGGGCTCCTGGAGGCTACGGGGCCGGCGCAGCTGGCGATGCGCAGGCTTCAGGCCAGCGGCATCGGGCTGGCCATCGATCACTTCGGCACCGGCTACTCATCACTGGGGGCACTTCGGTTCCTCGGTCCGAACCGGGTGAAGATCGACCGGGCGTTCGTGGCCACTATCCCCGACAGCGCCGCCGATCGGGCGATCGTGACCGCTGCGATCTTCGCGGCCCATGCCCTGGGCCAGCGGGTGGTGGCTGAGGGGGTGGAGACCGCTGAGCAGCTCGAGGTGCTCAGCGAACTCGGCTGCGACGAGGCGCAGGGCTACCTGATCTCCAGCGTGCTGCCGGCCGCCGAACTGGCCCTGGAGACGTTGAGCTGGTCACCGGAGACGCTGGTCCGCAGCGGGGTCACTGCTCTTCGGTGAGCGCCTCGGCGAGCAGCCCCTCGGTGAGCTCCACCTGCCAGGGACGGGCCCCGGCCGCGGTCAGCACCTCGGCCACCGGGGTGCCCGGCGGTGGGGGCTGCCACATCAGTCGGCGCACGAGATCCGGGGTGAGCAGGTTCTCCACGGGCAGGTCCAGCGACTCCGCGCGGGTCGACAGCGCGGTGCGGGCCCGGTCGAGCCTGGCCGCGGCGGCGGGGTCTCGCTGCGCCCAGGTGCGTGGCGGTGGGGGCCCGTCGCCACGGGCGGCCGAGGGCGGCAGGTCCGAGTCCGGCACCGCCCAGGCCTCGCCCAGCGCGCTGGCCCACGCCCGCTGGTAGCGCGCAGCCCCCCGACCGTGGAAGTCCTTGAGCGCACGCAGCCCGGCCCCGTCGCGGATCTGGGCCTGCCCTGCGGCAACCAGTGAGGAGTCCGGAAGCAGCCGACCGGGCGCGGTGTCCACCTCGGCGGCGACCCGATCGCGGGCGTACCAGAGGTGTTCGACGATGCCCAGGGCCCGCCGGGACCGGATCCGATGGATGCCGGAGGTGCGCCGCCACGGGTCCACCCGGGGTGGTGGGGCAGGTGCATCGCGGACGGCTGTGAACTCCTGCTCGGCCCAGGCCCACTTGCCGGCCTCCACCAGGCGGCTGTGCAGCTCGGTTCGCAGCTCGATGAGCACCTCGACATCCAGGGCTGCGTACTCCAGCCAGGCCTCGGGCAGGGGCCTGCGCGACCAGTCAGCGGCGCCGTGCCCCTTGGCCAGGGACATCCCCAGGACATCGGCGACCATGGGTCCCAGCCCCACCCGTGGCATCCCGAGCAGTCGCCCGGCGAGCTCGGTGTCGAACAGGACGGTCGGGTGCAGGTCCACCTCGGCCAGGCAGGGCAGGTCCTGGCTGGCCGCATGCAGGATCCACTCCGGGCCGCGCAGCACCTCGGCCAGGCCCGGCAGGCCCGGGATGTCGATGGGATCCACCAGTGCGCTTCCTGAGCCGGTGCGGCGCAGTTGGATGAGGTAGGCGCGCTGCCCGTAGCGATAGCCCGACGCACGTTCGGTGTCGATGGCGATCGGACCCGTACCTGCTGCCAGCCGTGCGACGACCTCGGCCAGTTCGGCGGCCGTCGCGGTGACTGGGGGCAGTCCGTCGCGCAGCGTCAGGGCCGGCAGCGCCGGGACGGGGGCACTCTCGACGGCGGTCGCGGCGGCTTCCTCGGCGGGCGCAGGGAGGTCAGGGTCGACGGGTGGGCGCAGCCCGTCGGCAGGTCGACTGGATGCGGGCACACGCACACCGTACCCGGGCGCCCCGAGGTCGAGCCCGGGGCCGCGCAGGTGCGCGCCCTCCACTTGTCCGGAGCGCAGCCGATCAGGCGACGATCGCTGAGCGCATCCCGATGGCGACCATCTCGGCGCGGTCCCCGGTGCCCAGCTTGCGCCCGATCCGGGCCAGGTGACTCTTCACGGTCAGCGCCGAGAGGCAGAGTTCCTCGCCGATCTGCCGGTTCGTGTGTCCGTCGGCCACCTGCTGGAGCACCTGCACCTCGCGGGCGGAGAGTGCGTCGCTACCGCCGGCCACGAGCGGGCGTGGTGGCGTGGCAGGGCCAGTTCCGGTGCCCCGCACCGGCGGCACGATCGCCGAGCGGGCGCCGCTGCCTACGGCCTCGCGCACCAGGTCCGATCGACTGCTCACGACGACGATCCGTCGCCACCCGGCGGCCCGGACCTCGCGCACCTGGGAGCGCAGCTCGGGGCCCCCACACGCCACGATGCATACGTCGTGCGGGCCCGCGGGTCGGGGCAGGTGTCCCTCCAACGCGGTCGGCGCCCGATGCACGACCGTCGCGCCCAGGGAGCGCAGCCGCGGTGCCAGGCTCGCCGCCTGCAGGTTCTCCGCACCGACGGCCAGCGCCGAGAACCGGCCGCGCTGGACGGGGATCATGGGTGCGGTGGTGCTCTGGGCGACGGTGATCACGACACCTCCGGAGACGTGGGCTGGCGACGTGACCGGTGGCCCGTCAGAACTGCTATCGGCGCCCCAGGGGTCGGCCTTGACCGGGTCCCGCGGGCGGTGCCGCAGGGATCGGCTGGGCCAGCGTTCAGCCGCGCGGTCGGGGCAGCTGCGCCACGCCGACGGGCAGCGGCATCAGGCCCGCGGCCTGGCCCAGGACCTCGGCCCACGCCAGGGCATGCGGAGCCAACAGGGCATCCGCAGGGGTCCACGAGGCACGGATCTCGATCTGACCCTCGAGCGGGCGATCGGACAGGCCCCCGAACGACTCGGAGGTCACCCGGGTGACCGTCCCTGACACGTTGGAGTACCCCGCCCCGTGTCCGTCCAGGGCCTCCATCAGCCAGGACCACCCCACCTCGGCCAGCAGTGGGTCGGCGGCCATCTCCGGCTCCAACGTGGCCTTGATGAACGCCACCACCCGGAAGGTGCCGCCCCATGCCTCCTGGCCCTGCGGGTCATGCAGGACGACCAGCCGACCATTGCCGAGGTCCTCATCGTCGACCACGACATCGGCAGTGAGGGCCAGTGCGAAGGGTGCCAGCCGCTGGGGCGCGGGTGCCTCCTCGATCTGGATCTCCGGGCGCATCCGCACCTCGCGCAACGAGGTCAGGGCGGTCCGGAAGTCCGCTGCCTCGTCGGCGGTCGCATTCATGTGCCGCAGGCTACGCCCTGCACCGCTCCAACTGCCGTAGATCGGCCACGACTTCCAGGATGTAGCCTCAGTCCCCGTGGCTGGCCTGCTCGCACTGCTGTCCAGCGCCATGTGGGGCAGCGGGGACTACCTGGCGGGCCGACTGTCGCGCAGCAGACACGTCCTGCTCGTGCTCGGCGGCAGCCAGACAGTGGGCCTGATGGCGATGCTGGTGATCGCCACAGTCGGCGACCAGTGGTCCGCACCCACCGGCTACCTGCCATGGGCGGTGCTGGCCAGCGTCACCGGTGCCAGCGGCCTGGCCCTGTACTACCGGGCGCTGGCCATCGGGACGATGGGCGTGGTCTCCCCGATCGCAGCGCTGGGGGTCGCGGTGCCCCTTGCCGTCGGGTTGGCCGACGGTGAGCAGCCCAGCCCCGTCCAGCTCGTCGGGATCGTACTGGCGATCGTGGGGGTGGTGGCTGCCAGTGGCCCGGAGATCCATGGTGACGCCGGGTGGGCTCCGGTCCTGCTTGCAGGTGGGGCAGCGGTGCTCCTCGGCACGACGCTGGTGGCCATCGCCCGCGGCAGTCAGGACAGCGTCGTGATGACCATGACCACCATGCGTCTGGTCACCTTCACCGTCATGGCCCTGGCGCTGCTGCTGTTCCGCCCCGGCTTTCAGGTCGGTCGCGGTGACATGCCGGGGCTGGCCGCGGTCGGCCTTCTCGACGTGGGCGCCAACCTCGCGTTCGGGGCTGCGGCCACCCTGGGCTTGCTCTCCCTGGTGAGCGTCTTCGGATCGCTCTACCCGGTGGCCACGATCCTGCTGGCTCGCTGGCTGGACTCGGAGCGCATGCGCCCGGTCCAGCAGGTGGGCGTGGCCCTCGCCCTGGCCGGTGCGGCGGCGATCAGCGCTGGCTGACTGTCGGACACGGACCGCCCGCGAGGGTGCGCTCAGGGCTTGGTGTCCAGCCTCGTCTGCTCCCAGGTGCCCTCCTCCAGGAAGAGGTCGTCGCCGTCGGTCTCCATGCAGCAGGAGCCTAGGATCCCGTAGCAGTCCTCGCACAGCCAGGTCGTACCCATGCCGAAGTCGGCGGGGGCATGGCACCTCGCACAGGGCGGTTGGTCGAGCACCTCCACCGCGCCACCTCCTGGGCCGGACGTGCTTCATCCTCTCGCCGCGGCGCCCGCCTGACAAGGCCGACGACCACGGCCGGCCGGGTCAGCCTCGGGCCAGCGCGGCCTGGATCTCGCGCACCGACGGATTCGTCAGCGACGTCCCGTCAGCCAGCAGGACTGTCGGCACGGTCCGGTTGCCCCCGTTGATCTGCTCCACCACCTGCGCGGCGCCAGGGTCGGCCTCCACGTCGATCTCGGTGAAGGCCAGGCCGGCCCGGTCCAGGGCGCGCTTGAGGCTGCGGCAGTATCCGCACCACGTGGTGGTGTAGATCGTCAGGTTCGGTGCGGTCATCAGGACTCCTCGGCGGCAGTCCAGGCCGGGTCCACAGCCGAGGCCTCCGGGTTCCCTGCGGAGATGCCCTGCGCCAGTGGCTCAGGTCGATCGCGCCAGGTCGCGCGAGCCAGCGCTGCGGCCAGGGCCGTGCCGAAGCCCGCCACGGATCCGTCGAGCTGGTCCAGCACCAGTGCGCCGAGCACCGGGTGCACCGAGCCGTCCGAGAGGACCACCAGAACCGCGGGGACGCCGGACGCGGCCACCGCGGCCGACTGTTCGAAGCTCAACTCATTGCGGTGGCGCAGTTCGAAGGGCACACCGAGATCGCGCACCATGGCGTCCCATGCTGGCTTGCGCCGTACGGGCGAGTGCGTGATGTCGCACAGACTGCACGAGGTCGTACCCAGCAGGTGGCCGATCACATAGCGCGCCTCGCCGAGCAACCCCCCGTCGGCGTTGTACACGCCCACGAGGTGGTCGAGTTCGGGCTCGGTCTCCATGGCGTCCTCCGATGCTGGGCGGGGACTCATCATCACCCAGCTTCAGCGAAGCAGCGACCCGAGCCGTTCGTCGGACTGGAGCTCGGCGGGTGCCCCGTACACCCCCGCCGGCACGGCCTGGACCGCCTCTACCATGCGCAGTGTCCGCAGGGCGTGGGCATAGCCCTCCTCGAGGAGGGTGTCGGTGGCGGTGAAGTCCAGCTGGGTGGTGGTGTTGGTGCGACCCCGCGAGAGCCATACGACCGGCACGTCAGCGCAGGCGAGCAGGTCGCTGGCCAGCTGGCGTCGGGCGTAGATGGCCGCACTCTGGGTCAGGACGTCGGCGAGGTTGGACGGGCCCTGATCAGGCACACCGCCCAGGCCACAGTCCAGGACCACCAGGGACCGGGCGCCGCGGGCCAGGGCGATCGTGACGGGCACGTTGGCGACCAGCATGCCGTCAACCAGACGCCGGCCCTCGCGCTCGACCCAGGGGAACACCCCGGGGATGGCTGAGGAGGCCAGCAGCGCCGAGCGCAGGTCCCCGGAGTCCAGCTCAGCCACTGCCCCGGTCCAGAAGTCAGTGGCCACGGCCACGAACGGGACCGCCAGCTCCTCGAAGGTGGTCGCCGGCAGCTCCCCGGTGAGCAGGTCGGCCAAGGGCTGGTTGTCATAGATCCAGGACTTGGACTCAGACAGCGTCCGTACGCCACGGATCCAGCCGCCGGGGAAGACCTCGGACTTCGTGACCCCGGGCCACACGGCGTCGAGTCGCCCGACGGCGGCCTGCGGGTCGGCGGCGATGATGACGCCGTTGAGTGATCCCACGCTGGTCCCGACGACCAGGTCGGGTGCGAGATCCGTCTGCGCCAGGGCGCGGAGCATGCCCAACTGCACGGCACCCCACGAGCCGCCACCACCGAGCACGAAGGCGATCGGGTGGGGCAGTCGTGCGGCCAGTGCCAGGCGGTCCATGCGGGACATCGTGCTGCCCCCGGTGCCGCGCAGGCAACCGCAGGCAACCGCAGGCAAGCGCAGGCGTGCCGCGCGGGGCGTCGCGGTCGCCGGTCAGCCGGCCGACGCGGCAGCCATCGCCGCGCGCCGCTCGAGGGCCAGCGCACGCACCTTGGCCAGGTCCGCCTCGGTGTAGACCCCGTTGACCCCGGAGATCGCCGCCAGCTTCATCCCGTGCCGCAGGCCGATCTGGTAGATCTCCTTGACCTTCTCCCACTCGATGTTGCGCCCCACGGTGAAGGTCTCGTAGCGACCCTCGAGGGCCAGGGCGATGGTCTCGGCCAGGCATGCGTAAGCCACGCCGGCGGGTAGCCCGATGTTGCGCATGTGCACCTCACCGGGCAGCTCGATCTCGCCGGACTCGATGACCAGGACATCGGGACGCTTGGCCACGTCCTCGGCCGAGAGGTCCAGCGGACGGGCCACGTCGGTGATCACGCACCCCGGCTTCACAGCCATGATGTCCAGCACGCGCTTGCCCGCGCCGGAGGTGGCGGTGACGATCATGTCCATCTCGGGCAGGAACTCGTGCGGGGTGGCGGCCACGTGGATGGTCGCGCGCGGGTTCTCGCGCTCGATGTCTGCCTTGAGCGCCAGCAGCTTCGCGGTCTCCGGGGAGATCAGGTACAGGTCGTCGCTGGCCAGTGCCAGCAGCCGGGAGCAGACCGAGCCGATGGCCCCGGTGGCCCCGACCACCATCGCCTTGCCCGCGATCCGTCCGGCCTCGTCGCTGTCGGCCAGGCCGAGGCGCTCGAGGGCGTCGTGCGCGGCCCACAGTGCCCCGGAGGCGCTGTAGCTGTTGCCCGTCGTGATCGGCAGGGGTGCCTGCTTGGCCACCGTGGCCCCGGCGTCGCCGACCACCTTGGTGAACGCTCCGAGGCCCATGATCTGCGCGCCCAGCTTCTTGGCCTGCTCGCCGGCCTGGAGCAGGCGTGCGTAGGTGAACTCCGGGCTGTGGGCGAGGAGTTCCTTCGGCGTGCCGCCCACGGTGATCAGCCAGCCCTCGGCCTCGTCGCCGGTGGGGGAGACCACGCCGGTGATCCGGCCGTACTTCATCGGTGGGGCGTAGGCCATGCCCTTCTCGACCAGGTCCATGACCTGAGCGGGGGCGACCCGGTTGATCGTGTTCAACGGCTCGACGTTGGCCAGGTAGCGCTGGGAGAGCGGGTGGATCACGAAGGCGAACCTGCTGCGCCGCCGGTAGCCGTTCGGGTAGAGGACCCGCGGCTGCATCTGGGTCGAGACGATCATGTCGAGCAGGTCGTCGTTGGTCAGCCGACCCAGCGGGCTGCCGGTCGCCGCGAGCATCATGGCCTCGAGCACCGCGGCCGTGATGGTGAAGTCGAAGGGCTGTGGGGTGGAGTCCAGGACCATGTCGACATCCAGGTCCGCCAGCTGCGCCAACCGGTCCTCGGAGATCGACGACGTCACCACGGACTTGCCGCGCAGGTCCTCGACGCTGAAGGCGTCGAGCTCCTCGAAGGTCGCCACGATGACATGGCTGTCGGCCAGCGCACGGCGGGTGAGGCTGCTGCTCAGCCCATGGCCCGGAGCCTTGATCTGGGACTTGATCGAGCCGGGCAGCCGATGCACCGGCCACATCCCGAGGTCCGCGGCCATGCCGACGAGCGGGTTGCTGTGCGTGCGGCCGGCGAGGTTGAAGCGCAGCAGCGGATCGGCGAACTCGAAGTTCTCCGTGTACTCACGCAGGATCCGCACGGTGCGGTCGTGGTTGCTCCCACCGAGCACCACCACCCGGGCGTTGGCGTAGTAGCCGGGCATCTCGGTGTTCACCTGCCGGATGGACCACTCCTGCAGCACCTCGCGCAGGGCGTGCCCGTCGGTGATCGGGACCATCCGGCTCGCCCGCTTGACCTGCTCGACGGCCTCGAGGTCCCCGTCGTAGAGCCCCGCGGCACGCGCCTCGCGGATCCCGGTCACGGCGATCACGTCAGCATCCACTGCCCACTTTCGCACTAGTTCCTCAGCGGCGGTGACGTCGCCATTGGTCCCGATCCGGCGCAGGTGGAAGTCACGGTCCAGGAAGGTGACTCGATGGTCGTAGTCGCGGTCGGAACCAGCAAGGCTGATGTTGACCACCGACAGGGTGGGGGAGGGCTTCACGGGGTCTCCTGGGTGAGGGCAGCGCGGGGGTGGGTCACACCATCGCGTGGGAGTCGAACTCCGGGTGGGCGATCATGAAGTCGAGCAGGGTGCCGGCGTAGTCGGTGAAGGTCGGGCACGTGATGCCCGTCCCGGCCAGGTCGGCCACTGCGTGGTGGGTGCTGTGGACGGTGCGGTAGGCGAAGTAGTCCAGGCCCTCGGCCGGCAAGCCGAGCAGGTTCTCCAGGCCGGGGATCCCGCCCAGCAGGATGCGGGTGGCGGCCAGCGGCAGCGGCACCCAGGTGATCCGCTTGCCCAGGTGGGCCGCGAACGCGTCCACGAGCGTCCGCGCGGTCGGCGGATGCGGGTCGGTCAGTGCGTAGGTGCGGCCCACTGCGACGTCCATCGCCGAGAGCGCGTCCATCGCGTCGATGACGTAGTCGCGGGGGACCAGCCCGAAGCGCACCTCGTCGGGGTTGCCGACCGCGGGCACGACCGCCAGTGCGGGCTGCTTGCGCAGGAAGGCAGCCAGGAAGTAGGGGCCGTCGTACTTCTGGGTCTCGCCGGTGCGCGAGTCGCCCACCACGACACCCGGTCGGTAGACGGTGGCCGGCAACCCGCCACGCATGGCGCGGCGCACGAGCACCTCGGCCTCGAACTTGGTGGCCTCGTAGTGGTTGAGGAACCCCTGGCCCACGTCGAGGTCGTCCTCGGCGAAGATGCCGGGGTGATCGCCACTGACGTAGCAGGTGCTCACGTACTGCAGGCGCTTGAGCGTCGGGTGGCTGGTCGCGAACTCGATCACATGGGCGGTGCCCTCGACGTTGACCCGGCGCGCCACCTCCTCGGGCACCGAGAGGTCATACACGGCTGCCAGGTGCCAGATCTCGGTCACGTCGTCGAGGCGGGGACGGTCGGTGATGTCGATGCCCAGACCCTGCTCGGTGATGTCACCCACCACGAGCGCGATGCGGCCCTCGGTGTGCGGGTGCTCCGCGGCGATCTGGTCGATCCGTTCGTTGGCCAACGACAGGTACTGGGCCTGCACGAGGCACACCGCGTGGTCCTCCGTGCGGCGCTCGAGGATCCGGGGCAGCAGCGCTGACCCGAGGAACCCCGGGAAACCGGTCATCAACACAGAACCCACGTCCATCGCCTCCATCAGGTGATCCAGTCGTCGGGAGCCCCGACCATGCTGCACAGCCTACTGACCGGTAACTTCATCCGCCGTGTCCAAAGGTCCCTCCCTGATGTCCGTACGGCCCGGTGTCCCCGGACAGACGCCGCCACGACCGACGCGAGCCTCCCGGGGCCGTGGCACGATGGGCTGGTGATCACCACTGACTATGCGGGAGTCGGCGGTCCGGTGTCGAGGCCATCCGCTGCCGCCACTGCCGCGAGCGCCGCCACCCTCGACCCCGAGCATCCCGTCCTCGCCGGGCGCACCGACTTCAGTCCGCTGCTGCGAGCGGCCGCAGGCCGAGCCGTGCCGCACACGCCCGTGTGGTTCATGCGCCAGGCCGGGCGATCGTTGCCGGAGTACCGCAAGGTCCGCTCGGGGGTCGGGATGCTGGACTCCTGCTTCACCCCGGACCTGGTCGTGGAGATCACTGACCAACCGGTGCGTCGGCACGGTGTGGACGCCGCCATCCTGTTCTCCGACATCGTGGTCCCGCTCAAGGCCCTCGGCATCGACCTCGACATCGTCCCGGGCGTCGGCCCGGTGGTCGCCGAGCCCATCCGGGACGCTGCCGGGGTGGCCGCGCTGCGCGACCTCGAGGCCGACGACGTCGCGCCGGTGCTGACCGCGGTGAAGGTCCTCACCGGCGCATCGGGTCCGCTGGGGGCCACGCCGCTGATCGGGTTCGCGGGCGCGCCGTTCACGCTGGCCAGCTACCTGATCGAGGGCGGTCCGAGCCGTGATCACGCCCACACCAAGGCGCTCATGTACTCCGACCCGGCGCTCTGGCACGACCTTGCCGACCGGCTGGCCCGGATCGCCGGGAGCTTCCTGCGCATGCAGGTCCTTGCCGGCGCCAGCGCGGTGCAGCTGTTCGACTCGTGGGCCGGGGCGCTGCCCGCAGCGGACTACCGCGCGCTCGTCCTGCCGCACGTCGGCACGGCACTGGCCATGGTCGAGGACCTCTGCACCGAGCACGCGATCCCTCGGATCGTGTTCGGCGTGGGCACCGGCGAGCTGCTGGGAACCATCTCGCAGGCCGGCAGCGAGGTCGTCGGGGTGGACTTCCGGGTGCCACTGGACGAGGCCGCGGAGCGGGTCCGACCCGGGGCAGCCCTGCAGGGCAACCTGGACCCGGCCATCGTCATGGCCAGCGACGACGTGGTGCGGGCACGTGTGGACACGGTGCTCGCGGCTGCCCGGCGCAGCGGCCGTGGGCACATCTTCAACCTCGGCCATGGCGTGCTGCCCGACACTGATCCCGAGGTCCTGACCCGGATCGTGGCGCAGGTGCATGCCGCCGGGCCGGTGCCCTCCGCCAGTGGCCACCGGTCTTCCTAGCCCCGGCATCGGTGCCCTGGCACGCGGCACGATCGGCCCGACACACGAGGTCCGGTGCCCCACCCGGTATCCGCAGATGGCACAGTGTTCCCGTGACCGCCAAGAGGATTCCCCGTGATGCCGGCCCGGCCGTCGGCGCGTCGACACCGTCCACTGGGACGGCTCCGCGGACCCACGTGGTCGTCATCGGGGGTGGCATCTCAGGGCTTGCTGCGGCGTGGTTCCTGAGCCGGAGCCATCCGGATGTGTGGGTCAGTGTCCTGGAGGCCTCCGCCGAGGTGGGCGGCAAGCTGTCGGTCAGCGATGTCGCCGGGATCGCTGTGGACGAGGGTGCCGAGTCGTTCGTGGCCTCCCGGCCCGAGGCCCTGCGGCTGGCCCGCGAGGTGGGGCTCGAGACCGAGCTGGTCACGCCGGTCGAGTACCAGGCGGCGATGTACAGCCGGGGCCGTGTGCGCCAACTCCCACGAGGCCTGTTCATGGGGATCCCGACTGACCTGCGCGCACTGGCGGCCAGCGACGTGCTGTCCCCGGCCGGGGTCCTGCGCATCCCGCTGGATCGGGTCCTCGCGCCCACGGAGCTGGGCGAGGACATCTCGGTCGGGAAGTTCATCTCGGCACGGGTGGGCCGGGAGGTGGCGTGCCGTCTGGTCGAGCCACTGCTCGGCGGGGTCTACGCGGGGCGCGCGGAGGTCCTGTCCATGCAGGCGACGATGCCGGCGCTGTTCCGCGAGCTGCGCCATGACCGTTCCCTGCTCAGTGCCACCCAACGCGTCGCCGGCGGTGGCATGGCCGCGGCCGGCGCCCGCCGCGGGCTGCCGTTCCGGGGCGTGGTCGGCGGGGTCGGCCGGGTTCCCGGGGCGATGGCGGCGGCGCTGGTGGGCAGTGGCGTGCAGATCCGGACCCGCACCACGGCCCGGTCCGTGCGGCGCACCGAGTCCGGCTGGGTGATCGAGGTGGGTCCCGCGTCAGCGCCCGAGCTGATCGAGGCCGACGCCGTGATCGTGGCGACCCCCGCTGCGCCGGCGGCCCGGCTGCTCTCCGACGTTGCGCCCACGGCAGCCGTGGAGCTCGGCGGTATCGAGGCCGCGAGCGTGGCGACGATCGCCCTGGCCTACGCATCGCAGGACGTCCCGGAGCACACGACCGGCTCCGGTCTGCTGGTGCCCGCCGTGGAGGGCCGGAAGGTCACCGCGATCACCTACCTGGACCGCAAGTGGGAGTGGATGGCGCAGGCCGGCCAGCGCGAGGGCCTGCGCATGCTGCGGGTCACGGTGGGTCGGCATCGGGAGAACGAGGTGCTGCAACGCAGCGACGAGGAGCTACTGGAGCTCGTGGGCATGGATCTCGCGCACCTGCTCGGGATCACCGCTGCACCCGTCGAGGCGCGGGTGACGCGCTGGGGCGGTTCGCTGCCGCAGTACGCGGTGGGCCACCGAGCCCGACTGGAACGAATCACCAGACAGATGACCAGCGTGCCGAGCCTGGCGCTGTGCGGGGCGTCCTACGACGGTGTCGGGGTGGCCGCCTGCGTGGGCTCGGCCTACGAGGCTGCCTCCCGCGTCACCAGCGCGCTGACCGAGGCCCCGGCAGGTGGACGTCGTGGCTGACTCCGGGGAGTCGGGCAAGCGCCCGGGTCAGGGCAAGGCGGCCAAGGAGCTCAACGAGCAGATCCGCTACACCATGTGGTCGGTGTACCGGGCGGTTCCCGGTGCCCCTGCCGGGCCCAGCCCGTTCGACGTGGCTGGCGTCGTGGACCAGATGTCGGCGCGCGACGTGGTCCTGCGCGGGGCCTACGACGTGGGCGGCCTACGCGCTGACGCCGACGTCATGCTGTGGTGGCACGCCGCCACGGCACAGGAGCTGCAGCAGGCCTATCGGGCTGTGGCCGATGCTGCTGGGCAGCGGTTGGTCCCCGTGTGGTCACAGATGGCGTTGCACCGACCTGCCGAGTTCAACCGGTCGCACGTGCCCGCCTTCCTGGCCGACGAGCGCGCGCGGGAGTGGGTCTGCGTCTACCCGTTCGTCCGGTCCTACGAGTGGTACCTGCTCGAGGAGTCGGAGCGTCGCGCGATGCTCGTCGAGCACGGTCAGATGGGCCGCGACTACCCGGATGTGCGTGCCAACACGGTGGCGTCGTTCGCCCTCGGGGACTACGAGTGGATGCTGGCCTTCGAGGCCGACGAGCTGCACCGGATCGTGGACCTGATGCGCCACCTGCGTGGGTCCACCGCCCGTCGCCACGTCCGCGAGGAGACGCCCTTCTACACAGGTCGACGGATCAGCTCTCAAGCTGTCGTCGACCTGTTGGGCCGCTGAGCTCGCGGGCCGCCGCTCACTGGGACGCGGAGTCCTGCGTCGTCAGGCGGATGCTGATCGAGTTGATGCAGTAGCGCAGGTCGCTGGGGGTTCCGTAGCCCTCGCCTGCGAAGACGTGGCCCAGGTGCGACCCGCACGACGCGCATCGCACCTCCGTGCGGGTCATGCCCATGGAGCGGTCCTCGATCTCGATGATCGCCTCGCCTGCCAGCGGCGAGAAGAACGAAGGCCACCCGCAGTGCGAGTCGAACTTCGTGTCGCTGCGGAACAGCTCGGCGTCGCAGGCTCGGCAGGAGTAGACGCCCTGGGTCTTGGTGTCGGTGTACTCGCCGACGAAGGCCCGTTCGGTGCCGCCCTCGCGCAGGACCTTGCGCTCGGCGGGGGTGAGTTGCTCGGCCCATTCCTGCTCGGTGCGCTGCACCGGGTAGGCACTGCCGTCGGGACGTGTGGGGGAGACGCGGTGGCCCATGACCCCACGGTAGGCCGCGCAGCGCCAACCTGCACGACCTCAGTCCCGCCGCGGGGCGCATGCGGGCTCGACGGGCTAGCGTTCGGCGGATGGCGAGCAGCGCGTTCGGAGCACCGATCATCCGGGAGATCGATGGGCATGAGATCCGGGTGTCCAACCCGGACAAGCCCTACTTCCCGAACGCCGCGGGCGGACCGATCACCAAGCTGGACGTGATCGACTACTACACGGTGGTCGGCGACGTGCTGCTGCACGCACTGCGCGACCGGCCGACCACCTTGGAGCGCTGGCCCGGTGGAGTTGTCCCGGGCGCCCGACTGAGCACGCGGGAGGGCTTCAAGGGGGCCGCGTTCTACCAGAAGCGCGTGCCCACGGGAGCCCCCGAGTGGGTGCGGACCGCTCGGATCGCGTTCCCCTCGGGCCGGACCGCTGATGAGGTCTGCCCGCACTCGCCGGCAACGATCGTCTGGGCCGCCCAGCTAGGCACGATCACGTTCCACCCGTGGCCAGTGCGATCCACTGACGTCGAGCTGCCTGACGAGTTGCGCATCGACCTCGACCCCCAGCCGGGCACCGACTTCGACGACTCCGTGGCGGTGGCCCTCGAGCTGCGTGGGCTGCTCGACGAGCTGGGGTGGGTCGGCTTCCCGAAGACCTCCGGCGGGCGCGGCGTGCACATCTACGTGCGGATCCAGGCTCGTTGGACGTTCACCGACGTGCGGCACGCGGCCATCGCCCTGGGCCGGGAGCTGGAGCGGCGGATGCCCGGGCGCGTCACGACCAGGTGGTGGAAGGAGGAGCGCGGTCAGACCGTGTTCGTCGACTACAACCAGAACGCCCGAGACCGGACGATCCGCTCGGCCTGGTCGTTGCGCGCTGTCGCGGATGCGACAGTGTCGGCGCCGGTGACCTGGGCCGAGCTGCCCGAGGTGGCACCGGCGGACTTCACCCTGCGCACAGTCCCCCCGCGACTGGCCGCTCAGGGCGACCCGCACGCGGCGATCGACGACGTGGCCCACGACCTGACCCAGGTCCTCGAGTGGTACGACCGCGACGTCCGCGATGGGGGCCTGACGGACATGCCCTATCCGCCGGACTACCCGAAAATGCCCGGCGAGCCGACCCGCGTGCAGCCCAGCCGAGCCAAGGAGCCCGCGGATCCTCCGGAGCTGGACCGCTGACGTTCCGGGGTGGGCGTGGGTCGGGTCGGGCGTGGGCGAGTCCCGGGGACTGAGTCGGGCCTCGCTGGGGGCTCAGCTGTGCAAGGTCAGCTGCCGAGGGGGGAGGGGGCGGCGTCCTGCGCACCGGGTTCGGGCTGCCGATCGCGAAGATCGACCCAGACCTCGGGATCGGCTGCAAGTGCCGTGAGTCGAGCAGCGGGACTGAGTTCGGCGTCACTGCGCGTGTCGACCTCGAAGGCCGTGTAGATCGGATCGCGGGCCAGGAGTGCGGTGATCACGAAGTAGCCCCCGAGGATGCCGAACAGGCCCGTGATCACGCCAGCGCCACCCGAGGCCAACCACGCGAACGCGGCCATGAGCAGGAGGCTCAGCGCGATCCCTGCACGTGCAAGGCGATCCTCACGACCCACGCGAGCCTTGCCTGCGATGCTGTCCATGATCCCCATCGGTGAACCCCCTGGTCGGTCACTGTCGCGACCATCTTCACGCGGACCCAGCAGCCTGGGGCGACGACGCGCCGGACGCCCGGCTTTCGTAGCCAGCATATCGGACATTAGGGACGCACTGTGCGCTGCGATGCGGCTCTCGGCTGCTCTGGGACAGCGGCCCTGCACTCCGCTGACGGTTGCTGTGTACGGAACCGACCACACAACGGTCGATTCCGTACACAGCAACTCTGGGAGCATGACGAAGGGCCCGGAGGGCGGTGCGCACGCCGGGCCCTTCGCTGTCGGTGGGTCAGAGGTTGCTGGGCACCAGGACCCGGCTGATGCTGTGGATGACGCTGTGCCCGGCGTCGATGTCCGTGCGCACGATGTACGGGTTGCGCAGGTCGCGGTTGCCGTCCTTGAGCATGATCCCGAAGGCCTTCTTCTTGGCTGTGACCGTCTGGCCGTCGTTGAGGGTCGGGATGGCCGTGTTCAACGGCAGGTCCGCCTTGACCACCTTGGCCCCCACCACGTGGTAGGTCAGCACCTTGGTCAGCGCCTCGCCGGTGCCGACGGCCCCGACGATCGCGTTGAGCACTCCCGACTCGGTCCAGTACCACTTGCCGGTGAGGTCCTTGGCCAGGAGCTGGAAGGCACGGTCATTGGGAGCGAACAGGGTGACGGCGGTGTCACCGCTCGTCACAGCGGGGACGAGCGAGCCGTTGGCCACGACAGCAGCCGTCAGGATGTCGAAGTCGTACCAGTTGCGCTGATCCCAGCGGAACGTGTCCAGGCCGCCCTTCTCGGTGGAGGTGTACCTGTCAGCGGCAGTGACCGCATCCAGGATCGTCTTGTCCGAGCTGGCCTGCGCAGGGGCAGCAAGCGCGAGCGGGGCGGCGAGGGCAGCGGTGGCGGCCAGTGCGGTCAGGGTCTTGCGGATCATGGTGTCCTCCTAGGTCGTGGTGGGTGCTACATCTCACCTATCGGGACGAGACAGCTCTACGGATGCACCAGATCTGCACAAGTTTGGGAAGGGGTGCGGTCACCGAGGCGACCCGAGCACCTCAGCGATGTCCAGCGGCTGCGGTGTGACCAGCTGGTCCAGAGTGCAGTCCCGAGGGTCCTTGTCCGGGCGCCACCTCACGAACGAGGCCAGGTGGCGCAGCTGGCCGGACTGGACCTGGTTGTAGGCCACCTCCGCGACCCGCTCCGGTGGCAGCGGGATCCATGCCCGTGCAGGCCCGGACGACCAGCGGCTCGGCGGGTCAGCCACGGCGCCCTGTGTATCGGCCAGCGGGTGCTCGTCGGGTGCGGTCGCGCGGCTGAACTCGGCGGCCAGGAGCGCCCGCTGGGCCATCGGGAACGAGCCCATCGCGCCGACCTTGTGCAGGTCTCCGTGCTCGTCGTACAGGCCCAGCAGCACCGACCCCACGACCGGCTGCCCCTGCGGGCCGGGCTTGGCGTACGCCCGCCAGGCCGCACACACCACGTCGACGGTGTGCACCGGCTTGATCTTGAACAAGCTGCGCCGCCCAGGGGTGTAGGGCCCGTCCAGGGGCTTGGCGATCAGGCCGTCGAGGCCCGCACCGGGAAGCACCTCGAACCAGTGGGCGGCGACCGCGGGCTCCATCGTCTGAGGAGTCAGGTGGATCGGCGCCGCCACGCCGGCGAGGGCCTGTTCGAGCTCAGCCCGGCGCTCGCGGGCCGGCGCGGTCCGCATGTCGCGGCCATCACGTGCGAGCAGGTCGAACGCGACGAACGAGGTCGGGAACTCGGCAGCGAGCTCGGCGATCTTCCAGCCCCCGGCCTCCTTGCGCGGGCGCAGCCGGCCCTGGAGGGCCTCGAAGGCCAGCCGATCCTCCCGGATCACCACCAGTTCGCCGTCGAGCACCACGTCACTGACCGGCAGCGCTCGGATCGCCTCGATCATCTCGGGGAAGGCATAGGACAGGTCCCAGGACCCGGTAGCCACCGCGTCCGCGGCCCGCATCCGGCCCTGGATAACCACATCGGGGCCCCTGCGGTAGATCAGTACCCGGAAGCCGTCCCACTTCGGCTCGAAGGCCAGTCCCTGGGCCGGGTCGGGCAGGCCCGGGATCGCCTTGGCCAGCATCGGCTGGATCGGCGGGTCGATGGTGAAGCGCACTGGGGGCTCGGGCGCAACGCTGGGGTCCTCGGCTCGGGTCACCGGACCATGATGGCCTCTGGCAGGCTTCGGCCATGCCCCGACTCGTGGACCGGCGCCCGCAGGTGCCGCCAGAGCGATTGATCGACGAGCTCGTCGCGCCGCCCCGATTCGCGGCCGAGTCGTTCGCCACCTATCTGCCCGACCCCGCCCAGCCCACCCAGTCAGCAGCTGTCGCCGGACTGCACGCGTTCGCCGCCCGGCTCGGGGAGCCGGACCCTCGGCCTGCGGGGAGGTTCCGGTGGTCGCGCGCCGCCCCGCCAGAGGCTCGGGCAGGGATCTACCTCGATGGCGGGTTCGGGGTGGGCAAGACCCACCTGCTGGCCGCGTTGTGGCATGAGGCCCCCGCGCCCCGGGCGTTCGGCACCTTCGTGGAGTTCACCCACCTGGTCGGTGCGTTGGGGTTCCACGCCACGGTCGAGGCCCTGTCCGGTCACCGGCTGGTCTGCATCGACGAGTTCGAACTCGACGACCCGGGCGACACGGTACTGATGTCCAGCCTGCTCAACCGGTTGGTCGAGCGCGGCGTGCGCCTGGCGGCCACCTCGAACACCCTGCCCGATCGGCTGGGGGAGGGTCGGTTCGCCGCCGATGACTTCCTCCGGGAGATCCAGGGCTTGGCCGCGCACTTCGACGTCTACCGGATCGACGGCGAGGACTACCGCCACCGTGGCCTGCCCAGGGCACCCGCTCCACCCGAGCCGGGCGCGGTGGTGGCCGCCGCCGGAGCGTCGGGTTGGCTCGATGACTTCGGCAGCCTCATGGCACACCTGGCCCAGGTGCATCCCTCCCGGTACGGCGCCCTGCTCGACGGGGTCGATCAGGTCCATCTCGTGGGCGTGGAGCAGTTGACCGATCAGGCAGCAGCCCTGCGCCTGGTCGTCCTGGCCGACCGGCTCTATGACCGCGACATCCCGGTGCTGGCCTCGGGGACCCCTGTGGACGAGGTGTTCTCCGCCGAGATGCTCCGCGGCGGCTACCGCAAGAAGTACTTCCGGGCGGTCTCCCGGCTGGTCGCACTGGCCCGGGAGGGTGCCGGACTGCAGGAGTGAGGTCCACGCGGGAGCCGGCCAGCGCATGCGGCGTGGTGGGTGTGGCGAGGGGAGCGCGTGGGACTGTGCTCAGCCCGACACCGGAGCGCCAGGAAACGCGCTGGGCTGAGCGCCCCACTCCACGGCCCGGATCGCAGCTCGCGTGGCCGCGTCCACGTCCGCTGAGCGCATCCCCGGGTCGTGGGCGGCCGCGAGGTCGGCCCAGACCGCCACCAGCCCGGCGTTGACATGCGCCAGGAGTCGGCGCGCGGTGCGCGCCCCGGTCACGGGGAAGGGCTCGACGTAGGCCGGTGCCGCATCCACCGGCCGGCCCTCGGCAGCCAGCACCCGCAGGCGCAGGGCATCGCGGTCACGTCGGTGCAGGTCCAGTTCCCGCAGGGCTCGCTCTCGCCGCGAACCTGCCAGCTCGGCCGCCGCTCGCCCGCTTGCCCAGACCGCCGCGTGCGTCCCGGCCAGTGCCGCCTGCAGGGCCGCGAGCAACACCTCGCCGTCTTCGGCCATCAGGCCTCCTCGTCGGCGAGCAGCCCGGCCAGGAACTCGGCGTGCTGTGCCTCGCTGGCCGCGATGAAGCACAGGTCCCGGGCCAACTGCGGGTCGCTCGCGGCGTCGCAGGCGCGGGTGCGCTGGGCGACCGCCCGGGCCTGGAGACCGGCCAGCTCCGCAAGGCCGACCTCGTCCGGCGCCGGATTCCCCGGTCCGTCGGAGGCCGCGGGCTCCGGCGACACCGTGGCCGAGGCACCCTCGTCGGTATCTGCGCCCGACGCCGGGATCTGTGGGGCCACGCGGGCCAGGTGCTGCTCGTGCTGAGCCAGCAGCGGGTCCAGCGTCGACGCGCGTTCGGGGGCAGCTGCGATCAGGTCACGATAGGCCCCGATCAGGGCCGCCTCCGAGGCAGCGACCTCGGCACGCACGGTCGCATCGGGGTCCTGATCCTGGGCGGACGCCGTCGGCCGGATCGGATCGTCGGGTGCATCGGTGCATCCCGCCAGCACGAGCGCCGCCGCGCCGAAGCCGAGGAAGCGTCGCCTGTCCACACCGGCATCCTGCCATCGCTGACGGGCACCCCGGAGGTGGCCCGGCTGTAGGATCGGCGCACGCCCCCGCGAGGGGGCCCACAACTGGTCCACCACAACAGGATCGAGGAGCAGCCGATGTCGGCAGCCCAGGCGAAGGCGCTCGCGGCACTTGCCGAGCCGATCGTCGCGCAGTTCGATGCCGACCTCGAGGACGTGCTCATCCGACAGGCCGGCAAGCGCCGCCTGGTCCGCGTCGTCGTCGATGCTGGGGGGGACTCACCCTCGATCTCGTGGCGAGCATCAGTCGCGCCGTGTCGCAGGCCCTCGACGACTCCGACGTGCTGGGCAACGCGCCATTCGTGCTCGAGGTCACCTCGCCAGGCGTGGACCGGCCCCTGCGTCTGCCGAGGCACTGGCAGCGAGCCGAGGGCCGGATCGTGCGGGTGAGCGGGAAGTCGGGTGACACACGCGAGGGCCGACTGGTCGAGGTGGGCACCGACGAGGTGTCCCTGGACCTCGAGGGTGTGGTGACCACGATCGCTCTGGCCGACATCGTCCGCGCCGTCGTGCAGGTGGAGTTCAGCCATCACGAGGACGCGGACGGCCAGGGATCCCAGGACGAGGACGTCGAGTCCGCGGACCAGGACGACGACGAGGCCCACGCAGACGCGGCCAACGCAGACGACGACACGGCCGACGACAGCGTGGGCGCGGGGCCCGCCGGCCGCGCCCCGCGGGAGCAGGAGGACTGACATGGACATCGATATGGCCGCGCTGCGCGCGGTGGCGGTGGACAAGGAGATCTCGGTCGACCTGCTGGTCGACTCGATCGAGCAGGCCCTGCTCGTGGCCTACCACCACACGCCCGGGGCAGCCCCGCAGGCCCGGGTCGAGCTCGACCGCGCGGGGGGGCACGTCACTGTCTGGGCGCTGGAACAGGCTCCGGAGGACGCGCTGGAGGGCTTCACCCCCCGCGAGTACGACGACACGCCCGAGGGCTTCGGTCGGGTGGCCTCCACCACCGCCCGCCAGGTGCTGGTGCAGCGGTTGCGCGAGGCCGCCGACGACGCGACCCATGGGCACTTCACCGGCATGGTGGGCGACCTCGTCTCCGGGGTCGTGCAGCAGGGCCTGGACCCCCGCCTGGTGTTCGTGGACCTCGGTAGGGTCGAGGGAGTGCTGCCCCCGCAGGAGTCGGTAGCCACCGAGCGGCATCCGCATGGGTCGCGGGTGAAGGCGCTGGTCGTAGGCACCCGGCGCGGGCCCAAGGGCACCCAGGTCGTCCTGTCGCGCACCCATCCCGGGTTGGTCAAGGCGCTCTTCGCCCTCGAGGTCCCGGAGATCGCCGACGGCTCGGTCGAGATCGTGGCCCTGGCCCGGGAGGCCGGGCACCGCACGAAGATGGCGGTCCGTTCGCACCGTTCGGGGCTCAACCCCAAGGGCGCGTGCATCGGCCCGATGGGCTCGCGCGTGCGCAACGTGATGGCCGAGCTCGACGGGGAGAAGATCGACATCGTCGACTGGTCAGATGACCCTGCCGAGATGGTGGCCCATGCACTGTCCCCGGCGCGGGTGAGCTCGGTGGAGGTGGTGGACGCCGACACTCGCTCTGCCCGGGTGATCGTGCCCGACTACCAGCTCTCACTGGCCATCGGCAAGGAGGGCCAGAACGCCCGCCTGGCCGCGCGCCTCACCGGGTGGCGCATCGACATCAGATCCGACACCGCACCGCCCGCCGAGCCGGACACGGATTCGGGCCTGCGGTGACATCCGCGCTAGACTCCGTTCCACCTGCTCGTCAGGGTGAACCGACGCGTACCTGCGTCGGTTGCCGGACGCGGGCAGGCAAGTCCGCACTGCTTCGGGTCACCGCCCGGGACGGCCTGTGCCTCCCGGACCCCCGATCTCGGCAGCCGGGCCGCGGTGCGTACCTGCATCCGAGGCTCGAGTGCCTGGACCGGGCGGAGCGACGCCGGGCGCTTCCGAGGGCCCTGCGGGTCAACGGTCCGCTCGAGGTCGGCTCGGTACGAGCGTGGATCGATGCCGGATGAACGACGAGAACGCACTTGCACGATTGAGGAGCGAAACGGAAATGAGCACTCGATGAGCTCGCTGCGATGAGCGTGCCCAGAAGGAACCAGCGGTCCATGCCCTGACACCAGGTCGGCACGGACCAGGACAAGGAGAGACGTGTCGAAGGTCCGGGTCAGCACACTGGCCAAGGAGTTGGGTATTCCCAGCAAGGAAGCCGTCGCGTGGTTGAACGCGAACGGTGAGTACGTGAAGTCAGCAGCCTCCACCATCGAGGCTCCCGTCGAGCGAAAGCTCCGGGAGGCGTTCCCAGCCTCGGCGGCGCCCGAAGCGGCCCCGGCCAAGCCTGCAGCGCCGAAGCCGGCCCCGAAGCCCGCGGCCGCGGCCACCGCCGCTGCCCCCACTCCCGCTGGCCCCACTCCGGCCGGCCCCACTCCGGCCGGGCCAGCCGCCCCGGCACCGGCTCCCGTCAGCGCACCGGCTCCGGCGGCACCCCCGCAGGCGCCAGCGCCGGCCGCTCCCGTGGCTCCGGTCGCTCCTGCGGCTGCGGCGGCTGCACCTGCCACCCCGGTCGCACCTGCGGCCCCGGCCGAGCAGAGCGCGCCCGAGGGCGGGGCCACTCCCGCCGCGCGACCGACTCCCGGTCCGCGTCCGGGCAACAACCCGTTCAGCGGCTCGGGCATGGGCAAGCCCGCCCCGGGCCCGCGTCCGGGCAACAACCCCTACTCCGGGTCAGGGATGGGCAGGCCTGCGCCTGCCCCCCGGCCTGGCGCGGCAGGTGCCGCGGGTCCGCGTCCGGCTGGTCCGGGTGGGCCCGGCGGCCCGCGCCCCAATCCCGGTTCCATGCCCCCCCGGCCGGCCGCTCGGCCGGCCACCAGCCGTCCCGGCGGCCCGGGCGGCCGCCCCGGCGGTCCTGGCGCGGGTCGTCCGGGTGGCCCCGGCGGCCGTCCCGGTGGTCCCGGTGGTGCCGGTGGCGGATTCCGCCCCGGCGGTGCCGGTGCTGGCGCGGGTGCCGGTGGCGGCGCCTACCGCCCCGGTGGACCCGGTGCCGGTGGCCCCGGGCGTCCCGGTGGTCGTCCCGGTGGTCCCGGCCGTGGTGGCACGGCCGGTGCGTTCGGTCGTCCCGGTGGTCGCCCGACCAAGGGCCGCAAGTCGCGCAAGGCCAAGCGCCAGGAATTCGACAACATGCAGGCGCCAGCCATCGGCGGCGTGCGCGTCGCGCGTGGCAACGGCGCCGTGGTGCGGCTGCCGCGTGGGGCCTCGCTCAGCGACTTCGCTGATCGGATCAATGCCTCGGCCTCGGACCTGGTGACGATCATGTTCAACCTCGGCGAGATGCTCACAGCCACCCAGTCGGTCGATGACGACACGCTGCGCCTGCTGGGCTCGGAGCTGGACTACGACGTGCAGGTCGTCTCGCCCGAGGACGAGGACCGCGAGCTGCTCGAGACCTTCGATCTCGAGTTCGGCGAGGACGAGGGCGACGAGTCCGACCTGGTCATCCGCCCGCCGGTCGTGACGGTCATGGGCCACGTCGACCACGGCAAGACCAAGCTGCTCGACGCGATCCGGTCTGCCAACGTCGTCGCGGGGGAGGCCGGTGGGATCACCCAGCACATCGGTGCCTACCAGGTGACCGTGGACATAGCTGACAACGAGCGCAAGCTGACCTTCATCGACACCCCGGGCCACGAGGCGTTCACCGCCATGCGTGCCCGTGGCGCCCAGGTGACTGACATCGCGGTCCTGGTCGTGGCTGCAGACGACGGCGTGAAGCCGCAGACGGTCGAGGCGCTGAACCACGCGCAGGCCGCCGGCGTGCCGATCGTGGTCGCGGTCAACAAGATCGACAAGGAGGGCGCTGACCCGCTCAAGGTGCGCGGCCAACTCACGGAGTACGGGTTGGTGGCCGAGGAGTTCGGCGGCGACACCATGTTCGTCGACGTCTCGGCCAAGGGTCGGCAGAACATCGAGGGCCTCCTGGAGGCGATCGTGCTGACCGCCGACGCCACCCTGGACCTGCGCGCCAACCCGACCCAGGATGCCCAGGGCGTGGCCATCGAGGCGCATCTGGACCGCGGTCGCGGGCCTGTGGCCACGGTCCTCGTGCAGCGCGGCACCCTGCGCCCCGGCGACTCGATCGTGGCCGGCGACGCCTTCGGGCGCGTCCGGGCGATGCTCGACGAGCACGGCAACACCGTGGACGTCGCCACCCCGGCCCGTCCGGTCCAGGTCCTGGGCCTGACCTCGGTGCCCGGTGCCGGCGACTCGTTCCTGGTCGTCAGCGAGGACCGGGTCGCCCGGCAGATCGCGCAGACCCGCCAGGCCCGTGAGCGCAACGCCCAGTTGGCCAAGCGCCGAGGCCGCCGGACGCTGGAGGACTTCCTCAAGCAGCTGGAGACCGGTGAGGTGCAGGAGCTCAACCTGATCCTCAAGGGGGACGTCGCAGGCTCGGTGGAGGCCCTGGAGGACTCCCTCATGGGCATCGACGTCGGCGAAGAGGTCAACCTTCGGATCATCGACCGTGGCGTCGGTGCGATCACCGAGACCAACGTCATGCTGGCGGCGGCCTCCAAGGCGGTCATCATCGGCTTCAACGTCCGGCCGCAGGGCAAGGCGACCGAGCTGGCCGACCGCGAGGGCGTGGACATCCGGTACTACAACGTCATCTACGCGGCGATCGACGACATCGAGGCTGCTCTCAAGGGCATGCTCAAGCCGGAGTACGAGGAGGCCCAGCTCGGCACCGCCGAGGTGCGCGAGGTCTTCAAGAGCTCCAAGTTCGGCACGATCGCCGGGTCGCTGGTCCGCAGCGGGGAGATCAAGCGCAACAGCAAGGCGCGCCTGGTCCGCGACGGCGTCGTGGTCGCCGACAACCTGTCGGTCACCTCCTTGCGACGGTTCAAGGATGACGTGACGGAGGTCCGCGACGGCTACGAGTGCGGCATCGGCCTGGGTTCCTACGGGGACATCAAGGTCGACGACGTGATCGAGACCTTCGAGATGCGGGAGAAGCCTCGCGGCTGAGTCGCGGGGGAGCAGCGGTGTTCGTCGGGATCCTCGACCTGGACCTGCTGCTCCCCGACGACGTGCGGTCGCTGAAGGACAAGCGGGGGCACGTACGGGGGCTGGTGGCCCAACTGCGTCGGCGCTTCGACGTCGCCGCAGCCGAGGCCGGGTACCTCGACCTGCACCGGCGCACGCTCATCGGCGTGGCCGTGGTCGCCCCGGACCTCGCGCACGCCCGTACGGTCATGGAGGCCTGCGAGCGCCTCGCCGCCGGGCTGCCGGAGTTGCAGCTGGTGTCGGCGCGCATGCGGTTCGTGGGTGACGACGACTGACCGAATGCGGCAGGATGGGCCCCGCCCGGGGGCTCGGCAGGGCAGAGGCGGCGGCGTCGTGTGATCCACGCGCAGAGAGGTGGCAGGACGTGAGCACTCATGAGGCACGCGTACGCAGGTTGGCCGACCGGGTCCGGGTGATCGTGGCCGAGACCCTGGAGACCCGGGTCAAGGACCCGCGGCTGGGATTCATCACGATCACCGATGCTCGGGTCACCAACGACCTGCGCGAGGCCACGGTCTTCTACACAGTGCTGGGCTCCGACGACGAGCGCGCGGACACGGCCACAGCGTTGGAGTCCGCGAAGGGGGTCCTGCGCTCCGAGGTGGGCCGACAGACCGGGGTGCGCCACACCCCGTCACTGACCTTCATTGCCGACGCCCTGCCCGACACCGCCCGGCACCTCGATGACCTGCTGGCCCAGGCTGCGGCCGCCGATGCAGCGGTCGCTGCGGTGTCGGCGGGGGCCGCCTACGCGGGGGAGGCCGATCCCTACCGGGCGCCCCGGGACGGGGAGGTCGAATCCGACGAGGCCGATGCGGCTCGTCCCGGTGCCGAATCCGTCGACTGACGTGCTGGGCGCCACCGCCGACGGTTCCACTGCGCCATCTCCAGCCCCGGGCCCTGCCAGCCCCTCCCGGCCGGCTCGTCGTCCGACGGCGCCGGACGGGATCGTCGTGGTCGACAAGCCCGCCGGCTGGACCTCGCATGACGTCGTGGCCCGGATGCGCACCCTGGCCGGAACCCGACGCGTGGGCCACGCCGGCACCTTGGACCCGATGGCCACCGGCGTGCTCGTCCTGGGGATCGGCCGCGCCACCCGCCTGCTGGGCCACATCAGCGGAGCGGACAAGACCTACGCGGCCACGGTGCGCCTGGGCTGGGCCACCGTCACCGACGACGCCGAGGGGGAGCGCCTGGCCGGAGCAGCTCAGGGCTTGGTCGCCAGCGAGTTGGCCCAGGCGGACGTCCAGAGCGCGATCAACGGCCTGACCGGCACGATCATGCAGAGGCCCTCGGCGGTCTCGGCGATCAGGGTAGCCGGTCGCCGGTCCCACGAGCGGGTGAGGTCCGGGGAGCAGGTGGAGCTCGCCGCACGCCAGGTCACTGTCAGCGAGTTCGCACTCCTGTCGGTGCGATCGGAGCCTGGCGAGGGCGCGCTGGACCTCGACGTTCGGGTCACGTGCTCCTCGGGAACCTACGTCCGAGCCCTCGCCCGGGACCTCGGCGACGCACTGGCGGTGGGTGGGCACCTGACGGCGCTGCGGCGCACCCGGGTGGGCGGTTTCGACCTCGCGGCAGCCCGCGGCCTCGACGAGCTCGACCAGCCCGAGCGCACCGTGGCCGTGACGCCGATGGCTCAGGCCGCCCGTGAGTCCTTCCCGCACGTCACGGTCTCCGGTCCGGACGCCAACGCCGTGCGCCATGGTCGCTCGATCGACCTCGCGGTGGCGTGGGCTCGCGCCGCCGCGGGGGCATCCAGCCCCGAGGCCCCGGCCCACGTGCCAGCACATGCGTTGTTCGCCCCCGACGGTGACTTCCTCGCCCTGGCGGCTCCCCGGCCCGACGGCTCGACGAAATACCTCGCGGTGTTCTCCCAGCCCTAGCGTTCGGTCGGCCCGGGGCGGGTGCCAGCCGGCGTCGAGTCACCGCGGATGGATCAGTGGGGCACCAGGCGTGCGAGCTGCCGGGCACGGCCGCGGAGCCTGTCAGCCACGCCGGGATCGGCCCTCAGCTGTGCCTGCCTGACCAACGCATCCAGCGCCCAGGCGAGCAACTCGGTGTCGCTGATCGCTGCCGGGTCGACGTAGGGCGCATCATCGCGATCGGGAATCAGCGCGCCCGGGTCACCCCGCAGTTCGACCCGCCGCGCATCCAGGCCTGCGGCAATCGCCTGGGAGCGGTCGATGACCCAGTCACGCAGGTCCGGTGGCACTGTGAGTCGAGGACCCGCCCGACCGAGGCTGCCCAGCACGTCCTGGCCGAGGGGGACCTTGATGAGTCGCTGGTGATCCCAGTAGTCCATCGCGGACAGCGGCCCAGCGTTCAGGCGCCGCATCAACTCGGCGGCTGGGGCGGACAGCGCAGGGTAGGTCGAGTCCATGGGGAGCGTCAGGCCGTCGAGTGTGGTCCCGAGGCCCGTGAGGAACTCCCGTGACAGCTGGTCGGCTGGCGTGCCGGGCCGGCCGTTAACGACGACCAGTGCCTCTTCGGGCGGGCAGACCGGGGCGTACCTGTCCACCAGGGCGGGCAGGTCAGCGAAGCGGAGGAACCGCTTACCCGGACCATGCGCCGTGTCCGCGCTCAGCGACGCCAGGAAGGCTCGATAGGTGTGCGACCTGCCGTTGCGGGCGCCCTCCTGCCACCAGGAGGGGATCAACCGCATGAGGTCACGGGCCGTGATGACCACCCGCACGCGGCGGCCCGAGAGATCCCTCGCGATCTGGTCGATGGCCCGCGGACCCGCGAGGCTGAGCAGCTCGTGGGAGACGACCGCGTCCCCGGGCCATCGGCGCACAGCCTGAGTCAGGGCATGCCATGCGCGCAGGTCCGGGGCAGCCCCGGGTGTGTCATCCAGCTTCAGGAGCTCGAGAGCGGCCTGGTGATGCCCACCCCGGTACTGCGCAGTCCGTCCCGGGTAGAGCAGCCCCCGGCGGCGCAGCGCCCGGCGGTTCTCCCAGAGCAGTGACTGGAGGTGCGTCGTCCCGCTCTTCGGCGTCCCGATGTGCAGGTAGACCGTGGGTTCGCGCACTGCGGGGGACCGGGTCACGCCCGCAATCAACCGGTAGGGGAGGTGTGTGGCGGTCATGCCCGCATCCCGCGCGCCCGGCTCACGAGCGCCGAGACACGTTCGGGGAGGTGCGTGCCCAGACGTCCGGGGCCCGCTGTCCGAGTGGCCTGCGCCACGAGGGCCTCGCAGGCCAACTCGAGCAGGACCGTGTCGGAGTAGGAGCCCGGGTCGACGAAGGGGCTGTCATCGACGGATTCCGGAGCGAGGTCCGCCAAGTTGCCACGGATGTCCACCTGCATCCCGGCAACGCCCGCGACGATCTCCTCCGAGCGGTCAGCGACCCAGCCCCGATGCTCGGGCGGGACAGTGAGCCGATCCAACGAGGTGCCGACACTGGTGAGCACCTCGTACCCGAGGGGCAGCTTCACCAAGGACTGGAACTGACCCGGCGCGAGGCTGCGTGCCGGTCCAGCGTTGATCCGGCGCATCAACTCCGCGGCCTGCGCGGACAGCGATCGGTAGGAGGCCTGGTCAGGTGCGCTCAGCCCGTCCAGCGAGGTGTCCAACGTGGCCAGGAAGAGCTCCGGCAGCAGGTTCACGCGTGTCCCCGGCGGTCCGTTGACGACCACGTGGACGCGATGCGGAGGTGCCACCGGCGACCAGCCGGAGATGAGCGCCGGCAGGTCCGCCATCCGCCACAGCACCCGTCCGGCACCATGGGGCGGCTCGGCCATGAGGCTGTTGATCATGGCCCGGTAGGTGTGCCACTCCCCATTGCGCACATCCTCCTGCCACTTGGAGGGGATCAGCCGTCGCAGGTCTCGTGCGGTGATGACCAGGTGGACCTCGCGGTCGGCGAGGTCAGCTGCGATGCGGTGCACGGTGGGCTCGTTGGCGAAGGTCAGGAGCTCGTGCGAGATGATCACGTCGGCGGTTGAGCGCCGGATCTGGGCGAGCAGCGCCGTCCACTGCACCATCGGATGCTCAGCCCGCGGGGCGCTGTCCAGCGCTAGCAGCTCGAGAACGGCCCGGTACTGGCTGGCCGGACCGCGCCCCGGGTAGAGCATCCCGCGGGTGCGCAGCTGGCGGCGATTGGCCCAGAGAAGCCCCTGCAGGTGGGTCGTGCCGCTCTTGGGCGTCCCGATGTGGAGGAACACCCGACCGCCGGACGCAGTGGGGCGGCGGGCTTGCACCCCCGGAGACTAGCGCGGCCGGCGCCAGCACCCGCTGCGACCCGTCATCGCGACAGCGCGGCGCGGGCTCGAGGCCGACGGCTCACAGCTCGAACGGGCTGGCCTGCACCGCACGCATCCAGGCGGCGATCTCATCGGGGTCCCGGGGGAGGGATCCGGAGAGGTTCACCGGCCCGTTGGGGGTCACCTGGATGTCGTCCTCGATACGCACGCTGATCCCCCGGAACTCGGGGGGCACAGTGCGGTCGTTGACCTGGAAGTACAGCCCCGGTTCCACAGTCAGCACGTGGTTGACACCGAGTGGGCCCTGTGTATAGGCCTCCTCGCGGGCCTGGGCGCAGTCGTGGACATCCAGACCCAGGCTGTGCGAGACCCCATGCAGGGTGTACCGGCGATGCCGACCGGCACCGGGTGCGTCCACGTCGTCACTGCACGAGACGTCCGGCGTGACATCGAGGATGCCCCAGGAGTGCAGGTGCTCGGCAAGCACTCGGATGCTGGCCCGATTCGCGGCCAGGAAGTCGTTGCCGACGCGGCACTCCTCGATGCCCGCCTGCTGGGCCTCGAGGACGGCGAGGTAGACCGTGCGCTGGGTGGGAGTCCAGTGGCCGTCCAGCGGGAAGGTGCGGGTGACGTCTGCGGTGTGGATCGCGTCCCCCTCGACGCCCATGTCGGCCAGTAGGAGGTCCCCGGAGCGCAGCAGCCCGTCGTTGCGCCACCAGTGCAGCGTCGTGCCGTGCGCGCCAGCGCCGACGATCGACGTGTAGCCCACGTCGTTGCCCTCCAGGCGGGCGCGCCGCCAGAAGGTGCCCTCGAGCCAGCGCTCGCCTCGGACGGGTCGGTCGATCACGGAAGGGATCTCCCGCACCACGTCGGCGAACCCCCGCGCGGTGGCGTCGCACGCGTGCGCCAGCGCGGCGATCTCCCAGTCGTCCTTGGGCAGGCGCAGCTCGTCGATGACGGCGGCCAACTTGTCCCCGGTGCCGCGCGGCAGCAGCGCATCGATCCCGGCGTCATGGCCGGTGAGCAGCGCGATCTCCTGTTCGCGCCACTGGTCGAGGACGGCAGGCAGTTCGGCGAGCGGACGGCACGGCAGGCCCAGTGCCTCGGCGGTCTCCGCGGGGGTGGGCACGTTGCCCACCCAGATCGCGCCGAACTGATGGTCGGTGAAGTACCCCTCGGCGCCTGCGTGCTGGTACTCCCGGACGTACAGGGTGGCCTCGTGACCCGGCCCCGTGCCCGCCGGACGCAGGACGAGGACCGCGCCCTCCACGGTCTCGCCGGTCAGCCAGACGAACGCTGACGCGGCTCGGAACGGGTAGTCGGTGTCGTTTGCTCGGGTCTTGTGCAGGCCGGCGGGCACGACCACGAGCTGGCCGGCGAAGTGCTCGGACACCGCGGCCCGTCGGGCGCCGGCCTGCCGGTCCACGCCGGACCCAGCCGCGGGATGGGCCATCGGCGGTGCCGGGTCCCAGTCCTTGCCGAGCCAGTCCACCAACGTGCGGCTCAACGCGGGGCGCTTGCGGACGGCAGGCGGGGTGAGGTCAGCCGCGTCTGGGGCGAGACCCCCGGGGACGTCCGTGCGTGCTTCGGGATGCTCTGATGCCATGGTCAGGCAGTCTAGGCGCCCCGACCTGCCCCGGCCAGAGTGCGCAGGTGCTGCTGGGCCGCCGACCGTTCGCCCCCGCGGGGGCCACCAAGGGTTACCGGCCACCTGACCGGGCATGGCAGGCTACGCCCATGCATGTGTGGCTCGGATGTGACCAGGTACCCGAGGGCATCGGGCGCACCGCGGTCACGATCGGCACCTTCGACGGGGTCCATCGAGGGCACCGACTCCTGCTGGACCAGGTGGTGGCCGAGGCCCCGAACGGGCTGCTGCCGGTGGCGCTGACCTTCGACCCGCATCCGATGGCCGTGATCCGCCCGGACCTCGCCCCCCCGCTGCTCACGAGCCTGCCTCGGCGCCTCGAGCTGTTCGAGGCCGAGGGCCTGGCCGGCGTCCTGGTGGTGCAGTTCACCGCGGAGCTCGCCCAGGAGTCCGCAGAGCGCTTCGCCACGCGGGTCCTGGCTGAGACGCTCGGGGCCGAGCATGTGGTGGTCGGGCGCAACTTCCGGTTCGGCCACCGCGCGTCCGGCGACGTGGTGCTGCTCACCGAGCTCGGCCGCGAACTGGGCTTCAGCGTGGCGGTCATGGACCTCGAACCCCTCGACGGCCCGGACGAGGCCCTGTCCTCAACCGCCATCCGCGCCCTGATCGCCGCCGGGGACGTGGCCGGGGCTGCGGCCGGGTTGGACCGCCCACACCGTGTCTCGGGGCATGTCGTCCATGGCGACCACCGTGGCCGCGAGCTCGGCTACCCCACGGCCAACATCGACGTACCCAGCGCCATGGCCATCCCTGCTGACGGTGTGTACGCAGCCAGGATCCGGACGAGCTCGGACCCGGAGCTCTGGCGGCCGGCAGCGGTGTCCGTGGGCACGAATCCCACCTTTGGCGGCCAGGATCGGCGCGTGGAGGCCTTCGTCATCGATGCACCGTCCGGGTACGACGTCTACGGGCAGGTGGCAGACCTGGAGTTCATGGCTCGACTGCGCGCAATGGTGCGCTTCGACACGCTCGAGGGCCTGCTGGCTCAGATGGCCCTCGACGTGGCCGACGCCCGAAGCCTGCTGGGCGTGGGGGTCACGACACCGCGCTAGCGATGCAGCGACCAGCCGACGGATCCCCGTGAGCTACTTGGCGCGGCCGAAGTTCTGCGTCCAGTAGACGCCCCACTTGCCCGGGCCCTCGACGCGCCCGATGCCCAGCTCGCGGTACTTGCCGTTCATGATGACCTTGCAGTGCG
The DNA here is from genome assembly GCA_963788325.1 of uncultured Actinomycetes bacterium. Taxonomy (GTDB): domain Bacteria; phylum Actinomycetota; class Actinomycetes; order S36-B12; family CAIYMF01; genus Prado023. The sequence goes on from CAWBGJ010000015.1 coordinate 112,409, forward strand.
CGGGGCTCTTCAGCCACGCCCGCACGACCGCCTGCGCCGTGGCCAGGCTACGACCGGCCGCGATGTTCTCCCCGGCCGCGCGATAGTTGTAGCCGACCGACCGCATCCGCTGGAACGGCGAGCGGCCCGCCTTGTCATAGTGCGAGAAGTAGTTGCGGGTCGCCATGTCCGCGCTGTGCTCGTTGGCCGACCGGGCCAGCGTGGCGCTCCAGCGCACGGGCCGGACTGCCTTCTTCCGGGTGCTGCCGCACTTGCGGGCGTGGGCCCGCGCCTGGTTCGTCAGCCGGAGGACCTCAGCCTCGAAGCCGTCCTGCGCCGCCGACCCAGTCACCATCCGCACCTGGCTGACCTGGCCACCCGCTGGTGCGCCCGCGGGCGCCGCCATGCCCGCAGGCATCACTGCGAAGGACAATGAGGCGACCATGAGGGCGGTCACCCACCGAGCGGGGCGATGGCTGACGTGGGTAGTCATGTGCAGGTGATCGGCGGGCCTGCACAGCCCAGTGGAGGGTTCCGCGCGACTTCCCCCGATGGGCGGTCGCTCGATGAGGGGTCACCCGATGGGAGGTCACCCGATCGGTGGGCGCCCGGGTGGGCTTGCTCAGTCCGCGTGAGATTCCGGGCCACAGGAGCCTCCTGACATGCAGATGCCCCGCTCCCGGTGGGGGCAGGGCATCTGCGTCAGGTCAGGCTCTGGGGATCATGTCCCCACCTGCCTTGCGGGTCAGGCACCCATGCGGCGCCTGCGCCCGTAGGTGACCCTCAGGCCACCGGCCAGCATGGCCAGAAGTGCGGCTCCGACCAGGTTCCGGACCCCATCGGCGCCGGTGTCAGCGAGGTCCTCGGTGCCATCGACAGTCTCGTCGGCGTCCTTGTCGGTGTCCTCGTCCTGCTCGGACACACGGAGGGACGGCCACCGGGTGCTCCCTGCTGTCCTCGAGGTCCTGGAAGGTGACCGTGATGGTCAGCGGGGCGCCATCGGCCACGTCCTCGTCCACGTTGCCCGCGTGGGTCAGCGCTTCGAGGCGACCGCTGCGAGGGTCACCTCCCACGTGATGGTCGTGCCGTCACTGCTGAGCACCCCGCCGTCGGTGAAGGTGGAAGCGCACAGAAAGCCCAGGGCACTCCTGCGGTTGCCGTATCGAAGCGTTGCCGAATCAGGGGTGTCACACTGTTCACGCCGTGCGCGCGCAGTCACGGTGAGTGCGGCTTGCGCTTGTCTTGTCCCCCGGGATGGGGGCTTTCAGAGCCAGCTGGCCGGGGTGTTTGATCGGCAACTGACGCGCGTGCCGATCCGCACAACCTCCCCGGAATCGCACCGGTGTTACTCTTGAGCCTGACGGCCACGGGGCGGGCGCCCCGGGGACCGCGACTCGAACCAGCCAGGCACAAGGCCGCTGGTGCACGATGCGCCCGAGAGGAACACGCACTCATTCATGTCTCTTGACACGGACACCAAGAAGTCCATCATCGCCGAGTACGGAACAAGCGAGGGCGACACCGGCAGCCCCGAGGTGCAGGTCGCGCTCCTGAGCAAGCGGATCGCCGATCTCACCGAGCACCTCAAGACCCACAAGCACGACCACCACAGCCGTCGCGGACTGCTGCTGCTGGTCGGCCAGCGCCGTCGCCTGCTCAAGTACCTGCAGGCCACGGACATCAACCGGTACCGCGCGCTCATCGAGCGCCTCGGAATCCGGCGCTAGCACCTCCCAGGAGCGGTACCCCCACGGGTGCCGCTCCTGGTGCTGGGCGGCACCTTCGCCAGCACCGATCCCCTCCGGCCGGGCACTGACGCCCGCCAGGGATCTCCTGCTGCACACCGGCACTTCCCCGTACCACAACTCAACACAGAGGGTCTGACCCCACGCATGGTCTTGCGGTGGTGGTCCCCGGACAGCGATGCAGGTGCCCGAGCAACACGGGCCGCAGCGATCCGAGGACTTCTATCCAGGACTTGCACCGGTCAGACCCTCCCAACCACAAAGGAGGGCACCCGTGGAGGGTCCCGAGATCCATTCGTCCGAAGCCGTGATCGACAACGGCGCATTCGGCACCCGTACCATCCGCTTCGAGACCGGCCGCTTGGCCCGTCAGGCCGCCGGCTCCGCCGTCGCCTACCTCGATGAGGACACCATGTTGCTGTCGGCGACCACGGCCGGCAAGCACCCCAAGGAGCAGTTCGACTTCTTCCCGCTGACGATCGACGTCGAGGAGCGGATGTACGCCGCCGGGCGCATCCCCGGCTCGTTCTTCCGCCGTGAGGGCCGGCCCAGCGAGGACGCGATCCTCACCTGCCGCTTGATCGACCGCCCGTTGCGCCCCACGTTCGTCAAGGGCCTGCGCAACGAGGTCCAGGTCGTCATCACCGTGATGAGCCTCAACCCGGCCCACCTCTACGATGTGCTGGCAATCAATGCGGCCTCGCTGTCCACCCAGCTCTCGGGACTGCCCTTCTCCGGCCCGATCGGTGCGACCCGCGTCGCGCTGATCCGCGGGCAGTGGGTCGCCTTCCCGACCCACGAGCAGCTCACGGGCGCTGTGTTCGACATGGTGGTGGCTGGCCGGGTCGTCGGCGATGACGTCGCGATCATGATGGTCGAGGCCGAGGCCACCGACGCCACCTACGAGCTGGTCGTCGGCGGGGCACCTGCCCCCACCGAGCAGGTTGTGGCCGAGGGTCTCGAGGCCGCCAAGGGCTTCATCCGCACCCTGTGCGACGCGCAGTCGGCCCTGGCCGCGAAGGCCGCCAAGGAGACCGTTGCGTTCCCGGTGTTCCCGGACTACCAGCCCGAGGTGTTCGAGGCCGTCGAGGCCTCGGTCAGCGACGAGCTGGCCGCCGCCCTGACCATCGCGGACAAGCAGGAGCGCGAGGCCGAGACCAGCCGGGTCAAGGGCCTGGCTGCCGAGCGCCTTGCCGAGCAGTTCGCCGGTCGCGACAAGGAGGTCAGCGCCGCATTCCGGTCCCTGACCAAGAAGCTGGTCCGGGTGCGCGTGCTGCGCGACCAGGTCCGCATCGACGGCCGCGGGCTCACCGACATCCGTCCGCTGTCGGCCGAGGTCGAGGTCGTCCCCAGGGCGCACGGTTCGGCGCTGTTCGAGCGCGGCGAGACCCAGATCATGGGCGTCACCACGCTGAACATGCTCAAGATGGAGCAGCAGCTCGACACGCTGAGCCCGGAGACGCGCAAGCGCTACATGCACAACTACAACTTCCCGCCCTACAGCACCGGCGAGACCGGCCGCGTGGGTTCGCCCAAGCGCCGCGAGATCGGCCACGGCGCGCTGGCCGAGCGGGCCCTCGTGCCCGTCCTGCCCAGCAAGGAGGAGTTCCCCTACGCGATCCGGCAGGTCTCCGAGGCCCTGGGTTCCAACGGCTCCACCTCGATGGGCTCGGTCTGCGCCTCGACCCTGTCGCTGCTCAACGCCGGTGTGCCGCTCAAGGCCCCGGTCGCGGGCATCGCGATGGGCCTGGTCTCCGACGAGGTCGACGGCGAGACCCGCTACGTGGCGCTGACCGACATCCTCGGCGCTGAGGACGCCTTCGGCGACATGGACTTCAAGGTCGCTGGCACCAAGGACTTCGTGACCGCCCTGCAGTTGGACACCAAGCTCGACGGCATCCCCGCCTCGGTGCTCGCCGGTGCCCTCAACCAGGCGCACGACGCGCGGCTGGCGATCCTCGAGGTGATGAACGAGGCCATCGACGTCCCCGACGAGATGAGCTCGCTGGCTCCGCGGATCATCACGGTCAACATCCCCGTGGACAAGATCGGTGAGGTGATCGGGCCCAAGGGCAAGATGATCAACACGATCCAGGACGACACGGGTGCCGACATCACCATCACCGACGACGGCACCATCTACATCGGTGCCACCAACGGTGAGTCGGCCGAGGCCGCCCGCGCGGCGATCAACGCCATCGCCAACCCGACGATGCCCGAGGTGGGGGAGCGCTACCTGGGCACGGTGGTCAAGACCACGACCTTCGGCGCCTTCGTCTCGCTGCTGCCCGGCAAGGACGGCCTGCTGCACATCAGCGAGCTGAAGAAGCTGGCCCCCGGCCGCAAGCGCATCGACAACGTCGAGGACGTCGCCCAGGTCGGCCAGAAGATCCTGGTCGAGATCAAGGAGGTCGACCCCCGCGGGAAGCTCTCCCTGATGCCGGTCATCGACGACGCCCCCGCCGACGAGGCCGCGGCCTCCGACGAGGGCCAGGCCTGACCCACATGACAGCCCGCGAGCCCGGCTCCTGGACCATCGATCCCGACCAGGAGCCGGGCTCGTCGGTCTGCCTGCTCACCGCCGAGCAGGGGGGACTGGTCCGCCGGACTGTCCTGCCCGGCGGGCTGCGCATCATCACCGAGAACGTGCCCGGAGTCCGCTCCGCGGCCTTCGGCATCTGGGTCGGTGTCGGGTCCCGCGACGAGAACCACGCCCAGATGGGTTCGGCGCACTACCTCGAGCACCTGCTGTTCAAGGGCACCCGGCGCCGCGAGGCGATGGAGATCTCCTCCCTGATGGACGCCGTCGGCGGGGAGATGAACGCCTTCACGGCCAAGGAGCACACCTGCTTCTACGCCCGGGTGCTCGATCGCGACCTGCCGCTGGCGATCGACGTGATCAGCGACATCGTGACCTCTGCGCTGCTGCGTGCCCAGGATGTGGAGTCCGAGCGCGGGGTGATCCTCGAGGAGATCGCCATGCGCGACGACGATCCCTCCGACCTGGTCCACGACGAGTTCATGCTCGGCCTGTTCGGCGAGACCGACCTGGGCCGTTCGATCCTGGGCACGCAGGCGACCATCGAGGCGATCACCCCCGAGGCCATCGCCTCGTTCTACCGCGGTCGCTATCGGCCCGAGGCCATGGTCGTGGCGGCCGCCGGCGCGGTGGATCACGACGAGGTGGTCCGCCTTGTGACCGAGGCCTTCGGCAGCGCCGGTGCCCTCGGCGATCCGGCCCTGCGCCCGCTGGCCGCGCGTCGGGGGGGACCGATCGTGGCCTCCGCCGGGGGCCTGCGGGTCATCCCGCGCCCCACCGAACAGGCCCACCTCGTGGTGGGGGTGCCCGGCGTGCCGCGCTCGGATGACCGGCGCTACACCCTGAGCATCCTGAGCACGGCACTGGGCGGAGGGATGTCCTCGCGGCTGTTCCAGGAGATCCGTGAGCGGCGCGGTCTGGCCTACTCGGTCTACGCGTTCACGACCGGGTACTCCGACACAGGCGTGTTCGGGGCCTATGCCGGCTGCCTGCCCAGCAAGGTCGACGAGGTCCTCGAGCTCACGTTGGCCGGGCTGGACGAGGTGGCGCGCAACGGCATCACAGCCGATGAGCTCGCCCGCGGCAAGGGCCAGACGAAGGGCTCGATCGTCCTGGGCCTGGAGGACACCGGCTCACGCATGAGCCGGATCGGCAGTGCGGACCTGTCCGTCGGCGAACTGCCGAGCATCGACACGATCCTGGGTCGGGTCGACTCGGTGACCGCCGAGGACGTGGCCCGAGAGGCAGCCGCGCTCCTGAGCGCGCCGCGGGCCGTGACCGTGATCGGACCGTTCGAGGCGGACCGCACCTTCGCGATCTGACTTCTGGGCGCGTGTGCCGCTCGCCCGGGCGGCAACGGTGGGAGAATGCGGGGCATGACGATCAGGGTGGGCGTGCTGGGAGCACGCGGGCGCATGGGTTCCGAGGTGGTCCGGGTGGTCTACGACGCCCCGGACCTCGAGTTGGTGGCGAGTCTCGATGTCGGTGATGACCTCGCCGAGTTGAGAGCTGCCGGTGCCCAGGTGGTCGTCGACTTCACGCACCCCGAGTCGGTCATGGGCAACCTCGAGTACCTGATCGGCGCAGGCCTCCACCCGGTCGTGGGCACGACGGGTTTCGATGCCCAGAAGCTGGAGCGAGTCCGCGAGCTTCTGGCCGCGAACCCTGCCGTGGGCGCGGTCATCGCGCCCAACTTCGGCATCGCGGCGGTCCTGATGATGCGGTTCGCCGCTGCGGCTGCACCGCACTTCGACTCGGTCGAGATCGTGGAGCTGCACCATCCCCGCAAGGCCGACGCCCCGTCAGGCACGGCAGCACGCACGGCTGAGCTCATCGCCGCTGCCCGCCAGGAGGCGCAGAGCCCGGACATGCCCGACGCCACCACGTCGGCGCTGCCGGGGGCGCGTGGGGCGGTCGTGGACGGAATCCACGTCCATGCCGTGCGCCTGCAGGGCCTGGTGGCCCACCAGGAGGTGCTGCTCGGCGGGCCGGGGGAGACCCTGACGATCCGCCACGACTCCTTCGACCGGGCCAGCTTCATGCCCGGCGTTCTGCTCGCTGTGCGATCGGTGGCCGCCCACCCCGGGCTGACCCTGGGCATCGACGGCCTTCTCGGCCTCGAGGGGTGAGTCGCCCACGATGACCGGCAAGCGCATGGCCGTGGTGATGGCCGTCCTGCTCGGCGCGTACCTGCTGTTCTCCGCATCACGTGCGCTGGACTTCATCCAGGCCGGCGGAGCGGTCCCGATCGCCCTTGGCGTGGCGATCCTCGCGCTGCCCGCGATCGGGCTGTGGGCGCTCTGGCGTGAATGGCAGTTCGGTCGGACGACCGAGGAGTTGGCCCGCGAGCTGGCCGCCAGCGGCCAGCTGCCCATCGACGACCTGCCGCGCCGGCCCTCGGGGCGACCCGAGCGAGCCGCGGCCGACGCGCACTTCGCGTCCGTGCGGACCCGGGTCGAGGAGCAGCCGGACGACTGGCCGCGTTGGTTCGAGCTGGCCACCGCCTACGACGCAGCCGGTGACCGCAAGCGGGCCCGGTCGTCGATGCGCCGTGCCATCGCCCTGCACCGAGCGCAGCCGTAGGGCGCCATCTGCCGCAAGGGTGGCGGTGGACGTGCCCCACGCCCCGCGGCTCGCGCCCCCATGCACGCGCCCCCTCGTGCCGGAGCACGAAGGGGCGCGGTGAGTGCGGTGGGAGATCAGTCGGTGACGACCTCGCCCGTGGTGATCGACTGCGCGACCTGCGCACCGATCGAGCGCAGCTGGAACGCTGCGATCATCTGGACGATGCCGATGGCCACGAGGGTGAACCCGACTATCCATGCGATGACGGTCAGGGTGGCGCTCGGCCAGAGCAGGATGGCGCCACCAGCGGCGATGCTGATGACTCCGCCGGCGATCACCAGGCCACGACCGGGCACGCCCTTGGCGCTGATCCCGGCGACCAGCTCGAGGATGCCGCGCATCAGCCAGCCCAGGCCCACGATGATCACGAGGATCGTCACGGCCTGGGTGACGCCCTGGAAGGCCAGGAAGCCCAGGGCCACGGACAGGACGCCCGAGATGGCCATCAGCACCCGCGACCCGGTCGTGCGGTCGGGCTGGGTGAAGCTGGCGACCAGCGAGAAGATCCCGCTGATGAGCAGGGAGAACCCGAGCAGGACGGCCACCACGGCAACCGTCTTGTCCGGCCAGGCGATGATCGCCGCGCCCAGGCCCGCGGTCAGGATGCCGAAGGTGAGCAGGATCCCCCAGTGCTTGGAGGTGGCCACGACGTCGTCGGCGGTAATCTCCACGCCGGTCGTGGTGGTGGAGCTGGTGGTCATGTGGTCCCCTATCAGGTCACGACGGACCCAGGTGGTCCGTCAACACGGGCCAAGCATTCCCGGTTCCCAGAGTCCCAAACCCGCAGGACCGGACGTGTTCCTGCCTACTGGCGTCGGGCAGCGCGCATGGCGGCCACCGCGTTGTGCGCGTACCCGCCGCCGAACAGCGCGGCATGGACGAGCAGCGGCCACGTCTGGTGCAGGGGCACCCTGGACTGCCAGCCTGGTGCCAGCGCCTCGGCCTCCCGGTACCCGTCAATGAGGGCCTCGAGGTGCGCGACGCCGAACAGGGCGAGCATGGCGAGGTCGGACTCCCGATGACCGCCGTGCGCGGCCGGATCGATCAGCCACACATGTCCGTCGGCACCCCAGAGCACATTGCCGCTCCAGAGGTCGCCATGCAGCCGCGCGGGCTCCTCCGGTGGGCCAGTGTCGACCTCACCGGCCAGCAGGTCCTCGACGAAGGAGTCCACCTCGGTGGCCTGCCTTGACGACAGCGCGCCGCGGTCGCGTGCCAGGCGTGCGGTGAAGGCCAGCCGGTCCAGGGCCCAGAACTCAGCGAACTGGGCACGGTGCGTGTAGGCCATCGGCAGGCGGCCGATCCAGCCCCGCGGGCCCGGCGCGGCAGGCGGCGGGCTACCGAAGCTCGGGGCCCCGGAGTCATGCAGGGTCGCAAGCCGTCGACCGAACTGGCGCGCCATCGCTGGGGTCGAGGACCCCGAGGACACCTGATCCATCCGGATCTCCGCTGGGCCGACCTCATGGACCCGCGGCACCGGCGGACCGCCGGGTACCCGGATCCAGTCCAGTCCGGCGGCCTCGGTGGCGAAGAACCCCGCGACCGGGCGTCCCGTCGAGGTCTTGACGAACTGGTCAGTCATGGGGCCATCCTGCCGGTGGTGCACGCAGTCAGACAGTTCCGGATGAGCGGCGGTCGCACCCGCCCCCGGCCGGCGGGTGGCAGGATGCTCGGGTGACCACCCCGCCGATTGACGCTGCGCCGCGGTTCGACCACGTCCCGGACATCCGGCTGATCGCCTGCGACATGGACGGCACGTTGCTCGATGACCAGGACGCAGTCCACGAGGAGTTCTGGCCCCTGATCGATCAGCTGCACGAGCGCGGGATCGTGTTCTGCCCAGCGTCGGGCCGGCAGTACTACAACCTGCTGGCGCGTTTCGAGGACATCGCCTCGGAGGTGGTGTTCATCGCCGAGAACGGCACGTTCGTGGTCCGCGACGGGGTCGAGCTCAGCGCCGACTGCCTCGATCGCGAGGTGGCCCGGGAGCTGGTCAGCGTGGCGCGCGAGCTCATGGACGGCGGTGCTGACGTGGGTGCCGTGCTCTGTGGGAAGGCCAGCGCGTACATCGAGCGCACCGACCCCGCGTTTCGCGACGAGGTGGACAAGTACTACCACCGGCTCGAGGTTGTCGGCGACCTGCAGGAGGTCGCCGACGACATCCTCAAGGTGGCCATCTACGACTTCCACTCCTCCGAGCAGACCTCCGCGCCTGCATACGCCCGATTCCGCGCCACCCATCAGGTCGTGGTCTCCGGCCAGCACTGGCTCGACGTGATGGACCTGCACGCCAACAAGGGCAGCGGCCTGCGCCACCTTCAGCAGGCACTGGGGGTCACGCGGGCTCAGACCATGGTGTTCGGCGACTTCCTGAACGACCTGGAGATGATGGACGAGGCCGACTACTCGTTCGCGATGGCCAATGCGCACCCGGTGCTGGCGCAGCGTGCCCGCTACCGGGCACCGGGCAACACCGACAACGGGGTCGTGCGCACCATCCGCTCCGTGCTGCGGCTGCCATGAGTGCACTGGTCAACGCGAGCTTCACCCCAGCCCTGCCCTGGGTGAACGGGACGCTGCAGACTATTGCCGACCGCGTGCGGCCCCCGGAGCACGACCTGGCCGGGGTCAGCACCGAACAGCGCCTCGTCGTGGCGCTCAACGATGGGACCGGCGACGCCTTGGCGATGCGGATCCACCGACCCCGCAGCGGCAGCGACCCGAGCCTCCCACTCGTCCTGCTCGTGCACGGCATGGGCGGGCGGATCGACTCGACATACGTACGGGCCACCGCCCTGGGCCTGCTGCGCGCTGGGCACGTGGTGGCGCGGGTGGACCTGCGCGGCGTCGGGGACTCAGCAGAGCACTCCCGGCTGATCTATCACGGGGGGCGCACTGAGGACCTGCGTGAGGTCCTGCGCGCGCTGAGCCATGAGCCCGGCGTCAGCGGCCTGGCTGTCGTCGGCTACTCCCTGGGCGGGAACGCCACTCTCAAGCTGCTCGGCGAGCCGTTAGCCGGACTCGACATCCGGGCCGGGGCCTCTGTGTGCGCGCCCCTGGACCTGTCCACCGGGGTGCAGCACCTGCAGAGACGGATGTTCGGCCTCTACCAGAAGTTCCTGGTGTCCCGGCTGCGTGCCGACACACTGGAGTCCAGGCTGGAGCTGACCGAGGCGGAGCGGGCCGCCGTGCGCAGCGCCAGCACGCTGGTCGAGTTCGACGACCTGATCACCGCCAAGCACAACGGCTGGCGCGACGCCGCCGAGTACTACGCGGTCAACTCCAGCGCGCAGTTCCTCCCGCACATCAGCGTGCCCACCCTCGTGGTCCACGCTATGGACGACCCGATGATCCCGGCCAGCTCCTACGCAGCGGTCGACTGGGAAGCACTGGTCGCGAGCACCCCGGTGCGCCGGGCCATCACGGCGCACGGCGGACACGTAGGGTTCCACGAGCACGGTGCCGAACTCCCGTGGTACGTCGATCGGATCCGCCGCTTCCTCGCAGAAGCCCCCTGAGCTCCGCGACCGCAGCGGCGGTCCCTGCGTTGGTGTGTACGGAACCGACCATCTGATGGTCGATTCCGTACACACCAACGAGGCTCCGGAGCTCAGGTGGGCGCGTTCAGGAGGGCGAACAGGTGCTTGGTGGCCGGGTAGAGGTCGGCGAACACCGAGAAGTTGCGGTCGTGGACCGCCCTCGTCGCGGGATCAGGCTCGAACCGAGCGCGCACCTCGACGCTGCGGGCAGCCTCGTCCAAGCTGGCGAACCGGCCGGCGCCCCAGGCCGCCACCAGGGCGGCACCAGCCGCTCCCGCGTACTGAGCGTCGACCACGGCCTCCACAGGGTGCCCGGTGACATCAGCCAGGATCTGGGCAGTCAGGTCCGACACCGCACCCCCGCCGGCGAACCGGAGCACGTGAGAGGGCTTCACCTTATGGGCCTGCGCCTCGAGCAGGAGGCGCTTGTTGTAGGCGATGCCCTCCACCACGGCCCTGATCAGCGCACGCTTGCTGGTCTCCATCCCGATGTTGAGGAACAGCCCGCGCACGTGTGGATCCTCGAACGGAGATCGGCTGCCGTGCAGCCACGGTGCGAACAGCACTCCTCCTGAGCCGGCCGGCACGTCGGCGATCGTGCGGGTGAGGTAGTCGACCAGGGACGCATCCTGCCCGTCGGCGCCGGTCGGTCGGGGCTGCGCGTCGAGGAACAACCCGATCTCGTCGAGGGCCAGGTGGTCGCGCACCCACTCGAGGCACTTCCCGGAGGTCTCTTGCTCCCCGAAGTAGTTCAGGCGGCCGGGCTGCGCCCCGGGGACGGTGGCCATCATGCGGCGCGTGTCCACGATCCGGCGGTCGGCGACCGTGGACACCCATCCGCTGGTTCCGACATAGACGTGGGTGCTGCCCAGCGCCGTGGCACCGGCGCCGACACCGATCAGCGACGCATCCCCACCCCCGGCGAACACCGCCGTCCCCGGGGCGAGGCCCAGGTCACCTGCGGCGGCTTCCGTGAGTCGACCCACCTGGGCCGACAGTGCCACGATGCGTGGCAGGTGCTCCGTTCGCACGCCGAACCGACGCACCAACCAGGGACTCCACTGGCAGCCCCCACCCCGCGTGTCGGCCAGGAACGTGGCAAACGCGGAGTCCGCGCTCATCGTGAACTCACCGGTGCACCGTGCGGTCAGGTAGTCCTTGGCGTCGAGCCAGCGGTGCACCCGCGCGAACGCCTCCGGCTCCTCGTCGGCCACCCGCAGGTACTTCCAGAGGGGGTCCTTCACGCTGGCCGCCACACCGCCGGCAACCCGCAACCAGGGCAGCACCACCGCGGCCCCGATGCCCGCGATGCGCGGCCCGCCCCGTGTGAAGCTCAGCCATCCGGGCGCTCGGGCGCTGGTCGAGGTAGCTCAGCGCTGGGCGCACCGCGCGCCCAGCTCGGTCGACGAGCACCAGGCACTGCATCTGCGCGCAGAACGTGATCCCGGTGACCTCGCTTGCCGTCGCCCCGGCCAGGTCCAGCAACTCGGGCACGGCATCGGCCAGGGCCGCCCACCAGTCCTCGGGGTCCTGCTCGGCGGTGCCGTCGGACTCCACGTGCAGGGGCAGGGGCCGGCTGGTCGCGGCACGCAGCACCAGGTGCTCGCCCGCCTCGTACAGGCACGCCTTGCCCGAGGTGGTCCCCGAGGTCGAACGACAGCAGCAGCGAGCCCACGAGCAGGCAGTATCCACCCCCGCTCGGCCGGGCGCGGAGCCGCCGCACCGCGGTGGCAGGATGGACGCAGCCAGTGAACCCTAGGAGGCGGCCGTGCCCGACGGCTTCGCGATCAGCCAGTACCCCGATGTCCCCGCGGTCCTGGCCGAGCTCGACGCCCTCATCGCCCAACCGATCCGGGCCCTGCGCCCCGAAGCCTTGGCCGCCTACCTCGACGAGCACTTCGAGAAGCGCTGCCAGGCGTCCAAGGAGATGACCGCCGAGGCCGCGCAGTACATCCCCGGCGGGGTGCAGCACAACCTGGCGTTCAACCTGCCGTTCCCGCTGGTCATCACCAGGGCGACCGGGGCACACCTGCACGACCTCGACGGCAACCAGTACCTCGACTTCCTGCAGGCCGGGGGGCCCACGGTGCTGGGGTCCAACCCGCCCGAGGTCCTCGAGCAGGTCATCGAGGTGCTGCGCGAGACCGGTCCGTCCACGGGGCTGTTCCACGCCTACGAGTTGAAGCTGGCCCGGTTCATCGCCGAGCACATGCCGGCGGTGGAGATGTTCCGGATGCTCGGTTCCGGGACTGAGGGATGCATGGCCGCGATCCGGGTCGCCCGGCTGGCGACGGGCAAGAAGAACGTCGTGAAGATGGGTGGGGCCTACCATGGCTGGTCCGACCAGCTCGCCTATGGCCTGCGCATCCCGGGAACCCGGCACCACGAGGCGCACGGGGTGCCGAAGTTCGTCTTCCGGCACACCCAGGAGTTCGCACCGGGCGACCTCGACGCCCTCGAACGGACCCTGATGCTCAACCGCGCACGGGGGGGTACGGCAGCGGTCCTGGTCGAGCCCGTCGGTCCGGAGAGTGGCACGCGGCCGCTGCCCCGGGACTTCAACGCCGGGGCGCGCGCGCTCTGTGACAAGTACGGGGCGCTGCTGATCTTCGACGAGGTCGTCACCGGCTTCCGGATCGGGCTGGGGGGCGCCCAGGGCTACTTCGGCGTCGAGCCGGACCTGACCGTGTTCGGCAAGGTCGTGGCCGGTGGGTACCCCTCGGCCGGTGGCCTGGGGGGCCGCCGTGAGTACATGAAGTACCTGTCCGCCGGCATCGAGGCCGGCTCGAAGAAGGCCCTCGTCGGGGGCACGATGGCCGCCAACCCGCTGTCCAGTGCCGCGGGCTACTTCACCCTCGTGGAGATGGAGCGCACCGGCGCCCCGCAGCGAGCCGGCGAGATGGGCGACCGGCTCACCGCGGGGCTCAAGGCTGCGATCACCCGGCGCGGGCTGCCGTTCGTGGCCTACAACCAGGGCTCGATCGTGCATCTGCAGACTGTTGGCACCCTGCACTTCACCGTGGACTTCAACCGGGCCTGGGCGATCCCGGGCAAGCTCAAGGAGATCAAGGCCCGCAAGCTCGTGATGGAGCAGATGGGTGCGGCGTACACGGCCGAAGGGGTCATCACGCTGGCTGGCTCACGGATGTACACCAGCGCCGCGCACACACACGAGACCATCGACCGGGCAGTCGCGGCCTTCGACCGCGTGTTCGCCCAGGTCGAGGGGGCCCGGCAGTGAAAGAGGCGCAGGCCCGCCGGCAGCTGGTCGAGGCCGGGCACCGACTGCTGGGGCAGGGACTGGTCGCCCGTACCTGGGGCAACCTGAGCGTACGCCTCGACGAGCGCACGATGGCCATCACGCCCAGCGGGATCGCCTACCCGGACCTCACCGAGGAGATGATCGTCGTGGTCGACCTCGAGACCGACGCGTGGTCCGGGCCGTACCGACCCAGCGGTGAGCGCAAGGTGCACCGGGAGGTGTACCGCCGCCGGCCCGACGTACTGGCCGGCGTGCACACCCACCAGGTCGCGGCCTCGATCTGCGCGGCCGCGCGGGTGCCGGTGCCAGCGACGTTCGGCCAGGTGCCCTGTGCGCCCTACGCACTGCCGGGCACGAGGAAGCTCACGGCCGGCACCGTCGGGGCGCTCGGGTCAGGCCCCGCGGTGCTGATGGCCAATCACGGGGTCTTCGCCGTGGGCGCTGACCTGGAGGCCGCGTTCGACCTGGTCACCGACCTGGAGCGCACGTGCGCGTCCTATGTGGTCGACAAGCGGCCCCGGGAGGGCTCACACATGCCCGCCGACCCGGCTGCCGCGTGGGATCCGGCCTGCCTGACCGAGGTGCCGCTGGCCGACGGGAGTCGGGGCTGGTTGTCCGAGGCGCCCTTCACGGTCCGCTTCTCGGTTCTGCGCAAGGCCCTGCCCCCGGTGCTCGACGACCTGGCGCAGCTGACCGGTCGGCGCGTGGCCCCGGTCCGATCCACGCCACGTCGGCGACCGCGGGCAGACGCAGTGCTCATCCCGGGTCGCGGTGCGCTCGTGTTCGGTGCGGACCACGAGGCGCTGGCGATGGTGGTGGAGAAGGCTGCGCGGGCGTGGATCGGCGGAGCCGGGCTGGGCGGCGCCAAGGCCCTGCCCACCTGGGAGGCCCTGCTCATGCGCGTGGTGTACGCGCGCTCCTACTCCAAACAGGCTTCGCAGGCCCATCGCGCCGCCTGAGTCTGCGGGCACGCGCGGGGCCATGAGTCGCCCGCAGTGGCTGGGCCTGCACAATCGGCCCTGGCCGCTCCACGGCGGCCGGGAGCACGCGCCGGTATCGTGGACGCCATGTCGGACCTCCTGTGGATCATCGTCCTGGCCGTGGGCGCCTTCTTCGTGATGCGGTCCCTGCGCCCACAGTCGCCGGTCCGCCAGCTGCCCGGCGCCGAGCAGAACCGTGAGCTGGCCGAACGTCGCTGGCAGGCCGTGCGGCGCGTCGCGGAGGAGGACGTGACCCAACTCGGCGAACAGATCGCCGCCACGCCGGTTCCGCAGTCCATTGCCGCCGAAGCCGTGCACGACTTCGATGCGGCCCTCGGGGCCTACGAGCGCGCCAAGGAGGCCCTGGCCGTCTCGACCCATCCTGATGACCTGCAGTGGGTGTCCCGTTCACTGGACGACGGCCGCTTCGCGCTGGCCACGCTCGCCGCCCGCCGTGAAGGTCGGGATCTGCCGAGCCGCCGGCCCGCCTGCTTCTTCGACCAGCGACACGGACTGTCGGTAGCGGACTCCCAGTGGGCGCCACCGGGCGGCGCCCTGCGCGACGTGCCGGTCTGCGCTGCCTGCCAGGCGCGGATCGCCGACGGCCTGGATCCCCAGGCCCGGCTCGTCCAGACCGCCTCGGGGGAGCGTCCCTACTACGACGCCGGTCCGGAGTACGCCCCGTGGGCACGCGGGTGGTACGGCGCCTCGGGGATGTACATGCTCAACAACATGCTGCTGGGCACGATGCTCATCAACGCGATGTACCTGCCGGCCGGGTTCGACTACTTCGGCGCGGAGGGAGCCGGCGCCGGTGGGTCCGAGGACCTCAGTGGTGGCGACGGTGCGGGCGCTGATGCTGGCGGCTCCGAGGGCTTCGCCGGTGGAAACGATGCCGGCGGCTTCGATGGGGGCGGCTTCGATGGGGGCGGCTTCGACTTCGGCGGGTTCTAGCCCGAGCGGCGGTGGTCCGGCCGAGGTCAGCGCCCGATCGGCTGCGCGGTCTCCGCGGCCAGGCTCTCGGGCTCGGGAAGGCGTGCTGCCACCACACTCGCCACGATCAGCAGCACCCCCGCTGCCACCAGTGACCACGTGAAGGACCCGTCGGCGCTACGCAGCGCGGACATCGCGTAGACGAACACCACCGCGCCTTGGCCGAACAGCTGCATCAGGCCGTTGGAGGTGCCCTCCGGGGTGGGCCGGGTGACCTCCGCGGCGTACTGGAACCCGATCGGCAGAGCAGACACCAGGAAGAACCCGAGAGTGGCAGCGGACACCAGCAGGACGGGCAGGCTGCTGGCGAGCGTGACCCCCACCAGGCCGGGAAGGGCCCCGGCGAAGGCCAGCGCCAGGAAGGGACCGCGCTGACGACTCCGGTCCGAGAGGGCCGGCAGCACCACGGCGCCCACGAGCCCGCCGAGCAGCAGCACCGCGCCGAGGGCACCGGCGTCGGCCGGGTCGAACCCCCGGGGGCGCAGGATCGCCTCGACCCAGGTCGTCAATCCGTTGAACACGCCCAGGCCCACGAAGGCCACCGCCAGCACCGCCCAGAACGCCGGGACGCGCAGCGCCCGCCGCAGACCGTCGAGCACGAGGGCTCGCTGCTCGTGCCCAGGCGGGCAGGGCGGTGTCGGGGGGTGCTCGCGGGCCAGCAGCAGGAACAGCACCGCTGACCCCGCCGCCAGCGCCCCGTAAATCAGTTGCACCCGGTCGATGGGCATCGACTCGATCAGCACCGGGCTGGCCACCATGCCCAGCGCCGTGCCCACCAGGTTGCCGACCGTGATGATCCCCACGGCCGTGGCGCGCTGGTCCGGGGCGAACCAGCGCGCCGGCATCGTGGTCCACGAGTTGAGCAGCAGGGGCTGCGCGCACGCGATCCCGACCGTGGCTGCCAGCGCCCAGACATAGTTGCTGCCCGCCAGGCCGCGCAGGACTCCACACGCTCCCATCACCACCACCCCGAGGCCCACGGCGAACCGGAACCCACGGGTGTCGATCAACCACGAGGCAGGCAGCGAGAGCGGGAGGAACGCGATCATGAAGACCATGGCGAACAACCCCACCGCGACGTCACTGACTCCGTAGAACTCCGCCGCCGGGCCGGTGATCGGCGCATACCCGATCCAGAGGGTCTGGATCGTGAGGTTGACCAGCGTCGTCACGGCCAGCACCACCCACCGGTATCGGTACACGAGGTAGGCGGGCTGGGGCGGGCCGGGCATGCCCGCGAGTCTGCCACTGCGGGTCCCTCGAGGACGCCGGGTAGGCGCGGGAACTCAGCGCCAGATCCGCAGGCGCTCGCGCGGTTGCCCCAACACACCGTGACGTGGACGTACCCAATGGCCTGCAGCCAGCCGCGATGGCCGATGATGGTGCGATGGACCCTAAGAATGTGAGGATCATTGCCGTCGTACTCATTGCCTGCATGGTCGGGATGGTGTTCATCGGCTTCCTGTAGACCAGACCCGGACAGCACTGTGGCCGATCCCAAGAGGGGTCGGCCACAGGCATGAACCGCGAGGTCGGTCAGTCCGCCCCTAGGCGCTGATGACCTTGATCATCTCCACGACCTTGGTGCTGTAGCCCCACTCGTTGTCGTACCAGGCCACGAGCTTGACGAAGGTCGGGTCCAGCGCGATGCCTGCCCCGGCATCGAACACCGAGGTCAGGGACTCGCCGCGGAAGTCAGTCGAGACCACCTTCTCCTCTGTGTAGCCCAGCACGCCCTTGAGCGAGCCCTCGGAGGCTTCCTTCATGGCCTTCTTGATGTCCTCGTAGCTGGCCTCGTTCTCCAGCTCGACGACCAGGTCGACGACCGAGACGTCCGAGGTGGGCACGCGGAACGACATGCCGGTGAGCTTGCCGTTGAGCTCCGGCAGGACCTTGCCGACCGCCTTGGCCGCACCCGTGGAGCTCGGGATGATGTTCTCCAGGATGCCCCGGCCGCCGCGCCAGTCCTTGTTGCTCGGACCGTCGACGGTCTTCTGGGTGGCCGTGGCTGCGTGCACCGTGGTCATGAGGCCGCGCTTGATGCCGAAGCTCTCGTGCAGGACCTTGGCGATGGGTGCCAAGCAGTTCGTGGTGCAGGAGGCGTTGGAGATGATCGCCTCGCCGGCGTACTTGTCGGAGTTGACGCCGAAGACGAACATCGGCGTGTCGTCCTTGGACGGCGCGGAGAGGATGACCTTCGAGGCACCGGCGTCGATGTGCTTCTGCGCGGTCTCCTTGGTCAGGAACAGGCCCGTGGACTCGACCACGACCTCAGCCCCGACGTCGCCCCACTTGAGGTTGGCCGGGTCGCGCTCGGCAGTCAGGCGGATTGCGTTGCCATTGACGATCAGGTTCGAGCCCTCGACCGAGACGTCGCCCTTGAAGCGACCGTGGACGGAGTCGTACTTGAGCATGTAGGCCAAGTAGTCCGGATCCAGCAGGTCATTGATCCCGACCACGGTGATGGTGTCCGAGTGATCGCTGACGGCGGCACGGAACACCATCCGGCCGATCCGACCGAAGCCGTTGATGCCTACCTTGATGGTCATGCGGTTACCTTCCATTGGGGGTACGGGAGCGTGTGCGAGCACAATCAGACTACTCAGTACGCCGCGCAGTCGCCTGCTGGCGACCGGGCGTCCAGATGACCGCTCGGTGAACCGCTGCGACCCTCAGCCGGCGCTGGGCGTGGGGTAGTGCAGGTCGCTGCGGCGGGAGTATCCGCCGCCGTAGGAGCCGAGGTCGATGACGAAGGCGAAGGCGACCAGGAACCAATCGAACCCGGAGACACCGTTGCCCCACCAACTGAGCAGGACGTAGGCCAGCGTCGTGTAGGGCAGCAGGAACCAACCGATCAGCGGGATCACCCAGGAGCCGTCGAAGGCCTTGGTGATCTCGTCGTTGAACAGCGCCATGAGCGCCAGTGCCAGTCGGGGCGCAAAGGCACCCAGCAACAGGACGAAGCAACCGCACATGTCAGGACTCCTGGGTCGAGGTGATGCGCCACAGGCTAGCCAACACCGGCCCACGCCGGCCCCGCGGCGCGCAGGCGGTAGCGTGTGGGCCGCGCGCCCGCGCCCCGCACGACCTGAGCCATCGCCCTGTGGAGGGATGCAGATGCCCGAGTTGAGGTTCCGCGACGACATCACCGTCGAGCTGGTCAAGCACGCTGCCAGCGATGCCGACGTGATCTGGGCGGCGCGGGTCTCGACCAAGGGGGAGCAGTCGCTGGCTGACCTCGACGCGGACCCAGCCAAGTCCGCGGGGCTCATCAACTACTTGATGCGAGACCGGCACGGCTCCCCGTTCGAGCACTCGTCGATGACCTTCTTCGTGCAGGCACCCATCTTCATGTGGCGCGAGCACTTCCGGCATCGAATCGCCTCCTACAACGAGGAGTCGGGACGCTACAAGGTCCTCGAGCCCACCTTCTACGTGCCCGGTCAGCAGCGCCGCCTCGTCCAGGTGGGCAAGCCCGGTGCCTACGACTTCGAGCCCGGCACGGCCGAGCAGCACGAGCTGGTACGCACCGAGACCGAGGCTGCCTGCCGATCGGCCTACGCCGCCTACGAGGCGATGCTCGAGGCCGGCGTGGCCCGTGAGGTCGCCCGGATCGTGCTGCCGCTGACGATCTACTCCGCGGCCTACGTCACCATGAATGCTCGGGCGATGATGAACTTCCTGTCGCTGCGCATGCACAGCGACGACGCCCGCTTCCCGAGCTTCCCGCAGCGCGAGATCGAGATGGTGGCCGAGCGCTACGAGGCGGAGTGGGCCACGCTCATGCCGCTGACCCATGCCGCCTTCGTCGCCAACGGCCGGGTCGCGCCCTAGCGGCGTAGGCTGATCACAGTGACCACCACCAGCACCCGCGATGCCGAGGGCCGGACCTATCTGCGCACCCCGGTCAAGACGCACAAGGTCGGCATCGGCGAGGACCTCGCCGGCGTGATCGCCCTGTACGCAGCCGAGCAGATCACGGCGGCCACCACGCTGTGCCTGTCGCAGAAGTTCGTGTCCATCTGCGCCGGCGACGTCCGGCACATCAGCGACGTCCAGGACACCTGGCTCGCCCGCCTGATCGTGAAGTACGTGACCAAGAACGACAACGGCGACATCGGGTACAGCCATCCCAAGAAGATGCAGGTGGCCATCGAGGAGGTCGGCTACCCGCGTATGGTTGCTGCCGTCGTCGGCGGTGGGCTGTCGAAGTTCGTGCTGCGCAGGCGTGGGGACTTCTATCGGATCGCCGGGCACCACATCTCCGAGATCGACGGCTTCAACCCCGACGCGATGGCCCCGTTCGACGAGTACGCGATGCTGCCGTCGAAGGACCCGGACGGGATCTGCGACGCCCTGGCGGCGCGGTTCGGCTGCGCGGCGTACATCATCGACGGCAACAACATCAACGTCGAGGTGGTCGGGCGCAGTGCGAACCTGGCGATGAGCGTCGCCGCCGCGCGCGAGGTCATGTTGGACAATCCGATGGGTCAGGGCGACGAGCTCACTCCCGTGTTCCTGATCGACCCGCGCTCCTGACCTGCGGCGTGCAGCGACGGGCAACCTGGAACGGCGGGACCGGCGCGGTCAGCGTCCTGGGGCGGTTCGGCGCGCGGCGCGCCCGGTGGCCCGACGCCCGGGTGCCCGCATGCCCGATAGCGTGTGCCCATGTCTCCTGACCCCACCAGCCCCGCCCCGTTCGGCCACATGCTCACGGCGATGGTCACCCCGTTCACGTCCGAGGGTGCCCTGGACCTCGACGGCGTGGCTGCACTCGCCACACACCTGGTCGATGACTGCGCCAATGACGGCCTGATTGTCAACGGCACGACGGGGGAGTCCCCGACGCTGCGCGACTCGGAGAAGACTGAGGTCCTGCGCACCGTGCTGGCGGCGGTGGGGGACCGGGCCACGATCGTGGCCGGATCGGGCAACAACGACACGCGCCACACGATCGAGATCTCACAAGCCGCCCAGGCGGCCGGGGCGCACGGCCTGCTGCTCGTGACGCCGTACTACAACAAGCCGCCGCAGGCGGGCATCGCGGCGCACTTCCTGGCTGTTGCTGAGGCAACCGACCTACCGATCATGACCTACGACATCCCGGGTCGCACCGGGGTCCCGATCGAGGCCGACACCTTCGCGCGGATCGCCGAGCACCCCCGCATCGTGGCCAACAAGGACGCCAAGGCCGACGTGCCGGGGGCGGCGGCGGTGATCGCGGACACGGGCCTGGCCTGGTACTCCGGCGACGACGCCCTGACCCTGCCCCTGCTGTCGGTCGGGGCCGTCGGCGTCGTCTCGGTTGTCGGCCACGTGCTCAGTGCGCGGATCGGTCAGATGATGGCCGCCCATCGCGGCGGTGACGTGGCCCGGGCCGCGGAGCTCAACGCCTCGATGATCCCGGCGTACGTGGGGATGTTCCGCACCCAGGGGGTGATCCTGGCCAAGGCAGCGATGCGTGAGCTGGGACTGCCTGCCGGACCCGTCCGATTGCCGCTGGTCGACGCCACCGAGCAGCAGGTGGCCACCCTGCGCGCGGACCTGGCCGCCGCGGGCGTCGAGGGGCTGGGCGCATGAGGCCCGGGCACCACGACCTTGCCACCCCGGCGCCGCTCGAGCCCGGGGTCCTGCGGATCGTGGCCCTCGGCGGGATCGGCGAGATCGGTCGGAACATGGCCGTGCTCGAGATCGACGGCCGGCTGCTCATCGTCGACTGCGGCGTCCTGTTCCCCGAGGAGTCCCAGCCGGGGGTGGACCTGATCCTGCCCGACTTCGACTACATCTCCGACCGGCTGGCCGACGTCGAGGCGATCGTGTTGACCCACGGCCACGAGGACCACATCGGCGCGGTGCCGTTCCTGCTGCGGATGCGTTCGGACATCCCGCTGCTCGGCTCCCGGCTGACCCTGGCCATGATCGAGGCGAAGCTGCGCGAGCACCGGATCAAGTGCTACTCGATGGAGGTCCGCGAGGGCCAGCGCGAGCAGGTGGGGCCGTTCAACCTGGAGTTCTTCGCGGTCAACCATTCGATCCCCGACGCCCTGGCCGTGGGCATCCGGACCGCGGCAGGCACCGTGCTGCACACCGGGGATTTCAAGATGGACCAGCTGCCCCTGGACGGACGGATCACCGACCTGCGGGGCCTGGCCCGGCTGGCCGACGAGGGCATCGACCTCGCACTGGTCGACTCCACCAATGCGGAGGTGCCCGGGTTCGTCCCTGCCGAGGTCGACATCGCCCCGGTGCTCGACCGGGTCTTCCACCGGGCCAGCGGGCGGATCATCGTGGCCAGCTTCGCCTCCCACGTGCATCGGATCCAGCAGGTGCTCGACGCCGCGAGCACGCATGGGCGCAAGTGCGCCTTCGTGGGCCGATCCATGGTCCGCAACATGAACGTCGCGCGAGACCTGGGCTACCTCACCGTGGCGCCCGGCCTGCTGGTGAAGGCCGATGACCTGACCGGCCTGCCCGACGACGAGGTCGTGCTGATCTGCACGGGATCCCAGGGGGAGCCGATGGCGGCCCTGTCTCGGATCGCCAACGGCGATCATCCGATCACGGTCGGGACGGGCGACACCGTGATCCTCGCGTCCTCGCTGATCCCGGGCAACGAGAACCCGGTCAACCGGGTCATCAACGGACTCACCCGCTGGGGTGCCGACGTCGTGCACAAGGGCAACGCGCTGGTACACGTGTCAGGGCACGCGTCGGCCGGTGAGCTGCTCTACTTCTACAACATCCTCACGCCGGCCAACGTGATGCCCGTGCACGGTGAGCCCCGGCACCTGCGGGCCAATGCGGCCCTGGCCGTGCGCACGGGTGTGCCGGCCGACCAGGTGCTGGTCGCCGAGGACGGCGTCGTGGTCGACCTGGTCGACGGGCGGGCCCGGATCGTCGGGGCAGTGCCCTGTGGCCACGTCTACGTCGACGGCTCGTCGGTGGGCGACATCACCGAGGCCTCGCTCAAGGACCGCCGGATCCTGGGGGAGGAGGGCTTCATCTCGGTGTTCGTCGCGGTCGACCTCGAGAGTGGCGAGGTCGTGGCCGGACCGGAGATCCACGCGCGCGGCTTCGCCGAGGACTCCGAGATCTTCACCGACGTGCTGCCCCGGGTCACCAAGGGTCTCGAGGACGCCCTGGCCCACGGCGGCACGGACGCGTACGCCCTCGAACAGGTCGTGCGCCGTCAGGTGGGCCGTTGGGTGAGCTCCACGCACCGGCGCCGGCCGATGATCGTCCCTGTGGTCGTCGAGGTCTGAGCGACCGCCCGGACCACCTGACCACTGGCTGCGGGCGCGACACGCGGGGGGCGTCGCGTCGCGCCGGGCCCCCCGGGTGGGTGGGCGCCGGTAGCCTGCTGGGATGGCCACGAAGACCCCCGCGCGATCCCGCACGTCGGGCTCCGCGCGCACGACGCAGGGCACCCGGAAGGGCACGAGTTCCAAGGCGCCCGCCGCGAGGAGCAACTCCCGATCGGTGCCCAGGACGGCGCCGAAGCCGGTGAAGCGGTCGCAGCCGGGTCCCGTGGCCAGGTTCCTGCGCGCGCTGGGCCGGTTCATCACCCGGACGTGGCTGTTGATCGCGGCCATGCTCGGTGCGCTCGCCCGCGCCGTCGGTCGCGGCGCGCGAGAGGTGGACGCCACGCACCGTCGCGACGGGATCGGCCTGGCGCTGTTCAGCGCTGCCCTCCTGGTGGCCGCCGTGGCGTGGTTCGGCATCGACGGGTGGCTCACCGGCGTGGTCAACGCCCTGGTCAGCGGCGCCGTGGGTGCACTGGACGTCGTGGTGCCCATTCTGCTGCTCTGGGCCGCTCTGCGGATGCTGCGCCACCCCGACCAGGGAGCCATCACAGGCCGGGTCGCGATCGGGAGCACGGTACTCCTCGCCGCCGCTGCCGGGATCTGGGCGCTGACGCAGGGAGCGCCCACACCGGCCGATGGCGCCGAGGCAATGCGCGCGGCCGGTGGCTGGCTCGGTTGGCTGATCACCGCTCCGGTGGTCTCGGCGGTCGGCGTCTGGCTGGCCTACCTGTGGCTGCTGGCCGTGCTCGGGTTCGGCCTGCTCATCGTCACAGCGACGCCGATCAGCGAGGTTCCGCAGCGGCTGGCCGCACTGCGCGACGCGGTCCTGCTGCGCCACCGGGCCACCGAACCCGCCGCGGAGCCGGGCAGCGCTGCCGGCGACATGGCTGTCGACGGGCGCGCGAAGGACGCTTCCCTGACCCCCGAGAGCTCCGCGCAGGAGGGGCCCGCGTCGGAGCCCGGGTCCACCGAGTCGGAGGGCGTGGGCGACTCGGGCAGCTCGAGCGAGGCGGGGGCCGCTCGGACGCCGGGATCGACACCCGGATCTCCGACGGGCCTGCGGGCCCGCGCCCTGGTCATGGTCCGCGGCCTGCGCCGTGGACGGCCCGGGACACCGCCCCCGTCCTACGATGGTCCCTTGGCCGGCGATGAGGCCTTCATCTCGGCCGTGGCCGCCGCACCCTCGGAGGACCGAAGCAGCCAGGACGGCCGGCCGGACAGTACCTTGGTCGATGCGCTGTTCGATGCGCAGGTCGAGATGTCCGACACGCCGGGACCGCACGACCTGACCACGCAGATCGCTGCGCTGGCGCAGACGCCGGGGGCGGCCTCGCCCATGGACCCCGAGCTGGCCTCGCTGGTCGCCGCCGTCACGCCGTCGACCGCGGGCAGCAAGCCCGGTCACAACACCATCGCGCTGGCCAAGCCCGAGCAGCTGCGCCTGCCCGGGGCGCCCGACTACCACCTGCCCAAGGCGAACCTGCTCAAAGCCGGCTCGGCGCCGAAGGCTCGCAGCACGTCCAACGACCGTGTGGTGGCTGCACTGACCGACGTGCTCGACCAGTTCGAGATCGACGCCCAGGTCACCGGCTACATGCGCGGGCCGACGGTGACCCGCTACGAGGTCGAGCTGGGCCAGAGCGTGAAGGTCGAGCGGGTCACCGCCCTGGCCAAGAACATCGCCTACGCGGTGGCGACCTCCGACATCCGGATCCTGTCGCCGATCCCGGGCAAGAGCGCGATCGGCATCGAGATCCCCAACACCGACCGGGAGATGGTGTCGCTGGGAGACACGCTGCGGGCCCCCTCAGCCCAAGCCGATCACCACCCGCTGCTCGTGGGCCTGGGCAAGGACGTCGAGGGCGGCTATGTGTGCGCCAACCTGGCCAAGATGCCGCACATCCTCGTGGCCGGTGCCACCGGCGCGGGCAAGTCCAGCTGCATCAACGCCCTGGTGACCAGCATCATGATGCGGGCGACCCCGGCCGAGGTGCGGATGGTGCTGGTCGACCCGAAGCGGGTCGAACTGACGGCCTATGAAGGCATTCCGCACCTGATCACCCCGATCATCACCAATCCGAAGAAGGCCGCCGAGGCGCTGCAGTGGGTCGTGCGCGAGATGGACGCCCGCTACGACGACCTCGCCCACTTCGGGTTCCGACACATCGACGACTTCAACCGCGCCGTCCGCTCTGGCACCCTCGTCGTGCCCCCGGACTCCCAGCGGGTCCTGGCGCCCTATCCCTACCTGCTGGTCATCGTCGACGAGCTCGCAGACCTCATGATGGTCGCCCCGCGCGACGTCGAGGAGTCGATCGTCCGGATCACCCAGCTTGCCCGCGCCGCGGGCATCCATCTGGTCCTGGCCACCCAACGGCCCAGCGTGGACGTCGTGACCGGCCTGATCAAGGCCAACGTGCCCTCCCGCCTGGCCTTCGCGACCTCCAGCCAGACCGACAGCCGGGTCATCCTCGACCAGACCGGTGCCGAGGCCCTCGTCGGCCAGGGCGACGGGTTGTTCCTGCCGATGGGTGCGTCCAAGCCCATGCGGATCCAGGGGGCGTTCGTGCCCGAGAGCGAGATCCGTGCCGTCGTGGCCCACGTCAAGAAGCAGCTGGGCACCCAGTACCGCGATGACGTGCTCACTGAGGCCACGTCCAAGCGTGAGGTGGAGGACGAGGTGGGCGATGACCTCGACCTGCTCATCGCCGCCACCGAGCTGGTCGTCACGACCCAGTTCGGGTCCACCTCGATGCTCCAGCGCAAGCTGCGCGTGGGGTTCGCCAAGGCTGGTCGGCTCATGGACCTCATGGAGTCCCGCGGCATCGTGGGACCCTCGGAGGGTTCGAAGGCCCGCGACGTCCTGGTCAAGACCGATGATCTCGACCAGGTGCTGGCTGACCTGCAGCACGGCAGCTGAGGACCGCCGTGGCCTACTCTGGCCAGATGGCTGTCACGCGGGTCGCCCTGGTCACCCTGGGCTGCGCCCGCAATGAGGTCGACTCCGAGGAGCTGGCCGGCCGGCTGGCTGCTGGTGGCTTCGAGCTGGTCGACGCCGTGGACGACGCACAGGCCGTCCTGGTCAACACGTGTGGCTTCATCGAGGCCGCCAAGCGCGAGTCCGTCGACGCACTCATGTCGGTGGGCGGCGCGACTGCGGACGGGACCCGGCGCGCGGTGGTGGCCGTGGGCTGCATGGCCGAGAGGTACGGCCGGGACCTGGCTGCGGAACTGCCCGAGGCCGATGCGGTCCTCGGGTTCGATGACTACCCGGAGATCGCCGACCGGCTGCGCGTCATCATCGACGGCGGCTCCGTGGACAGCCATGTGCCGCGCGACCGCCGCACGCTGCTGCCGATGGCCCCGGTGGATCGACAGGGCTCGCCGGTTCACGTGCCCGGCCATGGCACGGCTCCATCCGTGGGGGAGGCGCACGCGCCGCGCCCCGGGGCGGCACTGCTCGAACAGGTGGGGCCGGGCTGGATGCGTCGGCGGATCAGCGCCGGTCCGGTGGCGTCGCTGAAGATCGCCTCTGGTTGCGACCGTCGGTGCGCCTTCTGCGCCATCCCGTCGTTCCGAGGCTCGTTCGTCTCGCGGCCACGTGCCGAGGTGCTGGCCGAGGCGCGGTGGCTGGCCGGCACGGGCGTGCGCGAGCTGGTCCTGGTCAGCGAGAACTCCACGTCTTACGGCAAGGACCTCGGCGCCCCGGGGGCGTTGGAGGAGCTGCTGACGGGGCTGTCCGCAGTGGAGGGGATCGAGCGCATCCGGGTGGCCTACCTGCAACCTGCCGAGATCCGCCCCGGCCTGATCGACGCGATGCTCGACCTGCCCCGCGTAGCGGACTACTTCGACCTGAGCTTCCAGCACGCCAGTGCGCCACTGCTGCGCCGGATGCGTCGCTTCGGGGGGACCGATGCGTTCCTCGACCTGATCGACACCATCCGGGCCGGGTCACCGTACGCGGGGATCCGCAGCAACGTCATCGTGGGCTTCCCGGGGGAGACCGACGACGACGTGTCAGAGCTCATCGATTTCCTCGGCGCCGCGCAGATGGATGCGGTCGGCGTGTTCGGCTACTCCGACGAGGACGGGACGGAGGCGGCCGGCCTGACCGGCGGGCTGCCCGACGACGAGATCCGGGCCCGGGTCAGCGAGGTCAGCAGCGTCGTGGACGAGGTGATGGCCCAGCGTGCCGAGCAGCGCATCGGCAGCACGGTCGAGGTCCTGGTCGAGGCACTGGGGGCCACGTCCGCCGAAGGCCGCGCCGCCCATCAGGGCCCTGAGGACGGGGCCACGACCGTCCACCTGCCCCCCGAGGTCCGCACCAGCATCGAGCCCGGCAGCACCGTGCGCGCCAGGGTGGTCGGAAACGAGGGCGTCGACCTCGCCGCCGTGGAGGTGTCCGTTGTCCGATTCTGACGGCGCACAGGATCCGGCCGCGGTCGGCAGCGATCCGGCGGGCAGCGGCGAGGACGCCAAGCCGGAGATGTGGAGCCGGGAGCGGGTGGTCACTGGCTGGGCGCAGCTCTGGAACGTGCCCAACCTGCTCACGCTCCTGCGCATCGTGCTCATCCCGTTCTTCTGGTACCTGCTCATGTACGACGACGGCGCCAACCCGGCCACGCGGATTGCCGCGACGGTGCTGTTCATCTTCGCGGCATTCACCGACTGGCTCGATGGGTACCTGGCGCGGCGGCAGGGTCTGGTCACGACCTTCGGCAAGATCGCGGACCCTCTGGCTGACAAGGCCCTCACGGGAGTGGCTCTGATAGGTCTGTCCGTGCTCGGTGAGCTGTGGTGGTGGGTGACGCTGCTGATCATCTCCCGGGAGATCGGCGTGACTGTTGTGCGGTTCATGGTCCTCAAGCACGGCGTGATCCCCGCCAGCCGCGGCGGCAAGGCCAAGACCGCGTTCCAGATGCTGGGGATCGTGCTCTACCTGCTCCCGATCACCGAGGACCAGCCATTCCTGTTCTGGTTCCGAGTGCTCGTGATGACGATCGCGGTCGTGCTCACGGCGGCCACCGGGCTGGACTACCTGATGCGGGCCTACCGCACGAGGCGCGACTCCAAGGCGAAGCGGGCCCTGGGCACGCAGTCCACGCAGAGCCCGCGGCACGCGCCGGCCAGCAGCACACAGCCGCAAGGGTCGAGTGCGCCAGGCCCTACGACCGTATCCGGGCCAGCGGGGAACCAGCCCATCCAGCCGATACGACCCACGCCGCCCGTCACCGAGGCGCCTGAGGACCCGCTCGGATGAGCAGCAGGGCACCTTCCACGCACACGCGGACAGGGTCCGAGCACGTCAGCGCGGAAGCGGTGGTGGCGCGCCTGAGTGCCCTCGGCGAGTCCGTGGCCGTGGCCGAATCCGTCACCGGCGGACGCATCGCCAGTGCGCTGACCGGTGTGGCGGGCGCTTCGGAGGTCGTCCGGGGCGCAGTGGTGGCGTATGCGACCGAGGTCAAGTGTTCGGTCCTGGGCGTGAGCCCGCACCTGCTGGCACAGCGCGGGCCGGTGTGCGCCGACGTGGCGCGGGAGATGGCCGCCGGAGTCCGGCTGCTGCTGGGGGGCACCCTGGGGGTGGCCAGCACCGGTGAGGCCGGCCCGGAGTCCAGCAGCGGCCAGCCAGTCGGGACGGTGCATCTGGCCGTGTCCGGTCCGCGCGGCACACGCGCGCTGCACGTGGAGCTGCCCGGCGATCGGTCGGCGATCCAGTCCGCTGCTACACAGGCCGCGCTGGACCTCCTGTGGGACGCCCTCTCCGAGCCTGCGCCGGCCAGTGCCTGAGCGCGAGGTGGCTCCCGGGCGGGGAACAAATCCGCGGCACCGGCATGTTGTGGGTGACAGGTAGGCCAGCCGCGCGGGTGTCGCGATAGGCTGTGGTGATGGAAGGAAGGCCCATGGTGATCCTGCGACGCGTCGTCGGTGAGCAGTTGCGCCGCCTGCGCCAGGACCAGGGGCGCACGCTGCGGGATGTGAGTTCCGCGGCCCGGGTCTCGTTGGGGTACCTCTCCGAGATCGAACGTGGCCAGAAGGAACCTTCGAGCGAACTGCTGGCGGCCATCTGCACGGCTCTCGACGTTCCGCTCTCCGCATTGCTCCGCAGCGTCAGCGACGAGGTGAGCGTCCTCGAGTCCGCGCGCGCCGACGTACCCAGCGCGGCCTGACCCGGCCAGCCGCCGCAGTCACTCGCTTCGCTCCCGGACCACATCCGGTGCTCAGGGCGCCCGCCGTTCGGTGACCGGACGAGCGCCCACCATTCCGACTCGGTCAGCGTGGCAACCGGTATCCCCGAGGGGTGAGGGCGAAGCCGGCGTCGGTCAGGGCTGTACGCACCTGGGTCGGGCCGTCGGGGGTCATCACGGAAAGCCCGTTGGCGCGCATGATCGTCAGCGGGGCCACCGTGTGGGCCTCGATCGCCAGGCGCAACGCCGCAGCTGCCGCCCTCACGTCACTGCCTGGCGGCTCCTCCAGTTCAGTTCGGTCCGTCGCGCCGAGGCCGAAGGTCAAGAGGCTGCGGCCGCCTCGCTCGACGTAGAGAACTGGTCGTCCGGCGATCAGGACCACATGGCAGCCCGCGGCCCTTGCGGGACGGTGCGGGGGACCGGCGCCACCCGCCCAGTCGCTGGAGGGCCATTCCAGGGCTGCGCCGTACGGATTGGCGGGGTCGGTAGTGGCCAGCGCGAGGGGTGCCGACGGTTGTTCCTCGAGTTTGCGTTCCAGTGCGCGCACCTCGTCGACGACGCCCGGCAGGGCGAACTGCGCCGCCCCCAGGCCCTCCACGGCGTACACCCGCTGGACGCGTCCACGTTCCTCCATCATCGCCAGCGTGCGGTAGGCGGCCGCAAAACCACCTGGGTCGCCCGCAGCCGCCACGGCGCCGCGCGTGACGATCCCCAGCCGGTCGAGGTGAGCCTGCGCCCGGGCCACGCTGACGATCTCCGGGGCCGGCAGCCCGGCCGGCAGGGCGAACCACCGCCCGGGCAGGTCCACGGGGAGCGTGCGTCGCGGGCCTGTGTCCTCGCGCCCTGTGGGGCTAATCCTCGGGCCCGACCCGGTCAGGCCCGAGGCCCCGTCGCGTGCGGGCAGGAGGTCGCCACCCGGTGGGCCCAGGGCCCCGCCGTGCCACAACTGGGCGTAGCGACCTCGCGGTGGTCGTGCGAGCCCGCGCCCTCGCTGGGCACCGGCTCGCACTGCCCGGCGGCCCTGCGCGCCCTGGGCAAGGACTCGGGCGGGCTCAAGGGTGTCGTTGCTGACCAGCCCGGCCCAGAGCAGGTCCAGCAAAGCACTCGGAACCGCGGCCGCATGGCCCACGTCCTCGGCAGTGAACCGCCCCATGAGGTCGCGCAGGAACCAGCCACCGCCAGCGCGGAGCATCGCCAGCAGTTGCGCACCGACCGTCCCGTCGGGCGGTTCGGCCGCGCGCGGCAGGAGGAAGCCCACGTCCGCGGGAGCCAGCGAGATCCAGCCGTCACCTCCCGGTAGCGCCGCGCTGCCGGTCCACAGGACCTCACCTGCCGAGGTCAGCTCGTCGAGCATCGCTGGGGTGTATCCCGGCAGCCGGACCGGCAGGATCGAGGTTTCGAGCGCTGACCCCGGCAGGGGGATCCCCGCCATGGACCGGACTGCCCGCAGCACACCCTCCGCGCCCCGCAGCCGGATCCGTGCGACCGACCCGACGTTCTGCCAACGTGGCAGGAAGACAGCCAGCGCGGGCTGGCTGACCGGCTCGATCTGCTTGCGCAGGATCGCGACCGAACGGCGCTTGATCAGGCGCAGCACATCGGGATGGCACCACTGCGGCCCCGGTGCGTCGGCCACGAACCAGCCCTCGATGATGCGTCCGCTTGCCCGACTCTCAGCCAGTCGTTGGGTCACTACAGCCGGGGGCAGGCCAACGGCGTCCACGACGTCCGCCGTGGTGAACGGGCCGTTCGTCCTGGCGAACCTCGCCACGAGGTCACCGATCGGATCGTCGACCGGCTCGAGATGGGCGCCCGGCAGCCCGGCGGGCAGCGGGGCGCCCAGGCCATCGCGCAGCCGCGCGGCGTCCTCGATCACCGCCCAGACGTCGGCGCCGGCCACCCGGGTGCGGATCACCCGACGCTGGGCCTCGAGTCCGGCCAGCCACGCCGGCAGCACGCCGCGCCCTTCGGCTGCCTCCTGTGTGAGCGGACCGAGGACGCGCAGCAGGTCCGCGGCATCCTCGGGACGTCGAGCCCGGCGCTCGTCGGTGAGGTGCTGGAGTTGGGCGACCACGGCGGCGATGGCCTCCGGCTCGAGCAGGTCGCGCAGGTCGGTCTGGCCCAGTAGCTCTCCGAGCAGGGTCGGATCAAGGGTCAGTGCTGCCGCCCGACGCTCGGCCAGCGGCGAGTCGCCCTCGTAGAGGAACTCCGAGACGTAGCCGAACAGCAGCGAGCGGGCGAAGGGCGACGCTGTCTCTGGAGAGACCTCGACCACCGCGATCCGGCGCTGCGCGACCGAGGTCATGAGGTCGACCAGCCCGGGAAGGTCATAGACATCCCGCACGCATTCGCGGACGGCCTCCAGGACGATCGGGAAGGTGGGGTGCTCGGCGGCGATCTGCAGGAGTTGTGCCGAACGCTGGCGCTGCTGCCAGAGCGGGGCCCGCCGGCCCGGGCGAGGGCGCGGAAGCAGCAGCGCCCGGGATGCGCACTCGCGGAACCTGGCCGCGAACAGCGCCGACCCACCGATGAGCCGAGTCACGTCGGCCTCGATGGTGTCCGGCTCGGGGAACAGCGCGGCCGTCGCGTCCGCGAGCCAGTCGTCGTCGGGCAGGTCGGGCAGTCGGGCCACCAGGCCGTCGTCACCATGCAGCACCGCGGCATCCATGCCGAACCGCTGGGCCAGGCGTTCGCGGGCGATCAACGCCCAGGGTGCGTGCACTCGGGCGCCGAACGGCGAGAGCACGGTGAGCCGCCAGTCACCGAGCTCGTCGCGGGTACGCTCGACCACGATGGTCCGGTCCGTGGGTACGCGGCTGGCCGCGGCCTGCTCGCGGACGTAGGCCGCCAGGTTCTCCCCGGCCCACCGGTCCAGCCCGAGGTCTGCGAGGCGAGTCCGCGTGGTGGCTGGGCTGTCGTCGTCGAGTGCTCGGGTGAAGGCGCCGATCGCGCGCCCGAGTTCGGCCGGGCGCCCGAACGAGTCCCCACGCCAGAACGGCAGCCGGCCGGGCGCCCCCGGCGCAGGCACCACGTTGACGCGGTCATGGCTGATGTCGGTGATGCGCCAACTGCTGGCACCGAGGGCGAACGTGTCGCCCACCCGCGACTCGTAGACCATCTCCTCGTCGAGCTCCCCGACCCTGCCCCCGCCCTCGATGAAGACCCCGAACAGGCCGCGATCGGGGATGGTGCCCCCGAGGTGACCGCCAGGCGCTGGGCCCCAGGCCTGGCGCGCAGGATGTCCTCGGTGCGGTCCCACACGATCCGTGGACGCAGCTCGGCGAAGGCGTCCGAGGGGTAGCGTCCGGCGAGCATGTCGACGACCGACTCGTACACGGCGGGTGTCGAGCTCAGCGAAGGCCGCCGTGCGGCGAAGCAGCCCCAGCAGGTCGGGCACCGACCAGTCGTCCATCGCGACGCAGGCCACGATCTGCTGGGCGGCGACGTCCAGGGGGTTGGTCGGGATGCGCAGCTCCTCGATCTCCCCGGTTTGCATGCGTGAGACCACGACGGTGCTGGTCAGCAGATCCGAGCGGTACTTGGGCAGGACCACACCCGCGGAGATCGCGCCTACCTGATGACCCGCGCGGCCGACACGCTGGAGCCCGGAGGCCACCGACGGGGGCGACTCGACCTGGATGACCAGATCCACCGCACCCATATCGATGCCGAGCTCGAGGCTCGAGGTGGCGACCACCGCGGCCAGTCGCCCTGCTTTGAGGTCGTCCTCGATGAATGCGCGCTGCTCCTTGCTCACCGATCCGTGGTGGGCCCGGGCCAGCACGGCCGGGGCGCCACTGCTGGCCCCGGACTGGGCCATCACCTCGGCGGGTGGCTGGCCCACGGGCCGAGGCGAGCCGACATCACCGGGGCGGTCCGGATCGGCGGCAGCTGCTTGCTGACCGTTCGACTCGGCCCGCTCGGCGTGGATCTCATTGATGCGGGCCGTGAGCCGTTCGGCCAGGCGCCGGGAGTTGGCGAACACGATCGTCGAGGTGTGGGCCTCGATCAGGTCCACCATGCGGGCCTCGACATGTGGCCAGATCGAGGCCGTCGGTGATCCGTCCGGGGAGGGCGCAGAACCCAGTTCACCCATGTCCTCGACGGGCACCTCGACCGTCAGCTGCCATCGTTTGGCCGTGCTCTCGGCCACGATCTCCACAGGATGGTCCCCGCTGAGGAACCGTGCGGCAACCTCCGGCGGGCGCACGGTCGCGGACAGCCCGATCCGAGGGATCCGGCGAGCCGCGAGGTGATCAAGGCGCGCGAGGCTCACAGCGAGGTGCGCCCCGCGCTTGGACCCGGCGATGGCGTGCACCTCATCGACGATGATGGTCTCGACGCCAGCCAGGATGCTCCGGGTCGCCGAGGTGAGCAGCAGGAACAGCGACTCCGGGGTGGTGATGAGAATGTCCGGTGGCCGGCGGGCCATGCTGCGCCGCTCGGAGGCCGGGGTGTCCCCGGTCCGAAGGCCGACGGTGACACGTGGCTCGGGTAGGCCCAGAAGCGCGCACTGGGTGGCGATACCGGCCAGGGGAGCGCGCAGGTTGCGCTCCACGTCGACAGCCAGGGCCTTGAGCGGGCTGACGTAGAGCACGCGCACCCCCGGGGCCTCACGCGGCTCCAGGCAGCGGTCGATGGCGCTGAGGAAGGCTGCCAGGGTCTTGCCCGAACCCGTGGGTGCCACTGCCAGCACGTCGGAGCCGGCCTGGATCCGGGGCCAGGCGCCGGCCTGCACGGGGGTCGGCTCGTGGAAGGACGCGTCGAACCACCGGCGGGTGGGCTCGGAGAACGCGGCCATGGGATGCACGGGGACATCCTCGCGCGTGGGTGCGACATCGGCTGCTCCACGGCCGCGAGGATGGCACGATGCTGCCATGCGGTTGGCTGACTTCTGGGAGCGCATGGACCTGACGTTCGGGCGCGCGTACGCCCGCTCCTGGGCCGACGACCAGCACCTGGCCGCTCTCGGCGGGCGGACAGTGCATCAGGCACTGGCCGAGGGCGAGGACACCCGTGAGGTCTGGCGAGCGGTCTGCGCCCATGCCCGCGTGCCCAACGACCTCGCCTGATCGGCGTGTCGCACGCGCTCGAACAGGTGTTCGTACTAGTCTGGCCCCTGTTGGTCGCTGGGTGATCCGCGCAGGGGTCATCCACAGGTGCGCAACGAGTCGGGTCGCAATGTCGGAGCCCCCTCCTAGTGTCCATACCTGACAGAACCGGAGTGCTTCGGCACCGCGAGACCCAAGGAGTTCGCAATGGCTGCACAGGACCGTGACAAGGCGCTGGAGTCGGCGCTGCTGCACCTCGAGAAGCAGTTCGGCAAGGGCACGGTGATGCGTCTGGGCGACCAGCCATCCGTTCCCATGGACGTGATCCCCACCGGGGCGATCGCGCTGGACATCGCGCTGGGCATCGGGGGCCTGCCCCGAGGTCGGGTCGTGGAGATCTACGGCCCCGAGTCCAGCGGCAAGACGACTGTCGCGCTGCACGCCGTGGCCAGTGCCCAGGCCGCCGGCGGGATTGCCGCGTTCATCGACGCGGAGCACGCCTTGGACCCGGTCTACGCCCAGAAGCTCGGGGTGAACATCGACGACCTCTATGTCTCGCAACCGGACACCGGCGAGCAGGCCCTGGAGATCGCTGACACGCTCGTCCGCTCCGGGGCCATCGACCTGATCGTGATCGACTCCGTGGCCGCACTGACGCCCAAGGCCGAGATCGAGGGCGAAATGGGCGACAGCCACGTGGGCCTGCAGGCCAGGCTGATGAGCCAGGCGCTGCGAAAGATGACCGGCGCGCTGAGCAACACCGGCACGACGCTGATCTTCATCAACCAGCTGCGCGAGAAGATCGGCGTCATGTTCGGCAGCCCCGAGACCACCACCGGCGGCAAGGCACTGAAGTTCTATGCCTCGGTCCGCATGGACATCCGGCGCATCGAGACCCTCAAGGACGGCACGGAGCCGGTTGGGTCGCGCACTCGGGTCAAGGTTGTGAAGAACAAGGTGGCGCCACCGTTCAAGCAGGCCGAGTTCGACATCCTCTACGGACTGGGGATCTCCCGCGAGGGTGGACTGATCGACATCGGGGTCGATCAGGGCTTCGTTCGCAAGGCCGGAGCCTGGTACACCTACGACGGCGACCAGCTCGGTCAGGGCAAGGAGAACGCGCGAGCCTTCCTGCGCGACAACCCCGATCTGGCCAACGAGATCGAGAAGCGGATCAAGGAGAAGCTCGGCATCGGCCCGCAGGTGGACGCTCCAGCCGCCGCGGAGGGCGCACGCCCGATCGACGCCTGACATGCGCCGGGGCGTGGAGCCGCCACCGGACCTAGCCGAGGAGCACGCCAATCCGCCGGCTGATCCAGAACAGGTGGCGCGCACCATTCTCCTGCGGCGGCTCGAGGCAGCCCCGCGCACGAGGGCTCAGTTGGCGAGCACCCTTCGCGAGCGGGATGTTCCCGAGGACGTCGCACAGCGGGTGCTGACCAGGTTCGAGGAGGTCGGCCTCATCGATGACCGGACCTTCGCCATGATGTGGGTCGAGTCGCGACAGCGTGGCCGTCAGTTGGCGCCGAGGGCCCTGCGGATGGAACTGCGTCAGCGTGGGGTCGCCGCGGAGCTCATCGACGAGGCACTGGCCAGCCTGGACCCGCGGGATGAGCTCAGCGCGGCGCGGGAGGTGGCCCGGCGCAAGGCCCGCTCAGTGGCCACCCTGCCGCGCCCGACCCAGGTCCGTCGAATGTCCGGGGCGCTCGCGCGCAAGGGCTACGGGCCGGGGCTGAGCTCGCAGGTCGTGCGGGAAGTGCTCGACGAGCTGCGGGATGCTGCCTGCGACGACGAGGTCAGTGCGGATCCCGGCCCGTGGGGGTGAGGGCACCAGGAGTGGGGGTGAGGGCACCAGGAGTGGGGCCCGGGCGCGTGGGAGCACCTACCCTTGACTCCTGATGACGACGAACACGACCATCCCCCCGGCCGTCCGCACCTACGAGGTGCGGACCTACGGCTGCCAGATGAACGTGCACGACTCCGAACGGATCGGCGGCCTACTCGAGGCGCACGGCTACGTGAGAGCCGATCCCGGGCAGGCCGATGTCGTCGTGCTCAACACCTGCGCCGTCCGGGAGAACGCCGACAACAAGCTCTACGGCAACCTCGGTCACCTGGCCTCTGTGAAGCGCGAGCACCCGGGCATGCAGATCGCGGTGGGCGGCTGCCTTGCCCAGAAGGACCGCGAGGGGATCGTGGCGCGAGCCCCGTGGGTCGATGTGGTCTTCGGCACCCACAACATCGATGTCCTGCCCGCCCTGCTGCGCCGGGCCGAGGTGGCCCAGACCGCGCAGGTGGAGATCGAGGAGTCGCTGCGTACGTTCCCCTCCACCCTGCCCAGTCGGCGCGAGTCGGCCTACGCGGCCTGGGTGGCGATCAGCGTCGGATGCAACAACACGTGCACCTTCTGCATCGTGCCCAGCCTGCGCGGGCAGGAACGCGACCGTCGACCCGGTGAGATCCTTGCTGAGGTCGAGGCCCTCGTGGCCGACGGCGTCATCGAGGTCACCCTCCTGGGCCAGAACGTCAACGCCTACGGCTCGGACTTCGGCCAGCGCGACGCGTTCGCGGACCTGCTGCGTGCGGTGGGCAGCGTGCCAGGCCTGGAGCGCGTGCGCTTCACCTCTCCGCATCCCCGGGACTTCACCAGTGAGGTCATCGCCGCAATGGCGCAGACCCCGACCGTGATGCCGAGCCTGCACATGCCGCTGCAGTCGGGCAGTGACCGGATCCTGCGGGCCATGCGACGCTCCTACCGACGCGACCGGTTCCTGGCGATCCTCGACGAGGTGCGCACGGCGATCCCGCAGGCCGCGATCACGACCGACATCATCGTCGGGTTCCCAGGGGAGACCGAGCACGACTTCACCGAGACCCTGGACCTCGTAGAGCGCGCCCGGTTCGCAGCCGCCTTCACCTTCCAGTACTCGCCACGACCGGGCACCCCGGCGGCCACCATGGCCGACCAGGTGCCCAAGGCCGTCGTGCAGGAACGCTACGAGCGGCTCGTCGAGGCCCTGGACCGGATCTCGTGGGAGCAGAACCTCGCCCTGGTCGGCAGCACCGCCGAGGTGCTGGTCGCCGAGGGGGAGGGGCGCAAGGACCAGGCCACGGCACGCATGTCCGGCCGAGCCCGGGACAACCGGCTGGTGCACTTCGCCGGACAGCCGACGGCCCGCCCAGGTGACTGCGTCACCGTCCGCATCGATGCCGCAGCTCCCCACCACCTGACGGCCACCGCCCTCGAGGTACGCACCACCACCGCCGGTGACGCCTGGGCCGCGCGACAGATCGCCTGCGCGCCGGCCCCGCTGTCGGCGGGCGTCAGTTCCGACCAGCCGATCGGTGCGGTCGCGCTGGGCATGCCCACGCTGCGGCCTGTGGGCTGAGGTGACCCACCCCGGCGCTGCGATCCCCGACCAGCGGCCCCCGCTCGTCGTCGCCATCGTGGGTCCCACCGCGTCGGGCAAGTCCGACCTGGCAGTCGAGGTGGCCAGCCGGCTGGATGCTGAGGTGGTCAATGCCGATGCCTTCCAGCTCTACCGCGGCATGGACATCGGCACCGCCAAGACCACCGTTGAGCAGCGCCGGGGCATCACCCATCACCTCATCGACGTCCTGGACATCAGCGATGAACTCAGCGTGGCGGCCTTCCAGGAGATGGGTCGCGCCGTGCTCGCCGGCCTGGCCACGCGCGGCGTTCCCGCCGTCGTGGTCGGGGGCTCAGGGCTGTACCTGCGCGCCCTGCTCGACGACCTGCGGTTCCCGGGCAGCGATCCCGAGATCCGCGCACGGTGGGAGGCGCGCCTGGCCCAGGAGGGCCCGCAGGCGTTGCATGCGCGCCTCGCCGAGAGCGACCCGGAGGCCGCCACCCACATCCTGCCCAGCAACGGCCGGCGGATCGTGCGAGCCCTCGAGGTGGGGGAGCTCACAGGAGCCGGATTCGAGGCCCAGTTCCCGGCCGCCGGCCCACCGATGATCGTCCACCAGTCGTTCGGGCTCACCCTTCCCCGCGAGGCCCTGGACGCCAGGATCGCCGCTCGGGTGTCGCAGATGTTCGAGGCAGGCCTGGTCGAGGAGGTCCGGGGCCTGGCCGCGCAGGGACTGGCGCAGGCTCCCACCGCGTCCCGAGCCCTGGGTTACCCGCAGGTCCTCGACCTGCTCGCGGGCACGGTCGACCAGGCTGACGCCCTCGAGGCGATCGTGCTGGCCACCCGGCGCTACGCCCGAAGGCAGCAGCGATGGTTCGCCCGGGACCCGCGGACCATCTGGATCGCCGGCGTGGACCCTGCGTCGTCCACAGCTTCGCTCATCGCCGATCAGGTCACTGCTGGTGGCCGTACCCTTGGGCCATGAGTTCGGGCATCAGCTTCCAGAAGGGGCACGGCACGGGCAACGACTTCGTCGTGCTGCCCGACCTGGCCGACGCCCTGTCGGTGACGCCGGCACGAGTGCGTGCCCTGTGCGACCGGCACACCGGGATCGGCGCCGATGGGGTCCTGGTCGTGCGGCGCACGGCCAACGACCCGCAGGTCGCTGACCAGGCCGAGCGCGCCACCTTCTTCATGGACTACCGCAACGCAGACGGCAGCGTGGCCGCGATGTGCGGCAACGGTGCCCGTGTGTTCGCTGCTCATCTGATCCAGGCTGGCTTGGCCCGCGTCGATGAGACCCTGCACATCGCCACCCGGGGCGGCACGCGCATGGTGCTGGTCGCCGGTGACGGCACGATCACCGTGGACATGGGTCCGGCCACCCTGCTCGATCGCGACGACATCGAGGTGGTCGTGCCCGCCTCCGGGGAGCCCGCCGCCGCTGTCGGCGTCCTCATGCCCAACCCGCACGCTGTCACGTGGGTGGCCGACCTCTCCGAGGCCGGTGCCCTGGACACCGCACCCCTCGTCACGCCCGCACAGGCCTACCCCG
This sequence comes from uncultured Actinomycetes bacterium, assembly GCA_963788325.1. Classification (GTDB taxonomy): domain Bacteria; phylum Actinomycetota; class Actinomycetes; order S36-B12; family CAIYMF01; genus Prado023. The sequence goes on from CAWBGJ010000015.1 coordinate 151,537, forward strand.
ACGGCGTCAACGTCGAGTTCGTCGTCCCCCTGGCCGATGACCACCTCCAGATGCGCGTATTCGAGCGGGGGGTGGGGGAGACCCGCAGCTGCGGCACGGGAGCGTGCGCGGCCGCTGTGGCCACCCTCGACCGTGCGGGCCACGCACCGATGGGGCAACGGGTCCGCGTCGACGTGCCAGGCGGCACGGTCGGGGTCTCCTGGACCGCGGAGCGCTGCGTGCTCGATGGCCCCGCGGTGATCGTCGCGCAGGGCCAGATCGACGCCGACTGGTGGGCCGCCCATGACTGAGACCCCGGACCTGCTCGATCGCCAGGCACTGCGCCGGGTCCCGGGCCTGAGCACCGAGCTCGAGGACGTCACCGAGGTCGAGTACCGCCAGGTCCGACTCGAGCGCGTGGTTCTGGTGGGGGTATGGAACTCCGGGACGCTGGCAGACGCCGAACGTTCACTGGCTGAGCTGGCCCGGCTGGCCGAGACCGCCGGCTCGGTGGTCTGCGACGGGCTGATCCAGCGCCGCGACAAGCCCGATCCCGCCACCTACATCGGGGCCGGCAAGGTGACCGAGCTGCGCGAGGTGGTCTCCATGGTGGCCGCCGACACGGTCATCTGCGACGGCGAGCTCACTCCCGGCCAGCTGCGCCGGCTCGAGGAGTTGGTCAAGGTCAAGGTGGTCGACCGCACCTGGCTGATCCTCGACATCTTCGCCCAGCACGCGCGCAGTCGCGAGGGCAAGGCCCAGGTGTCCCTGGCACAGATGCAGTACCTGCTCCCACGACTGCGCGGATGGGGCGAGTCGTTGTCGCGCCAGGCCGGTGGCCGGGTCGCCGGCGGCCAGGGCATCGGGTCCCGCGGCCCGGGCGAGACCAAGATCGAGACCGACCGGCGCAGGGTGCGCGAATCCATCTCTCGACTGCGCCGCGAGATCAAGCACATGGCCACCGCCCGCAGGACGATGCGCGCGGGTCGGAACTCGAGCCAGACCCCCTCAGTGGTCCTCGCCGGCTACACGAACTCGGGCAAGTCGAGTCTGCTCAACCGGATGACCGGCGCGGGCGTGCTGGTCGAGGACGCCCTGTTCGCGACACTGGACCCGACCGTGCGGCGCGCCAGCACCCCGACCGGCCGGGTGTTCACCCTCGCCGACACCGTCGGGTTCGTCCGGCACCTGCCCCACCAACTGGTCGAGGCGTTCCGCTCCACGCTCGAGGAGGTGTCCGATGCCGACCTGATCCTGCACGTGGTCGACGGGTCCGACGACTTCCCCGAGGGACAGGTCTCAGCGGTCCGGGAGGTCCTTGCCGAGATCGGGGCCAGCGGCGTGCCCGAACTGCTCGTGATCAACAAGTCCGACCTCGCCGACCCGCTGGTGGTGGGGCGACTGCGCGCTCGCGAGCCGCACTCCCTGGTGGTGTCCGCGGCAACCGGGGAGGGCATCGCGGAGCTGCTGGCCGCGCTGGACCTCGAGCTGCCGATCCCCAGCGAGCAGGTCGACGTGCTGGTCCCCTTCGATCGCGGTGAGCTCGTGGCCCGGGTGCACGAGGAGGGCCACGAGGTGGCCATCGAGTACACCCATGAGGGCTCCCGGATCCGCGCGGTGGTCGGCGAGCGGCTGGCCGCCGAACTCCTCGAGGCCGCGGTGGAACCGGTCGCCGAGGCCGAACCTCAGTGACCCGCCAGGACGAGGCGCCCGACCCCGACGCGACCCCGGAGCCCGGGCCGGAGGCCGACCCCGAGGCCAACCCACCGGGGGCCGACCCCACGGACGAGGACCCGCCGGGCGACGAGTCGGCGGACATAGCTGACCTGCTCAGCCTGGCCGTCACCGAACTCGGCGGTCAGCCGCGCGAAGGCCAGGCGAGCATGGCCCAGATCATCGACACGTGCTTCGAGTCCGGAGAGGGCGCTGTACTCGTCCAGGCCGGCACCGGCACCGGCAAGTCGCTGGCCTACCTGGTACCCGCCGTCCGGTTCGCGAAGCTCACCGACGAGCCAGTGGTGATCGCCACGGCCACCCTGGCCCTGCAGCGCCAGCTCGTGGACAAGGACCTCCCGGTGGTGGCCCGAGCACTGGCCCCGGCCCTGGGCGACGTCGAGTTCGCGGTGCTCAAGGGCCGCAGCAACTACCTATGCCTGGATCGCCTGCACCGCGGATCACCCGATCCCCAGGAGGCTGCGCTGTTCGACACACCGACGACCCGCCTGGGCCGCCAGGCCGCGAAGCTGCGCCGCTGGGCCGAGGTGACCACCACCGGTGACCGCGACGACCTCGACGCGCCCGTCGACGGTCGGGTGTGGTCCGGGCTGTCGGTCTCTGCCCGTGAGTGTCCCGGGGCCACCCAGTGCGCCTACGGGCAGGAGTGCTTCGCCGAGGCGGCGCGCGCGCGGGCCCGTGCGGCGGACCTGATCGTCACCAACCACGCGCTGCTGGCGATCCACGTCCAGGGCGACGTACCTGTCCTGCCCGAGCACGGAGCGGTCGTGGTCGACGAAGCCCACGAACTGGTGGACCGGATGACCACCGCCCTGACCAGGGAGCTGTCCGAGCCGGTGATCGAGCGGGCCGCTGGCCGGGCGCGCAAGTTCCTCACCCCCGACCTCGTCGACCCCCTGCTCGACGCCGCGGGCTACCTCAACGACCTGCTCACCGCGCTCCCCGAGGGCCGCCTGCGCACACTGCCCGAGGAGCTCGTGGTGGCCCTGACCGCCCTGCGCGACGCGGGCCACGCGGCGCTGGGCGGCCTGCGCGGGGACAGCTCGGACGCACCCGACGCCGCGGCAGACCGGACTACCGCACGCGCGGGGCTGGCGGGCGTCCATGAGATCGCCGCGGAGGCGCTGCTGCTGAGCACCACGTCGGTGGCGTGGGTGAGCGGGCGCACTGGGGCGCAGCCGTCGCTGCACATCGCACCCATCTCGGTGCGCGCGCTTCTGGAGAGCAACCTCTTCGCGGGGCGGCCGGTCGCACTGACCAGCGCGACCCTGTCGATCGGTGGATCGTTCGACCCCCTGGCGCAGAACCTGGGCTGCCCCCCGGGCTGGGCGGGCATCGATGTCGGGTCCCCCTTCGACCATGCTCGCCAGGGGATGCTCTACTGCGGCGCGCACCTGCCACGGCCGGGCCGGGAGGGCATCAGCCAGGAGGCGCTCGAGCAGATCGCTGACCTCATCGATGCCGCGGGCGGACGCACCCTCGCCCTGTTCTCGTCCTGGCGTTCGGTCGAGCGCGCCGAGGAGGTCCTGACCCGCCGGTTCCAGGGCCGCGAGGACCGACCTTTGATCGTCACCCGGCGCGGCGACGCGGTCGCGGGCCTGGTCCGGCAGTTCGCCGACGAGCCGCGCGCCTCGCTGCTGGGCACGTTGTCGCTGTGGCAGGGCGTCGATGTGCCCGGCCCCTCCTGCACACTGGTGATCATCGACCGGATCCCGTTCCCCCGGCCCGATGACCCGGTGGTCTCGGCACGTCAGGAACTGGTCGACGCGGCCGGCGGCAGCGGGTTCGCCGCGGTATCTGTGCCGCGCGCCGCGCTGATGCTCGCGCAGGGCGCCGGGCGGCTCATCCGCACAGGCCAGGACCGCGGTGTCGTGGCAGTCCTCGACTCCCGGCTGGCGACCACGGGGTACGGGACCCGGCTGCGCCAGAGCATGCCCCCGCTGTGGTGGACCGTCGACCTGCCCACCGTCCTGGGCGCACTCAGTCGCCTGGATGAGAGCCTGACGAGCACCGACGCCCACGCCGCTAGCTGAGGTGCTGGGCGCCGGTGCTCACGGGTACGACCGTCACGCGCGCACGGTGCCCACCATCACGGCGCCTGCAGGGCCACGTCGATCTGCTCGATGCTGATCTCCTTGGTGCAGAAGAACCAGTCCACGCAGGTCACACCCTCCTCGGCGCCCTCCATCCGGTCCTTGGCCACGCCGCAGGATCCCGGCGGGGGCACGATCACCGGATCGCCGGGCCGCCAGTCGGCCGGGGTCGCGATCGAGAACGCATCAGCCACCTGCAGAGCCTTGACCACGCGCAGCAGCTCGTCGAAGTTGCGCCCGAGGCTCAGCGGGTAGTAGATGATCGTGCGGATGATTCCCTTGGGGTCGATCACGAAGACGGCGCGAACTGCCTTCGTGGTGTCCTCCCCGGGCATGATCATCCCGTAGAGCCGCGCTACGTTCATCGAGATGTCCTCGATGAGCGGGAAGGTCACCTCCACATCCGACATGCCGCGGTAGGCGATCTTCTCCTTGATCGTCCGCAGCCATGCGATGTGGCTGAACAGCCCGTCGACCGACAGGCCCACGAGCGCGGTGTTCAGGGCCGTGAACTCATCCTCGAGGGTCGCGAAGGTCATGAACTCGGTGGTGCACACGGGGGTGAAGTCGGCCGGGTGGCTGAACAGGATGACCCAACGTCCCGCGTAGTCCGACGGGAAGTTGATCTCGCCCTGGGTGGTGACGGCTGTGAACGCCGGAGCGGCGTCACCGATGCGCGGCATGCTCGGGGCGGCGGTGGTGGGTGCGGGGATCGTCTCGGTCATGGGTCTCCTCGATCGGTTCAGGAGGCCGCGGATGCCCGTCGGCCTCGACGGACACCATTGATCCTAGGCCCGCCCCAGGCCCACCCGACGGCCGGGGTGGGTAACCCCCCGGGGTATCCGTGCCGTCGCGCTCAGACCCCGTTGATCGCCGGGATCCTGGCCATCCGGATCGCGTGCACCATGGCGGCGTGATCGACCTCGGCCTGGTCTGCGTAACTCATGGCCCACGAGGCGATCGCGGTGTCGAACTTGGCGCTGCCGCCGAGGTAGGCGTTGAGCGCCAGCCGGTCACCGGACCGGGCGTGCGCCCGTGCCAAGGTCCAGCCACAGGCGTGCAGGTACCCCGTGAGCCCGGCCACCTCGAGCACGGACAGGTCGGGGGAGAACTTCATGTCACGCAACTGTCGGACGTAGGTGTCGTGCACCAGGTTGTGAGCGTCGGTGGCCGAGGTCCAGCCGATGAAGATGTCGGTGGCTGCCTGCATCAAGCGCTGGCCGGCGACCACCCGGGCTCCATGGTGGTCGAACTCCGAGGCCCCTGTGTAGGGCTCGAGGACCGACGCGGTGGCCTCCTTGAACTGCAGCACGAGGGGATCCGTGCCGTCGACACCCTGCAGCAGCAGGACATAGCAGCGGGTACCCACACTGCCCACACCCACCACCTTGCGGGCGATGTCCACCACCTCGAACTGGTCGAGCAGCGCCACCCGGTCGCTGACCAGGGTGGCGCGGTAGGCCGCGATGGCATCCAGGCCGAGCAGCTCGGCCTGCTCCGGGCCGACCCGCATGAGCAACGGGGGGTCCTCGACGAACCGGCGCTGGCCGTCAACGACCTCGGTCAGCTTGGCCATCGCCTGCAGGTTGGTCCGCTTGCGCGCCCCGGCGATCGAGCGCTCCACCCGGGCCAGGGCTGCCTCAGGGTTCACACTCCTGGCCAGCTGGCCGAGGCTGGACATGTCGAGCCTCGAGTACCAGACATCCAGCGTTCCCATGCCCGCGAACTGGCGCATGGCCTCGCGGTAGGACTGGGCGCAGGCAGCGGCCATGTCCCGCTGGACTGAGGTGCTCCAGCCGTTGGACCGGGCAGTGAGCACCGCCGAGGCAGCCAGCCGCTTGACGTCCCATTCGAACGGCCCAGGATGGGTCTCGTCGAAGTCGTTGAGGTCGAACAGCAGGGTCCGCTCGGGCGAGGCGAACATGCCGAAGTTCGCCACATGCGCGTCGCCGCAGAGCTGGACCTGCAGACCGGTGTTGGGCTGGCTTGCGAGGTCGGCGGCCATCACGACCGCCGAGCCGCGATAGAACGCGAAGGCCGACGTGCTCATCCGCCCGTGCCGGATCGGCACGAGGTTCTGCAACCGTGCCCTGGACTGCGCGACCAGCAGTTCGACGGGGTCCGCACGCCCCACGGGGGACTCCCAGTGCCCCAGCGACTGCCGTGGCACCGCCTTGCGCGCCGCCTGCCCGTTCTCGAGCCGTGTGCGTGGTGCCAGGTTCGCGGGGATGGACACACCCGCACTCTAGAGCAGTGCGAGGAGCGTAGTCAGACCCGGCGAAGCACGGCCACCACGGTGCCCATGATCACGGCATGGTCACCGTTGATCGGCTCGAAGGCGGGGTTGTGCGGCATCAGCCAGGTGTGCCCATCCCGCTGGCGCAGGGTCTTGACGGTGGCCTCGTCCTCGAGCAGCGCTGCGACGATGGTTCCGTTGTCCGCCGCCTGTCCTGACCTGACCACGACGTAGTCGCCGTCGCAGATCGCCGCGTCGACCATCGAATCGCCCTTCACCCGCAAGAGGAAGAGGTCACCGTCACCCACCAGTTCGCGCGGAAGCGGGAACACCGTCTCGACTGCCTGCTCGGCCAGGATCGGCCCACCGGCAGCGATCTGGCCCACCAGGGGCACCATGACCGGCCGGGGGGCCGCGTCACCGAGACCGGTGGGGTCGCCCAGTACGGCGTCGGGGTCCAGGACCTCCATGGCGCGGGGCTTGTTCGGATCCCGGCGCAGGAACCCCTTGGCCTCGAGCACCTTCAACTGGTGGGCGACGCTGGAGGGGGAGTTCAGGCCGACCGCCTCGCCGATCTCCCGCACGCTGGGTGGGTAGCCGCGCGACTCGACGCTGCGTCGGATCACATCAAGCACTGTGCGCTGACGCACCGTCAGCCCGCTGTCGTCAGCAGGGGAGTCGGGCAGCGGATGAATCGTGGCCATGGTGCCTCCAGTTCGGTCCCACGTGGGTCGCCATCTGGCGATGTCAGACCCCTGCGCGAGCCTTGCTCGCAAGCGATCCGTGTTCTGCGATCACTGGGGCAACGGTATCGCTACCACCGAGATTGTTCAAACATTTGTTCGATTTGGCCTTGAGCGTGTCGGCCACAGGTGATAGAACTAGCACAAGCGTTCGAACGAACACCAGTACGAAGATGGCGACACCTTCGTCGATCGCCACGAGGAGGAGGCCCCGATGTCCACGTACAGCCCCGCAACGATCTGGCAGCCGACCCAGCACGTCGACCTTCCGGAGTTCCACCTGACCCGTCGAGGCCGCCTCGCGCGCACGATCGCACTTCTGGGCCTGCTCGCGGTGCTCGTCTGGCTCACCCTCGACATCGTGAGCAGTGGTCGGGCGCTGGCCGACTCCGCACCGCCCGTCGTCACCATCACGACCGCGACCGCGGTGGTGGAGCAGGGGGATTCGCTCTGGGCGATCGCCCAGGCAGTTGCCCCGGGCGCTGACCCGCGCCTGGTCGTCGAGGAGATTCGCGACCTCAATGGGCTGCGTTCGAACCTCATCCAGCCCGGGCAGGTCCTCCTGGTCCCCTCCCTGCCCTGACGCCGTAGGAAACTCGTCGGGCGACATGCTTGCGTCCTTGTGGCGTGGGGGCTACGGTTCACCACATCTAGTAGTTACACCGGTGTAAGTCATCCACAGGTTGTGGTTGGTCTTCCACAGGTTCTGGACAGGTCATCCCCAGGTCGATCCCCAGGGCAGCCCCGTCCAGGTCAGGTAACGACTCGATGTACCCACCGGAGGTAACCATGAACTGCCCCTTCTGCCGCTCTGCGGAGACCCGGGTGGTCGACTCGCGTTCCACCGAGGACGGCACATCGATCCGGCGCCGTCGGCTCTGCCCAGCCTGCAGCCAGCGGTTCACCACGATCGAGACGATGAGCATGCTCGTCGTCAAGCGATCAGGGGTCGTGGAGCCATTCAGCCGGGACAAGGTCGTGTCCGGGGTGCGCAAGGCGTGTCAGGGCCGGCCTGTCAGCGAGGACGACCTCGCGCTCATCGCCCAGCAGGTGGAGGAGCGCCTTCGTGCCTCCGGTCAGGCAGCGATCGCGTCCCACGACGTGGGGATGGCCATCCTCGGACCGCTGCGGATTCTCGATGAGGTCGCCTACCTGCGCTTCGCCTCGGTCTACCGATCATTCGAGTCCCTCGCGGACTTCGACGCGGAGATCGCCCTGCTCCGGGCCGCCCCGGGGGATCGCGAGCGCGCGGTCGACCTGCGCACCAGCACTCCCTGAGAACCACGCACCGCCCACCACTTCCCTAGCACCGCGCAACACCATCCAGCAGCACTCATCGCGGGGACCCCGCGGCCGATCCAGAGGAGAACGCATGACCCGAGCATCGTCGGACAGCCCCCGGGCCGCCGAGACCAAGAGCACCGGCGAACGCCGCCCACGCGTCGTGCCCAGCGTGCGCTTCGAGCGCGTGTTCACCACCGAGGGCGTGCACCCCTACGACGATGTCACCTGGGAGACCCGCGACGTCATCCAGACGAACTGGAAGACGAACGAGACAGTGTTCGAGCAGCGGGGCGTCGAGTACCCCGACTTCTGGTCGGTCAACGCCTACACGATCGTCACCACCAAGTACTTCCGCGGCGCGGTGGGCACCCCTGCGCGCGAGCACAGCCTGCGCCAGTCTGATCGACCGCGTCGTGCTGACCTACGCACGTGCCGGCCGCGAGAACGGCTACTTCACCACCGAGGCCGACGCCGAGATCTTCGAGCACGAGCTGACGTGGATGCTCCTGCACCAGGTGTTCTCGTTCAACTCACCGGTCTGGTTCAACGTCGGCACCGAGTCGCCCCAGCAGGTCAGCGCCTGCTTCATCCTCTCGGTCGATGACACCATGGACTCGATCCTCAACTGGTACCGCGAGGAGGGGCGGATCTTCAAGGGCGGCTCCGGAGCAGGACTCAACCTCTCGCGGATCCGCTCGAGCAAGGAGCTCCTGTCCAGCGGTGGCACGGCGTCGGGCCCGGTGTCGTTCATGCGCGGGGCGGACGCGTCGGCAGGGACCATCAAGTCCGGCGGGGCCACCCGACGCGCGGCCAAGATGGTCGTCCTGGACGTGGACCACCCCGACATCGAGGAGTTCATCGCCACGAAGGTCGCAGAGGAGGAAAAGATCCGCGTCCTGCGCGACGCCGGGTTCGACATGGACCTCGGCGGCAAGGACATCACCTCGGTGCAGTACCAGAACGCCAACAACTCCGTGCGTGTCTCCGACGAGTTCATGCGCGCGGTCGAGGAGGACCGCGACTTCGGCCTGCGCGCACGCGGCAACGGCGAGGTGATCGAGACCCTCGGCGCCAAGAAGCTCTTCCGCAGCATGTCTGAGGCCGCGTGGGCGTGCGCAGACCCGGGAATCCAGTACGACGACACAATCAACGACTGGCACACCAACCCGGAGTCCGGGCGGATCACCGCGTCGAACCCGTGCTCGGAGTACATGAGCCTGGACAACTCCTCGTGCAACCTGGCGTCGCTGAACCTGCTGAAGTTCCTGCGCGAGGACGACACCTTCGACGCGGTGCTGTTCAAGAAGTCGGTCGAGTTCATCATCACGGCGATGGACATCTCCATCTGTTTCGCGGACTTCCCGACCGAGGCGATCGGGGACACCACACGGGAGTTCCGCCAGCTCGGGATCGGCTATGCCAACCTCGGCGCGCTGCTGATGGCCACGGGCCTGGCTTACGACTCCGATGCGGGCCGCGCGCTGGCGGCCTCCATCACGAGCCTGATGACCGGCACCGCCTACAAGCGCTCCGCCGAGTTGGCCTCGGTGGTCGGCCCGTACGACGGCTTCGCCCGCAACAAGGACGCCCACACCCGGGTGATGCGCAAGCACGCCGCCGCCACCGACACGCTGCGCTCCTACTCCGCGCTGGACGCCGACGTGCTCAAACTGGCCTCGCAGGTGTGGCATGAGGGCATCGGGATCGGCTCCGCGCACGGCTGGCGCAACGCCCAGGCCTCGGTCCTGGCTCCCACCGGCACCATCGGCTTCATGATGGACTGCGACACCACCGGCATCGAGCCCGACTTCTCCCTGGTCAAGTTCAAGAAGCTCGTGGGTGGGGGGTCCATGCAGATCGTCAATCAGACGATCCCGCGCGCGCTGCACCGGCTGGGCTACACCGGGGAGACCACCGAGGCCATCGTCGAGTACATCGCCGAGCACGGCCATGTCATCGATGCCCCGGCCCTCAAGTCCGAGCACTACTCGGTCTTCGACTGCGCGATGGGCCAGCGTGCCATCACCCCGATGGGGCACGTGCGGATGATGGCGGCCTGTCAGCCGTTCCTGTCCGGAGCCATCTCCAAGACCGTGAACATGCCCGAGACGGCCACCGTCGAAGAGGTCGAGGAGATCTACTTCCAGGCCTGGAAAATGGGTGTCAAGGCCCTGGCGATCTACCGCGACAACTGCAAGGTGGGCCAGCCGCTGTCCGACGGCAAGGCCAAGAAGGCCGACGCCAGCGCTCCCGTGGCGCAGGTCGAGTACCGGCCTATCCGCAAGCGGCTGCCCAAGTCCCGGCCGAGCCGGACCGTGTCGTTCGCAGTCGGTGGCGCTGAGGGCTACATGACCGCGGGATCCTACCCCGATGATGGTCTGGGCGAGGTATTCCTCAAGCTCGGCAAGCAGGGCTCGACCCTGGCCGGGGTGATGGACGCCTTCTCGATCGCCACCTCGATCGCCCTGCAGTACGGGGTGCCACTCGAGGCGTTCGTGAACAAGTTCGTGAACATGCGCTTCGAGCCCTCGGGGATGACCGATGACCCGGACATCCGCATGGCGCAGTCGATCGTGGACTACATCTTCCGAAGGCTGGCGCTGGACTACCTGCCCTACGAGGACCGCGAGGCGCTGGGGATCTTCACCGCCGAGGAGCGCGCGGCCCAGGTGGCCGCTACATACGGCGGCTCCCAGCTGGAGATCGACGTCGTGGGACTCGCCCAGTCGGTGCCCGGCTCGGATTCGGTGCCGGTTGAGTCCGGACCGCAGGCCGCGGGTCAGGCCGCCGGTGGCAAGTCCCTGTCCGGCGTGCACTCCTCAGCCGAGCTGCTCGATGCCATCAACGGCAAGGCCTCGGACGCGCCGCTGTGCATGACCTGCGGGGTGAAGATGCGCCCGGCCGGCTCGTGCTACGTCTGCGAAGGCTGCGGGAACACCAGCGGCTGCAGCTGAACCACGCACGACCGAGGTGGCCCGTTCCCCCGCTCGCGGGAAGGGGCCACCTCGGCGCATGCGGGCTGCCGTCCACGGCCCCTTCGTCGGCGTGTCCCTTCCGCCGCGCGGCCATGGCTCCTAGGCTCAGGTACGAGCCGGCCGAACGGTCGGCGGACAGGATTGAAGCCATGAGTGAACCCACCGTCCCCCCGGAGCAGCCCGACGAGGAGTTGCCTTCGGCCCTGGGGGAGTCGTCGCTGAACCCCAGCGCGGACCTTCCCGATGAGGCACCGCCCGCCCCTCCCGCAGACGCGGCACCGGCCGAAGCCGCGCCCGTGGCACCCACACCACCCCCGCCGCCCGCCGGTTCCTACCCGCCGCCCCCGCCGCCCCCGCCGCCCCCGCCTCCGGGCGGCGCCTACCCGCCCCCGCCCCCTGCTGGCTCGTACCCCCCGCCACCCCCGGGATCCGGGTTCCCGCCACCCCCGGGACCCGGGTTCCCGCCACCCCCGGGACCCGGGTACCCACCACCCCCCGGGGCCGGCTACCCGATGGGTGCCCCCCAACAGGCGCGCCCGTTCTCGGCCACGGACGCGATCGTCTACGGCTGGAACGGCTTCAAGAACAACATCGGCCCGTTGGTCGTCATCGGACTGGTGCTGCTGGCGGCCTCATTGCTGACCTCCCTGCTCACCAGCGCCTTCGACAACTGGCTGCTGAGCACGACGGCCAACCTGCTGGGCACGTTCATCTCGCTGGTGATCGCGCTCGGCCTGATCCGGGCGGCGCTGAGCATCGTCGACGGCAGGAAGCCGGCAGTCGAGGATCTCATCAGCACCAAGGACATCTTCGCCTACATCATCGCCTCGCTCGTCGTATCGGTCCTGTTCGTCGTGGGACTCCTGCTGTGCATCCTCCCCGGGTTCATCGTGGCGTTCCTGGCGCAGTTCTACGGCTACGCGATCGTCGACGAGAAGGCCGATGTCGCCGGCGGCGCGCCGTCCGCGGATCCGATCGGGGCGATCCGGACCTCCATGCAGATCGTCCTGGCCAACCTCGGCTCGCTGATCCTGCTGGCCATCCTGAGTGTGGTCCTCAACATGGTCGGTGCGCTGCTGTGCGGCGTTGGCCTGCTCGTGACCGTTCCGGTGACGGCCATCGCTCTCGCCTACGCCTGGCGGTCCTTCTCCTCGGGACCGATCGCGGTCCAGGCCTGATCCACCCGTCCCGCCAGCTCAAGACTGGTCCGGCGTGCTGCCGGCCTGCTGGCAGACCAGGTCCCACAGCGCCGCTGCGGTGCCTGCGTCTGCCGCAGTGCCCGGCATCCGCACGGTTCCCCGTGGGCGCCGATCCAGCCAGAAGGACCCGTTCGGAGCGGGGATGGTCGGCACAGCCGCCAGCCACACGATCGTGTCTGCCCCCTGTGCCGGGCTGCGCAGGATCGGTCGGGTGAGGCGATGGAATCGTGGGAGCGAGTCGCGGACCCCGGGCGTATCCGCCCAGCCGGGGTGCATGCTGTGGAACTGGACGGGGTCCGGGAACCGGGCAGCCCACTGCTCGGTGAGCACGACCTGCGCTCGCTTGGCCCGGGCGTAGGCGCGCACCCCGTCGTAGTCCTGCTCCCGGGACTGCACCGTGGCGATATCAAGCCCTTGGGCGTACATGCCACCCGAGGACACGGTCACCACACGTGGGCTGCTCCCGCGGGTCAGGTGCCCCAGCAGCCCAGAGGTCAGCAGGTGCGGGCTGAGCACCTGGGCGGCGTAGGTTGCCTCGAACCCTTCGGGCGTTCGCTGGTAGTCCGCCGACATCGCACCGGCGTTGTGAACCAGGACGTCCACGCTCGACCAGTGGGAACCCACGTCGTCGACCAACCGGCGCGCGTCGGCCAACCTCGTGAGGTCGGCGTGGAAGGCCCGCGCCGGCGGCCCGATCGGGGGTGCGTGTCGGGCGCGCCCGACCTGCTGCTCGCGGTCGTCGGCCATCCGGGCACCGATGCGTGCTGCGACGGCCGCGGTCCGCTGGGCGTCCCTGCCGACCAGGCCCAGTTCCGCCCCGAGCCGGGCGAACTCAGTCGCTGCAGCCAGGCCGATCCCCGAGGTTCCCCCGGTCAGCAGCACCCGCCGGCCCTCCATCCTGGGCACCTCGGACCAGCCCTCGAGTCGGCGGCGCACCCGGATGCCCGGGCTGCCGAAGCCGCCGGCCACGCTGACCTCCAGACCCACGTCGACTGCCCGGGCAGCTGCTGACCGCATCCCGCGGCGGGTGAACTCCATGCCCCCAGTCTGGGACATGCGCGAATCCCGGCGCGTCGCTGCCGTGGCTGGGCACGCCGCAGGCATAGCCTTCCACCAAGAGCCCGGGCGCTCTGCGGAGGGGAAGCCGCAGGATGTCCGGGCTCAACAACGCGCCGGAACCGCCCGCACCCGGCTTGGAGTTGTCCCAACAGGTAGCGCCTATGGGCGCACCTCGGGGTAGCCTCTGCGCACAGCCGGTGACGCGCCCACGGTGGCAGCGCTCAGGGTCGAATCAAGGGGTGGAAACGCGATGGATGCGCACAGGGTCATGCTCACTGCCAGGGGACGGGAGATGCTGCAGGCACGCATCGACGAGATCGCCGGCGAGGAACTGCCCGAGATGCGCCCGCTGCTCGTCGAGGATGAGCGCGACGAGCGGGTGGTGGCTGACTTCGAGCGCATGCAGGCCGAGCACGATCGCCTGGTGATCCTGCTCGGCACCGCCGGGACCATCGATCCCGCCGAGCTTGGCTCAGTGGTGACCCTCGGCAGCCGGGTCACCCTCACCGACGCCGACGGCGACGAACTCGTCGTGCGTGTGGTGGACCCGGAGGAGGCCTTCCTAGACGACGAACGGATCAGCAGCACCTCACCCCTGGCCAGGGCCCTCATGGGCTGCACTGTCGGCGATACCTGCGAGGTGGACGCCCCTGCCGGCACCTGGACGGCCACCGTGCTGGCCGTGGGCGAGGATTCCTGACCCTGGTTCATCCACAGATTCCGCCCACTGCGGGTCCGAATCAGCGTCCATGACCCACGGTGGGGTCATGACCGCCGAACCCGCCCTGCCGCCCATCACCTGCCCCACGAGCCTGATCGGCTCCTGCGCCCCGCTGCTCGGGTTCGTACCCGATCATTGCCTGGTCGCCTTCGTCCACGGTGTGCCCGGACGACCCTCCCCGGTGATCGTGCGCATCGACCTGCCCAGCCCGGATCACGCCGACGGTCTGGCCATGGAGCTCGCCGCGAGCATCGCGGGGACCGGCGGCAGCGCGGTCGACGTGGTCGCCTGGGTGCCCGACCGTGACGAGATCCTTCTGGCCGACCTGTCCAGCGCTGCGGTCCTGATACTGCTGGCCTCGCACCTTGCCGCGCTCGGTGTCGACCTCGGGGTGGGGCTGAGCACCAACGGACGGGTCTGGTGGACGCACGGCTGCCTGGACCCGCACTGCTGCCCGGGGGAGTCCGAGGAACTGGAGCAGGACGTCCTAGGGGCGGTCCAGGCAGAGTTCGTCTACCGCGGCTACGCCCCGCTGGCCAGCCGTGCGGAGCTGGCCGCGCGGATCGCTGCCGACGGCGCACGGGCCGCCAAGGTCCAGACCTCGCTGGGCAAGCTGCCCCCCGCAGCGGGCGACGCGCGATGGCGCGATGCACAGATCCGTTCCGTGTCCAAGGCGCTGATGCCGGCCCGTTCCTGTGGGCGACTCGCGGCACCGCTGACCCCCGCCACGTCTGCCCGCCTGCTGCGTGGGCTCCAGGACATCCGGGTCCGCGACGTGGTGCTGCATCGGCTCGTCGTCGGCGGCCGCGACTGCGACACCTGCTGGGCGTACACCATCGACACGCTGGTCGCCGCCCTGATCTCCGCACCTGCGGGTACCGGTGCGCCAGTCGCCACGATCCTGGCGCTGGTGACCTGGCTGCGCGGCGAGGGGGCCCTGGCGACACTCTGCATCGAGCGGGCCCTCGAGGAGGACCCGGGCTACCGGCTTGCGGACCTGGCCTCGGCGTTGATGACTCGGGGCACTGATCCCCGGGCCTGGCGGGCATCGCTGGCTTCGCTGCCCGAGTCCGAATGCCGAGATCCGCGGACCCGATGACGGTGTGAGCCGCCCCGGGGCACCTTCCGGGCGACCTTCCGGGCCACCCTTCGGGCCAGCGATCAGGCCGCCGTACCCGCCGGGTGCTCGCGGTGCTCGGCCACCCACGCGTCCATCTGCTCCCACTCGTCGAACAACCATGCCGAGAGGCGGGCCTCATCGGTGGGTACGACTCCGGGGGCCACCGCATGCCAGCGCAACCACAGGGTCTTGTCCACGGGGAGTGTGGCCCAGATGTCGCCCACCGTATTCAGATCGTCGAGGCCTGTATGGGCCACCACCACGACCTGGAGGTCGGGGTTGGCCTCCAGCGCTGCCTGGACCCCGCGGCGACGCGGCGGCATCAGGTGCACGATCCCCTCAGCCCGGCGCGCGGCCTCCTCGCGACCCGAGGCGCGCAACCGCTCGATCGCGTTGGCCCGTCGAGCCGCCGTGACGTTGCCGCCCTCCGGGAAGATCAGCAGCGCATCGCAGGGGGCCATGGTCGCGGCCAGCACTGTGATCGCTTCGATCACCTCGTCCTGCCGCACGGCGGCTGGATTCACGAAGGTCATCGGCAACCTGTTGAGCAGGACGTCGATGACCGGGTCCCACTGCAGCGTGTGCTTGAGGACGACTCGTGGCCGCCGGCCGGCCCACGACAGCAACTCGTCCACCAGGAGGAAGGAGTCCCCGGGTCCGGCGTGCCGGCTCATCACCAACAACGGATGCTCCACCGTGCTGGCGTCGTGGTCATCACCGGGCAGTGGGGGTCCCTTCCGCTGGATCCGCAGCGCGAAGTAGCGCTGGGCGAACCACCGCAGGACCACCAGCGCACCGCGCAGGAGGGAGTAGTGGAAGGTCACGAACGCCGGCCGTCGCAGTGCCCAGCCGAACCCGCTGGCAAACCAGGCCAGGAAGGCCACGATCAGGACGACCACCTCCATGGTGAAGTACACGAGCCCGAACCCGAGCAGTCGCAGCCCGCGCAGGCGTCCGGGCAGCACCAGGGGCAGCAGGGCCAGCACCAGGATCACGCCGGGGATGGTGAGCAGCAGCAGCCCGATCCCCACCACGACGAACACGGGATCAATCACCAGGCGGCGCACCCACAGGGCAGGCAGTCCGATCCTCACGACCGCGCCTGCGGGTCCGAGCTCTCGCCTGCCAGGTCGGCCAGGAACTGCACGCTGGCCTCGTAGGCCATCTCGATGCGCTCGGCCACCCGGGACATATCCAGAGTGTCGAAGTTGGCCCGGTCGGTGTGCTTGGGAGCGATGCCGCCGGTCGGCAGGACGTGCACCTCGATCAGTTCCCGCGATTTGGCCAGCGACGCGGTGAACCGGGCTCGGCGCGCCACCTCGAAGGCGACGATGGGCACCTCCCAGGGCTTGGCCGGTGGGGCCAGGGGCTGCTCGATCCGACCCACCTGCAGGACGAACGCGCGGTCGGCACCCATCTTGCGAGCCCGGTCCAACGGGATCGAGTTCACCAGGCCACCGTCGAGGAAGTGCTCACCGTCAATCTCCACCGGCGGGTAGAGCCCGGGCAGGGCGGAGGACGCGAGCACGGCCGGCACGATGGGCCCCTTGGTGAACCAGTGCTCGGCCGCCCGCTCGATGCTGGCCGCCACACAGGCGAACTCCACGGGCAGGTCCTCGATGTTGGCCACGTCGAGGTTCTCGGCGAGCAGCCGACTCAGTGGACCAGGGGTCGAGGCGGCCCGAGCCCGGCTGGAGGCGATCGCACTGACCCGGCTGCGCAGAGAGCCTGCCAGCGGACCGTCGGTGACGGCGTGCACCCACAGCGCCTCGATGCGCCGGACTCCCACCGGAGTCGGGTCGGCCGCCAGCAGCGCCCCGTTCATCGCCCCGATCGAGGTGCCCAGGATCAGGTCCGGAGCTATCCCGGCCTCGAGCAGCGCCCGGAGCATCCCCACCTCGGCCGCGCCGAGCACTCCACCGCCGCCCAGGACGAAGGCTGTACGCGCGCTCATGGAGGCGATTGTGCACCCGGGTGCCGGTGCCGTGCGCCCGGACGACCCGCCGCGGCGCGGCGACAGTTGCGCGGCCCCCCGCCGCGTTGTACCTTCTGCCCAGGTCAAGAGTCCCAGCACACAAGCCCTGGCTTGCTGGGCGGCAACCCTCCCACCGCGGTGGGGTGCCCCAGGTGAGGACCTGGTTGCTACTGCCGCCGGCAGGATGCAGCAAGCGCGGGTCTTGGTTGTCAAGACCCCGAACCCTCGACGGGGGTTCGGCTATCGGGCCACCCGATTCCGGACCAACGTCACACCCGCAACAGCCCACCAGGGCCGATACGAGGAGACGTAGAGATGAACAACGCCTGGTCCTTCGAGACCCGCCAGATCCATGCCGGTCAGATCCCCGACAAGACCACGAACGCGCGGGCCCTGCCCATCTACCAGACCACGAGCTACGTGTTCGACAGCTCCGAGCATGCGGCGAACCTGTTCGCGCTCAAGGAGTTCGGCAACATCTACACCCGGATCATGAACCCGACCCAGGCCGCGGTCGAGGACCGGATCGCCTCCCTCGAGGGTGGCGTCGGCGCCCTGCTGGTTGCCTCCGGGCAGTCGGCCGAGACCCTGGCACTGCTGAACGTCGCCGAGGCCGGGGACCACATCGTCTCCAGCCCCAGCCTGTACGGCGGAACCTACAACTTGTTCCACTACACGTTCCCGAAGTTCGGGATCGAGGTCACCTTCGTCGACGATCCCAGCGACCTGGACAGCTGGCGTGCGGCGGTGCGCCCGAACACCAAGGCGTTCTTCGGCGAGACGATCTCCAACCCGCGCAACGACGTCCTGGACATCGAGGGAGTGGCCTCGGTGGCTCACGAGGCCGGCGTCCCCCTGATCGTGGACAACACCGTGGCCACGCCCTACCTGATCCGCCCGTTCGAGCATGGTGCCGACATCGTCGTGCATTCGGCCACGAAGTACCTCGGCGGGCACGGCACGGCCGTGGCCGGTGTGATCGTCGACGCCGGCACGTTCGACTTCGCCGCTGATCCGGAGCGCTTCCCCAACTACAACCAGCCCGACCCGAGCTACCACGGCCTGGTGTACGCCCGCGACCTCGGCGTGGGCAGCCCCCTGGGGGCCAACCTGGCCTTCATCCTCAAGGCGCGCGTCCAACTGCTGCGCGATCTCGGCGCGGCCGTTGCCCCGTTCAACGCCTTCCTCATCGCGCAGGGCCTCGAGACCCTCAGCCTGCGCATCGAGCGGCACGTGTCCAACGCCAAGGCTGTCGCGCAGTGGCTCGAGGGCCGCGACGAGGTGGAGTCGGTCAACTACGCCGCCCTGCCGAGCAGCCCGTGGTACGAGCTGGGCCGCAAGTACGCCCCGCTGGGCACGGGTGGCGTGCTGTCCTTCGAGATCAAGGGCGGCGCCGATGCGGGACGCACCTTCGTGGAGGCCCTCGAGCTGCACAGCCACGTGGCCAACATCGGCGATGTCCGCAGCCTGGTGATCCACCCGGCTTCGACCACGCACTCGCAGCTGACCGAGGAGGAGCAGCGCACCTCCGGGGTCACCCCGGGCCTGGTCCGCCTCGCAGTCGGGATCGAGAACATCACCGACATCTTGGCCGACCTCGAGGCAGGGTTCCGGGCCGCCAAGGAGCAGTGATCCACCGCAGCCCAGATCTGGGCTGAGCACGACCGAGGCCCCACCGCCCCGAGGCCACCGGCGGCTGTTCCATCCGCCGGACCTCCGGGTAGTGGGGCCCGTGTCGTGCACGGGGCGAGAAGTCGTCCTTCAGGCACTAGCGTGGGCCCACAAGCACCTCAGGGAGGAAGCAATGAGCGCAGTCGTGGTCGGGTACGTCGCCAGCCCCGAGGGGGAGGCCGCAGTCCGCCAAGGGATCACCGAGGCCAAGTTGCGCGGATGCAAGGTGGTCGTCGTCTACTCCGACCATGGCGAGAAGCTCGACAGCACCACCGCAGTGGAGCGCACGGAGAAGCTCGACCGGGTGCACGTCCTGCTGCATGCCAGTGACGTCGAGCACGACCTGCGGCACCTGGTGCGCGGCCACGATCCGGTGCGCGACGTCCTGGACACTGCCGACGAGCTCGAGGCGGAGTTGATCGTCATCGGCATCCGGCGGCGCAGCCCGGTGGGCAAGCTCGTCCTGGGGTCGAACTCGCAATCCATCCTGCTCGAGGCAGCCATCCCCGTGCTGGCCGTCAAGGCCTGATCCCAGCATCTGGGACCCCCCGACGGGTTTGCGCAGGCGCCGGACGGGAACATTGGCGGGGCGCCGGTCGTTGCACAGGGGTGGGACGCCCCTGGGTGGGCGCGTGACAGAATGACCCGAGTTCCCTGGCCCTGCGTTGTGGTGCCGGACGTCGAAGTGAGAGGCATCTGCTGGTGAGTCCGAAGAATGCGAACGCGGCCGTCTCCGTCGAGGCGGAGGTGGTTCAGCCGGCCACCGACCAGCCCGAGGCGGCAACATCTGACAAGCCCGTCCGGTCCCGCGCCAGCAGGGCCCGGGGCGCCAAGCTCGTCGCTGCGCAGAGCGCGGATCCGGCCGAGAAGGCACCCGCGAAGAAGCCCGCGGCGAAGAAGCCCGCGGCAAGGAAGGCGGTCGAGCCGACCGCTCCGGTCGAGCCGGCCCCGGCCAAGACGGCCTCCGGGAAGAAGGCGGCGGCCAGGAAGTCACCAGCCAAGAAGGCGACTGCCGCAACCGACGCGGCCAAGGCCGGTGCAGAGCTGGCCGACGCCGAACTCGATGTGGACAAGCTGAGTCCTGAGGCCGCCAGCAGCCAACTGGCAGGCGCGGCCAAGCTCGAGTCCGAGCTCGAGTCCGAGTTGGCCGAGGATCTCAAGGCGGTCACCCCTGAGAAGGCACCCGGGGCGGCCACGGATTCCTCAGAGACCGAGGCCTTCGAGATCTCGGATGCCGATATCGAGGACGAGCCGCAGCAGCAGGTGACCGTCGCCGGCGCCACCGCCGACCCCGTCAAGGACTACCTCAAGCAGATCGGCAAGGTGGCCCTGCTCAACGCCGAGCAGGAGGTGCAGCTGGCCAAGCGCATCGAGGCCGGCCTGTTCGCCGAGGAGAAGCTCAACTCCGGCATGTCGCTGGACCCGAAGCTGCGCCGAGACCTCGAGTGGATCGCTGAGGACGGTCGCCGGGCCAAGAACCACCTCCTGGAGGCCAACCTGCGCCTCGTGGTGAGCCTGGCCAAGCGCTACACCGGGCGCGGGATGCTGTTCCTGGACCTGATCCAGGAGGGCAACCTCGGCCTGATCCGCGCGGTGGAGAAGTTCGACTACACCAAGGGCTACAAGTTCTCGACCTATGCCACGTGGTGGATCCGCCAGGCGATCACGCGTGCGATGGCCGACCAGGCCCGCACCATCCGCATCCCGGTGCACATGGTCGAGGTCATCAACAAGCTGGCCCGCGTTCAGCGCCAGATGCTCCAGGACCTGGGCCGCGAGCCCACCCCGGAGGAGCTGGCCAAGGAGCTGGACATGACCCCCGAGAAGGTGGTCGAGGTCCAGAAGTACGGCCGCGAGCCGATCTCGCTGCACACCCCCCTGGGGGAGGACGGCGACTCGGAGTTCGGCGACCTGATCGAGGACTCCGAGGCGATCGTTCCCTCGGACGCCGTGTCCTTCACGCTGCTGCAGGAGCAGCTCGACGGGGTGCTGGACACGCTGTCGGACCGTGAGGCCGGCGTGGTCAAGATGCGCTTCGGGCTCACCGATGGCCAGCCCAAGACCCTCGACGAGATCGGCAAGGTCTACGGCGTCACGCGCGAGCGGATCCGCCAGATCGAGTCCAAGACCATGTCGAAGCTGCGCCACCCGAGTCGTTCACAGGTCCTGCGCGACTACCTGGACTGAGCCGGCGCACGTCCGGCGCCGCGTGCGTCGGACGTAGCTCAGACCGAGGCCAGGGCGTCGGCGTCGATGGTCAGGGTGCGCAGGAGCTCCGCGGGCGTCGTCTGCCCTGCGACTGCGGCGTCCACACCCAGGCGCTGGAGCGGGCGGAACCCCTCCGCCGCGGCAGCTGCGGAGATCGCTTGCTGGCCCGCGCCCACCATCAGGGCCGCGCGAACGGACCGGGAGATGGGCAGCATCTCGTAGAGGCCCACGCGCCCGGCATAGCCGGTCATCGCGCAGGACTGACAGCCGACCGCCGTCAGGCACGCCGCGGATTCAGCCTCGGTCATGCCCAGGCGGCGCCTCGTGTCGAGGTCCACCGGCGCGCGGGTGACGCACTCCGGGCACGGCTTGCGCACGAGCCGCTGGGCCATCGTCAGCGTCAACGAGGACGCCACCAGGTAGCTGGGCACGCCCATCTCGACAAGCCTGATCACCGCGGACGCCGAGTCGTTGGTGTGCAGCGTGGACAGCACCAGGTGGCCGGTGAGCGCTGCGCGCACCGCGAGCTCGGCGGTGATCTGGTCCCGGATCTCGCCGACCATGATCACGTCGGGGTCCTGGCGCAGGGCCGAGCGCAGGCCCGCCGCGAAGGTCATCCCGATCTTGTCCGAGATCTGCACCTGGGCGACCCCCGGCAGCTCGATCTCCACGGGGTCCTCGAGCGTGATCAGGTTGCGCTCCTCGTCGACCATCTGTCGGATCGCGGAGTACAGAGTGGTGGACTTGCCCGACCCGGTCGGCCCGGTGATCAGGACCAGTCCCTGGGGCAGGTGCAGGGCGTTCTGCAGGAGCAGCTCCTGGTCCAGGCCCATCCCCAGATCGGTGAGGTTGGGCAGGAACTCCTGATCGGAGAGCACGCGTACCACGATCTTCTCGCCGTGCAGGGTGGGCAGTGTCGACACGCGCAGGTTGCGATCCCGACCCTCCAGCCGGAGCCGCGCCCGGCCATCCTGGGGCACGCGTCGCTCGACGATGTCCAGCCCTGAGATGATCTTCGTGCGGGCCACGATCGAGGAGTGCCCGCTGCGCGGCAGGGACATCAACGGACGCAACGTGCCGTCGATGCGCACACGCACCCGCACTCCGGTGCGCATCGGCTCGATGTGCACGTCGCTGGCCCCGGCACGCACGGCCGCGATCAGGATCTGATGGACAGCCGCCACGGCGCCCTCATCATCGCCCGCCTCGAGGGACCGTTCCTCCTCCACGTCGAGCTCGGAGACGAACTTCTGCAGCGCGTCCTCGGCGACAGCCTGGCTCCAGACCGAGGAGATCTTGTCGCGCAGCTGGCTCTCGGCGGCGACGACCACCTCTAGGCGCAAGGAGCCAGCTCGCATCCGCAGGTCATCGAGGGCCACGACATCGACGGGATCGGCCACGGCGACGCGCAGCACGCCATCACCAACGTTCAGCGGCAGGACGACGTGCCCGACAGCGATGCTGTGCGGGATCCGCCGGGCCACTCCCGGGTCCAGAACGTGTCGGTCGAGGTCCACCACCGCCAGCCCGTGCATGTCGGCAAGGGCCGCTGCGATCGCGCCATCGGTGACCAGCCCGGAGTCGACCAGCACCCGGCCCAGGCGACGGCGCACGGTCCGGCCGTCGTGGGCCTGCGCCGCGAGCGCGGAGTCCAACTGGGCCGGGGTGATGACACCCCAACCGACCAACGTGTCGCCCAGCCTCCTGCGAGTCATCGACGACCCCCTCTCATGGAGGTTCTCGGCACCCGCCGGCGCACAGTTGAATCCCCTCGACGCCCCCGCGGAGGAAGCGCCCGGCGACCGGGAGGCCCGATAGCGTGAGGCCATGCGCTTCCTGCACGAACTGCCCGCCCACGACCTGACCTATGACGACGCGTTCCTGGTGCCGACACGCTCGGCGGTCACGTCGCGGTTCGCCGTGGACCTGATGGCACCGGACGGCTCCGGGGCCACCATCCCGCTGATCGTGGCGAACATGACCGCAGTCGCCGGTCGGCGGATGGCCGAGACGGTCGCCCGCCGCGGCGGGCTGGTCATCCTCCCGCAGGACATCCCGGTGGAACTGGTGGCGGAGGTCATCGCCTGGGTGAAGGCCCGCCACCCCGTGTACGACACCCCGGTGCGGCTGGGCCCGGACGAGACGATCGGTGCGGCGCTCTCGCTGATCCACAAGCGCAGCCACGGCGCAGCGATCGTCGAGGACCAGGGCGTGCCCGTCGGCATCGTGACCGAGTCAGACTGCGCGGACACCGACAGGTTCTCCAGCGTCGCTGACGTGATGAGCGACGAGGTCTTCACCCTGCCCGACGGGATCGAGCCGCGCGCCGCCTTCGAGGCGATGCATCGCGCCCGGCGCAAGGTCGCACCGGTGGTGGCTCCCGACGGCACGATGGTCGGTGTGCTGACCGCCCCCGGCGCCCTGCGCTCCACCGTGTACGCACCGGCCCTCGACGCCCAGGGCAGGCTGCGGGTGGGGGCAGCGATCGGGGTCAACGGCGACGTCGCCGGGCGTGCGGAGGCGCTGCTGCGCGCGGGGGTGGACATCCTCGTGGTCGACACCGCCCATGGGCACCAGGCCAAGATGCTCGAGGCCCTGGCGGCCGTGGCGACCGTCCGCCAGATTGCCCCGCATGTCCCCCTGGTCGCGGGCAACGTGGTGACCGCGACCGGCACCCTGGACCTCATCGAGGCCGGCGCCGACGTCATCAAGGTGGGCGTTGGGCCGGGCGCCATGTGCACCACCCGGATGCAGACCGGCGTGGGACGCCCACAGCTGTCCGCCGTCCTGGACTGCGCGGCGGCGGCCCGCAAGGAGGGCCGCTGGATCTGGGCCGATGGGGGCGTGCGCCACCCCCGCGATGTCGCGATCGCACTGGCTGCTGGCGCCGGCGCGGTGATGATCGGCTCGTGGTTCGCCGGGACCTACGAGTCCCCGGGTGACCTGCAGGTGGACCCGTCCGGGCGGGCCTACAAGGTCAGCTTCGGGATGGCATCGGCCCGGGCCGTGCGCAGCAGGACCTCGGACGAGTCCGCCTTCGACCGCGCCCGCAAGGCGATGTTCGAGGAGGGCATCTCGCACTCGCGGATGTTCATCGACCCCGCCCGCCCGGGCGTGGAGGACCTGCTCGACTCGATCACCTCGGGGGTCCGCTCGGCATGCACCTACGCCGGCGCCGCCACGATGGCCGCCTTCCACGAGCGCGCCCTGCTCGGCGTCCAGTCGGCCGCCGGCTATGCCGAGGGGCGACCGGTGGACCGATCCTGGTGACTCGACAATGGCGGGGCCTCGCTGCGCGAGCCTTGCCGTCGATTCGGTCGTCACAGCCGTCGTGGGATGGCCGGAGGCTGATCCTTGCCGTCGGATTGGTCGCCGGCGAGACCCGCCAGGCCGACCCCAACGACCAGATCCACGGCAAGGTTCCTTCGGCTGCGCCCCGATGTGCCCGCGAACGACCATCGCCGCGGCAAGGTTTCGCAGCCTTGCCCGAGCGAGCACTGGATGGATCGTCGCAGGCTGTGGCAGCCTGACCCCATGGAACTGGTCGCACGGCGCTCGATCGCTGCCCCTGCTGGGCGAGTCTGGGCGCTGATCACGGACC
This sequence comes from uncultured Actinomycetes bacterium, assembly GCA_963788325.1. GTDB lineage: Bacteria > Actinomycetota > Actinomycetes > S36-B12 > CAIYMF01 > Prado023. The sequence continues at coordinate 176,135 of CAWBGJ010000015.1, forward strand.
TGGAGTCCAGCCCGCGCATCATGTCGGCCATCGTCTCGGTCGATCGGCTTGGCGGCCCCGAGGAGTTCGGCGTCGGCACGCGCTGGCGGGAGACGCGCACGATGTTCGGCCGGGCCGCCACGGAGGAGATGACGGTCACCGGGATGACTCCGGGTCAGTCCTACACAGTCGTGGCGGATGGCAACGGCACTCGCTACGAGTCGGAATTGCTCGTGGCCGAGGACGGGCCGAACACGTGCACGATCTCCATGACCTTCCGTGGCATCCCCACCTCCCCGGTCAGCCATGTGCTCTCCGCCACCATCGGCCGGCTGTTCACCGGCGCCACCCGCAAGGCCCTCGAGCAGGATCTGGCGGACCTCGCCGCGGCGGCGGAGGGATCCGCGGGCTGAGCTGACATGAGCCTGCGCCTGGCAGTCCCTTCGAGCCTGCCCATCTCTGAGCACGTCGAGGCGATCACCGCGGCGCTGACCGCCCACCAGGTGGTGATCGTGGCCGGCGAGACCGGCTCGGGCAAGACCACGCAGCTGCCGAAGATCGCCCTGGCCGCTGGCCGGGGCCGCGGCGCCATGATCGGGCACACGCAGCCGCGCCGGATCGCCGCCCGCACGCTGGCAGCCCGGATTGCCGAGGAGTGCGGCGTCGAGCTCGGTGCCGAGGTCGGGTTCGCCGTCCGGTTCACCGACCGGACGGCCAAGGGCACGCGCGTCAAGGTGATGACCGACGGCATCCTGCTCGCCGAGCTGCAGCGCGACCGCGACCTGCGCCGCTACGACACGATCATCATCGACGAGGCCCACGAGCGCAGCCTCAACATCGACTTCCTGCTCGGGTACCTGGTCCGACTCCTGCCGCGGCGGCCGGACCTGCGGGTGATCGTGACCAGCGCGACCATCGACGTGGCGCGCTTCTCGGCGCACTTCGGGGGCGCCCCGATCATCGAGGTCAGCGGCCGGACGTTCCCGGTGGAGGTCCGCTACCGACCCGCCGAGGATGTGGCCAGCGACGATGTCGATGCGGTGTGCGATGCCGTCTTGGAGTGCCTCACCTCTGGTGACGGCGACGTGCTCGTCTTCCTGTCGGGCCAGCGCGAGATCCACGACGTCGCCGATGCGCTGCGCCCGATGCTCGATGCGGTCACCACCGTGCTCCCGCTCTACGCCCGGCTCAGCTCGGCCGAGCAGCACAAGGTCTTCGCCCCCGGCGGTGGCCGGCGGGTCGTCCTGGCCACGAACGTGGCCGAGACCTCGATCACCGTCCCGGGGATCCGCTACGTCGTCGATCCGGGCACCGCGCGGATCTCGAGGTTCAGCAAGCGGCTCAAGGTCCAGCGGCTGCCGATCGAACCGATCTCGCAGGCCTCAGCCAACCAGCGCGCCGGACGGTGTGGACGTGTCCGCGACGGCATCGCGATCCGGCTGTACTCCGAAGCTGACTTCCTCGAACGACCGGCTTTCACTGACCCCGAGATCCTGCGGACCAACCTCGCCTCGGTGATCCTGCAGATGGCCGCGCTGCGCCTGGGCGAGCTTGCGCACTTCCCGTTCCTGGACCCACCCGATACCCGGGCGATCCGCGATGGGGTCGCGCTGCTCACCGAGCTCGGGGCACTGCAGGATCGCCCCGGCCCACCCCGGCTCACGCCGCTGGGGCGCAAGCTCGCGCGCCTGCCCCTGGACCCCCGCCTGGGCCGGATGGTGCTGGCTGCCGCAGAGGCCGGATGCGTGCGCGAGGTGGTCGTGATCGCCGCCGGCCTCACGATCCAGGACCCGCGCGAGCGTCCCGAGGCTGAGCGCGGGAAGGCCGACGCCGCACACGCCCGGTTCACCGACAAGCGATCGGACTTCGCCACGCTGCTCAACCTCTGGGACCACATCCGCGAGCTGCGCAGCGCCACGTCGGCCAACGGGCTGCGCCGGGCGTGCCGAGACCAGTACCTGAACTACCTGCGGATCCGCGAGTGGCAGGACCTCGTGGCCCAGATCCGCGAGGTCCTGGCGGGGATGGGCATCGCCTGGAGCAGCGGCCCCGATGACCAGGACGGGGTGCACCGCGCGCTTCTCACCGGGCTGCTCTCCCAGGTGGGGGTGTGGGATCCGCTGCGCCGGGACTACCTGGGTGCCCGCGGCGTGCGGTTCGTGATCTTCCCCGGCTCGGCGCTGGCCCGGTCGAACCCCGACTGGGTCATGTCCGCTGAGCTCGTGGAGACAGCGCGACTGTTCGCCCGACGCACGGCGGCCATCAGGGCCGAGTGGGTCGAGGAGGCCGCCGCGCACCTGGTGTCGCGCAGCTACTCCGAACCGCGCTGGTCGGCAAAGCGCGGGGCCACCGTGGCCGTCGAGCGGGTCACCCTCTACGGGATCCCGCTGGTGACCGGACGGACCGTCGACTACGGGCGGATCGACCCTCCGCTGTGCCGGGAGCTGTTCCTGCGCGGGGCCCTCGTGGAGGGCGACTGGCGGACCCACCACCGGTTCTGGCACGCGAACCGAGCAGCCCTGGCCGAGGCCGAGGCAGTCGAGGACCGCAGCCGTCGCCGTGGCCTGGTCATCGACGACGAGGGCCTGTTCGCGTTCTACGACGCCCGGGTCCCGGCGGACGTCACCTCGGTCCGGCACTTCGACTCATGGTGGAAGAAGGCCGCCCGGAGCACCCCGGACCTGCTCACCCTCACCCCGGCCGACCTGCGGGTCGCTGACGAGGGCCTGCCCGACGACAGCGACTTCCCGCTGCGCTGGACCATGGGCCCACAGGTGACGCTGAACCTGTCCTATGCCTTCGAGCCCGGCGATGCCGCCGATGGCGTGACCGTCGACGTCCCGCTGGCCGTCCTGCCGGACCTCGACCCAGCGGAGGTGCCCGGCGCCGCGCCAGGCCTGCGTGGCGAGTTGGTGACCGCGCTGCTGCGCAGCCCGCCCAAGGCACTGCGCAAGCAGTTGGGCCCTGCGCCGAACCTGGTGCCCGCCGTTCTTGGCTCCCCCGAACTGGTCGACCAACCCATCCTGGCGGGCGTCGCGGCGGCCGTCGCCCGGGTCAGCGGTGTGCGCCTGAGTGCTGACGACTGGGACCTGGGCCGGGTACCGCTGCACCTGCTGCCGCGCTACCGGGTCCTCGACGAGTCCGGCAACGTGCTGGGGGAGGGCCGGGATCTCGCTGACCTGCAGCGCCGGCATGCCCCCGATCGGGCTGCGATGCTCGCCCGCGCCGCCCAGGACATCACCAGGGCCGGGGCCACCACCTGGACGTTCGGGTCGATCCCCGAGTCAGTCGATCGGGTCGTGGCCGGCGTGCAGGTGACCGGCTACCCGGCCCTGCGCGACGGCGGACGCAGCGTGGACCTGGTGGTGCTGGCCGACCCGGAGCAGGCCGGCCGGGTGCACGCCCGGGGCGTGCGACGCCTCGTCGCCATGGCAGTGCCTGATCCCGCGCCACGAGGGCACGCCGGCCTGGACATGACCAGTCGGCTGGTCATCGGTCGCTACCCCCACGGCGGCGCCGCGGCCCTGCTCGCCGACTGCGCCGACGCATGCATCGACGCCCTGCTGGCCGGTCCGACCCTGCGCGACGAGAAGGCCTTCGCTGCCGCGGTCGCCCGGGTCACCCTCGAGCTGCCCCGGCTCTACGCCGACGCCCTGCGCCAGGTCGTGGCCGCACTCACCGACGCGTGGGCCGCCGAGCGGGCCGCGGACGCGTTGACCTCGCCCGTGGTGGCCGACGCGGTGGTCGATATCCGCGCCGAGCTCGACCGCCTGGTCGGTCCGGCTCCCCTGAGCAGGATCGGCCTGCACCGGATGCCCGACCTGCGCCGGTACCTGCAGGCGCTGGCGTGGCGCGCGACTCGGCTGGCAGATGATCCGCCCGGCGACGCCCGGCGGATGACCCAGGTGCTCCGGGCCGAGGACCTGCTGGCCGGGGCGGTGGCCGACTGGCCGGTGGTTGATCCGATGCTCGCCGACCAGGCCAGCGCCACCGCGCGGCAGCTGGCCGACGAACTGCGGGTGAGCCTGTTCGCGCCGCACATCCGCACGGCCATCCCCGTCTCCGAGCGCAGGATCGAGAAGTTCGTCGCGGGGCTTGGTGCGGCCCGGGGGTCCTGAGCTCAGAACGCGAGGAGCAGCGCCAGCCAGGCCATGCAGACCAGCAGGGCCACGCCCGAGGTGACCAGCCCCCAGAGGGCGCCGGCTCGACCGACCTTGCGCGAGGTGCCGACCAGCAGCCCGATCGCGCTGGAGACCAGCCCGATCGGGGCGAGCACCCAGGCCACGATCCCGATCAGCGGCAGCAGCGACAGGAACAGCGAGACGGACCCGAGCGTCGCGCCGATGACCGCCGGATTGTTCGACCGCACCAGCACCGGCGGGGCTGCGGCCGGCGCCACGAAAGGAGGGATCTGGCTCCACGCGTTCGTCATCGGCGCGGGCCAGCTCGGCGCCGCAGCCCCGGCGCCGGGAGCAGGGCCGAGGATCAGGGTGTCATGCTGATCTGGCGGGGTACGCGGGTCCACGGCCGACAGCCTACGCCCCGAGCTCAGGTGGCCAGCGCAACCAGCGTGGCAACCCACAGGGTGGCGGCCAGGGCCACCGAGGCCAGCTCGATCAGGATCGAGAAGCCGGTGGCCTTCATGGCCGCCCAGGCCGAGGTCCGCGCCGCCGACCAGTCCTGCAGCCGCACCTGCTCGGCCAGGTACACCCCGCCGATGAAGCCCAGCACGAGACCGACGATCTGGGCCAGGAAGAAGCCGACGATCGCCGACACCCCACCGATCACCAGCGACCTGCCCGGAACGCCGGCAGCGGTCATCGATCGATGCGGCAACAGGTACTTCAGCACCTGGCCGACCGCGATGATCGCTGCCATGAAGCCGAAGGCGACCCACGCGGTCGAGCCGCCCGTGAGCAGTGCCCACACGAACAGCGCGCCGACGACCAGCACGACCCCGGGCAGGATCGGCACCACGATCCCCAGGGCACCGAGCGCGATGGCCACCGCCACCAGGGCGTTGAGAAGCCCTGTGCTCACTGCCCCCCGCCAGTAGGCACGGCGTGCACCGCGCCGGTGCGAGCGATGCGTGCAGAGGCAGCGCGCAGGCTGGCCTCATGCGCGCGCAGGTGGTGGCCGCAGAACAGCAGGTGCGCCCCGGAGGACAGGGTCGCCTGGGCAACGGCCTGCGCCCCACACCGATCACAGCGGTCAGCCGCGCTGAGCGCCACATCCATCTCCAGGGTCCCCACCATGTCCGTCCCCATCCTCTTCAGAGTTCATCTGAGGTCCAGTGTGGCATCCCGGTCCGACATCTGCTGGCACGTTCGCCCGACGCGCAACGTGCATCCGCGGCACACCGTTTCGGCGAACGGGTTCCCGCGAGTCGAAGTGGGGGCCGAGTCGGTGGGCCCCGGTACCCTTGCCCGGTGACTGCCGAACCCCTGGAGCCGAGCCCGCGCCGGTCCCGTGCGCAGAAGCCGGCGGCCGGGTACTCCGCGAAGAACCTCTCCGTGCTCGAGGGACTCGAGGCGGTCCGCAAGCGGCCGGGCATGTACATCGGGTCTACCGACAGCCGCGGGCTGATCCACTGCGTCTGGGAGATTCTGGACAACGCCGTGGACGAGGCCTTGGGCGGCTGGTGCACGCGCATCGACCTGATCCTGCGCCCCGAGGGCTCGCTCGAGGTCCACGACGACGGCCGTGGGATCCCGGTCGACATCGAGCGCCGCACCCGGCTGACCGGTGTTGAGGTCGTGATGACCAAGTTGCACGCCGGCGGCAAGTTCGGCGGTGGGTCCTACAACGCCTCCGGCGGCCTGCACGGGGTCGGCGCCAGCGTGGTCAATGCCCTGAGCGCGCGGATGGACGTCGAGGTCGACCGCGACGCCAAGGTGCACCTGATCTCGTTCCGCCGTGGCGTGGCCGGGGTCTTCGACGCGGAGGGCCCGGACGCGGCGTTCACCAAGAAGTCGGGTCTGCGCCAGGAGGGCCGTTGCCCCCGATCTAAGACCGGGACCCGGGTGCGGTTCTGGCCCGACCGGCAGATCTTCACCGCCGACGCCGCGATCGACCTCGACGCCGTCCACGCCCGCGCCCAGCAGACCACCTTCTTGGTGCCCGGGCTGACCATCGTGGTCCGCGACGAGCGAGATCCGGAAGCCCCCAGCGAGCGCACGTTCGCCCACAAGGGCGGCATCGCCGAGTTCGTCGATCACCTCGCGACCGGCACCGGTGTGACTGGGGTGCTGCGGCTGGCGGGCACGGGCAACTTCACCGAGACCGTACCGGTGCTGGACACCCGGGGGCACATGGTCCCCACCGAGGTCGAGCGCGAGCTGGTCGTCGACGTGGCCCTGCGGTGGAACACCAACTACGACACCGAGGTCCGCTCCTTCGTCAACATCGTGGCCACGCCCAAGGGCGGCACCCACGTGGCCGGCTTCGAGCGCGCCCTGGTCAAGACGTTCAACGACCACCTCACCGCCACCAAGGTCCTGCGCGCCAGCGAGGCCGCGATCACCAAGGAGGACGCCCTCGAGGGGGCCACCGCCGTGGTCACGGTCCGGTTGGCAGAGCCCCAGTTCGAGGGCCAGACCAAGGAGATCCTGGGGACCCCCGCTGCCTCCAAGATCGTGGCTGCCGTGGTCAGCCGGGAGCTGTCGAGCTGGCTGGCGAACCCTCCGCGCGGTGACAAGCTGGTCGTCAAGGCCGTGGCAGAGAAGGTGGCCAACGCCATGCGGGCCCGGGTCGCCGCACGGGCCCACCGCGACGTCCAGCGCCGCAAGAGCGCACTCGAGTCCTCCTCGATGCCTGCCAAGCTGGTCGACTGCCGCAGCGACGACGTGGAGCGCACCGAGCTGTTCATCGTCGAGGGCAACTCCGCGCTGGGCACAGCGAAGCTGGCCCGCGACTCCGAGTTCCAGGCCCTGCTGCCCATCCGGGGCAAGATCCTCAACGTGCACAAGGCGTCGCTGGCCGACATGCTCAAGAACGCGGAGTGCGCGGCGATCATCCAGGTGCTCGGTGCCGGGTCGGGTCGCACGTTCGACCTGGACTCCCTGCGCTACAACAAGATCATCCTGATGGCCGACGCGGACGTCGACGGCGCCCACATCCGCTGCCTGCTGCTCACGCTGTTCCACCGCTACATGCCCGAGCTGCTCGCCCAGGGCCGGGTCTACTCCGCGGTGCCGCCGCTGCACCGCCTCGAGGTGCCGGCCTCCGCCGGGAAGAAGGCCGAGGTGCGCTACACGCACTCCGACGCCGAGCTGCGCGCGAACCTCGACGAGCTCCGGCGGGCCGGACGGCGGTGGAAGGACCCACAGCGCTACAAGGGCCTCGGTGAGATGGACGCCTCCCAGCTGCGGGAGACCACGATGGAGCCCGGTCGGCGCACGCTGCGACGGGTGCGCGTGGAGGACGCGCATTCCGCGGCGTGTGTCTTCGACCTGCTCATGGGCTCGGAGGTCGCGCCCCGCAAGGAGTTCATCGTCGCCGGTTCCGCGGGCCTGGACCGCGACCGGATCGACGCCTGACTCAGGCCTCCTGCGGTGCCAGCGCCCCAGTGTCGACGTCGTACACGGCGCCAGCCACCACGAGGTCACGCGGCAGCAGCGGGAAACTGCGGATCCGGCGGATGTCGCGGCGCAGCGCGGCCTGCTGGTCTGTGACCGTGGCGAACTCGATGCTGTAGGTGTCCACGCCGAACTGGTCGCGGATCTGATCGTGGATCTCGTCCTCGGCCTTGGACGCCATCGCGCAGCGGGTGTGCGGCATCACCAGCACCCGGTCGACGTCGAGCAGGTAGCAGGCGAGCACGAGTGTGCGCAGCACGTCCTCGGTGACGCGGGCGCCGGCGTTGCGCAGGATCTTCACGTCCCCGGCCGACATGCCCAGGATCGGCAGCGGGTTGATCCGCGAGTCCATGCAGGTGATGACCGCCAGGCCCTTGGCTGCACGACCGGACAGGCCCAGGCCCTGGAACCCGGACGCGAACTGCGCGTTGGCCACCAGCACGTCGGAGAACGCATCGGCAGGGAACGGCTGGGACGAATCCTGGTCCGAGTGGGTCATTCGGTACCTCCCGAGGAGTGGCCGGGGAAGATCCCCATCCCCGGGTCGACGATGGGTGCGGCGTTGTTGACTGCAAGGGCCGCCTCGCCGAAACCGACCGAGATCAGCGGCACCTTCCCTTCGTAGGTGACGATGTCGCCGGCTGCGAACACGTGCGGCAGCGTGGTGCGCATGGCGGTGTCGACCACGATGTGCCGCTTGGCCAGCTCCAGGCCCCAGGTCGCGATGGGCCCGATGTTGGCGATGAACCCGAGCGCGGCCACGACGGTCTGTGCGGGCAGCACGGTCTGCTCGCCGGTGGTCTTGTGGGTCACCCGCACCTCGGCGATCCCGGACCCGTCGGGCGTCCCGCGGATGTCGCTGACCTCGCTGCTGGTGAACAGCCGGACGCCGAGGTCGCGGACCGTGTCCACCATTGATCCGTGCGCGCGGAACTGCTCGCGCCGGTGCACGAGGCTCACGCTGCGGGCGATCGGCGCCAACGAGTAGGCCCAGTCGAACGCGGAATCCCCACCACCGACGATGACGATGTCCTTGTCGGCGTGCTCGGCCAGGCGCGGGACGAAGTACACCAGGCCGCGGCCCGCCCACCCGGAGTCGGCCGGCAGGGCCCGGGGCGTGAACGACCCGATGCCGCCGGTGATGATCACGGACTTGGCCACCACGACCGTGCCCGCATCGGAGGTCACCGTGACCGGGCCCTCCTGCGGGGCCTCGAGGGTCTTCGCCTGCTCCCCGAGCAGGTAGGTGGGCGAGAACGGTGCTGCCGCCGCCACGAGGTTCTCGACAAGGATCCGACCCTTGACGGTCGGGTAGCCGGCGACGTCGAAGATGTCCTTCTCGGGGTACATCGCAGTGATCTGGCCGCCGGCCTCGGGCAGGGCGTCGAGAACCACCACCGACCAGCCGCGGAAGCCCGCGTAGTAGGCGGCGTAGAGCCCGGCGGGACCGGCCCCGATGATGAGGATGTCGCACTCATGGGTCGTCACTGCGGGCCTCCAGGCGGGGTCATCGGATCGGCTCCCAACCTAGCCCAGCGGACTCAGACGATGACGCACCGCCTCGGTGGCGGTACGGGCCAGCACCTCGAAGGCCCCTCGGGCTAGATTCACCCGGGGAGCTCGGGACCCCGGGCGCCTCGGGAGGCAGCGGTCATGTCGAACTGGATGCGCACGGCCGGTCGCCGGCTGTCGGGCAGCGCGCTGGGCGACAGCTTGATCGCGGCCTACCAGACCCGGATCACAGGCCTGGCCGCCGAGGCCTCGTTCTGGGCGGTGTTCGCGCTGCCGTGGCTGCTGGTGGGCATCGTGGCCGGCCTGGCGCGCCTGCAGATCTTCGTGCACGTCGATGCTGTGGGCCAGTTCCGCGCCAACGTGGTGGAGCTGTCCCAGGAGGTGCTCACGCCCGAGGCCGTCGACGACCTGGTCATCCCCCTGCTGGACAGCGTGTTCGGCCGCGGCCAGACCACCTTGGGGATCCTGGGCATCCTGGTGGCGATCTGGGCGGGTTCCCGGGTCATCGAGGCGCTGATCAACGCGATGACGATCGTCTACCGCCGCGAGGGCCTGCGCTCGTTCGTCGGCACCAAGCTGCTCTCCCTGGGGGTCTACATCAGCGGGCTGGCCGTCCTGGTCGTGGCCATCCCGCTGATCCTCGCCGGCCCCACTTTCCTCGTGCGCATCGTCCCCGGGGTACAGGGCTCGCTGACCAGCACGCTGCTCGTGATCGCCCAGGTCTGCGTGGTGGTGGTCCTGGTGGTCTCGCTGTACCACTGGGCCGTGCCGCACCGGACCCGATGGATCGCCGACATCCCCGGGGCGCTGATCGCCTTCGCGCTATGGGGCGCGTTCTCCTGGCTGCTGCGCTGGTACTTCCTGTGGATCTTCCGCGAGGGCTCGGTCTACGGAGCGATCGCTGCCCCGGTGGCGGTCATGTACTGGGTGTACGTCACGGTGCTCTCGCTCATGCTCGGGGCAGCGTTCAACGGTGCGCTGGCGATCCGACGCGGCTGGTTCGTCCATCCCGACACGCCGCCACAGCCCCAGCGCCGGGCCGAGGACCTGGAACCGGGGGAGTAGGTAAGGCACACCTTATTTTTCGGGGTTACCATGGTCTCGTGCCGAAGCCGAAGAAGAAGTGCTGCGAGGATCGTCCCCGCTGCAAGCGCTGCCCGATCCGCATGCTCAAGGACGGGACGCTTCCCCCGGGCTACGCCGTCAAGCGCCGGCGCCTGGTGCGCGTGTAGGCACCCTCGCGCAGTCGCGCCGCCGCGCCGCCGCGCCCTCGCGCCCCATCGGCCCCGGCTGTGAGACTGTGGGAACCCACGAGCACGGAGGACACCATGGCCAGGACAGGCACCGGCGGCGCCGATCGGGCGCCCGAGCCGGACACCGAGCAGATGGTGACTGACACCCTGATGACCTCGGTGTTCACCGCCGCGGCCTTCACGGCGGCCACCGTGCTGCTGGCCGCGCTGGGCGGGGTGGTCATGCAACTGGGATTCACCCTCTTCGACTCGACGGGGGCCAAGGTGGGCCTGGCCGTGGGCCTGGCCCTCGGCGTGGCGCTGATCTACTGGGGGGTGCGTCGCCACGAGGAGCAGATCCGCGCCCGCAGCGCCAACCTGTACCGCGGCATCTGGATCGGCACGATCCTGTCCCTGACCATCATCGTCGTCATGGCGTACCTGCCATGGATCGCGATTCCCGTGTACTGCCCTCCCGGTGGGACGTGCTGAGTCCCGTCCAGCGGCATCACCGCCAGCGCAGGTTCGCCACCAGCTTGCCGTCGACCCCGCCACCGGCCAGCCGGTCGAGGGCCTCGGGGATGTCCTCGAAGGCGATCACCTCGATGTCCGGGGGATGCAGGTGGCCCTCGACGATCAGGCGCATCAACCGGTCGAGGCCCCAGGCCAGCCACCGTCTGCCGTCGTAGCCGCCGTGGGTGTAGGCGGCCCCCAGCGCCACCTCGGAGATCGTGGGCGCGAGACCGAACGCGGGGATCGCTGCCAAGTCCGGCCGGCCGCTCACGCTGACCAGGTGTCCCGCATGGCGCAGCAGGTCCAGGCCCTCGGTGGCCGAGCGACTCGACACCGTGTCGATGAGCGCATCCACGCCGTTCGGGGCGATCGCCCGCACCTGGTCGGCGAAGTCCGGGGCCCGGTAGTCCAGCACCCAGAGGGCGCCCAGAGCCCGTACTGCCTGCTCGTTCTCCGGGCGTGCCGTGGCGATCACCTTGGCGCCGAACAGCTTGGCCAGCTGCACCGCGAAGGAGCCCACCCCGCCCGACGCCCCGTGGATCAGCACGGTCTGCCCCGAGATCTGGCGCAGTCGTCGCTCGACGGCATCCAGCGCCGTGAGCCCTGCGCTGGGCAGGCTGGCCGCTGCGATCGGGTCCAGCGCACTGGGCAGGACCGCCAGCGCCTCGGGTGCCACCGCCACGTGCTGGGCGAACCCACCCGCCTCGCGCAGGTCCTGGTGCAGGACCACGCGAGTGCCGGGCCGGGGCAGCAGCCAGCCATGCGTGCGGCGGGCGGCGGCCTCTGCGTGCACAGCGACGACCCGGCCAGCGATATCCAGACCGGGCACGATCGGATAGGTCCAGGCCGCGTGGCCACGCGCGACAGTGCGCGCATCCACCGGATTGAGCCCGACTGCCTCGACCTCCACGAGCACCTCCACCTCCCGGCGGTGGATCGCTGGGGCCCGCCAGGGACTCGGGAGGTCGACCAGGCGCATAGTTCCGGGCGGACCGGGGCGGTCCAGCAGCCACGCGCGCATGGGAGCCAGCATCCCATCCGGGCCCGCCCGATGTGCGGTGCGCGCCGTCAGGCCAGCATGTACCCGATGACGGCGAAGATCGTGACGTAGACCGCCATCGGGATAGCGGTCAGGCGGATGATCGCGCCCTCGCGGCCCAGGAGTCCGCCTACGGCGGCCACTGTGACCACGTTGGTCACCGCGACCACGTTGCCTGCGTTGGCCCCACCGACCTGCTGGGCCAGAACGATTTCCTGGCTGACCCCGACGGATTGCGCCACGGACTGCTGCAGCTCGCCGAACATCAGGTGGCTGAAGGTGGCGCTACCGGAGACGAAGGATCCCAGCGCGCCCACCAGCGGCGCAGCCAGTGGCCAACTGCTGCCCAGGCCCTCTGCAGCGGCGCCAGCCAACTCCAGGGGCATGGACTGCAGACCCGTGGAGTTGACCCCCGAGTTCAGGAAGACGCGGACGATCGGGACGGCGGCCATCAAGACCACGCCCGAGCCCAGGACTGCGGCGCGCGGTCACCCGGCCCGAGGCACGCAGCTTGGCCATCGGCAGGTGATGCAGCCACGCGGTGAAAGCGGCCACCACGAGGAAGATGACCCCGGGGGAGTAGATCGGCTCGAAGCCCGCGGTGATCCCGGTGCCCAATGTGTCGGCCAGGCCCACGGTCCAGGAGTTCAGGAACTCCTTCACCGGGTCGACGATCCGGGTCAGCAGCAGGAGTGCGGTGAGCAGTCCGTAGGGGGCCCACACCTGCCAGGTCGACAAATGGGCCTCCTCAGCCTCGGTCATGGTCTTCTCGACCATCATCTCCAGTTCGTAGGGATCGAGGTATCCGTCGGTCACCGACCACGCTGTCTTGGGCACGAGGAAGCCCAGCCGGACCGTCACGTAGAGGATCGCCATCCCTGTGGCCCCACCGAGGATCCCCCCGAACTCGACGCCGAGGGCGCGGGTCCACAGGTAGGCCGGAATCGAGAACGCGAGCGCCGCGAGGATGGTCAGCGGAATCATCTCCACGAAGGGCTTGCGACCCTTCTCAGCTGCGAACACGTGGGTCAGGAACCACATCATCAGCAGCGGGAGTGTCATGCCGGCGACGACGTCGATGGTTGCGGCGGTGAGCGCCACGTCGGTCATTGCCTGCGCGTCGGCCGGGTTGGCCCAGTCACGCCCGGTGCCCTGGGTGAGTCCGACGATGATCGGGGTCCCCACGGCGCCGAAGGTCACCGCGGAGACGTCAGCCATCAGTGCCAGGCTGACTGCGGCCATGGCTGGGAAACCCAGCGCAATAAGCAGGGGGCCGGCCACCGTGGCTGGGGTCCCGAACCCGGCCGCACCTTCCAGGAAGCACACGAGCAGCCAGCCGACGAACAGCATCTGGACCCGGCTGTCCGGCGTGACCCGCAGGACGTCCAGGCGGATGAGGGCCAGGGCACCGCTCGCGCGCATCACGCCCAGGAACGTCAGGGCTCCCAGCACGATCAGCACCACGGACGCAGCGATGATCAACCCCTCGATCACCGATGCCGATATCTGCCGGGCGGGGACCCCCCAGGCCGTCATCGCCAGGACGATGGTGATGACCAGCGCCAGGGGCATCGCGCGGGAGGCCGGCATGCGCAGGACGACCAGCAGGATCGCCACGGAGAGGACCGGCATGAGTGCCGCGATCCACTGGGCGACGGTCATTGCGAACCCCTTCTGTGGCCGTGGGCCCCACCGTAGCGAGGCGTTCGGCGCGGTGCCGGGTGAGCCACGCGGAGCACACGGAGGCGGGCGCACCCACACGTTTGCGGGCAGCGCGGACTGCCGGGCGCAAGGGAATGCGGATGATATCCCTGCGCTATGTGAAAGCCGTGCAATTGCATCCCGTCGGCGTGTCTGCCACGGTATGCGGCGGGGCAGTTGCTCGTGACGAGTCGGGGAAGGCCGTCACGGGTTCGATGCGGGAGGGGCATCTGATGTTGATGACGCATGGGGTGGGGCGACGGATGACAGCATCCGTGGCGTTCGCCGTGATACTCGGCGCCGGTCTGCCGGCGGTGTCCAGCGCGGCGCCGCTGCAGTCGGCGGACACCGACTCGGTGCCCGGCTCGGGATCGATCAGCGCAATGTCGCTGATCCCGTGGTACCCGGCACCGTCGCTGGTGAAGCTGCGTGCCGAGATCGACGCGCGCTGGCCCGGCCGCAGCCGGATCAGTGACGGCGTGATCGGGGACCTGCGGCACAGCGGCACGCGCAACAGCCACAACCCGGTGGGCATGCCGACGGGACCACTGGTCGGCACCCGCGGCGCCGTGCACGCCATGGACATCACGGCGTCCGGCATCGACGTGCAGTCCGTGCTCAACGCCGTGATCGGCGACCCCCGGGTCTGGTACGTCATCCATGGCGGGCGCATCTGGAGCCGGACGTACGGCTGGGCCGCGCGCCGGCAGGCCGGCGACCCGCACACGACGCACATCCACATCAACCTCCGCGAGGACGGCCCCTCGGCGGCCAAGACCGCCGAGAATGACACCCGATCCTGGTTCGGCTCGGGGGCCACCCGGTCCGCTGGCGGTTCCAGCACCGCCAGCAGCGGGCTGACCGCCGCCCAGGTGCGACTCGTGCAGAAGGCCCTGATCAAGAAGGGCTTCACGATCCCGGCCGGCGCGACGGGCATGTACGGCGCCCAGACCTCCTCGGCGATGGCCGCGTTCCAGCGGTCCCAGGGCTGGAGAGGTTCCCAGGCCGACGGCTCGATCGGCCCGGAGTCGCTGCGCCGACTCGGCGTTCGACTCGGCTCGGCCGGAACGCCCGCGACGACCACCGTCTCCACCTCGACTCCGGCCTCCTCGAAGACTTCGACGGCGAACTGGAACAAGGGCGACGCCCTGCTGGTCTACAACCTGCAGAAGGCCCTGATCTCGCGCGGGTACTCGATCCCCGCGGGTCCCACCGGCTACTTCGGCACCCGCACGCGTACCGCCGTGAAGGCCTACCAGCGCTCGTTGGGCCTGAGTGGGTCGCAGGCTGACGGCATCCCGGGGTCCTCGACCCTCAAGAAGCTGGGCGTGACCGGCAGCGGCGCGTCCACCGGGCGGGCCACGTCGGCGAGCAAGCCCAGCAGTTCCTCGACCCCGAAGGCCACATCCACGGCCTCGTCCGGCTCGAGTGGGTCGACCACGTGGAACCCGAAGAAGGGGATCCTCGTGTACAACCTGCAGAAGGCCCTGATCAAGGTCGGGTACTCGATCCCCGCTGGGCCGACGGGCTACTTCGGCGCGAAGACGAAGGCGGCTGTGAAGAAGTTCCAGAAGGCCCAGGGATGGAGCGGGTCCGCTGCCGACGGGATCCCCGGGAAGGGCACACTGCGCCGCCTGGGTCTGTGAGGTTGCCGCGGAGCACCGGCCCCCGTGAGCCGGCATCGGCTGGCCCGGG
Source organism: uncultured Actinomycetes bacterium (assembly GCA_963788325.1). Classification (GTDB taxonomy): domain Bacteria; phylum Actinomycetota; class Actinomycetes; order S36-B12; family CAIYMF01; genus Prado023. The sequence goes on from CAWBGJ010000015.1 coordinate 191,383, forward strand.
GGCACAGAATGAAGGCCATGCGCAATGTGGTCATCATGGGTGCGGGCGGTCGGGACTTCCACGTGTTCGCCACGGTGTTCCGCAACGACCACGAGGCTCGGGTGGTGGCCTTCACGGCCGCACAGATCCCCGGCATCGATGACCGCACCTACCCCGCGGCGCTGGCCGGCCCGCTGTACCCCTCGGGCATCCCGATCGTTGCGGAGTCCGAGCTCATCGGCCTGATCGCCGAGCAGCAGGTCGACGAGGTGGTGTTCGCCTACTCCGACGTCGCGCACGTCGACGTGATGCATCAGGCGTCGCTGGTGATGGCCGCCGGCGCGGACTTCCACCTGGCGGGTCCCGCGGCGACCATGCTGCGCAGCAGTCGGCCGGTGGTCGGGGTGGGCGCCGTGCGCACCGGCTGCGGCAAGAGCCAGACCACGCGGGCGATCGGCCGGATCCTGCTCGACGCCGGCCTGCGGGTGGCCCTGATCCGCCACCCGATGCCCTACGGCGACCTCGAGGCCATGCGGGTGCAGCGCTTCGCCACGCTGGCCGACATCGACGCGAGCAACCCGACGGTCGAGGAGCGCGAGGAGTACGAGGCCCCGGTCGAGATGGGCATGGTGATGTTCGCCGGCGTCGACTACGAGGCGATCCTGCGGGCGGCCGAGCAAGAGGCCGACGTCATCGTCTGGGACGGCGGCAACAACGACTTCCCGTTCGTGGCACCCGACGTGATGGTCACGGTCGTGGACCCTCTGCGCCCCGGGCACGAGTCGGCCTACCACCCGGGCGAGACCACCGTGCGGATGGCCGACGTGGTGGTCGTGAACAAGGTGGACTCCGCCCAGCCGGCCGACGTCGAGCGCGTGGTGGCCGCGGTCGGGCGGCTGGCTGCCCGGGCCACCGTGATCCTGGCGGAATCGCCGGTCACCCTCGATGACGGGCCGAGCCTGGCCGGCCTGCGGGCGCTGGTCGTGGAGGACGGGCCGACCCTCACCCACGGCGGAATGCCGTTCGGTGCGGGTACCGTGGCCGCGCGTGCCGCGGGCGTGGCCGAGATCGTGGATCCCAGGCCCTATGCCGTCGGCTCGCTGGCGACCACGTACGAGACCTACCCGCAGACCGGTCCCGTGCTGCCCGCGATGGGCTACGGTGCCGCGCAGCTGGCCGACCTCGAAGCCACGATCCGGGCCATGCCGGTCGACGTCGTGGTGTCCGGGACCCCGATGGACCTCGGCCGGATCATCACGGTGGATCAGCCGCTGCGCCGGGCCAGCTACGCACTGCGCGAGGTCGGCTCACCGACGCTGGCCGAGGTCCTGGCACCGTTCATCGAGGACTGGCGGTCGGTGCAGGACTGAGTCGCCCCTGAGCGCCTGAGGTGGATGACGTTGAACTACACGGTCGAGCCCTGACGGGGGAAGCCGTGCCGCACGGGGATGGCATACGCGAAGGAGAACAGATGGAGACCGATCCCGTCCGCACCATGCTCGGGCGGCGACTGCGGCTCGGGGTGATCGGCGGGGGCCCTGGCTCGTTCATCGGAGCCATGCACCGCCGGGCCGCGCGCCGCGACGACCACTACGAGCTGGTGGCTGGGGTGGTGTCCTCGGATCCGCAGCGCTCCCGGGCGGCGGCGGCAGGGATGGAGATCGCGCCGGAACGCGCCTACGCCAGCGTCGCAGCCATGATCGCCGCCGAGTCCGCGCGCGCCGACGGGATCGAGGTGGTGGCGATCATGACGCCCAACGACAGCCACCACGAGTACGCGATGGCAGCCCTGGCGGCTGGGATCGACGTCATCTGTGACAAGCCCATGACCAACACGCTGGCCGAGGCAGTCGAGGTCCATGCCGAGGTCGAGCGGACCGGTCTGGTCTACTGCCTGACGCACAACTACACCGGCTACCCGATGGTGCGCCAGGCGCGCGCGATGGTGGCCGCCGGTGAGTTGGGCACCATCCGGCTCGTGCAGGTCGAGTACGTGCAGGGCGGCAAGGCCGACGAGTCGGTGACCCCAGCGACCACGGACTGGAAGAACGATCCGGTGCGCGGGGGACCGTCGCGGGTGATGGGCGACATCGGTTCGCACGCGCACAACCTGGCCCGCTTCATCACCGGCCTCGAGGTCGCCGAGGTGGCGGCCGAGATCGGGGCAATCGTGCCCGGCCGCGCCGTGCACGACTTCGCCGGCGCGCTGCTGCGCTTCGACAACGGCGCGCGTGGCTCGTTCTGGGTCACGCAGGCCGCTGCTGGCGTGGAGAACTGCCTGCGGATCCGGGTGAGCGGCACGCGGGGGAGCGTGGAGTGGATGCAGGAGGTGCCCCAGGAGCTGTCGTTCACGCCCCTGGGGGCGCCGGCTCAGAAGCGGACGCCGAACGGACCGGGGACGCTGCCGCTGTCGGCCAGGTCGACCCATCTGGTGGCCGGGCACCCGGAGGGATTCCCCGACGGTTTCGCCAACCTGTACGCCGATGCCGCCGAGGCCATCGCGGCCCGGCGGGGTGCGGCGCAGGCCGATCCGCTCGCCCTGCACTTCCCGACCCACGTCGACGGGCTGGCCGGGGTGCGGTTCGTCGAGGCCGTGATCGCGTCGAGCGCTGGCGGCGGGCGCTGGGTGGAGTGCTGAGCTCTGGGTGAGCAGGGACCGTCAGGGGCGCCTGCGCAGGTAGCCGCGCAGGCGCTGCCACCGGGTCGGCGGGGGCGGTGGGGGCACGTCCCGGCCGCAGTGCTTGCAGACGATCGCGGCCAGCTTGATCCGCTCGGCGCACCACGGGCAGTCCCGCTCAGGTGGTGCTGGTGGGTTGGCGGCCGCGTCGGCCCGGGTCACGATGCCGGCGTGCAGCCGGTCGACCAAGCGCAGCGCCGACCCACCGAGCATGTCCTCGCTGAAGGCACGGACCTCGACGATCGACTGCCCTTGCGAAGCCACCACCTGGACCCGGGCCTGGACCGTGCGGAAGCCCATCTTGACCGAGAGCTCCAGCCGGCCCGGCTCGTCGGGAACCCGGGTGATGTCACCCATCTCGGCTGCGGTCGCCTGCACGAATCCCATGGCCGTGGCGGCGGGGACGTCGAGCACGATGCTGTCCGTCGCCTCACCGATCGCCATGGGCAGAGCATCCCACGCCGCCACCAGCCGGATCACTGCTGCACGGCGACTGCGGTGTGTGCGCCCCGGAAGGACCGAATGCCAGGATCACGCGCCTTCTGACGATCGGGCGTTGGCCATGACGACGGATGGCGCAGGGGTCGCAGACCACGCCGACTCAAGCGCTGTCCACCCAGGGGTGCTCGGCCATGTCCTTGACCGTGAATCCGGCCGGGGTGTGCCAGGTCCAGCGGGGGTCGACATCGTGCGGCGACTCGCCCGGATCGTTGCCGGCCGTGTCCTCCTCGCCGGGTTCCAGGTCCCAACTGGCATGCGTCTTGAGGACGTGATGACGTCTGCACAACGGGCCCAGGTTGGCCGCGACCGTCTGGCCGCGCGGCCACGGGATGGTGTGGTCCAGATCGCAGCGATGGGCGGCTCGGCGGCAGCCCGGCATCCGGCAGTGTGGTTCGCGCGCCCGGACCAAGCGGGCCAGCGCTTCGGTGGGCACGTATCCCCGCGAGCCGGTGGCCACCAGCCTGGCGCCCGTGCCGTCAGCGATCCACGCCCGCCACCGGCCGTCGGCAGCCAAGCTGCGGGCCACGTCCGCGGGGATCGGCCCGAGGCCCGGCACATGGGCGGGATTCTCGGCCAGGCCGAGCAGGGTCGACAGGGAGACGACGACGTTGATGTCCGCCCGTGCGACGTCGGCGTGCGCGTCGCTGACCTCAGTGTGAGCCGGGCTGTCGTCCGGCGTGCCTCCCGCCGGGCCGGTCGGGTCGCGGTCCGGTCCGATCACCGATCCGCGCACGGACCCCCGCTGAGGGCCATTCGCCGTGTCGGCTGCGCCCCCAGTGCGCTGACCCAGGAGCAGATCCACGAGGGTGTCGGCGCGTGCCTGGTCACGGGTGCGGTCGGGGTCGTCGAGCCCCTGGGCGATGGCGCTGAGCCTGCGGTGGATCCGGTGGGCGTCGGTGGCGTCGATGAGGGCATGCAGGACGGCCATCCCGTGCCGGTCGGGGAACACCTGCACCTTCCGGTCAGCCCGTGCCCGATGCCGAATCACCCGCTCCTGATCCGGGGCGCGACGCAGGCGGATCGTGCGAGTCACCCGACCGATCTCCGCCGAGGTCCAGTGGCGCCGCCCGTCCGCCAGGCGCCCGCGGATCCGGGTGACGACCTCACCCACGATCGTCGCTGCGATGTCCTCGGGCAGGCCGGCCACCTCCAGGATGACCATCCGGGCTGCCCATCCGGAGATGGCCGCCGACTCGACCAGGCTGACCAGTGCCGGGTGCACGTGCAGGTCGCGGGCGGCAGCGATCCGGTTGGCCATGGAGGCGGGGGAGGTGCGCAGGGCGACGGCCAGCTCCTCACGGGCCGGGTCGCCGATCCGCGGCGCGGGAGCGGGCGGAGCGAACACGACCTCGGCTGCCCCGGCAGCGTGCACCAGCGCATTCGCCGATCGGGCAGCGACCCACGCCGCGCAGGCCTCCCACGCCGCGGCGAGGACCACCTGGCATGCGCACGGCCAGCCTTCAGCGTGACCCGGGGTCGGCCAGCCCGGTGTGGCCTCGCCCAGATGCGGTTCCGGGCAGGGACCAGCCGTGGAGATCTCCGCCAGTGAAGTCGCGAGCAGCGGTCCTGCGGGCAACCACAGAAGCCCCCGGACCTCGTCGCGCACCGGGGCGTCCCACCAGTCCGCACCAACCCAGTCCGGCCGCTCGTCCACCCACCAAGCGCGCATCAACCGAGCCCAGCGAGCCTCACGCGCGGCCTCGTCGGCACCCCCACCCGCGGGCAGTGCCTGCGCCGGATCCTCGCCCCGGGCCGAGAGCCGCCCATGACCCCGTGGGCTCACCACGGGTTCGGCCAGGGGCCGGACCGGAGTGGACCCGATCTCGGAGGGTGCTGATGCTTCGAACACATGTTCGAGTCTACCCCATGGCGCGACTCAGCCAGCACCCGCCCCGAACATCTGTGGACACCAACCGACCACTGGACGACAGGCATCGGCTGGGGCCGCTGCCGGAGTCCAGTGCCGAGTCGGATCGGCTCCCGGAAACCCACCACGCCACATCTGGGGATCCGCACTCAACAGCAAAGAAGCCCCCCACACCTGCGTGGAGGGCTCCGTGCTGGTGGGCGATACAGGAATCGAACCTGTGACCTCTTCCGTGTCAAGGAAGCGCGCTAGCCCCTGCGCCAATCGCCCGTTCGTGCACTGGATCTTGCGAGGTGGCGACGGGATTTGAACCCGTGTACACGGCTTTGCAGGCCGTTGCCTCGCCTCTCGGCCACGCCACCGCGGGTCCTCGCATGGACCCCTTGCGAGCGGACGACGGGATTCGAACCCGCGACCCTCACCTTGGCAAGGTGATGCGCTACCAGCTGCGCTACGTCCGCAATGTCCCCGACCTGCGGGCACTGCCACAGGATAGCCCATCGCCGGCAGGCCGACCAAAATCCTGCCTCGGCTACCGGGGGCCCAGAGGGAGCGCGCCCACGACTCCGCGCACAGCAGTTCGGCGCGCACCGGGCGCCCACCGGGGGTCCACCGAGCCCTCGCGGGCCTAGGCTCCGCACATGGCGTGGTCCCGCGACGAGCCCGTGGCGGTCCTCGGCGGCTGGAGCGCCACAGACCTGCGCGAGGTCAGCGCCGACCCCGCCGTCCTCGACGGGTCGGGGCGCTGGGCCGTGGCGATCGGTTTCGAGGGCGCGGCCACCCTCGCGAGGTTCGCCACCTGGCAGCAGGGCGCGCCACCGCCGGACTCGGCCGGCCCCTGGCACGGACCTGCCGCGGACGCGTGGACCTCCAGCCTGGACGAGCAGGCCTACGTGCGCGCCGTGGCCTGCGTACGCGATCACATCAGCCGCGGCGAGGTCTACCAGGCCAACATCTGCCGGGTGCTGCGCACGCCGTTGGACCCGCGCGCGGACATCGTTGCCCTGCACCAGCGGCTTGTCGCGGGCAACCCTGCCCCGCACGCAGGCGTGCTTCGCCTGCCCGAACAGGGGGTGCACATCGCGTGCGCCTCACCGGAGCTCTTCCTGAGCCGAGCGGGCGACCGGATCCAATCACGTCCCATCAAGGGCACTGCGTCCGTTCCCGAGGAGCTCCTGCCCAAGGACTCGGCCGAGAACGTCATGATCGTGGACCTGGTGCGCAACGATCTCGGTCGGGTCGCCCGGACCGGCTCGGTCTCGGTCCCGGGGCTGCTGGATCTGGAGGTCCATCCGGGCCTGGTCCACCTCGTCTCGACCGTGTCCGGCGCTCTGCGGCCAGCCACCACATGGCCCGAGATCCTGGCCGCGACCTTCCCTCCGGGGTCAGTGACCGGTGCCCCCAAGTTGGCCGCGCTCGACATCATCCGAGCGCTGGAGAACGGCCCCCGCGGGCCGTACTGCGGGGCCTTCGGATGGGTGGACGCCGACCGGCGAACCGCGGAACTGGCGGTGGCCATCCGGACGTTCTGGATCGAGGACGCCAGCATCGGCCGTGTGCTCGCGTTCGGCACCGGCGCGGGGATCACCTGGGACAGCGATCCCCGGGCAGAATGGCGCGAGACGCAGCTGAAGGCTGCCCGGCTGCTGCGGGTGGCCGGCGAACAGGAGGTGTCGTGAAGTTCTGGGTGAACGGGGGGCTGGTGCCCGAGGAGCAGGCGCGAGTTGCGGTCCTCGACCACGGGTTCACGGTCGGCGATGGCGTGTTCGAGACCCTGCGGACGGCGCACGCCCCGGAGCTCGGCGTCGTGCCCTTCGCACTGGATCGCCACCTGCGGCGCCTGGCACGCTCCGCGTCCGGGATGGGCATGCCGACCCCTGAGGCCGGCGCGGTCCGCGAGGCCCTGCTGAGCGTCTGCGCGCAGAACCCCGAACTGGCCGACGGCGGACGCCTGCGGGTGACCTACACGTCCGGCCCCGGACCGCTGGGTTCGGAACGAGTCGACGGCGCGGCCAGCCTGGTGGTGGCGTGCTCTACGGCCCATCCCTGGCCCGCGGCCACGACGCTGGCGCTCTCCCCGTGGCCGCGCAATGAGCGCAGTCCGCTGCGGGGGCTCAAGAGCACCTCCTACGCAGAGAACGTCCTGGCCCTGGCGCACGCGCGCTCGGTCGGGGCGGGGGAGGCGCTGCTGGCCAACCTGGCCGACCAGGTGTGTGAGGGCACCGGGTCCAACGTGTTCCTGGTGCTCGACGACGTGCTGGTGACGCCACGTCTGGACAGCGGCTGCCTGGCCGGGATCACTCGCGAGCTCGTCCTCGAGTGGTGCCGACAGGAGGGCATCGAGGTCGCCGAGCGTCCGGTGCCGGTCGCCGACCTGGGCCGCGCTCAGGAGATCTTCATCACGTCCTCGACTCGCGACGTCCACCCCGTGGGCGCTGTCGTGGACCGGGCCGGTGCGCCGCTCTGGCAGGCCGGTCCCGCGCCGCGCACCCTCGAGGTGGCGGCGGTGTTCGGCCAGCGCAGCGCCTCCATCTGGAACCCCTGAGGCCCTCGGCCGCTCAGACCTCGGTCAGGCCCCCACCGAGGATCAGGTGGATGGTTCCGTCGATGTCCAGGCCCCCGCCCTCGTCACCCACGGCCACGATGTCGAACGTGCGACGCATGAAGTGCTCGAGATGTTCCCGATCGCACTCGAGGACCGCCTGGCCGGTGGGGGAGTTCAGCGCCAGCAGGATCAGCGGCGTACCGCCGTGGTTCTCGGGCCAGATGACGACGTCACCCTCACCCGAGGGGCGCTGCATGCCTTCGAGGATCAGGTCCCGGGCGAACATCCACTCGATGTCCGCGGCGCCCGTGTGGAAGGTGGCACGCACCGCGTACGGCTCGTCGGAGCGGTACTCGAACGCGCACGGCACCTCGATCATGCGGTCGGAATCGACCACCATGCGCAGGGTCAGCTCGGCCGTGACGGCGGTCGGGATGCTGCGGGACATGGGTCTCACCTCTCAAGGCTGAACTGCAATGACATCACCTCCATACCCAGAACCGATGTCGTCCATGCCGACTAGTCTGTGAGTCGTGTCACCCGCCGAGCCCGAGAAGGATCAGGAGCCGACCCCCCTCGGCGACTCGGGGGCTGGCCGGGGGGGTGGCCCAGCACCAGACCTGACCGATCCGGAGCACGAGACGCGACGGGAGCACTTGCGCGAGGCCTCGACCGAGGCGCTGCGCAAGGTCACCGCCAAGGCCCCGCCCAGCGTCCAGGAGCGGCTGCGCAACCTCCGCGAGCGCATCCGGTCCCGACGCTCGCTGGACACCGCCTGGCGCATCCTGGTCTTCGCCGTGGGCTGCACGCTGCTCGCTGCCGGCCTGCTCATGTTCCTCCTGCCCGGGCCCGGCTGGGCGACCCTCATCCTCGGGCTGGTCGTCCTGGCCTCGGAGTTCACATGGGCCAACCGGGTGCTGGACCCCGTCAAGTCGGCAGCTCGACGGGCCACCGAGGCTGCGATGGATCCCAAGCGGCGTCGACGCAACATGATCCTTGCGGCGATCGCCGGCGTCCTGATCGGCATCGGCGTCGTCTGGTACCTGGTCCGCTACGGCGTGACGATGGACCCGGTGATGAACCTCCTGGCCGAGATCGCCAACTGGTTCACGGGCCTGATCTGAGTGGCTCGCGCGCGGTTTGGAGGGGTCCGGGGAAGTTGCTAGAGTTCTTTCGTTCGGGCGATTAGCTCAGCGGTTAGAGCGCTCGCTTCACACGCGAGAGGTCACAGGTTCGATCCCCGTATCGCCCACTGCCGAAAACCCCCACCACGTGGGGGTTTTCGCTTGTTCGGGACCCAGCAGGGCCGGCTCGTCTGGTCAGCCTGCGGCCGGGGAGTCGGTCGCCGCCGCCGCACCGGTGCCTGCCTGTGCCGCCTCCTGGCGCTTCTGGATCGCCGTGCGCACCGCGAAGGCGCTCACGGCTGCGATCGCGACCTCCGGGAACACCTGCGACGCATTCGGGCCGAACAGCAGGACGGTCAGTGCCACCGAGCTCAGCGGCATCATCATGCCGGCCGAGGCGAAGGCCGCCATCCCGACCGCCAGCCCGGCAGCCAGGCCGAGCCCAGGCAGCGGGGCGAGCAGTGCTCCCAGCGCCCCGCCGAGCATGATCGACGGGAAGATCGCGCCGCCGCGGAACGAGCCCAGCGACAGCGCATAGGCCAGCCCCTTGAACACAAGCAGTGCGATCAACGCTCCCGAGCTCCACGATGCCGCGTCTCCGGTGAGGGCCGCGAGCGTCTCGGTGCCTGACGAGGCCACATCGAACGGGCTCCGGTCGGTGAGCAGGGAGTACGCCGACGCGCACAGGGCGACGACCGCGCCGACCAGCATGGTGGCCCCGATCAGACGCGGCCGGCTCATCGGATGCAGCAAGGCCTCCAGCCGCAGGCCAGCCGCGAAGATGCCGCTCATGGCCAGGGCTGCGAACACCCCGAACGGGACCGCCCACAGGAAGTCACCGAACTCCGGCGCCGGGAAGGAGTCCAGCTCCACGAGCTGAAGGGACTGTGCCTGGACTCCCGGGTTGTCCCCCAGACCGCTGAACAGGATCGCGCCCGCGCCCACACCGAGCAGGGCGGCCACCGTGGCCGCGATCACCGGACCAGCAGCCAGGGCCACACCCTCGGCCACGAAGACGACCGCGGTCAGGGGACTGCCGAGGATGATCCCGATCGCTGCCGCGGAGCCTGCGACTCCGATGAGGGCCTCGATCCGACCGCCGGGCGAGAGCCTCATCACGCGAGCGAGCCACACCGCCAGCCCAGTCCCCATCGCGATCAGTGGAGCCTCCGGGCCGAGCACGGCACCCAGGGGGAGGCTGGCCATCGCCGCCAGGAACACCCCTGGGACGTACTCGGGCAGAATGGCGCCGCCGGACGTGCCGTGCGCGGGGATGTGCCCACCGCGGCCCGGGAAGGTCGAGATGGCCGCGGCCGCCAGGGCTCCGGCCAGGACCAGCCACGGGAGGGCCCACCACCAGGGCGCCACGTCGTAGCCGAGGCCCTCCGGGGCGGTCTGCCAGACCCACGTCTGCACCTCGGTGATCAGCGCGAGGAAGCCCATCGCGACCAGGGAGATCGGGACGGCCACCACCAGGGAGGCCCCGACCACCCGGAGCAGGTCCGTGCGGCCGACCTGATCCGTGGTCATGCCTTCACGTCTCGCAGCCGGGCCACCACGCCCCTGGCGAGTTCCGCCTGGTCGAAGGCCCCGGCGCGCACGCGCTCTGCCAGCGTCTTGGAGATCTTGCGGTCGACGAACTCCGGGTTGTGCCGGGCCATCAGGAACTCCATCCGACCTCGCCGGGTGGTGCTCACGTCGCGGATCACGTCGCGCGCTAGGGCGGCCCGCACCACGGCCGCCACGACTCCCTCCAGAGACTCGTACACGCTCATGCCCTCCAGGGACAGTCCCGCTGCCTTGACCGAGTCGTGGATCGGGCTGCGGACCTGGGAGGGATACACGCAGCTGACCCCCACGTACGGGTGCAGCTCGAGTCGCAGCGCGTCGGCGTAGCCCACCATGGCCCTCTTGCTCACGCCGTAGGCCGCAGCCAGGGGAAGCTGCATCACCGCCATCCGTGAGGCCACCATCACCACGCGTCCTCGAGAGGCGACCAGCGCCTCGACGCACGCTGCGCTCACCCGCCACGTGCCCAGCAGGTTGATCTGCAGCTGGGCCATCACGGCCTCGGTCGGCGGGAACTCCGCTGGGGTGGGCGCGGAGATGCCCGCGTTGTTGATCAGGATGTCCAGGCCGCCGCCGAGTCGGGCGATCGCCTCGGGCACCGCCGCTGCGACGCTCTCGTCGCTGGCCAGGTCACACGCGAGGACCGGGATGGCGTCATCGTCGCGTGGGGCGACGTCCAGGCCGACGACCTGGGCACCCCGCCGGGTCAGCTCCGCGGCGATCGCCCGACCGAACGTCCCCGACGCGCCGGTGATCAGCACGCGCTTGCCCGAGGCATCGACCTCCGGGTTGTCCAACGGGTTGTCGAACTCCACTTTCACCAGTGGCAGCTTCACGTCCTAGCCCTTCGGCTCACCGTGCATGTCCTTGAACGCCCGAAGTGCGGGTGCCCACATGTGCATCACCGGGTCCACATCCACCTGGATCACCGACGGCAGGCCGGACTCTACGCAGCGCGCGATCGCCGGAGCAAGGTCCGCCACGACGGTCACATGCTCACCGTGTGCCCCCATCGAGCGCGCGAGGTCATCCCACGCGATCGGCCCGAGGTCGGCGTTGATGGTCTCGTCAGCGTCCAGGGCCTTGCGCACCAGCGTCTTGACCGGCTTCAGGGCGTACTGCTGGTTCATCTTGACCATGCCCCACTGCTTGTCGTTGAAGACGATGTAGATCACCGGCAGGTTGTTGCGCACGGCGGTCTCGACCTCCTGGCTGTGGAACCCCATGGCTCCGTCGCCGATTAGGCAGCACACCTGGCGGCCCGGGAACGCCGCGGCCTGCCCGAGGGCCTGGCCGACGCCCGCGCCGAGCATGCCGAACTTGAACGTCGTGATGATCGGGTTCGGGACCTTGGCGACGTGGTAGAAGTGGCTCCACACCGCGGTGTTGCCACCGTCGAAGCACCAGAGCGTGTCCTCGGGCAGGACCTCCTGGGCGATCCTGGGCACATCGCGCGGGTGCACGCCGCGCTCCACGTGGTACACCCCGCGGGTCGACGCGGCCGCCACACTGGTCGGCATCCCCGCCTTGTCACCGTAGCTGGCCCACCAGGCCGCGCTCTCGGCCCGGCCGGCGGTCCACGTATCCGGTTGGCGGCGCACTGCCGGCATCGTCTGCAGCACAGCGAGCAGGTCGCGCAGGAAGACCTTCGCGTCGGCGAGGATCGCCACATCGATCGGCCGAGTGCCGCCCAGTGTCGCGTCGTCGACATCGACCTGGATCGTCTTCAGCTGACCTGGCGGAGCCCAGTAGGGCGGCTTGCCCCACCAGTCGGTCTCACCGATCCGAGAGCCGACCACGAGCGCAACGTCGGCCCCGCCGCGGACCTGGGCCACCAGGTCCAGCGCGGACATCGGGATGGCCAGGGGGTTCGTCTCGACGATGGAGCCACGGCCGCCCCACGAGTTCACGACAGGGGCGCCGAGGTGCTCAGCCACGGCCGTGAGCTCTGCGCTGGCCCCGGAGTGGATGACACCGGTGCCGGCATGGATCATCGGGCGCGCGGCGCCGTGCAGCATGGCGGCGGCCCTGCGCACCAGCTCGGGGTCGGCGGGCAGCGGCGTGATGCGGCGGTAGGTGTGCGGCGGGCGGACCTCCGACTCGGGGATCAACGGCTTGGAGTTCATGAGATTCTCCGGGATGTCCACATGGACCACCCCGGGCCGACCGCTCCACGAGGCGCGGAACGCCCGGCGCATCATCTCCCCGATCCGCGCCGCCGATGGGGCAGCCTGGCTGGACTTGCTCATCGCGGAGATGACGCCGACCTGGTCGAAGTACTGGAACGTCCCGCCGCGCTCCGGGTAGGAGATCCCGGTCCGGCGGGTCGAGGTGATCAGCAGCACGCGATGCCCCTCGCCCTGCTCGACCGCGACTCCGGAGATCGCATTTGCCACGCCCGGGCCGTTGGAGGCCATCGCCACCCCGAGCCGTCCAGTGGCCCGGGCGTAGGCCCCGGCCATGTGCAGGGCCGACGACTCGTGCCGGGGGCCGATCAGCCGGATCCCGTTGGCCTTGAGCTGGGAGTAGAAGCCGAAGTACGTGCCGTCGATGATCCCGAAGACGACCTCGACGCCCTCCGCCTTGAGCATCTTGGCCACCAGCTCGCCACCGGTCAGCTGCGACATCTCGTCCTCCTCGTTCGGGTGCACCCATGGTCAGGTCGATCGGCAGCCGGGCAGGCACGCGCGTCGCGCTCAAAGTACCCCCGGGCGCATGCGTGAGTCAGCGCAACGCATCGTGGCCACCCACGCTGGTGGCGTACGCCGGGCCGCCCTCCTGGTGACCCGACCGGATCTGCTCCCCTTTCGCCGATCCGCTCCCGGAATTCGGGGAGCAGATCGGGCAAACGGGAGCGGATTCCCCAGGACGCGCCCTCGGAGTACGGCCCAGGCATGGGGACACCCCCACGCACGGGGTGTCCCCATGCCAGGGGCGCTCCGCTAGTCCTGCGGCCGGCCCGACTGGCGGTCCAACGCTTCCAGGGCCTGCGGGTCACCCCGCACGAAACCACGCACATGGCCAGTCAGCGGGCCCTCGTCGAGCACCCGGGCGGTGGTGCGCAACGCTCGGGTCATCGCCGCCCGGACAGCGAACTGGCGTTCCTCGGCGACCACAGCCAGCAGCGCGGTGGCCCCGACCGGGATCTCATCGGCGAGCAGGGCCACCAGGCCGGCCACCTCCCGACTGGCCATGTTCCGGCCCACCAGCGCCCCGACGAGCGCACCGGCCGCCGCACCCACCATCGGCAGCGAGATCACGACCCCCACCACGATCCCCGCGGCTGCGCCTGTCCCGATCCCGTAGGCCAACGTGCCACCCCTGCCCTGCTCGAGCCTGGAGCGCCACGGGCCCCGGTGCAGGATGCCGGCCCCCACGACGGCCTCCGAGAGCGGTCCCGGGGCCCCGAGGTCGCGCAGGTCGGCGACGGCCTCCGCGGCATCGGGGTGCAGGGCCACGACCAGGACGTACTCCGGCGCGCCCCGAGCATCTTCGCTGGACACAGGACCTCCGACGGCAGTGCGCGACCCGGGAGGGCCGCAGCAGGGGTGGTCCAGACGGTACGGCTCCCTGGGCGCCCGCGCCCGTCCGGTGCGGACCCGCGCACTCGGTAGGCTGGCCCACGCACACCGCAGAGCACGGAGATCCCGTCGCCGGGACGCACCGAGGAGAACCATGTCAGCGCAGGTCAGCGTCATCGTCGGCGGCGAGCGCCACGTCCGCGAGCTCGATGACGCCGGCACGTGGGCCGACGTGCTCGGTGCGGTGATCCCCGGGCTGCGGGGTGTCGCGGTGGCGCGCGTGGACGGCGAGCTGGTCGACCTCGACCAGCCGGTCAGTGCCGGGGCCACCGTCGAGCCCGTGATGATCAGTGACCCCGATGGCCTGCGCGTACTGCGCCACTCCACTGCCCACGTGCTTGCCCAGGCGGTCCAGGACGTGTTCCCGGACGCGAAGCTGGGCATCGGACCGCCCATCGACCGACGGCTTCTACTACGACTTCGACGTGCCCGAGCCGTTCACGCCTGAGGACCTCGCTCGCGCTCGAGAAGCGGATGCGCGAGATCGTCAAGGACGGCCAGCTGTTCGTGCGGCGGGTCGTACGAGTCCGACGACGCAGGCCCGCGGTCGAGCTCGCCGAGCGAGCCCTACAAGCTCGAGCTGGTCGACGACAAGTCCGGCGACGCGGACGTCATGGAGGTCGGCGGCTGACGAGCTGACCGCCTACGACAACCTCAATCCCCGCACCCGGGCGAACGGGTGTGGGGCGACCTGTGCCGCGGACCGCACATCCCGACCACGCGATCCATCGCGCCCGCGTTCAAGCTGACCCGCAGTCTCGGCGGCCTACTGGCGCGGCAACCAGGCCAACGCCAGCCTGCAGCGTATCTACGGCACCGCGTGGGAGTCGCAGGAGGCCTGCGACCGGCACCTGAACTTGCTCGAGGAGGCCGCCAGCGCCGCGACCATCGCAAGCTGGGCGCGGAGCTGGACCTCTTCAGCTTCCCCGACGAAATCGGTTCCGGGCTGCCCGTGTTCCACCCCAAGGGCGGCATCATCCGACGCGAACTGGAGGACTACTCGCGGCGCAAGCACGAGGCCGCCGGCTACGAGTTCGTCAACACCCCGCACATCACCAAGGAGCAGCTCTACATCACCTCCGGTCACCTCGAGTGGTACGCCGACGGCATGTTCCCGCCGATGCACATCGACGCCGAGTACCGACGAGGACGGCAACGTCCGCAAGCCGGGCCAGGACTACTACCTCAAGCCGATGAACTGCCCGATGCACCACCTGATCTTCCGGTCGCGCGGGCGCTCCTACCGCGAACTTCCGTTGCGGCTCTTCGAGTTCGGCATCGGTGTACCGCTACGAGAAGTCCGGCGTGGTGCACGGCCTGACCCGGGTGCGCGGCATGACCCAGGACGACGCGCACATCTACTGCACCCGCGAGCAGATGCGCGACGAGCTGACCTCGCTGCTGCAGTTCGTGCTCGACCTGCTCGCCGACTACGGCCTGGACGACTTCTACCTCGAGCTGTCCACCAAGGACCCGGACAAGTTCGTCGGCTCCGACGACGATCTGGGACGAGGCCACCGAGACGCTGCGCGAGGTCGCCGAGGCCTCTGGGCTGGACGCTGGTGCCCGATCCGGGCGGCGCGGCGTTCTACGGTCCGAAGATCTCGGTGCAGGTCCGGACGCGCTGGGCCGCAGCTGGCAGATGTCGACCATCCAGCTGGACTTCAACATGCCCGACCGCTTCGAGCTGGAGTACACCGCCGCCGACGGCACCCGCCAGCGGCCGGTGCTGATCCACCGCGCGCTGTTCGGCTCGATCGAGCGGTTCTTCGGCGTGCTCACCGAGCACTACGCCGGTGCGTTCCCGGCGTGGCTGGCGCCGGTGCAGGTGGTCGGCATCCCGGTCGCCGAGCGGCACGTGGACTACCTCGAAGGTGTTGGCGCGCCCAACTGCAGGCGCACGGCGTGCGGGTCGAGGTCGACACCAGCGACGACCGGATGGCCAAGAAGATCGTCAACCACACCAACCAGAAGGTGCCGTTCATGCTGCTCGCCGGCGACCGCGACGTCGAGGCCGGCGCGGTCAGCTTCCGGTACCGCAACGGAGAGCAGCGCAACGGCGTGCCGATCGAGCAGGCGGTGGCCGAGGTGGTCACCGCCATCGCGGAGCACCGACAGGTCTAGGAGGCCAACCATGGGCCACGAGGCATGGGACCTGCTGTGGACCCCGCACCGGATCGCCTACATCCGGGGGGAGAGCCGGCCCAGCGACACGCTGGCCGGTCCGCAGTGCCCCTTCTGCCGCACCGACGACACCGAGGAGTCGTTGATCGTGGCCCGCGGTGAGCACACGTACGTGGTGATGAACCTCTTTCCCTACAACCCCGGCCACGTGTTGATCTGCCCCTACCGGCACGTTGCGGACTTCACCGAGCTGACAGTTGCCGAGACCGCTGAGCTGAGCCTGTTCCAAGCGCGGATGATGCGGGCTATCCGCGCAGCGAGCAATCCCGCCGGGTTCAACATCGGACTGAACCAGGGGCCGGCCGCCGGGGCCGGGATCTCCGGGCACCTGCACCAGCACATCGTGCCGCGGTGGCCGGGGGACTCGAACTTCATGACGACGGTCGGTGGATCGCGCACCATGGTGATGCTCCTCGAGGAGTCCCGCGACCTGTTCGCCGCGGCCCTGGCCGAGTCCGACTGACCCACGCCGCGGCCAGCGGCGGCGCAGTGGGGACCAATGGCCCGCCGTCGGGTCCGGCGCGCATGATGGGATGACCCCATGCCACAGCCCACCCGCGCCGTCATGGATGCCAACGAGGCGGTGGCCCGCGTGGCGCACCTGCTCAGCGAGGTCGTCCCGATCTACCCGATCACCCCCGCCTCGCCGATGGCCGAGCACGCCGACACCTGGAGTGCGCGGCGCCGGGCCAACCTGTGGGGGACCATCCCCGAGGTCACGTCGCTGCAGAGCGAGGCCGGGGCTGCCGGCGCCCTGCACGGAGCAGTCACCCGAGGCGCCCTGGGCACGACGTTCACGGCCTCGCAGGGCCTGCTGCTCATGATCCCGAACATGTACAAGATCGCCGGCGAGCTGACCCCCACGGTCATCCATGTGGCCGCCCGCACGCTGGCCACCCATGCTCTGAGCATCTTCGGGGACCATTCCGACGTGATGGCCTGCCGGCAGACGGGCTTCGCGATGCTGGCGGCCTCCAGCGTCCAGGAGGCCGGCGACTTCGCCGCAGTCGCACACGCGGCCACCCTGGCCAGTCGGGTGCCGTTCCTGCACTTCTTCGACGGGTTCCGCACCAGCCATGAGCTCGCCACGATCGACCTGATCGACGAGGCAACGCTGCACGACCTGATCGACCCGCGTGACCTGGCCGCCCACCGACTGCGCGGCCTGGACCCCGATCGTCCGGTCCTGCGCGGCACCGCCCAGAACCCCGATGTCTTCTTCCAGGCCCGTGAGGCTGCCAACCCGTTCTACGACGCGGTCCCGCAGCTCGTCGCGGCCACCTTCGACAAGGTCGCCGAGGCGACTGGGCGCCGGTACGGCCTGGTCGACTACGTCGGGCACCCCGAGGCCGAGCGCGTCCTGGTCCTGATGGGGTCCGGAGCTGGAGCCGCGGGGGAGGCGGTGCGCACCCTGGTGGCGCGCGGTGAGCGGGTCGGGATGCTCGTGGTCCGGCTGTACCGACCCTTCCCGGTCGCCGAGCTGGTGGCAGCACTTCCGGCCTCGGTCCGCACGCTCGCGGTGGCCGACCGCACCAAGGAGCCCGGCGCGCCGGCGGACCCGCTGCACCTGGACGTCCTCGCGGCGATGACCGACCCCAGCGCCGCGGCGCACTTCACCGCAGGGCCGCCGCGCACCCTTGGCGTGCGCTACGGCCTGTCGAGCAAGGAGTTCACCCCGGCGATGGCCGCCGCGATCTTCACCGAGGCCGCGCAGGCGGTCCCGGTGCGCCAGACGGTCGTGGGCATCGTCGACGACGTCACCGGCAACTCCCTCGAGGTGCCCATCGACTTCCCCCAGGACACCTCCCGCGTCCGGGCGGTGTTCTACGGCCTCGGTTCGGACGGGACAGTCGGGGCGAACAAGAACACCGCGCTGATCGTGGGCGGTGCCACCGACCTCCAGGTCCAGGCCTACTTCGTCTACGACTCGAAGAAGTCCGGCTCGGTCACCGTCAGCCACCTGCGCTTCGACGAGGAACCGATCACAAGCACCTACCTCGTGACCGAGGCCACGTTCGTCGGCGTCCACCAGTGGGGCCTGCTCGAGCGCCAGAACGTCCTGGGGGTCGCGGGGCATGGGGCACGGGTGCTCATCAACTGCCCGCACGCGGCTGACGAGGTCTGGGACCAGCTGCCCTTCGAGGTCCAGCGCCAGGTGCTGGCCAAGGACCTCGAGCTCTGGGTCGTCGACGCCAGCGCAGTCGCTCGCTCAGCCGGCATCGGCGGTCGGATCAACACCGTGATGCAGGCCTGCTTCTTCGCGATCTCCGGGGTCCTGCCCCTGGAGGAGGCGCTGCCACGCCTGACCGACGCGGTCCGCAAGTCCTACGGCAAGCGCGGCTCCGTCGTGGTGGAGCGCAACCTCGCGGCCATCGCGGCGGCCACCGACAACCTGCATCAGGTGCCCACCCCGGACCGTGCCACCGCCGACCACCACCTGCGCCCGCCGGTGCCGGCCGACGCGCCGGAGTTCGTCGAGCGGGTCACCGCCCGGATGCTGGCCGGCGAGGGCGACCTGCTGCCGGTCAGCGCGCTGCCCGTCGACGGATCCTTCCCCACCGGGACCGCTGCGTACGAGAAGCGCACGATCGCGGCGAAGATCCCGATCTGGGACCCGAGCCTGTGCATCGACTGCGGCAAGTGCACCATCGTCTGCCCGCACGCGGCGATCCGGATGGGGGTCTATGACCCCGACGAGAACCCGGCGGCGGCCGACCTGCCCGCCAAGGGCTACCGCAACCGCGAGCGCCCCGGCCTGGCCCTGACCATCCAGGTGGCTCCCGACGACTGCACCGGCTGCGGGGTCTGCGTCAACCAGTGCCCGGCCTTCGACAAGTCCGAGGTCCGGCACAAGGCGATCAACATGCGCCCGATCCACGATCACCTCGAGGTGGAGCGCGAGCGCTTCGATGCGTTCCTGGCTCTCACCCCCGTGGACACCGCCACCTGGTCACCGGACACGGTCAAGACCTCGCAGCTGCGCCAGCCGCTCATGGAGTTCTCCGGGGCCTGCAGCGGCTGCGGGGAGACCCCCTACCTCAAGCTCATCACCCAGCTGTTCGGGGACCGGCTGCTGGTGGCCAACGCCACCGGCTGCTCCTCGATCTACGGCGGCAACCTGCCGACCACGCCGTACACGGTCGACTCGGCGGGCCGGGGCCCCGCGTGGTCGAACTCACTGTTCGAGGACAACGCGGAGTTCGGCCTCGGGATGCGCCTGGCCTACGAGCGCCAGCAGATCACGGCCCTGACCCTGCTCGCCCAGCTCGAGCCGGAGCTGGGCCTGGCACTCGTCGGCCGGGTAGCCGGCGGGTACACGGCCGGCGACGACGCCGGGATCCGCGAGCAGCGCGCCGTCGTGGCCGAGCTGGTCGCACGCCTCGAGCAGCTCGCTCCCGACGACCCGCGTGCAGCAGCCCTGATCGACCTGTCCAGTGCGCTGGTGCGCCGGACGTTCTGGATCGTGGGCGGGGACGGCTGGGCCTATGACATCGGGTACGGCGGCCTGGACCACGTGCTGGCCTCCGGGCGCAACGTCAACGTCCTGGTGATGGACACCGAGGTGTACTCCAACACCGGCGGGCAGCAGTCCAAGGCCACCCCGCGTGGCGCGGTGGCAAAGTTTGCCGCTGCCGGCAAGGGCCTGCACAAGAAGGACCTCGGCCTCGAGGCGATGTCCTACGGCGACGTGTACGTGGCCCAGATCGCGCTGGGCGCCAACGAGATCCAGACGGTGAAGGCCCTGACCGAGGCCGAGGCGCACCCAGGGCCCTCCCTGGTGATCGCCTACTCGACCTGCATCGCGCACGGCTTCGACATGGCCGACTCCATGAGCCACCAGAAGCTCGCGGTGAACTCCGGGCACTGGCCGCTGTACCGCTACAAGCCCACGGAGGCCACCGACGCCGCCCCGTTCCAACTGGACTCCAAGGCCCCGAGCATCCCCTTCGCGGACTTCGCCCGCAAGGAAGCCCGGTTCTCCATGCTCTTCCGCACCGACCCGGCACGTGCCAAGGAGCTGCTGGCCAGCTCCGAGGCCGACATCGCCGAGAGGTGGAAGTACTACGAGCAGCTGGCCGGCATCCAGCGCTCGGCACCACAGCGAGATCCGGGCGAGGTCGCCGACCGGCGACTGGCCGAAGGGGAGGCAGACGAATGAGCGTGGACCTGACCAGCAACTACCTGGGCCTGACCCTGCGCAACCCGATCGTGGCCTCGCCCGGCCCGATCACCGGTGATCCGGACCAGTGGCGACGCCTCGACGACGCCGGGGTGGGCGCGATCGTGCTGCCCAGCCTGTTCGAGGAGGAGATCGAGTCCGAGTCGTGGTGGGTCGCGGACCTGCTCGACGAGGGTCGCAACATCGTGGCCGAGGCCACCGAGTTCCTGCCCGAGTTCGAGGACTACTCGATCGGCCCGGACCGTTTCCTGGACCTGGTCACCCGCGCACGGGCGAGCGTGGGCGTGCCGGTCATCGCGAGCATCAACGGCACCTCGAACGGGGGCTGGGTGCGCTACGCCTCCCAACTCGTCGACGCCGGTGCCCAGGCCATCGAGCTCAACGTCTACGACGTGATCACCGACCCGAGCGTCTCCGGCGCACAGGTGGAGGACCGGGTGGTCGACCTGGTGGCGGCGGTGCGCGCTGAGATCTCCGTGCCGGTGGCAGTGAAGATCGGCCCCTGGTTCAGCGCGCTGGCCAACATGGCCACCCGGCTGGCCGACGCCGGCGCCGACGGCCTGGTGCTGTTCAACCGGCTCTATCAGCCCGACATCGACCTCGATGGTCCGTCGGTGCGACCCAAGCTCACGCTGAGCATGCCCGGCAACGTCCGCCAGTCCGTGGCTTGGATCGGGATCCTGTCCGGGCAGGTCCCGCTCTCCCTGGCTGCCAGCGGGGGAGTGGACGCCCCCGAGGACGTCGTGAAGCTCATCCTCGCCGGTGCGGATGCGACCATGACCACGGCGGCTCTGCTGCGCCACGGCCCAGGTCATGTGACGCACCTGGTCAATGGCCTCGAGGCGTGGTTGGCCGAGCGTGGCTACGAGTCGGTCACCCAGGCCAAGGGTTCGGTGTCGTTGAGCAAGGCCGCCGAGCCCGAGGCCTACCAGCGCGCCAACTACTACCAGACGCTGCACTCCTGGGGCCCGGTGCACTGACGCCGGACGGGGCGAACCACGGCGCTGGTCAGGGGTGCGTGACCAGCGCGAACAGGCCCTCCTCCTCCTGGGCGTTGTGCAGCCGAAGCACACCGTAGAGCCCATAGAGGCAGCGCCGAAGCTCGGCGACGTGGTCCTCACGACTGACCTCGCCCTCGAGCATCCTGCGCAGCTGCGCGGCGTACATCTCGATCTCGGCGTGACTGCGCGAGAGCGCACCCACGGGGTCGTACCCCCCAGGGCATTGGCCATGGCGGGCAGCAGCTCGTGCTCCTCGGCCCGTTCGTGGGGCAGCAGGACCGCATCGATCTCGGCCATGAGCGCGGCCACCGGAGCCCGGACCTCGGCCACCCCACCTGCTGCGTCGCGATGGTCGTCAAGGCCGTCGGCCACCTCTCGGATCCGCTCGACCAGGGGAAGCACGGCCATGTGCTCACGGGCCATCCGCACCACCAGCTCGGCATGCGCGGCCGACATCGGCACGCCGGCCGCCCGGTGCGGGATCCCCGCGCGCAGGGCCCAGAGGATCGCCACGACATCGATGGCCTCCTGGAGCAGGGCCCCGGCCGTGACCGGCAGGTGGCCCAGTGCTGCCGCGACCATCGCCGCCATGCTCAGTCCCATACCCAGCCACGCCGCCTGGCCGGCGATCGACAGGGCGCGCTGGGACAGCAGCAGGGCGTCGGCCAGGGCGTCGATCCGGTCTACCGTGAGCACCACGTCCGCAGCCTCCGAGGACGCGGTGGCTCCGCGTGCGGCCAGCGCCACGCCGACGTCGGCGGCGGCCAGCCCGGGAGCGTCGTTGATCCCGTCGCCCACCATGATCGTCGGCCCACGCCGGCCCGCGTCGCGCACCACCTGGACCTTGTCGGCGGGGGACTGCTCCCAGTGCACCTCGTCGACCCCGACCAGCCGACCCACGGATTGGGCGAGGTCCGCGCGATCCCCGGTCACGAGGACCACGTGCTCGATGCCCACCGAGCGCAGGGTGCGCAGCATGCGGGGAGCGTCTGGGCGCAACCGGTCCGTGAACAGCAGGCCCGCCACCGGCTGGCCGCCGACCGAGACGAAGGCGGTCAGCGAGCCGTCCAGCTCCGCTCGCCGCAGGGTGCGGCGAGCCCAGTCCGGCACCTGTTCGCCGAGCACCCAGCCGGCCCGGCCGACGCGCACCGCTGCTCCGTCGGCCTGCGCCTGGATCCCGTCACCGGATGTCTCGCGGGCCTCGTCCGGCACTCGCAGATCAAGGCCCCGGATGCGTGCCTGGGCAACCACGGCGGTAGCCAGCACATGCGGTGACATCTGGTCGACGCTGGCCGCGAGCTCAAGGGCCTCATCACTGGACCACTCGGGTGCCGTGGTGATCGCATCGAGCACCGGACGGCCACCCGTCAGGGTCCCGGTCTTGTCCAGCAGCAGCACCCGGCCGGCGGCGAGGCGCTCCAGTGCCGCGCCGCCCTTGACCACCACGCCCCGGCGCGCGCACTGCGAGACCCCGGACATCACCGCGATCGGGACGGCCAGCAGCAGGGGACAGGGAGTGGCCACCACCAGGACCGCGACCGCGGCACTGGGCTGCCCCGCACGCAGCCACGCCGCCGCAGCCACCACCAGGGCCAGGGGGACGAACCAGAAGGCCAGGCGATCGGCCAGTCGGACGAACGGCGCGGAACCAAGGCGCGCCTCGTCGACCAGCCGGACCACCCCGGCGTAGGTACTGTCCCGAGCAGCCGCCGTCGCCAGCATGGTGACCGGGGGGCCGCTGCTGACCACGCCGCTGCGGACGAGGTCGCCCTCGGGTCGCTCCACCGGGATGGCCTCACCGCTGAGCGCCGACTCGTCGAACGTGCCGGGCCCGAGCAGCCGACCGTCCGCCGGCACCAGGTCGCCGGTGGCCAGGAGCAGCTCGTCGCCGACCTGCACCTCGTCGACGTCGATCACCGCGACCGCACCGGCGTGCACCCGCCGCGCGTGGGCGGGCGCACGGTCAGCCAGCAGCCGCAGCTCGCGAGTTGCTCGCGCCTGAGCCCGCTGCTCCAGCCACGCTCCGCTGGCGAGCATGAGCGCGACCAGCGCGCCGGCAAGGTACTCGCCCACCGCCAGCGTGCCCACCAGGGCCAGGGCGGCGAGCACGTCCACGCCCCCGAGCCGCTCGCGCAGGGAGCGCACAATCCCGATCACCGCCACGACCAGGCCGAGCACGGCGCCCGCGGCCCACAGTGCATCGCGCAGGCCCAAGAGACCGGCGATGGCGGCCAGCGCACCGGTCGCAATCAGTGCCAGGGCGGCAAGCACCTGCACGGCCCCCGACGTGATCCGGCCCATGCTGCGAGCCTGCCACGTCCTACGCCCCAAGCGGCGGGTCGAAGGTCCCCGGGCTGCGTGAGCGGTCGGCTCAGGCGTCGGGATCAGGGGTGAGGATCACGCCCTGGAACGGGGCCTCGGTGATGGCCACCGCCTCGACGGGAGCCACGAAGTACGGGTCGGCCGGCGTTCCGCGGACCTTCGCCGAGTTGACCAGCACGACGGCGAGGTAGGGCAGCAGCACCCCGGCCGCGATCGCGATCCAACGCCAGACGCCGGGCACCACGACGGCCACGACGATCGCCGCCATCCGCGTGGCCATCAGGATCAGGTACTGGCGCTCGCGGTGCACCAGCTCCGCCGAGGGGTCAGGTTGCACCGATGTGATCCGATGGACCTCGGTATCCCTGGGCACGGGCCCAGCGTACGACCGCGGTCCCGATACGGCATCCTGCAGTGGGTGCCACACCGCGCACGACGAGAAGGAGACAGGATGAGCAACCGGACCTACCGCCTCACCGAGATTGTCGGAACCAGCCCTGAGGGCGTCGATGCGGCCATCCGCAACGGGGTCGCGCGGGCCGGCAAGACCATCCGGCACATCGACTGGTTCGAGGTCGAGCAGATCCGCGGCTACGTCCGCGACGGCGAGGTGGACCACTTCCAGGTCTCGATGAAGGTCGGGTTCCGCCTCGAGGACGCCTGAGGCACCCGCGAGGACTCGCAGGCGCTGGGCGCGGCTCAGATCGCCTCGCTGGCCGTCGACAGGTGGAAGCCGTCGATGGCCAGCGGCGCCACCCGGGTCCGGGTGAACCAGTCGGCCCACTCCCGGGGCAGGCAGTCCACCGGATCCCCAGCCGCGCTGATCCGGGCCAGCATCCCCAGGGGGGAGTCGTTGAACCGGAAGTTCCCGGCAGCGCCGACCACCTCACCGTCGCGGACCACGTAGACGCCGTCGCGGGTCAGACCCGTGACGAGCATGCTCTGCGCGTCCACCTCACGGATGTACCACAGGCAGGTCACGAGCAGGCCCTCGCCGATGCGCTGGGCCACCTCGGCCAGGGACCCCGACTGCCCGTCAACGCCGGCGATCAGATTGTCCACGTAGGGCGTGAGCGGCAGGCCCGACCGGGTCGAGGTGTGCCGGGTCGTGACCAACGAGCGCAACTCGCCCTCCTGGATCCAGTCGGTGGACCCCACCGGCAGCCCGAGGTCGAACGCGCTGGTGATCGCCGACGACGACGTGCTCTGGACGTGATCGGCGCACCCCAACCCGTGCTCGCCGGGGTCCGAACGCATCCAGAACGGATGGGTCGTCAGGGACCGGCCCACCAGCGTCTGCCCGTCGGGGGCGCTGAACGCGCTGCGCCCGTCGAGCGCGTCGCGCGCGCCGGCCGACCAGAACAGATGGATCAGCAGGTCCGCAGTGGCCGAGGCCGACAGCAGCACCCGGTGGCGGCCCGGTTCGACCTCGATGTGCCTTGCCTGCGCGGCCAGGCCTGCGCGCACGTCGTCTGGGGCGCTGGCCAGGTCGAGACCGTCGAAGTCCCGCCCGGCCCGGCCTGCCCACGCCGAGCGGCTCCGCCCGTGAGTCTTCCCGCAGAGCTCGAACCGTGCGACGGGCTGGTCGTGTCGGCGTCGCAAACCACCGGAGGTCGCCAGGTACGTCGTGGTCATCGAGTGCTCGGCGTAGCCGTAGTGCTCCACGTCGTCGGCGGGCAGCACGTCGCCCAGCAGCCTGCTGACCGGGCTCAGGGCCTCGGGGGAGGTCAGCGCAGGCTCCGCGTCCCAGTCGCCCGAGGCCACCTGCACAGGAGGGTCGGGCATGGCCTCGTCATCGGCGCCGGCACCGAGCGCCGCGGCCCGGGCACGGGCGACCAGGTCGCGAAGGTCCTCGCGGCTGGCGACCGGCCCCGAGGTGGTTCCCGAGCCCAGCCCGCCGGCCACTTCGGGATGCGCCACGACGGTGACGCTGCGCCGGTGGGACATCCCGTTGGTGGTCAGGCTCGAGTTGGCCCAGCGCAGGTTGGCCACCCCCGACTCGGACACCAGGATCGCCCCCCGATCCGGGCCGAGCAGCTCGAGTCCGATCTCGGTGATCTCCTGGGCCCTCATGCGCCTGCCTCCTGCCTCGTGTTGAGCACCCGGACTCCCTCGAACACGGCCGCAGGGCAGCCGTGGCTGACCGGGGCGACCTGCCCGGGCTGGGCCTTGCCGCAGTTCAGCGCGCCACCGAGCAGATAGGTGCTCGGGCCACCCAACGCGTGCAGCGATCCCCAGAACTCCGGCGTGCTGGCCTGGTAGGCCACGTCGCGCACCTGCCCGACGATCCGGCCCGAGCGGATCCGCAGGAAGCGCTGGCCGGTGAACTGGAAGTTGAAGCGCGCCATGTCGATCGACCAGGACTTGTCGCCCACGATGCAGATCCCGTCCTCGACACCGGCGATCAGGCCGGCGAGGTCCGGACCGTCGGGGGCTGGGCGCAGGCTCACGTTGGGCATCCGCTGGACCGGGACATGCCCGGCCGAATCTGCGTAGGCGCAGCCGTTGGAGCGGCCGAACCCGTGCTCGGCAGCCATCCGACGATCCAACTGGTAGCCCACGAGCGTCCCGTCGCGGACCAGGTCCCACTCCTGGGCGCCGACGCCCTCGTCGTCGAAACCGACCGTGGCCAGTCCGTATGCGGCGGTTCGGTCGCCGGTGATGTTCATCAGGTCCGAACCGTAGGTGAGGGTCCCGAGCTGGTCGAGGGTCGCGAAGCTGGTGCCCGCGTAGTTGGCTTCGTACCCCAGGGCACGGTCCAGCTCGGTGGCATGGCCGACGCTCTCGTGGATGGTCAACCACAGGTTGGTGGGGTCCAGGACGAGGTCGTAGCGGCCCGGGTCGATCGTGGGCGCCACGGACTTCTCCGCCAACCAGCCGGGCAGGGCGGCGATCTCCACGTCCCAGTCCCACGACCCGTCACCGACGAGGTACTCCCAGCCGCGGGCCACGGGCGGGGCGCACGTGGACATGTCATCGAACCGATCCCCATGCACTCGAACTGCAGTGAGCCCGCCCGCGACCCTGGTTCGCTGCTGCACGGTCGACGTGCCGTGACTGTCGGCGTAGTGCGTCAGGTCCCGAGCTGCGTGGAAGTGAGCATCCACGTGCTGGACGTGCGGACTGGCCAGCAGCGCGATGCTGCGCGCCTCGAGCAGTTCGAGCACCTGCCGATCGGGCACGGTGAACGGATCGATAGCCACGGGGTTGGCCCACGAGCGACCGGCGTGTGCCGGTTCGGGGGCCAGGGTCACCCGCTCCCTGGCAGCGGGGGCGGCGACCCGGGCCAGGTGTACAGCCGTGCGCGCTGTGAAGGCAGCCGACTCGGCGGTGACCCGATCGCTGCTGGCGAAGCCCCACACCCCGTCGACGAGGACCCGCACACCGATCCCGGTGTCGCTGTCCGCGCGCACCCCCAGGGCGCGGGCATCGCGGGCGGGTGCGGACCGGGACCGGGTCCGGGTCACCCGCACATCCACATGCTCGGCGCCTGCTCGGGTGCCGGCGTCGATGGCGGCATCGCTCACCGCCGCCAGCGGCAGAGCCAGGAAGTCCTGCTCCATCACGGCACGCGCCGCCTGCCCGACCAGTGCCCATGACATGCACGTCAGAGTAGTGCCGCAGGATCGGGGCCGGAGGTGCTGACCCCGCCCTGTCCGGGCGGCACAGGGGCATCGCGTGGCAGAGTTCTGCGCATGTCGCTGATCGAGGTGCGCGTGCTGCGCGGACCGAATGCGGATCTGCTCGGTCCGGCTGTCCGCGTCACTTTGGGCCCCCCGCTGCCCGTCGGCCTCGACCTCCTCGACGTCGCCGACCTCGCCGACCGGATCGCCCGGGCGGCCGATGCGTGGGTGGGTCCGGCCGTGAGCCGTCGAGGTTCGGCCGGCACGATCGTGGTCGTGTTCCCGTGGCAGCGGGACGGCGTCGGGCAGGCGCTGGGGGAAGCACTCGGCGCGGTGCTCTACGGCGATCCTGAGGTGCCGCTCGACGCCCGGATCGCCCACGCGGGTGCCACTGTGCGCGCCGCAGACCCGGGGGACCCGCCGGACCTCATTGACCCGAGCATCCCCACCGTGGCCGTGACCGGAACCAACGGCAAGACGACCACCACGCGGCTGCTGGGTCGGATCGCCAGTACCGCCGGGTTCACGCCGGGTTGGAGCAGCACTGACGGCATCTTCGTGGCTGGCACCTGCATCGAGGCCGGTGACTGGTCAGGCCCCGGCGGGGCGCGTGCCGTACTCACCGAGCCCGGTGTCACGTTCGCAGTCCTCGAGACTGCGCGGGGCGGACTGATGCTGCGCGGGATGGGCGTCACGGCTGTCGACGCGGCCGTGTTCACCAACGTCAGCCCGGACCACCTCGGGCTGCAGGGACTGGACACCGTCGAGGACCTCGCCTGGGCCAAGTCGACGGTCGTGCGGGTCGTGCGTCCCGGTGGCTGGGCTGTGCTGAACGCCGAGGATCCGCTGGTTCGCGCCTACCACGACGCTGGGCCGGGGCGACCCTGGTTCTTCGCGGTGGACCCCGAGGGTGAGGGCGCGGCGTTCGCCCGGGCGCTGGGGGCGCCGGTGAGCACCGTCCACGCGGGACATCTTGTCGTGGAGGGGCTGCCGCAGCGCGTGGACCTCGGGCCGGTCCTCGACATCCCCATGACCATCGCGGGCCTCTCGCGGGAGAACGTGGCCAACGCTCTGGCCGCCGCGAGTGCGGCGCTGGCGGTGGGAGTCCCCGCGCACGCAGTGCGCGCCGGACTGCAGGCCTTCCTCCCGGACAGCGCCACGAGCCCGGGCCGGATGAACATCTGGTCCGCACCCACCCCAGATGGCGGTTCGGCGACAGTCATCCTGGACTTCGCCCACAACGAGGCGGGTACTGAAGCACTGCTTCGGGTGGCCACTGGGCTGCGCCGAGCGGGGACCCAGTTGCACGTCTCGATCGGCAATGCGGGGGACCGCACGGACCAGGGCATCTTCGACGTCGGCTTGCTGGCCGCGCAGGCGGCCGACACAGTGTCGCTCGCCGGTAAGTCGGCCTACCTGCGTGGGCGCAGTCAGGCCGAGATCGACAACCTCCAGCGGGCCGGAGTGCAGGCAGGCGGGGGAGAGGTTGCCGAGGAGCACCCCGATGAGGAGTCCGGCCTGCGCGGCTTGCTCGAGCGGGCTCGCGACGGCGACGTGCTGGCGATGATGATCCATCAGGACCGGCCCGCGTGCGTCGCCCTCCTCGAGGCAGCGGGGGCGACTCCCGACAGCCCGCCGACGATCACCGCAAAGGCTCGAGCGGCCCGGCGCTGAGGCCCGTCAGGGGAGCTGCCTTTGGTCGGGAGTCCCCGCCGTGTCAGCGCGAGGGCAACCCTTGCGCCCAGATAGTGCCCCGCCACCACGGTGCATGCCGCTATGGCGGCCACTGTCGGGTTCCCTCGGCAAGATGTGCGCAATCTTCCTCCGGATTGGATTAGTTGGTGCGGCCGGGTTTGCGGCGGGTAGGCCGTAGGCGCCACGGCAAGGACCCCCCACTCCTCAGGACTTGATCCCCACCGCTCGGCCGGGGGTAAGGCCCGGTGCCTGTTGCCTCCGCCGGCTTTGCGGGATTCACGCTGGCGCTTGATGTGCCCGGAGCCCGCATGAAGGGTTGCGTTCGTAGGATTTCAGCGCGTAGCACCACCGGCTTCCCAGACCCCGGGCATCGTCCCCCCCACCCAGGAGACCACCATGAAGAGTCGTCCCGCCCTCGCCTTGTTGCTCGCCGGGCTGCTCACCGGATCCATCGTGCTGACCGGATGCAGCAGTTCCTCCGAGCCGACCGCCCCGGTGACCGTCACGGTCACCGCCACCCCGGAAGCCATGGAGTCGCCAAGCTCCGCTGCGACCGCCGCGGCCTCCTCCGATCCGGCCACCGGCCTACCGCTGACTGCGGAGACCGCGATCGATGCCGCGCTCGTCGTGGTCCCGGGCACGGCAGTCGCGGGTGGGCGCACCGACGAAGGTGGCCAGCAGGTCTGGTACGTCGAGGTCCGCGACGCCGACGGCAAGGGCACCGAGGTGTACCTGGCCACCGCCAACGGGGAGGTGGTCCGTGAACGCCCGGTGAGCCTGTCGGCGGTGGCCACTGGGCAGCCGCCGGCCCTCACCGCCCAGGACGGGATCGCCGCGGCCATCGACGCCGTCCCCAACAGCCAGGTCATCGAGTTCGACCTCGAGACCGAGAAGGGCGCCACTGCCTGGTACGTGCTGTTGCGCGACTCCTCGGGCCTCATGGAGGTCTACGTGAACGCCGACACCGGGGCGATCATCTCCCAAGAGCGCGACAGCTGACGATTCACCGCCCGGGCTACCACCCGCCCGGGCGGTGAATGGCTACCAGTGCAGCCGCCGAGTTCGTCTAGCCCAACAGCGACGCCTGGGAGTCACAGTCGAGCCCTGTCCTGGGGACCGCACGCGGCCATGCCGCGGCCCGGGTGCATCCTTCCGGCTCCGCGAAGTTCCGTCAGACGTGAGGCCACCGCACTGCGCTGTCAGTGCTGCGTGATGACTGCCATGGTGGGGTTGTGGCACCATCGAGCGTGGGCGTTGGACGGCGTGCTGGCGAGTCGGTGCCGCGCGTGGTGTTGGTCCTGCATCGCTTGGAGTTGCGCAAGGGGGGGTTGACGAAGGCGTGGCTGGGCAGGGTCCGGCTCTTCGCCGCTGCAGGGTGGTCTGTGCACCTGGCGTTGCTCAGTCCTGATCCTGAGATCGACGAGACGTTGGGCGTCCTGCGGGGCCAGGGGCTGCTCCCGGAGTCGGTTGTCGTGCATCACTTCTCCCGGGATCGTCGCAGCATGCCGGGTCGGGTGGCCACACGGGTGCTGCGCCGCGGGCACGCCGGGCAGGTCGCGCACTGGTTGGATCGGGTTGCCTCGGCCGACGGGGCGGTGGTGTTCGCCGATTCGCCGCAGGCCTACCCCTTCCTGGCGCTGATGGGCAACCCGCGGGCAGCCAGGGTGTACGTGGTCCATCTGGCCCACCTGTCCGCCGAGGCCACCCGGCTGGAGGGCCGTGGGGCGATCGCGAACGGCCCGATGACCCAGCGGTTCAGCCAGGCTGTCCGACGCCACGATGCGTGCGGCGGATCGGATCGTGGTGCTCACCGATGCCCAGAGACAGGACTTCTGGCTTCGGTGGGGGACAGACCTGCCGGTCGCGGTCATCGCGCACTGCGCGGACCCGGTCGAGGTCCCGGACACCCCCTACGACCCGCGGCTCGTGGTGGTGCTCGGTCGGCTGGACTACTACAAGCGCTGGGACCACGCGATCCGGATCATGGCCCAGGTGCTGCGCAGCGTGCCCGACGCCCGGTTGCAGATCTACGGGCAGGGCGATGATCTCGATCGGTTGCGGGCGATCACCGAGGAGCGGGGCATGACCGGGTCGGTGACGTTCGCCGGCTACACGACCTCCCCGCTGGAGGTGATGGCCGGGGCGGCGTGCGTGATCAGCACGACCCGGCGGGAAGCCATGCCACTGACCCTGCTCGAGACCCTGGCAGTCGGCACCCCGGTGGTGGTCTACGACATCCGCTACGGCCCGCGGGAAATCGTCCGCGACGGTGTCGACGGCTTCGTGGTACCCGCTCAGGACATCAAGGCAGCCGCCCGCGCAGTCGTGCGGCTGCTGACCGAACCCGATCTGCGGGACCGGATGGCGCACTCCGCCCGCGAGGTCACCACGCGGTTCAGCCGCCAGGCCCACGATGAGGCCTGGCTGGCCCTCGGACGTGACCTGTACGAGCAGCGGGGGAGTGCCCTCAGTCGACCGGGCCCCAACTGACGCCGCCGGCGCCGGGCAGCAGCCCGGGTGCCGGGATCCGCCCGGGCAACGGGTGCCAGTTCGTCGAGCATGAGTCGCCGGGTACTGCCTTGCGCCTACTCGCAGACGCGATGCCCAGGAGCGTGGTGCGCCTCTGAGTCTGCATCTCGATCCTGATCGTCTCGACGGGCACCTCCCGCTTCGGACACTGAGTTGTCGTCACAGCCTGTGATCCAGACTGTCCCCGCCACATCGAGGACGGCCCCCGACAGTGCCGGATCTGGCGAGACCGCGATGGCGGGCTGCGGGCAAGCCAACGATGTACCAGTGCCACCCGAACATGCCGACAGGCTGAGCATCACTACAAGGTCTACCAACACCCTCGCGGCACTCATCGGCCAACCCAGAACAACGTCGTTGGCGTAGGTCGGCAGCGAAGTCGGCGGCGGGACCGCGGCCGCAACACCCGCGCCCGGAAATGCAAAGAAGATTCGGGGAGCGCAAGGGCCACGCAGAAGGTGCGGCGCATCACGGCTCGGTTCCTCCGCGAGCCACATCGGTGGCCTCATCTACTAGAACCTGGGCCCGACGCCTCAGTGGGGCGCCCTCGCCCGTGGGCACGCCTGGTGTGGGCGGCAGATAGCGAACAAAGGCTGCAACCGCGGGCGGATAGTCGAAGTCGGCGTAGATCTGCTCGACAATCGCCAGCGAGTCCGCCAATCGGTCTCGAAGCGCGTATGCGGCCTTGACTTCGAGGAATGCCCAAAGTCGGACCGACGCGGGCGGGTACAGGTCCGCGTCCTCCGGATCAACTGCACGAAGGGCCCCGCGAACGCCCGCGACGTCATCCGGCTGCAAAGCAGCCACCTCCATGACCGAAGGGTCGGTTGCGCCAAGACAGACGGCGTCTCGGGCTCGAGCCACCGCGGTGGGTGGAGAAATGAGTCCCAGCGATGACCGAAGTTGAGCCACACCGGTCACGCTGGTGGGCAGCCGCAGGGAGAGCTCCCCGCCGAGCGCCTGGGCACGCATGAGCGGCGACCAGACAAGCAACCGGCCATCCGGAGAATCCGCCCTGTGGTACGACCCGCCGGGCTGGTACGCAGACCCACACGGGCTGCGTGCGGTGCGGTGGTGGGATGGATTCCACTGGACCGCCGAGGTCAGGCCGGCGCCGGAGGGGCCGAGGCGCGAGCTCCCCCGGGTGGTGAACGGTCCAAACCCACGCGGCCCCTTGGGCGCGGCCT
The DNA here is from genome assembly GCA_963788325.1 of uncultured Actinomycetes bacterium. Classification (GTDB taxonomy): domain Bacteria; phylum Actinomycetota; class Actinomycetes; order S36-B12; family CAIYMF01; genus Prado023. The sequence goes on from CAWBGJ010000015.1 coordinate 223,947, forward strand.
TCTCGCGGTGGGGTTCTTCCTCCTCGGGTTCTTGCCGGTCTTCCTGCCCGCCTGCTCTTGGGAGGAGGGCCAGACCTCCGTGTGGGGAGCCTGCATCGCACACGATGCACGAGAACACCGCACTGCCGATGCCGCGATGAATCTGATCCTCAACGCGGCACTGCCACTGATCGTTGTGCTCGGCTTCCTCGGCGCGCGCGGGAAGTACCTGTGGGTAACGGGCCGCGTCGTTGCCGGTGTGTTGGCGCTCAAATCTCTCCTTCTGGGCATCATCTCACCGATGCTCTGGCCATTGGCGGGCGTGATGCAGGCCGGACACACCAGCGAGCGCGCCAGCACCAACACCAACCCCTACGACACCCGCGCGAGGCAGATGCGACACCGCTGCATTCGCGCGCCTCAGGGCGGGGCGGCGGCGAGGAGCGTGTTGCGGCGGGTGCCATGCGGCGGTGCACCGGTCCGACACCGGCCCGTCGTGTGGCCGATGGTGATCAGCGAGTTGGCCCTCGGCCTGGCCAGCGCCGGTGAGCGGGTGCGACGTGGGTGCGGCTGATGCGCTGGTTCAACGTCGGCCCGGCCTAGGGTGCAACTTGTGGACGACCTGCGAGAACGCGCCGAGCGGATGGATCGTGAAGACACTCTTCGGCACCTGCGGCACAGGTTCGTGCCGGCTGACGGGGTCTACCTCGACGGCAACTCGCTGGGGCAGCTGCCGCTGGGTGTAGCCCAGCGGGTCGCCGGCGTCGCGGAGCTTGAGTGGGGACGAGGGCTCATCGCCTCGTGGAACAGTGCAGGGTGGTTCACGTTGCCGGCCAGAGTCGGTGACCGCCTTGCCCGTCTGGTCGGGGCGCCGCCGGGCTCGGTGATGGCCGGCGACTCCACGAGCGTCCAGCTGTTCAACACGATGGTGGCCGCCGCCCGGCTGCGTCCGGGGCGCACCGCGCTGGTCACCGACGTCGCGAACTTCCCCACCGACGGGTACGTCGCCGGGTCGGTGGCCCGCCTGCTGGGGCTCGACCTCGTGCTTGTGGACGCCTCGGACGAGCTCGCGCTGGCACGCGGGGTGGATGACCACCTGGCGGTGCTCACCCTCAGCCACGTCGACTACCGCACCGGTGTTCTGCACGATATGGCGGGCATCACTGCGGCCGTCCATGCCGCGGGGGGTGTCGTGGTGTGGGACTTGGCGCACTCGGCCGGCGTGGTGCCCGTCGACCTGATGGGCTGCGACGTCGACTTCGCGGTCGGCTGCACCTACAAGTACCTCAACGGTGGGCCGGGCGCGCCGGCGTTCGGGTTCGTACACCCACGGTGGCACGACGTCGCCGAGCCGCCGCTGACAGGCTGGTTGGGACATGCCGCGCCGTTCGCGCTGGAGCAGGAGTACCGGCCAGCCACAGGAGCGTCCCGGTTGCGGGTGGGCACACCGCCGGTGCTGTCGCTGGCGGCGCTCGATGCGGCGCTCGACGTGTTCGACGACGTCGACATGCAGGTGGTGCGGGCGAAGTCACTGGCGCTCACCGACCTGTTCATCGAGGCGGTGCAGGCGCAGCTTGGGTCCTTCGGGGTGCAGGTCGTGGTGCCGCGCGAGCACCAGCGACGCGGGTCGCAAGTCTGCTTGCGGCATCCGGACGCCTACCCCGTCGTGCAGGCGCTCATCGAGCGGCGGGTGGTGGGCGACTTCCGCGAGCCTGACCTGGCACGCTTCGGCTTCGCCCCGCTGGCTTTGCGCTACGCCGACGTGCTGGACGCCGTGGACACCCTCGAACAGGTGCTGAGCGGTGGCCAGTGGCAGCAGCCACGGTTCGCTCGTCGGGCCGAGGTGACCTGACCCCCGTCGCCCGCAGCCACCGGCTCTCCGCCAGCGGCCCGTACCTGCAGCCGAGAATCCCAAGCGACGGCGTCTCGGAGCAGCGGCGCTGTGCGATTCGGCCTCAAGGAGACGCCTCTGCCCCGTCCGACCTCGCGGAGGTTGACCTGCTCGGGCTCCACAAGGACTAGCCGTACGGAGCACGGACGTTAGGTACGGCGTGATCACCAACGCCCTGGACGCCGGCGTCCCGCTGCGCGACGCCCAGATCCTGGCCCGCCACGCCGACCCACGCACCACCGAGCACTACGACCGCGACCGCGGCAACCTCGACCGCCACGGCGTGCACTTCCTCACCGCCTATGTCGCGGGCGTCTGAGGTCCACCTGTCGAAGTTCCCTCGGCATCGGTGCAAGCGACCGTCTGCGGTGGATGACGCACGTTCGTGTCGGCTTGGCTAGGGTCTCACCCGTGCACGAACACGACCGATTCGACGCAGAGGCAGCCACATGGGACGACGACCCCAGCCACGAGGAGCGGCAGGTGGCGGTGGCCCGAGCCATCGAGGAGGTGCTGGACCTCGACGCCGGGATGCGCGCGTTGGACGTGGGCGGAGGCACAGGGCGGTTGAGCATCCTGCTGGCCGACCGGGTCGGCTCGGCGTTGGTGACTGACCCCTCGGCCGGAATGGTCCAGGTCGCAAGGGTGCGGATCGGGGAGGCCGGGCTCAGTGACCGACTGCGCGCCGTCCAAGCCGACCTGACCACAGACCAGATCGAGGGGTCCTACGACGTCGCGTGGAGTTCGATGGCGTTGCATCACGTGCAGGATCTGGCGGGGCTGCTGACGTCTGTGGCGGGTCTCCTGGTTGACGGCGGTCGGCTGGCCATCGCGGACCTCGACGAGGACCCCGACGGGGCCTTCCACGCCGACAAGGCCGACTTCGACGGACATCACGGTTTCGACAGGGCACACCTCACCGAGCAGCTGACCCGCGCGGGCTTCGCCGGGGTCAGCTTCGTCGACGCGACAACCATCCTCAAGGACGACCGCGCGTTCGGCGTATTCCTGTGCACCGCCAGCAGGTACCGGGCATGACTCCCGGACGCAGGCACACTGTGACAGCGCCGAGCGCTGGCACGCCCTACTCGTGCATCGCCGCGTGGCCCAGGGACTCCAACTGCGCGTAGACCGGGTCGGTGCGGTCGGCGCAGATCGCGACCACGTCACCGATCGTGGCCTGCTCCACCGCCCAACGGACCGCCTCGATCTCGTCGGGCACCGAACGCACCTCCTTGGCCCGTGACCCGCCGGTCATCGCCTCGCGCACACCCTGCTCGACCAGGGCAGCCGCCTCGCCGGGGGAGCGACCCCGCAGGTGGGTGTCCTCCTTGACCACGCAGAGGTCGAAGTGCGCGGCAGCCGTGCGACCGAGCTCGATGAGGTCCTCGTCGCGACGGTCCCCGGCAGTGCCGACCACGCCGATCCGCCGGCGCTTGTGCACCTCGGCACTGGCAGCCTCCAGACCCTCGGCGTACAGGCCGATGAACTCGCCCAAGGCGTGCAGCCCCGCCGGGTTGTGCGCGTAGTCGACGAACACGTTCACACCGTTGACGTCGATGTGGTTCAGCCGGCCCGGCGCCAGGTGGTAGCTGGTGGAGAAGGTGCGCAACCCGGCCCGGATGTCATGCAGATGCGCGCCCGCGGAGAAGCACGCCCCAGCTGCGGCCATGGCATTGGCCACATTGAACCGCGCCTTGCCCCCGAAGGTGGCCGGCAGCAGGTGCGTGAAGGCCACCTGCATGGTCCGCTTGCCCTGCCGGAGCACGATCGACTCACCGAGCTCACCGCGCTCGAGGACCAGGGCTACCCCACCGTCGCGGCAGTGCCGGTCGATCATGATGCGGGCCGTGGTGCCCGGTTCGGCCATCGAGAACCAGACGATCTCCCCGTGGCAGCGCCGAGCCATGCTGGTCACGTGCGGATCATCGGCGTTGAGGACCGCATGTCCGCCGCGCGGGACGGCCTCAACCACCACGCTCTTGACGTCGGCGAGGTCATCGAGGGTGTTGATGCCGCGCAGGCCCAGGTGGTCGGCGGCCACGTTGAGCACCACCGCCACGTCGTTGCGGTCATAGCCCAGGCCCTCGCGCAGGATGCCGCCGCGGGCGACCTCGAGCACTGCGAAGTCGACGCGTGGGTTCTGCAGGACCATCCGTGCACTGCGTGGGCCGGAGGCATCCGAGCGGATCACCAGTCGCTCGTCGATCACGACCCCGTCAGTGGAGGTCATGCCCACCTTGCGACCCATTCCCTTGAATACGTGCCCGATCATCCGCGACGTCGTGGTCTTGCCGTTGGTGCCCGTGACCGCCACGATCGGCACCCGACTCGGCGAACCAGGCGGGAACAGCAGGTCGATCACGGGCTTGGCGATGTACTGCGGCTCGCCGATCGTGGGATGGGTGTGCATCCGGAAGCCCGGGGCGGCATTGACCTCGCAGATCGCCCCGCCCCGCTCGCGCACGGGCGCGGTGATGTCCGGGGCGATGAAGTCGATCCCGGCCACATCCAGGCCGACCACCCGCGCGGCCTCCTCGGCGATCTCGATGTTGTCCGGATGGGCGTCCATCGTGCGATCGATCGAGATCCCGCCGGTGGACATGTTGGCGGTCAGCGCGAGCTTGACCGTGATCCCCGCGCCGGGGACGTCGCTCATCTCGAAGCCCTGGCTGGCGACCAGCGCGATCGCCGCCTCGTCGAGCTTGATCCGGGTCAGCACCTTCTCGTGCCCCACCCCGCGGCGCGGGTCAGCATTCGTGTCCTCGACCAGTTGGGTCACGGTGCGCCGACCATCGCCGATCACCTGGGCCGGTACCCGTTCGGCGACCGCGGCGATCCGCCCGCCCACCACCAGGAACCGGTAGTCGTTGCCCGTGATGAAGCTCTCGACCATCAGGTAGCCGCCACGCGACTGCGCCTTGGCCACGTCGTACCCGGACTCGAGTTCCTCGTCGTTGGTGATGTTGAGCACGACGCCACGGCCGTGGTTGCCGTCCAACGGCTTGACCACCACCGGGTACCCGATCCGCCGGGCCACCTGCAGGGCCCCGCGCAGGGTCCGCACCGAGTCACTTGCCGGCACCGGCAGGCCGGCGGCGGACAGCAACTTGTTGGTCATGTCCTTGTCACTGGCGATGTCCACGGCCAGGGCCGAGGTCGCCGAGGTCATGGTCGCCCGGATCCGCTTGGCGTGGCAGCCCTGGCCCAGTTGGACGAACGAGGCCTCGTTCAGGCGCATCCACGGGATGTCGCGCGCAACGGCCTCGTCGACGAGGGCCTGGGTCGAGGGGCCGAACGCGGTGCGCTCCGCGCGCAGCAGGAAATCCTCGAACTCGGCCTCGAAGTCGAACTCCGCGTCGTGGGCCACCAGGTCGTTGACCATCCGTACCGCCAGCCGCCCGGCAGCCAGGGCCACCGACTCGTCCTGGAAGCCATAGATGACGTGGTACTGCCCGGGCACACCGGTGCTGCGGGTCTTGCCGCGGCGGGTGTCGTGGCCGACCTCACCCTGCAGCTGCAGGGCGATGTGCTCGGCGACGTGCCCGACCCAGGTGCCCTCGCGCAGCCGCTCCTCGAAACCGCCGCGGCGTCCGCGCGAGCAGGAGTGCTCACCGACCCCGGGCAGCCACCCCAGCAGCCCGTCGGTGAATCCCGGCAGGGTGTCTGTGGGGTACTGCTCGAGCGAGCCGAGGTCCACGACCAGGTGCACCGCAGGCCCGTAGGACCACACGTTCGGCCCGCGGTAGACCCGCGTCTCGATGATCGTGAGATCCGGGGCGGCCGGTCCGGTCGGCGCGGGGCGGTCGGTCACGGTGACTCCTTGTGCTCCTTGGTGCGGCGCCGGCGGCGGGCGTTGCGGGCCACGACCGCGTCGTCAGCGCCCTCGGAGGCGACCCGCCGCGAGATCCTGGCCAGGTCGTCGGTGGGGTCCGGCTGGTCGGCCGGATCCACCGCCGTGTGGTCACGGTAGGACACGAGACCGCGCGACGCGAGGTCGAAGCGCGCGCCGTGCGGCAGGAAGTGGGTCACTGCCCCGGAGACCATCAGCGGGGTCGTCCCCCGGGCGGTGGCGGCGTCGGTCACGGCCGTGCGCATGTCGACGATGAAGACCGAACCCTTGCCCACGACCTCGAGCAGCAGCTCCTCGGTGACCAGCATGGCGGTGTCCTCATCCAGGCCGATGCCGAGCAGGTCCGGCGACGACGCGACGAGGTTGACCAGTCGGCCGTAGCGCTCACGCTGGGAGAAGTGCTGGTCGACTATCACTCCGGGCAGGAGGCCCAGTCCCTGAGCCTGGGCGACCATCCGGAACTTGGGCTGCGCGCCGGGGGAGCCGTAGCCGACCATGTGCTCGCTGACCACCGAAGCCCCGGCCGACGTCCCGCCGACGACGATGCCACGCTCGTAGGCCGCCACCACCGCGTCGCCGAAGCGGGTGCCGCGGATCGCCGCGGCCAGCTTCATCTGGTTGCCGCCGGTGAAGAACACGCCCGTGGCGGCCTGCACCGCGTCCACGTGCTCGACCTTGTCCGCCTCGCGGCGGTCGCGCGGGCGGGCCGAGATCACCTCAGCCACGCCCAGGCGGGTGAACGTGCGCTCGTAGAGCTCAACGATCTCGGGGCCGAGGGCCGACGCCGTGGCGCACACGACGACGCGGGCCTGTGCACCACCGGCCTCGGCCACGAACCGGCGCAGGATCGCGGTGGCACCCAGCTTGTCCTCGGCACCACCGATGGCCATGAGTCGGCGCTGCGGGACCTCCAGTTGGCTGCTCACCTGTGGCAGGGTAGTGGGTGCGCGACCGGCACGCGGTCGCCGGACCGGGGATGGCAGATCGTGGAAAGCGAGCAGGTGGCGGGTCGGCGACTGGTCGTCGTGCGGCACGCGAAGTCGGCATGGCCGGTCGGGGTGGCCGATCACGAGCGTCCGCTCGGTCCGCGCGGGCGCCACGATGCCCCGGTGATGGGCCGGCGGATCCGCGATCTGATCGGCGCGGTGGACGTGGCAGTGGTCAGCCCCGCCCGGCGCACGCAAGAGACCTGGGCACTGTTGGCCGAGCAGCTCGGGCCGACCGGCGAGGTGCTCAGCGACCCGCGGATCTACCAGGACTGGGGCCAGCACCTGATGCAGGTGGTCGCCGGGCTGCCCGCGCAGGCCCGCACCGCGCTGATCCTGGGCCATGAGCCCGGCGTGTCCGAACTGGTCCTGAACCTCGCGGAGCGCACCCCAAGCGAGCTGCGGACCCGGGTGGCCACGAAGTTCCCGACCTGCGCCGTCGCGGTGCTGCGCGCCGACGTTCCTTGGGCCCAGTTCCAGGCCCAGTCCGCAGCGCTGGAGCTGTTCACGACGCCGAAGGACTGACCTGCCCCGCGCCGAGCTCAGCTGTGGCGTCGGCCTCCTCGACCTCCGCCCGGGAGATCCCCATCAGGTAGAGCACAGTGTCCAGGTAGGGCACATTGATCGCGGAGTCCGCAGCCGCCTGGACCACCGGCTTGGCGTTGAAGGCGATCCCATGCCCGGCCGCTGAGAGCATGTCCAGGTCGTTGGCACCGTCGCCGATGGCGATGGTCGCGCCCGGGTCGATCCCGAACCGCTCGGCGAACTCGCGCAGCGCAGCAGCCTTGGCTGCCCGGTCGACCACGGGCCCACGCACCCGGCCGGTCAGCTGCCCGTCGCGCACCTCGAGACCGTTGGCGCGCACCGCGTCCACGCCGAGCTGCGCGGCCAACGGGTCGATCACCTCGTGGAACCCCCCGCTGACCAGCGCGATCCGGAACCCCAGTCGCTTGAGGGTCCGGCACAGGGTGCGGGCGCCAGGCGTCAGCCGGATGTCGGCGCGGGCTCTGGCGATCACGTCCTCGGGCAATCCCGCCAGTGCGCGCACCCGGGCGTGCAGCGAGGCCTCGAAGTCCAGCTCGCCGCGCATGGCCGCCTCGGTGACCGCGCGGACCTGGTCCTCCCGGCCGGCGTAGCGGGCCAGCAGCTCGATCACCTCGTCCTGGATGAGCGTGGAGTCCACATCCATCACCACAAGGTGCACGCCGCGGCGGTGCAGGCCGCGCGGCTGCACCGACACGTCGACCTCGAGGTCGTGGCAGCGCTCGACCAGGTCGCGGCGCAGCCCGTCGGGGTCTGGGGCCAGGACCTCGAGGGCCAGGGCGGTCACGGGGTAGTCGGCCACCCGGTCGATGCGCACGATGTTGGCCCCCGCGTGCGCCATGGTGGCCGCCAGGGCGCTGACATCCGCGCCGGTGATCGCTGTGCCGACGACGGTCACGGTGGCGTTGGCGATCGGTCCAGCAACGTCAGCCGCATCGACCTGGCGCACCGAGACCTCGAAGTCCGGGACCGCGGCGCGCATGGCGGCCTCGAGGTCGTCCCGGGCGCTGGCCGGGGCCAGGACGACCGCGCCGAGCACGAGCTGACCAGCGACCACGACCTGTTCGACGTCCAGGACTGTGGCCCCGGCCAGTGCAGCGAACATGCGCGCGGTCACGCCCGGCTGGTCGACGCCCACGACAGTCGCGTGGTAGGTGGTCGGGATCACCCGACCCACGCTACCCGCGTGGCGTTCAGGCCCCCGACGATTCCGCAGAGGATGTCCTCGACTTCCCCGACGACAGCATGGATCCGGGCAGCCCGTGCTCGCGCCTCTGCCGCGGTGACGGCCGCACCGGGCTCGGCCAGGGCCAGGTCCAGGGCGTCGCGCAGGACCGCGATCCGCAGCACCAGGGCACTGACCTGCGGGTCCAGCGCGTGCGGCAGCCGGCCCTGTGCGGACTGCCAGGCAGGGACCACGGCGCGGGTCGGCGCCCGATCCAGGCCGAGCTGCTCCAGGTCCACGGCCGCCGAGGTCACGGCGCTGGCAAGGTCACGGGCCCCGGCACGCGCCGTGCGCATATGGGCACGGAGTGCGGACAGCGCCGCCCCCTCGGGCACGGACGTCCAGGTCCAACCAGCCCTCGTGTGGCCGAGCAGGCCCAGGGCCCGCTCCGCATCGCTGACCAGGACGGCCGCAGCGGGGTCACCGGACACACCCGGGGGCCACCCGACCAGCTGTCCGGGGCGGGGGAGCAGCAGCCAGGCGTCAGTGGCACCCCGTGCCCGCAGGTGCGCCAGCAGGTCAGCCAGGCCCGAGGGGGGAGCCCCATCGAGGTGGGCCACTGCCGGACCATCCGGGGCCAGCCGCGCCAGGGCGCAGAGCAGGTCGTCGGACGCCGCCGTGCCACGCAGCCAGGCCCCGACCCACAGGGCCGCTGCGCTGACGACGGGAGCCTCCACCTGCAGGAGGGTAGGCCACCGCAGCGGGGGCGGCACGCCTGCGACGCGCAGGCTCGGCGCACCAGCACGGCCACAGTGCCCGGGTAGGGTTGCGCCGTGGTCGAGGTCCTGTCTTTCCGCGCGGCCACCGTCCTGCGAGGCGGCCGGCCGATCCTGGACTCCATCGACTGGCAGGTGGCCGACGACGAGCGCTGGGTGGTGCTCGGGCCCAACGGAGCCGGCAAGACGACGCTGCTCCAGCTGGCCGGCGCCCTGATCCACCCGACCTCGGGGACGGTGCAGGTCCTCGGCGAGACCCTCGGTGCGGTGGATGTCTTCGACCTGCGCCCACGGATCGGTCTGGCCAGTGCCGCCCTGGCCGAACGGATCCCCGGCGACGAGCTTGTGCGCGACGTGGTCGTCACGGCCGCCTGGGCGGTGACCGGCCGGTGGCGTGAGGCCTACGACGAGTCGGACACCACGCGCGCCCTGGGCGTGCTGGACCTGCTGGGCGCCGCCGCGCTGGCCGAGCGCACCTTCGGGACGCTGTCCGAGGGGGAGCGCAAGCGGGTGCAGATCGCCCGGGCGCTGATGACCGATCCCGAGCTCTTGCTGCTCGATGAGCCGGCCGCGGGCCTGGACCTCGGTGCGCGCGAGGACCTCGTCACGCGCCTGTCGGGGATCGCGACCGATCGGTGGGCTCCGGTCCAGGTGCTGGTCACCCACCACGTCGAGGAGATCCCGGCAGGGTTCACCCACGCGCTGCTGCTGCGCGAGGGCGCAGTCGTGGCCGCGGGCCCCATCACCGAGGTCCTCACCGGACGCACCCTGAGCCAGACCTTCGGGACCCGTCTGCGCAGTGGCCGGGTGCGTGGGCGCTACTGGGCGCGCGCGGTACCGGCAGACATCGTCGCCCGGGGCCGGCGCGGCCGCGCGGAGGTCATCTCGGTTGAAACGGCCGAACCGGGCACCAGCGTCTAGACTCAACACGTGGAACCGTGGCTCGTCTGGCTCATCATCGCAGTACTGCTGGCCGGTGCCGAGGCTGCTTCGGCAGGGCTGCTGCTCATCATGTTCGCCGGCGGCGCGCTGGCTGCCTCCATCGCCGAGTACCTGGGCGCGAGCACCGTGGGCTCCGCGGCTGTGTTCGCCCTGGTGAGCGTGGCGCTGATCGCGTTCGTGCGCCCCGTGGCCAAGCGGCACATGTACCAGTCGCCCCTGGAGCGTTCCGGCACCGCCGCGCTGATCGGGGGGCAGGCCGTCGTGCTCGAGGTGGTCGACGGCTCGACCGGGCGGATCAAGCTCGCGGGCGAAATCTGGTCTGCGCGCGCACTGGACGAGGATGCCCGCTTCGAGCCCGGCGAGAAGGTCGCCGTGTTCGAGATCGACGGGGCTACCGCAGTCGTCGGCTGACCGGCACCCGCCGGCCAGCTCGCAGCAAGGGAAGGGAATCGTGGAGAGTCTCATCATCGCCGGCGTGCTGGTCCTGATCGCCGTCCTGATCGTCTTCAGCACCATCAAGATCGTCCCGCAGGCTCAGGCGGGCATCGTCGAACGCCTGGGGCGGTACAACCGCACCCTGGATCCGGGCCTGGCCATCATCATGCCCTTCATCGACCGACTGCGACCCCTGATCGACCTGCGCGAGCAGGTGGTCAGCTTCGCCCCCCAACCGGTGATCACCTCCGACAACCTGGTGGTGAGCATCGACTCGGTCATCTACTTCCAGGTCACCGACGCCAAGGCCGCGACCTACGAGATCCAGAGCTACCTCATGGGTGTGGAGCAGCTGACCGTCACGACCCTGCGCAACGTGGTCGGCTCGCTTGACCTCGAGCAGACCCTGACCAGCCGCGACAACATCAACGCCCAGCTGCGTGGCGTGCTCGACGAGGCCACGGGCAAGTGGGGCATCCGCGTCAACCGCGTGGAGCTCAAGGCCATCGACCCTCCGGCCAGCGTCCAGCAGTCGATGGAGAAGCAGATGCGCGCCGACCGCGACAAGCGCGCTGCGATCCTCAACGCCGAGGGCAACAAGCAGGCTGCCATCCTCGACGCGGAGGGCTCCAAGACCGCAGCGATCCTCAAGGCCGAGGGCCAGGCCACCGCCCAGGTCCTGCGCGCCGAGGGCGAGTCCCAGGCCATCGCCAAGGTGTTCGACGCGATCAACAACGGCAACGCCACCGATCAGGTCATGGCCTACCAGTACCTGCAGTCCCTGCCGCTGCTCGCGCAGGGCACTGCCAACAAGGTGTTCGTGATCCCGGCCGAGGTGTCCAGTGCCCTGGGCGCGGTGACCCGGGCGTTCAACGCCTCGACCGCACCCGGTGCGCCGGGCTCAGCTGCTGCGGGGGCCGACACCGCTGGCTCGGCCGAGCGACCCACCGCTGAGTCGGTGCGGGTCGACGTCCCCGACGTCACCGAGGCCGACGTGGTGGAGGCCGAGGTGGTCGAGGACTCCGTCGCCGACCCGTCGCGGCCCAGCTCCCCTCCCACCACCTGACCACAGTGACCCAGCCCGCGCTGGTCATCGACCCCGACGATCCCCGGGTCCGTGACCTCGCCGGGCTGACCGACGTCGAAGCACGCTCGACCCGGGAGCCCGCCGAGGGCCTCTACGTGGCCGAGGGTGCGAAGGTGATCGGCCGTGCGCTGGCAGCCGGGCATCGCCCACGGGTGGTCCTGGCCGAGGCCAAGTGGCTGCCTGCCCTGGCGGACTCCCTGTCGGGCACGCAGGCCCAGGTGCTGGTCGCCGAGCCCGCCGTGCTGCGCACCATCACCGGGTACCGCGTGCATCGCGGCGCGCTGGCCTCCTTCGAACGGCCCGCCCAGCCTGCCGCGCGCGACCTGTTGGCCGCGGCGCAGTTCGTGGCCGTGCTCGTCGACCTGGTCGACCACACCAATGTGGGCGCGATCTTCCGCACCGCGGCGGCGCTGGGCGTGGACGCCGTCCTGGTGACCCCCGGCTGCGCAGACCCGCTGTACCGGCGCTCGGTCAAGGTCTCGATGGGAGCGGTCCTGGCTGTGCCCTGGACGAGGTCAGGACCTGACCCATTGGCCGATCTGGTCGGCTTCACGACCGTGGCCCTGACGCCTGGCTGCGAAGCGCTCGACCTGCGGACGCTCCCCCCGATCCAGGGCCCCCGGGCGGTGCTGCTCGGCACCGAGGGCGACGGACTGCCCGCGGCGCTGATGACCCGGGCCGACCTGCGCGTGCGGATCCCGATGGCCGCGGGGGTGGACAGCCTCAACGTGGCCGCAGCCAGCGCCATCGCCCTGCATGCCCTGGCCGCGGATCCAGCTGGCGCCCGCTGACCGCGGACAGGCGCAGTTCCGGCAGTGGCCGATACCCTGCCCTGAACGCGCGCTTCGGCGCATTGATGAACGCCTGTTGGAGGGCACGTGAAGAGGCGCAGCGATACCTGGTCGAACGTGCTTCTGGTCCTTGGCGCCCTGGGCCTGTTCCTGATGGGGATCTTCGGGTGGTTGAACTCCTCGATCGTCAACAGCGATCACTTCGCGAGCCTGGCCAACGAGGTGCGCCAGGACGAGGCCGTCCAGAACGAGGTCGGGCAGGCGGTGGCGACCGCAGCCCTGGACGCCCAGCCCGACCTGGTGGCCATCGAGCCGGCCATCGCCGCGGGTGTGGCGGCTGTGGTGGGCAGCCCCCTGCTGGACCGGGTCCTGACTCCGGCGGTCCGGTCGTTCCACTCCGCGATGACCACCGAGGGCAGCACGTCGGCTGTCCTGCAGCTGGCCGACCTCGGCGCGACCATCACCACGGCGCTGGACCGGTTCGCCCCCGACGCGGCCGACGTCATCCCCGAGAACCTGAACCTCACCCTGGCCGAGGTCGGTGGGCAGGATGGCGTGGCCGAGCAGATCATCCCGATCATCCAGGCTGTGGCGACGCTTGCCTGGGTGGTCCCGCTGCTGGCCCTGCTGGCGATCGTCCTGGGCGTCTGGTTGGCCCCGCACCGGCGGATCGCCCTCGTCCGACTGGGCTGGATGACCCTCGTGGTCTCGGGGTTCCTGGGCCTGATCGTGGTCGGAATGAACGTGGCCAGCCTCCTGATGGATGACTCGACGCTCAAGGGTGCGGTCGTCGCGGCCGGTTTGGAGGTCCTCAGCCAACCGCTGACCGTGCGCTTCCTGGCCATGGGCATCATCGGGGGCCTGCTGGTGGCCTCCGCCGGGGCCCTGCTGCCCCAGGTCGACGTGACCCGCAACGCCCGGATGGCGATGGCTCTCCTCGGCCGTCGGCCCACCGCCACGATCTGGGCGGTCGTACGTGCGATGGCGCTGATCACGGTGGGGCTGCTCATCGTGCTCTTCCCCTCGCGCAGCGCCCAGATCATCGCCGTCGTGGCCGGGATCGCGGTACTGCTCTACGGCATCTCGGAGCTCGACGTCCTGGCCGAGCGGGCTCGGGCCGCCGATGACAAGCGCCTGGCAGCGGCCCGCCTGGCAGCGGGACCGGCGTCCGACCCCGAACCCGATCGCGACTCCCCGGTGGGCTGGCTGATCCCGGTTGCCGGCGCGCTGGCCGGCCTCGTGGTGATCGCGGCGCTGATCATCCCCAGCCAGCTACCCCAGGACTCGGGAGTGGACAACGCATCGGCTGTGAACACCACGGCATGCAACGGGCACGACGAGCTGTGCGACGTGCCCTTCGACCAGGTGGTCATCCCAGCCTCGCACAACTCCATGTCGATCGCCGATGGCACCTGGTTCCTGGCCGAGCAGCCCAAGGACATGGTGGAGTCCCTCGACGACGGCATCCGCGGGCTGCTCGTCGACACCTGGTACGCCCAGCCGACCAAGGACGGCGCCATCACAGCCGACGAGTCGCTGGCCGGCGCCGAGGCGGAGCTCACACGCACCTACGGTGCCGAGATCGCCGGCTCCGTGCGACGCACCATCGACCGGGTCCGGCGTGCGGAGCCGACCGGGCCGGCCGAGCCGTACTTCTGCCACACGGTGTGCGAGATCGGCGCCGACCCCATGGCACCGATCATGGAGCGGCTCAACACCTGGCTCGAGGAACACCCCCGGGAGGTGGTCGTGCTGTTCATCCAGGACACCGTCACCCCCAAGGACACCGACGCGGTGCTGCGCAGGGCGGGCCTGGCCGACAAGGCCTACGTGCACCCGGAGGGAGCGCAGTGGCCCACCCTGGGCGAGATGATCGATGCCGACCGGCGCCTGGTCGTGCTCATGGAGAACGAGGGGGGCGGCTCGGAGTACCCGTACCTGCACCAGGGCTTCGACCTCGTCCACGACACCGAGTACACCTTCGACTCGGCGGAGGACTTCACCTGCACCCTCAAGCGCGGGGAGCCGGACAACCCGCTGCTCTCGGTCAACCACTGGCTGGCCAGCTTCAGCACGCTGATCTCCAGCGCAGAGGCCGTCAACACCTACGACGCGCTCAAGGCGCGCATGGACGACTGCCAGGCGGTGCGTGGGCGCACGCCGTCCATGGTCGCGGTCAACTGGTACGACCGCGGGGACCTGTTCCAGGTGGTCGACGAGCTCAACGGGGTCGCCGGGTAGCAATCGGCGGGCGTCGGTGGGTCCGCCCTGACAGGATTGCGGACGTGAGCGCCCTCTACCTGACCTCAGTCGAAGCCGCGAGTGGCAAGTCGATCGTCGCCCTCGGACTCATGGAGAACCTGACCCGGTTGGTGAGCAGGGTCGGATACTTCCGCCCGGTGATCCGGGCCGGGGACGAACCCGACAAGCGGATCGAGTTGTTCCGCACGCGCTACCGCCTCGACCAGTCCTACGACGAGTCCTTCGGGGTCACATCCGACGAGACACGCGACTTCGGCGGGAACCACGTCGATCCAGCACTGGTCACCCGCATCATCGAGCGCTACCGACGCCTGGCCAACAGGTGTGACTACGTGCTCGTGGAGGGCACTGACCACCTCACTGCGTCCAAGGCCTTCGAGTTCGCGCTCAATGCCGAGATCGCCTCCAACCTCGGTGCCGTGGCCCTCATCGTCCTCACGGCCCGTGACCATGGCCCCGCGCAGGTCAACGGTGCCCTGAGCGCCGCCATCGACGGGATGGGGGAGCGAGGGGTTCCCACCGCAGGCGCTTTCGTCAACCGGGTGGCCCCGCACGACTGGGCCGCGATGGGCGCTGTCGTGCGAAGTTGCCCGGTCCCTGTCTGGCTCCTTCCCGAGCTGGCCTCGCTGACCTATCCCACGATCCGCGAGGTCGCGACCGCCGTGGGGGCAAAGCAGGTCCTGGGCGCCGCCGATGACCTCTCCCGGCCAGTTCCGGACATCAAGGTCGCCGCGATGAGCGTGCCCAGGCTGATGGACCACCTGTCAGAGGGAACCCTGCTGATCACCCCCGGGGACCGCTCCGACATCCTGATGGCCGCCTACTCCTCACGTCAGTCCGACGCCATCCCAGCGGTGGCCGGCGTCATCCTCACGGGGGGCCTCGATCTGGACCCCACGGTGATGCGCTTCGCAGAGGGGGTCACGCCGTCCGAGGCGATGCCGGTCCTGATCACACCCCTGGACACCTTCGACAGTGCTGTGGTGGTAGCCGGCCTGCGGCCGGAGATCGCCGCAGACGACACGCGCAAGATCGCGGACGCCCTGAGCCTGTTCGAGGAGAACGTCAATGAGGCTGAGCTTGAGGCCGGGATCGAGGTCACCCGCTCCACCACGCTGACGCCGATGATGTTCGAGCACCAACTCATGGAGCGCGCCCGCTCGGACCGCAAGCACATCGTGCTGCCCGAGGGCGAGGATGACCGGATCCTTCAGGCCGCCGACCGGCTGCTCCGGCGCAACGTGGTCGACCTGACGATCCTGGGCCGGCCCGAGCCCCTCACCGAACGTGCCAAGCAGCTCGGCCTGGAGATCTCCGGGGCACGCATCATCGATCCGGAGACCGACCCGTTGCGCTCGGTCTTCGCCGCGGATCTCGTGGAGATCCGCAAGGCCAAGGGGTTGGCCCTCGACGCAGCCCTCGACCTGGTCGTGGACGTGTCCTACTTCGGCACGATGATGGTGTGGAAGGGCCTGGCCGACGGCATGGTCTCTGGCGCGGCGCACACCACGGCGCACACGATCCGTCCCGCGCTGCAGATCATCAAGACCAAGCCAGGGGTGTCGATCGTCTCCAGTGTCTTCTTCATGGCCCTCGAGGACCGGGTTCTGGTCTACGGCGACTGTGCGGTGAACCCCTCACCGAACGCCACCCAACTGGCCGACATCGCGATCTCCTCTGCACAGACCGCCGCGGCCTTCGGCGTCGATCCACTTGTGGCGATGCTCAGCTACTCGACGGGCGCATCGGGTATGGGTGAGGACGTCGAGATGGTCCGCGAGGCGACCGCCCTGGCCCGGGAGCGCCGCCCTGACCTGGCGATCGAGGGACCGATCCAGTACGACGCCGCCGTGGATGCGTCGGTCGCCCTGTCCAAGCTGCCCGGGTCCGCGGTGGCCGGACGTGCCACGGTGTTCATCTTCCCGGACCTGAACACCGGCAACAACACCTACAAGGCCGTACAGCGCTCGGCCAATGCCGTGGCGATCGGACCGGTGCTCCAGGGCCTGCGACTGCCGGTCAACGACCTGTCCCGCGGGGCCCTGGTCGAGGACATCATCAACACGGTCGTCATCACAGCAGTACAGGCCCAGCAGGTCAGTCAGGCCGATGAGGCCACCCCGGGCGCAGCCCCCGCCGGGGCCGCTGCCACCACCCAGGAAGGTGCCTGACCCATGCTCGTGCTCGTGGTGAATGCCGGCTCGTCGTCCCTGAAGTACCAACTCGTGGACACCGAGTCCGCGGTGGTGTGGGCCCACGGCCTGGTCGAGAGGATCGGCGACGAGTCCTCGCCGATCACCCATCGCTCGCGGATCCGCGGTGGAGCCGACTCGGAGCTGGTCGCCACGACCTCTGAGGCGGTCCTGGCCGATCATGCTCAGGCCTTCGCGGCCGTAGGCGCCCAGTTCGCGGCGCTCGGCGCGGTCGATGAGGTCGGTGAACTGGTGGGCGTGGGCCACCGGGTCGTCCAGGGCGCCGATGTGTTCAGCGAGCCGACGGTCGTCACCCCGGAGGTCATCGAGGTGATCCGCGAGCTGATCCCGTTGGCGCCGCTGCACAACCCGGCCTGTGTCGCCGGTCTCGAGTCTGCGATGGCTGCCTTCCCCGATGTGCCGCACGTGGCCGTGTTCGACACCGCCTTCCACTCGACCATCCCGGCTGCGGCCTACACGTACGCGATCGATCAGGAGGTCGCTCGCGCCCATCGGATCCGTCGGTACGGGTTCCACGGCACCTCGCACAAGTTCGTCACGCAGGCGGCCGCGCGGATGCTGGGCAAGCCCGTGGACTCCGTCGACCTGGTCACCCTGCACCTGGGCAACGGGGCATCGGCCTGTGCCGTGCGCGGCGGGCGCAGCGTGGAGACCTCCATGGGCCTGACACCGCTGGAGGGCCTGGTCATGGGCACCCGGTCCGGGGACATCGACCCGGCTCTGTTCTTCCACCTGATCACCACTGCGGGGATGAGCGCCTCCGAGGTCGACACCCTGCTCAACAAGCGCAGTGGCCTGCTCGGCCTGTGCGGGCAGAACGACCTGCGTGAGGTGCACAGGCTGGCCGCGGCCGGTGACGCCGACGCAGAGCTGGCGCTCTCGGTGTACGTCCATCGGATCCGCAAGTACCTGGGGGCCTACCTTGCAGTCCTGGGCAGGGCCGACGCGATCGTGTTCACCGCCGGGGTGGGGGAGAACGACCCGGAGATCCGCCGCCGGGTGATCGCCGGCATGGAGATGATCGGCGTGGCCATCGACACGGCGCGCAACGCCAACGTCCGCGGGAGCACGACCCCGGTGGACCTGTCGTTCCCCGGGGCTCCGATCAAGGTGCTGGTGATCCCCACCAACGAGGAGTTGGAGATCGCCCGGCAGACCTCGGCGGCCGTCGGGGCCTGAGGCCCGGACCGGCGTCCGGGCACCCGTTCGGGGCTCCGAGCACGACCCTGTGGCGCACGTCACGTCCGTGGACTTCGCGCGACGTGATTGGGACGAAAGTGGGAGGCAGCGGGCTTGTCCAACCCGCTGGCGTGGGTCACGCTGGGCGCACAGGGAAGGAGACCGCCGATGACTGCCATCACCACCGATCTGCACACCACGTCCGACCTGCGCGTCACCGACTACACGAGGGTGCATGACCACCTCGTCAGCCTTCTTGATCAGCCCAGTGGGTCCATCACATGGTGGATCGAGGTCACCCGGCAGCTCGATGAGCTGGCCGAGGTGATCCGCAGCAGTGCGGGCAACCTCATCGACCCCGAGGGCTTCACCGAGCAGATCCGCGACGACGCCCCGCACCTCATGACCCGCTGGATGCGTCTGGCCACCGAGCGCGATGAGCTCGACCACGCCGTCACCGAGGTCCGGATCCTGGCTGGCGCGCGTGCCGGGGACTCGTCGGCCGTGGACGGGGTCATCGACGCGATCCGCGAGGTCCTGGCCAGGGCTCGGCGCTACCAGGAGCGCACGACCGACGTCCTGCTCGACGCCTACGAGCGCGATCTCGGCGGCGAGTAGCCCGCCGCGGGCAGAACCCCCGGGCCGCCCTCAGCCGAGTCCCCCCATTCGGCGGGCGCGGCCCGGTTTCGCGAGTGGCTGGTCACCGGCGCGCCGCCCGCTGACTTGGTCGCGCTGGCATGCTGTCGGTGCCCCGCGCACACCGTTCGGTCTGGCCAGTCAGCGCAGGCCGTGCTTGTCGACCGAACGATCGATCAGCCGGGCGAAGGCCCGTTGGCCGGCTGCGCTGAGGTGCACCCCGTCCCCGGCGAACCAGTCGCGGTGGCCCGTGCTGTAGCCGTACCAGTCGATGATGCGCACGCGCGATGCCCGGTAGCGCCGGTCGCAGGCCTTGAGCGTGCGCAGGTTCGCGGCCTGCCAGCTGCGGGGCACCCGTGGAGTCACGAGGAACACCCTCCGACTCGGGCCTGCGCGTCGCACGACTGCACGGCAGTCCGACGGGCGCACGGTCCCGTTCGTCCCCAACTCGATGATCACGTTGCGGGGGAGCTTCGCGCCGTAGCTGCGCACGATGCCCGGTGCCGTGCTGAACTGGCGCCCCACCCTGGCGTGCACCCGGAAGCCCTTGCGGCGCATCTGGGAGGTGACGCTGACCATCAGCGAGTCGCCGACTGCGAGACGCCCCCGGGGGCCGACTGCTCTGGGCGCCTTCACCGCCACGACCTTCACGGCTGCGTTCTGGCCTTCGGCGGGGGACGTGCTGGGAGCCGGGGTTGTAGCGCTCGCCGCGGGGGCCGAGGCCAGCAGGTTCGGTGGGGTTGCGGGCGAGTCGGCCGCGGCCGCCGGGCCAGGGGGTGCCAGGCTCAAGGCCATCAGGGCGGCCGCCAGCGCGGCCCCGAACCCGGTACGTCGCTTTTCGAACACGCACCGGAGTCTGCCAGTGACAGGCTGGTGATCCAACCGCTGCGGGCGTGCCGGGGGTCCCTTCAGTGTCCGGGATGTGGCCCGGATGGACGCGCCCGCGCGTGCCGCGCAGAGGTCCCGCCGCGGGGGTGGATCAGTCGGTGACTGCCTCGGCTCGGCGCAGGCGGGCCACGACGACCCGCAGCATCGGCATCGCGACCTCCGGATGCTCGGCGATGATGTCCTTGAACTCCCAGCGGGGGAGCGCGAGCGTGGTCACCCCGGTCGCACCGGCCACGATGTCGGCCGAACGGGGCTGACCGTCGATCAGCGACAGCTCACCGAAATAGCCCCGCGGCCCGATCGTGTCGACCAGTCGGCCGCCCACGAGCACGTCCGCCGCGCCCTCGAGGACCACGTGCATCTCGACTCCCTTGGGCGAGAACGCCCGGAAGCCGCTGACCGGTTCACCTGCATGGACGATCTCGGTACCTGGCTCGAACCGCGCCACATGACTGGACTCGACGATCCGAGCCAGCGCCCGGGGCGTGAGTCCGGCGAAGAGGTCGACCGACGCGAGCAGGCTGGTGAGGTCGTCCTCGGGCACGGTCATGGCACTCCTGGTGTTCGGCGGTGACGCGGACATCATGCCAGCAGTGACCTCTCGTGACCGTGCCGGCGCTGTTAGGGTCCCGCACATGCGCAGGCTCGTCCCGGAACCCGGGGGATCGCTCACCGACGAGGACCTGGTCGGGGCCTATGGCTGGCCGGAGGACCGCTGGGTGCGGGCGTGCTTCGCACGCACCCTCGACGGGGCCATCACGGGCCCGGACGGGCTGTCGCGTTCGATCTCCTCACCGGCAGACCGGGCCGTCATGGCGGCCATCCGCCACTTCGCTGATGTCTACCTCGCTGGGGCGGGCACGGTCCGTGCCGAGGGCTACCGCGCCGTCCGGTCCACCCCGCAGCGCGCAGAGCAACGCGTGGCGCGTGGCCTGGCGCCGGCCCCCACGTTGGCGATCGTCTCCACATCGTGTGCCTTCGACTGGGAGCAGGTCGACTTCGTGCATTCCCAGACCCGGCCGATCCTGCTCACGGTGGGCGCTGCGCCGGAGTCGGCGCGACGGACGGCCGAGCAGTGGTGCGAGGTGGTGATCGCAGGGGAGCAGCGGGTCGAGCCCCGACTGGCCCTCGACGCGCTGGCCCAGCGGGGCCTGACCCGGGTCTCCTTCGAAGGTGGCGACAGCCTGCTCACCGACATGATCCGCGCCAACGCCCTCGACGAGATGGACCTGACGCTCGCGCCGGTCCTGACCGGTGCGCCGCACGGCGACCAGGCCGGCGATGCGGTCCTGATCGCGATGCGACTGCACCACCTGCTCGAGGACGACGGCTACCTGTTCGCCCGCTACCTGCGGCCGGCCTGAGATGCTCGACCTGACCGCGCTGGCCCAGCTGGCCGGCGAGCACGCCGACGCGCTCGCCCTGCCGATCGCCGGAGTGCGGATCGCTGGGGTCACCCACGACCTCGACGCGGACCCCCTGGTGATGGGCGTGGTGAACCTCTCCCGCGACTCGACCTACCGGGACTCGGTCGCGGTCTCGACCGAGTCGGCGATCCGACGCGCTCGGGTCATGCACGCCCAAGGTGCCGGGCTCATAGACATCGGCGCGGAGTCCAGCACCCTGCGCGCGGCCAGGGTCGGCGCCGACGACCAGTCCCAGGCTCTCGTGCCGGTGATCGCCGCCCTGGCCGCGCAGGGGGTCGCCACGTCCGTGGAGGCCTACAGCCCGAGCGTCGTGGCGGACTGCCTGCGCGCGGGTGCCGCCGTGGTGAACCTGACCGGCAGCACGGACCTGGAACGCATCTACGACCTGGCGGCGGCCCATGAGGCGGCCGTCGTGCTGTGCTTCGTCCCGGGTGCCCACGTGCGCGAGGTGGGCGACATCCCGCGAGGCGCGGACCCGATCCCGGTCCTCCTGGACTACTTCGCGGCGCGGATCGACCAGGCCCGGGAACACGGCGTCAACGAGGTGATCATCGACCCGGGGCTGGGGTTCTTCTACGGCAACCTGACGGTGCCCGAGGTGCGTGCGCGCCACCAGGCGCAGGTGCTGCTCAACTCGTTCCGGCTGCGCGCACTCGGGGTGCCGATCTGCCAGGCGCTGCCGCACGCCTTCGACCTGTTCGAGCAGGAGTTCCGCACGGCGGAGGGTTTCTTCGCCGTGCTCGCCGCACTGGGCCGGGTCAACGTGTACCGGACGCACGAGGTGGCCCGGGTGCGGGCCACCCTGCACGCGATGCGGACGCTGGGCGCCTGACGGGCCGGCGCGTGCAGCGGCCCAGCCCGGGGGACCGGCCGCCAGTCCGTGAGAGGCCGCCCTCAGCTCGCCAGCTCGGCGGGGGTCGCTCGGGTGGCCAACCACGCGCCCAGCAGGACCAGGGGGAAGCCCAGCGCCATCCCCAGGGTCAGCGGCTCGTCGAGCACGATCAAGCCCAGGCCGATGGCCACCGCCGGGTTCAAGAAGGTGATCACGGTGGCCCGGACCGGCCCCACGCGGGCGATCAGGGCGAAGAACAGCACGAACGCCAGCGCGGTGCACACCAGGCCGAGCATCAGAACTGACCCGAGGACATCGGCGGAGGGCAGCCCCTGGGCGTACGCCCCGACGGTCCACGGCAGGTAGATCAGGGCCACCAGGCCCACGGAGGCGGCGATCACCCCCAGCGAGGGCACGCCGGCCAGCCGGGTGGTGGCCAGCACCGGTGCCAGCGCGTACCCCACAGCCACCAGCAGGAGCTCGACCACCGAGCGCAGGTCGACGTGCCCGGCCACGGAGTCCAGGCCGACCAGCGCTGCGACCCCCAGGATCCCCGCGGCCAGGCCCAGCATCCGCGAGCGTGCGAAGGCGTGCTGATCGCCGCGGGCCCGCGCGACCAGCACCCCGACGATGGGCACGGTGGCGATCATCAGCCCCGCGAAGCCGCTGGAGACGCGGGTCTCGGCATCGCCGAGCAGCAGCCAGGGACCGGCCATCTCCAGCAGGGCGAAGGCCACGACCCAGGGCCACAGCCGCAGCACGGGGCGCAGAGCACCCTGATGGGCTGCCAGCGGCAGCAGCACGACGGCAGCGAGCAGCGTCCGGGATCCGGCCACCGCGGCCGGGCTCAGCTCAGTCACTGCGATCTTGATGAACAGGTACGGCATGCCCCAGATCACCGACATGGCCGCGAACAGCGTCCACGCCGGACCGGTCATGTGCGAGGTGGGGGCGTGCGTCCGGGTCATGCTCACCGCGTGAGACTAGGGCACCGCTGGCGTAGCGTTGCCCCCGACCGGGGGCCCCCGGTCACCCGCCGAGCCCCGGAGACCACGATGCCGATGCTGCGTGCCTCGTGGCAGCTCAGCGCGGGCATCGCGCTGGCGCTGCTCGTCGGGTACGTGGTGCTTCGCGTGGTGGGGGTTTCCGGTCGGCCGCGTCTGGCGGCCCTGCAGTCGTTCTTCGCGCAGTTCGGTGTCGTGGTAGCGATCTTCGCGCTCTACCAGCACACCTCCCTGCATCGGCTGGACCTGACGGCCGGTGCCGAGGATCGTGCCCTGGCTATCTGGGACCTGGAGAACCGCCTGCGACTGGGCAGCGAGTTGGCGATCCAGCAGGCGGTCCTGCCGTTCCCGTGGGTCGTGCGAGGCCTCAATGCGTACTACGCGGGCCTGCACCTGACCTCGATGACGGCTTTCCTGATCTGGATCTGGTGGCGGCACCGGGCCTACTACCTGCTGGCCTGCATCACGGTCGCCGGCACGACGCTGACCTGCGTGCTGCTGCACAACGTCTCGGTCGCGCCGCCGCGGCTGCTGCCGGACCTCGGGTTCGTCGACACCGGCCTGTTGTACGGGCAGTCGGTGTATGGCCCGGCGGGGACGGGGATCTCGGGCCAGCTCGCAGCGATGCCCTCGATCCATGTCGCGTGGGCGGGTATCATCGCGGGCTTCGGGTTGCTCGTGACCACCAGCCGCTGGCGCTGGGCACTGGTCGGCCACTTCGTGATGACCAGCTTCGTGGTCGTGGCCACGGCCAACCACTGGTGGCTCGACGGGGTCGCGGGACTGGTCATCGCGTGGCTGGTCTTCGTGGTCGCCCGGTGGGCCCTGCCCGCCGTGCCCGAACCCGCGCAAGCCCCGGCGCCAGACGACGAGACCGCGACTGCGACTGCGGACACCCTGTCGAGGACGTAGCGCCGTCCGACCCACCGGCCAGGCACCCCGAGATGCCCCCCGGAGGCCGATCAGGCCGTCCGCGCCGGGTCGAGGTCGGCCACCCAGAGCCGCTGCAGCATGTGCCAGTCAGCGGGGTGCTCACGGATCATGGGTTCGAAGGAGGCTGCCACCATGGTCATCGTGTCGCGGATCCGCTGGGTGCGATCTCCCTGCGTGGGCAGGGTCAACTCCGGGTAGGCCCGACTGGCATTGCGCGCTCCGGTCCAGTACATGCCCAGCGGCACCAGGGCCGCCCCGGTGTCGAGTGCCAGCGCGGCAGCGCCTGCTGGGAACCTCGCGGCCTGTCCGAAGAACGGCACCTCGATTCCCTTGGCCGACAGGTCGCGGTCAGAGATCAGCGCGACCAGGCCACCCCTGCTCAGGGTCTCGCGCAGGCCGTCCATCGCACGTGGATCGTCGTGGCCGAAGACGGTGATGCCCCGGGAGGTGCGCATCTCCACGAACTCCTGGAACAACTTGTCCGGCTTGAGCCGCTCGATCACCGTCGTCACCGGGGCGATGTGGCGCGCCGCATAGGCGCCGATGTGGTCCCAGTTGCCCATGTGCGGAACAACCACGATGGCCCCGCGCCCGGCCGTCATGGGCGCCAGCACATGGTCGATCCCGGGGAACTCGAAGTCGTCGAGTTCGGCATCGGTCCAGTCCGGGAGCCGGAAGGCGTCACACCAGTAACGCATGTAGGAGCGCATCCCCTCCCGGGAGAGCTCCCGGACCTCCTCGGGACTGGCGTGCGGTCCGAGCACGCGTGCGAGGTTCGACTCCAGGCGCCGGACTCCCGCCCGATTCCGCCGCCACAACTGGTCGGCAAGCCCCTGAAAGGCCCCGTAGGCCACAGGCCGGGGCAGGTGACGCACAGCCGCCCAACCCCCGGCATAGGCCAGGTACGCCGCCTTCTCGGACCCGGTCACCCGAGCGTGGCTCCACGCGCCCCAGGCACGACATGAGCCGCCCGCGACTCCTGGTCACATTCACTGACGAGCACCGGCACATCGTAGCCACGACACCCGATAGGGTCGCGCCTGACCGGAGGAGGATCCTGTGGAGGTCTCTGAGCTCGTACAGCGCCTGCGCAACCCCGCGTCCGCGGCGGTCGCCGGCATCATCTTCTCGATCATCCTGATCGTCGTCCTGGTGCAGTTCCACGCGGCAGTCCCCTCCGCGGGCGGGTCGACGACCTGGCTGCAGGAGCCCGCACGGCGTCAGGGCGTGGCCACCGCCGTCGCGCTCATCCCCTTCGCCGGTATCGCATTCCTGTGGTTCATCGGAGTCATCCGCCACCGCCTTGCCGATCGCGAGGACAAGCTGTTCGCGACCGTCTTCCTCGGGTCCGGACTGCTCTTCATCGCCATGCTCTTCGTGACCGGGGCCATCCTGTCGACGCTGCTGACCCTGTACGAGCGTGGCGTGCCCGTCGGCGCCGATTCGATGGTCCTGCTCGTGGTCTTCACCAAGACGCTCATGGGCCTCTTCGGCACCCGGATGGCCGCGGTCTTCACCATCTCGGTGTCCTCTGTGGGGCTGCGGTCCGGGCTGATGCCCCGCTGGCTGGTGGCCCTCGGCTACATCGCGGCGCTGATCCTGCTGCTCTCGCCACCGATTCCCCGGTGGGGGCAGCTGCTGTTCCCGACCTGGGTGCTCATCTTCAGCGTCCACATCCTGTTCGCCGTACGCACGCGCGACGTCCAACCGGCGTGAGCACGGGTGGCCTCCGACGGGTCGAGGTGCCCGCAATTCACGGAGCTCGCTGGATCTGAGCGCGCGTGTGTGCCGCCGTGCGCGAAGTGCCTCCCGCCCAAGCCTGCTTGAGGCTTCCCTCATCCCGCTCGTCTGGGGGGCCCGACCAGGGTGCCACTCCCTATCTGTGGGATGTCACTGTGACGTTGTCGACCTGCGCGGTGGCTGGTTCGTCCTCGGCTCGTAGCCACAGGCCAGCCCCTGCGAATGCGCCTGCCGCCTGGGTGTCGAGTCGCTTGTCGGCACACGTGATGACGGCTCGACCGTCCAGGTAGCCGGTCAAGGTGATGCCGCTGCCCTGAACCCCTTCCTGCTCGCCGCTCAGAGCAATATCACCGCCGCGGACGTTGGCCAACGTAGAGGGTCCTTCGCACTCCAATCCGGGGCCGGTGATCCACGCTCCAGCCCCCGGAACCAGGGCGAAGACGTAGTCCTGCCCGTCGGTGCGATCCAGATAGAGCCCGAACCCGCCTTGTTCCCCGGCCTCCGTGAGTTCCATGTCGGCTTCGATACGCACTCGCTTGGCGGCCCAGATCGACGTGACCCCGACCGTCAGCGACTTGCCCAGGTTTCGGTTGGTCAGCACGTACACGCCGTCCACGACTGCTGCGCTTCCTTCGGGCTCCTCCCAGACGTCGAACTGACCGGCTCCGCTGCTGAAGTCCTCCTCGTAGGTCAGTTCGTCGCTCGTGACGACGGTGACCACGCTCATGGCGTACACGAGGAGGCCCGGGATCAGCCCACAGCCCAGTGCCACGATCACCCACAACCACCAAGGAGCGCGTGGGCGCCTGGCAGGTGCCGGCGGCTCCACGGAGGATGGCCCTGCGTGCCAGCTGCTCGGTTGCCCCGGTGGGTAGCAGCGGCCATCGTTGGCCATCCACCAGCCGGTGTCCTGCGCCCCGCTCGAGGTGTCGCCCCAGTGCGCGCCGTCCCACCACCGCGCCTGGGACGCATCCACCGGGTTCGGGTACCAGCCGGGCGGAGCCACCACCTCATGGTCTGCCGATTCCCTGATGTCCTCAGTCCCGGCCATCAGAACGTCATCCCCCTACAGCTCGGCGTTGGTCAGGAAGTCCTGCATCGCTGCGGCGTAGGCCTGCGGGTCGACGTTCCAGCTGCCCACGTGCTGGGCATCAGGCTGGTCCACCTTCGTGGCCGTGGGCCCCAGTGCGTCGGCCAGTTCCTGGGCGATCGACGGGTCGACGGTGGTGTCCTTGCCGCCCTGGTAGATCAGGGTGGGTGCTGTGACCCGGTCGGCCCGGGCGGTGTAGTCGTAGTCGTCGAAGTCGATGCCCAATCGCCACTGCGTCATCAGCAGGGCCATCGACTCGAGGGACTCGGGGATCGGCAGGCCCACCACTGGGAGGCTGCGGGCATCACCGAGTGCGTCGACGTTGCCGGCAAGGTCTGCCGGCGGGGAGTCCAGGATCACGGCGTCGACGTCGGCGGCCTGCGGGCTGGAGGTGAGGAAGCCCAGCGTCACGGCCGCTCCGTGGCTCACGCCGCCAAGGATGATCTTCTGCGCCCCCTGCGCCTGGGCGTAGGCGACCGCGGCCTCCACCTGGGGGACTTCGATCGTGCCGTAGCCGTAGCGGCCGTCGGGGGATGCCGGCACACCGGGGTCGTTGACGTAGGTGATGAGCAGGCAGTTCACGCCGCGTTCGTTGAGGATGGTGGCCATCCGCAGCATCTCGGCCGGGTAGCCGCCCTTGCCGTGGATCAGAACCGCCCACGTGGTCGATGTTCCGGGGATCACCCACGCCGGGTACTGCGTGCCTTGGCTGCCGATCGTGACCTCGGTGTACTCAAGGCCGACCTGCTGGGGGCTGGTCCAGACATCCCGGTTCACTCCCGCGGGCGCCCCGGCGCTGGGAACCTCGCCGACGAGGTCGAGGATCGGTCGGGTGACGGTGGCCCCCTGCGACGAACTCGCGGGCCCGGCGACGATCAGGGTGTCGCCGACCTTGATCCCGACGGTCGCGTTGGCGTACCGGTCCGGCGATGCCGAGCCCTCATCGAGAGTCATGACCACGGTCCCCGCGGCCCCTGCGGACGCAGGGGTCACCTCGCCGAGCGTCCCGGTCTGCGTCGTGGCCGGGACGCCTGGGCGCACCGCGAAGACGTCATTGTTGACCACGCTGGAGAAGTAGTACCCGCCACCGACGTAGAAGAGCGTCACCAGGGCAACCACGGCTGCCAGGAGTACCCACGGCCAACGCCGGCGGCGGGTCGGTGACATGCTGCTGCTCGGGGGTCGAGTTGAGGTTCCTGCACCAGGTTTCCTGTTCTCGGGTTGTGTCCTCATACCTTCAGCGATACGCCCACGGGGCGGGCAGTTCCAGTGCCGAACGGCCCGATCTCGACGGCGGCCATCCGGCCGTCGCAGGGCACCATGGGGGCTGGTCCCGGCCGGGGTCGGCACCCCTCAGCGATTCGGGACCGGCGGACTGTCGCGCTCAGGTAGCGCCGCGGCCAGCAGCATGGCCGCGGCGGCCACCACCAGGACCGGGGCCGACGCCGCAACGCCGAGGGCCCCCAAGACGCCCGCGCCCGCGACCAGGGCCCAACGGGCCCCAGCGCGGCCCGCCCGCACGCCACGGAACAGCCCCGCGGCGACCGCGACTCCCGCGAGCCCGATCAGGGGCGAGGCGACGACCGGGCCCAGTGACTGCCCGCGGGCGAAGGGTTCGGTCGCCGAGGATCCGGCCAGTGCGAGCAGCCCCAGGCCCAGGAGGCAGACGGCAACCGCAGCCGCCCGCGCGGTCATGCTCCCCCGCGGTGCCGGCGCGGGCGGGCGGACCTGCTCGGCGCGACCGACCAGGGCCACGATCACCGCAAGCACCGCCGCCGGGAGGACCAGCCACAGGATGTGTGCCAGCCACCAGGCGATGCTTCCCGCGTCCGGGTGCGGGTAGCCCAGCGGCAGGGCGAACCGAGCGGTGAGTGCGAGCGCGGGCTGGTGCCACAGGTACAGGGTGATCATGAACAGGTTCACCATCACCACCCCGCGCCACACCTGGGGGCGGTGCAACCACGGTGTCAGGCGAGCACGCAGCACCAGTGCGGTCCCGATCATGGCGAACCCCAGGGTCGTCATCGCCAGCGTGGGTGGATGCATGTTGCCGGCCTCACCACCGGGAACACCGACCATGGTGGCCGGATAGGCCGGGAGGCTCACCAGCGCCGCCGTGGCTGCCCAACCGCCCACCGCCATCAGCCACGGCCTGGTCAGGGCCCCCTCGGCGTAGAAGTAGCCCAGTTGATGCATCAGCAACCAGACGGTGAGTACGTTCGCGTATCCCATCGCCGGCACGCCCAGGACGATCCGACCAAGGTCACCCAGGGCCACGAGGAGCACGAGGGCCCCGACGGCCCACCACCGGAAGCGCTCGTGGGCCCGCAACGTGAGCGGCACCAGAGCCGCGATCCACAGGTACACGCCCAGGAACCACAGCGGCTGCAGGAACAGGCCCCCGATCGCCCGGATCCCGAGCCCGCCGAGCTGGTCGATCACGAAGCCCACCGTGCTCACGACGACCAGGTACAGGCCCGTGGGGACCAGGACCCGGTGGACCCGGCGATCCAGGTATGCCGCATAGCCCTGCCCCCGACGCCGCACCCCTTCCCAGCTGTGTCGGTTCGAGAACCCCCCGATGAAGAAGAACAGCGGGATCACCGCGAGCACCCAGGTCAGGGGCCACATCTGCGGCACCGCGGCCAGCGCGCTGTCCTGCTCGATCCGCCCGACCTGCCAGGTGAGGTCCGCGACGAGCCAATGGCCCACCACGACGGCCGTGATGCTCCCGCCGCGCAGCAGATCCACGAACCGGTCGCGATCCGCCAGTTCCGCCCCCACGCTCGTGCCTGTCAGCCTCGGGGTATCGCCAGGTCAGGGTGCTCCGACGCTGGCGCCGAAGGTGTCACCCAACGCCCATTCCACGCCGCCGTCGGATTCCGCGGCACCCTTGATGCCCGGGCTGTTCTGATGCCACGACCTGCTCGAGGTCGGGACCACGCCTCCCGGCGACCCGGGGATGACCACGACGCGTCCTGCATCGGTGCGCCTGCCCAGCGCCTCGCCCGGAGACCCGACCGCCAACCAGTCCCCGGCCCCACGGGCGAACGGCAGTGCCGTCACCGATGCTCCGAAGCAGTCCTCGGGCTCCGCAACGCCCGGGATCCCAGCGGTGTCCTGGGTCAGTACGGTCCAAGCTCCACGCAGCCCGGTCGCCGAGCCGTTGAGGACGTACACCGTCCCCCCGCGCATCGGTGGGTACGACGACCGATCCGAAGCACCCCGGATCGGCTGATCGCTCCAGCCGACCACCAGGTCAGCGAAACCGTCGCCATTGAGGTCCCCGCCCTCGAGGTCATCGCGGTCGAGGCCGAAGTCGATCATCCCATCGGCAGCAAGCCGGTTGGGGTACCACACCTGCTTCGCGGACGGGGTGAACCCGGACGCACCCGCGTACAGGACCGCGATGCTCCCCGGCCGGGATTCGTTCCTCGACCGATCACCCACCGCGAGGTCGTCGCGGCCGTCCCCGTTGAAGTCGGCCAGCAGCACGTCATCCCACTCGGCAACTGGGCCGAAAGCACGGTCGCCGCCATCCCCTCGCGGCAGGGCCCTGCCCTCGCGCGTGAATTCCAGGTAGTTGCCCATCTGCTCGACGGTCACCAACTGCTGCCCGGTGGTGGTGAGCCCACCCCGGCTGCCCCGTAGGACCAGCACCGCCCAGTTCCACGAGTCGAACGGCCCGTAGCGAGGCCCGCTCGGTGCGAGGAACGCCAGGTCATCGCGTCCGTCGTGGTTGACATCGCCTGCCGTAAGGCTCCGGGCGAACGCGCCGATACTGCAGGTGTCGATCTCAGGAAAGCCCTTCAACTGAGTGGCACAGACCGCAGGCAACGTGAGTCCCGGGGTGTCCACGCTCCACGACTTCAACCCGGCCGAGGTCAACCCCGAGGCCGAGCCGCGCAGCACCACCAGGTGGCCCTTCGCGTACCGCATGAGGTCCACCGGCTCCGTCTTGAGCAGCCCGCCCGTGGCGGCCACGGCAAGGTCATCGAACCCGTCACCGTCGAAATCACCGACCGCCAGCGAGTTGCCGAAGGAGTTGCTGTCGTAGGGGGTACCTGGGACTCCACCCTTGCCCTGCCGCCACAGCTGGTCCCTGGCCGTCAGACCACGCGCACCTCCGTACAGGATCTGGACCACGCCGGAATCGTCGGCAATCCCCACGCCCTCGCTCGGGACACCGACGGCGAGGTCGGCGTACCCATCGCGGTCGAAGTCACCAGAGGCCAGCACCTCACCGAAGCGATCATCACGTTCCGCGGTGCCCTTGATCCCCTTCGAGTCCTGGTGCCACAACTGGTCTCGGGCGCTCGGACCGGATCTGGACCCGTAGAGCACCTGGACAGCCCCCGCATCGCGCTTGGATGCACGCGAGCCGAGGTCCTCACCCGGCACCCCCACGGCCAGGTCCGCATACCCATCACCGTCGAAGTCATAAGGCATCGCGGCACGAGACGCCGCCTGCGCGGGTGCGCCGCCTGCCGGCATCACCCCAGGTAGGAACCCCATCGCCAGGACCATCGCCGCCCCCACCGAGACTCCCCGCTTCATCACGCCCACCCCGCCTTTCGTTGTCCCTCGCTGGCCAATCTAGGCCGGTGGAGCGGCGGCCCAGAAGGGCCGAAATACCTGCTCCCGACACATCGCAGCAGCGCCTGCGAACTCGGATCGGCGAAGGACCGCGTGTCGTGCCACGAGGGACCATGCACGATGAGGCCGCGGACCGTTGGAGAACGAACGACCCCCGCCTGCATCGTCGCAGGTCAGGGGCCGCTCCGTGGTGTCCGAGGGGGGACTTGAACCCCCATGCCCGGTAAAGGGCACTAGCACCTCAAGCTAGCGCGTCTGCCTATTCCGCCACCCGGACGAGGTGCACCCACGGACCAGCCGTAGGCAGCCCGCACAGGATAGCAAGTACCGACGACCGACCACCAATCGCCGATCACGGGTCTCACCACTCACAGCAGCCGGCCACCGAACGCCATCGCGAGGCGGATCAGCCGGTCCTGCCCGCCGGAGAACTCGGCGAGCACAGCCTCGGACGTCGCCTCCTCCGGGGTCAGCCAGGCCAGGTCGATGGCGGACTGGCTGGGCTCGCAGTCGCCGTCCACCGGCACGACGTAGGCCAGGGCCACGGCGTGCTGCCGGGGATCGTGGAACCCGGAGACCGTCGGGTCCGGGAAGTACTCCACCACCGTGAAGGGCGAGATCGAGACCGGCAGCCGGGGGAGTGCGACGGGGCCGAGATCCTTCTCGAGATGGCGGATCAGGGCGTCCCGGATCCGCTCCTTGTGGAGCACGCGACCAGCCACCACGGCCCGTGACAAGGTCCCGTCCGGGCGGGCCCGCAGCAGCAGTCCCACGGCAGTGATCCGCCCCGCTGCATCGACGCGCACCGGGACGGCTTCCACGTAGAGGATGGGCAGCGTCTCGCGTGCCGCCGACAGATCGTCATCTGTCAACCAACCGACAGTGGTCTCCAAGGTCTCACTCATGGGGCGATTCTGCCCCGGCTCCGGGCGCCCCGCGCGGCCCAGACGCGGCAGGATGGGTCCGTGACCGACCTGAGTGAGTCCGCTGCCCCGTACGTGCCCGACACCAAGGCCACCGGCCTGTCGACGGATCCCGCCCTCGCCGGCCTCCCGGGCGCGGAGGCCGACGCCGTGACCCTCCTGCGCGAACTGATCCGTATCGACACCACCAACGTAGGTGCAAGTCCTGAGACGGTCGGGGAGATCGAGGCAGCCGAGTACGCGGAGGCCGCTCTGCGGGAAGTGGGGTTCGACCCGCAACCGTTCCACACCACCTCCTCCCGGCGCGCTGGCCTCGTGCTGCGGATCCCGGGCACCGACCCAGATGCGGCGCACCGGGCGCTGCTCCTGCACGGTCATCTCGACATCGTCGCGGCAGCGGCCGACGACTGGACCCACCCGCCGTTCGCCGCGGAGATCGCCACCGACCCCGCGTCCGGCCTCGACATGGTCTGGGGCCGCGGGGCGGTCGACATGAAGGACATGGTCGCGATGATCCTGGCCGTGGCGCGGCACTGGGGGCGCACCGGAACGCGCCCACGCCGCGACGTCGTCCTGCTCCTGCTGCCTGACGAGGAGGCCGGCGGACTGCACGGGTCGCACTGGCTCGTCGACCACCGGCCCGAGATCTTCACCGGGGTCACCGAGGCTGTCGGCGAGGTCGGGGGGTTCTCGATGACCATCCGCGACGACCTGCGCCTCTACCTCGTGCAGACTGCGGAGAAGGGCATCGGCTGGCTGCGGCTGACCGCAGCCGGGCGGGCCGGCCACGGGTCGATGCTCAATGACGACAACGCCGTGACCAACCTGTGCGCGGCGGTCACCCGGCTCGGCGAGCACCAGTTCCCGGTGCGGGTGACCGACACCACGCGTGCGTTCGTCGCCGAGCTGTCCGACGCGCTGGGGATGGACCTCGACCCCTACGACGTCGACGAGCTGCGCCGCGTGCTGGGCCCGCTGGCCCGCATAGTGGGGGCCACGCTGAGCAACACGGTGAACCCGACCATGCTCGCCGCGGGCGCCAAGGTCAATGTCATCCCGGGCCAGGCCAGCGCCCACGTGGATGCCCGGTTCCTGCCGGGTCTCGAGGACGAGATGCTCGCCACGATCGATGAGCTGCTCGGCGATCGGGTCACCCGCGAGTTCCTCGTGCGCGACATCGCACTGGAGACCAGCTTCGACGGCCCGTCGATCGACGCGATGGCCGCCGCCCTACGAGCCGAGGACCCAGGCGCTCGGCCAGTGCCGTACACGCTGTCCGGGGGCACCGATGCCAAGGCCTTCTCCCTGCTGGGCATCCGCTGCTACGGGTTCGCGCCCCTGCGCCTGCCGCCGACCCTGGACTTCGGCGCCCTGTTCCACGGGGTCGACGAGCGGGTTCCGATCGACGGCCTGCAGTTCGGCGTGCGCGTCCTGGACCGGTTCCTGCGCGCCTGCTGAACCCGAAACCCTCGGTGCTGTGTACGGAATCGACCGCTTTCTGGTCGATTCCGTACACAGCAACACCAGGGCCGGGACTCAGATCCCCTCGGACACCTCGTCGAGCGCGGCGCGGATCTCGACGGGAAGGACCAGCTCGTCGGCGCGCAGGGCCCCACGAAGCTGCGCTGCGGTGCGCGACCCGAGCAGGACCGAGGCCACCCCGGGCCGGTCACGCACCCACGCCACGGCCACCTCCACCGGTGCGACGCCCAACCCCTCCGCGGCGGTGCACACCGCATCCACGATCCGCCGGTGCCCCATGTCGAGGTACTCGCGCACGAACCCGCCGAGGTGCGGGGACGCGCCCCGGGAGTCCGCCGGTGTGCCATGGCGGTACTTGCCGGTGAGCACGCCCCGCCCGATCGGCGACCAGGCCAGGACGCCGGCCCCCACCGCGGCCGCGGCGTCCAGTGCGTCGACCTCGCCGTCGCGGGCGAGCAACGAGTACTCCACCTCGTTGGCCACCAGCGCCAGGCCATGACGGT
This sequence comes from uncultured Actinomycetes bacterium, assembly GCA_963788325.1. Classification (GTDB taxonomy): domain Bacteria; phylum Actinomycetota; class Actinomycetes; order S36-B12; family CAIYMF01; genus Prado023. The sequence continues at coordinate 258,103 of CAWBGJ010000015.1, forward strand.
GCTGGGCGGTCGTGGCCGCCAGGGCCAGCTGCCAGGGCGCGTAGTTGGAGACCCCCACGTACCGCGCCCGGCCGGACTCCTGGGCAATAGCCAGGGCCGAGAGCGTCTCCTCGATCGGAGTCACCGAGTCCCAGCCATGCACCAGCCAGAGGTCCACGTAGTCGGTGCCCAGCCGGGCCAACGACCCCTCCAGCGCGCGCAGCAGGTGCCGGCGGGACCCGTCGAACCGCCGGTCAGGCGTGCGCCGCCCGCCGGCCTTCGTGGCGATCACGACCTCCTCGCGCACCCCGGCCTCGGCCACCAGTGTGCCGAGCAGCTCCTCCGCCGCCCCGGAGGCGTATACGTCGGCGGTGTCGAACAGGGTGCCGCCGGCGGCCAGGAACAGCTCGAACTGGTCGCGGGCCTCGTACTCGTCGGTGTCGCGGCCCCAGGTCATCGTCCCCAGACCCATGCGACTGACGTGCAGGCCGCTGCGTCCCACTGCGTGGCTGTCCATGGCGCGTCACGCTATCGGCTGCGCAGGCGTGCGACCGTCAGGGTCTAGGCTCGGCGCGGCGCCGGAGTCGGCGATTCACCCGCGAGCGGCGGGCGCAGTCCAGGAGGTGCTGGCGGTGGTGGGCATGCTCACGATGACTGCGCAGGTGGCGGCAGCCGAGCCGGTCACCTGGTTCCAGGCCGTCATCCTCGGGATCCTGCAGGGCCTGACCGAGTTCCTGCCCATCTCCAGCAGCGCCCACCTGTTGATCTTCTCCCAGTTCTTCGGCTGGTCGGACCCCGGTGCGGCGTTCACCGCGGTGACCCAGATCGGCACCGAGACCGCGGTGATCATCTACTTCGCCAAGGACATCTGGCGCATCATCCGCGCCTGGCTCGGCCAGTTCACGCACCCGGAGACCCGCGGGGACCTTGACGTGCGGATGGGCTGGTTGGTCATCGTCGGGACCCTGCCCATCGGGATCCTCGGTTTCGTGTTCTCCGACCAGATCGAGACGGTGGCGCGCAACCTCTACCTGGTGGCCTTCACGCTCATCACCTTCGGCATCCTCCTGGGCATCGCTGACCGGATCGGAAGCCAGTCCAAGGAGCTCAAGGACCTCTCGGTGCGCGACGGGGTGATCTACGGCCTCTGCCAGGCGCTGGCACTGGTGCCCGGTGTCTCCCGCTCAGGTGCCAGCATCACCGGCGGCTTGTTCCTGGGCTACACCCGGGAGGCGGCCACGCGCTACGCGTTCCTCCTGGCCATCCCCGCGGTCATGGCCTCAGGCCTCTACCAGGCCCTGGACATCAGCAGCGACCCGACTGTCTCCTGGGGCCCCACGATCCTGGCCACCGCAATCGCGTTCGTGATCGGCTATGCGGTCATCGCGTGGCTGATCCGCTACGTGTCGACCAACTCGTACATGCCGTTCGTCATCTACCGGATCGGCCTGGGCACTCTGGTGTTGGTGCTGCTCGGCGCCGGCGTCCTCACCAGCGCCTGACCCACCCGCCCGCAGTCAGTCCGGCTGTGCGGCTCGAGGACCTCACAACCACTTCGAGCGCTTGAACGCACGGAACATGAGCACCAGGATCCCGGCCATGACCAGCAGCACGGCGGGGTAGCCGAACCGCCAGCTGAGCTCGGGCATGTTGGCGAAGTTCATGCCGTAGATCCCGGCGATCGCGGTCGGGACCGCCAGCAGGGCGGCGTAGGCCGCCATCTTGCGCATGTCGGTGTTCTGCTGCAGGGACTGGCGTGCATTCGATGCCTGCAGGATCGTCATGAGCAGGCTCTCGTAGGACTCCGCCGCGTCGTTGGCGCGCAACAGGTGGTCGCCGAGGTCGTGGAAGTAGGTCCCCATGGCCTGCGGGATGCCGGGCATCCGCGCCTCGACGAGACGCTGCGCGTGCGGCACCAGCGGCGCGATCGCCCGACGCAGCTCCAGGTTCTCGCGCTTGAGCAGGTAGATGGTCTCGCTGTCATCGGTCACCCGAGGAGAGAACACATGCTCCTCGATGACATCGAGGTCCTTGCCGATCTCGTCGGCGGCCGCCAGGTAGCCATCGACGATCGCGTCGGTGATCGCGTGCAGCGCAGCCATCGGCCCGTGGTCGAGGAACTCCTGACGAGCCACGGTGTCCAGGCGCACCTGTCCCAGCAGTCCGATCGGACCCAGGCGCACGGTCAGAACGTAGGACTCACCGACGATCACCGCGATCTGCCCGATCTCGATCGACGACGTCGGCTCGTCGTACATCACGATCTTGAACACCACCAGGGCCTGTCCCTGCGCGGAGAGCTCCAGCTTCGCCCGCTGTCGCGGGTTGAGCGCGTCGTCGATCCAGAGAGCGGGGATCTCGAAGACCTCGGCCAGTGCGCCGAGTTCCGCGCGGCTGGGCGAGGCGAGGGCGATCCAGAGGAAGTCCGAGGGATCAGCACTGGCCCGCTCGTACATGGCCCGCACGAGCGAGACCGCGTCGTCGGTCATGGTCGCCACCGACCTGACCAGGCTCGACTGGGCCTCGTCGACCTCGACCCCGTGGCAGTAGCGCCCCAATCCCACGATCACCGACCCATCGTCGCACCGCTGTCTGGCCGATGTCGGGCTACCCTTCCCAGATGCTCCGGGAGTGCAGATGAACAGTGCGTGGACGGTCGTTGCGTGACCACGGTCCTGCTGGTCCGCCATGGGCGGACCTCGGCCAACGCCACCGGTGTCCTCGCCGGCCGGGCGCCGGGCGTGCCCCTGGACGCACACGGCCGTCGGCAGGCCCGCAGCCTGGGCACCCGGCTGCGGACCGTCCCCCTGGCGGCCGTGGTGCATTCCCCGCTCGAGCGGTGTGTGCAGACCACCGACGGGCTGCTGCGCGAGCGCGAGGAGGTGCCTCGGCACCCCGATGACCGACTCCTCGAGTGCGACTACGGGCAGTGGACCGGTGGGTCCCTGGCCGAACTCGCCAAGGAGCCGCTGTGGCCGGTGATCCAGGCCCAGCCCTCCCAGGTGACGTTCCCGGCGGGTGAGTCGCTGCCGGCGATGGCCGAACGCGCGGTCGGGGCGGTGCTCGGCTGGGTGGGCGCGTACCCGGATTCCACGATCGCGGTCGTCTCGCACGGCGATGTGATCAAGGCGATCCTCTCCGACGCGCTGGGGCAACCGTTCGACGAGTTCCAACGGATCGTCGTAGGCCCCGGGTCGCTGAGCATCGTGCGGTACGGCACCGACCGACCCGTCGTGCTGCGGATGAACGACACGGGCCGCGCGCTACCGATCCACACAGCTGCGGGGCAGCCCACGGTGGGCGGCGGGACGAGCTGAGCGGCAGTCCCCAGCGGCCCGCGCCCCCGAGGTGGGGCGGATCCGGGCCCGGATCCGGGCCCCCAGGGGGCGAGGACGAGGCGCATCTGTGCGGCGCCGACTAGTCTGATCGCCATGCCGCGCCAGATCCACCTGCACGATCCCGTGCACCGGTTCGTCGTGGGCACGGTCGGGATGCCCGGTGAGCGCACCTTCTACGTGCAGGCGCGCTCCGGGGACCTGGTGAGCAGCGTCGCCCTGGAGAAGCAGCAGGTCGCGACCCTGGCTGATCGCCTCGACGAGCTGATCGCCGACGTCGCACAGCGCTTCGATTTCGAGGTGCCCGAGCCGGGGCCGGTCGACGTCGCTCCGCTCGACGTCCCGCTGGTCGAGGAGTTCCGGGTCGCGGCGATCGCGTTCGGCTGGGACCCCGCCCACGACCAGATGCTGTTCGAGATGCATGGCCCGACCGGCGACGAGGACCTCGACCCGACCGAGATCGCTGATGAGGACGAGGGCCCACCGATCCTGCGTGTGCGCACCACCGTGGACCAGGCGGTGGACTTCGTCGTCCGGGCGCGCAAGGTGATCGCCGCAGGGCGACCGCCGTGCCCGTTCTGCCAGCAGCCGCTGGACCCAGCGGGGCACATCTGCCCGCGGGCCAACGGCTACCGGCGGTGAGGCTGCCCGAACTCGCGACCGGCGACCTGCACGTGCTGGGCCGCCTGGCCGAGGCCTCCAACCTCGCCCTGCTGGCAGAGGTGCGCAGCGACGCCGGGCCCATCCGCTGCATCTACAAGCCCGTGCGCGGCGAGCGCCCGCTCTGGGACTTCCCCGACACGGCACTGGCCGCCCGCGAGGTGCTCTGCGCCCGGGTGGCCGACTGCTTCGGGTGGGATCTGGTCCCCGCCACGCACTGGCGTACCGACGGGCCCTTCGGGGCGGGGATGTGCCAGGAGTGGATCGAGGCAGTCGATGATCCCCCCGTCGCGCTGTTCGCGGAGTTCCAGGTGCCCGAGGGCTGGCGCGAGGTCGCACAGGGACGCACCAGCGAGGGCGCTGTGGTCGCCCTGGCCCACGAGGACTCTGGGTCGGTGCAGCGGCTGGTCCTGCTCGACGCTGTGGTCAACAACGCCGACCGCAAGGGCGGTCATCTGCTGCGCCGGGCCGACGGCCGCCTGGCCGGGATCGACCATGGCGTGAGCTTCCACGTGGAGAACAAGCTGCGGACGGTGCTGTGGGGGTGGGCCGGGGAGCCGCTGCCCGAGGAGCTGGCAGCCGAGCTGGCAGTGGGGGCGCCCGCGTTCCATGCCCTGGTGGACCAGTGGGCCGGATCGGCGCACGCCGGCGAGGGGCATCTGTCGGCCGACGAGGTGGCCGCGGCGCACACCCGGCTCGAGGATCTCTTGGCGACCGGGCGGTTCCCGATGCCGGGAAGCGACTGGCCCACGCTGCCCTGGCCCCCGATGTAGCTCCCGGCCCCGGCCCACAGCCCACGGCCCACGGCCCACGAGAGCTCAGTCGAGGACCCGGCCCGTGCTCCCGTCGACGAGGACGTCGGCTGCGGCACGCGTGCCATCCGCCGCGAAGTGGGCTGCCTCGTGGCGCTGCCACGCCTGCCACGGCTCTGTCATCGCCTCGCCGTCGCGGTCCAAGCCGCGCCGCAGGCGCACGTCGACCGGGGCCTCGATCCACACCACCAGGCTCGCCCGGGCACGTACCCGCCGGGAGGCACTGGCGCAGCCCTCGAGGATGACGACCGGGGCGGCCGGCACCGCCACCCACTCGGTGAACCGGCGGACCTCCCAGTCGTAGCGCGGGTGCATGCCCGGCAGCCCGGCGCCCCATGCGACGAGCAACCAGGCGTCGATCCGCGTCGCCAGGGGGTCGCCCAGCTCCTGTTCCCAGCCCTCGTAGAGGTCATCGAGGTGCACGACCGGCACGCCCCCGAGCGCCTCGGCCAACGCCGCGGCCAGAGTGGTCTTGCCCGATCCCGCCGGGCCGTCGACGCAGACCAGGCGGGTGCCGCCACAGCGCGGAGGCGCAGCCAGCACCTGCGCCGCGATCGCGGGCACTGCTGCGGGACTCGTCACGGGCCCATCATCGCTGCCCGCCGGGGTTGAGGGCACCCCGCGCGCATCCTCGAGCCCCGGGGCAGGATGGGGCGCATGGGCACCCCCGCGGACCTCGCCGAGCTCTGGCGCGCGTCGGCCCGCGTGGCGGTGCTCACCGGCGCCGGCATCTCCACGGACTCGGGGATCGCCGATTTCCGCGGACCGAATGGCCTGTGGACCCGCAACCCCGGCGCCCAGGCCATGTTCGACTTCGGCACCTATGTGGCCGACCCCGAGGTGCGCCGCGCAGCGTGGGCCAACCGTCGGTCCAACCCGACCTGGTCAGCGCAGCCCAACCCCGGCCACCACGCCCTGGCCGACCTCCAGCGCGCCGGCCGGCTCAGCACGCTCATGACGCAGAACATCGACGGGCTGCACCAACGCGCAGGGGCCACCGACGTCCTCGAGCTGCACGGGACCATCTGGGAGGTCACCTGCCTGTCGTGCCATGCGCGCTGGCCGACCGGCCAGATCCTGGCCCGCACCGAACCAGACCCACCCTGCGAGCTGTGTGGCGGCATCCTCAAGACGGCAACGATCTCGTTCGGCCAGGCCCTGGATGCAGCCGTGCTCGATGCCGCCTTCGACGCGGCGGCCCGGGCGGACCTCCTCGTGGCGATCGGCACCTCCCTGCAGGTCAATCCCGTGGCTGGGCTGGCCGGCATCCCCGGCACGCTGGCGATCGTCAACGCCGAGCCGACGCCCTACGACGACCGCGCCCAACTCGTACTGCGCGCACCGATCTCCGAGGTGCTCGGCGAGGTCCGCGGGCTGCTGGCGGGCTGAGCCGGCAGCCCCCGACCCCCGTCGGCGGCCAGTGCGGCAGGATCGTGCCATGACCCTGCTGCACACCGAACGTGGCGACTTCGAGGCGATCCTCGAGGGCCCTCCTGACGGGCCCGTCGTAATCCTGCTCCATGGCTTCCCGGAGCTCAACATCTCCTGGCGCCACCAGATCCCTGCCCTGGCCGCCGCCGGCTACCGCGTGATCGCGCCCAACCAGCGCGGATACGCCGGATCCGTGCGCTCGGGCTCGTACGCGACCGGGGATCTCGCCGCCGATGTCGTGGCCATGCTCGACGCGGTGGACGCGTCGACCGCTGTCGTCGTAGGCCACGACTGGGGCGGGGGAGTGGCCTGGACCGTGGCGCACCTGTTCCCCGGGCGGGTGGCCGGCCTCGTGGCGATGAACTGCCCGCCCCCGCGTGTGCTCATGGCCCACCTGGCCTGCAGTCCCGGGCAGGTCCGCAAGTCCTGGTACATGTTCTTCTTCCAGCTGCCATGGCTGCCCGAACGGTTCGTGGTCCGTGCCATGCCCAAGACCCTGGTCGCCGGATCGTTCAACCGCTCGGTCTGGAACCGCGAGACCCTGACCCCCTACGCGCAGGCCTTCGCCACCGAGGCCGACGCACACGGGCCGGTCAACTGGTACCGCGGGGCGTTCCGCTCCGGCCTGCGCACCGCACGTGCGCACCTGCGACCGATCAGCGCGCCGGTCCTGGTCCTCTGGGGCGTCCACGACCGGTTCCTCGGCGAGGAGCTAGTCAGCGCGCAGTCCCTGCGCGGCTCGCTGGAGTTCCCGAACGAGGCCCAGGTCGTGCGCATCGAGTCCGCCGGCCACTTCGTGCAGAACGAGGCGCCCGACGACGTCACCGCCGCACTGCTGGGATGGCTGGCCGAGCACGCGCCCGTGGCGCCCTGACCGGGCGGACAGCCAAGGGACCGCACGCGCGTCCCGTGCAGGATTCTGCGGTTGCGGTCTCGGCGTTGTTGCCAATACTTTGCATTAGGCTGCGCACGTCACCCCAGCGCGAGGAGCACCCCTATATGCACATTCCTGACGGATTCGTGTCCGCCCCGGTATCCGCGGCGGTCGCCGTGGTGGCGATCGGCGGGATCGGGATCGCACTGAAGGGTGCGTCCAAGGAACTCGACGACCGGACCGCACCGATGGCGGGCCTGGTCGCCGTGTTCGTCTTCGCCGCCCAGATGATCAACTTCCCGGTCGCCGCCGGTACCAGCGGGCACCTCATCGGGGGAGCGCTGGCCGCCATCCTGATCGGGCCGTACACCGGCGTCCTGGCGGTGACGATCGTGCTGATGGTCCAGGCGCTGCTGTTCGCCGACGGAGGGTTGACCGCGCTCGGCCTGAACATCATCAACATGGCGTTCGTGACGGTACTCGTCGCGTGGCCGACCTTCCGGTTGCTGGCCCGCACGCTGCCCAGGACCCGGCGCAGCTGGGTCATCGCAGCGTTCGTCGCAGCGTTCCTGTCCGTGCCAGCCGCCGCCGCTGCTTTCACCCTTGAGTACGCGATCGGGGGGGCGGGCACCTACTCGGTGGGCACCGTGCTGGCCGCGATGCTCACCACCCATGTGCTCATCGGGATCGGCGAGGGCCTGATCACCGCCCTGACCGTCAGCGCCGTGCTGGCCGTGCGCCCGGACCTCGTGCGCGGGGTGCGCGACCTCCTGCCCAAGCCCGTGCTGCGACCAGCACCCCAGGCGGCGTGAGGTGGCATCCGTGAGCAGCAAGCGCAGCGTCTGGTTGGTCGTGGGGGTGGGCTTGCTCATCAGCCTGTTCCTGGCCGGTGTCGTGAGCCACTACGCGAGCAGCTCCCCGGACGGGCTTGAGAAGGTCGCCGGGGACATCGGCTTCATCGAAGATGCCCAGGACTCGGGCACCGCGGAGTCCCCGCTCTCGGACTACGGGGTGGCCGGCGTCTCCGATGAGCGCACGAGCGTCGGGCTCGCGGGCGTCATCGGTGTGGCCACCACTGGGGCCCTCGCCTTCGGCCTGTTCGTGTGGCTCGGCCGGCGCAACAGCTCGCAGAGCGCCGAGCCCACGCCCGACGCAGTCACTGCATCGGGCGGCTGATGGCCGCCGGTCACCGGCACGGTCACGATGTCGGTGAAGCCCTCTACGTGCATCGGCACACCCCGGTCCACCTGCTGCCCGCCGAGGTGAAGATCGCCTCCCTGGTGGCCTTCATGTTCATCGTGGTGGCCACCCCGGCCGAGCAGTTCTGGGCGTTCGGGGCGTACGCGGCGCTGTTGATCGCGATCGCGCGGGTCGCGCACCTGAGCGCCCGCATCGTCGCGCCGCGGATGCTGGTGGAGATCCCGTTCGTGCTCTTCGCGGTGCTGATGCCCTTCTTCGGCCCGGATCCGAGCGTGACGGTGCTGGGCGTGTCGCTGTCGGTGGCCGGGCTGTGGGCAGCCTGGGGGATCCTCATCAAGGGCACGCTCGGCGTTCTCGCGGCCATCATCCTGGCGGCCACCACCCGCTCCAGGGACATCGTGTCGGGCCTGGCCGCATTGCACCTGCCCGCGGTCATGGTGTCGATCACCATGTTCATGCTGCGCTACATGCACGTGGTGACCGACGAGATGCACCGCATGGGTGTGGCCCGCGACTCGCGCGGCTTCCAGGCCACCGGCGTCAAGTCCTGGCCGGTGCTCGGCCAGTCCGCAGGCGCGCTGTTCATCCGCTCCTACGAGCGCGGTGAGCGGGTGCACCTGGCGATGCTCAGCCGCGGATACACCGGGACGATGCCCGTCCTCGACCCACCCAGCACCACCCGCCAGCAGTGGCTCACCGGCCTGGCGCTGCCCGCACTTGCCCTGATCGTCTGCCTGATTGCCTGGGGGACCCGATGACCTACGACATGAACGTGGCGCCGACCGACCCGCCGAGCCTGGCGGTGCAGGGTCTGGCCTACTCCTACCCGGACGGCCATCAGGCGCTGTTCGGCATCGACCTGCAGATCGCGGCAGGTGAGCGGGTCGCCCTGCTCGGGGCGAACGGCGCGGGCAAGACGACCCTCGTGCTGCACCTCAACGGGATCATGCATGGGGGAGTGGGGACCGTCTCCGTGGGGGGCCTGGCCGTCGACCCGCACGATCGCGAGGCGCTGCTGGAGATCCGCCGCCGGGTCGGCATCGTCTTCCAGGACCCCGACGACCAGCTGTTCATGCCCAGCGTGGCCGAGGATGTGGCGTTCGGCCCGGCCAACCTCGGCCTGCGTGGGGCCGAGCTGGACGCGCGGGTGGCCGAGGCCCTGGCGCAGGTCGACATGGCGCAGTTCGCCGACCGCCCACCCCATCACCTGTCCTTCGGCCAGCGGCGACGGGTCGCGGTGGCCACCGTCCTGGCCATGCGCCCCGAGATCCTCGTCCTCGACGAGCCCTCGAGCAACCTGGACCCGGCGAGCCGACGGGAGCTCGCAGACATCCTTCGCTCCCTGGAGGTCACGACGCTGATGGTCACCCACGACCTGCTCTACGCCCTGGAGCTCTGCCCGCGCTCGCTGGTCATGAGCCACGGCCAGATCGTGGCCGACGGGCCTACTCGCGAGATCCTCGCCGACGAGGCACTCATGCGCGCCAACCGGCTCGAGCTGCCGTTCGGGGTCACGCTCGGAATCTGATCGCGCGTGTACCGGTGCATCTGGGCCCGTCCGTGGTACCTTTGAGTGCGCTGCAAGGCAGGTTTCGCCATAACTGGGATGCCCGCGGAGTGTTTTCCGTCGGGCATCGTCTGTTGAGGGGAGCAACGCGGCAGCCCAGGGATCGGCACATGCGTTGGCCCTGCTCACACAGAATGCAAAGGATCAAGAAACATGGCACAAGGTACGGTCAAGTGGTTCAACGCCGAGAAGGGCTTCGGCTTCATCGCTCAGGACGGCGGCGGCCCGGACGTCTTCGTCCACTTCTCGGCCATCGCGGCTGACGGCTACCGCTCGCTCGATGAGAACCAGCGCGTCGAGTTCGACATCACGCAGGGCCAGAAGGGCCCGCAGGCGGAGAACGTGCGCGCCGTCTGACGTCGCACAGTCTTCGAGGAGGCCTCTCACCATCACGGTGGGGGGCCTCCTTCGTCGTTCCGGCCATCGATGTGTTCGCGGGATGAGGCGGGTCACGCCGCCACCTGAATCGCCGCGCGCGTAGTGTGCGATCAGGACGATGACGACCACACTGCAGGACACCAGCGCACCCACGTCCCGCCCCGAGCGACGCCGGTGGTGGGATACGGGACTGCGTGCCCTGGGGCTGCTGGCCATGGCCGTCGCAGGCCTGCTGGCGGCCTTGGCCCTGACCCCAGCTGTCTCGGTGACTGTGGTCGGCCAGGAGGTCGAGGTCGGCGCGGTCAGGCCGAGCGCCCTGCAGGGCTGGGCCGGCCCCGGCCAGGCGGACCTCTTCGGAGCCGGCGAGGTCGCGACGATCCAGACCTTCGAGGGACCAGTGCGGCCCCGGATCGTGTGGCAGGAGTTCAACCGCGACGCCGCGGCGAGCGCTTTCCTTGAGTCGGACAACAGCGACGGACGGCGAATCCTGAGCAGCGGCACCGCCCGGATCGGCGACGCGCTGGCCCGGGGTTGGACCCAGTTCTTCGTCGAACTCGTGGTGGCCTCGGCTCTGTTCGCCGCTCTTGCCTACCTGGTGGCGATCGCTGCTGAGGGCATCGTGCGGGGGCCGCGCGCCACGCACCCGCGCGCGCGGCACCGCCTCTGGCCGTTGGCCGTCACCTGTGTGCTGGCCATGGGCCTGACCACCGCATCAGCTGCGCTGACCGCGGTCTCCGCCCGCGAGCAACTGGCCGACGTCTCCAGCCTGGCCGACCTGACCGGATCGGCCCCACTGGTGGCCGTCCCCGCTGCAGCCGGGCCCTCGCGCGCCGACGTGGAGATTGCCGTGATCGGCGACTCGACCGCAGCCGGGGTGGGCAACACACCCCTGAGCGATCCGACCGAGGCGGACATCGCCTGCCAGCGCTCTCGGGATGCCTACGCCCACGTCCTGCAGGCGGCGACCGGTCGCACCGTGATGAATCTCGCCTGCGGGTCGGCAACCATCTCCGACGGCCTGCTGACCGAGCAGTCCGGTCGGCGGCCGGTCACCCCAGCGCCACAGGTCGGGGTCCTGAAGAACCTCACCTCCCTGAGCGTGGTCGTCGTGAGCATCGGGGCCAACGACCTGGGTTGGGCGGACTTCCTGAAGTACTGCTTCGGCCTGCCCCGGTGTGATGATCAGGTCAGCCAACGGCTGATCGCACGACGACTGGACACCTTCGGCCTGCAGTACGCGCAGCTGCTCCAGCAGCTCGGCGACCTGCCGACCCGGCCCTCGGTCATCGTCACCGGCTACTACGACCCGTTCGGTGACGCCTTCGCCTGCCCGGCGCTGCGCGACCCCATGGCGCCGGTGCCGCCGCCCCCCGGCTACGGGTTCGCCCCGGATTCCGCGGAGCAGGATCCGGATGCCAAGGTGGCGACCAAGATCGATCCGATGCGCTCCGTGCTCGCCCAACTCAACCTCGTGCTCCAGCAGGGCGCCGAGGCGTTCGGCTTCGCCCACGTGCAGCCCACGTTCGCAGGCCACGGGCTGTGCAGCCCACAGCCGTGGGTCCAGGGCCTGAGCGATCCGCACCCGTTCCACCCGAACGCCGCCGGGGAGCTGGCCATCGCAGCCGCGCTGCTGCCCCAGGTGGTCTCAGTCCTGCCGAGCTGATCGCTGACCCGCATGCTCGACCGGCTGAGGATTGCCCGCTGCGGGTGTCGCGACACCCGACCGCCGAGTGGGGGGCTCGCGTGAAGGAGTAGTTTGCCACCTGCAGGCCGTGCACGGGGCGCGGCCCTTAGGGGGGAACCGTCATGCACCTACGTCCGTGGATCGGGTTGATCATCAGCACCGGACTTGTTTCCCTGGTCGGTTGTTCGGCCTCCTCGGATGCAGGACCCCCCGCCACGTCAGCACCGGCGTCCGCGTCCCCGTCGGCTTCCGAGCCCCCGACCCTCAAGGCGCTCGTCGGGGCGGCGAGCAACGGCGTCGTGCGCATCGAGACCACTACCTGCGAGTTGTGGGGCGGCGGTCGGGGGAGCGGTTTCCTGGTCGACGACGATCTGGTGGCCACCGTCGCCCACGTCGTGCACGGGGCTCGGACGGTGTCGCTGCGCACCACGGATGGCGTGATCCGCGGCGTGGTGATCGGCTCGGACCCCGACCGAGAGGTGGCTCTCGTCCGGGCGGTCAGGCCCATTCGCGGGTACGTGTTCACCTTCGCCACTGAGTCGCCGGAGGTCACCGACCAGGTGGCAGTCCTCGGATTCCCCAGAGGACTCCCACTGACCACGACCCTCGGTTCGGTCAGCGCGTTGGACCGACGGGTCGAGTTCGAGACCCAGTCTCTGGACGGGCTGATCCAGACCGATGCGGCGATCAACGGAGGGAACTCGGGAGGGCCCATGATCAATGACCAGGGGGCTGTCATCGGTCTGGTCGAGGCCAAGGGCGTGAACAGCGAGGGGCTGGCTTACGCGGTGCCGGCCAGCGTCGCGGCGGACCGCGTGGCCGAGTGGGCGGCCAGCCCTGACGACGTCGGGGACGTGGACTGCCCGCCGGCCACCGAGGACCTCATCACGATCGAGAGCATCCACCCCGATGCGCCGGCACTCGCCGAGACGTTCTACGCATTCGTAGAGGGCATCAACAGTGGGTTGTACGAGCAGTCGTGGGACAGCCTGACTGGTCGCCGGCGCGGTGCCTACGGAAGCCTGGATGACTTCGCCGCGGCGCAGTCCACCTCGGTGATCTCAGACTTCACCGTGGAGAAGGTCAGCCGCAAGGATGAGACCTCCGACAGTGCCGACGTGCGCTTCACCTCCACCCAGGATCCCGACTACGGACCCGACGGGCAGGCGTGCAGCCAGTGGCACCTGCGCTACACGATGCGGATGGACTCGGGCCGTTGGAGCATCGACGCGGCGAAGAACCTGGGTGACTCACCGACTGAGTGCGTCGAAGGCTGAGCCAGGACAGGTCAGCGCGGTCCCGGTGCAGATCACTGCGCCGCATCCTCGAGCGCGAACAGCTCGACGAAGCGCGCGAGGAAGTTCGGCACTTCCTGCACCCCGCTGGCCCGGGCGGCAACGATGATCTCCTCGGCCTGGTGCGGCTCGAAGTAGCCGGCGAACTTGTAGGTCCGCACCCGGGTGGCCAGGCCCTCGAGGTCCAGCTCCGGGTGGAACTGGGTGGCGTAGACGCGCGTGCCGATGCGGAATGCCTGGACCGGGCAGCGCCTCGAGGAGGCCAGCGCCACGGCGTGCGGCGGCAGCGTGCGGATCGCCTCCTTGTGCCCCCCGAACGCCCCGAACTCCCGATTGGCGATCCCGAACAAGGGATCGCGCGCACCCGCGTCGGTCAGGGTGATGTGCACGGCCCCGACTGGCTCGCCGTACGTGCGGTCGACCACGGCACCCTGGTGTCGACCGAGGGTGCCGATCCCGTAGCAGGCCCCGAGGAACGCGCTGTCGCGGGCGACGACCTGGTCGACCAGGTCCGCGAGCTCGGACTCGATGCGCACCTGCGTGGCAGACTTGCCCGCCTGCGGATCGCTGACCTGGAACGGCCCGCCGCCCAGGATCACCCCTGACCACTGGTCGAGGTCCACCGCACCGAGCGGGCGCTGGTCCAGACGGATCCGGCGCAGATCGCGCTCATCGAGCCCGCTGGCCCGCAGCATCGCGGCGTACTCGTCGTCGGCGGCCACGTCCTCGGGGCGGATCCCGAGCAGCAGGAACGGCTTCACGCCCCGCACCCTAGTGCTGGCCCGCAGCGCCACGGCGAGGTGCCCGGCGCAGCGGGCACTCGACCCATGCGCCCGTCTGGCTGGACAATGCCGGTCGTACCCCGCACCCGACGCAACGGAGACACGATGACCGACGCCACCAGCACGGGCACGCCGGCACCTGGCCACCTGGCCGACAGCCACGACCTGATCCGCGTCCAGGGCGCGCGCGTGAACAACCTGCGCGACGTCAGCGTCGAGATCCCCAAGCGCCGGCTGACCGTGTTCACCGGCGTGTCCGGCTCGGGAAAGAGCTCGCTGGTGTTCGAGACGATCGCCGCCGAGTCCCAGCGCATGATCAACGAGACCTACAGCGCGTTCCTGCAGGGCTTCATGCCCACACTGGCGCGCCCGGATGTCGACGTCCTGGCCGGCCTGACGACGGCGATCATCGTGGATCAGGAGCGGATGGGGGCCAACTCCCGCTCCACGGTCGGGACCGCCACCGACGTCAACGCGATGCTGCGCATCCTGTTCAGCCGACTGGGCCAACCTCACATCGGCTCGTCGCAGGCGTTCTCGTTCAACATCGCCTCGGCCACGGGTTCGGGGCAGATCAAGGTCCAGAAGGGCTCCGCGAAGGCGGAGAAGCGCACGTTCACGATCACCGGCGGGATGTGCCCGCGCTGCGAGGGCATGGGCTCGGTGACCGACCTGGACCCGGCGCAGCTCTACGACGCCAGCAAGTCGTTGGCGCAGGGCGCGATCACGGTCCCGGGCTACAGCGCCGACGGGTGGTACGGGCGGATCTTCGCCGCAGTCGTCCCCGGCGACGTGCCGATCTCACAGTTCACTGCCGAGCAGCTCGAGGAGTTCCTGCATGGTGAAGCGCGGCGGATGAAGGTCGACGGGATCAACCTGACCTATGAGGGCCTGGTGCCCAAGATCCAGAAGTCGATCCTGACCAAGGACGTCGAGTCCATGCAGCCGCACATCCGCGCATTCGTGCAACGAGCGGTCACCTTCACCACCTGCCCCGACTGCGGGGGGACGCGTCTCAACGAGTTGGCCCGCTCCTCGAAGGTCGGCGGCCACAGCATCGCCGAGGCGGCCGCGATGCAGATCAGCGACCTCGCGCTGTGGCTGCGCGGGATCTCCGACGCGTCGGTGGCGCCGCTGTTGGGCGCCCTGCAGCACACGTTGGACTCGTTCGTCGAGATCGGGTTGGGCTACCTGTCCCTGGATCGCTCCTCGGGGACACTGTCCGGGGGCGAGGCCCAGCGGGTCAAGATGATCCGCCACCTCGGGTCGTCACTGACCGATGTCACCTACGTCTTCGACGAGCCGAGCATCGGGCTGCACCCGCACGACATCGCGCGGATGAACACGCTGCTCCTGCGGCTGCGCGACAAGGGCAACACGGTGCTCGTGGTGGAGCACAAGCCCGAGGTGATCGCGATCGCCGAGCATGTGGTGGACCTCGGACCCGGTGCGGGTACCGCGGGTGGGGAGGTCGTCTTCGAGGGCACAGTCGAGGGGTTGCGCGGCAGTGACACGCTGACTGGCCGGCACCTCGATGACCGCGCCGCCCTCAAGCCCTCGGTCCGGGCTCCGTCCGGCGTCCTGGAGGTGCGCGGCGCCAGCACCCACAACCTGCGCGACGTCGACGTCGACCTGCCGACGGGCGTCCTGGTCGTGCTGACCGGGGTGGCGGGGTCGGGCAAGAGCTCGCTGATCTCCGGTTCGATCGCCGGGCGCGACGGGGTGGTGGTCGTCGACCAGGGCGCCATCAAGGGTTCGCGACGCAGCAACCCGGCCACCTACACGGGCCTGCTCGAGCCGATCCGCAAGGCGTTCGCCAAGGCCAACGGCGTCAAGCCCGCCCTGTTCAGCGCCAACTCCGAGGGGGCCTGTCCCACCTGCAACGGTGCGGGAGTCATCTACACCGACCTGGCGATGATGGCCGGGGTCGCATCGCCGTGCGAGGAGTGCCAGGGCAAGCGCTTCCAGGCCGACGTGCTGGAGTACAAGCTGGCCGGCAAGGACATCAGCGAGGTGCTGGCGATGCCCGTGACGCAGGCCGAGGCGTTCTTCGGCGCGGGGGAGGCGAAGACGCCGGCCGCGCACCGGATCCTCACGCGACTGGCGGATGTGGGCCTGGGGTACATCAGCCTCGGCCAGCCGCTCACGACCCTGTCCGGCGGTGAGCGGCAACGCCTGAAGCTGGCCATCCAGATGGCCGCCGAGGGCGGGGTCTACGTCCTCGACGAGCCGACGACAGGGCTGCACCTGGCCGATGTCGAGCACCTGCTGGGACTGCTCGACCGACTCGTTGATTCCGGCAAATCGGTCATTGTGATCGAACATCACCAGGCGGTCATGGCTCATGCGGACTGGATCATCGACCTTGGGCCCGGAGCCGGTCACGATGGCGGCCGGATCGTGTTCGAGGGCATCCCGGCCGACCTGGTCGCGGCTCGCTCGACGCTGACCGGTGAGCACCTGGCCGCCTACGTCGGCGCCTGACCAACCGCCCCAAGGCCCGGATCGACACTCAACACGGGATCGAGTTGCTCAACTACAGACGACAACCCTCCGGGCTCAGCAACTGCCTATCGGTCGTTGACCGATAATGGACATTACGTCAACTCGTAGTCTGCGTATCGCATCAGATGAATCATCCGGACAGGCGAACCTCCCCTACCCCGTCAAGCGCACCGAATGGGCGCCTGACCTGCGCGAACACCGCCGCATGGCGGAACCTAGCGCTAGTCAACGACGCTCAATGACAGCCTTGACGGCGCACTTGGTGGGCGTGGCGACACGCCGCTGACCTGCACAAACACCCGTGAAGTCTCATTGGATGCATCATTGAATCACTGGATGTAACCGGAATGTCGGGAGTTTCGATGCAGATTGACGGCTCAGGGCGAGTCCACATGGTGCAGTCGATGCCAGTCCTGCGGCCCGACGAGCAGGTGCTCCAGATGATGCTCGATGGCTGGCGGAACCAGCAGTTGTCGCGCAACCTGCAGTTCGCCACCATCGAGCAGCGCTTGCGCTGCGTGCGTCGGTTCATGGACCACGTCAACGAGGATCCGTGGAACTGGACGCCGGCGATGGTTGAGGAGTTCTCGGCTGACCTGCGCACCGTCAAGCACGTCGCCCACTCGACACTCCGGGGCTACCACTGCGCGCTTCGGGCGTTCACCAGCTACATCAGCAACCCTGACTACGGCTGGGATCGGATCTGCGAGGGGTACTTCGGCACGCACCCGGCGCAGGTCTTCTTCGACTGGAACACCGCGCCGCACGTCCAGGAGCACGACGGTCGTCCGACGAAGCGCCCGTACACCCGAGAAGAGCTCGCCGCGCTCTTCGACCGTGCCGACGACGAGGTGGAGCGCATCGGCAAGTCCGGGCGCAAGGGCTGGCAGGCCGCCTACCGCGACGCGGTCATGATGAAGGTTGCCTACGGCTACGGCCTGCGGTTCACCGAGCTCCGTCATCTGCAAACCGTCGACTTCGCCCGCAACCCGCACGCCCGCGAATTCGGAGCCTTCGGCGTCTGCAAGGTCCGCTACGGAAAAGCGCGACGATCCTCCCCGCCCAAGGCACGCAGCGTGCTCACCGTCTGGCGATGGACGCCGGGCATCCTCGAGGACTGGCTCGCCAACGGCCGCGGCGACCCCGGCACGCTCGACCTGTTCCCCAGCGAACGCGGCGGCCTCGTCGTTGAGTCGACGCTGCTCCGACGAGTCCGGGCCTACTGCGAGGAGCTGGGTCTCCCGGAGGGACTCGACCTGCACTCGTTCCGACGCTCCTACGCCACCCATCTGCTCGAAGCCGGATGGGACCCCCGATTCGTCCAGGACCAGATGGGCCACGAACACGCATCGACCACCGGGATCTACCAGTTCGTCTCCGACGAATTCCGACGTTCCACACTGCGCGACGCGCTGAACCGCACGGTGAGAGAAGCCATAGAACGCAAGACCGAGGACGGGACATCATGAAGCGCAAGGTCGACTACACCTGGCGGCTCGCCGAGTTGATGGCGGCGCGTGGCCTGCACAACACGACCGACCTGATCCCCCTGCTGGCCGAACGCGACATCAACCTGTCACGCCCCCAGGTCTATCGCCTGGTCAACCAGCGCCCGGAGCGGGTGTCGCTGCAGGTGGTCGCTGCACTGTGCGACATCTTCGAGTGCACTCCTGCGGACCTGCTGACCACCACCGCGGCGGACGCACGTGCTCGCAAGACCGGCACTGCTGCCCCGCCGAACGTCGTGTCGCTCGACCGCACCGTGCGGCCGCGCCGCGCGAACATCCTCGACGAGTAGCGCTCGGCAGTCGGCGATGGATCCGAAGCCCGACGGCCTCTCCCCTCGTTCCACCATTCGCGGACGACCGCGGACCACGAGTGCCCGCGACGACCCCTGCGCACGCTGCGGCCGGAACATCCCCCGACTCGCAGCCACGTGGCCAGACGGCCGGCTCTGCAACATCTGCTACTTCGAGGCGATTCACACCCGCGGCACCTGCCCCGAGTGCCTCCAAGATCGGCTGCTGCCTGGTCCTCCCAACGCCGATGACCACCCGATCTGCTGGACGTGCGCAGAGATCCCCTACGACTTTCACTGCGAGCGCTGCGACGTCGAAGCCGGACACCATCGCGGCCGTCTGTGCGCACGCTGCGCACTGCGCGACGACCTCCACGGGCTGCTCGGCGGTGCGCCGAGTGACCCAGCGCTGGTCGGGCTCGTCGACGCGCTGTGCGCCTCCGGCCGGCCCGAGTCGATCATCGTCTGGAAGCGCTCACCGAAGGTCCAGGACACTGCTCCGCGGTCTAGGCGACGGCACCATCCCGGCATCGCACGAAGGTCTCGACACTGTCCCCGGCAAGCAAGCCGAACACCTCCGTGCGCTGCTGCAGCATCACGGCCTACTCCCCCACCGCGACCCGTATCTGCCCCGCTTCGAGCAATGGATCGACGCCAAGCTCGACGGGCTGCCGGACGAGTCCGCCAGCCCGTTCAGCACTTCGCCACGTGGCACCATCTGCGGCGCATCCGCGCGAAGGCGGCCGCAGGCGCGTCCACGCGAGGTCCGGTCCACTCGGCCAAACAAGAGATCACCGAGACGGTGAAGTTCCTCGTCTGGCTACTCGAGACCTACCAGCGAACCGCTGCCACATGCACCCAGCAGGACGCCGACGAGTGGCTCGCCACTGGACCGACTACGCGCACCGCGATCCGGACCTTCTTCGTCGTTGCGAAGAAGTCACGCCTCAACACCACGGTGCAGCTATCCGGCACCGATCAGCCAAGACCAGCCCATCCCTCAGCCAGGACCAGCGGCTCGCCTGGATCCACGAGCTCCTCACCGGCACCAGCGAGTCACTCCCCTACCGCGTCGCCGGAACGCACCTACTGCTCTACGCCCAACCGCTGGTGAAAGTCGTCGCGCTCCAGACCAGCGTCATCGACGACAGCGACACCGGCATGAGCATCACGCTCGGCCAGCACCCCACCGACGCTCCGGAGCCGTTCGCTTCGCTGATCCGCGAGCACCTTGCCGCGCGGCCGAACCTCCGCACGGGCGCGGGCCCCGACAGTCCGTGGCTCTTCCCCAGCAGCCTCGCCGGCCGCCACCTGCACCCCAACACCGTCATGGACCGTCTCCGCGACCTCGGCGTCAACCTCCTCGGCGCCCGCAATCGCGCCATCGGAGAACTCGTCCTCGAGTGCCCGCCCTCCCTCGTTGCCGAGGCGCTCGGCTACAGCCCGCAAGTGGCGTTCCTTCACGCCGACAAGGCAGCCGAACCCTGGGCCCGCTACGCCGGCCGCTCCATCAAGTCGCCGTGACTACTCGCGCACTCATGCCGAGTTCAGGGCGGCCACGGGCGTGCGCTTGGACTGGAGGGTGGCTGCCTGGTCACTCGGGCGTTCCCTCCCACGGGTATGCGGTGTCGAGGAACGCGTCTCGGATGACGTCCAGAGTCCCTTCGACATCGTCGCGGAAAAGTTCGCGGCCCTTGTCAGAGAAGATGACCACCTTGCCGCGTTCTCGGTAAACCGCATCCACCTTGTCTCGGGGGATGACGCGGGTGACCTCGCCCCGGCGCTTGATGCGGATCTCTTCTCGGCTGATCAACAGGACTGCGGCATTGGCGATGACCCACGTCGCGAAGGCGATTCCCAGGAAGACTCCAATGGCTGGACGCCCCCAGACGAGCCACGCATCGTCGAACGAGCCCAGGAGTCTCAACGGCCCCTGGAACGGGGCCCAAGGAAGGTCTGCAGCCATCCCCGCCAACCAGGGGATAAGGACGCCTGCCACGGCCCCGCCCCCGCCAAACAACACTAGAACCCAAGCGCGATCCGCGTGACTAAACCCGCCGACCGTGCGCACGGGCATACCCGGCGACCCCGTCTCATCGACCATGTTCTCGAGGCTAGTGCAACTCCGCCTCCTAGCGCCCGGACATGCCGCGTAGCGTGAACGCTTCTGGAGCTCCGCGGCCATCCGGTTCTGCCGCACTGTGCGCGGATCTGCGGATCCAATACGCCTGAACTTGATACGCAGGCTGTCCACTAGTCATTGGGTGACGGCACACTCCCCGCTCAGCCCAGCACGACCCACCCGATCGCCGCGCAGGCGAGGACAACCAGGTGTGGTGCGCTGCGCAGCCCCGACAGCGCTGCGTATGCCGCAGCTGCCGGAACCAGCTCCAGACCGCCGGTGATGCCGGTGATCCAGACCGGGTCGTAGAGCGCTGCGGCAAGCAGCCCGACGACCGCAGCGTTCACGGCCGCCAGCGCACTGCGCACCGACCGGCGGTCGGCCACACGGTGCCAGTGCCCGAGCACGCCCACGACCAGCAGGAACCCAGGCAGGAAGATCGCCACCACGGCGGCCAGACCCAGCAGAACTCCGCCGACGGCCGCCCCGATGTACCCACCGAAGGCGAACAACGGGCCTGGCACCGCGGCCGCCAACCCATACCCAGCAAGGAACGCAGATTCGCCCATCAGTTCCGGACCCACGACAGCCTGCTCCAGCATCGGCAGCACGACATGCCCGCCGCCGAACACCAGTGCGCCGGCGCGGTAGCAGGCGGCGATCACGAGCAGCCACTCGTGGGGCCAGATCCGGGCCAGGATCGGCAGGGTCACCAGCAGGACGCCGAAGCCCACGAGGGCTCCCACCGGCACCCAGCGCGGCATGCTCTGGACGCGCAGGACGGGGTCGATCCTCGTGGGCTGATCGGCACCGCCCCGGCCCCGGTCCACCAGCACACCGACCCCCGCGGCAACGCCCAGCACGAGCGGTGGCAACCAGACCACAGGGCTGATCAGCAGCACTCCCGCGCTGGCCGCGGCGATCAGAACCTGGACCCATGTGTGCAGCAGGCCCTTGGCCATCTGAATCACCGCATGCGCAACCACCCCGACCACCGCCACCTGCAGCCCCGCGACGACTCCCGCGGGGATGGCCACTCCCCCACCGACCAGCAGCCCCGCGCCGATCAACAGGACCGCCGACGGCAGGGTGAATCCCAGCCAGGCCCGCACCGCTGCGCCCAGGCCACCGCACACGAGCCCGACACCCATCCCCACCTGGGAGCTCGCGGGCCCGGGCAGGAACTGGGCCAGAGCCACCAGGTCGGCGTACTGGGCCTCCCCAGCCACCGGCGTCGCGTGACGAACTCAGTGCGGAAGTAGCCCAGATGGGCCACCGGGCCACCGAACGAAGTCAGGCCCAGCCGCAGGAACACCCGTCCCACGCCGCCAGCAGTCGCCTCCTGCGCCGCGCCCGAAGGAAGATCGGCACTTCCCGCGGAGCCGGCGGACGGGACCTCGGGCACGCGAACCATTATCACCGTCGCACCCACGCAAGTCGGCTTATTGCGCCCTTAGCGTGCTGCGAATGGTCACGCGATTCCGGCTGTCAGTCCCAGCAGTCATACTGTGCTCAGATCCGGTGCGCAGCGCAGTGGATTGCACCCCTGAAGGAGCGCTCGTGTCCCGGTTCACCCGTCCGTTGATCGCGGGCGTGAGCGTCCTGGGACTGCTCGCGGGGATGTCCCCGGCCGTCGCCGGCGAGGCCGACATCGAGCCGCGGCCCGTCGAGGTCGTGGACCTGGGCCTTGCCCGTGAGACAGCGCTGCCGGTCGAGGCCGTCGATGTCACGCAGACCGACGAGAGCCTGCGCTCCACGCGCAACGAGGTCTCGGTCATCACCGACGACGGTTCCGGCACCCCGACGGTCACCAAGCTCCGGGCGGACAACGCTGCGGACGCCGCCGAACTCGCCGCGGAACTCAACGCCGAGCCGGGCCTGGTCGCTGCCCCCACGACCCGACTGCGCGCATTCGGCGCCGTCAACCCCGAACCGCTGGCCGCCCAGCAGTGGAACCTGGCCATGGTGGCTGCGCCGGATGCGTGGACGCGCAGCAAGGGCGCCGGTGTCGTCGTCGCGGTCGTGGACACTGGGGTCGATGCGACCCACCCGGACCTCGCCGGCCGCGTCCTGCGTGAGATCGACCTGCTGCCGGGCGTCACTCCCCTGCCGGAGCAGAACGGCCACGGAACGCGTGTCGCCAGCCTGATCGCCGGTGCGCTCAACGGCGTGGGCATGGCCGGGGTGGCCCCCCAGGCAGGGATCCTGCCGGTCTCGGCGCTCGACCCAGCCGGCTACGGAGACAGCAGCACGGTGGCCAAGGGCATCATCGCAGCGACCAACGCGGGCGCGCGGGTGATCAACCTGTCCCTCGGCGGGCCCGACCGGGACCCGGTGCTGGACAAGGCGTGTGCCTACGCCTTCAGCAAGGGCGCGGTCGTCGTGGCCGCCGCGGGCAACAGCTTCCAGTGGGGCAACGAGGTCCAGTACCCGGCCGCGTCGCCGAACGTCCTGGCGGTGGCGTCGGTGGACCGCACCGGCAACCCGTCAGCGTTCTCCAACACCGGGCGGCACATCGACCTCGCGGCCCCCGGGGAGGCCGTTCTGGCTGCGATCCCGGTCGTGGCTCCCAGCAACGCGATGTACGACGTGGAGTCCGGCACCTCGTTCGCCGCCCCCCATGTGTCCGGTGCCCTGGCGTTGGTGCTCTCGGTCAATCCCAAGCTGACCGCAGCCCAGGCCGCAGCCGCTGTGACGCGGACCGCGGCCGACGACATCAGCGGCAATGGCCGTGACGACCAGCTCGGTCAGGGCGTCGTGCGCGCCGACCGCGCCGTCGCCCTCGCACGAGCACTGGCGGTCACCCCGGCTCCTCCGGCCAACGCCAACCTGCGCCTACGGAAGTTCAACGCGCGGCCCGAGCCGGCCAAGCGAGGCCGGACCAGCGAATTCGTGGTGCAGGTCCAGGCCAAGTACCCCGACCGCAGCTGGCGGGTGAAGCCCCTCCCCCACGCTGGTCCGCTTCGAGTTCAAGAAGGCCGGGTCGCGCAAGTACCGGACCGTGGCCGTCGTCGCCTCAGGCGCCAACGGATGGGCCGTGCTTCGCGCAGTCCCGCCCAAGAGCGGGCGGTGGCGCGCCAAGGTCCAGAAGCCCACCGGTCGATGGAAGTCCAGCGGCACCGACTACCTGAAGGTACGACGCTGAGGTGAGGCCCAGGCAGCACCCCTTCCTGGCCGAGGCACACCCGAGGGCCATCGCACACAGGGGTGGTGCCGCGGAGGCCACCGAGAACTCCCCCGGCGCCTTCCAACGGGTCATCGACCTGGGCCTGCGCTACATCGAGACCGATGTCCGGGCCACGATCGATGGGCAGGCTGTGGTCTTCCATGACGCGACCCTCGACCGGACGACGGATGCCGGCGGGGCGCTCTCGGCACTTCCCTGGGCGTTCGTCAGGAAGGCGCACCTGGCCAACGGGGAAAGCCCCATCACCCTTGCCGAGGCCCTGCGCCGGTGGCCCACCACCCGATTCAACGTGGACGTGAAGTCAGACGACGCAGTAGGCCCCTTCCTTGCCGCCGTCGCCGAGGCCCAGGCGTGGGATCGCGTCTGCGCAGCAGCCTTCTCCACCGCCCGACTGCGCCAGTTGCGCCGCCTGGCCGGGCCGCGGCTCGCGACCTCGATGGGACCCAGCGAGGTCGCGGCGCTCGTCCTGCGCGCGCGTGCGCTCCGCTCCGCCGCGTGCGCCGCCCAGGTCCCGATTGCGGCCGGCCCGATCCCCGTCGTCACGGGATCATTCGTCGGCCGTGCACACGACCGGGGCCTCGAGGTGCACGTGTGGACCGTCGACGATCCACTGCAGATGGCCGACCTGCTCGATCTGGGCGTCGATGGCCTGGTCACCGATCACCCCACGGTGCTGCGTGGCGTGCTCGAAGAACGGGGCGTCTGGCAGTAGTCGGTGCCTCCCCCACTCCCCGCGGGATCGCCCGCGCCGCCGCCGAACGCCACCCATGGTGGCCCCCATGTTTGAGGTGGGGTGCGACCGGGAATGAAACGCTCGTCATTCGGTGTTACCACTCTCATCGGCCACCAGCCGACTCCAGGGGCGTGGCACCCGACCGGGCACACACGCGGAAAGGCACATTCATGAGCGACGGAGCTCTGCGCGGTACACGACTGGGCAGCACGAGCTACGAGAGCGATGCGGATGTCGAGTTCGCACCTCGTCAGATGACCACCTACGACTGCCCCAGCGGGCATGCCACCACGCTGCCGTTCTCGGACGAGGCGGAGATCCCCTACGACTGGCAGTGCGCCACGTGTGGCGTGCCGGCAACCCTGCGCAACGGGGTCGAGCCGGAGCGCAAGGCGGAGAAGCCCGTGCGCACCCACTGGGACATGCTGCTCGAGCGGCGCACGCTGGCCGACCTTGAGGAGGTCCTCCAGGAGCGTCTGGACCTGCTGCACCAGATGCGTGGCCAGGGCGTCCGCAAGTCCGCCTGACCGGCGCTCACCCGGCCTTCGCCCAGGCATTCGCCCCGGCGGAGCAGTCTCAGTCGTCGGATCCCGCGATCTCGCCCCGCACGATCCCCGGACCGGGATCCGGCGCTTCGCCGGCCCGGTCCGTTGTGCTGCCCGCCTCCGGGTCGATGACCTCCCCGGCGATGACATCACCGGGCACGACGGTCGTACGGGTGGCACCTGACTCGTCGGTGACCGTCACGACGCTCACCCGGCGTCCGCGCAGCACTGTCGTCGTGGTGTTCAGGACATGCCCGGACAGCCAACTCTGGACGGCCGGCACCAGCAGGGCCAGGCCCACGAGGTCCAGGACCACCCCCGGCAGCGCGATGAAGGCACCCGCACCGATCCGCCAACCCCGGGCGGGAGGCGCACTGCGCGCACCCCAGCGCATGACCAGCACGCCGAGTGCCATGTCCAGCGCCAGCAGCAGCAGCGCCGTCCCGGGTCCGAACGCGTCGCGCAGAGCCAGGACCGCAGCCACCTCGGCGACCGCGAGGAGCGCCAGGGCCGTCAGCGTGAGCAACCTGGCCATCAGCGCGCCGACCTGCTGCCCCGCCGTTCGGCTCGGGCGCCGCGCCGCCGCGCCACCGCTGCACGCGCCTTCACGGCGCGCTCCTGGGCGCCCCAGACTGTGACCCGCCAGAGCGCCTCGCGCACGATGCTGCCGTTCATCTTCGAGGTGCCGAACTCGCGCTCCACGAAGGTGATCGGGACCTCGCGGACGCGAAGACCCGAGGCGACGGCACGTCGGGCCATGTCCACCTGGAAGCAGTAGCCCTGCGAGGCGACCTGGTGGACGTCCAGGGCGCGCAGTGCGCTGGCACGGAACACCCGGTAGCCGCCGGTGGCATCCTGCAGCGGGATGTCCAGGGCCATCCGGGTGTACAGGTTGCCGCCGCGGGAGAGCACCTCACGCGACTTCGGCCAGTTGACCACCTCGCCCCCGGGCACCCACCGGGAGCCCAGCACCAGGTCAGCCTCACGCAGCGCGTCGAGGAGCAGGGGCAGCTGCTCGGGCTTGTGTGATCCGTCTGCGTCCATCTCGACCAGGACCTCGTAACCCCGCTCCAGGCCCCACGCGAATCCGGCCAGGTAGGCCGCGCCCAGCCCCTCCTTGCCCAGCCGGTGCAGGACGTGGACCTGCTCGTCGGCGCCGGCCAGCTCATCGGCGATCTGGCCGGTGCCGTCCGGGGAGTTGTCGTCGGCGACCAGGACGTGCGCCTCGGGCACCGCGGCCCGGACCCGGGCCGTGATGCGGGCGACGTTCTCCCGCTCGTTGTACGTCGGGATGATCACCAGGATCGGGCCGAGGTCGGCGAACTGCTGCGTCACGGTGTCATTCTCCCACGTCGTGAGGCTCGCGAGGCCTGGGCCGAGGGCGCCTCGGAACAGCCTTCGGCACGGATCCTCATCGCTGGTAGCGTCGTGGGCACGTCGACCACGAGGAGTGCACGCATGGCAGCCAGGATCCGGATCGGTCAGGTGCAGGACTTCCCCGCAGGTCAGCTCACGGAGATCGAGGTCGAGGGCACCAAGCTACTGGTCGGCCACGACGACGAGGGCCTGTGCGCGGCGCGCAACCGCTGCCCGCACCTGGGTCTTTCGCTCACCTCCGGCCCGGGCGGCACGCACTACTCCGACGGGGTGGTCACCTGTGCCTGGCACAACTCGACGTTCGTGGTCCGCAGCGGCGAGAACCTCGACTGGGTGTCGGGGATCGCCGGACGCGACGTGCCGCGCTGGTCGCGTCGCATGATCGCCGCCGGTCGCAAGCCCGCACCTCTGACCACCTACACCGTGGTCGTCGAGGGCGACGAGGTCTTCGTCGAGGTCTGAGGACGGCTCGTTGTGACCGCCCCTCCCCCTCGTCCGGGGCCGGGGGTGGGGCGAGTGCGGTGCGGGTGCGCCCCACGTGCGGGACCCGCGTCATCCGGCGCGTTGCCAGGCGTATGATTCCTCCTGATTCAGGGGGTTTCTCATGGGGCGCTCAGCGCTCATCGTCGTACTC
This sequence comes from uncultured Actinomycetes bacterium, assembly GCA_963788325.1. GTDB lineage: Bacteria > Actinomycetota > Actinomycetes > S36-B12 > CAIYMF01 > Prado023. The sequence continues at coordinate 285,001 of CAWBGJ010000015.1, forward strand.
GTCAGCATCCTCGGACTGGCCGTTCCCGGCGCGCCCGCCGCGGTCGCGCTGGACAGTTCGCCACTGACCCAGCTCAGCGCGGAACTACCCGCCGACGGGGTCGACCAGCAGACCACCGAGGCGCTGGCCGACGCAGTCGAGACGCCCGCCCCGCTGTCCATCACGCCCGACTCGAGCCTGCGTGTGACCTGGGCTGAGGAGGAGCTGGACCCCGACCTGGCCGCGCACGTGGCGGGGGTCGACATCGCAGGCGCGGTCGCCGGGGCGTCCTACCGGGTGTCGCTGGCCGGTGCCGGACCCATCGAGGTCTACGTCGTGGGTGCCGACGGTGAGGTCGTCGCGGCCGCCGGGCACCCCGACGCTGCCATCGCCGCGCCGGACCTGGAGTTCGAGTACGCCACCGATGACGTGATCGTCCTGGTCAGCGACGGCAGTTCGCCGACCAGCCCCGAGGCCACCCTCACCCTGGCCCGCTACACCGGTGACGAGGAGGTCCGTGCACCCCAGGCGACCCTGGCTGCTGCGGTGGAGAGCGCCACCCTGCGTCCCACCGACCCGCACGTGCCATTCCAGGGCGGGCACGTGGCGCGCGTGCACACAGTTCCTGCGGCGGTCCAACCGGGTCAGGTGCTTGCGCTGGACTTCCAGGGCGGCACCCTTGCCAATCCCGTCCTGATGATCCTCGACAGCGCCGGCACGGTGGTCGACGCGGGGCTGCTCGACGTGGGCCCGGTCGAGTTCCCGCTCGAGGCCGGGGAGCGCTTCCTGATCACCTCGGCCCTGCCCGACCAGTTCGGCAGCTACTCGTTCGGGTGGAAGTTCCGGGCCGGTCCCGTGCGGATCACCTCGGCCACCGGCAGCAAGCCGCTGCCCACCGGGCACGCCAGCGACCTGGTCACCGTGACGTGGTCAGGCGCGCCGTCTGTCGCCCCCGGTTGGGATGAGGTGCCGATCTGGGTTCAGCGACCGGGCCTGAGCCTTGAGTACTCCCCCGATGGCAAGCAGTGGTTCGCCTCGGACCAGCAGGAGATGTCCGGCGGACGGGGCACCTGGCCCGTCCCCGACGGCACCTGGAAGATCCGGCTGGTGGGCGAGTTCGACGGGGAGGAGTTCTCCACCAACGTCGTGACCGTCACGTGCACCGGCGACCTCCACGGGTGGACCGACACAGCACTGCGGCTGGTCGTGCCGAACCGCTCGCCGCGCACTCCTGGCCTGCCCGATGGATACCGCGACGTCACCAGGGCCCGGCACCTTGTCCAGACCTACCGTGATGGACGCACCCGCACGGTGGTCAGCGAGGGCTCGGGGTACCCGGTCGAGTTCCGGGCCACGGGCTCGACCTCCTGGCAGGTGCTGCCGTTCGTCACCTCCGGGGCGGTCATCGTGCCCCGCACGGGTGAGATCCGGATTGAGGAGAACGGCCGCCGGACCAACGCCGTCCCGATCACGGTGGTCCCGGTCACCTCGGCGCTGTCGAGCACGGTGGCCAGGCCCACGCGCTCCGCTCAGGGCGGTGCGATGGACTTCCGCGGCACGATCTCCCAGAAATGGGCCGACGGGTCGTGGCGCGAGGCGCTCAACGGCACCAAGTACCGGGTCCAGGAACGGCGCAAGGGCAAGTGGCGCACGGTGTACCGGGGAGCCACCGCAGCATCCCGGCCGGGGAAGATCCACGCTGCCGTTCCACTGGCGCGCACCGCCCGCTACCGGCTCACCGTCGACGGGCGCACCATCGGTTCCTGGAAGCTCGCGCCCGCGAAGCCGACGCGCACCGCGTGGATCACCAAGCCCGTGGTGCGACTGGAGAAGAAGGCGCGCTGGGGCTACGCGGCCTTCGACGTGCGTCAGCGCTACAGCGACGGTCACGTCGGCCCGCACTCGTCGGGCTGGATCGTGCGCGTCCAGCATCGCGCCCCGGGCGCCACCAAGTGGCGCACACTGGGCCGGCCCGGCCCCCCTCCCACGAACGAGCACGGCAACCCCGTGTACCACGCGGGGCACGGGCAGTGGCGGATCGTGGGCACCTACCGGGGCCGCACCTACACGTCGCCGACGACCCGGGTCTGATCGGTCGACCGAGCTGGTGCTGGCCTGCGGCCGCCGACGACCAGCAGGACAACGAGCAACGCGGCTGCGGCCAGTTCCAGCCAGCCGTCCAGTCGCATCGCCGGAGTCAGCCCGGAGCGCATCGGCACCTGGGCGACGGTGGCATCCGCGGTGAACTCCTCGGTCTGCCACTGCAGGGCCCCATGCGGGTCGATCACCGCGCTGATCCCGGACGTGGCGGCCACCACGGTCGTGCGTCCGCTGGCCACCGCCTGCACCTGGCTGATGGCCAACTGCTGCGCGGGCTGGCCGGTGCGCCCATAGGTGGCGTTGTTGGTCTGCACGACCAGCACCTGACCACCTGCACGCACCGCGTCGCGGACCAACTCGTCGTAGGCGATCTCGAAGCAGATCACCACCCCGGCAGGCACCGGTCCGACCTGCAGCAGGCCCGGTTCTGACCCTGCCGCGAAGTCCCGCGGGATCCGGTCGAAGCGGGTGATGAACCTGCTCAGCAGGCCGCGCAGGGGCAGGTACTCGCCGAACGGGACCGGATGGCGCTTCACGTAGGCCTCCCCCGGCCCGGACACCGGGTCCCAGACGAGCCCCACGTTGAGGATGGTCCCGGGGTGCTCCCCGACAGGCGGGTCATCGGGGTTCACCATGACCGCACCCACGAGGATCGGAGCCCCGATCGCGTCGGCGGCGGCATCGATCTGCGCCGCCGCGTCCGCGTTGCGCAGCGGGTCGATGTCCGAGGAGTTCTCCGGCCAGATCACCGCGACGGGTGCGGGCTGCGGCGCCGGCGGCGACCTGCGCGGCCAGCTCCTGGGTGACGCGCACGTGGTTGTCCAGGACGGCCCGGCGCTGGGCGTTGAAGTCCAGGCCCAGGCGGGGGACGTTGCCCTGCACGACGGCGATCGGCTGGGCGGCACGGTCGGGACCGCCCCAGTCCGCGGCCCGCGCGGCAGCGCCGCCACCGACAAGGGCTGCGATCACGCAGCCCGGCGACCCCGGCCCGGCGCAGCTGGCCGCTGCGCAGGTGGTCCCAGCCGAGCAAGAGGCGTGCGCCGGCAAGGGCCACCACGAACGTGACTGCCGCCGCCCCGCCGAGTGCCGCCCAGCCCACCAGCTCGCTGCCGGCCTGGGCGAACGCGAGCCGACCCCAGGGGAAGCCGCCCCACGGCACGCGCGCGCGCAGCGCCTCCATGCAGACCCAGAGCAGTGGAACGGTGAGCACCCACCAGCGGCGGGCGAGCAGGGCGGGCAGCAGCGCCCCGGCGACCGCCCAGAACAGCGCGCAGAGCACGGTCAGCGCGATCCACGCGTCTCGGTCCCAGAACCCGCATCCAGGTCAGCAGGACCAGGAAGAACGCGGTCCCGGCTGAGCCGAGCACCAGGGCCCCGGGACCGGACAGCCAACCGCCCGCGCGCCTTCCGGGCAGCCCGCGCACACTGGCGATCAGGCCCGCGAGCGCGGGCACCGCAAGCCAGCCCGACAGCCAGTCGAACGGCGGGAACGCCAGCGCCAGCGCGATTCCGGCGACCATCGCCACAGCCACGCGCACAGCCAGCACCGGCGTACCGGCAGTTCGCGCCGCGGTGGTCATGGGCCACATCATCGCCCAAGAACCCACCCCCGACCGCACCCTGCCTCCGCCCCGACCGCCTACCCCGCCCCCGGAGCCCGGGAGTTCCTCCACGTGGGCGTCGCCCAGACAGGGTTCCTCCACGTGGGCGTCGCCCCGAGGCCCCTGGTGAGGAGGAACCAGCCGGTGGGCGCGGGTGCGGGCAGGACGGAGCGGGAGGGGGTGGCTCGGCGGCGACGGGCGCTGGCTCAGGCGGGGGCGACCACCGTGCCGCGGGCGCTGGTGACCAGGATCGGCTCGGCCAGGACCTCGGCCGCACTCGACCCGCGCTCCGGCGTGCCCCGGCACACCACGTGCGCGGTGAACTCGATCTCGCGACTCCGGCGTCCTGCACGCACGAGCGTGGCCACGACCTCCACCACGTCTCCGCCACGCAGGGCGTTGCGGAACTGGACATCGGAGTACGACGCGAACAGGCCCTCGTCGCCGTCGGTGCGGATCAGCAACTCGGTGGCCACGTCACCGAACATCGCCAGGCTGTAGGCGCCGTCGACCAGGTTGCCGCCGTAGTGGGCGTGCGAGTAGGGCACGTAGCGCCGGTGCACCACCCGCAGGCCCACGGTCACTGCCGGACGACCCGCCGACGCGTCGCCCGACGCTCCCGCCGGACCGCCACCCGACCCGCCGTCCGACGCCTGCCCCACAGGGCTCTGCTGCGCCATGCTCATCCCTCCTTCACCAGTCTGCTGACCAGGTACGACGCCACCTCGGCCGGCGTGGTTCCCTTGCCGAAGATCCGGTCGACGCCCAGGTCGGCAGCCATCGACTCGTCGAAGCGCGGTCCGCCCACGACGATCAGCGGGCGCCGCGTGGCCGGGAATGCCTCCCGGAACGCCGCGGTCATCTCCGCGGTGTTGTGCAGGTGCGCATCGCGCTGGGTCACCACCTGGGAGACCAGCACGGCGTCGGCCTTGACCGCGCCGGCGACCGACACGAGCTCCGGGACCGCAACCTGCGCACCGAGGTTGTGCACCTCGATCCCCGAGTAGTACTCCAGCCCCTTCTCCCCGGCGAACCCCTTGATGTTCAGGATCGCGTCGATGCCCACGGTGTGCGCGTCGGTGCCGATGCATGCCCCGACCACGACCAGCGGCCGCCGCAGCGTCTTGCGCACCACTGCGTTGACCTCCTTGGGGCTCAGCAGTGGGAAGTCACGCTCGAACACCTCGACCTTGTCCAGCTCGACGAGGTGGTTGACCCGGCCGTAGACGATGAAGAACGTGAAGTCGGGGCCCATCGGCTTGGCGTGGACGACCAGCGCGGGGTCGATGCCCATCTTGCGGGCCAGCTGCGCGGCGGCCCCCTCCGCACGCTTGTCGTGCGGGACGGGCAGCGTGAAGGACACCTGCACCATCCCGTCGCCAGTGGCGTCCCCGTAGGGGCGGATCACGTTGCTCACGCGGGCACCTCCTCGAGGACCACCGAGACGGGGTTGAGGTACCCGTCAGCCCGGGCGACCACCCCGTCGAGGCCCTTGCCCTTGTCCGCGGGTCGCTTCATCAGCCCGAAGGTGCCGTCGGCGATCGCCTCGAGCAGGGTGTCCTCGCCGATCCGCTCGAGCAGGTCGACCGCTTCGCCGAGCACCTGGTGGGCCCGGGTCACGATCAGTCCGTCCGGCGCGGGGTGGAAGTCCTGCGCCAGCCCGCCGGCCGCCTCCATCACGTAGCGCACGTTCTGCAGGGCCAGGTCGCGATCGGACAACCACGGCGTCACCACCGCCTCGGTCATCATGCCGACGAGCAGGATCCCCTGGTCGGTCAGCGCTCCGGCGAGGTTGAAGAAGCCGTCGAGCAGGTAGCCACGGAACACGTCGCCGGTCATGTGCTTCGTGGGCGGCATCCACTTCAGCGGGGCATCCGGGAACAGCTCGCGGGCCAGCAGCGCGTGCGCGAGCTCGAGGCGGAACGAGTCGCGGATCTCCGGGTTGATCTCGAACGCGTGGCCCAGCCCGAGCTGCCAGTCGGCCAGCCCTGCGGCGTGGCCGAAGTACTCGTTGAGCAGTTGGCTGACCGTCACCGTGTGGGCCGCGTCGACCGCGTCGGCGGTGGTCAGGTAGTTGTCCTCACCGGTGTTGATGATGATGCCCGCACGCGCGTGCACCTGCCGGGCGAAGTGCTGGTCGGTGAAGGTGCGGATCGGGTTGATGTCGCGGAAGAGGATGCCGTACATGGAGTCGTTGAGCATCATGTCCAGGCGCTCCAGGCCGGCCAGTGCTGCGATCTCGGGCATGCACAGCCCCGAGGCGTAGTTGGTCAGGCGCACGTAGCGCCCGAGCTCCTTGGACACGTCGTCCAGGGCCGCGCGCATGATCCGGAAGTTCTCCTGGGTCGCGTAGGTGCCTGCGTACCCCTCTGTGGTAGCCCCCTCCGGCACGAAGTCCAGCAGCGACTGCCCGGTCGAGCGGATCACCGCGATGATGTCCGCGCCCTCCCGCGCGGCGGCCTGGGCCTGCGGGACGTCCTCATGGATGTTGCCCGTGGCCACGATCAGGTAGATCCACGGCTTGTGGTCCACCGGGTAGCGGGTGAGCCACTTGTCGCGTGCCGCCCGCTGCCGGTCGACCCGCCGGACCCCGCCGCGCGCCGCCCTCATCGCTGCGGTGGTGGCACCAGCAGCTGCACGGCCCTCGGGCACCCGGAACTCGACCGAGCCGGCCGCCGCCCGCTGCGCGAGGGTGAGCAGCGGCGAGCCGCCACCGATGCCGGCGCGGCGCTGGGCGGCCAGGGCGTCCCAGACTGGCAGCGCGACGCCCTGGACCAGGCCGACCTGCTCGTCGACGGTGTCCACGAGCCGGTTGACCCAGGGGATGCCCTCCACGTCGGCGCCCTCGAGCCCGGCCATGCGCAGCACCGCCCGCTCGATCGAGACCGTCGTGTGCGCCTGCGCCAGGTCGACCACCGGCTGGCCGGCCCGTGCCGCGAGCTTGACGGGCCCGGGCAACCGTCGCCGGGTCAAGGTTGAGCCTCATGGCTGCACGCTCCCAGAGTCGGGCAGGCCCTCGCCTGCCGGTGAGTCAGTTGCCAGGTGGATGGTGCGCCCGTCGAGCACGGTGGCCAGGCACCGGGGTGCGGGGGTGCCCGGATCCAGCCGGGGCAGGCCCGGAGTGCCCGACCGCGGGTCGGTGCTCCAGCCGGCCACCCGGCCGTCCGGGGCAGCCACGACCAGCTCGTCGACCTCCCAGACCGCATAGGTCGCCGGCGCACCGGGCGCGAGCACGCCGGCGTCGTCGCGGCCGGCGGCCCGCCAACCGCCGCGGGTGGCGGCGGCGAATGCGGCACGCGCGCTGATCCGGGCCGCAGGCTGGTGGTGCCACATCGCCGCGCGCACCCACTCCCACGGTTCGATGGCCGTCACCGGACTGTCCGACCCGAAGGCCAGGGAGACGCCCGCCCGGACCAGGCCGGCGAGGTCGTGCAGGCCCGCAGCGCGATCGGCGCCGAGCCGGGCGACATACGCGCCGTCGGACGCGCCCCAGTGGGCATCGAACAGCGGTTGGACGCTGGCGATCGCCCCGGCGCGGGCCAGCACCTCGGCCTGCGTGGGGCTGACCATCGTGAGGTGTTCGATGCGGTGGCGCGCCGCGCGCACGGCAGCCTGCCCGCAGCGGTCGATGGCCACCAGCAGGCCCACCGCCACCGACTCGATCGCCGCATCACCGATCGCGTGGAAGCCTGCCTGCAGGCCCGCCTCGGTGCAGGCGACCAGGTGCTCGGCCACCGCGTCGGCGTCGAGGTACTGATTCCCGCGGGAGTCGGGCGCATCCGAGTAGGGCTCGCTCAGCAGGGCTGTGTGCGAGCCCAGCGCACCGTCGACGAACAGGTCCCCCGCTGCCCCGGCCGCGCCCAGGTCCAGCGCCGCGGCCGGTCCGCCGGCCTGGCCCCAGTAGGCCACCAGGTCGGGGCCGGGTGTGCCCGCGGCGAGCGCAACAAGCGCGCGCAGGTCTGCCGCGCCGTTGATGTCGGGCCCGGCCGCCTCGTGCAGCGCCGCCACCCCTGCGGCGGCTGCGTGCTCCCGGGTGGCGCGTTGCGCCGACTCGCGCAGGCCCCCGGGCAGCTCCTCGGTGACGTGCGCCCGGACCAGGTGGTGGGCGTCGGCGGTCACGCGCCCGGAGTCCTCGAACCCTCGGGCTCCCGCGATGCCCGGGACCAGCGCGACCAGTGCGCTGGACACCACCGCTGAGTGCACGTCGATCCGCGACAGGTAGACCACCGACCCCCAGCTGGCCCGGTCCAGTTCGGTGCGGGTGGGCAGTCGCTGGTCGGGCCACCGGGTCTCGTCCCAGCCGTGGCCGACGATCGGCCGGCCGCGACCGGCGCGGGCCTCGGCGCTCACGGCCGCCAGCAGGTCCTCCCGACTGTCCACCCCGCGCAGGTCCAAGCCGAGCAGCGTCAGTCCGGTGGCGGTGTGGTGCACATGCGCGTCGACGAAAGCCGGTGCCACCAGGGCACCCCCGAGGTCCACGACCGCGTCGGCGGAGTCCCGATGCACGTCGGCACCGGAATCCGGGCCGACCCAGGCGATCGTGTCGTCGACGACCAGCATCGCCCCCGCCCCGGGCGCTCCGGGCGCATGGATCGCACCACCACGCAGCAGCAACCTCATCCGCGCACGCCCGGCCCGACCGGCACGCTCGGCCCAAACGGCAGGCTCCTCATCGATGGTCCCCCGCGAGCCGCGCCTCGAACAGCCCGCGCACGGCCGCGTCGCCACGCAGCAGGTCCAGGGCGTAGGCCGCATGCCCACGGGCGTACCCGTTGCCGATGAGCATGGTCACGTCGGCGGCCAGGCCCTCTGCGCCCAACGCGGCGGCCGTGAACGAGGTGGCCATCGAGAAGAAGATGACGGTGCCGCCCTCAGCGGTCGACAGCACGGCCCCGTGCTCGCAGCCCGGCACGGTCACGCACACGATGGTGATGTCCGCCGGCTCGCCGAGCGCCCCCACCACCGCGTCGGCGACCCCCACCGGGTCACGTGCATCGGCCAGGGCCACCAGGTCGGCGATCCCCGCCTCGCGCAGCGTCTGGGCCTCCCGATCGACCGGCACGATGCCCAGGGTGCGGCGGGCGCCCTCGGCCCGAGCCGCGGCCAGGCACAGGGACCCGCTCTTACCGGCACCTCCGAGCACCGCGACGGTCGGGCTGATCCCACGCTCGCGGTACTGGAGCACCACCCGCGCGGTCAATGCCGGCGCGCCGCACACGTCGTTGACCGACATCGCCAGTGCCTCGGGGAGGTCATCGGGCAGGGTGGCCACGATCGATCGGCGGAAGAGGATCGCCGTGCCCTCGCACGGCACCTGCTCGTCCATTCCGTCCCAGGTGGCCAGCTCGTCGGTGATCCGCAACGGGGTCAGGGTCAGCGAGACCAAGGTGGCGATCCGGTCCCCCACCGACAGTCCCAGGGGCGAGTCCGGGCCGACCTCCTCGACCTCGCCGATGAGCATCCCACCCGATCCGGTCACCGGGTTGTGCATCTTGCCGCGGCTGGCGATGATGCCGGCCACCTCAGCACGTACCTTCGCGCCGTCCCCGAAGTGCTTGTCGTGCAGCTGTTGGAAGCTGGCGGCGTCGAGGTTGAGTCGATGCACCCGCACGCGGACCTCATCAGGGCCGATCTCCGGGGATGCATCCAGCCGCCACGCGGCCTGGGGCAGCACCCCCTCGGGCTCGAGGACGCGGTGCACGCCGACTGCGCTGGTGGTGCCCTGCTCCATGATGATCCCCTGCCGTTGAGCCTGAGTCCCGGTCCACGGCCACTCGCCGTTCCGGCGCCAGCCTAGCGACTCGACTGAGCCGAAGAAACACCGCGCGCCACCTTCCAGCGCCGGTAATCCTTGCGCTACGATTCCTCGATGACGCAGATTCTTGACCCGTTCCTGCCGACCGCCGAACATCCGGTCGCACATGCTCCCGGGGTGGTCCCAGAGCAGCCCTACACCTACCAGCGGGTCGTCCTCGAGGAGCCCGACTGGACCCGCTACCCCGGGTGGGCGCAGGTCAGCGAAGCCGAATGGCGCTCGGCACAGTGGCAGCGCGCGCACTGCATCAAGAACTCCGGCCAGTTGCACGCCCTGATGGGCGACCTGCTCGACCAGCGCGTCTACGACGACCTCGACGCGGACCTCGCGACCAAGGCCACGATGTCCATGCTGGTGCCCCCGCAGATGATCAACACGATGATGCGCGCGGTGACCCCGGCGGGGCCCGGATCGCTGACCGAGGCGTTCTACGCCGACCCGATCCGGCGCTACATGCTCCCCGTCCTCTCCGATCGACTCGAGGAGTGGGGCAGCCACCCCTACGCCTCCCGGGACTCCCTGCACGAGCAGGCGATGTGGGTGGCCGAGGGCCTGACGCATCGCTACCCGACCAAGGTGCTGGCCGAGCTGCTGAGCACGTGCCCGCAGTACTGCGGGCACTGCACCCGGATGGACCTGGTGGGCAACTCCACCCCGAGCGTGGACAAGCTCAAGCTCGTGCTCAAGCCTGTGGACCGGCAGGCCGATCACCTTGCCTACCTGCGCACGCACCCGCAGGTGCGCGATGTGGTCGTGTCCGGCGGCGACGTGGCCAACCTGCCCTGGGCCCGCCTGGAGTCCTACCTCGACGAGCTGCTCGAGATCGACAACATCCGCGACATCCGGTTGGCCACCAAGGCCCTCATGGCGCTGCCCCAGCACTGGCTGTCCCCCGACGTCGTCGACGGCATGGGCAGGGTGGCGGGCAAGGCCCGCGAGCGCGGCGTCTCCCTGGCCATCCACACGCACGTCAACAACGCCGCCTCGGTCACGCCGCTGGTCGCTGAGGCCGTGCGCGCGATGTTCGACGCGGGCGTCCGCGACGTGCGCAACCAGGGCGTGCTGCTCAGCGGCGTCAACACGACCACGACGGACCTGCTCGACCTGTGCTTCGCCCTGCTCGACGGCGCCGGGATCATGCCCTACTACTTCTACATGTGCGACATGATCCCCAACGCTGAGCATTGGCGGGTGCCGCTGTCGACCGCCCAGCAGCTCCAGCACGCGATGATGGGCTACCTGCCCGGGTTCGCGACCCCGCGGATCGTCTGCGACGTGCCCTACGTCGGCAAGCGCTGGGTGCACCAGGTGCACACCTACGACCAGACCCTGGGCATCTCGGAATGGACCAAGAACTACCGCACCGGCATCGAGTTCGACGATCCGCACGCCCTCGAGCGCGGTTACCGGTACTACGACCCGATCCACACGCTGCCCACCGAGGGCCGGGCGTGGTGGGCCAAGCACGCCGCCGAGTTGGACGTCGCCGACCACTGACCCAGTGGTCGGCCGGGGGCGCTGCCTACTTGGCCAGGCGGTCCTCGAACGGGGTCGAGAGCACCACGGTGGTCCGCGTGGTCACCCCGGCGATGGCACGGATCTCGGCCAACAGCGCCTCCAGATCACCGGGCGCGGCCACCCGGATCTTGAGGATGTACGCCTCGTCCCCGGCCACCGAGTAGCACGCCTCCACGGCTGACAGCTCCGCGAGCTTGGTCGGGGCCTCGTCCTCAGCGGTCGGGTCGAAGGCCTTGATGGAGACGAAGGCTGTCAGGGGCAGGCCCACGGCATCCCGGTCGATCATCGCGCGGTAGCCGAGGATGACCCCACGCTTCTCGAGCCGGCGCACCCGCTGGTGCACAGCGGAGGTGGACAGGCCCGTGTGCTTGCCAAGGTCGGTGAACGACATCCGCCCGTCCTGCGCCAACAGTTCCACCAGTTGGCGATCAATGTCCTCCATGTCGCGATCCTAGCTGTGCAGCGCGATCGCTACAGTCACTCGCGCACCAGCGCCCGGCCGATCACCAACCGCTGGATCTGGTTGGTCCCCTCGACGATCTGCAGCATCTTCGCCTCGCGCATGTAGCGCTCGACGGGGAAGTCCGTGGTGTAGCCGGCTCCGCCGAGGACCTGCACGGCGTCGGTGGTCACCGCCATGGCCACGTCGCTGGCCAGCAGCTTGGCCCGAGCTGCCGGGATCGAGAACGCGCGGCCTGCGTCCTTGAGTCGCGCCGCCTCCAGCAGCAGCGCCCGCGCGGCGTGGATCTGGGTGTCCATGTCGGCGAGCATGAACTGCAACCCTTGGAAGCCGGCGATCGGCTGGCCGAACGCACTGCGGCCCCGCGCGTAGCGCACGGCCTCGTCCAACGCGCTGCGGGCCAGCCCCACCGCGCAGGCGGAGATGCCCAGGCGGCCCGCGTCGAGGGCCTGCATCGCGATCCGGAACCCCTGGCCGGGTTCGCCCACCAGGTCCTCGGCCGGGACCAGCGCCCCGTCGAGGATGACCTGGGCGGTGGGCGAGGCCATCCCGCCCATCTTGTGCTCGGGCGTCGCGACGGACATGCCCGGCGTGTCGGCGCCGGTCACCAGGCAGCTGATCCCCTGCGGGCCCTCCCCACTGGTCCGCACCATCAGGTTGTAGAAGTCCGCGACGCCTGCGTGCGTGATCCACGCCTTCACCCCGGAGACCCGGTAGTCCGCCCCGACGAGCTCCGCGCGCGTGGTCAGCGCGGCGGCGTCAGATCCGCAGTGCGGTTCGGACAGGCAGTAGGCGCCCAGCGAACCGCCGCCGAGCATCGTCGGCAACCAGCGCTCCTGCTGCTCGGGCGTGCCCCACGCGGCCACCGGGAAGCACGACAACGCATGCACCGACACCCCGAGCGCCACGGTCATCCAACGCGCGGCCAGCTCCTCGAGCACCTGCAGGTACACCTCGTAGGGCTGACCGCCGCCACCGAGCCCCTCGGGGTAGGGCAGGCCGAGCAGGCCGGCACGGCCCATGGTGGTGAAGGCATCCCGGGGGAACTCCCCCGCAGCCTCGGCCGCGGCCACCCGCGGGGCGAGCTCCTTGTCGGCGATCTCGGCGGTGAGGGCCAGCAGGTCGGCGGCCTCGGGCGTGGGCAGCATGCGCTCAGTCACGTCGCCACCGTACTCCCGGGTCCGCGCGCGCTCCCCGCGGCCGGTCCTGGTGGCAGAATGCGGGGCATGCTCATGCTCCTGGACTCCGCAGGTCTGTACTACCGCGCCTTCCACGGGGTGCCCGAGTCGATGACGGCGCCGGACGGCACCCCGGTCAACGCGGTGCGCGGCTTCCTGGACATGACTGCCACGCTGGTCGGCTCCCGGCGGCCCAGCGGGGTCGTGGCGTGCTGGGACGACGACTGGCGACCCCAGTGGCGGGTGGACCTGCTGCCCTCCTACAAGACCCACCGGGTGGCCGTGGACGGCGGGGAGGACGAACCCGCCAGCCTTGGCGCGCAGGTCGAGATCATCGTCGACGTCCTCGCGGCCCTGGGCCTGGCCCGGGTGGGGGCACCTGACTTCGAGGCCGACGACGTGATCGCCACCCTCGCGCGGCGGCACGCCGGCCGCGGCGAGCCGGTCGAGGTCGTCACCGGCGACCGGGACCTGCTCCAGCTCGTCGACGATGCGCTGGGCATCCGGGTGCTCTACACGGGCCGGGGCCTGCGCAGGCTGGAGGTGCTCGACGAGGCCGGCGTGCGCGCCGCGCATGGGGTCGGCCCCGCCCAGTACACCGACCTCGCCCTGCTGCGCGGGGACCCCTCCGACGGCCTTCCGGGCGTCCCGGGCATCGGCGCCAAGACCGGTGCGACCCTGCTGGAGCGGTTCGGGGATGTCGCCGGGATCCTGGCCGCCGTGGAAGGCCCGGACAGTGGGATCTCGCCTCGTCTGGTGGCAGCCCTGCGCGAGCACCGCGACTACCTCACCCGCGCCGAGCAGGTGGTGCGCGCCGCCGATGTCGACCTGGCCGAGGTGGATCCGATCATCCCGGCCGAAGCCGCGGACCCGGCCGTGCTGGCCGCGCTCGCCGAGCGTTGGGGCATCGGGTCGGCGGTCGAACGCCTGCAGGCTGCGCTGGCCCAGGTGGGCGCCGCACCGACCTGATCTGCCGGCGAACGTGCCCAGGCTCGCGCGCGTCGATGACTCAGCGGGGCACGGTACCGGGAGGGTCCCACTCTGCGCGGACCGGCGCGAGCCTCCCGCCGAGGCGCGGAATGGGCAAGGGGTGGGCGCGCAGGTCCACCTCGGGAACGCCCTGACGGACCTCGACCCCGATGCGCACGGCCCGGCGCAGGCAGCGCTGGTCATGGCTGCGTGCGACCCGGACCACCGGGATGGCGCACGCAACCTGTTCCAGACAGGTCAGATCCATCTCATCGTGGGCCAGGACCACGACCCCGGCCAGAGTGGACAGGTGTGCGCTGTCGACGACCTGCTCCTGACACGCGGCGGTCAGGCCCTCCTCGGCCAGGACCAGGATCCGGCCGGGCATCCAGTCCAGTGCCGACCGCAGCGCCGCAGCGGTGTCGGCTAGGACGCCGAGACCCAGGACCTGCCCCATCCCAGACCCAGGGACGGGCTGGGCAGAGCATCGGCGGCCATCGGCGGACACTGCCGCGCTCAGGCCGCTGCGCAGGTGCAGCCGATTCCTGACCACGTCTCCATACTGCTCCGCTGGCCTGGGGAAGCCAACCCTTGAGCCGACCCACCGTGTCGCGATCGGGTCGCAGTCCGTGCGCCTCACGCTCGGGCCGTGCGCGCGCAGGGTCACTGCCCGACAGCCACCGCCACCACCCCACGGCGCATGAGGTCCACCGCGGTGCGGGCCGTGCGGGTGAGCTCCGGGTCGGCCGTGGTCGACGACAGCTGGCCCAGGAAGTCGATCACCTGTCGGCACCACCGCACGAAGTCCCCGGCGGTCAGCTCCGACCCATCGAGCACCGAGCGCAGCGTCCCGCCGCCGGCCCAGCGGTGCACCGCCCAGGCGAAGCCGATGTCAGGCTGGCGCGTGGCCGGGAGCCCGTGGCTCTTCTCGCGCACCTCGAGCTCACCCCACACGCGCATGGTCTCGTCCAGGGTGCCGCGCAGGCTGGGCGGGACCCGCGGAGGCCCGGCACCCGGCTGCGTGGCCCCGCGCGACTCATACACCAGAGCGGAGCACGCACCGGCGAGCTCGGGAGCGGTCAGCCCGCTCCAGAGGCCCCGACCCAGGCACTGCATGGCCAGCAGGTCGGACTCCCCGTAGATCCTGGCCAGCTGGTGACCTGCCTCGGTGACCTGGGGCTGGTCCGGAGGCCCGGCCAGGTAGCCGAGCTCGGTGAGCACTGCGCAGATCCGGTCGAACTGCCGGGCGATCGAGTTGGTCCGGACCTCCAGGCGCCGCTGCAGGGCGGCGGTCTCGGTGCGCAGCCGATGGGCTCGCTCGGCCCAGCGGGCGTGCTGCTCGCGATCGTTGCACCCGTGGCAGGGGTGGGCCCGCATGCGGGCGCGCAGCGCGGCCAGTGCGCCATCCTCGTCGTGGGGCTTGTGCCGCCGACCGGGCCGCGGGATGTCGAGGCCGTCGGTCCGGGTGCGCAGCAGGGCGGCCAGCTCGCGGCGCGAGTTCGCCGAGCGGGCGGAGAACGAGCGGGGCAGGCGCATCCGGTCCACGACGTGCGGGGCGACCGGGAAGTCCACCACGCCCAGGCGGCGCACCTGCCGGTCGATGGTGAGCACGACCGGGCGCGGATCCTCACCGAGGGTCAGTCCCGGGTCGACCACGACCGCCAGCCCGGCTCGGCGCCCGGCCGGCACGACGATGACATCACCGGGGACCAGGTCCGCCAACGCCTCGGCAACCTCGCTGCGGCGGGCCGCCACCCCGGCACGGGCCATCCCCTTCTCTGCGGCCGAGAGCTGCTGGCGAATGCCCGCGTACTCGGCGAAGTCCCCGAGGTGACATGCCATCGACTCCTCGTAGCCCGCGATGGCCTCGTTGTTGCGCGCGACCTTGCGGGCCAGGCCCACGATGGCCCGGTCAGCCTGGAACTGGGCCAGTGAGGACTCCAGCACCTCCCGGGCGGCGGACTTGCCCAGCTGGCCCACGAGGTTCACGGACATGTTGTAGGACGGCCGGAAGCTGGAGATCAGCGGGTAGGTGCGGGTGGAGGCCAAGCCGCCCAGGGCCGCCGGATCCAGGCCCGGATGGAAGAGCACCACCGCGTGGCCCTCGACGTCGATGCCACGACGCCCGGCCCGACCGGTCAGCTGCGTGTACTCCCCCGGCGTGATGTCGGCGTGCGTCTCGCCGTTCCACTTCACCAGGCGCTCGAGGACCACCGCACGGGCAGGCATGTTGATGCCCAGCGCCAGGGTCTCGGTGGCGTAGACGACCTTGACCAGCCCGGCCTGGAACAACTCCTCGACGGCCTCTTTGAACGTGGGGATCAACCCGGCGTGGTGGGCCGCGACGCCCCGCTCGAGTCCATCGAGCCAGGCATCAAAGCCCAGGACCGCCAGGTCCGAGGGTGGCAGGTCGACGACCCGGGCCAGGACGCGCTCGCGGATCTCGGTCCGCTCCGCCGGCGTGGTCAGCGAGAGCCCGCCGTGCAGGCACTGCTCCACGGCCGCCTCACAGCCCGCCCGGCTGAAGATGAACACGATGGCCGGCAGCAGGTCCGCGCGCTGCAGCACCCGCACCGCATCGGGCCGGGCAGTACCGGCGGTCGGCCGGGGCCGTCGACCACCGCGGGCCGGTCTGGCCGCCGGCGCCCCCGAGGACGAGCGCACAGGCCGGTTCGGGCCACCGGCGCGCCCACCACCCGAGCGATAGTCCCGCCGCGCCTTGGCCAGCCGCTGGTCATGCCTGGCCAGGCGGACCAGTTCCGGGTTGACCGTGCGACCACGATCGTCGAGGAACAGGTCGTGCAACTCGCGGTTGACGAGCACGTGCTGCCACAGCGGAACGGGCCGGTGCTCCTCGACGACGATGTCGGTGTCCCCTCGGACCTCGGCCAGCCACGCGCCGAACTCCTCGGCGTTGCTCACCGTCGCTGACAGGGCCACCACACTCACGCTCTCCGGCAGCGTGATGATGACCTCCTCCCACACGGGCCCGCGTTCCCGGTCTGCGAGGTAGTGCACCTCGTCCATCACGACGAACTGGAGCCCGCTCAGCGTGTGCGAGCCCGCGTAGAGCATGTTGCGCAGCACCTCGGTGGTCATCACCACCACAGGCGCCTCACCGTTGATGGAGTTGTCCCCAGTCAGCAGGCCGACATTGGCAGTGCCGTAGCGCGCGACCAGGTCGTTGTACTTCTGGTTCGAGAGAGCCTTGATCGGCGTGGTGTAGAAGCACTTGGTGGCCCGCTCGATCGCCAGGTGGATGGCGAACTCCCCCACGACTGTCTTGCCGGACCCGGTGGGCGCGGCCACCAGGACGCCGCGCCCGGCCAGGATGCTGGCGCAGGCGCGTTCCTGGAACTCGTCGAGGCCGAACTCGTAGAGCCCGCGGAAACGTGCGAGGGCAGCGTCGACATCCGAGGGGGGCTCCATGGCCCTGACGCTACCGGGGGACGAGCACCCGCACCCCGTCCGGCACGGCCGTGACGTACACCGGGAGGGGCCCGACCCGCTCACCGTCGGCGTAGGCGACCTGACCGGGGGCGTCCAGGTACGCGCTGCGCACCCGGCGCAGCTCGACGGCCGGGTGGCTCAGGTGGCTGCCTGTGTAGATCCGGGGGAACAGCCGCAGCAGTGCTGAGCGCGAGAGGGCGTGCAACCAGACCAGGTCGAGCATCCCGTCGTGCATGTCAGCACCGTGGCAGACCTGCATCCCGCCGCCGAACGAGGGCCCGTTGCCGATGGACACGACCATCGCGTCCGCGACCACCTCCTGCCCGTCGAGCGTCGTGC
This sequence comes from uncultured Actinomycetes bacterium, assembly GCA_963788325.1. Taxonomy (GTDB): domain Bacteria; phylum Actinomycetota; class Actinomycetes; order S36-B12; family CAIYMF01; genus Prado023. The sequence continues at coordinate 302,410 of CAWBGJ010000015.1, forward strand.
GATAGGCCAGCGGCCGGAACGTGCGCAGCTCGGCGAGCATGGCGCGGATGTACAGGGCAGTGCCGCTGGGCCAGGTCATGGCGTTGGCGCGCTCGTTGACGCTGGAGTCGAAGCCTGAGGACAGCACGCACAGGTAGTACCGCACCGTCCCGTCCGCAGCCTCCACCCGGCCCACATCGAACGAGCGCGACTGCCCCGCCAGGACCGCAGCGATCGCGGCCTCCGGGCGGTTGGCCACCAGGCCGAGTGCCGCGGCCGCGTCGTTGCCGGTGCCCAGCGGGACGATCCCCAATGCGGTCTCGGTGCCGACCACCGCCTGCAGTGCCATGTGCACAGTCCCGTCGCCGCCCACCGCCACCAGCGCGTCCAGGCCCTGATCCATCGCCTGAGCGACCCGGGCCCGCGCGTCGTCGGCGTCGGTGCCCTGGATCGCCAGCACCTGGGTGCCGTTGCCGGCCAATCCTCGCAGCACCGCGTCAGCATGCTTGCGGGTCCGTCCCGCGCCGGAGGCGGGGTTGATCAGGGCGCCGATACGAGCGGGCTGGGCGGCACGGGACTCCACGGGCCTGCACGCTACTGCACAGCGACCCCCGACCGCGCTACGCCGAGCACGCGAGCGGCGCCGGATACCTACAGGGGCGACGTCTCGTCGTCAGCCCACTGGGGCTCCGCGGCACGCCGGCGCGACCGGCGCCGGTCGTTGAGCCAGCACACCACCCAGGCGAGCAGCATCAGCACCAGCATGGGTCCGGCCAGCAGCGCGAGGTTGAACGGATCCCCGGTCGGGGTCGCGGCGGCTGCGAAGATCACCACGCCCAGCACCACCCAGCGCCACCACGACCCCAGCTTCTGGGCCGAGAGCACGCCGGCCAGGTTCAGCCCGATCACCAGCAGCGGCAGCAGGAACCCGAGGCCGAACACCAGCATCATCCGCAGGAAGAACGACAGGTAGCGGTCCACCGAGATGATGTTCTCGATGTTCTCCGGGGTGAACCCGAGCAGGATCTCCAGGCCCCGCGGCAGGAAGGTGTAGGCCAGCGCGGCACCGGCCAGGAACATCGGAGTGGCCACCAGAGCGAACCCCAGCGCCCAGCGCCGCTCATGGCGGTGCAGGCCTGGAGTGACGAACCGCCACAGCTGGTAGAGCCAGACCGGGCTGGCGATCAGGATGCCCGCGACGCCGGCCACCTTGAGCTGCATCACGAACGGGTCGGCAACGCCGGTGAAGGCCAGCGTCATGTCCCGACCGTCGGCCGCGGCCTGCGCCACCACATCGTCGAAGGGCGCCCGGATGACGGCGAAGATCTCGTCGTAGGCGTACCAGGCGAACACCATCGCGATCGCGATGGCCAGCAACGACTTGGCCAGCCGCCCACGCAACTCACGCAGGTGCTCGGCCAGGGGCATCGCGCCCGAGGTGTCGTCAGTGCGTTCGGTGGTGCCGCCGGGCACCGGCGGTGCGCTCACGCCTGGGTCGGGGGCTTCGGGGTCTCGTGCTGGACCGGGGCGGGAGCGCTTGCATCGACGCCCTGCACGGTGCCCGTGCCGGCGCCGCCGTCATCGAGAGCCGCGGTCGGCTGGGCCTGGTCGGAATCGGTCAGGCCCTTCGTCTCCGCCTTGAAGATGCGCAGCGAGCGGCCCACCCCACGGGCTGCGTCGGGCAGCCGCTTGGCACCGAAGAGCAGCACGATCAGCAGGACGAGGATCAGTAACTCAGATCCTTTTAGGTTGGGCAAGGGACCCTCCAGCTTCAGGACCCGCGCGCACGGGTTGGTACGAGGGTACGACCGCGCGGGCGTTGTGCCAATCGCACCCGCCGATCACGCGTCCTGCTGTGCCGCCATGACGATGTCCTGGGTGCCGTCCAGCCACAGCACGAAGTCGAGCAGGTCGTCCCGGGTCATCGGCGCGCTGGTGCGCTCCAGCACACGCGACTCGAGGTACTCCAGCGGGATCTCCAGGTGATCCACCCGGACCCCGGCACCGGACAGCAGTGCCACGACGTCCTCGTCGGCGGCCTTGCACACAGCCTCGGTGCAGCCCACGCAGGTGAAGGTGTAGGTCGACCAGCCCAGTTCCGCGGCGACGGTCACCTGCACATCGGCGGGCACCAGGTCGACATCGCCGCACCGCGGGCATGTGGCCTTGATGGTCGTCATCGTTGCCCTCCTCGATCGCCGTCGGCACGGATGCTGAAGAGTTCGGCGCCCCCCGCACCGGACTTGAGGCGCCCTGCGGGGCACATCCCCGCAGCCGCTGTCTGCATCATGTGACCGCGCAGGGTGGCGTTGCAACTACAGCGAAGCACCTTGCCGGGTCAGTTCGTGAGGTCCGGTGCGCCCTCGTACCGTGCGCGCAGGCCCGCAACGACCTCCGCCAGTTCGGTCACCAGCTCCGCGGGTTCGCGCAGGACGACCTCACCCGCGGACCCGAGGATCAGCCGGCGGGCCCAGCCGAAGTCCCCCACGGGCAGCTCGGCGCGGACCGCGCCCCCGGCCAGGGACCATCGCCTGGTGACCGGGTAGCGGTCGGTGAGCAGCGCGTCATGGGCGACATCGACGACTATCCGCCGGCCGCTCTCGCCGAGGCGCACCGCCATCGGGGCGACCTCGGGAGCGTCGAGCACGGGGCGCGCCTGCTCCGCGCTGACCTGGATCGCCTGGATGCGGTCGACGCGGAACAACCGCAGGCCGCCCGCGGACCGGCAGTAGCCGCGCAGGTAGCCGTAGCCGTCCACGACGACCACCCCGAGCGGGTCGACCGTCCGGTGGGTGACCTCGTCGCGCACGGCCCCCAGGTACGTCAGCTCGACGGCACGGTCGTCGGCCAACGCCCTGGCGACCGGTCCCACCACCTCGTCGGGGAGGTCCACCCGCACGGCCAGCGCGCCGGGCGCGGGTGCGTGCGGGCCCAGCGCGCCAGCCAGGGTCGAGGTCACCGACTCGAGCTCCTCGCTGCGCGTGGCGCCCGGGACCGCGGCGAGCGCGTTGAGCGCCACCATCAGGGCGAACCCCTCATCGGGGGTCAGGGTCAGAGGGGCATCGAGGTCCAGGGCATCGATCACCTCGATGGTCCCGTCGTCATCCCAGTACTGGATGTCGAACAGAGTCCAGTCGTCGGCACCGGAGGTGATCACCGAGTCGAGGTCGGCCAGGAGTTGGTCCGCCGAGACCCCGAAGTGCGCCGCGGCCTCGGCCACGCGCACGCCGCTGTTGGCCGCCAGCCACGGCACGAGGGCCAGCAACCGGCTGAACTGGGCGGTGCCCGGGCCTCCGGGCGGCGAGCCGGTGCCGATGGCGCGTCCGGGCGCCGGGGCCGGGCTGGTCAGCCCCGCCAGGAGCGCGTCGAGCTGGCGGCGGGCCTCCTCGACTGCGGCCCGAGGGCCGAGCACCTGCACACCAGCCCCCTGCGCCAGCACGGCGCTCACACCCGTAGGCAGGTCGTCGACCGGCAGCCGGAGCAGCTCGCGCCCGTCCGGGCGCTTGTCCCCCGCGGCCAACGGCTGGGCCCGGTGGCGCAGGGCGGCGCCGACCCCCGCATCGATGAGCACCTCCAGCTCGACCTCGTCGGTACGGGCGAACTGCCCGATCGCGGCCCGCGCGTCGAAGCCGTCCGGGATCACGTAGGTGTCGCCGCCGGGCACGGGCCGCACGGCACCTGCGATCCGGGAGGCACGGAACACGCGCACGTCCGCACGGTCGGTGTCGAAGCCGACGAGGTACCAGTGCCCGCGCCACCAGACGGTCCCCCACGGCTGCACGTGTCGGGTCGCAACGGGGCCCTGCGGCCCCTTGCGGTAGTCGAAGGAGACCGCGGTTCGGGTGCCGCACGCCTCGATGAGGTCCCGGAGGACCGGGGAGTCCGCGGACAGGCCCGCGATCGGTGCGGCGCCGGCCACCGGGGAGCTCATCCCCAGCTGAGCCTCGACCTTGCGCAGGGCGTTCAGGGCGGCGGGGGCCAGGTCCGCGCGCTGCCAGGCCCGCGCGGCCAGGCCCAGGACGGCCAGCTCCGCCCTGGTCAGGTCCAGCGGCGCCAGGTTCCAGTCGCCCTTGATCCGGTAGCCGGTGACCACCCCGGAGTTGTCGGTGAGGGTGGTCACGGGCACACCCATCGCACGCAACTCGTCCTTGTCGCGCTCGAACATGCGCTCGAACGCGGTTGGCGAGGCCTTCGGGTCGTATCCGCGCACGACGGCACGGACCTGCTCGCGCGACAGCCCGACCTCGGTCCCGCGCAGGGCCATCAACAGGTTGAGCAGGCGCTGGGCCTTGGTGTACGGCTGGCTCGCTGCCCCCTGTGCCCCGGGCACCAGATCCGGCTCGCCGGCCGTGCTGACCATCAGCGCACGGCGAGCAGATCGATCACGAAGACCAGGGTCTTGCCCGAGAGCCGGTGCCGCCCGTTCTCGCCGTAGGCCAGCCGCGGCGGGATCACGAGCTCACGGCGTCCGCCGACGCGCATTCCGGGGATCCCGTCCTGCCAGCCCTGGATCAGGCCGGCCAGCGGGAAGGCGATCGGCTCCCCCCGGTCCCAGGAGGCGTCGAACTGGTCGCCGGTGTCGTACTCCACGCCGAGGTAGTGCACGGTCACCTGGGCGCCGGGCACTGCCTCGTCACCTTCGCCGACGACCAGGTCACGGATGACCAGGTCGGTGGGGGCCGGGCCCTCGGGGAAGTCGATTTCGGGCTTGGTCAGGTCAGCCATGGTGGGTTCCTCTCGGCGTGGCGTGCTAGGTCGGATGGGTCAGGGATGTGCAGCGCTCCGGGGTGCAGGCGCACCCCCGGTGGCCGGATCAGGCGGCCGGGGTCACCGAGATCAGGTCCACGACGAACACAAGGGTCTCGTCCGGGCCGATCGCCGGCGGGTTGCCGCCGGGCCCATAGGCCAGGGAGCCGGGGATGATCAGCAGGCGTCGCCCACCGGGGGTCATTCCCAGCATCCCCTGCTGCCAGCCCTGGATGACCTGCTCGAGCTGGAACGTCGCGGGCTCGCCGCGTGACCAGGAGGAGTCGAAGACCTCGCCGGACTGCTGCCCCATGCCCACGTAGTTGACCGTGAGGGTCGAGCCGGGCGCCACAGCATCACCGGATCCGACGTAGACGTCGGCGACAGCCAGGTCCGTGACTGGCGCGAAGTCCGCGGCCAGCGCGATCGTGGGTTCGGCGTCCTTGGCTCCGGTGACCGTCACGCCGTCGCACTCGTAGGTCTCGGCCTCGGCGTCGCCTGCCGGGCACGCCGGCTGGGGCGCGCTCACGGCGGGAGCGCTCTGCGTCGGGGCGGGTGCCGCCTGCGTGGCTGCGGGGTCGCCGGTGGAGTCGGCGTCTGACGACGTCCAGCAGCCGGCGAGGAGCAGGAGGCTGGCCCCGGCAAGGGCCAGCGCGCGGATGGGTGCAGTGGCTCGAGGATTCACGAGCGCCACTCTAGTTGGACCTGCCCCGGCGGCGGGAATCCGTCCACAACGCGGCCGTGGCGAGTCACATGGAGTCGATCAGCCGGCTCACCCGCTCGTCGACGGACGGAACGGGTCCTTGCACAGCACGGTGCGCTGGGCCTGGTCGTTGAGCTTGAGGTGCACCCAGTCGACGGTGAAGTCCCGGCGCGCAGCCTGGGCCGCGGTGATGAACTCCCCACGCAACTGGGCGCGGGTGGTCTGCGGCGGCGTCGACTTCGCGGTGAACACCTCGAGGTCCTCGGCCACGCGGGCTGCGATCCCTGCGGACTCCAGCAGGTTGAACAGCCCCCGCGTGCGCGAGATGTCGTGGTAGGCCAGGTCGAGCTGGGCGATCCGAGGGGAGCTCCAGGTCAGGTCATGGCGGTCCTGTAGCGGGCCAGCAGCCGACGCTTGATGACCCAGTCGATCTCGGTGTCCACCGCGCCCAGGTCCTCGTCGGCCACGCCGTCAGGGTGCGACGCCACAGGTCCAGCACCTGGGCGATACAGCGGGAGCTCGGCCAGGCCGCTGCTGCGTGCGAACTTCTCGGCGCGCTCGAGGTAGTCGGCTGGATCTGCCAGGCCGAGAGCCTCCGGCCGTCGGCCAGCCGGACGGTCCGGCGTGCCGGTGAGGTCATGGCTGATCTCGCGGATGGCCCGGATCGGGTTGTCCAGGGAGTGGTCGCGCATCGTGGCCCCGGACTCGAGCATCCGCAGCACCAGGTCGACGCTGCCCACTTTGAGCAGGGTCGTGGTCTGGCTCATGTTGGAGTCGCCGACGATGACGTGCAGCCGGCGGTACTTCTCGGCATCGGCATGCGGCTCGTCGCGGGTGTTGATGATCGGCCGCGACCGGGTGGTGGCCGAGGAGACGCCCTCCCAGATGTGCTCGGCGCGCTGGCTCAGGCAGTAGGTCGTGCCCCTGGGCGTGGCCAGGACCTTGCCCGCGCCGACGATCAGCTGCCGGGTCACCAGGAACGGGATCAGGACGTCGGAGATCCGGGAGAACTCCCCCAGCCGCACCACCAGGTAGTTCTCGTGGCAGCCGTAGGAGTTGCCCGCAGAGTCGGTGTTGTTCTTGAACAGGTAGATGTCGCCGTCGATGCCCTCGTCGGCCAGGCGATGCTCGGCGTCGACGAGCAGGTCCTCGAGGATCCGCTCGCCGGCCCGGTCGTGGGCGACGAGCTGGCGCAGGTCGTCGCACTCGCCGGTGGCGTACTCGGGATGGCTGCCGACATCGAGGTAGAGCCGCGCGCCGTTGCGAAGGAACACGTTCGAGCTGCGCCCCCAGGACACGACCCGGCGGAACAGGTACCGGGCCACCTCGTCGGGGCTCAGCCGACGCTGGCCCCGGAACGTGCACGTGACGCCGTACTCGGTCTCGATGCCGAAGATCCGCCGACCCAGCGGATCAACCATCGAGGAGCTCGCGCAACTGCTCGGACCCGATCCGCCGGAAGGTCCGCCGTGGTCGGTCCCGGCCCAGGACCGCGACCTCGAGCTGGCTCGGTGAGATGTCACGGGGCTCGTTCGAGGCCGCCGGGGCACCGGGGACGCCCGACTGCGCGAGCGCTGCGATCGCCAGGGACAGGCCCTGGGCCAGGGACAGGCCCTCGCGCCAGTGCTCGGCCAGGTGGGCGCTGATGGCCTCCGACAGGCCGCCCATCGCCACGAAACCGTGCTCGTCAGCCACCGACCCATCGAAGGTGAGCCGGTAGATCTGGTCGTCGTCGACCCGGTGGCCCACCTCCGCCACGACGATCTCGACCTCGTAGGGCTTGGCGGCCTCGGTGAAGATGGTGCCCAGGGTCTGGGCGTAGGCGTTGGCCAGGCTCCGGCCCGTGACGTCGCGGCGGTCATAGGCGTAGCCGCGCATGTCGGCCAGCCGGACGCCCGCGACCCGCAGGTTCTCGAACTCGTTGTACTTGCCGACCGCCGCGAAGCCGATGCGGTCATAGATCTCGGAGATCTTGTGCAGCGCGCGCGACGGGTTCTCGGCGACCAGCACGATCCCCTCGTTGACCTGCAGGACCACCACGCTGCGCCCCCGGGCGATGCCCTTGCGGGCGTAGTCCGCCTTGTCCTTGATCAGCTGCTCGGGCGAGACGTAGAACGGCATGCTCATGGCGCCACCTCCCCGGGCTCGACCAGGGCCAAGGGACCGTCAGGGCGCAGCATCCGCCGCGCCACCAGCGCGGTGCTCACGGCCTCGATCTGCTCGGGCCCGACCCGCCGGAAGCCGTCGGCGTCGACCACCGCGACAACTGGGAAGATCCGACGCGCCAGGTCCGGCCCGCCGGTGGCTGAGTCGTCGTCCGCGGCGTCGTAGAGCGCCTCGACGCAGACTCGGATCGCGGTGTCTGTGTCCATGTCGGCGGTGTAGAGCTTCTTCAGCGCACCCCGGGCGAACATGGACCCGGAGCCGACCGAGTAGAACGCGTGCTCCTCGTACCGGCCACCGGTGACGTCATAGGAGAAGATCCGGCCGCGCTCGTGCTCGGGGTCCCGCCCAGCGAGCATCGGCACCACGGCCAGGCCCTGCATCGCCAGCGCCAGGTTGGAGCGCAGCAGCGAAGCCAGCCGGTTGGCCTTGCCATCCAGGGACAGCGCCGAGCCCTCGATCTTCTCGTAGTGCTCGAGCTCGACCTGGAACAGCCGCACGAGCTTCCAGGGCGATCCCCGCCGAGCCGGCGATGCCGATGCAGGCGTGCTCATCGGCCGGGAACACCTTCTCGATGTGGCGCTGCGCGATCACGTTGCCCATCGTGGCCCGCCGATCACCAGCCATCACCACGCCGCCGGGCATCGTGACCGCGACGATGGTCGTCCCGTGTGGGACCTCGACGCTCACCTGCCCACCACCCAGGGCGTGCAGCAGGTCAGGGCGGTGCGCGGTGAGGAACTGCGCGAACGAGGCTTCGCCGACCATCGCGAAGGCCGCCGGCAGCGTGCTGCTGCCCGGCGGGACGGTACCTGCCACCTACTGGCCGCCCTTCTGCACGAAGCCGCGGACGAACTCCTCGGCGTTCTCCTCGAGAACGTCGTCGATCTCGTCGAGCAGCGCGTCGACATCAGCATCGATCGCCTCCTTGCGCGCCGAGGCGCTCGGCGCCGGCGCCACCTCGGGCTCCTCGTCGGGCCGGGGCCTCTGGTGCTCACTGGACTGGCTCATGGCTCCTCCTCAGGCTCGTCCCCGACACTAGTGCCGAAGTCCGACAGTCACACGCCCGCCGGGGCTCGCGTCGCGCCGATGGCTCCCCGGCTCACGACCCGCCCAGGGCGACCACCAGCGAGCCGACATCGTCGGCGGACTCCAGCAGGGCCTGCACATGGGCCCGGGTCCCCCGCGTGGGGTCCGGGGTGGGGACGCGGACCAGCGCGGACCGACCGGGGACGTCGAACACCACCGAGTCCCAGGACGCCGCGGCGATGTGCTCGCCGAAGCGGCGGACGCACTCGCCTCGGAACCAGGCTCGGGTGTCCACCGGTGGGGCCCCGATCGCGGCCTCCACCTGCGCATCGGCGCTGATCCTCCGCAGGGACCCCCGCTGCTCGAGGCGCAGGGCCAGGCCCTTCTCGGGGCGGGTGTCTGCGTACTGCAGGTCGATGGCGGCCAACCGGGGCGCGGTCCAGGCCAGGTCATCGCGGGCACGGAACCCCTCGAGCAGGGCCAGCTTGGCCACCCAGTCCAGCCTGTCGGCCAGCGCACGGTGGTCCGCGGCCAGCCCGGCCAGCACCTCGGCCCACAGGTCCAGCACCTCGCGTGTCTGCGGGTCGACCCCGCCCGGCTGGCTCTCGGCGTGCACGCGCGCCGCGGCCAGGTAGCGCTCCTGGATGGCCAGCGCAGTCATCGGCGCCCGGCCCACGCATTCCAGCGGCTCGGCCAGGGTCAAGTCGTGGGAGACCCGGTGCATCGCGGTCACCGGGTGGGTCAGCACGATGCCCAGGCCCGGGCCGCCCGCCTCGATCATGGACAGGACCAGCGACGTGGCCCCCAGCTTGAGCAGGGTGGCGGTCTCCGAGAGATTCGCATCGCCGACGATCACGTGCAGCCTTCGCCAGAGCGCGGGGTCGGCGTGCGGCTCGTCACGGGTGTTGATGATCGGCCGCTTGAGCGTCGTCTCCAGGCCCACCTCGACCTCGAAGAAGTCCGCCCGGCTGGACAGCTGGAACCCCGGATCGCGGCCGTCCTGGCCCAGTCCGACCCGGCCAGCACCGGTGAACACCACCCGGGTGACGAAGAAGGGGATCAGCGCGTCGACGATGGCCGCGAACGGCGTGCGCCGGTCCATCAGGTAGTTCTCGTGGGTCCCGTAGGAGGCGCCCTTGCCGTCGGTGTTGTTCTTGTAGAGCACGATCTGGTGGCCACCCGGCAGTTGCACGGCAGCCTCGGCGGCCCGGGCGGCCAGCACCATGCCCGCGCGGTCCCAGACCAGCGCGTCCCACGGGTTGGTGACCTCCGGGCTGGAGTACTCCGGATGCGCGTGGTCGACGTAGAACCGGGCCCCGTTGGTCAGCACGACGTTGGCGGTCGCCGCCTCGTCGGTCAGCTGCGACGGGTCCGCCTCGGCACGGGTCAGATCGAACCCGCGGGCGTCGCGCAGCGGCGACTCCTCGTCATAGTCCCAGCGCTGGGCCAGCCGGCCCCGACCGGAGGTCACGGCATGGGCCTTGACGACCAGGCCCGACATCCGGACCGGGTTGGCGTGCGGGTGCCCCGGGTGGCTGATCCCGAACTCGGTCTCCAGCCCCATCACGCGGTGCACCGACATGCGCCCAGCATAGGAGTGCCCACCCGGATCGCCCGTGGGGCCGGCGGACCGCGCGGTGCGACTAGACCGAGACCGACCCGCTGACCACGTCGCCCCCGGCGACCAGGCCCAGGGCTCGGCGTGCCTGCATGCGGTGCTCCTCGCGGATGGACATCGAGGCCGCGGCGATGGCTGCGGTGATCGCGGCAGCGTCGTCGGCATAGCCCATCGGCAGAATGAAGTCGGGGATGGCGTCCAGGGGCAGGATGAAGTACGCGATCGCGCCGGCGAGGATCGCCTTGTGCCGCCACGGCGTGTGCCTGTCGCGCATGGCGAAGAAGGCCGCCACGACCTCGGTGGTGAAGGGAACTCGACCGGCCACGGCGCCGATCTTGGCCCAGAAGCGTTGGTCCTGCACGGCGTCGGGATGCGACGTCGGTGTGCCCATCTCTCCTCCTCTGCGGGCGTGCGCCCGGACGTGGCGCTGCTGGTCTGCACAGCGCACGATGCGTCTGTACCCGCACCGGGCACGGCTCAAACGATGGGCGGGACGTGCAGTGCGGGCAGACGACGAGGGCCGGTCCCTGTGGGAACCGGCCCTCGTCTCGGGCTGAGCTGAGCAGGTGGACTACCGCTGCGGAGCCCCTGGCAGGTCGAGGATCTCGCCCTTGAGGATCTCAGCACGGGTACCGAAGATCGCCTGCATGTTGTCGCCGACCTCCAGCACGCCGGCGGCACCCAGACTCTTGAGCTTGGCCTTGTCGACCTTGCTCTTGTCCTGCACGGAGATCCGCAGCCGGGTGATGCAGGCATCGACGCTGGTGATGTTCTCGAACCCACCGAACGCTGCCAGCACCTTCTCGGCCTGGGACATGTCCGCCTCGGCCTTGTGGTCGCCCGCGCTGAGCGCGGCGAGCTTCTGCTCGTCGGTGAGCTGCAGCTCGTGCTCGCCGTACTCGGCCATCGCGACGTCGTCGGGCTCGCGCCCCGGCGTGGCCAGGTCCTTCCACTTCACTGCCCAGGTGAACAGGAAGTAGTAGATCGGCACCATGATCAAGCCGACGATGATCACGTTCCAGAACGGTTCCCTCGTCGCCCCGTAGGGCAGCAGGCCGAACAGGAAGAAGTCGATGAACCCGCCGGAGAACGTCAGGCCGATCTGGGTGTTCAACAGGTACATCGTCATGAACGACAGTCCGGCGATCACTGCGTGGATGCCGAACAGCCAGGGGGCGATGAACAGGAAGGTGAACTCGATCGGCTCGGTGATGCCGGTGAGGAACGAGGTCAGCGCCGCGGAGCCGAGGATGCCGGCCGCGATCTTCTTCTGGCTGTCCTTGGCCTGGCGGTACATCGCGTAGGCAGCAGCCGGCAGGCCGAACATCATGAAGGAGAACTTGCCGGTCAGGTACTTGCCCGTGCCGCTGGTGAACTCCGGGGTGTTCTCCGCACCGGGCGGCGGCACCGGGGTGATCCCGCCGCTGATCTCGGCGAACTGGCCGAACCAGATGCGGTTGTCACCGGTGAACGTCACGCCGGCGTCATTGGTCCAAGCCCCGAACTGGAACCAGAACGGGCTGTACCAGATGTGGTGCAGCCCGAACGGGATCAGCGAGCGCTCGATCAGGCCGAAGAGGAAGACTCCGATGGCGCCGAGGGCCTCCATCTGCAGGGCCAGCCAGTTGATGGCGTCGCCGATGGGCGGCCAGATGAAGCACAGCGCCAGGCCCAGAAGCACGGACAGGGCCGCGGTCATGATCGGCACGAAGCGCTTGCCTGCGAAGAACCCGAGGAACGGAGGCAGCTCGATGCGGAAGTACTTGTTGTAGGCCCATGCGGCCACGAGGCCGACGAGGATGCCACCGAAGACACCCATCTGCAGGCTGGGGATTCCCAGGACGTTGGCGAACGCAGCCGATGGTGTGTCCGACCACCCCATGATGTCACTCGTGGATTGCAGTTCGGTCACCGTCGTGGTGTCCGCGATGGCGCACTGCTCCGCGTTCTCCGGGCAGGCCGTCGTGCTGACGGTCTGAATGTTCATGAACACGCTGATCGTCTTGTTCATGACCAGGAAGCCGGTCGTACCAGCCAGGGCGGCGACGCCCGCGTCACCTGTCAGGCCGATCGCGACACCGATCGCGAACAGCAGGGCGAGGTTGGCGAACACGACGTCACCGGCACCCTCCATCACGCTGGCGATCGTGTTGAACAGGCCCGGTGGCACCTTGCCGTCCACCGGGTCGGCGATCTGGATGTACATGTTCTTCATGCCTGCGCCGATGCCCAGGAGCAGGCCGGCGGCGGGCAGGATCGCGACAGGCACCATCAGGGCCTTGCCGATGCGTTGGAGCTGTCCGAAGACGCCGATCTTGTTCTTCTTCTTCGGAGGTGCTGTGCTAGCGGCCATCAGGCCCTCCTCGGTGTGGGGGTAACGCCTACCTTCGTGAAACTACTCATTGCGTTGCGGTGAAGCACGGTGGAGGGGCGAAGTAGTCCAGAACGGTCACAAGTACTGGCCGGTGTTGGCCACCGTGTCGATGGAACGCCCTGCCTCGGTGCCCTGCTTTCCCGCCACGAGGGTGCGGATGAACACGATCCGCTCCCCCTTCTTGCCCGAGATCCGGGCCCAGTCGTCGGGATTGGTGGTGTTGGGCAGGTCCTCGTTCTCGCGGAACTCGTCGACACACGCCGTGAGCAGGTGCACCACCCGGATGCCCTTCTGGCCACTGTCGAGGTACTCCTTGATGGCGCTCTTCTTGGCCCGCGCCACGATGTTCTCCAGCATCGCCCCGGAGTTGAAGTCCTTGAAGAACAGGGTCTCCTTGTCGCCGTTGGCGTAGGTCACCTCGAGGAAGCGGTTCTCCTCGGACTCGGTGTACATCCGCTCCACGGTCCGCCGGATCATGGCCTCGCAGGTGGCCTGCGCCGAGCCGCCATGCTCAGCCAGGTCGTCCGGGTGCAGCGGCAGGTCCGCTGTCAGGTACTTGCTGAGGATGTCGCCGGCAGCCTGGGCGTCCGGGCGCTCGATGCGGATCTTCACGTCCAGGCGGCCCGGGCGCAGGATGGCCGGGTCGATCATGTCCTCGCGGTTGGAGGCACCGATCACGATGACGTTGGCCAGGCCCTCGACCCCATCGATCTCGGACAGCAGCTGCGGGACGATCGTGTTCTCCACGTCCGAGCTCACCCCGGTGCCGCGGGTGCGGAACAGCGAGTCCATCTCGTCGAAGAACACGATGACCGGCGTGCCCTCGCTGGCCTTCTCCCGGGCCCGCTGGAAGACAAGCCGGATGTGCCGCTCGGTCTCCCCGACGTACTTGTTGAGCAGCTCGGGGCCCTTGATGTTCAGGAAGTACGAGCGGGCCGCGCTGCGTCCCTCCCGCTCGGCCACCTTGCGAGCCAGGGACGCCGCGACCGCCTTGGCGATCATGGTCTTGCCGCAGCCGGGCGGGCCGTAGAGCAGGATCCCCTTCGGCGCGGCCAGCTTGTGCTCCTTGAACAGCTCGGCGTGCACGTAGGGCAGCTCCACGGCGTCGCGGATCATCTCGATCTGGCCGGCCAGGCCACCGATGTCCGCATAGTCGACGTCGGGGACCTCCTCGAGGACCAGCTCCTCGACCTCGGACTTGGGGATGCGCTCGTAGACGTAGGCCGAGCGAGGGTCCAGCAGCAGCGAGTCCCCGGCGCGGATCGTCTGCCCGCGCAGGGAGTCAGCCAGACGGACGACGCGTTCGTCGTCGGTGTGCCCGATGACCAGGACGCGATCACCGCCCTCGAGCATCTCCTTGAACATGACGACCTCGCCGACGCGCTCGAACTCCAGGCCCGCGATCACGTTCATGGCCTCGTTGACCATGACCTCCTGGCCGGGCACCAGCTCGCCGACCCCCGGTGCCGGGCGCACCCGCAACTTGCGGCCCTGGGCCACGATGTCGATGGTGCCGTCCTCGTGGGAGCCCAAGAAGATCGCGAACCCGTTCGGCGGATCGGCGAGGCGATCCACCTCCCCCTTGAGGGTCACGACCTGGTCGCGGGCGTCGCGCAGTGTCCTGGCCATCCGCCGATTGGTCTCCGCCAGTCGGTCGAGCTCGGCCTGCAGGGCGCGCATGCGCGCCTCGACCTCGGGGGGCACGGGCTGACCGGGCATGACCCACCTCCTGGCGTCGGTGCCGATGCCCGCGACTCTATCCACAACCTCGCGCCTCGCGCAGCGGTTTCTCGGTGCAGAGTGGCGCAGCCGATCTGCACCGCACGGCGGACTGGTCGGCCCAGGAGCTCAGGGAAGCCGGGGCCGGGGCCGGGGCGGCATCGGGGTGTCCGCGGCATCGGATGCCGGCACGGCATGGGCGGGGTCGCCGCTGCCGGAGCTCGCGCTCGCGCCCGTCCCCGCGGTGGCACCGGGACCGTCGTAGTCCTGGCCGTACGCCCCCTTGGCCGGGCGGCTCCGGCGTGCCGGCAGCACGGTGCCCGCGGCGAGCCGTCGGGCGGTCAGCAGGAAGCCGGTGTGCCCGGTCATCCGATGCTCCGGGCGCACGGCAAGGCCCTCGAGGTGCCACCCACGCAGCATGAGCTCGCTGGCCTGCGGCTCGGTGAACCTTCCGTCCACACGAAGCGTCTCGGCCATCCGCGAGAGCTGAGTTGTCGTGGCCAGGTAGGCCACGAGGACCCCGCCGGGCTGCAACGCCCCGGCGACCGCCTCGAGGCACTCCCAGGGGGCGAGCATGTCCAGGATCACCCGGTGCACGTCGCCGGAGGCGTGCAGCCCCGGCAGCACGTCCTGGAGGTCGCCCACCTCGAGGTTCCAGTTCGGTTGCCCACCACCGAGGAACCGCTCGACGTTCCCCCGGGCGATCTCGGCGAAGTCCGCACGCCGCTCGAAGGATGTGACCCGACCGCTCGGGCCCACGGCGCGCAGCAGCGAGCAGGTCAGTGCCCCGGATCCGACCCCGGCCTCCACGACATGCGCCCCGGGGAAGATGTCGGCCAGGCCCACGATGGCGGCTGCGTCCTTCGGGTAGACGACCGTGGCACCCCGCGGCATGGAGAGCACGAAATCGCGCAGCAGCGGGCGCAGCACCAGGAACGGGACCCCGGCCGCGGTGGTGACCACGATCCCCTCCGGTGCGCCGATCAGGTCGTCGTGGGCCAGAGCCCCCTTGTGGGTGTGGAACTCCTTGCCTGGGGCCAGGGTGATGGTGTGGTGCCGGCCCTTGGGATCGGTCAGCTGCACCAGGTCCCCGGGTTCCAGCGGCCCGTGGCGGTCGGCGCGGGCGATCGGCTGTTCGGTCATGGCCCCGACCTTATGCGGCGCGACACGGCGTCCGGACCAGGATCCGCGCGGGGATCGCCGCGCGCCCACTCATCGCACGGGCGTGGCCACTCATCCGCGCAGGGCGGTCTCCACGTCGCTTACCAGCAGCACACCGAAGATCAGCCCGGTTGGGTCCAGCACGAGCAGTTCCTCGCGGCCGCGGCGGGAGACTTCGGTGAGCAGGTCGGTACCCGCCAGGTCGCGATCGATCGTGCTCAGGGCATCGATGGGACGGGACACCGATCCCACCGTGATCCACGGCCGGCGCTGCTCGGGGACGGCCGCGATGGCGTCCTGCTGGCCGATCCCGGTCGGGGTCCCGCGCCCGTCGATCACGACCAGCGCACCCGCGCCGGCCGCCTTTGCCCGTCGAATCGCCTCCCCCAGCGGCAGGTCGCGGTCCACCGGGATCGCCCGGCGGGCCAGCCCCCCGGCAGTGAGGGTGGCCGCACGCGTCCTGACCTGCACGGAGCGCAGCTGGGCAGTGGCCCCCGTGTACAGGACTGCAGCCAGCAGGCCGGCCACCAGGTAGACGATGAGGCTGGGCTGGACCCCCGCTATCCGAGCCAGCGCCAGCGGCGTGAGCAGGGTCAGCGCAGCCAGTCCACGACCGATCCAGGCTGCGACCACGGTGCCCCGTCGCTCGGACCCGGTGCCGGCCCAGATCAGGCACTTGAGCACGTTGCCGCCGTCGAGCGGGATCCCGGGCAGGGAGTTGTAGATACCGATCACGACATTGGCCCACGTCATCGCGGCGGCCAGCGCCGCGCCGGGACTGCCCGGTGCCAGGGTCAGCCCCACTCCCCAGCTCAGCGCCGCGACGGCGAATGTGGCCAGCGGTCCCGAGGCGGCCACGGCGGCCTCGGCGAGCGGGGCGTCCCGGCGGCGCTCGTAGTGGGTGACGCCACCGAGCAGCTGGAGCACGACCCGCTGCACCGGGAAGCCCAGCGACCTGGCGACGAGGGCGTGGGCGAACTCGTGGATGAGGGTCGCCAGACTCAGCAGGACAGCGAAGGCCAGCGCCAGGAGCCATGGCGCTGCGGTGTCGGACTCGAACGCGGGCACCCAGAGGTAGGCCAGCACGGCCACGCCCAGGATCCCGGAGAACGGGAACTCCACGGGGATCCCGGCGATCCGGGTCGTCGGGGCAGCCACCTGTCCATCGTAGGGCCGTGGGCCGGACCCGCATTGTGCGCCGGCGATGTCGTACCCACCGCCTACGTTGGACCCATGCCTGATCCGACCGACCTGCCCCAGCGGCCCGCCCGATCGCTGTCACCCTCCCGAGCCTCAGACTTCCAGAGCTGCCCACTGTTGTACCGGTTCCGCGTCATCGATCGGCTGCAGGAGCCGCCGAGCCCCGCCGCAGTGCGCGGCACCCTGGTGCACGCCGTGCTTGAGGCGCTCTACGACCTGCCCGCCGAGCAGCGCACGCTGGACGCGGCCATCGGGCTGGTCGGCCCCCAGTGGCAGCAGCTGGCGGCCGAGCGCCCGGACGTGCTGGAGATGCTCAGCCAGGCCGGGCAGGACTCGAACGAGTGGTTGCGCGGGGCCGGCGACCTCGTGGAGTCGTACTTCGCGATGGAGGACCCTACCCGGCTGGAACCCGCGGCCCGCGAGCTGCGCGTGGAGGTCGAGCTGCCCTCAGGCCTGACGCTGCGCGGGTTCGTCGACCGGCTCGACCGCGCCCCGAACGGCCAGACCCGGGTCGTGGACTACAAGACCGGACGTGCGCCCGGGGTGGGCTTCGAGGCGCGCGCCATGTTCCAGATGCGGTTCTACGCCCTGGCGCTGTGGCGCATGCACGGGCAGTTGCCCACGCTGCTGCAGCTGATGTACCTGCCCACCGGCGTGGTGCTGCGCTACGAGCCCGACGAGGACGACCTGCGCGCCATGCAGCGCAAGGTGGAGGCCCTCTGGGCCGCCATCGAACGGGCCATGGACAGTGGCGACTGGCGTCCGAACCCGTCCAAACTGTGCGACTGGTGTGCCCACAAGGCCCTCTGCCCGGCGTTCGGAGGCACTCCCCCGCCGCTGCCCGAGCTGGGTCAGGCCACAGCGCCGGATGTGCCCGCGGCGCCCACGGCGCCCACCGCGCCCACCGCGCCCACCGCACCCGCGGCGGGCTGAGTCACGGGGCCTGTCACTCGGTGCGGATCGCAGCGAGCACGTCGAGGTTGGCCGCCCGCCGTGCCGGCCATACCGCTGCCAGCACGCCGACGATCGCCGTGGCCACCAGCACGATCCCGATCAGGGACCAGGGGATGCCCAGCTCCGTGATCCCCTCCTCGACGAGCAGCCGCTGCAGCGCGATCCCCAGGAGCAGGCCCAGGGCCACGCCGGTGAATGCCCCGAAGAAGCTGATCACGATGGACTCCCAGCGGATCATGGT
The DNA here is from genome assembly GCA_963788325.1 of uncultured Actinomycetes bacterium. Classification (GTDB taxonomy): domain Bacteria; phylum Actinomycetota; class Actinomycetes; order S36-B12; family CAIYMF01; genus Prado023. Next base: position 320,297 of record CAWBGJ010000015.1, read on the forward strand.
GCGGACCTGCTTGCGCAGAGTCCCCACCGCGCGCAGCATCCCGATCTCCCGCGTCCGCTCGATGATCGACAGCGCCAGGGTGTTCACCACCCCGAAGATGGCGATGATGACGCTCAGGCCGAGCAGACCGTAGATCAGGTTGATCAACTGGTTGATCTGGCCGGTGATCGAGTCCTTGAACTCGGTCTGGTCCTGGATCTGGACGGTCGGGTAGTCCTTCTGCACCACGTCGATCGCCGGTCGGACCGTGGCCGGGTCGACACCCGGGTCCAAGGTCACATAAAGGAACGAGTCCACGGCGGGCAGGCCGGCCGCCTCGAGGGTGTCGATCGAGACCACCCAGCCGGCCAGCGCGTCCTCGCCCGGGTACACCTGCGTGATGGTCAGGGTGTCGGTGCTGCTGTTGCCCCAGGTGACTTCGACCTCGTCGCCCTTCTGCACCCCGGCCGCCGCAGCAGTCTTGACGTCCACCGCGATGCCCCCCTCATCCAGGACACCGGGCTCCAGGCCCAGGGCCTGGACGTCCTCGATCGTCTGCGGGTCCACGCCCACCGCAACGGTCTGCCCACCCTTGATCAGGGCAGGGGCCTGGCGCACCCGGGAGACGGTCGCGACGCCGGGCACCTCGGCCAGTGCGTCACCCACCTCCGGGGAAAAGGGGACGAAACTCGTGGGTTGGACGATGAAGTCGGCCGTGAGCACGTCATCGACCAGGGCGTTGACCGACTTCGTCGTCGAGGAGCCCAGGACGCCGATGGCCGTGACCAGGGCCAGCCCGATCAGGATGGCTGTCGCGGTCGCAGCGGTGCGCCGGCGATCTCGTTGGGCGTTGCGGACCGCCAGCCGCCCCACGGCCCCGGATCGGGCGATCGGTGCGCCGACGAAGCCCACGAGCGCGCGGCTGAACACCGGGGCCAGCACGATCACGCCGATGAGCAGCGCGGCAGCGGCCAGCCCGAAGACGGTCAGTCGCCGGGGCAGGTCGGCGTTGGCCACGGTGAGGACGATGAGGCCCATGCCGACCACGGTGAGCACGCCACCAGCGATTGCCCGCAGGCGCAGGCTTCGTGCGGGGAGGGCCACCTCGTCGCGCATGGCGGCGACCGGAGGCACCTGGGAGGCGCGCCGGGCGGGGAACCACGCCGCGAACACGGTGACCAGCACGCCGACGAGCACGCCCACGATCACGGTGCGCGGAGCGATGACGAGGTCGCCGGCGGGCAGCTCGGCGCCGACCGCGGCCAGCAGTGCCCGCAGCCCGAGGGCCACCAGGATCCCCAGGCCGATGCCCAGCACACCGCCGAGCAGCCCCAGGATCAGGGCCTCACCAACCACGGACCAGGTGATCTGGCGCTTGCTGGCGCCGATCGCCCGCAGCAGGGCCAACTCCTTGGTCCGCCGGGCCACCAGCATCGAGAACGTGTTGAGGATGATGAACGTGCCCACGAACAGCGCGATGAAGGCGAACACGAGCAGGAAGGTGTTGATGAAGCCCAGCGCGGTGCTGAACTGGGCTGAAGTCTCGTCCTGGACCTCCTGACCGGTCTGGACCTTGTAGTCCGTGCCGAGGGTGGTGGCCACCGCGTCGCGCAGGGCCTCGTTGCTCACCGACCCGTCACCGAGGACCGAGATCTGGTTCCACGCATCCGACCCCACGAACGTGTCCTGGGCGTACTGACGGTCGAACAGGGTGAGCGTCGCACCGGCCAGGCTGCCGCTGACGCCGAAGCGCACCAGGCCGACCAGGGGGGCCTCGATGCGCGGACCCTGGGTCACCACCGTGACCGTGTCACCGACGACGAACCCGCCCTTCTCCGCGGTCGCCTCGTCGATGGCGATCTCCTCGGGCGCGGTGGGGGCCCGGCCCTCGACCAGGGTCACCGAGCTCAACTTCGGCTCCTCGGGGAACTGCGGGTAGGAGACGCCCAGCTGCGGCGGGCCGTTGCCCCCGACCGGCTCACCCTCGGCATCGATCAGGGCAACACCCTGGACCTGGACGTCCCCCGTGGCCAGGCGTACACCCGGGACGCCCTGCACCGTGGTGACGGCTTCGGCGGGGACCGTGGATACCACCGAACCGGTACCGTCGTCGCCACCGACCTCGAGCTGCTGGGTCACGACGACGTCCGGGGACTGGCCGCTGAACAGCTGGTCGAACGTCCCCTTGAGGGTGTCGGTGAAGATGAACGTGCCCACGACGAAGGCCACACCCAGGACCACGGCCAACCCGGACATGAGCATGCGGGCCTTGTGCGCCTTCAGTGAGCGCCAGGTTGCCTTGAGCATGGCTCAGGCCTGCTCGCCCGCTGCGGGGGCGGCCCCACCGGCGGTGGCGTCGGTAGCGAGCGTGTCGGCGGTGTCGCCCACAGCGCCGGAGTCGCGGTCCCGCGGACCGGACTGGTCGACCCAGCTGGTGTCCACGTCGCCGTGTGCCCCGGCCGCCTGCTCGAAGTTCTTCATCCGTTCGAGGATCGCCGTAGCCGACGGTGCCACGATCTCGTCGACGAACTCGCCGTCCGCGAGAAAGACCACCCTGTCTGCGTAGGAGGCGGCATGGGCGTCGTGGGTCACCATCACGATGGTCTGACCGAACTCATCGACGCTGCGGCGCAGGAAGCCCAGGACCTCGGCGCCCGAACGGGAGTCCAGGTTGCCGGTCGGCTCGTCGGCGAAGATGATCTCCGGTCGGGTGACCATGGCACGGGCGCAGGCCACGCGCTGCTGCTGCCCGCCGGACAGCTCGCTGGGCCGGTGCGTCAGTCGGTCGGCAAGCCCAACAGTGCCCACGACGAGATCGAACCACGCCCGGTCCACCTTGCTGCCCGCGATGTCCAACGGCAGCGTGATGTTCTCCTCGGCCGTGAGCGTGGGCACGAGGTTGAAGGCCTGGAAGACGAAGCCCATCCGCTCGCGACGCAGCCGGGTGAGGTCGTTGTCCTTCATCGTGGTCAGGTCGGAGTCGCCGATGTGGACCGTGCCGGACGTGGCCGCGTCCAAGCCTGCCATGCAGTGCATGAGCGTGGACTTGCCCGAGCCCGAGGGCCCCATGATCGCAGTGAAGCGCCCGGCCTCGAACTCGATGTCCACGCCGCGCAGGGCCACGACGGTGGTGTCTGCCTCGCCGTAGACCTTTCTCAGTCCGACGGCCCAGGCGGCGGGCCGCGAGTCAGCGCTCGCGGGCACGGGCATGGTGGCAGATGCCTCAGGCATGGGGGGTGACCTTTCCTCGAGTCAGTCGGTTCAGTCTACGTGCTGGGCATGCTGAGCGCCGTGGATCTGTCCACCGGTGCACTGCCCTGCCCCCGACCGCCGCACCGGGTGATGTCAGCGGGTGAGCTCAGGGCACAAGCGCCTTGAGGTCAGCCAGCCCGAGTCCCACCAACGAGTCCCGCACCTGGATCCGCTCGCCCGCCTCGATCGGCACCGCGTGTGGGACGGCTATCACGTGCGCCCCCGCGGACCACCCGGCCCGAACGCCGTTGGCCGAGTCCTCGAGGACGACCGCGGAGGTGATGTCCACGCCCAGCCGCGCCGCCGCATGCAGGTAGGGCATCGGATCGGGCTTGCTGCGCAGCACCTCGTCGCCTGCCACGCTCACAGGGAAGCCGGGCAGGCCCTCCCGGGCCAGAGCCGCGACGATCACGTCCACGATCGGGCGCACCGAGGCTGAGACCAGTGCATAGGGCGTGCTGGACCCGGCCACCGCGGTCAGCAGGTCGCCGGCCCCGGGCTGGATCGGGATGTCCGAGACTGCCAACAGGTCGAGCATGGTGGCCACGAGCAGGTCACCGATCTCTTCGGCGCCCCGATCGATGCCCGACAGCTGGGCCATGTAGGCCGTCGAGTGCGCCATGGACGCTCCCATGATCGCGTTCTGGTGCTCGACGCTCCAGGTGCCCCCCAGGGCGCCGAGCACCGAGTGCTCGGCCTTCAACCAGATGGGCTCGGTGTTCACGAGCAGCCCATCCATGTCGAAGAGCACTGCAGAGAGCGGCACGAGGTCCTTCCCCGACGATCACGGCACCGGTGGGTTCAGCCGGCGTTGTAGTAGCTGGCCTCCGGGTGGTGCACGATCAGGGCGGAGGTGGATTGCTCGGGATGCAGCTGGAACTCCTCGGAGAGTTCCACCCCGATCCGGGCCGGTTGCAGCAGATCCACCATGACCGTCTGCTGCTCGACGTCCGGGCACGCCGGATAGCCGAACGAGTAGCGCTCGCCCTGATAGGACTGCTTGGTGATGAGCTTGGTGCGGTCACTGGCGTCGGCCGAGCTGATCCCGAGCTCATCGCGGACCCGGGCGTGCCAGTACTCGGCCAGGGCCTCGGTGAGCTGCACGCTGAGCCCATGGAGCTCGACGTACTCCCGGTAGGCGTTGTCCGCGAACAGTCGGGCCGCAGCCTCGGAGACGGCCGTGCCCATGGTGGCCACGTGGAACGCCACGACGTCGGGGCGGCCCTCGGCCAGGACCGCGTCCCGTGAGCGGAAGAAGTCGGCAAGGCACAGGTGCCGGTCGCGCTGCTGGCGCGGGAAGGGTAGTCGGTGCAGCTCGCGCGGTTCCCAGCCGTTGGCCAGGGGGGTGTCCCCCGCCTCGGCCAGGCCCGTCGGATCGAGGATGACCAGCTCGTCGCCCTCCGACCAGCACGGGAAGTAGCCATACACGACCGCTGCTCCGAGCAGGCCCTCGGTGTGCATGCGGTCCAGCCACATCCGGAGTCTCGGCCGACCCTCAACCTCAACCAGAGCGTTATAGTCCGGCCCCTCACCCCGGGAGGACTTCAGGCCCCACTGACCCAGGAACAGGGCCCGCTCATCGAGGTAGGCGGAGTAGTCCGCCAGTCGGATCCCCTTGACCACCCGCGAGCCCCAGAAGGGCGGCGTCGGCACCGGATTGTCCTGCGCCACGTCACTGCGCGCCGGGACATCGGCCGCGGGCAGGTCCGCTGAGGCGCGTCGACCCACGCGCCGGGCACGCAGCTCAGGAAGGGCAGCGCCGTCGTCGCCGCGCTTGACAGCCATGAACGCATCCATGAGTCGCAGGCCCTCGAAGGCGTCGCGGGCGTAGCGCACCTGCCCGTCGAAGCGCTCGGCCAGGTCCTCCTCGACGAACGCGCGGGTCAGGGCCGCCCCGCCGAGCAGCACCGGCCACCGTTCGGCCACCTCGCGGGAGTTCATCTCCTCGAGGTTCTCCTTCATGATCACCGTGCTCTTGACCAGCAGGCCCGACATCCCGATCACGTCGGCGTCGTGCTCGGCGGCCGCGTCGAGGATGGCATTGACCGGCTGCTTGATCCCGATGTTGACCACGCTGTAGCCGTTGTTGGTCAGGATGATGTCCACGAGGTTCTTGCCGATGTCGTGCACGTCGCCCTTGACCGTGGCGAGCACGATGGTGCCCTTGCCGGCGGCCTGGTCGCCTTCGACCTTCTCCATGTGCGGTTCGAGGTGGGCCACGGCGGTCTTCATGACCTCGGCGCTGTTGAGCACGAAGGGCAGCTGCATATCGCCGCGACCGAACAGCTCGCCGACGGTCTTCATCCCCGCCAGGAGGGTTTCGTTGATGATCGCCAACGCTGGCCGGCTGGTCAGGGCCTCATCGAGGTCGGCCTCCAGGCCCTGGCGTTCGCCGTCGATGATCCGGCGCTGCAGGCGCTCATCGAGCGGGAGTGCAGCCAACTCCTCGGCGCGGGTCGCAGCCGAGGCCTGGGCGCTCACGCCGGCGAAGAGGTCCAGGAACCGGGTCAGCGGGTCATAGGTGAGCGTGCCGTTCTCGGCGTAGGTGCGGCGGTCGTACACCAGGTCGCGGGCGACTTCGAGCTGCTCGTCGCTGATCCGGGCGATGGGCAGGATCTTGCTCGCGTGCACAATCGCGGAGTCCAAGCCCGCCTCGATGCACTCGTGGAGGAACACCGAGTTCAGCACCTGACGCGCGGCCGGGTTCAGGCCGAACGAGACGTTGGACAGCCCCAGCGTCGTCTGCACGTCGGGGTGGGCGTGCTTGATCCGCCGGATCGCCTCGATGGTCTCGATGGCGTCGCGGCGGGTCTCCTCCTGGCCGGTGGCGATCGGGAAGGTCAGGCAGTCCACGAGCACATCGCGCGGCGCGATGCCGTGGTTGTCACGCAGGTCGGTGATCAGGCGATCGGCGACTGCGACCTTCCAGTCCGCAGTCCGGGCCTGACCCTCCTCATCGATGGTCAGGGCCACCACGGCGGCCCCGTACTCCTTGATCAGGGCAACGATCCGGGCGAAGCGCGACTCCGGGCCGTCGCCGTCCTCGTAGTTGACGGAGTTGACGACTGCGCGCCCGCCCAGCACCTGCAGGCCGGCCTCGAGAACCGCCGGCTCCGTGGAGTCCAGAACCAGCGGCAGCGTCGAGGCCGTCGCCAACCGACTTGCGAGCTCGTGCATGTCGGCCACACCGTCGCGCCCGACGTAGTCCACGCACAGGTCGAGCAGGTGGGCGCCGTCGCGGATCTGTGCCCGGGCGATCTCGACGCACGCCTCCCAGTCCTGGGCCAGCATCGCCTCGCGGAAGGCCTTGGAGCCATTGGCGTTGGTGCGCTCCCCGATCGAGAGGTAGGCCGTGTCCTGGCGGAACGGCACCGACTGGTACAGCGACGCCGCGGATCCCTCGGTCACGACCTCGCGAGCGCGGACCTCGCGGCCCCCCACCCGCTCGACCACCGCGCGCAGGTGTTCGGGGGTGGTGCCGCAGCAGCCGCCGACCAGGGCGAGCCCGTAGTCGGTGGTGAAGTGATCGTGCGCCTCAGCCAGTTCCTGTGCGGACAGCGGGTAGTGCGCCCCGTCGGCGGTGAGTACCGGCAGGCCGGCGTTGGGCATCGCGGAGATGCCCACCCGCGCGTAGCGGGAGAGGTGGCGCAGGTGCTCGCTCATCTCCGCGGGGCCAGTGGCGCAATTCAGGCCGATCAGGTCGATCCCCAGGGGCTCGAGCGCCGTCAGCGCGGCACCGATCTCAGTCCCGAGCAGCATGGTGCCGGTGGTCTCCACCGTCACCTGGGCGATCAGGGCAACGTCCGACCGACCTGCCCAGGCCATCGCGCGCCGGGCACCGATCAGCGCAGCCTTGGCCTGAAGCAGGTCCTGGGCCGTCTCGATCAGGATCGCGTCCACCCCGCCGGCCAGCAGTCCGCTGACCTGCTCGGCGTAGGCGTCCCGAAGGTCCGCGTACGGGGCGTGGCCGAGGGTGGGCAGCTTCGTGCCGGGCCCGACCGACCCGAGGACCCAGCGCGGGCGATCCGGGGTGCTGTAGCCGTCGGCGACCTCGCGCGCGATCCGGGCACCGGCCTCGGCCAGCTCGCGGATGCGGTCGCTGATGTCGTACTCGCCGAGGTTGGCCAGATTGGCGCCGAACGTGTTGGTCTCCACACAGTCGACACCCACGTCGAAGTACGCCGCATGGACGCCAGCGACGATGTCCGGTCGGGTGACGTTGAGGATCTCGTTGCACCCCTCGTAGCCCTGGAAGTCGTCCAGGGAGGGGTCCTGGGCCTGGAGCATGGTGCCCATGGCGCCGTCGGCAACGATGACCCGCTGGGACAGGGCAGAGAGCAGGGATTGGTTGGCCATGATGCCTCCAAGGGTACGGGTTGCGCTCGGATGCCGACGGCTGCGACGCCCGCGCCGAAACGGCTCACAGCCGCCACCGGCTGCGTGGCGTTCGGGCGATGCTCCCCTTCGGCCCACTCCTGGACGTGATGGGTCTGGCAGGCCTCGGCGGGAATCGCGCACCCCAGGATGATGCAGCCGCCATCCCGCGCGGCCAGCGCCCGACGTTGGGCCGTCGTGGCGGTGCGGGCCGTTCTGCCAGGGGTCAACGCATCGACGTGCCTGGCCAGAGCCTGCACGTGCTCACTGGTGATCACGCCAGCAGCCCACACACCTCCCCCAGCCGCGGGCGGATCGCCACGAACTCCCCGGCGGACGCCAGACGACGCGCCCACCCCGCGGACCACCCCGTGGCCATCAGCAGGGCACCAGACCCATCTGCGGCAGTTCCACCCCGGCCAGGTCGGCACGTGCTGCCCACGCCGAACCCACATCGTGCGACGCGTCGACCAGCGCCCTGCGCGTCCGCGGGTCCCCCACCTGCCCGCCCAGAACTGGTGTGTCCATTCCCTCCCCCGTCTACGAACATCTGTTCGAACCGTAGAGCACGCCACTGACATTTCCCTCCGGACACGGACCCGAGGTGCGGACAGGCCCCAGGGAGCCGGTGAGCCAGCGCCGTGCACGGGCCGCGAGACACCGAGTGGGGAGTCGAGGAGCGGGACGTCAAGGGGCAGGGAGTCGAAGAACAGGAGTCGATGGACAGGGATCGATGACTGGGGCAGTCGATCTCGGCCTGCCGAGAGCCGACGGGGGCTGCGCAGCCCTCCCCAGCAGCGGCACTGTGCCAAGATCGAGTGCATGCCAGAGCCCGCCGAGACACCCCGACCCGAAACTCCGGCCCCGCCCGGCCGGGCAACGATGTGTCCGCACGCGCCGAACCACGCACGGCGGCAGCAACTCCCGAACGCGGCGACGGATCCCCGGGCACCCCCCGCTCGACCTCGACCCCGGCTCAGTCCGGCGCAGGGGCGACCGAGTCGACCGCGACGCCGGCCCCGACCGAGGCAACCGGGGCGACCGAGACGCCGACCCCGGAGCCGAGTCAGGTCAAGCAACCCCTCCCGCCCGCGTCCCTGGCCAAGACCCGGGCCGCCGCGGCGTGGCTTGCCACCGGCGCGGCCCTGGTCATCCTCGTGCTGATCATCATCCTGATCCTGCAGAACCAGCAGGTGGTGGAGGTCAACTACCTCTGGTTCACCGGCTCCCTCCCGCTCGGTGCCGCCCTGCTGATCGCGGCCGTGGCAGGTGCGAGCATCGTCATGATCGTGGGCGTCGTGCGCCTGACCCAGGTGCGGCGCAACAGCCGGCGGGCTCAGAAGGCAGCCGCCGCGGAGAAGTCACCAGTCACCAAGAAGCCACTGACCAAGAAGTCCACGACCAAACCTTCGGCGACGAAGTAGCCAGCCTCGAACGCGTGCCCAACCCAGCCCGGCCCGACGCTCGCGTTGCCCGCGACCAACGGCCACGCTCAGACCTGTGGGGGCCACTGCTCGCCGTGCTCGGCGAACGCATCCGCCCAGCGCTGAACCTCAGCTTCGGGAAGCGGACCGAGGGCGAGACCGTCCAGGGCGCCGCGCAGGTGCTCCGGCGAGGACGTCCCGAGGATTGCCGTGGCCACCCCGTCGGCGAACGCGCTGAAGCGGATCGCCGTCGCGGTCCAGTCCCCGTCGGCCGGCGCGATCGCCATGGCCTGCAGGCGGTGCCAGTAGGGCTCCTCGTAGCGCCCGACCGGCGCCTGGTCGAAGCGCCAGGCCGCATTGGCCAGCGGCCGCTTGGCGATGATGCCCAGCCCCGCGCCCACCGCCCTCGGGAGCAGGGCCCCGCACGTCCACTGGTCGGCCAGGTTGACCGAGGTCTGGATGGCTCCGAACGCGCCCGAATCGATGGCCCACTCGAGCGCCGCACCCTCGCCGCTGTACCCGCAGACCCGAACCTTGCCGGCGTCCCTGGCCGCGTGCAGGGCCGCCACGACCTCGCCTGCCCGGAGCACCTCCGCGGAGCAGGAGTGCAGGAAGCAGACGTCGAGGACGTCGGTCCGCAGCTGCCCCAGCGCACGGTCCACACCAGTTGACACCGCCACGTACGACCAGTCCGGCACACCGGGGATGTCGTACCCGACCTTGGTCGACAGCACGAAGTCCCGACGCCGCGGCACCAGCAGACGACCGATCCGCTCCTCGCTGAGGCCGTAGCCACGGGCGGTGTCGATCACGTTGATGCCCGACTCCAGGACGGTGTCGAGCAGTCGCTGCACCTGCGCGTCGGTCAGGTCGGGGGACCCGATGTGGCCCGCCCCGAATCCGAGCGCACTGACCTGCAGTCCGGTCGAACCGAACGGGCGCATCTCCATGCCGGGCATGCTATGCCGGCCCGGTGCCCGCTCCCTGGCCCAGTCGCGGCCGATCCTGAGCCACCCCCGGTGCCGACCCCCGCCTCGGACTCGCCTCAGCGCCCCCGGTCGGCCAGGTAGCGCCGCACGAGCGCGTTGGTCGACACGTCCAGGCCGGGCTCAGCCTCGCCGGTCAGCATGGGCCCGATCGAGTCGGCAACCACCTTGCCCAACTGCACCCCCCACTGGTCGTAGGGGTTGAGGTCCCAGATCATCCCCTGGACGAAGGTCGAGTGCTCGTACAGCGAGATCAGCGCACCCAGCGCGAACGGGGTGAGCTCCTGGCCCACGAGCATGCTGTTCGGCCGGTTGCCCGGCATGACCTTGTGCTCGACCAACTCCGCCGACGTGCCGTCCGCGGCCACCTCCTCGGCGGTCCGGCCGAACGCCATCACGCCGGACTGCGCCAGGCAGTTGGCCACCAGCAGGTCATGGTGGTTGCCCACGTCGTTGGTCGGCCGCGTGAAGAAGATGAAGTCCGCGGCCACGACCGTCGTCCCCTGGTGGAGCATCTGGTAGAACGAGTGCTGGCCATTGGTTCCCGGCTCGCCCCAGAACGAGGCCGACGTGTCGTAGGCCACCGGCTGCCCGGCCGCCGTGACCCGCTTGCCGTTGCTCTCCATGATCATCTGCTGGAGATAGGCGGGGAACCGCACAAGGTACTGGTCGTAGGGCAGGACCACCTGATCGGCGATGCCCAGGAAGTTGCGGTTCCACACGCACAGCAGCCCGTGCAGCATCGGCAGGTTCTCCCGCACCGGGGCGGTCCGGAAGTGCGTGTCCATCGCGTGCAGGCCCGCGAGCAGCTCGCCGAAGCCCTGCGGGCCGACCGCGATCATCGTGGACAGCCCGATCGCCGAGCTCATCGAGTAGCGCCCACCGACCCAGTCCCAGAAGCCGAACATGTTCTGCGTGTCGATCCCGAACTCCGCCACCTTCGCGGCGTTCGTGGAGATCGCCACGAAGTGCCGGGCAACGGCCGCTGCGTCCCCCCCGAGGCCGGCCACCAGCCAGTCGCGCGCGGTCCGGGCATTGGTCATCGTCTCCTGGGTGGTGAACGTCTTGGACGCGACCAGGAACAGGGTCTCGGCGGGGTCGAGGTCGCGGGTGTTCTCCACGAAGTCCGAGCCATCGACGTTGGACACGAACCGCATGACCAGGTCGCGGTCGCTGACGTGGCGAAGCGCCAGGTAGGCCATCACCGGACCGAGGTCCGAGCCGCCGATCCCAATGTTGACCACGTTGCGGATGGGCCGGCCGGTGAACCCCAGCCAGGTCCTCGCCCGCACCTGGTCGGCGAACGCACCCATGCGCGCGAGAACCTCGTGGACGTCGGCGGCCACGTCCTGGCCGTCCACGGTCAGTGGTGCGCCTGGGGGCAACCGCAGCGCCGTGTGCAGCACCGCGCGGTCCTCGGTGTTGTTCAGGTGGACGCCGGTGAACATCTGCTCCCGGCGGCCCTCGAGGTCACGCTCCTGCGCCAGCGCGACGAGCAGGTCGAGGGTCTCGGGTGTGATCCGCTGCTTGGACATGTCCAGGTGCCAGCCCGCCCCGTCGGCGACCAGCGCCTGCGACCGGTCCAGGTTGCCGGCCGAGTCGAACAGGTCGCGGATCGTCGTGCCGGACAGGGACTCGGCGTGCGCGGCCAGGGCCTGCCACGCGGCTGCGGCAGTCAGTGGGGTCTGGGTCATGGTGCCTCCTTCGACCGGCCCAGACTAGGAGACGTCGACCCCGAGAAGCGTGTCCAGCAGGTGCCGGACCAGACCGGGTGCCGAGGGAGAGGTCCCTGTGCCGGCTCCAGTGTGGGCCGCCGCCGCCCAGGCGTCCACCAGCTCCAGGGCCCCGGGAGCATCGAGATCATCGGCCAGCCGCTCACGCACCTGGACCAGCAGCCCCTCGGCCTCGGGTCCCTCGGGCAGGGCACATGCTGCCCGCCACCGGGCCAACCGCGCCTCGGCGCCGACCAGGTCCGCCGCGGTCCACTCCCAGTCCGTGCGGTAGTGGTGGCCCAGCAGGGCCAACCGGATCGCGGCAGGATCGGTGCCGGCCCGCCGCAGGTGCGAGACGAACACGAGGTTGCCGCGCGACTTGCTCATCTTCTCGCCGTCGTAGCCGACCATCCCGGCGTGGACGAAGTGCCCCGCCATGTGCGGTCCCCCGGTGGCCGCCCGTGCCTGCGCCGAGCACATCTCGTGGTGCGGGAACGCGAGGTCCGAACCGCCGCCCTGCACGTCGAAGCCCATGCCGAGGTGATCCAACGCGATGGCCGTGCACTCGATGTGCCACCCGGGCCGGCCGTGGCCCAGCTCCGTGTCCCACGCGGGCTCATCGGGGCGCGCGCCTTGCCAGAGCATGCAGTCCAGGGGCGTGCGCTTGCCCGGTCGGCCCGGGTCGCCCCCGCGCTCGGCGAAGATCGCCTGCATCGCAGCATCGTCGAGCCCGGCGACGCTGCCGAACCCGGGCGCGCTGCGCGTGTTGAAGTACAGGTCGCCGTCCACGGCGTAGGCGAATCCCTGCTCGCGCAACTGATGGACCCATCGGACCACCGACGGGATCGATTCCACCGCACCGATGTAGTCCCGCGGGGCCAGCACCCGAAGGGCCGCCATGTCCTGGGCGAACAGCGCGGTCTCGGCGCGGGCCAGCTCTCGCCAGTCCTGGCCGGTGGCCAGGGCGCGCTCCAGCAGGGGATCGTCGACGTCGGTCACGTTCTGCACGTAGTGGACCGTGTGGCCGAGGTCGCGCCAGTACCGGTTGACCAGGTCGAAGGCGATGTACGTCGCGGCGTGCCCGAGGTGGGTCGCGTCGTAGGGCGTGATCCCACAGACGTACATCCGGGCCTCGGCGGCCGGAGCGGTCGGGTGGACCTGCCCGCTCGAGGTGTCGAAAAGGCTCAGGACTGGCCCCCGGCCGGGCAGCGCAACGGGCTCCGGCCCGGACCATGACTCCACGGTGCGAACCCTAGGCGATGAACGCGCACTCGGCGCCGGCACGCGACGTCGCACCGCGGGTCAGGACCGTGGCCAGCCCGCGGGCCGGCCCTGCGGCCAGCCCGCAAGGACCGACGTAGGCTGTTCGCGTGCTGGCGATCCTCAGGCAACGACGGTGGCTGGGGTTCACCGTGTTCCTCCTGGTGATGGTCGTGCTGACCCTGTTCCTCGCACGCTGGCAGTGGAACCGTTATCAGGTTCGCCTCGCCGAGAACGACCGGCTCGATGCCGCACTGTCCGCCCCCGCCGTCCCCGTCGGGGAGCTTCTCGACGCGGGGCCGGCCGGTGCCGTGCCACCGCTGGCCGAGGATCTGACCTGGCGCTCAGTCACTGCGACGGGCACCTTCGACCAGTCCGCGGAGGTGGCCGTGCGCAGGCGACCCCTCGAGGGCCGCAACGGCTTCTGGATCATGACCCCGCTGGTGACCGATTCCGGCGTGCTCCTGGTCAACCGCGGGTGGACGCCGGCCGACGGCGCTGCCGCGACCAGCGCCCCGGTCGTCCCCCCGGCCCCGACGGGGGTGGTGTCCCTCACCGGCCGGCTGCGGCCCGCGGAGGTCACCGAACAGTCTGAAGCACCGCCCTCTGGTCAGGCGTGGGCTGCCGACCCCGACCAACTCATCGCACCGACGAGCGCGCCGCGCTTCAACGCCTACCTCGAGTTGACCGAGGCCACTCCCCCTGCCGACGCCGAGCTCACCGCGCTGAGCACACCCGGGCACCGGGGCCTGAACAACCTCGTCTACTCGGTGCAGTGGATCATCTTCGGGCTGGTCGGCGTGATAGGCGGGTGGTACCTGATGCGAGTGGAGAGCCGGCGCGACGAGCTGGACGCCCAGCGCGCAGCCGCAGCCGACACCGAGTCCGCGCTCTGACCCAGCCGGGCAACCGGGCAGTTCCTCCACGTCAGGGCCGTGCGCATGCCGGTTCCGACACCCTGGGATCGCCGAGCGAACGCCCACGTGGAGGAACGTGCCGCGGGCGAGCGGCGGGGGGGCGGGGGGTGGGGGGCGCGGGCGGCGGGCCGCAGGGGGGCGATGCGTCAGCCGGCGTTCCAGCGGTCGACATGGTCCAGGACCTCGATGAGGTGGTGGACCACGGCGTCGGGCTCGGCGTCGACCGGCCCGCGCTGGTCTGCCGGGATCTCGCTGTGCGGCACGAAGATGGCGCGCATCCCGGCGACCTGTGCTCCGTGGACGTCGTCCCACGCACGGTCCCCGACGAAGACCGCCCGCCCCGGCGTCGAGACGCCCACCGCGCCCAGCGCAGCGTGGAACGCGTCCTCGTGTGGCTTGCCGACCGGCAGCTCCGAGGAGTACACGGCCGCGTCGATGAACTCGAGCAGCCCATCGCGGGCGAAGACGGCCTCATGGTGCTCACGCGGCCACAGCGTGTTGGACAGGACCCCGACCCGGATCCCCCGCCGGTTGAGCCCCGCCATCACCTCGAGGGCCTGCGGGTCGGCGTAGGTGTGCGGGTCCCAGGCGGCCAGGTACGCGGCCATTGCCTCGTGGTGGCGGTCGCTGGACAGGTCGACCCCGCAGTCCAGCAGCACCTGGTCCAGGCGCCCCGCACCGGTGGCCCCGGCGCTGCGGTGCTGGGCCTGCCAGCGCTCGATCTCCGCAGCGAACAGCTCAGCGGCCAGCGAGGCGGCGCGACGGGGTTCGTACACCGAGGTGTAGGCGTACCAGGCAGCGGTGAGGTCGACGTCGTGCCACGGGGTCAGCGTGCCGCCCCAGTCGAACAGGACCGCCTCGACCGGACCTGTGGGCGCCGATCCCGGTCGTTGCGCAGCCGGGTTTGTCTGCCCATGACGCCCCCAGGGCCAGCGACTCGCCGAGGTCACGCCAGGGCCTGCACGCGCGCCTCGATCTGGGTCGCGGCATCGGCCAGCGCCAGGTCGTCGCGCTCTCCGGTCGCGCGGTCCTTGACCTCGATCATGCCCTCGACCAGCTTCTTGCCGACCACGACGATCAGCGGCACGCCGATCAGCTCGGAGTCGTTGAACTTCACTCCCGGGGACACCCCCCGCCGATCGTCATAGATGACCCGCAGGCCGCGGGACACCAGCTCGTCGGCCAAGTCCTGCGCCGCAGCGAACACCGCGTCGTCCTTGCCCGTGGCCACCAGGTGCACGTCGGCCGGCGACACCTCGCGCGGCCAGATCAGGCCCCGGTCGTCATGGTGCTGCTCGGCGATCGCGGCCACCGCACGGGACACCCCGATCCCGTAGGAGCCCATCGTCACGCCGGCCTGCTTGCCGTTCTCGTCGAGCACCGTGAGGTCCAGGGCCTCGGCGTACTTGCGCCCGAGCTGGAAGATATGTCCGATCTCGATGCCACGCGCCTGGGTGAGCAGGCCTGCCCGACCCTCCTGTGCGCACTGCGGGCACGGATCGGCCTCGCGCACCTCGG
Organism: uncultured Actinomycetes bacterium; assembly: GCA_963788325.1. GTDB lineage: Bacteria > Actinomycetota > Actinomycetes > S36-B12 > CAIYMF01 > Prado023. The sequence continues at coordinate 335,719 of CAWBGJ010000015.1, forward strand.
CCACGTCGATCCGGCCGTCCCCGACGAAGTCCCGACCGGCGACCAGGTCGAACACATGCTGGCCGTGCTGGTCAGCGCCGGTGATCCAGCGGGTGCCGTCGACCACGCGCGGGTCGAGCAGGTAGCGGATACCCGAGGCCGACTCCTCGCCCAGCACGGCGGGCCCGATGTAGCCCTTGACCAGGGCTGGATGCGCGGCGAAGTCAGCGGCCTCGAACGCGACCGGCTCGCCGGGCACCAGGACGGCCTCGAGCCGGCGCACATCGACCTCGCGGTCCCCGGGCAGGCCGATCGACGAGCGAGGTAGAGAGGACCCGTCGGGCATCGCCACCTTGACGACCACGTTCTTGAGCGTGTCCGCCGCGGCCCAGGGCCGGTCCGCGCGGGCCAGCTCGGGTCGGCCGTTGGCGAGCTCGACCAGGGCCTCGATCGTGGGCGTGTCCGGGGTGTCCTCGACGTGCGCGCCGGGCAGTCCCTCCAGGGCACCCGGCGCGGGCGCGACGCTGGTGACAGCCTCGACATTGGCTGCATAGCCGCACTCGGTGCAGCGCACGTAGGTGTCCTCACCGACCGGACATCCGGCGAGGAACTCCTCCGAGGCGGACCCGCCCATCGCGCCGGACATGGCTGAGACGATCGCGTAGTCCAGGCCCAGCCGGTCGAAGGTGGCGATGTAGGCCTCACGGTGCCGGGCGTAGGAGGCGACCAGGCCTGCGTCGCTGATGTCGAAGGAGTAGGAGTCCTTCATCACGAACTCGCGGCCGCGCAGGATCCCCGCCCGGGGCCGGGCCTCGTCGCGGTACTTCGTCTGGATCTGGTAGAGGCTGACCGGCAGGTCCTTGTAGGAGGAGTACAGGTCCTTGACTACGAGGGTGAACATCTCCTCATGGGTGGGGCCGAGCAGGTAGTCGGCACCCCGGCGGTCCTGGAGCCGGAACAGGTTGGGCCCGTACTCGGTCCAACGGTTGGTCCGCTCATAGGGCTCGCGCGGCAGCAGCGCCGGGAAGTGCACCTCCTGGAACCCGGCCGCATCCATCTCGGCACGCACGATCGCCTCGACATTGCGCAGCACGCGGTAGCCCAGGGGCAACCAGGTGAAGACCCCGGGCGCCACCCGGCGCACGTAGCCCGCGCGCACGAGCAGTCGGTGCGAGGGCACCTCGGCGTCCGCGGGATCCTCGCGCAGCGTTCGCAGGAACAGAGTGGACATCCGGGTCAGCACGGCGTGGGTCTCCTGTCGGTCCACCAGCGTGGGCGGACGCCACGTGGACGGGTCGCTGGTGCCGGGCAAGGATATCCCGGCGTGGCAGGATGGCCGCCGTGCCCGGAGAGCTCAAGGTGCTGACCTCGCGCCACCTCCCCGAACTGGTGGCGCTGGTGGACCGGGACCCGGTCCGGCACTGCTTCGTGGCCTCCCGCCTGGTCGACCCGATGGACCCGTGGGCCTTGGGCGGCCTGGTCTGGGGCTGGTTCGAGTCCGGAGCGCTGGTCTCGGCGATGTACGCCGGGGCCAACCTGGTCCCGATCGAGACGACGCCGGCCGCGCGCGCCGCATTCGCCGAGAACGCCCGACGCCTGGGCCGGCGCTGCTCGTCGATCGTGGGGCCCGCGGCCGAGGTGCTCGACCTCTGGCAGCGTCTCGCCCCCGCGTGGGGACTGGCCCGCGAGGTCCGTGATCGCCAGCACCTGATGGCCATCTCCGGGCCACCGACCCATCCGGGCACACCGGACCTGCGCCTGCTGCACCCCGACGAGCTCGACATGCTCATGCCCGCGGCCATCGCGATGTTCATCGAGGAGGTCGGGATCTCGCCGGTGGCGCAGGGCGGCGGGCCGGCCTACCGGGCCCGGCTGGCACAGATCGTGCGCGACCGCCGCGCGCTGGCCGTCGTGTCCGAGGGCCAGATCGCGTTCAAGGCCGAGATCGGATCGGTCACGCGCCAGGCCTGCCAGGTCCAGGGCGTCTGGGTGGACCCCCCGCTGCGTGGGCGGGGCCTGGGGGCCGCCGGCATGGCCGCGGTGGTCGAGCACGCGCAGACGCACATCGCCCCGATCGTGTCGTTGTACGTCAACGACTACAACCGCAGCGCTGTCGCGACCTACCGCCAGGTCGGCTTCACGATCGTGGGCACGTTCGCGACGGTCCTCTTCTAGGGGATAATCAACGCCATGGATTGGATCCGGAAGAACCTCGCCGCCATCGTCATCGTGGTGGTCGTCGCCATGTTCATGCCCTTCATCCTGGTGCTGTTCGGCATCATCACCTTCTGATCCACAGGCCCCATCGGCTACTTCTTGGAGCCCACGCTCCCGCGGCGCATGATCGAGGCCACCTCCTCGTTGAACACCTTCTGGATCATCGCCGAATCCAGCGTGCCCGACACCGTCTGGTACTTGCCCTCGGCCATCCCGACGCACACCCGGTGCCAGGCGGTGCCGACCGCCAGGGTCACTGTGCCGGCCACACCGCCGGTGATAGCGCCCCCCACGACGGTGCCCACGCCGGGCACGAGCTTGAGCAGTCCGGTGGCCGCAGCCCGGCCCGCCTGGGTGGTGACCGTGGTGGCCGCGAGGCTGGCCACGGTGGCCCGCTGCAGGGGGATGTCGTAGAGGTTGGCGATCCGGGCCATCATGCTGATCTGGATCGGGACCAGCACCGCGGCGTCGGCGAACGGGATCGGGGTGAAGCCGGCTGCCGTGGCGGCGGCCGCGGCAGACCTCACCGCCTTCTCCGCCGCGGCAGCCTTGCGCGCAGGGTCGATCTTCTGGGCGGCGACCAGGGCGTCGGTGGCCTCCGCCGGAGCGCGGCGAAAGGAGGCATCGAGCAGATCGAGCAGCCCGTGCTGCTCAGCCCCCAGGAAGGGATCGGCCAGCGCGTTGACCAGCACCGGGTGGCCGTCGTGGATCGGCAGGCCCATCGCCGTGACCTGATCGGCCATCGCGACTGCGTCCGGGGCCAGGTACAGCTGTCCCGCAGCATCCCGGCGACCCGGCACCTGGGTCAGCACGAGGATGACCGGCATGCCCAGGCCCGCCAGCTCCTTGATGAACGCCGCCTCGGTCTCCTCGAAACGCCGGTCGGGGGCTCGCACGCAGTACCAGGCCAGGTGCACCTGCTCGGCGAACGGCAGCGTGCGGGAGTTGTCGATGAACGCGCGCAACTCGTCGATCATCGCTGCGGTGTCCCGGCCGACCTCGAGGCCCTGGGTGTCGTAGATGCCCAACTTGCCGGTGCGGTGCACGTAGAGGTGGCTGCCCTGCGTGACCGGCCGCCCGATACCGGTGGCCGCCACGGACTCGCCGAAGATCGCGTTGACCAGCGTCGACTTGCCCACCCCGGTCTTGCCGAAGACCGCGAGGTTGAACCGCCCGATCGCCACCTCCGCCTCGGCGAACGCGGCCTCGAAGGCGGCCTGCGAGAACTCCGGGACCTTGCCCTGGCCCGTGGGCTGTCCGGTCGCGGGTGCAGGGGGCTGGGTGGGCCCGACCGGCGGCGTGCTCACCGGATCAGCCGACGGTCACCGAGGGGTCCCCGGTGACGTCCATCTCCTCGGCCAGGCGCATGGCCTCCTCGATCAGGGTCTCAACGATCATCGACTCCGGGACGGTCTTGATGACCTCGCCCTTGACGAAGATCTGCCCCTTGCCGTTGCCGGACTGGCCACGCCCAGGTCGGCCTCGCGGGCCTCCCCGGGACCGTTGACGACGCAGCCCATCACGGCCACGCGCAGCGGCACCTCCATGCCCTCCAATCCGGCGGTGACCTGTTCGGCGAGGGTGTAGACGTCGACCTGGGCCCGGCCGCACGAGGGGCAGGACACGATCTCCAGGCCGCGGCGCGCAGGTTCAGCGTCTCCAGGATCTGCAGGCCGACCTTGACCTCTTCGACCGGCGGGGCCGACAGCGACACGCGGATGGTGTCGCCGATCCCCTGGGCCAGCAGCGCACCGAACGCGACCGCCGACTTGATCGTGCCCTGGAAGGCCGGGCCGGCCTCGGTGACCCCCAGGTGCAGCGGGTAGTCGCAGGACTGCGACAGCAGCTCGTAGGCGCGGACCATGACGACCGGGTCGTGGTGCTTGACCGAGATCTTGATGTCGCGGAAGCCGTGCTCCTCGAACAGCCCGGCCTCCCAGAGCGCGGATTCGACCAGGGCCTCCGGGGTGGCCTGCCGTACTTCTTGAGCAGCCGCTTGTCCAGCGAGCCCGCGTTGACGCCGATCCGGATCGAGATGCCGTGCGTCGCGCGCGGCCGCCGCGATCTCCTTGACCTTGTCGTCGAAGGCCTTGATGTTGCCCGGGTTCACCCGAACCGCCGGCGCAGCCCGCCTCGATGGCCGCGAACACGTAGTGCGGCTGGAAGTGGATGTCGGCGATCACCGGGATGCTGGACTTGCGGCGATGCTGGCAGCACGTCCGCGTCATCCTGGCTGGGGACGGCCACCCGGACGATCTGACACCCCGACGCGGTCAGCTCGGCGATCTGCTGCAGGGTGCCGTTGACGTCGGCGGTCAGGGTGGTCGTCATCGACTGCACGCTCACCGGCGCATCGCCACCGACCACCACCGGATGCGTGGGGTGCTTGAGCAGGATCTGGCGGGTCGTCCGACGCGGGGCGAGGACGGGCGGGGGCAGGGCGGGCATACCGAGGTTGACAGACATGGGTCAAGTATCGCCTCCCGTGCGCGAAACGGCGCAGCGCGCGGCCGTGCCCGGCCGACTGGCCCGCTGCCTCCGGTGTCAGACCCACGGGGGGGGCCGGTCAGTGCGCGGGGATCTCGCCCCTCGGATCGGCCGCACGGGAGCGCAGGAGCATCCGCACGCCGGAGTAGACCAGCAGGCCCGCGAACAGCAGCAGCGCGACCCGCTCGGGCAACCACTGGCCCAGGGCTGCCCCGACCAGGCCCGCCGGGGCACCGACCAGGCCGGCGATGAGTGCCACGTGCACGTCCACGAGGTGGTTGCGCAGGTTGGTCACGGTCGCGGTCAGGGCGGTGAAGATGACCACCACCAAACTGGTGCCGCGCGCCGTGTCCGCGTCACTGCCGGCCAGCAGGACCAGTCCCGGGACCAGCACGATCCCGCCGCCGACCCCGAGCAGGCCGGCCAGCACGCCGGCGGCCAGGCCGACCAGGAGCAGCAGGCCCGCCTCCCAGACGCCGCCGAGGCCACCGACCGGGCCCGCGCCACCACCGAGTACCAACCGGGCCGCGGTGGCGATGCTCAGGACGCCGAACCAGAACTGCAGTCGCGGGATCGGCGTGCGCGGCAGCAGCCGGGTGCCCCACTGGCCGCCCACCACGCCACCGATCACCAGCAGCAGGCCGGCCCCGAGGTCGACACTGCCGGTGAGGGCGTAGCCGGCCGCCGAGGCGGTCGCGATGGGCACGATGGCCAACAGGCTCGTGGCGCTGGCGCGGCGTTGGTCCAGGGCGAACCAGGCGATGAGCAGGGGCACCATGATGATGCCCCCGCCCACGCCGAACAGCCCGGACAGCAGGCCGGCGGCCACCCCGATGCCACCTGCCCGCAGCCATGCCGGGGCGCCCGGCACGGTGTCCTCGGGCATCGGGTGGCTCAGCCGAACAGGGAGATCGGGTTGATGATGTCGGCGAGGATGACCACGCTGGACACCGCGACCAGCAGGACCCCGAACCCGTAGGACAGCGGCAGCAGCCGGGAGACGTCCACCGGACCCGGATCGGCCGCACCGCGCCAACGGGCCAGGGTGCGCCGGCCGCCCTCGTACAGCGCGCCGGCCACGTGCCCACCGTCCAGCGGCAGGACCGGCAACAGGTTGAACAGGAACAGGAACAGGTTCAGGCTTGCCATCAGGCTCAGCAGGATCGCGAACTTGGACTTGACCGGCTCGTCGGCGGCCACGACCTCACCGGAGATCCGACCGACGCCCACGACGCTGACCGGGCTCTCGGGGTCGCGCTCGTTGCCCTGCACCATGTCCTGCGCCAGCTCGTACACGCGCACCGGCAGCGACAGCAGTGCCTGGCCGCTGCGCACCGCGACATCCCACATGACCACCGGGACCTGCCCGATGGGTTGGGCGACGTACTGCGACTGCGGCACCACGCCGATGTACCCGGTGGCCACGATCTCGTCGCCGACCGTCCCGTCCTCGGTGAGCACCGGGCGGTAGGCGGTGGCCATGGCCACCTCCACCTCCCGCGCCCCACTGGGACCCTCGACCCCGAGGACGACGTCCTGACCGGGGCTGGCCCGCGTCACCTCCGTCAGCTGGCTCCACTCCTGGACCGGCATCCCGTTGATGGACGTGATCCGGTCACCGGCGACCAGGCCCGCCGTCACCGCTGGGGAGACCGGGTCTGCGTCGGTGCACTGCGCCTCGGCCCGGCCGGCACCGGGATCGGCCACGGCCGCCTGCGCCGCCTCGCGCGAGGCCATCACCGAAGGCACGCACTGACCGACCTCAGCGACAGTGGTGGTCGGGGTGGGGATCCCGATCCCGACCATGAGGAGGGTGAACATGAGCGCAGCCAGGATGAGGTTCATCGTGGGCCCACCGAGCATGACCGTCACCTTGCGCGGGGCGCTCAGGCGGTAGAACAGCCGCTGCTCGTCGCCGGGCTGGACCTCCTCCCAGGCGATCGAGCGCGCCTCCTCGGCCAGGGCCTGGAACCGTCCGGTGGTCCCACGTCCCGCGGTGCCCTCCGGCGCGCCGTGCGGCGGTGGGTACATCCCGATCATCCGGATGTAGCCGCCCAGCGGGATCCACTTCACGCCGTACTCGGTCTCCCGGCCGTGCTTGGACCACAGGGTCGGCCCGAACCCGACCATGTACTGGGGCACTCGGACGCCGAACCGCTTGGCCGGCACGAGGTGCCCTACCTCGTGCAGGCCGATCGACAGGCCCACCCCGATGATCGCCAGGACGATCCCCAGCACGAACAGCATGGCGTCCATCAACCAACCCCCGACCTGATCAGTTCCCGGGCCCGTGCGCGGGCCCAGCCATCGGCCGCGTTCACGGCCGCCACGCTGAAGTCCGACCCCACGATGGGCGTGTGCTCGCCCAGCACGGCCTCGATCGTGTCCACGATCCCCAGGAAGGACAGGGCGCCGGCCCGGAAGGCCTCGACAGCCTCCTCGTTGGCCGCGTTGAGGACGGCGGGCGCCGTGCCGCCGGCTGCACCCGCGGCCCGGGCCAGCCGGACGGCCGGGAACGCCGCGTCGTCGAGGGGCTCGAACATCCAGGTGTGCGCCGTGGTCCAGTCACAGGCGGGCGCCGCGTCGGGGATCCGCTCGGGCCAGCCCAGGCCCAGCGCGATCGGCAGCCGCATGTCCGGCGGGCTGGCCTGGGCCAGCGTCGAGCCGTCGACGAACTTCACCATCGAGTGCACCACCGACTGCGGGTGGACCATCACGTCGATCCGGTCCATGGGCACGTCGAACAGCAGGTGCGCCTCGATCACCTCGAGGCCCTTGTTGACCAGGGTCGCGGAGTTGATCGTGATCACCGGGCCCATCGACCAGGTCGGGTGCGCCATCGCCTGCTCGGGGGTGACCTCGGCCAGCTCCGCCCGGGTGCGCCCGCGGAACGGCCCGCCGCGACGCGGTGAGCACCAGCCGGCCGACCTCGTCAGCGCCCGCCCGCCGCGCAGGCACTGGGCCAGCGCGGAGTGCTCGGAGTCGACCGGGACGATCTGCCCGGGTGCTGCCGCGGCCGTGACCAGCGGCCCGCCGATGATCAGCGACTCCTTGTTGGCCAGGGCCAGCCGATGGCCCGCGGCCAGCGCCGCCAGGGTGGGGGCCAGGCCCGACCGCGCCGGTCATGCCGTTGAGGACCACGTCACACGGACTGCCCGCGAGTTCCACGGCTGCCTGTGGACCGGCCAGAACCTGCGGACGCCGGCCCGCTGGCAGCGCGTGGGCCAGCGCGGGCTCCAGCTCCGCAGCCCTGTCGGCCTGGGCGACTGCGACCCGGGGCACGTCGAAGGCCGCCGCCTGCTCGGCCAGGAGGGTGACATTGCCGCCGCCTGCTGCGAGCCCGACGACCCGGAAGCGGTCCGGATTGCGCGCCATGACATCGAGGGCCTGGGTGCCGATCGAGCCGGTGCTGCCCAGGAGGACGACGTCCCGGCGCGCGGTACTGGGAGCCGGGATCATGGCGCCATTGTCCCCGATCCGCCGGCTTCGGGCGCGCACGGACCCGCGCCCACCCCGGGCGGGCCGCCCCGGCCGACTCGAGGGGCCGCGACAGCCCTCCGAGGACGCGCTGCGACGACGGATTCAGTGGCCAGACCCCTCCACCAGTGCGGATCACTCATGGATCCGGCCATTTCGGGCACCATCCGGGCCGCCGGTCCATGATCGCGTCGGCGCGCCCGGGCGCGTACCCTGTCCTCCAGACCACGCCGTCCACGCAGTCCACGGCGCGGGCTGCCGCGCTCGTGCGCGGGCGCCCGAACACCGGGCCCGACCAGGGCCCTAGGACTCCTGCGAAGCAGAGGAAGCCCCGATGAGCCTCGACGCCGCCCTGACCACCGGTGGACCCACGCTCCCGCAGGAGCGTCGCCTGGTGACCGCGATCCCCGGACCCCGCAGTGTCGAGCTGCAGGCGCGGCGCACCGCCGCGGTGTCGGCCGGAGTGGGCGGCACCCTTCCGGTGTTCATCACCCGGCCGGCGGCGGCGTGCTGGTCGACGTCGACGGCAACTCGCTGATCGACCTCGGCTCCGGCATCGCGGTCACCACCGTCGGCAACGCCGCCCCCAGGGTGGTCGCGCGTGACCCGAGCAGGTCGCCGAGTTCACCCACACCTGCTTCATGGTCACCCCGTACGAGGGCTACGTCGCGGTCTGCGAGCAGCTCAACGAGCTGACCCCCGGCGACCACGAGAAGCGCTCGGCGCTGTTCAACTCCGGCGCCGAGGCCGTCGAGAACGCGGTCAAGATCGCCCGGCACGCACACCGGCCGGCACGGCGGTCGTCGCGTTCGACCACGCCTACCACGGCCGCACCAACCTGACGATGGCGCTGACCGCCAAGAACATGCCCTACAAGCACGGCTTCGGCCCGTTCGCCCCCGAGGTCTACCGGGTGCCGATGTCCTACCCGTTCCGCGACCCGAGCTGCTCTGGCGGCGCGCAGGCCGCCGCCCGCGCGCATCAGCCGTGATCGACAAGCAGATCGGCGCGGACAACGTGGCCGCGATCATCATCGAGCCGATCCAGGGCGAGGGCGGCTTCATCGTGCCGGCCGACGGGCTTCCTGCCCGCGCTGGCCGACTGCTGCCCGCGCCAACGGGATCGTGTTCATCGCCGACGAGATCCAGACCGGCTTCGGCCGCACCGGCGACTGGTTCGCCTGCGAGCACGAGGGCGTCGTGCCCGACCTGATCACCACCGCCAAGGGCATCGCCGGCGGGCTGCCGCTGGCCGCGGTCACCGGCCGCGCCGAGATCATGGACGCCGTGCACGCCGGCGGCCTCGGCGGCACCTACGGCGGCAACCCGGTCGCCTGCGCGGCCGCGCTCGGCGCACTCGAGGACGATGCGCGAGCACGACCTGACTGCCGCGGCCCGGCGGATCGGCGACATGATGCTACCCGCGACTGCAGGCGCTGGCCGCGGCGCTCCGGACGTGATCGGCGACGTCCGCGGCCGCGGCGCGATGATCGCCGTCGAGCTCGTCAAGCCCGGGCACCAGCGAGCCCGACGCCGGCCGCCACCGCTGCCATCGCCAAGGCCTGCCACGCCCAGGGCGTGGTCGTGCTGACCGCCGGCACCTACGGCAACGTGCTGCGCTTCCTGCCGCCGCTGTCGATGCCCGAGGACCTGCTCGCCGAGGCGCTGGACATCATCGACGCCGCGGTGCTGGGCCAGGGCTGATTGACCCGGGCGGGGGCTGATTCGCATGGGCGAGTCAGCGGGTCGCGACCTGCAGGAGGGTCAGGGCCCCGAACACCACCGTCAGGATCACCATGGTCCGCCGCGCCCCGGCGCCCTCGTGGCTCATGCTCGTCAGTGCGATGGACAGGCCGAAGAAGATCGTCATCCCCGAGGTCAGCGCGAGCACGCCGCCAGTGAACCACGCCGACCAGGGTTCACCTGCCGGTTCGGGCCCACGAGGTGACAGCATGGAGGTGTGGGTGGCACCCGCGTCGGGTTGCGCCCGGAGGAGGTCGTCGGTCTCGCCGATGGGACGACCCTCGGGGCCTACCTCCATGTGCCGTTCTGCTCGCGGATCTGTCCGTTCTGTCCCTACAACAAGGTCCTCCCCCGCGGTGACCAACCCGGCGACTACTTCTCGGCGCTGGGCCAGGAGGTGGACCGGTACCTCGCAGCGGGCGCTGCCGGGGCCACCGGGTTCACGTCGCTGTACGTCGGCGGGGGGACGCCCACCCTCTTCCCCGACGATCTCGCGCCCATCGTCGCCCGCATGCCGGTGTCCGGGGTCCGCGCGATCGAGGTCCTGCCCACGCACGCCACGCCCGCTCGCTTGGCGGGACTCGCGGCAGCCGGATTCGACGCCGTCAGCATCGGCGCCCAGTCGTTCTCAGACGAGGTGCTGCGCAGGCTGCGTCGCCCCCATGATGCCCAGCAGGCGCGCGCCGCGGTCGGGGCGGCCGTCGGCAGGTTCGCCCTGGTCGATGTGGACCTGATCATCGACGTCGAGCTCGACGACCGACTGGGCGGGACGTTCCTGCGCGACCTCGTCGCCTGCTTCAAGCTGGGCGCCGACCAGGTGTCGACCTATCCGTTGATGCGCTTCGGCTACACCCCGTTCGGAGCGGCCCGCCACGACCGCCGCCGCGAGCACGAGACGCTGGCCCGGGCGACCCGACTGGCGAACGCGCACGGCTACGAGCGCCGCTCGGTCTGGACGTTCAACCGCAGGACCTCGCCGACCTACACCTCGATCACCCGCCGGCGCTTCCTCGGGATGGGTGCGGGGTCGGCCTCCTTCCTCGGCCGGGACTTCCTGGTCAACCACTTCGGCGTGCAGACCTACATCGACTCGACGGCAGCCGGGGGGCTGCCGGTAGCACGCCGGCTGCACCTGGGCGCGCTCGGCGGACTGGCCTACGACGCGTTCTGGGCGGCCTACGCAGGGCAGGTGGACCCCGGTGCACTCGTGGGCCCCGGTGGAGCTCGGTCGCGAGTGGCCGAGGACATGCTCGACGGTGCACTCGCGGTGTTGGCGCGCGCCGGATTGGTGCGCCGGGACGGCGTGTCCTACCGCCTCACCGAGCGGGGCTTCGACGCCTACCACGACCTGGAGCGCGCGGTCACCTATCAGCTGATCGAGCCGCTATGGGCGCAACTGCTCCGTGAGCACGCCCAGGAGGACGCCCCTGCGAGCTGGGCAGCTCCGGGCGATGCCCGATCGCCGGTGCTGTGGCGGTTGATCAGCGCCCTGCTCGAACGACCCACCGAGCCGACCAGCGCGATCAGCGTCGGGCTTGCGCGCTGATCGGCCGACGGCCCGGCACACTCGGTCGGGTCGGACCTCAGGCGCTGGGGGTGCGCTCCTGGACGACCCAGTTCTCGCCGTAGCCGTCGCGGAGCAGCTCCAGGAACGGCTTCGCATCGAACGACTCCGGACCGATGACGCCCGCGCCCGTCCATGCACCGGTCGAGAGCAGCTCCAGGGCGACCACGGGGTTCATCGCCGTCTGCCAGACGACCGCCTGGGCGCCGTACTCGGCCATCGTCCACTCGTTGTCCGACACGTGGTAGATGTACACCTCGCGCGGGTTGCCGTCCTTGCCCGTGCCGGTGACCCACACGCCCGCGCAGGTCTTGCCGGTCATCTTGTCCCCGAGGGTCAGCGGGTCGGGCAGGCAGGCAGCCACCACATCGCGCGGGGAGACCTGCTGCCCACGCACGGTCACCGGCTCGGTCTTGTCCAGGCCCAGCTTGTTGAGCGTGCGCAGGACCTCGATGAACTCATCGCCGAGCCCGAACTTGAAGGTGACCCGCTTGGCATCGAGCACCCGCGGCATGAGCACGACCTCCTCGTGCTCGACGTTGACGCACTCCACCGGCCCGATCCCGTCCGGGAACTCGAACACCTCCGGCTCACTGAACGGCTCGGTGGTGAAGTGGCCGCGCTCCTTCTCCCAGATCAGCGGAGGGTTCAGGCACTCCTCGATGGTGGTCCAGATGGAGAAGGAGGGGGCGAACTCGTAGCCGTGGACGACGAGGTTGGAGGCATCGCGCACGCCGATCTCGTCGATCTCGCTGAACAGCTCGTCGGCGGCGTGCCGGGCGAACACATCAGCCAGACCGGGCTCCACACCCATCCCGACGAGCGCGAGCTGCCCGTTGCCGACCCAGGCGTCGTGCTCGGCGAACTGCTCGTCACCGAGCATCACGCCGGGCAGCGCATAGGGCTGCTCCGCGTGCCGGTGCGAGAGGCTCATGGCGGTGTCCATGTAGTGCGTGCCTGCGGCAAAGGCGCCGTGGAAGATGGGCAGGACGTAGCGGGGGTCCACGGCGTTGAGCACGTGGGTGATCCCGTGCTCGCGGCACAGCTCGGTGACCGCCTCAGCGCTGCTCGCGTCGACCTGTGCGGCGCTGAAGCGGGGGTCGGCGAGCCGGGCCACCAGCGCGGCTGCGCGGTCGGCGTCGTAGTCCGCGATGACCATCGACTCGAAGAAGTCCCGCCGCGCGGCGATCAGCGCGGCCGACGACCCGACGCCACCGGCGCCGATGACCAGGATTCGCATGTGCTCTCCTCAGTGGATTGCGCCGGGTGACGCCCGGCGGCCTGCGTGCGCCCCCGCAGACTACCGACCCGAAGGGCCGTCATGCCGCGTGGCCCGGCAGCGTCGGAGTACGGTCGGGGGTATGGGTGCAGCCATGGACCTCGCTGCCGGCCAGCACACGCGCAAGCAGCGCCGGGCTTGGGGGCTCGTGGGGGTTCTGTGGGTCAGCTACCTGGTGATGGACCTCGTCGGCGTGGACGGGTGGGCGCACGCGCTGACCAAGGCCCTGCTCATGCCGGCCCTGCTGCTGTGGGTGTGGGTCGCCCTGCCCGGCGCCGCTCCCCGACTGCTCGTGGCCGGCCTGGTCCTGGCCACGGTCGGCGACGTGGGACTGGAGTTCGAGGCCACGTTCCTGGTGGGGATGGCGGGCTTCCTGGCGATGCAGGTCTGCTACGTGGTGGGGTTCCTGGGGATGGGCGCCTGGCCACAGGTGCGCGCCAGGGCAGGGATCGCCGCCGCCTACCTGGCCTTCTGGGTCGGCGCGAACCTGCTGCTCGGGCCCCGGCTCGGCGACCTCCAGGTGCCGATCGCCGTCTACAGCCTCGCGCTGTGCGTGATGGCCACGGTGGCTGCCGGGGTGGACCGACGCATCGGCGTGGGCGGCCTGCTGTTCCTCATCTCCGACATGCTCATCGGACTGGACCTCGCGGACCTCGGGTTCCCCGGCCGCGGCCTCGTGGTGATGGTGACCTACCTCGGCGCCCAGTACCTGATCGCCACCGGCTGGGCGCGCCGGGTGGACCCGGGTGTGCTCGTACCTGCCTGAGCCCCCAGCCCACCGCGCCCCGCCCGGCAGAGCGCGCGAATCCGGTCTTCGCAGGCCTGTCGATACGGGCTCCGGACGGGCTAGCCTGCCCACAGGTCCCACGCAAGGAGGCAGCCATGCGGGCAACGATCCTGATGGGTCTGGCCGTGGCGACGTCGGTCGCCCTGGCGGCCGGCACCGCGGCCGCTGCCGGCCCGAGGAACACCCCAGACCCGCTGGCAGCACGCGCCCCGGGAGTCCTGAGAACGTCTGCGGGGGCCGCTGGTGCCCCGACGATCGCCCCCTTCTCGGCCCTGGCGCTGCAGGCGGCCTGGAGCCCGACCGCCACCGCGGCCACGGTCGCCAGCGCGGCCACCCTGCCCGGTGGGGGCACCCGGATCTTCGACGACAAGGTCTATGTGGCGCTCTACGGCCACCCCGGCACCCGCGCGCTGGGAGTCTTGGGCGAGCAGGGCACAGCCGCCACGATCAGGCGCGCGAAGAAGGTGGCGGCCTCCTACCGGCCGCACACCAAGCGCACGGTCGTCCCCTCGCTGGAGATCATCGCGACGATCGCCTCGGCCTCCGCCGGCCCGGACGGCGACTACTCCGCGGAGTCCCCGCTCAAGAAGCTCAAGCCCCTGATCAAGGCCGCCGGGCGCAGCGGGGTCTACGTCGTGCTGGACCTGCAGCCGGGTCGCACCGACTTCCTCACCCAGGCCAAGCGCTACCGCTCCCTGCTCAAGTACCCGCACGTCGGGCTGGCCCTGGACCCGGAGTGGCGACTCAAGTCGGGCCAGCGCCACCTGCGCCAGATCGGGTCGGTCGACGCCCGCGAGATCAATCGCGTCGCCGACTGGTTGGCCGACCTCACCCGCGAGGCCGGCCTGCCCCAGAAGATGCTCCTGCTGCACCAGTTCCGGACCTCGATGATCCGCAACCGATCGGCACTGGACACCTCGAACCCCGAGATCGCGATGGTGATCCAGATGGACGGCCTGGGCAGCCAGCCCGCCAAGCAGAGCACCTGGCGCGCGCTGCGTTCCGGCGCCCCGAAGGCCATCAAGTTCGGCTGGAAGAACTTCATCGACGAGGACCGCCCCATGCTCAGCCCCAAGGCGACCATGAAGAAGGTCAAGCCCCAGCCCCGCTGGGTCTCCTACCAGTAGCCGCCCGCGCCGCTCTGGCGCCCGCTGACAATCTGGGATCGAGTTGCTCAACTTGAGTCAACTCGATCCCAGATTCATTGGAGCGTGCTGGGCGGCGCTCAGCCGTGCGTGGGGAAGCCCAGGTTGATGCCGCCGTGGCTCGGGTCCAGCCAGCGCGAGGTCACGACCTTGCCGCGCGTGAAGAAGTGGACGCCCTCGGTGCCGTGGGCGTGTGTGTCGCCGAACAACGAGGCCTTCCAACCTCCGAACGAGTAGTAGGCCATCGGCACGGGGATGGGCACGTTGATGCCGATCATGCCGACCTCCACCTCGTCCTGGTAGCGCCGCGCGGCACCGCCGTCGTTGGTGAAGATGGCCGTACCGTTGCCGTAGGGATGGTCGTTGACCAGTTTCAGGGCCTGCTCATAGGAATCCACGCGCACGACCGAGAGCACCGGGCCGAAGATCTCGTCGGTGTAGATGCTCATGTCCGGCGTCACATTGTCGAACAGCGTGGGCCCCAGCCAGAAGCCGTCAGCCTCGCCGTCGACCACCGGGTCGCGACCGTCGACGACCAGGCTGGCACCGGCAGCCTCCCCTGCGTCCACGTAGGAGGCGACCTTGTCCCGGTGCACACCGGTCACCAACGGGCCCATGTCGCACCCGCGCCGGCCGTCACCAGTGCGCAGCGTCGCCATCCGCTCGCTGATCTTGGCCACCAGCGGGTCGGCGACATCGCCCACAGCAACCAGTGCGGAGATCGCCATGCACCGCTCGCCGGCGGAGCCGAAGCCGGCGTTCACCGCGGCGTCGGCGGCCAGGTCGAGGTCGGCGTCGGGCAGGACCACCATGTGGTTCTTCGCGCCACCCAGGGCCTGCACGCGCTTGCCGTGCGCCGTGCCGGTCTCGTACACGTACTTCGCGATGGCCGTCGACCCGACGAAGGAGATGGCCTTCACGTCCGGGTGCGTCAGCAGCGCATCGACGGCCACCTTGTCACCGTGCACCACGTTGAACACGCCGTCGGGCAGGCCCGCGTCCCGCCAGAGCTCGGCGACCAGGTTGATCGCGCTGGGGTCCTTCTCGCTGGGCTTGACGATGACGGTGTTGCCCGCGGCGATCGCGATCGGGAAGAACCACATCGGCACCATCGCCGGGAAGTTGAACGGCGAGATGATGCCGACCACGCCCAGCGGCTTGCGCAGCGAGTAGACGTCCACGCTGCTGGACACTCCCGAGGAGTACCCGCCCTTGAGCAGGTGCGGGATGCCGCAGGCGAACTCCACGACCTCCAGGCCGCGGGTCACCTCCCCCAGCGCATCGGAGAGGACCTTGCCGTGCTCGTCGGTGATGAGCGCGGCCACCTCCTCCTTGCGGGCGTTGAGCAGCTCGCGGAACGCGAACAGGATCGACGTGCGCCGGGTGATCGACGTGGCCCCCCACTGGGCGAAGGCCGCCTTCGCCGCGGCGACGGCGTCGTCCATGATCCGCACGGAGGCGAAGTCCACGGTGCCGCTGACCTGGCCGGTGGCCGGGTCGAAGATGTCCCCGGACCGCTGCGGGTCGATGAGGTCGGCCGCGCGATCGCGCAGGGACGCCAGCGCGCCGCTGACCACATCAGCGGCCGGCGAGTGCTCCGGGGCGACGTACGGGCCGCCGTTGATCCAGTGGGTGACGTGCTTCATGGGTGCCTCTCAATCGGGTCGGGCAAGGGTTCAGGTGCGGGCGCGCATCGGCATGGCGCGTGCGGATCACGACCGATCATGAGTCGAAGCCCAGGCCGAGCCGGTCGAGGGTCCGCAGCCAGAGGTTGCGCCGGCCACCGTGGTTGTCGGCGCGGTCCAGCGACCACCGGGTTGCCGCGACAGCCGGGCTGCGGATCGGTTCCGGCGGGAACGGGATGGGCTTGGTGCGCACCATCTCCAAGGCGGTGCGCTCAGACTCCCGACCCGCGAGCAGGTCGAGCATGACCTGGGCCCCGTACCGGGTCGCCCCGACCCCGAGGCCGGTGTACCCGACGCTGTAGGCGACACGGCCATCCATCCCGGTGCCCCAGAAGGCGCTGAACCGCGAGCATGTGTCGATCGCCCCGCCCCAGCCGTGCGAGAACGCCAGGCCCTGCAGCTGTGGGAAGGTCTCGAAGAAGTTCTCGGCCAGGACTGCGTAGGTCCGGTCATCGCGGTTCAGCGCAGGGTTCATCTGGCTGCCGTAGTGGTAGATCGCCTCGAAGCCGCCCCAGAGCAGCCGCCCGTCGGCCGTGGGCCGGGTGTAGTGGAACTGGTTGTTGGCATCGCCCACCCCACCTCGGAAGTCCCAGCCGACGCTGGCCCACTGCGCATCGCTGAGCGGCTCGGTGACCAACGCGTAGTCGTAGACCGGGATGAGGTAGGGGCGCACCCGGCGCAGCAGGTTCGGAAACGCGCTCGTGCCCAGGGCCACCTGGCGGGCCAGCACCTGCCCGTGCTCGGTGCGCACCGCCACGCCGGCCCCTTCCTTGGCCAGGCCGGTGACGGGCGAGTGCTCGTGGATGCGCCCACCGAGCTCGCGCACCACCCGCGCCAACTCCCAGGTGAGCTTCGCTGGATCGACCAGGGCCACGCCCTCGCGGTCCAGCACGGCACCCCGGTACAGCGGGGAGTCCACCAGCGCTCGGGTGGCGCTGGCGTCGAGGAACTCCAGCCGCTCGCCGTAGGCCGCCGCCAGCTCTGGTGCCTCCGCCAGCTCGGCGACCTGGTACTCCTCGGTGGCCACGTCCAACTCACCGGCACGCGTGTAGTCGACGTCCATCGAGTAACGGCTGATCGTCTCGGCGATGGCGTCCAGGTTGGCGTGGCCCTGCCTGGTCAGCTCCGCGAGCTCGTCGGGCCACCGGGCCAGGCCGTTGCCGAAGCCGTGGGTGATCGAGGCAGCCATGAAGCCGCCGTTGCGACCGGAGGCTCCCTCACCCAAGCGGTCGCCCTCCAGCACCACGACCTCGAGCCCCGGGTCAGCCTCGAGGGCCAGCAGTGCCGTCCACAGGCCGGTGAACCCGCCGCCGACGATGGCAAGGTCGGCGCTGGTCGCGCCCACCAGGGCCGGTCTCGGCTCAGGACGCAGCGGGCGGTCCAGCCAGAAGGGTGCGTGGGTCAGGTCCGCGAGGGCTGCACGGGAGGAGTCACGGACGCGCGATCGTGAGTACGGCACCGGTATCGCACCTCAGGTGAGCCGCCCCGGGTCCTCCGGACGTCACGGCCGCGCGGTCGGTGGCAGGTCCCACGCGGGCAACCGCAGCGACGCCAGTGTACCGACCGGCCGGGTCCAGCGCTGCTCAGTGCGCGCCGGGCCACGGCTGACGAGCCGCGCAGCGCCGGCCACCTGAGCACACCAGCGCCGAGGAGCCCGGTCGGGCCAGTCCCATCCACTAGATTGGGCCCGTCCACGATCCGCGCCGTGCTCGCACGTGCGCGCCGGGAGGTGCCCATGACCGAGCGCATTCTGGGCTCTCCGCTGTCCATGCACGACCCCCATCAGGTGGGGCCCTGGGCGATCCACAGCCGGCTCGGTGCCGGCGGCATGGGCGTGGTCTTCCAGGCCACCTCTGACGAGCACGGGATGGCCGCCCTGAAGGTGATCCGGCCCGGGCTGCTGGACGCGCCGGCCACGCGCGACCGATTCCGCCGGGAGGTGGCGATCCTCAAGTCGGTCCGCGACGAGCACATCTGCCAGTACCTGGCCGCCGACATCGAGTCCGATCCGGCCTGGCTGGCCCTGGAGTACGTGGCCGGGCCGACCCTGCGTGAGGAGATCACCGATCGCGGCCCATTGGACGAGGAACGGTGGTGGGACCTGGCGCGGGGCATGGCCCAGGCCCTGGCCATACTCGACGTGCACCGCATCACCCACCGGGACCTCAAGCCGGGCAACGTCATCCTCAACCCTCGTGGCCCCGTGCTCATCGACTTCGGCATCGCACACCCCGAGGACGCCACCTCGCTGACCGCAACCGGCCTGGTGACGGGCAGTCCCGCGTGGCTGTCGCCTGAGCAGGCCACCTTGGACCCGGTGGGCCCAGCCAGCGACATCTTCGCCCTGGGGTCGATGCTCGCCTACGCGGCCACCGGCAGGACCCCGTTCGGCGAAGGGGCCTCCGTGGCCGTCCTGATGAGCATCGCCACCCGGGAGCCGGACCTCGTGGGCGTCGACCCGACCCGCAGCGCGCTCCTGCTGCGGATGCTGTCCAAGGACCCGACCCGGCGCCCCACCGCCCGCCAGGTGCTCGATCGCCTGCGCGGACACGGCACCTCGCCGGATGCGCACCTGCTGGCAGCTCCCGTAGGCGGCCCCGTCGCTGCCGTTGCACCGACGACAACCACAACATCGGCTGCCCCGACTCCTGCGCCGCTGCCCGCCGCCAGCACCCTGGCCGAGGGGACGGCAGCTCTGCCGGGCGCCGCTGCGGCGGCCGCAGCGGCAGCCTCAGCCGCGGATCAGCAGACGCGCGTGGCACCGCCGGCACCCGTGGCACGCGTCGCGCCGGCGCCCCCGCCGGTCCGGCCCCGCACGGCTCCCCGTCGGGCATCAGCCAACACTCCGCCGCGTCGCTCTCGTGGGGGCTGGCTGATCCTGGCCCTCATCGGCCTGGCGCTCGTGATCGGTGGCGGGCTGCTGATCGCATCGCTCGGAGACGGCGACTCTGCGCAGGGCAGTACCGACAGCACCAGCAGCAACGGCTCCGAGGCGCCCGACTCAGCCGGCCAGGCCCCCCAGCCCCGTCCTCGGACCAACTGCGTTCCGGGGACTGGGTGCTGGAGTCCTACGCGTTGGACAACGCCAGTGACGGGTTGACCGTCGTAGGCACGGTACGCAACCGCGGCTCGGCGCCGGCCTCCGCCCAGCTCACGCTCTGGGCCTATCTCGGCACCGAATCGTTGGGCTCGGTGGGCACCACGGTCAGCGATGTGCCAGCCGGCGGCGTGCAGGAGGTCCAGATGACCGGCGACGCGGTCTGGAAGGCCGGCCAGAAGGTGGTCCTGTTCGAGGCGCAGTGAACGCCACTGCCCGTGCGCCGATCAGTTGCCGATCAGCGTCTGGAAGGCCTGCGTGTAGGTCACCTGTTGTGCGGGGGTGAGGATCATGAACTCGGTCACCCGCGCGAGGTCGTCCGGTGTGGGGAAGATGAACGGGTTGTCGACCAGTTCGGAGTCGATGTCGGCCATCGCCTCCTGCGCGCCCGCGACCGGGCACACGTACTGGACCCAGGCCGAGACCTCGGCGGCCACCCGCGGGTCGTAGTACCAGTCCATCAGCCGCTCGGCGTTGTTGCGGTGCCTGGCCATGGCCGGGACCATCAGATCGTCGCTCCACAGCATGCCGCCGGACTCGGGCAGGACGAACTGGAACGGGTCGCCGAGCTCGGCGATGTCTCCCGACCACGCGATCGCCGCGACCACATCGCCGTTCTCCATCGAGGAGATGTAGTCGTTGCCGGTCACCTGCCGGATCTGGCCGGAGTCGATCTGGGTCTGGAGCTCGGCAACGGCTGCGCTGAAGTCGTCGTCGGAGAAGTCGGCCGGATCATTGCCCTGCCCGCGCATGACCAGCCCCACGCTGTCGCGCATCTCGGCAAGGACGGTCACCCGGCCCTTGAGTGCGGGGTCCCACAGCTCGGCCACGGTGCGGATCTCGCTGCGCCCGGTCAACTCCTTGAGCAGCCTCGCATTGAAGCCCAGGCCGGTGTAGCCGGCCTGCCACGGCAGGCTCTGGTCCCGCTCGGGGTCGAAGGGCACGTCGTTGAGCCCATCGATCAGGTTGCGGGCGTTGGGCACCCACGCACGGTCGAATGGCTGCGCGTAGCCCTTGGCGATCCACAGGGCGCACATCCAGTCGGTGAGCACCACGAGATCCCGGCCGATGTCCTGGCCCGCGTCGAGCTGCGGGCGGACCTTGGCGTCGAACTCCGCGGTGTCGTTGATGTCCTCGCGCAGGTCGACGCTGATCCCGGTCTCGTCCTGGAAGCGGTCCAGGGTCGGGCGGTTGCCGTCGTCGTCCTCGTCGACATAGCCCACCCAGCTCGACCAGCTCAGCTCCTTGCTCGTGGCGGACTGGTCAGGCTGTGTGAGTGCCGGGATGTCCCCGACCGCGGCGGTGGCACTGGAGCGTGCCGGCGGTCGGGTGGTGCAGGCCGAGGCCAGCAGGGCGCCGCCGCCGAGGGCACCGGCTGCCAGCAAACGTCGACGTGGCAGCGCCCACCTGCCCGCGACGCCTGCCTCGGCAGCGCTGGCCGGACCCGTCGACCGCGGCCGGCCCGAGGTAGGGGTTCCCAGGTCCTGGCCGCCCACGTCAGGCCTTTGCCCGCCGCCGCCGCGCCCCGTTGGCCTGGGCGATCAGCACGATCGCCAGCGCACCGAAGAACATGATCGAGGCGATCACGTTGACCTGCGGGGGGATACCCCGCTGGGCCGCGCCCCAGATGTACATCGGGAAGGTCACGGTGGACCCGGAGTTGAAGTTGGTGATGATGAAGTCGTCGAAGGACAGCGAGAACGCCAGCAGGGCTGCGCCGCCGATCCCCGGGGCGACCAGCGGGAGCGTGACGTAGCGGAACGTCGTCTTCTCGTCGGCGTAGAGATCCATCGCGGCCTGCTCGAGGCGGGGGTCCAGGCCGGACAGGCGGGCCTTGACAGCCACCACCACAAAGCTGATCACGAACATGATGTGGGCGATCAGGATCGTCCAGAAGCCCAGGGGCATCTGCCAGTCGCCCCAGTACATGTTCAGGAACAGCGCCAGCAGCGACGAGCCCATGACGACCTCGGGCGTGGCCATCGGCAGGAAGATCAGCAGGTTGGTCGTCGACCGGCCGTGGAAGCGGTGTCGGACCAGTGCGAAGGAGATCATCGTGCCCAGGATCGTGCCGACCAGCGTGGCCGCCAGGGCGATGGACGCGCTGACCCCCACCGACCGGCAGATCGTCGGGTCCTTGCAGATGTTGAGCCATGCATCGAGCGAGAACTCGTTCCAGCGGGTGTTCTGACGTCCGGCCGGCTTGTTGAACGAGAACAGCACGACCACGGCGACAGGCAGGAACATGTAGAGCATCGCCAGGCCCGCGTAGATGGCCAGGGTGTGCTCGCGGATCCATGCCATGAAGCGGGTGCCGGTGGACAGCCGTGCGGGCTCGGCCTCGAGCATCCGCGGGTCCAGGTTGGTGATGGCCATCAGAGCAGGTCCTCCGTCCCGGAGCGCTTCACATAGATCGTGACCAGGATCAGGATCGAGGCCATGAGCAGGAAGCTCAGCGATGAGGCGATCGGGTAGTCGCGCACGATGATGAACTGGCTGTCGATCACCGAGCCGATCATCCGGTCGTTGGTCGACCCGAGCAGCTTGGCGTTGATGTAGTCACCGGCGGCTGGGATGAAGGTCAGCAGCGTCCCGGCGACCACCCCCGACATCGACAGCGGCCAGATCACCTTGCGGAACGTCGTGAACGGGGTCGCGTACAGGTCCGAGCCCGCCTCGGCCAGCCGGGGGTCGATCTTGTCCAGCGACGCGTACAGCGGCAGGATCATGAAGGGCAGGAAGTTGTAGGTGATGCCGGTGACCACCGCCAGCGGCGTGTTCAGGATGCGGTCGCTGGGCAGCAGGTTCAACGTGTTGAGCACCTCGACGATCGCCCCCTCGTCGGCCAGGATCGTCTTCCACGCATAGGTGCGGATCAGGAAGGACGCGAAGAACGGCGCCACGACCAGGACCAGCAGCAGCGCCTTCCACCGGCCCGAGCGGAACGCGATGAAGTAGGCCAGCGGGTAGGCGATGGCCAGCGCCAGCAGCGTGGCGATGCCGGCGTAGACGAACGAGCGCAGGAACTGCTCGCCGTAGCGGCTCAGGGCCTCGCCGTAGTTGGCGAAGTCCCAGTTGAAGTAGAAGCCGTCGTCCGGGTTGTCACTGACCGGGGACTGCAACGAGGTGGAGAACAGCGAGAACAGCGGGATGACGAAGAAGATGCCCAGCCACGCCAGGCCCGGCAGCAGCAGCCAGTAGGGCGTGCTGCGTTTGGTGGGCAACCCGGTGCCCGGGCTGACCGGGCCCGGGGCGCCTGCGTCCATGGCGTCGACGAGGTAGGTGTCCACCGCGCTGCCCGAGGCGGGAACCTGCATGATCAGCTCCCCACGACGTGCGGTGCGGTGCCGGCCACGGCATCGGCTGCTGAGTAGAAGCCGACCTCCCGGACGTCGCCGTCGATGCCGGCGTTGAGGTCGTCGCTGCCGTCGAGGCCGAAAGAGTGCTCCGGATGCCACGAGACGGTGATCGTGCTGCCCACCCGCGGCCGGTCGGCTGAGGTGCTGTTCTGCTCGAAGGCGATCAGCTCCTGCCCCCATCCGGTGGCCACCAGGTACTGGGTGGAGACCCCGACGAACGAGGCGTCGGTCACCACTCCGCTCAGCGTGTTGCGTCCCGCGGGCACCTCCTCGCCGGCCCGGTGCAGCGACAGCTTCTCCGGACGCACGCCGACGATGATCTTGTCGCTGTCGCTGGCGACGTTCACGGCGGGCAGCGTGAAGTGCTGGCCGAACGCGCTGATCGTGACCACGTCACCGCGGCCGACCACCTCACCGGGCACCAGGTTCGACTGGCCCAGGAAGTTCGCGGCGAACGCGGTGCGCGGCGTGTCGTAGATCGCCTGCGGGGCACCGAGCTGCTCGATGCGCCCGTGGTTCATCACCGCGATGGTGTCGGCCATCGTCATGGCCTCCTCCTGGTCGTGGGTGACGTGCACGAAGGTGATCCCGACCTCGGTCTGGATCCGCTTGAGCTCGATCTGCATCTGCCGGCGCAGCTTGAGGTCCAGGGCACCCAGCGGCTCGTCGAGCAGCAGGACGTCGGGCTTGTTGATCAGCGCCCGGGCGACAGCCACCCGCTGCTGCTGGCCACCGGACATCTGGCCAGGCTTGCGCCGCGCCATCGAGGAGAGCTCGACGAGCTCGAGCATCTCCATCACCTTGGGCTCGACGTTCTTCTCCCCGCGCCGGCGCAGGCCGAAGGCGACGTTCTCGAAGATGTCCATGTGCGGGAACAGCGCATAGGACTGGAACACGGTGTTGACCGGCCGCTTGTACGGGCGCAGTCCCGTGATGTCGGTCTCGCCGATCCGGATCATCCCCGCGGTGGGGACCTCCAGGCCCGCCACCATGCGCAGCGTGGTCGTCTTGCCGCAGCCCGAGGGGCCCAGCAGCGCGAAGAACGACCCGGCGGGGATGGTCAGCGACAGGTCATCGACGGCAGCGGCATCGCCGTAGCGCTTGGTGAGCCTGACCAGGTGGAGGTCCTCGACCTGCTTGGCGGGTTCGGTGGCCATGGGGATGGTGCCTCCTGCGGTTGCGTTGCCGATGAGCTGTGGAAGGACTGGTTCAGTTGCCGATCAGGGTCTGGAAGGCCTGGTCGTACTTGACCTGCTCCGAGGAGGTGAGGGTCTTGAACACTGACGTGCGGCTCAGGTCCTCCTCGGTCGGGAAGATGAACGGGTTGTCCACCAGCGAGGGGTCGATCGACTCCATCGCCTTCTGCGCGCCGTCCACCGGGCAGATGTACTGGACCCACGCGGCCACCTCGGCAGCGACCTTCGGGTCGTAGTAGAAGTCCATGAGGCGCTCGGCATTGTTGCGGTGCTTGGCCATCGCGGGCACGAGCATGTTGTCGGTCCACAGCGTGCCGCCGGACTCCGGCAGGACGAACCGGAACGGATCGCCGAGGGCAGCCACGTCGCCGGACCAGCCGATCGCGGCCACCACGTCGCCGTTCTCCATGGCGCCGATGTAGTCGTTGCCCGAGACCTGGCGGATCTGGCCGCTGTCGATCTGCTCCTGCAGCTCGGCGATCGCGGCGTTGAAGTCGTCCTCGGTGAAGTCGGCCGGGTCGTTGCCCTGCTCGAGCATCACCACACCCACCGTGTCGCGCATCTCGGACAGGATGGTCACCCGACCCTTGAGCGCGGGGTCCCAGAGCTCGGCCACTGTGCGGATCTCAGACTTGCCCGTGAGCTTCTGGAGCAGCTCGGTGTTGAACCCCAGGCCCGCGTAGCCCGACTGCCACGGCAGCGACTGGTCGCGCTCGGGGTCGAACGGCACGTCGGCCAGCCGCGGGATCAGGTTACGCGCGTTGGGCACCCAGGCCCGGTCGAACTTCTGGGCGAAGCCCTTGCGGATCCACTGGGCGGCCATCCAGTCGGTGAGGACCACGATGTCGCGACCGATGTCCTGGCCGGCCTCCAGCTGTGGGCGGACCTTCGCGTCGAACTCAGCGTTGTCGTTGACGTCCTCGCGGTAGTCGACCTTGATCCCGGTCTTCTCGGTGAACGCGTCGACCGTGGGCCGGTTGCCGTCGTCGTCCTGATCGATGTAGCTGACCCAGGTGGACCAGTTGACCGCCTTGCTCTGCGCCGACTGGTCAGGCTGGGTCTTGGCCGGGATCTCCTCGGATCCGCTGCCGGCCGACGTGGTGCGCGGTGGCCGGGCGCCGCACGCGGCAGCCACCATCGCAGCACTTCCGATGCCGGCCGCCTGCAGCACGCGCCTGCGGGGCAGGGCTGGGCCGGACGGGGGATTGGGTGAACCGGTCATGGAATCCTGCCTACCTGTCGGGTCGGGTTCAGCGGTCGCCGAAGATCGTGCGGTGCCAGTCCTTGCGGACCTGGCCTGTGATGTCGGCCGAGACGTGCTTGATGTGGGTGTACTCCTCCAGGGAGTACACGCTCATGTCCTTGCCGAAGCCCGAGGCCTTGAAGCCCCCGTGCGGCATCTCGGAGACGATCGGGATGTGGTCGTTGATCCACACGCATCCGGCCGCGATCTCCCGGCTCGCTCGCTGGGCGCGGAACGTGTTGGTCGTCCACGCCGAGGCCGCCAGGCCGTAGGGCGTGTCGTTGGCCAGCGCGATCCCCTCGTCGTCGCCGTCGAAGGGCAGGACGACCAGCACGGGGCCGAACAGCTCCTCCTGGACGATCTCGGAGTCCTGGGCGGCATCGACGATCAGGGTGGGCGGGTAGAACGAGCCAGCCGCCAGCGCCTGGTCACCGGGCACCTGGCCGCCACAGACCGCCCTCGCCCCCGCCGCGACTGCGCGCTGCACGTAGCCGTGGACCGACTCCTGCTGGCGGCGGGACACCAGCGGGCCCTGATCGGTGTGCGGGTCCATCGGGTCCCCGACCCGAACGGTGCCCATCAGCTCGGCCACCCGGGCGACGAACTGCTCGAACAACGGCCGCTGGACGTAGGCGCGGGTCGCCGCGGTGCAGTCCTGGCCGGAGTTGATCAGGGACCCGGCCACCGCACCGTGGGCCGCGGCGTCGAGGTCAGCATCGTCGAACACCACGAACGGCGCCTTGCCGCCGAGCTCGAGGTGCACGCGCTTGATCGTGCCCGTGGCCAACTGCATCACGCGCTGGCCAACCGGCGTCGAGCCGGTGAACGACACCATGGCCACGTCCGGATGGCTGACCAGCGCCTCACCGACCGTAAGTCCGGGTCCGGTGAGCACATTGATCACGCCGGCCGGGATGCCCGCGGCGACCGCGTCCTCGGCGACCATCAGCGAGGTCAGTGGGGTGATCTCAGCCGGCTTGAGCACAATGGTGTTCCCCGCGGCGATCGCCGGGAGCACCTTCCACATCGCCATCTGCAGCGGGTAGTTCCACGGGGCGATCGAGCCGACCACGCCGATCGGCTCCCGGCGGATCGACGAGGTGTGCGTACCGTCGTACTCCCCCTGGGCCATGCCGGCCAGCATCCGGGCCGCGCCGGCGAAGAACCGGACGTTGTCGATGGAGCCGGGCACGTCGAACTCGGTGGTCAGCTTGATGGGCTTGCCCGACTGGGCCGACTCGGTGCGGGCGTACTCCTGCGCGCGGGCCTCGATCCGGTCGGCCAGTGCCAGCAGGGCAGCGCTGCGCTCCCCCGGGGTCGCGCCCGCCCAGGCAGGGAACGCCGCTCGGGCAGCAGCAACCGCATCGTCGACATCCTGCGGGGTCGCCTCACCGAGAGTCGCCACCACAGAACCATCGGCCGGGTTGAGGACCTTGACCTGCCCGCCGGAGCCCGCCACATGCTCCCCGTTGATGAACTGACCCAGTAGCTGCACGCATCTCCCCTTCGGTCGCAACCCGGCGTTCCACGCAGTGCGGAATTCGTGGTCACCATGGCCGATCAGGCACGGAATCCATGGTCATCGCCGGGTGTGCGGCACGATAACGCCAACGTGCGACGCGTCACAAACTCAGGGGCGCGTGTCGCGGCCCCAGTCGGTTACGAGGGTGTAACGATCCTGGACTGCTCCGGGGACTCTCCCGCGCCGAAGGCCACGATGTTCTCCGTCGTCACTCGCGCGATCTCGTCGAGGGCCTCGTGGGTGAGGAACGCCTGGTGCGCGGTCACGATCACGTTCGGGAAGGTCAGCAGGCGAGCCAGGACGTCATCGTCCATGACCTCGCCGGACAGGTCCTCGAAGAACTTGCCCTCCTCCTCCTCGTACACGTCCAGGCCCACGCCGCCCACCTGGCCGGACTTGAGGGCCTCGATGAGGGCGACGGTGTCCACCAGGGCGCCGCGGCTGACGTTGATGATGATCACGCCCGGCTTCAGGGCACCCAGGACCAGCCTGTTGATGATGTGGTGGGTCTCCGGCAGCAGCGGGACGTGCAGCGAGACGATGTCGGCCTCTTTGCCGATCTCGCTGAGGGGCACGTACTCCAGGCCCTGCTCGGCAGCCCAGACCGGGTCCGGGTAGGGGTCCCACATGATCACGCGCATGCCGAACCCCTTGAAGATCTGGCCCGTGATCTTGCCGATCTTCCCGGTGCCGATCAGGCCGACTGTCTTGCCATTCATGTCGAAGCCGACCAGGCCATCCAGGGTGAAGTTCATGTCGCGCACCCGACGGTTGGCCTGCGGGATGCGCCGGTTGAGCGCCATCGCCAGGGTCACCGCGTGCTCGGCGACCGCATAGGGCGAGTAGGCGGGCACGCGGGCCACGAGGATGTCGTGGTCCGCAGCGGCCTGCAGGTCCACGCCGTTGAAGCCGGCGCAGCGCAGGGCGATCATCCGCACGCCCTTGTCCGCCAGGACCTCGATGACCTCACGGGTCACCCGATCGTTGACGAAGACGCACACCACGTCGACGTCCTCACCCACGGTCTCCACGGTCTCGGGATTCAGCCGGAACTCGCGGAACTTCACGTTCATGCCGGCAGCCAGCAGGACCTTGCCGAGGTGCTCGCGGTCGTACTTCTTGGTGTCGAACATCGTCACGTTGGTCATGCCAGAACGCTAACGGGGCCGCCCTGAGGATGCCCGTCGGCTACGCCACTGGAGGGCTCGGCCTGCAGCGCGGCAACCCAGGGCGCCGCCCGCTGGCCGGTGTGGCATGTGCCGGCATGCCCGCACCGCCCGCGGCCAGCCCAAGGGGCCAGCTCGACCGGATTCCTGGGGCGCACCGTGATGGCCAACACACCATCGGCGTCTACCTACCAGTTCGGCCCGGCCGACGGTCGGGCCTTCGAGCAGATCGGCACCGACGGCGGCCTGCTCACCCGCATCGGGGCTAGCTCGCACACCGACCTACCCCACCGGCCGGCACGCCCACTGCCCCGCGCAGCCAGCGCCCACCGGATCGATCCAGGAATGCTGGGTCCACGGGCCAGCATCCTTGGATGGATCCGACTACGGGCCAGCGGACTGGGATCAATCGCGGGGTGGGCGGGGTGGGTGTGGGCGCGGCGGTCAGTCCTCGTCGAGGCTGATCATCACGTGCTTGATGCGGGTGTAGTCCTCGAAGCCGTACATGGACAGGTCCTTGCCGTAGCCCGAGCGCTTGAAGCCGCCGTGCGGCATCTCGGCGATCAACGGAATGTGGGTGTTGATCCACACCGCCCCGAAGTCGAGGCTGCGCGCCATCCGCATGCCACGCGCGAGGTCACGAGTCCACACAGAGGAGGCCAGGCCGTACTGGACGCCGTTGGCCCACTCGAGGGCCTGCGCCTCGTCGGCGAACCGCTGCACCGTCATGACGGGGCCGAAGATCTCGTTCTGCACCATCTCGTCGTCCTGACGCAGGCCGGACACGACCGTCGGCGGGATGAAGAAGCCACGATCCCCCTGCCGCGATCCACCGGCCACGATCTGGGCATGCTCCGGCGTCCGCTCGAGGAAGCCCAGGACCTGCTCCATCTGGCGCTCGTTGTTCATCGGGGGCACCAGCGCATCGGGGTCGCCCGGGCCGCCCTCGAAGGTGGTGGCGGTGCTGCGCGCCTGCTCGGCGAGGGCCGCGACGAACTCGTCGTGGATCGCGTCAGCGACGAGCACCCGGGTGGCCGCGGTGCAGTCCTGGCCCGCGTTGAAGTAGCCGGCCACCGCCAGCCACTCGGCGGCGGCGGCGATGTCGGCGTCCTCGAAGACGACTACCGGTGCCTTGCCCCCGAGTTCGAGGTGCACACGCTTGACGTCGGCGGCGGCGCTGGTGGCCACCGCCATGCCCGCGCGCACGGAGCCGGTGATCGAGACCATGTCCGGGCGCGGGTGCTCGACCAGGGCCTGGCCGGTGGTCCGGTCACCGGTGATGACGTTGAGCACACCCGCGGGCAGCACGTCCGCGAACAGCTCGGCCATCCGCACGGTGGTCACCGGCGTGGTGTCCGAGGGCTTGAGCACCACGGTGTTGCCCGCGGCGATCGCCGGGGCGAACTTCCACACAGCCATCATCATCGGGTAGTTCCACGGGGTGACCTGTCCGATGACCCCGACGGGCTCGCGCCGGATGATCGACGTGAACCCCTTCATGTACTCGCCGGCCGACTTGCCCTCGAGGATCCGCGCCGCACCGGCGAAGAACCGGATCTGGTCGACCATCGGCGGGATCTCCTCGGCCATGGTGACCGCGATCGCCTTGCCGGTGTTCTCGCTCTCCAGAGCCACGAGCTCCTCGGCGTTGGCCTCCACGATGTCGGCCATCTTCAGCAGCGCCGCCTGGCGCTCGGAGGGGGTGGTGCGCCCCCAGGAGGTGAACGCGTCCGAGGCTGCGCGGTAGGCGCGATCGACGTCCTCGGGCCCGGACACCACGGACTGGGCGAACACCTCCCCGGTCGTGGGGTTGACCAGGTCCTGGGTCTGACCCGAGAGTGAGTCGACGGGCTCGCCATGGACGAAGTTGCGGATGGTGCGGCTCACGGGGGCTCCTAGCCAGGGGTGCGGATGGCTCGACGGACGGTGCGATGGACGGCCCGGGCAGGCGGGCTGACCTGAGTGTGCGAGGTGCCGCCTGGGCACCCACAGCGGCAGTGAGTCTAGCCGACGGCTCCGGGGAACGCAGTGGCTCACGAACCGAATCTCCACCGCCCGTACCGGCCCATGCTGCGTATTTCGTAGATTCTTGGGCCATTGACCACCGATTCACTTGCATCCGGATGGGCTGTGGGGTTGCATGGCGGCCATGGCCTCGACTCCTCGCCCCAGCGCGGTGCCCCTCGATGACACGGCCAAGGCGATCATCGAGCAGCTCCAACAGGACGGCCGACGCGCCTACGCCACCATCGGCAAGGCCGTCGGGCTGTCCGAGGCAGCGGTGCGCCAGCGGGTCGCGCGCCTCGTCGACTCGGGCGTGATCCAGATCGTGGCGGTCACCGACCCCATGCAGGTGGGCTTCCCGCGCGCGGCGATGCTCGGCATCCGGGTGGACGGCGACCTAGGGGACGTGGCCGACCGCCTGGCCGAGCTCGACGAGGTCGACTACGTGGTGATCACCGCCGGTGGCTTCGACATCCTGGCCGAGGTGGTCTGCGAGGACGACGAGCACCTCCTGGAGATCATGAACCACAAGATCCGAGCCGTCCCGGGAGTGCGCAGCACCGAGACGTTCGTCTACCTGAAGCTGCGCAAACAGATCTACACCTGGGGAACGCGATGACCACCAGCGACATGTCCTTCAACGAGGCCGGCGACGACACCCTGGCCGACCTCGCCCGCGATCGGCTGTGGATGCACTTCACGCGCCACTCGGTCTACGAGGACGGCAGCGGCCACGTCCCGATCATCGTCCGCGGGCAGGGCGCGCGGATCTGGGACGACCAGGGCAAGTCCTACATCGACGGCCTGGCCGGGCTGTTCACCGTCCAGGTGGGCCACGGCCGCACGGAGATCGCCGAGGCCATGGCCGCGCAGGCCGCGCAGCTGGCCTACTTCCCGCTGTGGTCCTACGCCCACCCGACCGCCATCGAGCTGGCCGACCGGCTCGCCGGCCTGGCCCCGGCGGACATCAACCGGACCTTCTTCACCTCCGGTGGGGGTGAGGCTGTCGAGTCGGCGTGGAAGCTGGCCAAGCAGTACTACAAGCTCACCGGCCGGCCGACCAAGCACAAGGTGATCAGCCGGAACGTGGCCTACCACGGCACCCCCCAGGGCGCCCTGAGCATCACCGGGATCCCCGCCGCGAAGGTTCCCTTCGAGCCGCTGGTCCCGGGCGCGCACAAGGCGCCGAACACCAACTTCTACCGGGCACCGATCCACACCGACGACGAGGTCGCGTTCGGCCGGTGGGCCGCGGACCGCATCGGCGAGGCGATCGAGTTCGAGGGTCCGGACAGCGTGGCCGCCGTCTTCATCGAGCCCGTCCAGAACTCGGGGGGCTGCTTCCCGCCGCCGCCGGGCTACCTCGAGCGCGTCCGCGAGATCTGTGACGAGTACGACGTGCTGCTCGTCGCCGACGAGACCATCTGTGCGATGGGCCGGATCGGCGGCTACTTCGCGATGGACCGCTTCGGCGTGCAGCCCGACATCATCACCTTCGCCAAGGGCCTGACCTCGGGGTACTCCCCCATGGGCGCGATGATGGTCCACGACCGCCTGTTCGAGCCCTTCGCCCAGGGCACCAACACCTTCCTGCACGGCTACACCTGGGGCGGTCACCCGGTCTCGGCGGCGGCAGCGTTGGCCAACCTCGACATCTTCGAGCGTGAGGGCCTCAACGCCCACGTGCAGGCCAACGAGGGCGCCTTCCGGGCCACCCTCGAGAAGCTGCTCGACCTGGCGATCGTCGGCGACGTCCGCGGGGCCGGGTACTTCTACGGCATCGAGCTGGTCAAGGACAAGGCCACCAAAGAGACCTTCGACGACGCCGAGTCCGAGCGCCTGCTGCGCGGGTTCCTGTCCAAGGCGCTGTTCGACGCCGGGCTCTACTGCCGGGCCGACGACCGCGGCGACCCGGTGATCCAGCTGGCCCCACCACTGATCATCGGCCAGCCGGAGTTCGACGAGATCGAGTCGATCCTGCGCTCGGTGCTCACCGAGGGCATGACCCTGCTCTGACGTCCCGGCACGGTCCGATCAGCCACGGCCACATCGCCACAGCCGATCCGCCCCCGGCCCACATCCTCGCACCAGCCCCGGAGGGATCGTGTCCGCCCAGACTCCCCGCACCACCCCGTCGCGGCACGCCGACCGCACGTCCCATGACCGGGCCGCCGCGCTGGAGATTCTGGCCGATGCCCTGATCGGGCACCTCGGCGTGCTCGATCCAGCGGGCAGCCCGGTCGTGCTTCCCGTGGCTGTGGCCCCAGATGGTGACCGGGTGCTGTTCCACGGCTCGACCGGATCGCGCATGTTCCGGGCGATGGCCGCCGGCGCACCCGTGTGCCTGACGGTCACCCACCTCGACGGCCTCGTCCTGGCGCGCAGCGCGTTCGAGCACTCGATGAACTATCGCTGCCTGGTGGTCCTGGGCACGGCCGAGGTGCAGACCGGCGAGGACAAGAAGGCCGGCCTGAGGACCCTCACCGAGCACCTGGCCCCGGGGCGCTGGGACGACCTGCGCCCGATGCTGACCAAGGAGGTGGCCGCCACCTCGGTCCTCGCCCTGCCGCTGGAGGAGTTCTCGGTGAAGACCCGCGCCGGCGGACCCGAGGATACGCAGGAGGCCGACTGGCCGATCTGGGCTGGGCAGGTGCCCGTACGGATGAGCGGCGGGCAGCCGAGCCCCGAACCGGGCAGCGCCACACGACCCATGCCGGCCCTGCCTGGCGCACTGGCATGACCGACCTGCGCTCGCTGTCACTGTGGTGGGACAGCCTGGGCCCGGCACCACAGCCCCGGCCCGGCCTCGAGGGCGACCTCGACGTGGACGTGGTGATCGTCGGCGCCGGCTACACCGGCCTGTGGACGGCCTACTACCTGGCCCGGTCGGCGCCCGGAACCCGGATCGCCGTCCTCGAGTCGGAGGTCGCCGGCTTCGGGGCCAGTGGTCGCAACGGCGGCTGGTGCTCGGCCCTGTTCCCCGCCCCGATCGACGTCGTGGCCCGGGGCAGCTCGCGGACCGCTGCCCTCGCGCTCGCCCACGCGATGCACGACACCGTCGACGAGGTCGGCCGGGTCGCTGCGGCCGAGGCCCTGGAGATCGACTGGGCCAAGGGTGGGACGCTGGGCCTGGCCCGCACGCCGGTGCAGCTGGACCGAGCCCGCGCCGAGGTCGAGCTCTGGCGCTCGTGGGGTTTCGGACCCGACGACTACCGCCTGCTCGATGCGCAGGAGGCCGCGGAACGGGCGGGTGCGACCGACGTGCTGGGCGCCACCTACACCCCACACTGTGCCGCGATCCAGCCGGCGGCGCTGGCCCGCGGGCTCGCGTCGGCGGTGGCGGCCGTCGGGGTTCGGATCTACGAGGGGACGACGGTCACCAGCCTCGAGCCCGGGGTGGCCCGCACCCAGCGCGGTGACGTGCGCGCCCCCTACGTGGTGCGGGCCACCGAGGCGTTCAGCGCCCGGCTGCCCGGGTATCGGCGGGCCGTGCTGCCCGTCTACTCGCTGATGCTGGCCACCGAGCCACTGCCCGCCGAGTTCTGGGCGCGGGTGGGGCTGGCGCGGCGCGAGACGTTCACCGACGGACGGCACCTGATCATCTATGGCCAGCGGACAGCCGACGATCGTCTGGCCTTCGGCGGTCGCGGGGCCCCGTACCACTACGGCTCCCGGATCGAACCGTCCTTCGACCGTGTGGGGGCGGTGCATGCGGGCCTGTGGCAGGCCCTGGTCGAGCTGTTCCCCGAGGTCGCCGGTCATCGGGTGACCCACCGCTGGGGCGGTCCGCTGGGCATCACCCGCGACTGGTTCGCCTCCTGCGGCCTGGACCGGGCGACCGGCCTGGCCTGGGCCGGCGGGTACGTCGGCGACGGTGTGGGGACGTCCAACCTCGCGGGGCGCACGCTGGCCGACCTGATCACCGGAACCCGCTCGGAGCTGACCGAGCTCCCCTGGGTCAACCACAGGTCGCGGCGCTGGGAGCCCGAGCCACTGCGCTGGCTGGGCGCCAACGGCGGGTTGGCGATGATGGGTTCAGCCGATGACAGCGAGGCTCGGACCGGGCGCCCGGCGCGACGCGCGGCCCTGTTCGACCGGTTGCTCGGACACTGATCGCACGGCTGCGCGAACGCATCGAGCAGCTCGACCCGGCCTGGGCCCCGCGCCGGATTTCGCTGCCCGCCGCATTGAGTCCCGGGCCCAGCAGGACGACCATGGGGATGTGGACACCGACTCACTGGACCAGCCCGCCACCCGCCCCGACGCGGACGAGGTGGTCGACCGGGCCGTCGCGCGAGCGGCCCGGTGGATCACCGCGGCCGAAGGCCAACGGACCAGGCGCGAGAAAGCCAACCGCCGGCGGCTCACCCGCCTGCTGGCCGACCCCGCCGGCCTGCCGGTCACCATGGCCCTGACCGACGAGGTGATGCGGATCAGCGATCCCAGCCGGGCCGCGGCGACCCTGCGCGAGGCCGCCGCCGCGTCGAACCCCACCGCGCTGGGCGTGCGCGACCATGTCGGGCTCCAGGCTTTGCGCAGGGTCTCGAAGCGGGCCCCGCAGTCCAGCATGCGGCTCGTCCACTGGCAGGTGCGCGATGCCTCGACCGGGATCATCCTGCCCGCTGAGCCCAAGGCCCTGCGAACCCACCTGGAGCGGCGGTCCGCCGAGGGAGCAAGACTGAACATCAACGTCCTGGGCGAGGCCGTCCTGGGCGAGCAGGAGGCCAACCGACGGCTCGACCGGGTCGTGGAGATGCTCGGCCGCCCGGAGGTCACCTACATCTCGGTCAAGATCTCGGCGATCGCGGCCCAGCTGAGCACCTACGACCATCAGGGCTCGCTCGACCGGGTGGCCGACCGGTTGCGCCGGTTGTACCGCGCGGCGAACGCCACGAGCCCGCGCACGTTCGTCAACCTCGACATGGAGGAGTACCGCGACCTCGACCTCACCCTGGACGTGTTCACGACGGTCCTCGCCGAGCCCGAGTTCACCGACACCGACGCCGGGATCGTCCTGCAGGCCTACCTTCCCGAGAGCCACGGCGCGTTCCAGCGGCTGCTCACGTGGTCGCAGGAGCGCCGCGCCGCCGGCGGTGCGCGGATCAAGGTCCGGATCGTCAAGGGTGCGAACCTCGCCATGGAGTCCGCGGAGGGCCAGCTGCACGGCTGGACACCGGCGCCGCACGGATCGAAGGCCGATGTGGACGCCTCGTGGAAGCGTCTGGTCGACGCCGCGGTGCGCCCGGAGAACGCCGACGCGGTGCGGATCGGGATCGCCAGCCACAACCTGTTCGACCTCGCCTGGTCCCTGGAGGTAGCCGCCGCGCGTGGTGTGGCCGATCAGGTCGACATGGAGATGCTCGAGGGGATGGCCAACGCGGAGGCCCTGGCCATCATCGGCGACGTGGGCTCCGTGCTGCTCTACGCGCCCGTCACCGTGCGCGATGACTTCGCCTCGGCGGTGGCCTACCTCGTGCGCCGCCTCGACGAGAACACTGCGCCGGAGAACTTCCTGCGTGCCTCGTTCAGCCTCACGGTGGGCTCCGCGACGTTCACCGAGCAGGAACGCCGATTCCGCGCCGCGGTGGCAGCCCGGCACACGATCTCGACCGAGTCACGCCGGCACGCCCCGGTCGACGAGGTGGGCAGCGAACCGATCACCGAGGGCCTCTTCGGCAACGAGCCGGAGACCGACCTGACCCGCCCGCAGGAGCGGGCTCTGGCGGCCGCGGCACTGCACCGGCACGCGGCCGGGTGGGACCGTCCCGTGCCGGTGGTGGTGGCGGGCATCGAACGCCCCGAGGGCGTCGAGGGCGTCGAGCCGGGCGGCAACCCCAGCGCCGGGGGGGCGCCCTGGTACGGCTACTGCGTGGCGACCACCGAACTGGTCGACGAGGCCGTGGCCACCGCGCGCGCCGCGATCGCCGAATGGGAGGGCCGTGGGCCGCGCGCGCGGGCGCGGATCCTCTGGGAGGCCGCTCGGGTGATGGCCGCGCAACGCCACGACACCCTGGCGGTCATGTCCCTGGATGCCGGCAAGACGATGGACCAGGGCATCCCCGAGGTGACCGAGGCGATCGACTTCGCCCGCTTCTATGGCCGGTCGGCGATCCAGACGATCACCGAGACCGCTCCCAGCGCCCCGGTGGGCGTGGTCGTCGTGGTTCCGCCGTGGAACTTCCCGTATGCCATCCCGGCCGGTGGGGTGCTGGCTGCACTGGCCGCGGGCAACGCCGTGATCCTCAAGCCGGCGCCGGAGTCGGTGGCCACCGCGTGGCTGCTGGTCGAGCAGCTCTGGCGGGCTGGGGTGCCGCGCACCGTGCTGCAGTTCCTGCCCAGCCGCGACGACGAGGTCGGCACGCACCTGATCACCCACGACGGGGTCGACGCGGTGATCCTCACCGGGTCCTGGGACACCGCCCGGCTGTTCACCTCCTGGCGGCCGGACCTGCGCCTGCTCGCCGAGACCTCGGGCAAGAACGCGCTGCTCATCTCGGCCACAGCCGACATTGACGCGGCCGTCAAGGACCTGGTCGCCAGCGCCTTCGGCCACGCCGGGCAGAAGTGCTCGGCGGCCAGCCTGGCGATCGTCGAGGCCTCCGTGCACGACAACCCGGCGTTCCTGCGCCAGTTGCGTGATGCGGTGACCACCGAGGTGGTCGGGCCGGGCCCGGACCCCGCCACCGTGATCGGGCCGGTGATCCGCCCGGCCGAGGGTCCGCTGCTGCGCGCGCTGACCGTGCTGGAGCCCGGGGAGTCCTGGCTCGTGGCGCCCCGACAGCTCGACGACACGGGGCACCTCTGGAGCCCCGGGGTCAAGATCGGCGTCCAGCCCGGCTCGTGGACACATCGCACGGAGTGGTTCGGCCCGGTCCTGGGCGTCATGCGCGCACCTGACCTGGACACCGCCATCGAGTGGCAGAACGCCGTCGACTTCGGCCTGACGGCCGGCATCCACGCGTTGGACACCGGCGAGTGCGAGACGTGGATCGCGAGGATCGAGGCCGGCAACGCCTACGTCAACCGCGGCACCACCGGGGCCATCGTCAACCGGCAACCGTTCGGCGGTTGGAAGAAGTCCTCGGTGGGGCCGACGGCGAAGGCCGGCGGGGAGAACTACGTCGCGTGCCTGCGCGACTGGGCCCCCGGGCAGGCAGCGCTGACCAACGAGGCCGTGCAGGCCTGGTGGGCGCAGGTCGGCAGCGTCGCGCGCGACCTGACGGGGCTCGCCGTCGAGCGCAACCTCGTCCGCTACCGGCCGTTGCCCCAGCCCGTGCTGGTCCGCATCGATGCCGCCACCCGAGCCGCGGACCTCGAGTCCGTGCGCCGGCTGGCCGCTCGGACCGGGACGCCGATCCTGCTCAGCGCGACCGAATCCCGGGGGGCCGACACCGTGGTCGAGTCCCTGGTGCAGGCCCGGCAGCGGGTGGCCGCGGGCGCCATCAGCCGGGTCCGCTGGTTGTCCGGCGAGGACCCGGGCGACCTCGCCCTCGTCGGACTGGACGCCGGGGTCAACCTGGATCGGCGCCCGGTCGCGGGCACCGTGGCCGTGGAGGCCCCACGCTGGATGCACGAGCAGAGCGTGTGCGTCACGGCCCACCGCTACGGCAACGTCGGGGCGGGTCCCCAGCCGCGGGTGCCTGGTGGTCGGTGATCCGGCCCCGGCGCAGGTTTGGGGCACCGACCGACCGGGTAGCACCCGCTGATGCAGGCCTTCCGTGCGATCTACGCCCATCCGGGAACCCGGGCGATGAGCACCGCCGGGCTCGTGGGTCGGTTCCCGATGGCGATGATCGGCCTGGCGATCACCATGCTGGTCGTCGCCGAGACCGGCTCGTACGCACGCGCCGGGGCGGTGGCCGCGGCGATCACGCTGGCCGGAGCGGTCGGCGGCCCGCTCGGGGCACAGCTGGCCGACAGGTTCGGCCAACACCGCGTCATCCCGCCCCTCATCGGGGTCCACATCGCAGCGGTGGCCGCACTGACGGTTGTGGTCATGGCCGGGACCCCCATGCTCACCTGGTTGCTGCTGGCCATCGTCGCCGGGCTGAGCGGGCCCAACCTCGGGGCCATGGTGCGCACCCGGTGGGCCGGGATCGCCAAGGGCCCCCGCGAGCTCTCCTCAGCCTTCGCCCTGGAGTCCACGCTCGACGAGTTGGCCTTCGTGCTCGGTCCACCCCTGGCCACCGGGCTGGCCGTGGCGATCGCACCCTGGTCTGCGATCGCCACCGGGATGCTGCTCGCGGGATCGGGGTCCCTGGCCCTGGCCGCGCAACGCCGGACAGAGCCCGCGCCCGCCCCGCGGTCCGCCCACCCCGGACCGGCGGTCTGGGGCTCACGCACGTTGCAGATCCTGACCCTCATGATGATCCTCATGGGCGCGGTGTTCGGCGCCCTGGAGGTATCGACGGTGGCCTTCGCCCAGGAGCGCGACGCCCTGGCAGCCACCGGCTGGCTGCTGGGCATCTTCGCATTGGCCAGTGGGCTGACCGGGCTGTACCTCGGCGCCCGGCCGGGTAGGTGGCGGCTGTCACGCCAGGTGCTCGTCGGGACCCTCATGCTCGCCCTGGCCACGGCGAGCCTCCCGTTCATCAACGGGTTGCCTCTCTACGCGGGCGTCATGTTCGCCTCAGGGCTGGGCGTCTCGGCCGTGATGATCGGGGCACTGCAGATCATCGAGCGGGCGTTGCCCAGAACGCGGCTCACCGAGTCGTTGGCCCTGGCCATCTCCGGCGTGCTGATCGGCTCCGCGGGGGCGGTGGCACTGGCCGGAGCCCTGATCGACCGGGGCGACTCATCCGATGGCCTCATGGTCGGGTCGGTCTCCGCGCTGGTCGGCCTGGCCGTGGCTGCGCTCGCCGGCAACCACCTGAGCCGCGCCGAGGACGGTGCTCCGCTGGAGGCCCCGGTCACCGCCGCTCACTTCGCGGTTGCCGAGCCGGTGGGCGCCGGACCTGCCTCCGGCGCGGACCGCTCTGACGCGCCCGTCAGGGGCGCGCCAGCGGCGCACCCGGAGCCGTCGGTCGGCGGAACAGCCCCTCCTGGGTGATCGAGATCATCAGGTCGCCGTCGGCATCGAACATCCGGCCCCGCGCGTAGCCGAGCCCGCCCTCGGCGGCCGGCGACGAGGTCACGTAGAGCGCCCACTGGTCGGCGCGATAGGGCCGGTGGAACCACATCGCGTGATCGAGGCTGGCCACCTCGAGGTCCCCCGAACCGACGTGGAAGCCATGCTTGCGCTGCACAGCATCGAGCAGCGTCGCATCTGAGAGGTACGTGGCCACGCACACGTGCAGCAGCGGGTCCTCGGGCATGGGCCCGTCCGCGCGGAACCACACCACGTCCTCCTGGGGATGCTCCGGCCCCCCGGTCTGGGTCGGGTGATCGGCGAACGCGTCCCCCCACCAGGAGATCAGGCGCTGACCGAATCCGCGCACGGGCCGGATGTCGACCGGGGGCGTCGCCTCGACCATGATCGCCGGCAGCGAGTCTCGGTGCGGGGCCATGAGGTCGCGCAGCGCGGGTAGGTCCTCGGGCCGCGGGACGTCGGGGGCGCGCGTGGTGTGGCTGATCGGCGCGGCCTCGGGCAGGTGGAACGACGCGCTCATCGCGAAGGTCACCTTGCCGTGCTGGTGGGCCAGCACCCGGCGGACGCTGAACCCGCGACCGTCGCGCATCCGCTCCACGTGGAACTCCACGGGCACCTTCGGGTCTCCGGGACGCAGGAAGTACGCGTGCAACGAGTGCACGAACCGGTCGGTGTCCACCGTGCGCCCGGCGGCGACGAGGGCCTGGGCCGCCACCTGACCGCCGAAGATCCGCGTGTAATGCACGTCGTGGCTCACGCCGACGAACACGTCCCCCGGCCGACGCTCGAGGTCCAGCAGCTGCAGCAGTCCGTAGATCGGGTGGGCGCTCATGGGGTGAAGCCTCCCACCTGCACCGTCTCGCATCGACGTCCCGAGACTTGGCGGGACTTGGCGGGACGTGCCGTTCTGGATATTGGATCCACTATGGTCGGCACATCAGGCCAGCGCACTGCCCAGGAATGAGGGTTCCATGACCACCACGACCCCGATCACGCCGACTGACCTCTACGCCCTCGACACCCTGCTCACCGACGAGCAGCGCCAGATCCGCGATACAGTCCGGCGGTTCGCAGACGACCACCTGCGGCCCCACCTGGCGGGCTGGTTCGAGTCCGGTGAGCTGCCCGCGCGCGACCTGGCCCGAGAGCTCGGGGCGCTCGGCGTGCTGGGCATGCATCTCGAGGGGTACGGGTGCGCGGGCACCGACGCCACGTCCTACGGCCTGGCGTGCCTGGAGCTCGAAGCCGCCGACTCCGGGATCCGTTCCCTGGTCAGCGTCCAGGGCTCCCTGGCGATGTATGCGATCCACGCGTACGGCTCGCCCGAGCAGCGCGCCCAGTGGCTGCCCGGCATGGCCACCGGCGAGCTGATCGGCTGCTTCGGCCTGACCGAGCCGGACGCGGGGTCTGATCCGGGGTCCATCCGCACCTCGGCGGTACGCGACGGGGACGACTGGGTCCTCACCGGCACGAAGATGTGGATCACCAACGGGTCGATCGCCGACGTCGCCGTGGTCTGGGCCCGGGCCGAGGGCATGATCCGCGGGTTCGTCGTGCCCACCGAGACACCCGGGTTCTCCGCGCGCACGCTCGAGCACAAGCTCAGCCTGCGTGCCTCGATCACCTCGGAGCTGCTGCTCGACGGGGTGCGCCTGCCGTCCGACGCGATGCTGCCCGATGCCCGCGGCCTGTCCGGACCGCTGGGCTGCCTGGCCGAGGCCCGCTTCGGGATCGTGTTCGGTGCGGCCGGTGCGGCGCGCGAGTGCCTCGCGGTGGCGATCGACTACGCCGGCACGCGCGAGCAGTTCGGGCGCCCGATCGGCGGGTTCCAGCTGACCCAGCGCAAGCTCGCGGAGATGACGGTCGCTGTGGGCAACAGCCACCTGCTCGCACTGCACCTGGGCCGACTCAAGGACGCCGGGGCGCTGCGCACCGAGCAGGTCAGCGTCGGCAAGTTCCACAACGTGGCCGCCGCGCTGGACGTGGCCAGACAGGCACGCGCCATCCTCGGCGGCAACGGGATCTCCCTGGAGTACCCGGTGATCCGGCACATGAACAACCTGGAGAGCGTCTACACATACGAGGGCACCCACGACATCCACACGCTGGTGATCGGGCAGGCGATCACGGGGATCGCGGCCTACCGATGACCGGTGCGACGGACGCCTGGCCGGCCACCTCCGGTCCGCCCGCCCGCGGTCCGCTGGCCGGGCTCCGCGTGGCCGACTTCAGCCGGGTGCTGGCCGGTCCGTACGCCACCATGATGCTGGCCGATCTCGGCGCCGACGTGGTCAAGGTCGAGCGCCCCCGCCACGGCGACGACACCCGCGCCTGGGGACCGCCGTTCGCCGGCGACGGCACGGCGACCTACTTCCAGTCGGTCAACCGCAACAAGCGCACCCTGTGGCTGGACCTCGCCGCACCCGCAGACCGCGACCATGCCGAGCAGCTCGCACGCGCTGCGGACGTCCTGGTGGAGAACTTCGCCCCCAGCACGATGGCCCGGTTCGGGTTGGGCTACCCGCAACTGGCGCAGAGCAATCCGGGGCTGGTCTACGCGTCCATCACCGGCTTCGGCACTGGGCCGGGCGCCACCTGGCCGGGTTACGACCTGCTCGTCCAGGCGATGGGTGGCTTGATGAGCATCACCGGGCCGGGTCCCGACCAGCCGACCAAGGTCGGGGTCGCGGTCGTGGATGTCCTCACCGGCCTGCACGCGACCGTCGGAATCCTGTCCGCCCTCGCCGAGCGCGACCGCAGCGGCCTGGGCCAGCAGGTCTCGGTGAACCTGCTGAGCTCTACCCTGTCCGCGTTGGTCAACCAGGCCCAGGCGGTGCTCGCCGGGGCCCCCGCACCCGCGCCGCTGGGCAACGCCCATCCGAGCATCGCGCCCTACGCCACGTTCCCGACCGCCGAGGGGTTGCTGGTCCTCGCGGTGGGCAACGACCGGCAGTTCGCGGCTCTGGGACAGGTCGTGGGCGAGCCACTGCATGCGGACCCGCGCTTCGCGACCAACCCTGCGCGGGTGGCCCATCGGAGGGCACTCACCGACCGCCTCGGCCAGCTGCTGGCGACCCGGTCCGCGGCACAGTGGGTGGCTGACCTGACCGCGGCAGGCGTCCCGGCCGGCCCGGTGAACGACCTGCCCGCCGCGTTCGCCCTGGCCGAGCGACTCGGCCTGGCACCGGTCACGAGGGCGCAGGGAGTGCCCGGCGTGGCCCACCCGATCACGCTGTCGCGCACCCCGGCCGAGCACCGCACCGCTCCCCCGCCGGCCTGGGCCCCACCGTCGCAGGACGCTGGATCGGAACACCCCGACCATGGCTGACTTCCTGCGCCCACCCACCGCGCAGGCAGCAGTGCTGGGCGAGCTGCGCGCGCGGATCCTCGACGGCCGGCTGCCCGGTGGCGCAGCGCTGCGACAGGACGAGCTCGCCGCCGATCTCGGCGTCAGCCGGGTGCCGGTCCGCGAGGCGCTGCGCATGCTCGAGGCCGACGGCCATGTGCGCTACGCGGCCCACCGGGGCTACCGGGTAACGATCCTGGACATCGACGAGCTCGAGGAGATCTATCGCCTGCGGGCGTTGATCGAGGACGATCTCGTCAGCCGAGCCGAGGCTGTCTTCACGTCCGACGCCCGCCCTCCCGCCACCCCCGCGGACGGACCCGAACCGGCTGACGCCCGCGCCGCCCACCTGCTCGCGGTGCGACTCGCCCACGCCGAGCTCGCAGCGCAGGAAGCGGCCGCCCCCCCGGACCCCGCCGCCCTCGCCCGCGCCAACCGGGCGTTCCACTGGGCGGTCCTGCGCCCCGGCCCGCGCACCGACCGGATCCTGCGCACGCTCTGGGACGCCTCGGAGGCGTACCGCGCACGGTGGTTCGCCGCCCCGGCCAACGTCGCGAAGGGCGCGCACGACCATCGCGAGATCCTCGCCGCCGTCGAGGTCGGCGACCTACCGCGGATCCGCGCCCTCCTGGCTGCGCACCGCGAGGCGGCCGTCGCCGAGCTGCGCGACCGGCTGGCCGAGCCTGGGAGCAGCAGCGGAATCATGAATCCTTATCCGCCCAAGGTCTAGACCGTCACGGCCCCGCGGGCATATGTTGCGCACACCTGCGGGGCCGCCGGGTGGAACGCACACCGGGTCGACTCCCAGGGGGCCGGAAGCACCTCGAGCGGGGAGACGTTCCAGATGACTCGACGACACGTAGCACTCACAGCAGCGGCAGCCCTGGCCTTCGCCGGCCTGGCACTGCCACCCTCGGCCAGCGCTGAGCAGAGTGATGACCCGAGTCCCGGGGCGAGTGTGGAGGTCAGCACCACCGGCAGCTACATCGTCGTGATGGAGGCCGACCCGCTGATCGTGGACAACGATGTGGAGGACCTGCGCACCCCCAAGGTGCGCGCCAAGGAGGCCAAGCTCGTCGCGAGCCACAAGGCGGTCCTCAAGGAGGTCGGCGCC
Source organism: uncultured Actinomycetes bacterium (assembly GCA_963788325.1). Taxonomy (GTDB): domain Bacteria; phylum Actinomycetota; class Actinomycetes; order S36-B12; family CAIYMF01; genus Prado023. The sequence goes on from CAWBGJ010000015.1 coordinate 379,216, forward strand.
GACCCGGCCGACAAGGTCCAGGACTTCACCAACGCCCTCAACGGCTTCTCGGCGACCATCTCCCACGACGAGGCGGTGGCGCTGGCGGCCCAGAAGAACGTCAAGCTGGTCCAGCCAGACGAGCTGCGCCAACTCCAGACCGACTCGACCGGGACGTTCCTCGGACTCACCGGACGAGGAGCGGCCTGGTCCAGTGGCGTCACGGGTGAGGGCGTCGTGGTGGGGGTCATCGACAGCGGCATCTGGCCCGAGCACCCGAGCTTCGCCGACGACGGCACCTACAAGGCACCCTCGATCCCACCGCTGGACGAGTCCGAGCGCTCAGCCTGCGACTTCGGCAACACTGCGCACAACGCCAACGACGAGGCGTTCACCTGCACCAACAAGCTCGTCGGCGCACGCCAGATGCTCGCGACCTACCGCAGCCTGATCGGTGCCGATCCGGACGAGTTCGACTCCGCCCGCGACGACGACGGACACGGCACACACACCGCCTCCACCGCTGCCGGCAACGCCGGGGTCAAGGCGAGCATGTACGGCAAGGCGCTCGGCACTGTCTCAGGCATCGCCCCGCGGGCGCAGATCATCGCGTACAAGGGCTTGGGCAACCTGGGCGGGTTCTCCTCGGACCTTGCCGCCAGCATCGACCAGGCAGTCGCGGACGGCGTGGACGTCATCAACTACTCCGTCGGAGGTGGCCCGAGCCTGACCTCCGCCGACGACATCGCCTTCCTGTTCGCCGCCGATGCGGGCGTGTTCGTGGCCACCTCGGCGGGCAACGACGGGCCGGGCGCGGGCACGATCGGCGGACCGGCCTCGGTCCCGTGGATCACGACCGTCGGCGCCAGCACCCAGGACCGGTTCTTCGGGGGCACCGCCACGCTGGGCACGACCAGCCCCTACCCGTGGCAGGAGAAGGCCCACCACGGGTCCAAGGGCAAGACCACCAAGGTCAGCGGCGCCTCGGTCACAAAGGGCACCGCCCGGAACCTGCCGCTGGTGGACGCGGAGGCCGCCGGTGGTGACCTGTGCATCCCCGGGACGCTGGATGCGGCGAAGGTCACGGGCACGATCGTGCTCTGCCGCCGCGGGTCGATCGGTCGCGCCGAGAAGAGCCTGGCGGTCAGCCAGGCCGGCGGCGCGGGCATGATCCTCTACAACAACACCAACGACGACAACCTGTTCACCGACACCCACTCGGTGCCATCGCTGCACGTCGACCTCGACGAGGGCCTGGTCGTGAAGGAGTACATCGACAAGACGTCCAAGCCGCGGGCGACCATCACCACCGGCGAGGTGGGCCGGTGGAAGAACGCTCCGACGATGGCGATCTTCTCCTCCCGCGGACCCAACCCGGTCGCCGAGGACCTCATCAAGCCCGACGTCACCGCCCCCGGTGTGCAGATCCTCGCCGGCAACTCGCCGTTCCCGGACCCGGGTGCGGTCCAGGGTGAGTTGTTCCAGGCCATCGCAGGCACCTCGATGTCCAGCCCGATGGTGGCCGGGCTGTTCGCGCTGCTCAAGCAGGAGCATCCGGAGTGGACCGCGGCGATCGCCAAGTCGGCCCTGATGACCACGGCCCACCAGAAGGTGCGCGACAACGACCGGACGAGTGCCGCCGGGCCGTTCGCCATGGGCGCGGGCCACGTCGATCCGGGACGTGTGGACCGCAAGGGCTCGGCGTTCAACCCGGGCCTGGCCTACGACCCGGGCTTCGTCGATTACCTGGGTTTCCTGTGCGGCACGGACGAGCAAGCCGTCTCTGCATCCACGTGCGACTCCCTCGCCGCCGCTGGCATCCCCAGTGATGCCAGCGACCTGAACCTGCCCTCGATCGGCATCGCCGAGCTGCCGGGCTCCCAGACGGTGACCCGCACGGTGACCAGCGTGGCCAACCGCACCGTGCGTTGGTCGGCCAAGGTCGACGCTCCCAAGGGCTACGACGTCAAGGTCTCCCCACGCCGGCTGACCCTGAAGCCGGGTCAGAGCGCCAGCTTCGAGGTGACGATCACCAACAACGGCCGCGGGCCAGTGGGTGAGTGGCGCTTCGGGTCGCTGACGTGGCGCGGCGGCGGGTACACGGCGCACAGCCCGATCGCCGTCAAGGGCTCGCTGTTCAATGCCCCGAAGTCCGTGTCCGGGACGGGAACCGAGGGCTCGGGCGGGTTCGACGTGACCTTCGGGTACACCGGGGACTACGCCGCAGCCGCCCACGGCTTGGCAGCGGATGCGCCGGTCGAGGGTGAGATCAACCAGGATCCCGACCAGACGTACCCCTCTTCCGACGATGGCGTTGGGGTGGATCGGATCGAGTTCACGCTCAATGGCTCCGCGTTCGCGCGTTGGGCGCTGGAGGTCCCAGGCGATGACGACCTCGACCTCTACCTCGAGGACTCCGACGGCAACATCGTCGCGACCAGCACCAACGGGGGTACGGATGAACTCATCGAGCTCACCCTGCCCGCCGACGGCGACTACACGCTCGTCGTGCATGGGTGGTCGGTCCCGTCTGAACCGCTGGCCTACACGGTCGGTTTCTGGGACGTGCCGGTCGCCCCGAGCACCGGGACGCTCACGGTTGACAGTGCGCCGTCGTCGGCCACGATCGGCTCGGTCGAGCGCATCGGGTTCAGCTGGTCAGGCCTGACCGCCGGAACCGACTACCTGGGCGCGGTGTCGCACAGCAACGCCGACGGGATCATGGGCCTGACCCTCGTGGACGTGGCTGGCTGACCGCAGGATCGGGTTGGTCCCCGGGCGCGCATGGGGATCAACCCGATCCGAGGCTCGGGCCCTCGCCCCCCGGGGCCTTCAGCAGGGGCACCGGGCACTGGAACGGTCCCCGGGTCCCGCCCGTGTGGTAGCGGTACGTCGTGCCCTGATGAGTCAGTTCGATCACCGAACCGTCGGTCGGGACCTGCTTGTAGCGCATGTCCTTCTGCGGGCAACCGAGGCTGGCATCTGGCCACACGACCAGCACCGCGGCGTGCGTGCCGATGTCGGTCGCCGGCACGTCGAGCAGGGCGGCGAGGTCGACGGTGGCCTGATCGATGAAGGGCGCCAGGCCCGGGTCGATATCGCCGGCTGGGTACAGCGGGGTCACGGGGATCGCGCGGGCCACGGTGGGGGTGCTCCTCGGGTCAGGTGCGGCGGAGGTGACCGGGTCGGCGCCAGATGTCGAGCCCGAGTTCGGGGAACTCGCCGCGGAACCCACAGCGGCGGACCCGTCGGTGCAGCCGGCGGACACCACCCCCGCGAACACCGTCACGGCCACGAGCGCCCACGGGCCACCACGGCGCGTGCCCCTGCCGAACATTACCGTCACCCTCCCGAGGCTAGCCCTGCCGCGGGCCAGCCGCTAGGACTTCGCGTGCTTGCGCAGCAGCGGGGTGAGCAGGTCCAGCACGCCGGCGTCCTCGATCGTCGAGGGCACCGCCTCGTGCCGGCCGTCGGCGATCCCGCGCATCGTGCGGCGCAGGATCTTGCCCGAGCGGGTCTTGGGCAGGGCCGGCACGATCTCGACCTCGCGGAACGCCGCCACCGGGCCGACCCGCTCGCGGACATCGGCCACGATCTGCCTGGTCAGCTCGGCAGGGTCCACCTGCGCGCCGGCCTTGAGCACCACGAACGCCCGCGGAGCCTGGCCCTTGAGCGGATCGGCGACCCCGATCACCGCGCACTCGGCCACGGCCGGATGCGCGGCCACGACCGCTTCCATCACCCCGGTGGACAGCCGGTGACCGGCCACGTTGATCACGTCGTCGGTGCGGCCGAGCACGTAGACGTAGCCGTCGGCATCGATGTAGCCGCCGTCGCCGGTGGCGTAGTGGCCCGGGAACGCGCTGAGGTAGGAGTCGATGTAGCGCTGGTCGTCGTTCCAGAGCGTCGGCAGGGTCCCGGGTGGCAGCGGCAGCTGAAGCACGATGTTGCCCTCGGTGCCGGGCGGCACCTCCTCCCCCGCGCCGTCGAGGACCCGGATGTCGTAGCCCGGGACGGCCACCGAGGGGGAGCCCTCCTTGAGCGGCATCGGCTCGAGGCCGCGCAGGTTGGCCGCGATCGGCCATCCGGTCTCGGTCTGCCACCAGTTGTCGACCACCGGCACACCGAGCACCCGGGTGGACCACTGATAGGTGTCGGGGTCCAGGCGCTCACCGGCCAGGAACAGGGTCTGCAGGCTGCTCAGGTCGTGGTCGGCGATCAGCGCGCCCTCGGGGTCCTCGCGGCGCACAGCCCGGATCGCGGTCGGGGCGGTGAACATCGACTTGACGCCCTGCTCGGCGATGACCCGCCAGAACGCGGCCGCATCCGGGGTGCCCACCGGCTTGCCCTCGTAGAGCACGGTCGTGGCGCCCACGATCAGCGGCGCGTAGACGATGTAGGAGTGGCCCACGACCCAGCCGACGTCCGAGGCCGCCCACCAGACGTCGCCGGGTGCGATGTCATACACGTGGGCCATCGACCAGGCCAGCGCCACCGCGTGCCCACCGTTGTCGCGCACGATCCCCTTCGGCCGGCCGGTCGTGCCCGAGGTGTAGAGGATGTACAGCGGGTCCGAGCCGGCCACGTCGGTGCAGCCGACCGGCGCAGCCGCCGCAGCGAGCTTGGCCCAGTCATGGTCCCGCGGGCCCATCGCAGCCTCGAGCTGCGGCCTCTGCAGGATCACCGACGCGTCGGGACGGTGGTGGGCCAGCTCGAGGGCGTGATCGAGGAGCGGCTTGTAGGCCACCACCCGGCTGGGCTCGATCCCGCAGGACGCCGAGAGGATCACCTTCGGCGCCGCGTCGTCGATGCGCACCGCGAGCTCCTCGGCGGCGAACCCGCCGAACACCACCGAGTGCACCGCCCCCAGGCGCGCGCAGGCCAGCATCCCGATGACTGCCTCGGGGACCATGGGCATGCTCAGCACGACCCGGTCACCGCGACCCACGCCCAGGCCGGCCAGGGCGCCGGCGAACCGGGCCACCTCGTCGAGCAGCTGCGCGTAGGTGTAGGTGCGCTGGCTGCTGGTCACCGGGCTGACGTGGACCAGGGCCGCCTGCTCGCCCCGACCTGACTCCACATGCCGGTCCAGGGCGTTGTAGCAGGTGTTGAGCTGGCCGTCGGGGAACCACGTGTAGAACGGCGCGGCGCTGGCGTCGCACACCGTGCTGGGCTCGACGCTCCAGGTGATCGCCTGCGCGGCCTGGCCCCAGAAGGTGTCGGGATCGGCGATGCTCGCGGCGTGCGCGTCGGCGTAGGTCCCCATGGCATTCCCTCCAGGTGGGCTCGGGTACGCCTCCGAGTCTGCCGCGCCGCGGGGCCACCGTCACCAGGTCATCGCGGCCCGGGCACTCGCCTCGACGAGCGGCGGCGCCCCGGCGACGAACGGGTCAGCTGATGCCGGTGACCGTGGCGGCCAGCTGGCCGCAGGCGCCGTCGATCTCCTGGCCGCGGGTGTCCCGGACGGTCGTTGGGATCCCGCGCGCCACGAGGGCCGCGACGAACGCCCTCTCCACGGCGGGATCCGAGGCGGTCCACTTCGAGCCGGGGGTGGGGTTCAGCGGGATCGGGTTGACGTGCACCCAGCCACGGCCGCGCGCGTTGAGCAGCTTGCCGAGCAGGTCCGCGCGCCAGGCCTGGTCGTTGATGTCGCGGATCAGCGCGTACTCGATGGAGACCCGCCGGCCGGTGGCCTGGCTGTACTCGTAGGCGGCGTCGATCGCCTCGGCGACCTTCCAGCGCGTGTTGACCGGGATCAGCTCGTCGCGCAGATCGTCGTCGGGGGCGTGCAGGCTCAGCGCCAGCGTCACCGGGATGCCCTCCCCGGCGAGCCGGCGCATCGCGGGCGCGAGCCCCACGGTCGACACGGTGATCCCCCGGGCGCTCATGCCCAGGCCATCCGGTGCCGGGTCGACCAGCCGGCGAACGGCTGCGATCACCGTCGAGTAGTTGGCCAGCGGCTCGCCCATGCCCATGAACACCACGTTGGACACGCGCCCGGGCCCGCCGGCGACCTCGCCCCGGGAGACCGCTCGTGCGCCGGCCAGGACCTGCTCGACGATCTCGCCGGTCGACAGGTTGCGGGTCAGGCCGGCCTGACCCGTTGCGCAGAACGGGCAGTTCATCCCGCACCCGGCCTGCGAGGACACACACATGGTGACCCGCTCCCGGCTCGTGCGCGTGGCCGGGTAGCGCATCAGGACCGACTCGACCATGGCGGCGTCGTGCAGTCGCCACACGGACTTCACGGTCAGGCCGCCGTCGCAGGTGATGTCGCGCACGCTGGTCAGCAGCGGCGGGCACAGGCTGGCCGCCAGCGGCTCGCGCAGGGCCGCGGGGATGTCGGTCCAGGCATCTGGATCGTCGACGAGCCGGGCGAACCAGTGGTTGCTCACCTGGTCGGCCCGGAAGCGCGGCAACCCGGCGGCGACCACGGCCTCTCGGCGCTCGGCCAGGGTCATGTCGGCCAGGTGCCGTGGCGGCTTGCCCCGGCGGGGGGCATCGAAGACCAGCAGGCCGGGCGGCTGGCTCACGTCAGCTGATCCCGCCCAGGGTCAGCGCGAACAGCGTGTAGGCCACGACCGTGTTCGGGATGATGCTGTCCAGGCGATCCATCACGCCGCCGTGGCCGGGCAGCAGCTGGGACATGTCCTTGATGCCAAGGTCGCGCTTGATCGCGGATTCGATGAAGTCGCCGAGGGTCGCGGTGCCGGCCATGATCGCCCCCACGATCGCGCCCTTCCACCAGTCGGACTCGAGCAGGGTGACGAACAGCAGGGCACCGAGGACCACCTGCAGGCCCACCGACCCGGCGAAGCCCTCCCAGGACTTCTTCGGGCTGATCGCAGGGGCCATCGGGTGCTTGCCGAACAGCACGCCCGCGGCGTACCCACCGATGTCACTGGCCACGGACAGCGCGAGGAAGGTCACCACCAGGTCCGCGCCATCGGGCGCTGCAGCTATGAGGGCCGCGAAGGCACCCATCAGCGGGGCGTAGGACAGCACGAACGAGCTCGCCGTGGCATCACGGACGAAGTCGTCGGTCCCCCGGCGGAACAACCGCCAGACCAGTGTGAAGAGGAACACCAGGCCGAAGCCCATGAGCACCTGGGCCGGTCCGCCCCAGTAGCCAAGGACGGGCAGCGCCACGGCACCGAACAGCAGCGGGAAGCGCGCCAGGACGATGCCACGCCCGCGCATGGCTGTGGACAGTTCCGCGGTGCCCAGGAAGATCGCGACTACCGCCAGGACGACGAACAACCAGCGCACGAAGTACAGCGAGGCCAGCGCGGTGGCTACCAGCAGCAGCCCCACGGCGACAGCCGCCGGCAGGTTGCGCCCCGCGCGCGACTTGGGTGCCGCGTCCGGTTCCGTCTCCGACGCATCAGGGGCCTGGTCCAGCGCCTCCGGTGCTGCGGCGTCGTCGGGGCCGACGTCGGCCCCTGGCTGCTCCCCTGGGCCGACCGTGGCCGGCTCCATCGACTCCGGCGGCGGTGCGCCCGTCGATCCGCTCATCGCGCACCGTCCTCTCTGAGTGTTCCTGGCCCCCGGTTGCGCCGTGCTCAGATCTCGAGCAGCTCGGCTTCCTTGTGCTTGAGCAGTTCATCGATGAGCCCGACCTGGGTGGCGGTGAGCTCCTCGAGGGACTTCTCCGCACGGCGGATCTCGTCCTCGCCCGCGTCGCCGTCCTTGATCATCTTCTCCAGATGCTCCTTGGCGTGCCGACGGACGTTGCGGATCGAGATCTTCGCGTCCTCGGCCTTGTGTCGCGCGGTCTTGATGTACTCCTTGCGGCGCTCCTCGGTGAGCACCGGCAGCACCACACGGATGACCTGGCCGTCGTCGACCGGGTTCACGCCGAGGTCCGAGTCCCGGATGGCCTTCTCGATGTTGTGCATCGAACCCTTGTCGAACGGGTTGATCAGGATCATCCGGGCCTCGGGAGTCTGGAACGAGGCCAGCTGGTTGATCGGAGTGGGCGCGCCGTAGTACTCGACGAGCACCTTGCTGAACATCTGGGGGGTGGCCCGGCCGGTCCGGATCGTGGCGAAGTCCTCCTTGGCCACCGTGACGGCCTTGTCCATCTTCTCCTCGGCCTCGAACAGTTCCTCGTCGATCATCGGGTCTCCTCCATCACATCGGGGCGCACGTCATAGGTCACGTCGGGGTACACAGCGTGCCAGCGGGCGGGCATGGCCCGCTCAGTCCTCCGGCGCGATCAACGTGCCGATCCTCTCACCTTGCACCGCCCGGGCGATGTTGCCCACGACGAGCAGGTTGAACACGATGATCGGCAGGTCGTTGTCCGCGCACAAGGAGATCGCCGTGGCGTCGGCGACCTTCAGCCCGCGGGCCAGGACCTCGGCATAGTCAAGGTGGTCGAACCGCGAGGCCGCCGGGTTGGTGCGCGGGTCGTCGTCGTACACCCCGTCCACGCCCTTTGCCATCAGCACCACCTGGGCGCCGATCTCCAGTGCACGCTGCGCCGCGGAGGTGTCGGTCGAGAAGAACGGCACGCCCAGGCCCGCGCCGAAGATGACCACGCGCCCCTTCTCGAGGTGCCGCACCGCCCGTCGGGGCAGGTAGGGCTCGGCCACCTGGTTCATCGGGATCGCGGTCATCACCCGGGTGTCGATGCCCTCCTTCTCCAGGAAGTCCTGGAGGGCCAGGCAGTTCATCACGGTGCCGAGCATGCCCATGTAGTCCGCGCGGGAGCGGTCCATCCCGCGCTCGTGGAGCTGGGCACCGCGGAAGTAGTTGCCCCCGCCGATGACGACCGCCACCTGGGCACCGGTACGGACCACCGCCGCGATCTGCCGGGCGATGCTGGACACCACATCGGGATCCACGCCGAGACCGCCGCCCCCGGCGAACGCCTCCCCGGAGAGCTTGAGCAGCACGCGGTGCCAGCCACGCTCAGGAGCCTGGCTCCAACGCTCGACGGTTCCTTCAAGGGTGGGCTGGTCCAGGATCACGGCCCTGATTCTGCCCTACTGGCCACGCGCGACGCCCCCGGGCGCTTGTGGCGGCACCGGGGGCGTCGGTTTCGTGCGGGGCCACCGTGGTGGGTGGCCGGTCGTGTCGGGGAGGATCAGCCGCCGATCTCGATCCGGGCGAACCCGGTGATGGTCGCACCGTTCTCGGCTGCGTAGGCCTTGACGTTCTTCTTGCTGTCCTGGACCGAGGACTGCTCGAGCAGGACGCGGTCCTTGAAGAAGCCGTTGACCCGACCCTCGATGATCTTGGGCAGCGCGCCCTCGGGCTTGCCCTCCTCACGCGCGGTCGCCTCTGCGATGTGCTTCTCGTGGGCCACCACCTCGGCCGGCACGTCCTCACGAGTGAGGAACTCGGGGCGCATCGCCGCGATCTGCATGCCGATCGCGCGCGCGGTGTCCTCGCTGCCCTCATAGGCCACGAGCACGCCCACCTGCGGGGGCAGATCAGCGGCACGCTTGTGCATGTAGGTGGCGATGGTGCCCTCGAGCAGGGTCACCCGACCGAGTTCCAGCTTCTCGCCGATGACCCCGGACATCGCCTGGATCGCGTCGGCCACGGTCTTGCCGTTGGCCATCTCGGTGCCGGCCAGGGTGTCGTGGTCGACCGCGCCGGTCTCGTCGGCCAGGGCCGCGATCTCGTCGGCGAACGCCTGGAAGTCGGCGTTCTTGGCCACGAAGTCGGTCTCGCAGAGCAGCTCCACCAGCGAGCCCCCGGCCGAGGTGACCAGACCGTTCTTGGTGGTCCGCTCGGCGCCGCGCTTGGCGGCCTTGGCGGCACCGGAGATCCGCAGGGCCTCCACTGCGGCATCGAAGTCGCCGTCAGCCTCGGTGAGCGCCTTCTTGCACTCCATCATGCCGGCGGAGGTGAGGTCGCGGAGCTTCTTGACGTCCGCGGCGGTGATCGCAGCCATGGGCTGTCCTTTCACGATGGGGCACGTGGGCCCCGGATTGAGTTTCCAGCGCCGGGCCGCCCGCACTCCTGCGAGCACGGGCGGGTCCGGTCATGGCACAGCCGGGACACCCCGGCGTGCTGGTGGTTCGGGTGGGAACTACTCGGAGTCTCTCGGCGGCCTCGATCGGCTCGACAGCCTCAGCCTCAACCTCGATCTCGACGGCCTCGGCCACGACTGCTTCCGCGACGGCCTCCTCGGCCACGGCATCGGCGACGACGGCCACGGCCACGGCCTCCTCGGCCACGGACTCAGCCTCAGCAGCCTCCGCGACGGCCTCCACCGCCACGGCCTCGTCGACGACGGCCTCGGCCACAGCGACCTCAGCGACCTCGACGGGGAGCTCGCCGGCGGCAGCCTCCACGACGGCCTCCTCGGCCACTGCTTCAGCGACAACAGCCTCCGCGACAGCCTCCTCGGCTGCGACCTCAGCCGCTACGGCCTCCACGACAGCTTCCTCGGCCACTGCGTCGGCGACCTCAGCCACCGCGACAGCCTCCGTGGCCACGGCCTCGGTCGCGGCTGCCTCTGTGTGGGCTGCGAGCAGCTCAGCCTCCCACTCGGCCAACGGCTCGGCGGCCGAACCCGCGGTGGCGCCACTGGCGCGGGCCACGAGTCCCTCGGCCACGGCATCGGCGATCACACGGGTGAGCAGGCCCACCGCACGGATGGCGTCGTCGTTGCCGGGGATCGGGAAGTCCACGACGTCCGGGTCGCAGTTGGAGTCCAGGATCGCGATGACCGGGATGCCGAGCTTGTGGGCCTCGCCGACAGCGATGGCCTCCTTGTTGGTGTCCACGATCCAGACTGCCGAGGGGATCTTGGTCATCTCGCGGATGCCACCGAGGGTACGCAGGAGCTTGTCACGCTCGCGGCGCAGGACCAGCAGCTCCTTCTTGGTCATCCCGGAGCCGGCGACGTCATCGAAGTCGATCTGCTCGAGTTCCTTGAGGCGCTGCAGCCGCTTGTAGACGGTCTGGAAGTTCGTGAGCATCCCACCGAGCCAGCGCTCGTTGACATAGGGCATCCCGACGCGCGTGGCCTGCTCGGCCACCGCCTCCTGGGCCTGCTTCTTGGTGCCCACGAACATGACGGTCCCGCCGCGCGACACAGTCTCCTTGCACGTAGGAGTAGGCGCGGTCGATGGAGGTCAGCGACTGGGTGAGGTCGATGATGTAGATGCCATTGCGCTCGGTGAGGATGAAGCGCTTCATCTTGGGGTTCCAGCGCCGGGTCTGGTGTCCGAAGTGGACGCCGCTCTCCAGCATCTGGCGCATCGTGACGACGGCCATGGGTGTTCCTCTTTCGTGCGCGGGAAGGCCCGCGCGCTCGGTTGTCACGACCACCGGGCGGTGGTCGTCCTGATGCCCCAGGTGGTCGGGCTGAGTGAACAGACCGGTCCGGCCACCGCTGGTGCCAGGGCATGCGAATTCGGATCCCGGAGGATCCGTGCGCTCATCTTACGGCCACGCACCGACGGGCGGGAAATCACCGCTGCCACGCGACATCGACGACACCCGCGTGCCTGGGCCCTGCGGCCGCGTTGTCCACAGATTCCCGCGGCTGGGGACCGATTCGCGGCGTGCGGGCCCAGGGTGGAGCCATGCACAGACCTCGAGCAACGACGAACTCGCGACCCCTCCGGTGGGCGGTGGCCCTCGTGGCCGCCACCCTGATCGCGGGCGCCGGTCCCGTGCCGAGCGCTGGCTCCGTGCCGGCGGCGGGTGCGGGCTCCGTCCCATCGTTTCCCCTGGCCCTTGCCTCGTCGGGCGAGTCCTGGGCTGGGGTGCCTGCACCCATGGGCTCCCTCGCGAGCGCCCCCAGCCGGACACTCCGATGGCGATCGCCTGTGCTGCCGCTGCGGGTGCGGGCGGTGTTCGCTCCCCCCGAGCACCGTTGGCTGCCCGGCCATCGGGGCGTGGACCTGCGCACGCGAGTGGGTGCGCCCGTGCGCGCGGCTGGTACGGGGCGGGTCGTGTTCGCCGGGACGTTGGCCGGGCGCGGTGTGGTGAGCATCGACCACGGGGCCCTGCGTACCACCTACGAGCCGGTCACGGCATCGGTGCGGGTGGGGCAGCGCGTCCGTGTGGGCGACCCGATCGGCGTGATCGCCACCGGGAGTGGGCACTGCGGCCACGGCCGGTGCCTGCACCTGGGGCTGCGCCGGGGCAGGACCTACCTGGACCCGCTGCTGCTGCTGGGACGCACGACCGCCCGGCTGCGGCCGTGGTGAGGGGCCGGCTGGAGCGTGCGTGCTGAGTGGCCATGGTGCGCGCACGGGCGTCAGCGACCCGGGTGGGCCGATCTCAGCCAGGGACATCCTTGGTAGTAGTGCAGCCAGACGACGATCCGCTCCCGTTCGCCCGATCTGCTCCCCGAATTCCGGGAGCAGATCGGCGAAAGGGGAGCGGATTCAGTCGGCCGACCAGCGGCGCGCGTCAGTCGTCGAGGGACCCGATCCGGGTGCGCATCCCCATCATCGCCTTGGTGTGCAGCTGGCAGATCCGGCTCTCGGTCACCCCCAGGACCAGGCCGATCTCGGCCAGGGTCAATCCCTCGTAGTAGTACAGGGTGACCACGATCTGCTCCCGCTCGGGCAGGGTGTGGATCACCCGGGCGAGCAGCTGACGGGTGTCCTCGTCGTCGAGCGCATCGCCCGGGGCATCGACCCGCTCGTCCTCGAGGCGCTCACCCAGCGTGGCGCCCTCGCCGTGGTCGGCTGACCCGAGCATCTCGTCGAGTGCGGCAACGTGGACGAAGGACACCTGGCTGAAGACCTTGCGCAGTTCGGGGACGTCCAGGCCAAGTTCATCGGCGATCTCGGACTCGGTGGGAGTGCGCTGCAACCGCGCTTCGAGGGAGGCGATGGCGCGCTCGACATCCCGGGCCTTGGTGCGCACCGAGCGGGGGATCCAGTCGAACGAGCGCAACTCGTCGATGATCGCCCCGCGGATCCGGTTGATCGCATAGGTCTCGAACTTGATGGCCCGCTCGAGGTCGTACTTGTCGATGGCGTCGATCAGCCCGAACACACCGTAGGACACGAGGTCGCCCTGCTCCACGCTCGCCGGCAGGCCGACACCGACCCGACCTGCCACGTATCGGACCAGAGGTGCGTACTGGAGGATCAGGGCCTCACGGAGGCCGGAATCCCCGGTCGCCTTGTAGTCGCGCCACATCTGACTCAGGGCGGCACCCGGATCATCGAGCTCCCGGACTGCGTCGTCAGGATCGATGAGTTCGGCGGACACCGGCCGGGTGCCAACGGCGCGCCCACCGCTGTCAGGCACGGGGGTGAGCCTGCTCATAGCTGCTCCTCAGCCGCTCGATGGACACATGGGTGTAGATCTGGGTCGTGCCGAGACTAGCGTGGCCCAGCACCTCCTGGACGGAACGAAGGTCCGCGCCGCCCTCCACGAGGTGCGTGGCCATCGTGTGGCGCAACCCGTGCGGGCCGACGTCGGGGGCCGTGGGGACGTGGTGCAGCAGGCCGTGCACGGTGCGGCGCACCACCCGAGGATCGATCCGGGCGCCGCGCGCGCCCAGGAACAGCGCGGAGCCGCTGAGGTCGGCGGCCAGTGCCGGACGCCCCTGAGCCAGCCAGGTCTCCAGTGCCCGAGCGGCGGGTGCGCCGAACGGCACCACCCGCTCCCGGGCACCCTTGCCCAGCACGCGCGCGGTCCACCGTGACCAGTCCAGGTCAGGTACCTCGAGGCCGACGAGTTCCGACACCCGGATCCCGGTGGCGTACAGCAGCTCGACGATCGCGACGTCGCGCTGGTGGACCGGGTCGCCGTCGTCTGCACGAACTTCGGCGATGTCCATCAGCGCAGCCACCTGGACGGGCTTGAGCACCTCCGGGATGGCGCGGTAGGACTTCGGCGCGCTGAGCCGGGACGCGGGGTCGGCGGTCATCAGGCCCACCCGCACTGCCCAGCCGGTGAAGCTGCGCGCCGCCGCCACGCGGCGGGCCAGCGACGCACGGGCCGCGCCTCGCCGATCCATATCGGCCAGCCAGGCACGCAGGGTCATCAGGTCCAGGTCGGCCATGGTCGTGGCGCCGCCGTCGGCGGCGAAGGCCAGCAGGTCCCCCACGTCCGCGAGGTAGGCGCGGACCGTATGGGCGCCACGGCCGCGCTCGTCGCGCAGGTGGCTGCCGAAGCGAGTCCGGGCAGCGTCGAACGCATCGGGCAGCGTGGTCACGTAGCCATCGTGCCCCACAGATCAGCCACAGCGGCGCCATCCGGCGGCAGTTCGCCTGGCGAGTCCTGCGATCTCCAGCAGGCCCAGGTGGGCCAGGGCGACCACCTCGGGGACGGCCACCTGCACTGACACCGCCTCGACCGTCGCACCGCGGCGCGTGGGCAGGGCGGCCAGGACGGGCGCCACCTCAGGGGGCAGTCCCGCGGCTGCCACCCGGTCGTGCACGCTGCCCTCCGGGGCATCGCGGTCCCCGCCGCCCGCGTCGGGTGGCCCCAGGAGCAGTGCGCTGGCCTGTCCACTGTCGCTGACGCTGCGCGCGGACTGCTCGTGCAGGAGCCGGTTGGTCCCGGTACTGGCCATCGACGTGATGGGGCCGGGGACCGCCATCACCACTCGGCCGAGCTCCAGGGCCCGGGACGCGGTCGCCATCGCCCCGCTGCGGCCGGCCGCCTCCACGACCACGGTTCCGCGCCCCAGCGCCGCGATGAGCCGGTTGCGGGCCAGGAACCGGTGCTTCAGCGGCTGGCTGCCCGGCGGCAGCTCGGAGATCACCAGCCCGGCGTCGGCGATGCGGGCCAGCAGGGCGTCGTGGGCCCTCGGGTAGGCGATGTCCACACCGCAGGCCAGCACCGCGATGGTCTGGCCTCGGACGGACAGTGCCGCCCGATGCGCGGCCGCGTCGATCCCGAAGGCACCCCCGGAGATGATGGCCCACCCGTCCTCGGCCAACCCACCGGCGACGGTGGCGGTGGCCCGCTCTCCATAGGCGGTGCACGCCCGGGCCCCGACCACGGACACCGAACGCAGGGCCGCCGCGCGCAGGTCCAACGGCCCGCGGACCCAGAGCGCCAACGGCGGCTCGGGCAGGTCGAGCAGCTGGGTCGGGAACTCCGGGTCGCCAGGGACCAGCACCCGGACGCCCGCGTGTGCCATCCGCTCGAGCATCGCCGGCACCTCGTCGGCGTCCAGCCGACCGGCCACCGGCGCCCCGCGCCGGGTGGTTCCGACCCGGGCCAGGGCCTCAGACACCCCCACCTCGGCCACGAGGTCCGCCAGGCCAGGAGCGCCGGGTTCCACGGCACACGCCAGCGCGATCCTCTGATGGCGCAGCCGCCGCTCATCAGTCACGACCCGGCCTCCCACAGCTCGCCTCGAAGGGTCAGCGCCCGGCCCACCTGATCCAGACCCGGCTGGCGCACCTGGGCCAGGTCGGCCAGGCTCCAGGCGACCCGGATGGCCCGGTCCGCCCCGCGCGCGCTGAGCCGACCGGTGCTGATTGCCGCACCGAGAAGGTCCGCTGCCGCTCGATCCGGGGCGAGCTCCCCACGCAGCAGGCGGGAGGCCTGGGCTCCGTTGGGCACGACGGGCAGGCCCAGCGCGACGCACCGTTCGGCCGCCCGCTCGCGCGCCGCAGCGACCCGCGCGCGCACCGTTGCCGAGTCCGCACCGTCGGGCCCGGCTGACCAACTGCTGCGCCCCGGTGCCCCCAGGGACAGCCGGATGTCAACCCGGTCCATGAGCGGGCCGGACAACCGGGCCAGGTAGCGGCGCCGATCCTGCGATCGGCACCGGCACAGCCCACCGTCGCCATCACCCACACCGCAGGGACACGGGTTGGCGGCCAGCACCAGCTGGAAGCGCGCCGGCATACGGGCTGTGAACCCGGCCCGTGCGATGGCGACCACACCCGACTCCAGCGGCTGGCGCAGCGACTCCAGGCAGGCCGATCCGAACTCCGCGGCCTCGTCGAGGAACAGCACTCCACCATGGGCCAGGGTGACTGACCCGGGAGTCGGCTGGCCGCCCCGACCACCACCGACCAGCGCCGCGACGGTGGCGGTGTGGTGTGGGGACTCGAACGGCGGCCGGCGCACCAGACCGGTCACATCAGCCACGATCGAGCGGATGGCCGTGACGGTCAGGGCATCCTCGTCGGTGAGGTCCGGCAGGATCGTAGGCAGGCGCTCGGCCAGCAGTGTCTTGCCGACTCCGGGCCGTCCGATCATGGCCACGTGGTGGGCGCCCACGGCAGCGACCTCCAGGGCCGACACCGCCTCGGCCTGCCCGAGCACATCGGCGAGGTCCGGTGCCCTATCCGTGGCTGTGGGCACCCCGGCCCCCACTCCGGCGGCTGTGGCGTCCAGGGCATCGGCGATCGGGTCGGGCTCCACCTCCTCGACGGTCGCCCCGGTCAGCATCTGCCCCCACTGGCGCAGCGACCCCACACCCACGGCCTCGACGCCGGGGACCACACCGGCCTCGGCCACGCTGTGGGTGGCCACGACGACCTGGGGTCGGCCCGCCCGGGCAGCGGCCACGGCCGCCACCACCGCTCCGCGGACCGGACGCACCCGACCGTCGAGGCCCAGCTCGGCGAACAGGATGGCCCCAGCCAGCGGCTCGGCCGGGATCTGACCATCCGCTGCCAGGATCGCCGAGGCGATCGCCAGGTCAAGCCCCGAACCCCTCTTGTGCAGCGACGCGGGCGAGAGCCCCACCGTGATCCGGGTCTGGGGCCAGCGGGCGCCGCTGTTGAGCACCGCGGCGCGCACCCGGTCCCGGGCCTCACCGACCGCCGTGTCCGCCAGCCCCACGATGGACATCCCGGGCAGCCCCGAGGACAGGTGCGCCTCGACCTCCACGAGGTGGGCGTCCACGCCGGAGATGACCACCCCATGTGCCCTGGCCAGCGACATCAGCAGGCCCCACACACGTGCGAGACCTCGAACCGGCCGCTGGGCAGGCGCAGCAGCCCGATCGCGTCGATGCGGATGGGTCCCCGATGACCGCCGACCTCCGCCAGGTACAGCGACGCCAGCCGCCGCAGCCGGGCCTGCTTGGCAGGGGTGATCGCCGCCAGCGGGCCCCCGAAGGTCGTGTCCCTGCGGGTCTTGACCTCGCAGAACACCAGCGCCGCTCCGTCACGGAGGATCAGGTCGACCTCGCCGTACCGGCAGCGCCAGTTGCGCACCACCACCGTCATCCCCCGCGCGGAGAGGTACGCCGCTGCAGCGTCCTCGCCGACCTGGCCCAGCGCCTGTCGATCCCCCATCACGTCCACCCCCGGGGACAACCCTGTCCCCGGACCGGGGATCAGGCAATGGGTTCAGGGCGCAGCTGTGGATAGGGCTCCGAGGAGTGTGCGGCTGCGTCCACTCCGGGTAGGTGCCACGAGCGCCGATGCAGCGGGGACGGGCCGAGCCGGCGCAGCGCGTCGATGTGGTCCGGGGCGCTGTAGCCCTTGTTCAGGGCCCAGCCGTACTCCGGGTGGGTCTGAGCCAACTCCACCATCATCGCGTCCCGCTCGCACTTGGCCAGGACGCTGGCCGCTGCGACCCCGGCGCACGTCAGGTCCCCGCGCACCCGGGTGTGCACCACCGGCGGCAGCACGGACAGGTCCGCCAGCCCGTCGCCCACGGTGCGCCGCGGGTCAGGGAACAGCGCGTCCGGCTCGTCGGGGACCCGCAGCCAGTCGTGGTTGCCATCCAGCAGCGCGACGTCCGTGGCCACCGTGAGGGCGGCGAATGCCCGGGCTGCCGCCACCCGGAGCGCGCTGATGATGCCCACTGCGTCGACCTCGAATGGATCCGCATGGCCCACCGCGCAGGCCACCGGCCACCGCCGCAACGCCGGCAGCAGCTCCGCGGCGCGCCCGAGGGGTGAGCAGCTTCGAGTCACGCAGGCCTCGAGGGGCTGACCTCGTGCTCAGGTCGAGCACGACCACCCCGACGCTGACAGGCCCCGCGAGTGCCCCCCGACCCACCTCGTCCACGCACGCCAGCCGCTGGGCACCGGTGCGCAGCAGCGAGCGCTCCACGCGCAGGGTCGGGGCCTGGCTCATGGCACCTGCGGACCGATCGGGCCCCCACGCGTCGGCGCCCCAAGGGCGGCGGGAGCCTCGACGTCGGCAGGCAGGGTCGCCCACCGCGAGATCGGCCACATGATCACCTTGGCATCGCCGACGACGTTCTCGACGGGGACGGTGCCCTGGTCCTGGTCGAGGTGGAATCGCGAGTCCGCCGAGTCCGAGCGGTGGTCGCCCATCACGAACAGTCGCCCCTCGGGAACCTCCACCCGGAATACCACCTGGTCGGTAGCGTCCCCGGGGTAGATGTAGGGCTCGTCGATCGGCTCGCCGTTGCGGATGATCCGTCCGTCCGGGGCGCAGCACTCGATGGTGTCCCCACCCACGCCGATCACCCGCTTGACCAGGTCATCCCCGGTGGTGCTGGGCAGGACCCCGACGAACGTGCCGATCTCGTTGATGGCCCCGCGCAGCCCGGTCTCCGGCGGCGGGTCGGCCAGCCAGTCGGCCGGGTCCCGGAACACGACCACGTCCCCGCGGCCCGGGTCGCCGCCCGGCTTCCAGACCAGGATCCGGTCACCACGGATCAGGGTCTGCTCCATCGAGCCGCTGGGCACCCAGAACGCCTGGACCAGGAACGTGCGCACCAGCGCTGAGATGACCAGGGCCATGACCACGACGATCGCGATCTCCCGCAGCCCGCGCAGGAATCCCGACGACGATCCGGTCTCCTCCGGCGCTGCCTCTGGGGATCCGTCCGGCGATCCGTCCGGCGGCCCCTGGGAATCGTGTGGATCACGGGGTTCAGTCATCGCCAGCCTCCAGAGCACGCATCGATCCCGGGGGCCACACGACCGCCTCGACGGTGCCCATGATGCGCGATGCGGGGATGTTCCCGCCCCCCGGGTCCCCGAGATGGTCGCGCGCGTCCGAGGAGTTGGCCCGATTGTCGCCCATCAACCAGTAGTGCTCGGCCTTGACCTCGACGTCGAAGGCAACCCCGTCGCTGCGCGCACCCGCGAGGTACGGCTCGCCCAGGGGCTGGCCATTGCGCAGCAGCTCGCCCTGCGCGGTGCAGCACGTGATCCGGTCCCCGCCGACCCCGATGACGCGCTTGACGAAGACCGTGCCTGCCGGGTCGTCGGACGCGGCCCACAGGTCGGCCGCGTCGAAGACGACGACCTCACCCGGGCGCAGGGCCCAGCGGTCCACACCGGCCTTGGCGATGGCCACGCGCTCCCCCGGGGCCAGCGTGGGCAGCATGGAGTCGGACTCGACAGCGCGAACCTCCCCGACCGTGAGGTGCACCAGGACACCGGCCAGGACGGTCCCGACAGCGACGAGGGCCCCTGCCCGGATGATCCGGCGGGGGCCCTCCTCGGCGGTGCGTGGGCGCACTCGCGGTCAGACGTTCTCGCGCTTCTCGCGGATCTTGGCCTTCTTGCCACGAAGCTCGCGCAGGTAGTACAGCTTCGCGCGGCGCACGTCGCCACGGGTCACGACCTCGATCTTCTCGATGATCGGGGTGTGCAGCGGGAACGTACGCTCCACGCCGGTGCCGAAGCTGATCTTGCGGACGGTGAAGGTCTCCTGCAGGCCACCACCGTGCCGGCGGATGACCACTCCCTGGAACAGCTGCACGCGGGAACGGGTGCCCTCGATGACCTTCACGTGGACCTTCACGGTGTCACCGGGGCGGAAGTCGGGGATGTCGGTGCGCAGCGAGGCTGCATCGACGATGTCGAGCTTCTTCATGATCGCTTCCTGGCGGGAGCCACAGGTCGCCCGCAGATGTGGGTCGGATGGGCGCTGGCGCATGGAACGCGGCTCCCCTGTGGCGGTGGCGCGTGACGACAGCCCCCCAAGTCTGCCACAGCGGCACCCCTGCCCGGAAATGCGCGGATTGGACGCCCGTGGGTCAGGCGAGCAGGTCCGGTCGCATGGCCGCGGTCCGGGCCAGCGCCTGTTCGTGGCGCCAGCGGGCCACCGCACCATGGTCCCCGGAGGTGAGCACCTCAGGCACCGCCAGGCCCGCCCAGACCGGCGGGCGGGTGTAGACCGGCCCCTCGAGCAGTCCCGCCATCGCGCCCGGGGCGAACGAGTCGTCGGTGTGGCTGGCCTCGTTGCCCAGCACGCCGGGGATCAGCCGGCCCACGGCCTCGACCATCACCAGGACCGCGGCCTCGGCACCGGCCAGCACGTAGTCCCCGAGGGAGACCTCCTCGACCTGCACCGGCACGCCCCCGGCGCGCAACGTCCGCGCCCAGTCCCAGACGCGCGCATCGATCCCCTCATAGCGCCCGCACGCGAATACCAGCCGGGGGTCGGTCGACCACCGGTCGGCCAGCAACTGGCTGAACCGGACGCCACTGGGCGTGGGCACCACCAGGCGCACCGGGGCGCTGGGATCACCCTGACCGAGCAGCACGTCGGTCAGGGCCTCGCCCCACGGCTCGGGCTTCATCACCATGCCGGGACCGCCACCGTACGGTGCGTCGTCGACGGTTCGGTGCCGGTCGTGGGTGTAGTCGCGCAGGTCGTGCACCTGCAGGTCGATCAACCCGTCAGCGATCGCGCGGCCCACCAACGACAGCCGCAGCGGGGCGAGATACTCGCCGAAGATCGAGAGGACGTCGATGCGCACCTAGGACTCCGCGAGCTCGGCCAGGCCCTCGGGCAGGTCCACCACGACGAAACCGCCGGCGAGGTCCACCACGGGCACCATCGTCTTCACGAAGGGCACCAGCAGCTCGCTGGTCCCCTCGCGGGACACCGACAGGACATCCTGGCCAGGCAGGTGCAGCACCTCGGCGATCCGGCCGAGCTCGGTGCCGGTGCCGTCGCGCACCACGAGGCCGACCAGCGCGAGGTCGTGGTACTGGTCGTCCTCGGTCTCAGTGAGGTCGACCTCGGCGTGCAGGAGCGCGCCGCGCAGGGCCTCGGCGGCAGTGCGGTCCGACACGCCAGCCACGGCCAGGATCAGTCGAGCACCCTGCCAGCGGTGCCCGTCGACGGTGATCTGCGCGGGCAGGCCCCGGCCGGGGTCCAGCGACAGGACGGCCCCCGGGGAGAACCGCTCCTCGGGGGCATCCGTGCGGACCTCGACGGTGACCTCACCGCGGATGCCCTGGGCCCGGCCGATCCGGCCGACCACCAACCGCATCAGCGCTCGTCGGCGTCCAGGAAGTCCACGCGCACCGGGCGACCGCCCGAGATGGCGCTGACCACCGTGCGGATCGCCGTGGCAGTGCGCCCACCACGGCCGATCACGCGACCGATGTCGTCGGGATGGACCCTGACCTGGAAGGTCGAGCCACCCTGCTCGCGGGGTCCGCGACGCCCACTGCGGACCCGGACGCTGACGTCCTCGGGATGCTCGACGATGCCCGAGACCAGGTGCTCCAGCGAATCCTCGATGACCCCGCTCATGCCGAGGGGGTCTCCTGCTCAGCCGCGGCCGCCGCTACCGGCTCCTCCGCAGCCGGGGCCTCCGCAGCGGGGGCCTCCTCCGCGGCAGGTGCGGTCTGCGGCTTCGGGGCCTTGGGCTTGGGAGCCTTGCCGGCTTCCTCGGCGGCCTTCACCGCAGCCTCGAAGACCAGTTGCTTGTCGGCCTTGGGCTCCGCGACGCGCAGGGTGCCCTCCGCGCCGGGCAGGCCCTTGTACTTCTGCCAGTCACCGGTGATCTTCAGGATGGCCAGCACCGGCTCGGTGGGCTGCGCGCCCACGCCCAGCCAGTACTGCGCCCGCTCGGAGTCCACCTGGATCAGGCTGGGCTCGCGGCGGGGCTGGTAGATGCCGATCTCCTCGATCGAGCGACCGCTGCGCGCGGTGCGCGAGTCGGCCACGACGATGCGGTACTGCGGGTTCTTCTTCTTGCCAAGGCGCTTGAGCTTGATCTTGACGGCCACGTGTGTCGGTGTCTCTTTCGGTTCTGGGGTGGATCCCCGGGGACGCGAACATGGGGTTACTCACGTCTCGAGGAACGCATGGATCATGCCGGTCGACGGTTGAGAGGGACCGCGACCCGCATGGGACGCGCTCATTGTGCCATCCCGGACCCGGAATGCTCAAAGACGCACCGCGTCGCGCAGCCGGGGCGCCAGCCGCCCGACCGGGGCCACGTCCACCTGCGCCACGTCCAGCCACCCGGCCATCACGCTCAACTCGTGGGCCAGCGCCGCCAGCGCCTGCGTGCTCACCTCACCCTCGGGGTGCGCGGCCTGCACGAGCAATCGGCCGGTGGCACGGTCCGCCTTCAGGTCCACCCGGGCGACCAGCGCCTCGTCGTGCAGGAACGGCAGCACGTAGTAGCCGTGCACGCGAGCCGGGGCCGGGGTGTAGATCTCGATCCGGTAGCGCATCGCGAACAGCCGCTCGGTGCGCGGGCGGAACCAGATCAGCGGGTCGAACGGGGCCAGCAGGGCACCACCGGCGACCCTGCGGGGCACGCTGAAGCCAGCCGGGGCGTACGCCGGCGCCCACCCGGGCACCTCCACTGTGACGAGCTGGCCGTCGGCGACCAGCTGCGCGATCGCAGTGCGGGTCGCTGCGACCGGCATCCGGAAGTAGTCGGCGAGGTCCGCTGCCTCGGCCACCCCCAGCGCCCGGGCAGCGATCAGGACCAGCTCGCGGTGGGCCTGCTCCGGGGGCGGGGTGGGTGCGTCGAGCACCGCGCGGGGCAGCACCGCCTCGGGGGCCGCGTACCTGCGGCGGAAGGCGCTGTCCCGGCCAGCGGAGGTGATCTCCCCGGCCCAGAACAGGTACTCCAGCGAGCGCTTGACCGCCGACCAGTTCCACCCCCAGTGCTCCTTGGGACCGCGCTCGACGTGGGCGAACACCGCCTCGAGCTCGGTGGCCGTCATCGGGCCGCGGGCCCCGACCACCTCAGCCACCTCGCGCACCAGGTCCGGCTCCTCGCGTTGGATGCGCACCATGCCACCCCACGCGTCGTCATGCACCCGGTCCATCCGCCAGCGCATCAACCGGTGCAGGCCCACCGGCAGGAGTGCGGCCTCGTGCCCCCAGTACTCGAACAGCGAGCGTGGCGCCCGGCCCGAGCAGGCATCCAGCAGGGTCCGGTCATAGGGCCCCAACCGGGCGAACAGGGGCAGGTAGTGGGCGCGGGCCAGGACGTTGACCGAGTCGATCTGCACCACGCCCAGGCGCCGGACGGTGTCGCCGATCTGCCTGGCGCCGACCGCTGAGGCGGGCCGCGGTCGGTCGAACCCCTGCGCGGCCAGGGCCACCCGACGGGCTTCGGGAAGGCTCAGTCGATCACGGCGCATGGCCGCGATCCTGCCACGGCCGCCCGTGCAGTCGGGCCGGTGAACTCACTTGCCGCCGAGCAGGTCCTTGAACGCCGGGGGCAGGTCGCCCATCTTCTCCAGGGCCTTCGGGTCCAGCGCGCTGGGATCGAACATCGCCGGGTCCAGGCCCTCGAGTCCCTCGAATCCGCCGGGCAGCGCACCAGCCGCCGGAGCGGACTGCTCGAGGGCGCGCTTGGCCGGGTTGCCGCTGCGGCTCTTCTTGCCGCCGCGCTGGGGCGCCTGGGCGCGACCCTTGGCCTTCTTCGACCCGCCACCCAGGCCCGGCATGCCGGGCATCCCCGGGATCCCGCCGCCGGAGCGCATCTGGCGCATCATCTTCTGCGCCTCGCCGAACCGCTCGACCAGGCCGTTGACGTCGGACACCGCCATGCCTGAGCCGCGCGCGATCCGGGTCCGTCGGGAGGCGTTGAGCAGCTTCACGTCGGCCCGCTCGGCCGGGGTCATCGACTGGATGATCGCCTGGACGCGGTCGATCTCCTTCTCGTCGAGGTTGTCGATCTGCTCGCGGAGCTCGCCCATGCCGGGCAGCATCCCGAGCAGCTTGCCCAGGTTGCCCATCTTGCGCAGGGCCTGCATCTGGGACAGGAAGTCATCGAGGGTGAAGTCCTCGCCGGCAAGGACCTTCCCGGCCATCTTCTCGGCCTCTTTGGAGTCGAAGGCCTTCTCAGCCTGCTCGATGAGGGTGAGCACGTCGCCCATGTCCAGGATGCGTGAGGCCATCCGGTCGGGGTGGAACAGCTCGAACTCGGTGAGCTTCTCCCCGGTGGAGGCGAACATGATCGGCACACCGGTCACGGTCACGACCGACAGCGCGGCGCCACCTCGGGCATCGCCGTCGAGCTTGGTGAGCACGACGCCGTCGAACCCGACCCCCTCGTGGAAGGCCTTGGCGGTGGCGACCGCGTCCTGGCCGATCATCGCGTCGACGACCAGCAGGGTCTCGTCCGGCGAGATCGCGTCGCGCACCTGGCGCAGCTGCTCCATGAGGGCCGCGTCGATGGCCAGCCGGCCCGCGGTGTCGACGATCACGACGTCGTGCTGCGCCGCCCGGGCCAGCTCGACGCCCTCGCGGGCGACCGCCACCGGGTCACCCCAGGTGTCGGCCGGGTTGGCGCCGGTGTTGCCCGGCTCAGGGGCGAACACAGGGGTGTTGGCCCTTTCGCCGACCACCGTCAGCTGGGTGACGGCGTTGGGCCGCTGAAGGTCGGCGGCCACCAGCATCGGGGTGTGGCCCTGCTCCTTGAGGTGCACGGCCAGCTTGCCGGCCAGCGTGGTCTTGCCGGCACCCTGCAGGCCGGCCAGCAGGATGACCGTCGGCGGGGTCTTGGCCAGGACCATCCGGCGGGTCTGCCCACCGAGCAGCTCGATGAGCTCCTCGTGGACGATCTTCACCACCTGCTGGGCGGGGTTCAGCGCCCCGGACACCTCGACGCCGACGGCACGCTCCCGCACCCTGTCGGTGAACACCTTGACCGCCGGCAGCGCGACGTCCGCCTCGAGCAGGGCCACGCGGATCTCACGGATCGTGGCGGAGATGTCGGACTCGGACAGCCGGCCCTTGCCACGCAGGCCCTTGAAGGTCGCGGACAGCCGGTCGGAGAGGGATGCGAACACGAGGGCGATTCTACCGGGGTGTCCGGCCAGCCCTCCCCCACGACGGCTGGGGCTCGGCACCCCGACCGCCGGTGCGTGCCCGGCCGACCGCTCAGGCCCGGGCGGCGGCCCGTCCCACGCGCGCCTGGGCGACACGCCAGTAGAGGAACGTGAGGACGCCCAGGCTCACCTGGGGGATCCACGAGCACGCGCGCCACACCAGGGTGGAGGCCACTGCCTCATCGTTGGTCAGGCCGAAGGTCGTCAGCAGCGCGATCAGGGCGGCATCCACGGTGCCCAGCCCGCCCGGCGTGACCGGGATCATGCTGGCCATCCGCGAGATCGAGAAGGCTGCGAAAGCCCCTGCCAGAGTCAGCGACGTCGGGGCGTCGCCGAGCACGCCCTCGATGGCGAACCAGAGCACGGCGAACTGCGCGAGGACAACGAGGTAGTTCGAGACCGTGACCCAGCGCCACCGGTCGAACACGACGTCCTTGGTGCTGTCGCGCAGGTCGATCGACATGCCCACGGCATCGAGCGGGTCCGCGCGGCGACTGTTGACCGGCGACAGCACCTTGTTGCCGAGTGCGCCGATGCGCCGTGCTGACGCTTCGCTGCGCAGGATCAGCCACATGATCACGATCGAGGCCACAGTGGCGGCGATGCCCAGGACCGCCACCCACACCCACTGGGACTCGACCTGCCCGGTGGTCAGGGCAGCCAGCACCCCGAACACGGGCAGCGTGAGGGTCATGAACAGGCTCCAGAGACTGGTGACAGCGATGCCCGCGGTGGCGGCTGCGATCGGTGTCGAGTAGCTGGAGAGCATCGCGAACTGGATGGCCAGGCCGAAGGCGCCGCCCGCCGGGATCGTGTTGCTGATCATGAAGGAGGTCTGCCGGATCACGAACGCAGGCTTGTAGGGGAGCCCCGGAATCGCCGCCTGGTACGGCAGGACGTAGACGACCACCATGAACAGGACGCTCGCGCCGATGAGCACCAGCGCCAGCGGGGTCATCCCCTGGATCTCGGCCCACGCATCGGCATAGCTGCCGAACTTGGGGATCAGGCCCAGGAAGATGATCACCAGGACCACCAAAGTGACGATCGCCCCGATGATGGTCTTGCGCTTGTCGAGGGCCGACGAGGCCTCGCTGGTGTCGACCGCCTTCAGGTGGCCGATGGGCAGTGGCGCGGCCGGGCTGGTGCCGCCGGCACCGGGCCCGGTGCCGGGCGCCTCAGACATCACTGGCCCGGCAGGGTCCCTGGTCGCGGTTCACATGAACCCCCCGACGTACTGGGCCCCGGCAATGGCCTCCACGGTCTGGGGCACGTCGAAGGCAGCGGAACCGGGGATCGTCGGCACGAACCCGACGAGCATCCCGTTGGCCATCACCTGCGCCTCGAGCCCGGCAGCGCCGTCGGTGTCCCACAGCGCCTCCGCTCCCCCGGGGAGCACGATCCGCACGCACACGCGGTTCAGCGCGGGTCGGTGCACCGAGGCGATGAAACCCCTGTGGGACAGTGCCTCGACGACTTCTTCGACCTCGCTGGCGTTCATGGGTCAGAATCTTGACACGCCCGGAGCAGTCCCGCGCTCAGGCGCGACCAGTGGGCCCGACCCCGCTGCTCGTCTGTGATGCGATGCCTGCCGACTCAGGCACGTCGGGCTAGCGTGGGGGTCATGAACCCCTCACCCCCCACCGCCCCCGGGCCGCACTCCCCCACCGGAAACGCACCGGTGGAACCTGGTCGCCTTGCCGGGCTGCGCCGGTACAACATCGTGGTGGGCCTCATCCTGCTCGCTCAGGCAGTGGCGGTCGTGGCGCTGGCCAACGACTTCACACTTCCGGTCACCGCCGCCTACGTCGAAGGGCCCCCGGGAACCGCCCCCAGCGCTCCGGTGACGTTGCTCAACACGCCGATCGGGCTGGCCGTCGCCGGATTCCTGGCCCTGTCCGGACTCGCCCTGCTCATCGTGGCCACCCTGTGGTCGAAAGGGTATGCCGCGGACCTGTCCCGGCAGCGCAACCGGGCCCGCTGGGTCGAGTACGCGCTGACCTCGTCGATGATGATCGTGCTGATCGCCCAGATCACCGGCCTGACCGACGTCGGTGCCCTCGCAGCGATCTTCGCGGTGAACGCCGCGATGATCCTCTTCGGCTGGTTGCAGGAGGTCTACGAACAGCCCGGCGGCGGGTTCCTGCCGTTCATCTTCGGGTCCATGACGGGCATCGTCCCCTGGTTGATCATCGCGTTCTGGGTGGTCTCCCCCGGATCCGTGTCCGGCGCCGAACCGCCGGCATTCGTCTACGGGATCATCGTGTCGCTGTTCCTGTTCTTCAACGTGTTCGCACTCAACCAGTACCTGCAGTACAAGCAGGTCGGGCGCTGGTCGGACTACTTGGTCGGGGAGCGCGCGTACATCACCCTGAGCCTGGTCGCCAAGTCCCTGCTGGCCTGGCAGGTCTTCGCCGGCACCCTTGCCGGGTAGCCGGCACCGCCCGTCGGCCGGGCCAGCGGGGCACCTGCAGCTGCCGAGTAGCCTTGGGCGGTGGCACGTGCGACGGGGTCGAGATCCAGTTCAGGGGTACGCCGCCGCACACAGCCCCCACGCGGGGTGGACCTGCTGCTGGACCGTGACGGGCTGTGGTGCACCGCACCGGGCGAGAGCCCGGGGGTGCTGCGCTCGATACCGATCCCCGGCGGCATGGCGCCCGGGCGGGTCTGGTCCGTGCCTGTGGACGCGCAGCTCGGACCGTGGCTGGCAGACCTGCTGGATCCGGCGTCGAGGGGCCGCCCCGGACCCCATCCGGTGTCCAGGGACAGCCCCGGACCCGCCACGGTCCGGGCGGTGGCGCTCGGCCGACTCGTGGCGGCCGCCTCCCGGGCAGCCGCCGATCACCCCGTGCCCATACCTGGCCGTGTGGGGTGGAGATGGCGAGCCGCACCCGGCCCCTCGGTGGCTGGCGCCCTGGACGCCGCCCTTGGGGCGTGCGTCGCGGCCGGGGTGGTCCTCGACGACGATCCCGAGGGGCGACTGCGAGCCCTGGTCGATGACGTCGTGGATGCTCGGGTGGCCGCTGCGCTGGTCGAGGGCGACCGCCCGATCCGCGCATGGGGGGTCACCTCGGGCGACCGCGGAGCCACCCTGTGGGCAAACCATGTGATCGCCCGAGCCGGGGCCAATGCCAGGACCGCCCTGGTGCTCAGCCCGCCGGACCCTGAGGCGCTGACGCGCCATCGGTCCACCTGGAACCTCTCGGCCCTCGCGCTGCGGATCGACGAGCCGACCACCCGGCTGCCGTGGGGCAGCGCGGACCCGACCTTGTTCGGCGCCGCGCCCGGGGCCTGGGCGAGGTGGGCCGAGACGGAGACGCACATGCTGCGCCGGGCGTGGGGCACCCGCCTGCCCGGGTTGGTCGAGGAGCTGGGCGGCGGGTCCCCGATCGGCCTGGCCGACGTCGACGTGCTGGAGTTCGTCGACCAGGTGGCGCCCCGGTTGCAGGCGGCCGGGTTCGACGTGATCGCCCCGGGTGGGCTGTTGCGCCCGTCCCCGGTGCGCCGCCGGTTGTCCTCGGCCGGCTCGGGCACCGGTGCGCTGCAGGTGGACGGGCTGGGCCTGGCAGCACAGGTGCTCGTCGATGGCGAGCCGCTGACGGCCGAGGACTTCGCCGCCCTGGCAGCGTCGAAGTCCGAACTCGTGTCGGTCCGCGGACGCTGGCTGCGGATCGGGCCCCAGGACGCCCAGAGGTTGGCGGCCCTGGTCCGGCGGCTGCATCGGCCGGTGACCCCCGGTGACCTGCTCGCCGACGAGGCCTTCGAGGGCATCGAGCTCGACGCCGAGCAGGTCCTGCCCTCCGGATTGCGCCCGGCACGCCCCTTGCCGCTCCCGGAAGGTGTCCTGGCAACCCTGCGCCCCTACCAGCGAGCGGGCCTGGACTGGCTGTCGTGGCTGGCCGACAACCGGGTCGGCGGCATCCTGGCCGACGACATGGGGCTCGGCAAGACCCTGCAGGTACTGGCCTGGATCCAGGCCGACCACGCCGGCCCCACTCTGGTCGTCTGCCCGGTGACCCTCGTGGACACCTGGGCCCGCCAGGCTGCCCAGTTCACCCCCGGGCTACGGGTCGCCACCTTCCACGGCGTCGCCCGCGGAGCCGTGGCGGAGGCAGCCTCCAAGGCCGACGTCGTCGTGACCACGTACGGCCTGCTGGCCCGCGACGAGTCCCTGGCGGCCGTCGGGTGGCACCGGGTCGTGCTCGACGAGGCACAGGCGATCAAGAACCCCGACACCCGGGCTGCCCGCGCGGCGCGCGCCCTGACCCCCACCCACCGACTGGTCGTCACGGGCACACCGGTCGAGAACCACCTGGGGGACCTGTGGTCGCTGATGGCGTTCGCCCATCCCGGGCTGCTCCCACGGCGCAAGCAGTTCACGGCCAGGTACGCCGGGGGCGACCCCGCCGAGGTCGCCCGGTTGCGCGCCGTGGTCGGACCCTTCCTGCTGCGCAGGGTCAAGACCGATCCGGGCATCCTTCCCGACCTGCCTGATCGCCAGGTGATCCGCGCGGACTGCACGTTGACCCGCGAGCAGGTCGGCGCGTACGAGGCCGTGGTCGCCGACATGATGGGCGCCCTCGAGGAGCTGCGCCGGGCCGCAGCCTCGAAGGCCTCGGCTGGCCGGGATCGGGCGGCCACAGGCAGCGATCCGGAACTGATGGGCCGCCGGGCCGCGGTTCTGGGCGGGATCTCGCGGCTCAAGCAGATCTGCGTCCACCCCGCGCTGCTCACCGAGTCGCGGCGCTCGCTGGGTGATCGGTCGGGCAAGGTGACCCGGCTGGTCGAGCTCTGTGCGCAGATCATCGACGAGGGCCAGGCCGTGGTCGTGTTCACGCAGTTCGCGTCGTTCGTGCCCGACCTCGCGGCCCACCTGCACCGCGAGCTGGGCGTGGAGGTGGCCACCCTGACCGGCTCCCACAGCAGAACGGCCCGCGCGGCGACGGTTGCCGCCTTCAGCGACCCGGCGGGCCCGCCGATCCTGATCGCCTCCCTCAAGGCGGGCGGCACGGGCCTGACGCTCGTGCGGGCCAATCACGTCATCCACCTGGACCGCTGGTGGAACCCCGCGGTCGAGGACCAGGCCTCGGACCGGGTGTGGCGCATCGGCCAGCGGCAGAAGGTCTCGGTGCACGTGCTGGTGTGTCCCGGCACCCTGGAGGACCGCATCGACGAGGCGCTGACGGCCAAGCGGTCGCTGGCCGCCTCGGTGGTCCGTTCCACGGAGTCGGCAATCACGGAGATGTCGGATGCCGACCTGTCCGCGCTGGTCGGCCTCGTCCGGGAACGGGTCCTCGAATGAGCCGGGGACGGTGGGACTTCTACGACGCACCGCCGCGGCGGTCGGTCGAGGGTGGGGTGGTCGTCGCCAAGCCGGGAAGGGTCAGCGATCCTCTGGCGGCCGAACTGGTGGCCGCAGCCGAGATGGAGAGCGCGACGCAGATCCTGGCCCGCGGGCGCACCTACGCCCGCGCCGGACAGGTGGTGGCCTTCCAGGTGGGATCCAAGGGCTTCTCGGCGCAGGTCCAGGGCACCGGGGCCACCCCCTATGAGGTGCGCCTGGACCGCACCACCATCTCCGGCTCCGAGCGCGTGGCCGCGGGCTGCACCTGCCCCTACGGATGCGACGACGGCTGGTGCAAGCACGCCGCGGCGCTGGCCTACGTGGCGGCGTTCCTCCTCGATCGCGACCCCACCGCGCGGGCCGCGTGGACCGGGACGCCGTCGGTCACGCAGTCCGCTGACCCGGGCCTCCCGGGTACCATCGCGGACACCGCCGTGCTCCCGGGCTCCGCCCTGACCCTCGACGCCGACGACCTGGCCACCCTGCGCAGCCCGCTCCCCGCACAGGATGCAGCGGACCTGCTAGCCGCGGCCGAGGCACTCGTGCCCCACCCTGGGCACCCCCGGGAGCCCACCGCATAGCGCGGCAGCTGCGGAGCTGGACGTGCGTGCTGCGACCCGCGCGTGGCGGGCTCGCGCGCGCCTGACCGGCTACTCGGGCTCGTCGGCCAGGGCGTCGGTGACTGCTTCGGCCACGGCCGCCGCCAGCTCGCCATCCAGGGGCTGCCCGTGCCGATCGACGAGGTAGAACACGTCCACGACCTCCGAGCCCAGGGTCGACACGCGGGCAGCGGCGATGTCCGTGCCGGTGGCGGCAATGGCGGTGCCGACCCGGTGCAGCAGGCCCGGGGCATCGTGGGCCCGCACCTCGAGCACCGTCGCGCGTCGGGACGCCCCTTCGGCCAGGTCGACCCGTGGCGGTGCAGCCGACGGCGCATCGGGCCGGCGCTGCGCCTCGTCGCGACGGGCCAGCCGCGCTGCCACGTCGAGCTGTCCGGCGATCGCCCGGCGGACGTCCTCCCGCAGCCGCTCGGCGGCGGGCGGGTCGCCGAACTGCGGGTTGACCCCCCAGACCTCCACGGCGCGCCCGTCCACCACGACCGACACCGCCGAGCGGACCTCGAGACGGTGCATCGCCAGCACCCCGGCCACCAACCCGAGCAGGCCCACTGTGTCGGGCGCGGAGACGGTGATGTCGTGGCCGGCCTCGTTCTCGCGCAACAGGACCCGGACGCCCTCGCCGCCTGCCATGGCCAGCTGCTCCTCGGTCAGTCCCGGCTCGGTGGGGATCGCCTCACCGTGCAGCTGCCCCCGGACCCGACTGACGAGATCGGCCACGAGGTCACGCTTCCAGGCCGTCCATGCCAGGGGGCCTGTGGCCAGGGCATCGGCGGTCGTGAGGGCTGCGAGAAGGTCCAGCATCTCGGTGGTCCCCACCTGGGTGGCGACCATCTCGATGGTCTGCGGATCGTCGAGGTCCCGCCGCGTGGCCGTGTCGGGCAGCAGCAGGTGGTACCGGCACATGTCGACCAGCACGGCGCAGTCCGCGGCCGCGAAGCCCAGGTGCTCGGCGATCTCGGCCACCAGGCCCACCCCGACCTCGGTGTGGTCCTGGCCCGGACGGCCCTTGCCGATGTCGTGCAGCAGGGCGCCGACCAGCAGCAGGTCAGGACGGTGCACCTCACGGGTGGAGGCGCAGGCCAGAGTGGCTGTCTCGATGAGGTGCCGATCCACGGTGAAGCGGTGCACCGGGTTGTGCTGGGGGGCGGAGCGCACGACCTCCCAATGCGGGATCAGGGCGCTGATGACCCCCGCCTGGTCCAGGGACTCCCAGACCTCGATGCTCGCCCGGCCGGCACCCAGCAGGGAGACCAACGCGTCGCGCGCAGGCGCGGGCCAGGGCACGGGCATCGGCGCAGACTCGGCGACCAGCCTGCCCAGCGTGTGCCTGTTCAGCCGGATCCCGGCCTGGGCAGCCGCGGCGGCCGCACGCAGGATCAGCACGGGGTCGCGGTCGGGGCGGGCATCGACGGCCAGGACCGCCTCGCCGTCCTGGAGCACCACTCCCTCGGCCAACGGCGTGCGTGCGGCCCCCCGCAGGGAGATGCGCTTGAAGCCGAGCTTGGGACGGGCCCGCACGATGCGATCGACTGTGTACCAGGCGGAGTCCGAGGTCACGCCGATCGAGCGCCCGGCCGCGGACACCGAGCGCAGCAGCACATCGGCGTCAGCCATGCCCAGCAGCTCCGCCACGGGTCCGTGCTCCTGCTGGGTCAACCGGTCGGTGGGGCGGGTGGCGACCCGGTGCAGGGCGTCGCGCACATCCAGGAGCAGCGCCTTCGCCACCGCCAGCTCGGCGTGCTGGGCGTCGGTGATCCAGGAGGCGGTGATCGCCCGCAGGACGGTCATCTCACGCAGACCGCCGTAGGACTCCTTGATGTCCGGTTCGAGCAGGTGGGCCAGCTCACCGTGGCTGGCGATGCGCTCGTTGACCGCTGCCCGCAGGTCGGGCAATCGGGTGGCCGCCAGGCCACGCCAGTCGGCGAGCACCGACGCCCGCAGGGAGCTGGTCGGCGCGCCCTCACCGGCCACGGTGCGGGCATCGAGCAGGCCGAGCACCGCCCGGATGTCCGAGGCCGCGATCCGCCGGGCCTCAGCGACCGTCCGCACGGAGTGGTCCAGCCGTAGGCCAGAGTCCCAGATCGGGTACCAGAGCCGATCGGCCACCTCGCTGATCGGCGAGCCACCCGGGTGCAGCAGCACCAGATCCAGGTCGCTGCCCGCCGCGAGCTCGCCGCGGCCATGCCCTCCGACCGCCACGAGGGTGGCCCCGACCTCGCGTGCACCCGAGGCGTCGAACAACCCGATCAACCAGTCGTCAGTCAGCGCCGTGAGCGCCCGCCGGGCCTGGGCACTGGGGCGGCCCGGCGCTGCCAGCAGGTCCGCGCGGGCAGCCAGGTAGTCGACGTGAGTGGGGGGCTGCGAGGTCTGGGCGCTCATGTCATGGCCTTCCGGGGGACGGGGGAACAGCGGGACTGGCACTCGGTGGTCCAGGTCGTACATGACACGATCCGCCGCCCCCGCGGGGACGACGGATCGTGTCCTGCACTCTCCGATGCCCTACAGGGCGTCCGGGCCGCGCTCGCCGGTGCGCACGCGCACGACGCTCTCGACCGGGATGGTCCAGACCTTGCCGTCGCCGATGCGACCGGTCTGGGCACTCTTGGTGATCACGTCCACGACTGCTGAGGCGTCGTCATCCTCGACGAGCACCTCCACGCGGACCTTGGGCACCATGTCGACTGTGTACTCCGCGCCGCGGTACACCTCGGTGTGCCCGCGCTGGCGGCCATAGCCGCTGGCCTCGGAGATCGTCAGGCCGGCGATCCCGTAGGCCTCCAGCGCACTCTTGACGTCCTCGAGCTTGAACGGCTTGATGATCGCAGTGACTAGCTTCATGCCTTGACCTCCTGGGGGGAACGAACCGTGCTGGAGCCGGCGCCGGAGAAGGCCCCGCCACCCGAGATGCCGAACTCGTAGGCGACCTCGGCGTGGACGGCGGTATCGATGCCGGCGACCTCGTCGTCAGCCTCGACCCGAACGCCCATGGTCGACTTGATGGCCAGGCCGATGATGATCGCCATGACGAAGGAGTACACCATCACGACTGCTGCCGCGGCGGTCTGGGACCACAGCTGGGCGACGCCGCCGCCGTAGAACAGCCCGTTGACCCCGGTCGGAGCAGCGTCGGTGGCCAGCAGGCCGATCATCAGGGTGCCGACCAGGCCACCGACGAGGTGGACGCCGACCACGTCGAGCGAGTCGTCGTAGCCGAAGCGGAACTTCAGTCCGACGGCGAGGGCGCAGAGCACACCGGCGATCAGGCCCAGCGCCGATGGCACCGAGCGGGCGTCACTGCCGAGCAGGCGGGCGTGATGGCGACCAGGCCGGCGACGACGCCGGAGGCGGCACCCAGGCTGGTGGCGTGACCGTCGCGGATCTTCTCCGGATCAGCCAGCCGAGGCAGGCCGCGCAGGTGGCGGCGAACGTGTTGACGAACACGACGGACGCGGCGTTGTTGGCCGCCAGCGCGGAGCCGGCGTTGAAGCCGAACCAGCCGAACCACAGCAGGCCGGCGCCGAGCATCACCAGCGGCAGGTTGTGCGGACGCATCTGCGTCTTCGGCCAGCCGATCGCGCTTGCCGAGCACGAAGCGCGAGGGCCAGGGCCGCGGCACCGGCGTTGATGTGCACCGCGGTACCACCGGCGAAGTCGATCGCCGGGACGCTGTTGAGCGATGCCAGCCGCCGTTGAAGATCCAGCCGTCGGCGCTGCCAGCACCCAGTGCGCGACCGGGAAGTAGACGAGGGTCGCCCAGATGCCGGCGAAGACCATCCAGGCGCCGAACTTCATGCGGTCGGCGACGGCACCGGAGATCAGCGCCACGGTGATGCGGCGAACATCGCCTGGAAGGCCACGAAGGCCATCGTCGGCAGGGCAGCCTCCGGGTCGTCGACCATCAGGCCCTCAAGGCCGAAGTAGGTCAGCGGGTTGGAGATGAAGCGGACCACCCGTCGGCGAAGGTCATCGAGTAGCCGTACAGGATCCAGAGGATGCCGACGAGGAACAGCGCCCCGAAGACCATCATCGATCATGTTGAGCACGCTCTTGCGCGCGCCATGCCGCCGTAGAACAAGGCCAGGCCAGGCATCATGAGCAGGACGAGGGCAGCGCTGGTGAGGACCCATGCGGTGTCCCCTGCGTTGAGGGCCGTTTCTGGCATCTCCGCGCTCCTTTTCGTGTCACGGCCCCTCGGTTGGGGGCCCGTGGTCGCAAGGTTCGCCGGGGCGTGTTGCCTGCAGCCGCGGATCATGTTTCGGTGCCGTGACGCTGGCACCCGCCGTGTTACGAACACGTGTCGGGTCAGTCCGGGCCGCCGCGTTCCGCTGCCGGTCTACGCTGTCGACATGGGCTCCTCCACGACACCGCAGGGCACCGAACCGACCGCCTCGCGCGAGGCTCGCCCCGGCTCCCCCGCCCCTGGCCCGGCCCCCTCGGCAGCCACCGTCGGGCGCGATGCCCTGGCTGACTGGCTCGCCGCTCAGCCGACCGACCTGTACGCCGACGACGCCGACCTCCAGGCGCTGGTCGCACATCACGCGATGTCCGCCCGCGCGCAGTCGTTGCACTCCGCCGGTCGGACGGTCGCTGGGCCCCTCGACGAGGCCGCCCGTCGCAACGACCTGCCCGGCAACCACCCCGTGCTCGAGGACTGGGACGCGATCGGGCGCTACACCGCCGGCGTGGCCCACCACCCGAGCCACCGCGACGCCGGCCGGGCCATCTACGGCACCGGAGTCATGGCCGCCTACGGCGAGGTCGGGGTGGACGGCCGTGCCGGCGGGGGGTCGCCCCGTCGACCGATGACCCCGGCGCCGCAGCGCTACATCCTGACCCTGTTCTACCTGACCGCCCAGGCCGGCGAGGCCGGGCACAACTGCCCGTTGGCCTGCGACGCCGGTGCGATCCGGACCCTCCAGCACCTGGGCACCGCGGCGCAGCAGGCGGCATTCCTGCCCGGCCTGCTCGATCCGGACTTCGACACCAACCTCACGGCCTCGCAGTTCCTCACCGAGGTGCAGGGCGGTTCGGACGTGGGGGCCAACGCCGTGCTGGCCGAGCCGGTCGGCGACCACGAGGGCGAGCCAGGCAGCCCCTGGCTGATCAGCGGCGAGAAGTGGTTCTGCTCGAATGCCGACGCGGACGTGTTCCTGCTCACCGCGAGAGTGGCCGACCCGAGCACCGGCACCAAGGGCCTGGGACTGTTCCTGATCCCGCGGGTACGCCCGGACGGCACCCCCAACGGCTACCGGATCCGCCGGCTCAAGACCAAGTTGGGCACCCGGTCGATGGCCAGCGGCGAGATCGACTTCACCGACGCCCAGGCGAGCGCACTGGGTCCGGTGCGCGACGGCTTCCGCAACGTGATGGAGCTGGTGATCACCACCTCCCGACTGTTCAACGCCGCAGGCTGTGCCGCACACGCGCGCCGCGCCTGGGTGGTGGCCTCCACCTACGCCGCCCACCGCACCGCGTTCGGCCAGCCGATCGGGGGATTCCCGCTGGTGGCCGAGACGCTGGCGTGGATCCGGTCCGATGCTGCGGCCGCCCTGGCCTCGACCATGCTGCTGGCTGGCCTGGCCGAGCAGGTCGACGAGGGCTCGATCAGCCCGGCCGAGGCGGACTTCTTCCGCGTGGCAGTCAACCTGAACAAGCTCCAGACCTCGGTGCTGGCCCACGACGCGGTCAACCGGGCCATCGAGGTGTTGGGCGGGAACGGCGCGATCGAGACCTTCAGCGTGCTGCCCCGGCTGCTGCGCGACAACGTCGTCTACGAGAACTGGGAGGGCAGCCACAACGTGCTGCGCGCCCAGGTGCTGCGCGACAGCGCCCGCCTGGGGGTGCATCGCGGCTTCTTCGACGTCCTGGCCGAGCGACTCGGCCCAGAGCACGCCGAGGCCCTGGGAGTCGACCGGGCTGCCTTCGAGTCGCTGCTGGAGGCGCCGGCTCAGGTGCGCGACCTGCAGTTCCGCGGGGTGGGTGAGCGCATGGCGATCTGGGTGATGCTGGCCGCGATGCGCCCCGTGCCCGAGCTGGCGGCGGCCGCACGGCTGACGACGAGGCACCTGGCGACCCTGCCGATCGATGCCGACTACCTCGCGGCGATCGACGCCCTGCAGCGCTGAGCGCCGGGCAAGGCACGGCCGGGGGCGTACGCCCGCCGCCGGTCTCGGTCAGCCGTCGAGCAGGGCGTCGACGAACTCCTCGGCCACGAAGGGCGCCAGGTCGTCAGGGCCCTCGCCGAGGCCGACCAGCTTCACCGGCACGCCGAGCTCGCGCTGGACGGCCACCACGATGCCGCCCTTGGCGGTGCCATCGAGCTTGGTGAGCACCAGGCCAGTGACCTCGACGACCTCGGAGAACACCCGGGCCTGGTTCAGGCCGTTCTGGCCGGTCGTGGCATCCAGCACGAGCAGCACCTCATCGACCGGGGCGTGCTTGGCGATCACGCGCTTGACCTTGCCCAGCTCGTCCATCAGGCCGACCTTGGTGTGCAGCCGCCCGGCCGTGTCGATCAGCACGGCGTCGGCCTCGGACTCCATGCCCGTCCGGACCGCGTCGAAGGCCACCGAGGCGGGATCACCGCCCTCGGGCCCACGGACGACGGTGGCACCGACCCGGTCGCCCCAGGACTGCAGCTGGTCGGCCGCAGCCGCGCGGAACGTGTCCGCGGCGCCGAGCACCACGTGCTGCCCGTCGGCGATCAGCACGCGGGCGAGCTTGCCGGTGGTGGTGGTCTTGCCGGTGCCGTTCACGCCGACCACGAGGATGATCGCCGGCTGGCCGGGCCGGCCGTGGGCCACGGTGCGGTCCATGGTCGGGTCGACGAGGGCCAGGAGCTCCTCGCCCAGCATCGCCCGCACGCGCTCCGGATCCCCGGTGCCCTCCACGCGGGAGCGTGTCCGCAGTCGCTCGACGAGCTCCTGGGTGGGGGCCACACCGAGGTCGGCCTGGAGCAGGACGGTCTCGACGTCCTCCCAGTCCTGCTCGGACAGGGCGTCGCGCGAGAGCAGGGCAAGCAGGCCGCGGCCGACCGCGCTCTGGCTGCGGGCGAGACGTGCGCGCAGGCGGACCAGGCGCCCGGCGCTGGGTGCCGGGACCTCGAGACCGGGAGCGGTCGGACCCGCGGGTGCGGGCGCGGTGGGCGCTGGTGGGGCCAGCGTGTCGGTACCGGCCTCGAGGGGGGCCTCGACCGGTGTGGTTGGCAGCTGCGGCGGGGTGCGCCGGCGGCTGCGGACGAGGGTCAGTCCGCCGACCAGGGCCAGCAGGATCACGGCGGCGGAGAGGATGATGAAGGGCAATGCGTCGGACACGTCAGGAGCCAATCGATCGGGAGTTCGGATCAGGGAGCAGGAGCGCAGGCCCTCGGGTCGCGCCCACGCGCATGCCGTCCATTCTCCCAGAGCCCGCGAGCAACGACCGCCACGCAGAACACCGCGCGGCCGGTCCCGCGCCGCGGGCGCCGGGCTAGCCTGCCTGGCGCTCGCGCAGCCGCTGGCTGATCAGGTGGGTCACGCCGTCGTTGCGCATGCTCACGCCGTAGAGCGCGTCGGCGATCTCCATGGTGCGCTTCTGGTGGGTGATGACGATCAGCTGGCTGTTCTCGCGCAGCTCCTCGAGCACGTCGAGCAGCCGACCGAGGTTCACGTCATCGAGGGCAGCCTCAACCTCGTCGAGCACGTAGAAGGGGCTGGGCCGGGCCTGGAACAGCGCCACGAGGAACGCCACAGCGGTCAGCGACCGCTCGCCACCGGACAGCAGCGAGAGCCGCTTGATCTTCTTGCCCGGCGGACGGGCCTCGACCTCGATGCCGGTGGTGAGCATGTTCTCCGGGTCGGTGAGCACCAGGCGGCCCGCACCTCCGGGGAACAACCGGGCGAACACCGACTCGAAGTGCGCCTCCACATCCGCGTACGCGGCCGTGAACACCTCCTCGACCCGGGCATCGACGTCGCGGATCAGGTCGAGCAGGTCGGTGCGCGAACGCTTGAGGTCCTCGAGCTGCTCGGTGAGGAACTGGTGGCGCTCCTCGAGCGCGGCGAACTCCTCGAGCGCGAGCGGGTTGACCCGACCGAGCAGGGCCAGGGCCTTCTCGGCGGTCCGCAGCCGGCGCTCCTGCTCGGCGCGGACGTAGGGGTAGGCGGCAGGTTCGGCTGCGTCCGGGTCGACCTCGTCACCGGGTGCACGCAGCGAGGGCGGTACGGGCTGGTCCGGGCCGTAGTCGGCGATCAGTGCGTCGGTCTCGAGGCCGAAGTCGGCCATCGCCCGGTTGGCGAGGTTCTCGATGCGCAGCCGCTGCTCGGCCCGAGCGACCTCGTCGCGGTGCACCGACGAGGTGAGCTCCTCCAGATCAGCGGCCAGGGCGCGGATCTGGCCGCGCAGGCCGGCCAGCTCGGCATCGGACTGCTCCCGGGCGGCCTGGGCCTCGGTGCGGGCGCCAGCCGCGGCGCTCACCGACTCGTCCAGCCGCTGGAGCACCGCCGACCCGCCGTCGGCGACGGCCGATGCGACCGCGGCCGCACGGGCGCGACGCTCCCTGCGCTCCACGGCGCGTAGCCGGGCCGAGCGCTCGTTGGCCGCTGCGCGCTCCAGTTGCTCGGCACGCCCGGCAAGTGCGCGGGCTCGCTCCTCGCTGGTGCGCACGGCCAACCGGGCATCCACCTCGGCACGCCGCGCGGCCTCCGCCGCCCCGGCAGCAGCGTCGCGGACGTCCGGGGAGGGCTCCGCGTCGTCGACCGGATCCGCGCTGGCCCGGTCGAGCCGGGCGGACAGCTCGGCCAGGGTGCTGGCGTCGTCGGCCAGCGCCTGCTCGGAGGCCGACAGGGTGCGCTCGATCCGGTCGGCCTCAGCCATGGCGGCCCGGGACTGCTGGCCGAGGTTGCCCAGCTGCTCGGCCACCGCGGCCATGCGGGCATCAGACTCGTGCAGCCGGTCCAGGGCCTCGTCGGCCGTGCGCACCACGGACTCGCGGGCGGTGCGCGCCGCTGACAGCTCGAAGCGCAGCCGCTCAGCATCGTGCACGGCCTCGTCGAGCTCGGCGCGGGCGTGCTCCAGGGACGCGGTCACCTCGATGCGGCTCGGCGCCGCTTGGGACCCGCCGATGACCAGCCCCCGGCCGACCAGTTCACCGACCCGGGTGACCACCAGGACCCCGGGCAGCCGAGTGGCCAGCTCGGTCGCCGCACGCAGGTCGCCCTCGACGAGCACGACGCGATCCAGGAGGGCGGTCACGGCCGGCCCACCGGCACCGGCCACCTGCACGACCTCGACGGCGTACCGTGCCCCATCGGGCAGGGTCGGCCATCCCGATCGATCGCCGGCGCCCAGCTCGGGGACCAGCACGGCCGCCCGGCCACGCTCGTCCGCGGCCAGCCAGTCCAGGGCTGCCAGTGCATGCCCGGTGTCCTGCGCCAGCGCGGCATCGGCCGCCGCGCCGAGGGCCGCGCCGATCGCCACCTCGTAGCCCGGCTCCACCTGCAACGCACCGGCCAACGTCCCAGAGACTCCGGACACCGCTCCCCCGGCCAGCTCACCGCAGGCATCGGCCACCGCGACCATCGGGGCCAGCGCCTCGACGCGCGCGGCCAGACCGGCGCGGGTGCGCTCCACCGCGGACTCCCGGGCAGCGAGGTCCGCGATCTGCCCGTCGACCCCGGCCAGCTCGGCCTGGGCGGTCTCGAACGAGGTGTCGAGATCGACCTCGCCCTCGTCGAGGCCGGCGATGGAGGCCTCCAGTGCGCGGAACTCATGGTCGGCACGGGTCGCGCGCTCCCGTGCGGCCCGGGCCTGCTCCCGAAGGCGCTCGATCTCCGCGGATCGGCCCTCGGTCCGGGAGCGGGCTGCGTTGACCTGCCCCTGCAGCCGCACCATGCCCTCACGGCGGTCGGCAGCGGCCCGGACTGCGGCCCGCAGCTCCTGCTCCGCGGTGGCCAGGGCGGCCTCGGCTGCGGTGCGTGCCGATACCGCCAGGCTCAGGGCATCGCGCTGCTCCTCGACGGCCCGGTTGAGGTCAGCCTCCTGACCGCGCATTGCACGCGCCTCGTCCTCCATGTCCTGGGGGGCCCGGCCGCGCCGCTCCTCCTCGGGCTCGGGTGCCAGGCTGCGCACCCGCTCGGCGGCCATCCCCACGGTGCCGGCCAACCGCTCGCGCAGGCCCGAGAGCGCGAACCACGTCTCCTGGGCCGCGGTCAGGGCGGGCGCATCGGCCAGGGCTGCTGCCTCCCGGATCGCCTCAGCCGCCTGGGCGTTGGCCAGCTCGGCTTCGACCAGGGCGCGACGCTCCCGGACGGCGGACTCGTCAGCGATCTCCTGCTCGTAGGCCGCACGCAGAGTGGCCAGGTCATCGGCCAGAAGCCGCAGGCCCGCGTCGCGGACGTCGGCCTGCACCACGTTGGCCCGGCGGGCCACCTCGGCCTGCTTGCCCAGGGGGGTCAGCTGGCGACGGAGCTCGGTGGTGAGGTCCTGCACCCGGTTGAGGTTGGCCGACATCGCCTCGAGCTTGCGGACCGCGCGCTCCTTGCGCTTGCGATGCTTGAGCACGCCGGCGGCCTCCTCGATGAAGCCGCGACGCTCCTCAGGAGTGGCGTGCAGGATCTGGTCGAGCTGACCCTGGCCGACGATCACGTGCATCTCCCGGCCGATCCCGGAGTCCGAGAGCAGCTCCTGGATGTCCAGCAGCCGGCAGGTCGAGCCGTTGATCGCGTACTCCGATCCGCCGGAGCGGAACATGGTGCGCGTGATGGTCACCTCGGCGTAGTCGATCGGCAGGGCACCGTCGGAGTTGTCGATCGTGAGGCTCACCTCGGCGCGGCCCAGCGGCGCGCGACCGGAGGTGCCGGCGAAGATGACGTCCTCCATCTTGCCCCCGCGCAGGCTCTTGGCGCCCTGCTCGCCCATCACCCACGCCAGCGCATCGACCACGTTGGACTTGCCCGAGCCGTTGGGCCCGACCACGCAGGTCACGCCCGGCTCGAGGACCAGGGTGGTCGACGAGGCGAAGGACTTGAAGCCCTTGAGGTTCAGGCTCTTCAGATGCACGGAGCGAAACCTACGCGATGCGGGCCCGCACGCCGGGCAGCACACCCGTGCTCAGCGCCGGTGTCTGGCGGCGTCGGACCGAAGAGCACGACCACGCCTCAGACGAGCGCGGACTCCGCCGAG
Organism: uncultured Actinomycetes bacterium; assembly: GCA_963788325.1. Classification (GTDB taxonomy): domain Bacteria; phylum Actinomycetota; class Actinomycetes; order S36-B12; family CAIYMF01; genus Prado023. Next base: position 421,253 of record CAWBGJ010000015.1, read on the forward strand.
GTGAGCAGCTCGAGGTGGAGGTCAGGAGCGACCAGCGCGCGCTCGAGGTCCTGACCTGCCAGTGCGGCCGGGGTGGCCCGCAACTCGGCGAGCTCCGCCTCGAGTTCGCGGACCCGCGCCCGCAGCCCGAGCAGCTCCGCCTGGGTCCGCGGATCGATCCCCCCGTACAGGCCGTAGATCGCCTTGCCCATCGCCACTCCTGAGGATCGGATGCCAGTGCCGTGCTCAAGGGTCCCACCGAGATCGCCTGCCGGTCAAGCAGGCCGATATGTCGGGCCGATACGTCTTCGGCGCAGCCTCGGCGCGTCCCGTCTCAGAGTCCGCTGAAGGTCCGGAAGCCCCCCTGGGCCGGACCGAAGCGGGCATCGACGAAGTCCACACGACCGGGGCGACGCACCGCATCGCGGCTGGTGCCCTGGAGCCAGTCCAGCAGCGCCTGGCACTGGTCGCGTGGCCCCTCGGCGACGACCAGGACGGTGTCGTCGGGCCGGTTCTCCGCCACTCCCACCAGCCGATGGGCCAGGGCCACGGCCCGGGTGGAGAACCGGAAGCCAACCCCCTGCACGTATCCCGACACGGTCGCGGTGAGCCGCACGACGTCGGTCTCAGGTGTCTGCGCCACGACCCCAGTCTGCCGAGCGGGGCGCCGATTGACATCTCGGGCAGAAGTGGCTGGAGCGGTTCATGAAGCGCTCACGCACGATCACCGCACCGCACCGCGGGCAGGGCAGGCCGGCGCGGCCGTACACCGACAGGCCACGGCCGAAGTAGCCGCTCGCCCCGTTGACGTTCACGTACAGGCTGTCGAAGGAGGTGCCGCCCTGCGCCAGGGAGGCGCTCATCACCTCCGTGGCCGCCTCGAGCACCTCCACGAGCGCGGCCACACTGAGCCGGTCGGCGCGCCGGCGCGGATGCACGCCCGCGGCCCAGAGCGCCTCGTCGGCGTAGATGTTGCCGATCCCTGAGACGTGGGACTGGTCGAGCAGCAGTCGCTTGACCTCGACCCGGTGGGTGCGCAGCGCCCGGGCCACGGCACGCACATCGAAGACGGGGTCCGTCGGGTCCACGGCGATGTCGCGCACCGGCTCCGGGACGAGCACCCCGCCTGGGTCGGCCACCATCGGGAAGACTCCCACCCACCCGAATGTGCGCTGGTCGACGAACCACAGGGTCCGCTCGCCGAGGTCGATCCGGACGCGCGCATGCCGATGCACCGCGCAACCGGCCGACTCGACCCGGAACTGGCCACTCATGCCCAGGTGCGCCGCCAGAACCAGGTCGGGTTCGTCGGTGGCCAGCCAGAGGAACTTGCCGCGCCGACCGGTGTCGGTGAACCTGCGCCCCACCAGCGTCGCCTCGACATGGGCGGGGCCCTCGAGCTGCCGGCGCACCGCCCGTGGGTGCAGCACCTTGACACCGTCGATCGTGGCCCCGAGCGCGTGCTCGGCCAGGCCGCGACGGACCACCTCGACCTCCGGCAGCTCAGGCACACGCCGCTCCGGTGATCAGCATCGGTCCGCCCGCTCAGGCGTCGTCGCGCCCGGCGGGCCCGTGCTCCGGGAACGCCGCGAGCAACTGCTCGTAGGCCGCGGCCGCGGCCATCTGCTCGGCGACCTTCTTCGAGGGGCCGCTCCCCACACCCCGGATGTCGGGCCCCACGGTGACCACCGCGGTGAACGCCTTGGCGTGATCCGGTCCGGTCGAGGTGACCTCGTACACCGGCAGGCCCGCCCCGGTGCGGGCAGAGAGCTCCTGCAGGGAGGTCTTCCAGTCCAAGCCGGCCCCGCGCCCGGCGGCGTCGACCATCCGCGCGTCGAGCAGTCGGTGGATCAGGGCGTCGGCCGCGTCCAGGCCGACCTCCAGGTACACGCAGCCGAGCAGCGCCTCCATGGCATCAGCGAGGATCGAGCTCTTGTCCCGCCCGCCTGTCGTCTGCTCGCCGCGGCCCAGCAGGAGGAACTCGCCCACGCCGAGCTCGCGGGCCACGTCCGCCAGCGTGCCGGCGTTGACCACGGCCGCCCGGTAGCGGGCCAGATGGCTCTCCGCGACGTCCGGGTAGGTGCGGAACAGCGAGTCGGTCACCACGATGCTCAGCACCGAGTCGCCGAGGAACTCCAGGCGCTCGTTGTGCGGCAGCCCACCGTTCTCGTAGGCGTACGAGCGATGGGTCAGGGCATGGCGAAGCGCCCCGGGGTCGATCGTGACTCCGAGGCGCTCAGCAAGGACGTCGAGGTCTTCGCGTGCGGGCGACACTCAGATCAGACGTCGAGGATCTGGCGCTTGGCGTAGGTGCCACAGGTCGGGCATGCCGTATGCGGCAGCTTCTGGGCGCGGCAGCGGTCGCAGGTCACCAGGGTGATCGGAGCGGCCTTCCACTGCGAACGGCGGGCGCGCGTGTTGGAGCGGGACATCTTCCGCTTCGGAACAGCCACGTCAGTCTTCCTTCTCAGTCGTCTCGTACCCGGCGAGGCCTGCCCACCGGGGGTCGATCTGCTCGTGTGCGTGCGCGGGGTCCTCGGCCAATCGAGCACCGCACTCCACGCACAGCCCGGGACAGTCGGCCCGACACAACGGCGCCAGTGGGAGCACCAGCACCACAGCATCGCGCACAACTGGGTCGAGATCGAGGAAATCCCCGTCCAGGACGGGCAGTTCCTCCTCCTCGGGTCCCGGTTCGTTGAGGTAGAGCTCAGTCAGCGGCACAGTCTGGTCCCATGCGATGGACTCCAGGCACCGAGCACACTCACCGCTCACGGTGACCGAAGCGGTCCCCGAGACCAGCACACCCTCCACCACCGATTCGAAGCGCAACCGCAGCACCAGGTCGGTACCGGGCTGCACCACGGCCACGCCACCGCCGAGTTCGGCGGGTGCGGGGACCGTGCGGTCCACCTCCATCATCGACCCTGCTCGGCGCCCCAGGTCCCGAATGTCGAAGACCAGGGGATCGCGCAGATCGAGGTTGGACATGGACCTTCCCGATGACAGCACACGAATGGCCCTCGGTTCGAGGACCACGGCTCAAGGGTAGCCCACCGCGCACCGGGCGGGGAAATGCAGCGCGCCCTCGGACCACCGGTCGACGACGCTTCCGACTACCGGTCGGAGCCGTCCTCGGGGCCGGCGTACCCGTACCGCTCGCGGATGCGGTCCCGGCCGCGCTGCACCGCGGTGAGGGTCTTGGTGAGGCTGGCTTCGAACGCGGCGAACTTGTCCTCCACGTACTGGTCGATCTCTGCGCGCATCTGCTCGGCCTCCATGCGCGCCTCCTCCCGGATCACCTCCGCCTCGGCCAGCGCGACCCTGGTGACCTCATGCGTGCTGACCAGGTGGACCTGTTCGGCGCTGGCCGCCTCGATCATGGCCTGCGCACTGCCGCTGGCCTGGGCCAGCACCCGCTCGACCTCCTGGTTGGCCTCGCCCACCACGCGCTCGGCCTCGCGGTAGCCCTCCTCGACCACGCCGACCCGGTCGGCGAGCAGCTCCTCGGCCTCCTGGACCGCGGCGGGCAGCATCGAGCGGATCGTGTCCAGAAGGTCCAGGGCCTCGTTGCGCGGGATCACGCACTTGTCCGACATCGGCATGGCGCGGGCCGTCTCGACCAGGTCGGACAGGTCATCGAGCACCGTGTAGACGTCGGCGGTCCGGGGGTCCGCGGCGACCGGCTCCTGGCTCATGCGGATCCCGTCCTCTGCTCGGACAGCCTCGTCTGCAGCGCGGCATGAACCTGGGGCGGGATCAGCCCACTGACGTCGCCGCCATAGGTCGCCACCTCCTTGACCAGCGCGGACGAGAGGTAGGAGTACACCGGGTTGGTGGTGATGAACAGCGTCTCCACCCCCGCCAGGCCGAAGTTCATCTGGGCCATCTGCAGCTCGTAGTCGAAGTCGGTGATCGCACGTAGGCCCTTCACGATGGCGCGGATGTCGTGATCGCGGCAGTAGTCGACCAGCAGGCCATGGAAGCTGTCGATGCGAATGTTGGGCACATCGGCCAACTCGCCGCCGAGCAGGTCGATGCGCTCCTCGACCGTGAACATCGAGGTCTTGCGCTTGTTGACGAGCACCGCGACCGTGACCTCATCGAACTGGGCCGCCGCCCGCTTGAAGACATCGAGATGGCCGTTGTGGACCGGATCGAAGGATCCCGGGCAAACCGCTCTGCGCATCATGGGTCCTCTCCCTCGGGCGCGCACTGACCGTACCAAAGGCGGGTGGATCCGTAGGTCGAATCGCGGCTCGCCACGAGACCGGTCGGCCAGGAGAACTGCCCATCGCGCGCCGGCCGCTCGACCATCACGACGCCTGCGGGGGCGAGCCATCCCCCCACCAACAGCGCCAGGAAGGACTCGACCTCCGCGGCAGGCATCCCGTAGGGCGGGTCGGCCAGGACGAGGTCAGCCGCGCGCGGGGAGCCGGCGAGGAAGGCGGCGACCGACCGTGCGACGACCTGCACGCCGGGCACCCCCACCGTCGCGGCGTTGGCCCGGGCCACCCCGGCGGCGGCCCGGTCGCGCTCGACGAGCACCACGTCGGTGGCGCCCCGGCTGGCCGCCTCGAGGCCCAGGGCACCTGATCCGGCGAACAGGTCCAGCACCCGGGTGCCGCCGAATCCTCCGAGCGCGTGGTCGAGGCTGGCGAACATCGCCTCACGCACCCGGTCGGTGGTCGGGCGCGCTGCCCCGGCGGGCACTGCGATCCGCCTGCCGCGGGCGATCCCGGCGATGATCCGCGTCACGGTCTCCCTCTCGTGGACGGCCCCTGCATTCACCCCGGCGGCCTGGCGGGTCCAGCATCCCAGATCCGGTCGGGCCACCGTGGCCGGCGGCACCCTCGGCGTCCCGGTGCGCAACAATCGATCGAGTGCCACCAACCCTGGGAAGGGGTGCCCCATGAGTCGTCGACTCGCCCAGCCCTACAAGCGTCATCCGGTCACCGAGGACTACGACGCCATCGTGATCGGGTCCGGGATCGGCGGGCTGGCCAGTGCGGCGATGCTGGCCAAGCACGGGGGCAAGAAGGTCCTCGTCCTTGAACGGCACTACACCCCCGGCGGCTACACGCACGTCTTCCGCCGGCCGGGCTACGACTGGGACGTGGGCGTGCACTACGTCGGCGGCATGGAGCCGGGCTCGACCATCCGCCGGCTGCTCGACGACATCAGCGACCCGCCGATCGAGTGGGCGGACATGGGCGAGGTCTATGACCAGGTCATCATCGACGGCGATCACTACGACCTGCCCAAGGGCCGGCGCCACCTGCGCGACTACCTCGTGTCGCGGTTCCCCGACCAGGAGGCCGCCGTCGACGGCTACTTCGCGGCCGTCGGTTCGGCGGTGTCGGGCTCACTGCAGTTCAACGCCGCCAAGACACTGCCCGGTCCCGTGGCCACCCTCGCCGGGCCGCTGATGCGTCGCGACTTCCTGAAGTGGTCGGATCGGACCACCCGGGAGGTGCTCGAGGAGCTCACCGACGACCAGCGCCTGATCGGCGTGCTGACCGCGCAGTTCGGCGACTACGGCCTTCCGCCGGCGCAGTCGAGCTTCGCGATGCACGCGATGGTCGCCAGCCACTACTTCCGCGGCGGCTACTACCCCGTCGGCGGGTCGGGCGTGATCGCCGCGTCGATCATCCCGGTCATCGAGGCTGCCGGTGGCCTCGTGCTGATCAACGCCGAGGTCGCCCAGGTCGTTGTCGAGGACGGCCGCGCGGTCGGGGTCGAGATGGCCGCGGACGGGCGTGTCCTGCGTGCCCCGGTCGTGATCAGCGACGCCGGCGTGGTGAACACGTTCGCCCGGCTGCTGGACCCGGCAGTCGCCCAGAGGGCTGGGCTGCTCGAGAACCTGACGAAGGTCGAACCCTCGATCGCGCACCTGTGCCTCTACCTGGGCTTCGAGGAGACCGCCGAGGCGCTGGACCTGCCCGCGCACAACCTGTGGATCTACCCCGGCGAGGATCACGACGCCAACTTCGCCGCGAGCATCGGGGACCCCGATGCCGAGCTGCCGATGGTCTACGTGTCGTTCCCGGCCGCCAAGGACCCGGACTTCGAGCGCCGCAACCCGGGCCACGCGGCCATCGATGTCATCACCGCGGCACCCTACGAGTGGTTCGAGCAGTGGGCAGACAGCCGGTGGAAGCACCGTGCTGCCGAGTACGACGCCTTCAAGGAGTCGCTGGCCGACCGGATGCTCGAGGCGCTGTACCGGGAGCTGCCGCACCTGCGCGGCAAGGTCGCGTTCCACGAGATCTCGACACCTCTGACCACCGAGCACTTCGCGGGCTACGGCCGCGGTGAGCTGTACGGGATCGACCACTCGCCGGCCAGGTTCCGCCAGGACTTCCTCAAGCCGACAACGCCGATCCCCGGGCTCTACCTGACCGGTCAGGACATCGTGACCTGCGGCGTCGCCGGCGCCCTGTTCGGCGGGGTCCTGACCGCCACAACCCTGATGCGCACCACGCTCCTGCCGGCCCTCGTGGGGTCAGCGGCCAAGCGGATGGTCCCCGAGCGGCTGCGCTGACCCCGACCCGGACGCCGGCTCAGGTCTTCTCGAGGAACTCCGCATGCTCCTCGTCGAACTCCTGGGCCAGGGTCGCGGCGAGCACCGGGTGCTCGGACAGGTCCGGATCCTCGCCGACCAGCCGGGTGGCCTCCTCCCGCGCGGCCAGGATGACGTCCTCATGGTCGATCACCGACAGCAGGCGCAGCGAGCGCCGCACGCCGGACTGGGCCGCTCCCAGGACGTCTCCCTCGCGCCGGGTGGCCAGGTCGAAGCGAGCGAGCTCGAAGCCGTCGCTGGTGGCGGCGACTGCCTCGAGCCGCTGACGGGCGGGGCTGTCGACGGGCGCCTCGGTGACCAGCAGGCAGAGCCCTGCGTGGGCGCCCCGCCCGACCCGACCGCGCAGCTGGTGGAGCTGGGAGACCCCGAACCTGTCGGCATCCAGCACGACCATCAGCGTCGCGTTGGGGATGTCGACCCCGACCTCGATGACTGTGGTCGCGACGAGGATGTCGATCCCGTCAGGGCGGGTCGGGTCGGCGAAACGGGCGATCACGTCGTCCTTCTCAGCACCCGTCAGCCGGCCGGTGAGTGCCGCCAGGCGCAGGTCCGCCAGCGGTCCGGTCGCGAGGTGCGGGAGCACAGTCTCGACCGCGGCCCCGGGTCGCGGTGGCGTCGGCCCCGGCCCAGCCGGACCGCGCCCGGTGCCCGCTCCCCCGCCCGAGCCCTCGCCGGGTCCCGCGCCCGACTCGCCCCACAGGTCCTCATCGATCGGTTCCGCGGCGCCTGCCTCCGCAGTCTCGGCATCGATGCGCGGGCACACGACATACACCTGTCGACCCGCGGCCACCTCCTCGCGCGCCCGCTCCCAGGCACGGGCCAGGAAGGCGGGTCGTTCCAGGGCCGGCACGACGTGCGTGACCAGTGGGCTGCGCCCGGCGGGCAGCTCACGCAACGTGGAGGTCTCGAGGTCGCCGAACACGGTCATCGCCACGGTCCGAGGGATCGGCGTGGCCGTCATCACCAGGGTGTGCGCCCTGCTCGACTCGCCGGCCTTCGCGCCGAGTGCCGCCCGCTGCTCGACGCCGAACCTGTGCTGCTCGTCGACGACCACGAGGCCGAGGTCGGCGAACTGCACGCGTTCCTCGAGCAGGGCGTGTGTCCCCACGACGATCCCGGCAACCCCGCTGGCCGCCTCCAGCAGCGCACCCCGGCGCGCTGCTGCGCCCATCGACCCGGTCACCAGGGCCACCCGGGTGGCGTTCGCCGAACCGCCGAGCATGCCACCCTGGGCCAGGGGTCCCAGCAGGGCCGCGATGCTGCGGGCGTGCTGGGCGGCCAGCACCTCGGTGGGTGCCAGCAGCGCTGCCTGCCCACCGGAGTCGATGACCCGCAGCATCGCACGCAGTGCCACTACCGTCTTGCCCGACCCGACCTCGCCCTGAAGCAACCGGTGCATCGGGTGGCTGCCGGCCAGCTCGGCGTCCAGGACCTCGCCCACCTCGAGCTGTCCGTCGGTGAGAGTGAACGGCAGGGCCGCATCGAAGGCGTCGCGCAGCCCGTCGGCCCGACCCGGCCGGGGCGTGGCCGGCGCGTCCAGCGCGGCCGCCCGGCGCTGGGCGAGCACCACCTGGACGCCGAAGGCCTCGTCCCAGCGCAGGCGTGCCTGGGCCTTGGCGACCTGACGCCGGTCGACCGGTCGGTGGATCCACTCCAGCGCGGTGCGTCGGTCGATCACGCCCGCGCGGGCCCGCAGGTCCCCCGCCAGCGGGTCCGGCCAGGCGTCGGCGATGGGCAGCACCACCTGCACCGCCTTGGCGATCTCCCAGCTGTTGGCCTTCTCCCCTGCCGGGTACACCGGGATCAGCCGGCCCGCGTAGTCCGCGGCGGCCTCGTCGGCGCCCTGCTCGTCGACGAACTCCTTCTCCGGGTGCAGCAGCTGGCGCTGACCCTTGAACAACCCGACGGTGCCGGCGAACAGCCCGAGCCGGCCGACCCGGAAGTCCCGCTCGATCCAGTCGGAGTTGAAGTAGGTGAGGGTCAGCTGGCCGGTCCCGTCAGTCACGGCAACCTCGGTGATGCTGCGTCGGCGGCGCTGGCCGGGCTTGTTGGGCAGCGGCCGGGACTTCACCGACCCGACCCGGGCCAGCACCGTGACCCGCTCGCCGACCTTCAGCGAGCCGAGGTCGGTGAGCTCGCCGCGTTCGGCGTACCGACGCGGATAGTGCCCCAGCAACTCCTCGACCGTCGTGATGCCCAGGGTCGCCAGCCGCTTGGCGGCCACCCCACCGACGGCGCCGACCAGCTTCGTCACCGACGCCCCACCTACTCCACGCCGATGATCGCGTGCCAGCGGGGCTGGCCGCCCTCATAGCCCACGACCTCCACCCCGGGATGGGTCCGGGCCACCCAGGCCTCGATCCGCTCGAGCAGGTCCGCGGGGGCATCGAGCCCGAGCACGACCGTGACCAGCTCGGCGCCACCGCGGCCCAGCATCCGGGTCAGGACCTGCTCGGCGACCTCGTGGACGTTCGTTCCGATCGCCAGGATGTCCCCGCCGACGACGCCGAGCTCGTCGCCGGTCCGGCAGGTCCCGGCGGTGGTCATGGCCTCGCGGACGGCAGTGGTCAGGCCTGCGTACTGGGTCGCCGAGGAGGCCCTGGTCATGGCCACCACGTCGTCGTCGAAGGCCTCAGAAGGATCGTGCACGGCCACCGCGGACAGGGACTGCACGATCGAGCGGTTCGGGATCACGGCCACCCGGTGGCCGCTGTCCCGGGCAGCGAGCGCGGCCGCCTCGGCGACCGGTTGGGAGTCCTTGTCCCCGGGCAGCAGGACGACCTCGCGGGCCGAGGTCGCCTCGATCCCGGCCAGCATCTCGGCCGTGGACGGCCGACCCAACTCAGGGGCGCGCACCACGGTGACGCCACTGGCCTCCAGCAGGTCGGCCACGCCGGGACCGTGGGCAACCACCACGAGCGCCCGACCGCTGGTCTGGGCGCCGGCACCGACGACCGCAGCCAGGTAGGTGATGCGGATCCGGTGCGGGGTCCCGATGGCCATCGCCGCCTCGACGGCAGCCCCCGCGTCGTCGACGTGGACATGGACGTTCCACAGCCCGTCCCCACCGACGACCACCAGGGAGTCGCCAAGCCCGGCCAGCCGCGCCTTGAAGCCGGCGATGGCCTCGTCCTGGGAATCCAGCAGGTACATGACCTCGTAGGCGGGCCCGCCGTAGCCGTGCAGCGTGTGCTCGGCGTCGGTCAGGGAGTCCGGCTGCGGGGCCAGCTGGATGAACTCCGGCAGCTCCCGACGCACCCCGGTGACGACCTCGAGGAGGGCGTCGGTGAGCACGACGAACCCCCGCCCACCGGCGTCCACCACGCCGGCCCGGCGCAGGGCCTCGAGCTGCTCAGTGGTCTCGGCCAGCGCCGTGCGCGCCGCCTGGGCCGCGGCCTGGGTGACCGCCAGCAGCTCGCCGCTGGTCTCGTCGGCGGCCGATTGGGCGGCTTCCGCCGCGACTCGGGCCACCGTGAGGATGGTGCCCTCCTTCGGGCTGGACACCGCGCTGTAGGCAGCAGCCGAGGCTGCGCTGAGCGCGTCGGCCAGCCACTGCCCGTCCAACGGTCCCGCGCCGGCCCGCAGCCGCGCCGCCGACAGGCCGCGCACGATCTCACTGAAGATGACCCCGGAATTGCCTCGGGCACCCAGGAGCATGCCGCGCGCGAGGGCGGGCAACTCCCCGTCCCTGGCCGTCGGGGCATCCCGACCGGCCGCGACCATCGCCTCGACGCCCGCCTCGAGGGTGAGGTACATGTTGGTGCCGGTGTCCCCATCCGGGACCGGGAAGACATTCAGGGCGTCGATGGCCCGGCGGTGGGTGCGCATGCCCTCGAGGGTCACCACCGCCCACTGCGCGAGCGTCTCCACATCCAGCAGCGTGTGCATGGCCCTCCTTGAGTGTCGGCCCTAGGCTAGTGGGGCCAGCGCCGCGGTGGCGGCTGCGAGCGCCGCAGGAGCGCCCCGCGATTTGGGCGCCACCGGCCGAGTCGGATAACATGGGCAGCATTCATGGTCGCCGGTCGTCCGGCCCGCGGCACTTGCACCCACCCCCTGGAACTGGAGTACGACATGGCTGCCAACTGCGACGTCTGCGGCAAGGGCCCCGGTTTCGGCCACAGCATCTCGCACTCCCACCGGCGCACGAAGCGGCGCTGGAACCCCAACATCCAGTCGGTGCGCACCGTCACCGCCGGGACGCCCAGGCGGGTCAAGGTGTGCACCTCATGCCTGAAGGCCGGCAAGGTCACCCGCGGCTGATCCCAGCGCACGCACGCGACCCCGGCTCCCTGATGGGACCGGGGTCGGTTCATGTGTGCGCCCGGGCAGGCTGGCGCCGGCTGCGGCGCCCGCCTGATCCCTACCCGCTGAAGTGGTCGTGTCCGCCGCTGCCGCGGGGAACGCGTCCCCCCACGGTCACTCCCGGGGCCTCGAGCACCTCGACATCCTCGACGTCGGCCACGGTCCCGATCACAGTGAAGCCCTCGGGAACGTCCACCTCGGGCCCGAAGGTCGCTGCGACGGCATGGTCCTCGCCCCCGGTGAGCACCCAGACCAGCGGGTCGGCGTTGAACGCCGCCGCCGCGTCGGCCACCGGCTCGTCGACGGCCAGTCGCGTCGGGTCGATCTCGATCGCGACGCCTGAGGCGCGCGCCAGGTGGCCGAGGTCGGCGATCAGGCCGTCGCTGACGTCGATCATCGCTGATGCCCCCGCTGCGCCGGCAGCCGCAGCCGCTGCGTAGGGCGGCTCGGGCCGGCGATGCGCATCGACCAGGGCACGTGGGGTGCGGAAGCCCCGGGACAGGATCGACAGCCCGGCAGCCGCCCAGCCCAGCCGACCGGCCACGGCCACCACGTCGCCCGCACGCGCACCGCTGCGCAGGACGGGAGCGCTGCTGGTGAGCTCGCCGAGGGCGCTGACCGAGATGACCACCCGGTCGCTGCGCACGAGGTCCCCGCCGACGATCGTCGCGCCCTGGCTCTCGGCCTCGGCCCGCAGGCCGGCGTACAGGTCGGCGACCCAGTCCACGTGCAGGTCGGCGGGCAACCCGAGGGCGACCACGAGGGTGGTGGCCCGGGCTCCCATCACCGCGATGTCGATGAGGTTCTGGGCTGCGGCGCGGGCACCGATGTCGGCGCCCGTGGACCAGTCGCGCCGGAAGTGCCGGCCCTCGACCAGCATGTCCGTGCTGACCACGATGCGACCCCCGCCGATCTGCACCACCGCCGCATCGTCACCGATGCCGACTCGGACGCCGTCGCCGGGATGGCCCACCAGGGCCGCTTCGATGCGTTCGATGAGGCCGAACTCCCCCAGGTCGCTGATCAGCTCACCCGTGCCCGTCATCGCTGTCCTCCCACTGCGCCGCCCCGCCCACCGTCAAGGGCGCCACGCTAGTCTGAGTGCAGCGCTGCCCGGCACCCGGGTGGCCCCGACGGAAGGCCCACATCATGGTGCATGCCTACATCCTGATCCAGACCGAGGTGGGCAAGGCGCCGTCGGTGGTGGCCGAGATCGGCTCGATCGAGGGCGTCACCATCGCCCACGACGTGACCGGGCCCTACGACGTGATCGTCCAGGCGCAGGCCGGCTCGATCGACGACCTGGGCCGGCTCGTCGTCGCCAGCGTCCAGAAGGTGCCCGGAATCACCCGGACCCTGACCTGCCCGGTGGTCAACCTCTGAGGCGTCCGGGGCACTCGTCCGCCCCGCGGGCCCTCGTGGTCGCGGCCGCAGGCTGCGGACTGGCCCTCCTCGGCTGCGCGCGACAGGTCGCCGTCGAACCACCACCCACCCCGGAGGAACCCGGGCTGGCTGCGTGCGCGGCCTTCAGCGCTGCGCTGCCTGCCGAGTTGTCCACGGTGGGCGAGCGCCGCGAGGTCACCCCCAACTCGCCCCTCACCGCTGCCTACGGCGACCCGCCGGTGGGCGTGCGCTGCGGCGTGCCCCAGCCGGCCGGGCTGGGCCCCGAGGCACTGCTGATCACCGTGGATGATGTCGACTGGTTCGCCGAGGAGCTCTCCTCAGGGTGGCGGATGACCACCGTCGGCCGTGTCGCCGCCGTCGAGATCACCGTCGATGCGGTGCACGGCCCCGCCCCCTCGGTGGCAGCGGACCTCACCCCCGCGATCACGAAGACGATCCCGCCCGCCGCCTGAGCGCTCCGCGTTGCTGTGCACGGAATCAACCGCTTGTTGGTCGGTTCCATGCACAGCAACCGCGCAGTGGGCTCAGATGCCGGTGGTGCTGCGGGGGTAGACCGCCGCCGGGTCCGTGACGACGTTGATCAGGTAGGGCACGCCTGAGGCGTACGCGCGGTCCAGCGCCGGGCCGATCCCGTCGGGCTCGGTGACCAGCTCGCCGGCACCGCCGAGGGCGGTGACGACCTGGTCGTATCGGGTCGCCGGGTTCAGCTCGGTGGCCACGCCGTATCCGTGCAGCATCTGCATCGGGCCGCGCTCGAGGCCCCAGCCCGCGTTGTTGCCCACGACCATCACCACCGGCAGATCCAGGCGCACCAGCGTGTCGACGTCCATCAGGGAGAACCCTGCCGCGCCGTCGCCGAGCAGGAGGGTGACCTGGGCCGAAGGTCGGGCGATCCGGGCCCCGATCGCGTAACCCAGCCCGGTGCCCAGGCAGCCGAACGGGCCGGGGTCCAACCATCCGCCGGGCTGGCCGGGTTCCACGTACTTGCCCGCGAACGAGACGAAGTCACCGCCGTCGCCGATGGTGATGGCGTCCTCGGCCAGCCGGGGCAGCAGCTCGCCGTAGATCCGGGCCGGATGGATCGGGGTCGCGGCGCTGGTCAGGAGGGCGTCGTCACGGTGGCGGGCTGCCTGGTCGGCGGCGCGCAGGCCGGCCGCCCACTCGGCCGGGGCGCTGGTGCCCGTGGCCCGCAGCCGATCGGCCAGGCCGCGGAGCACGAGGGCGAGGTCGCCGGCGACGGCCACCTCCACCGTGCCCGGCCGCCGCGGGTCCGGTGCGTCGGTGAGGTGCAGGACCTTCGCTGGGGACGCGGGGTTGCCGAAGGTGCCGTACCCGAGCCGGAAATCCAGGGTGGCGCCGACCACGACCACCACGTCCGCGCCGGCGAACGCCGCCGAGCGCGCGCGTGTGACCAGTTGGGGGTGCCCCGGCGCCAGCAGACCGCGTCCCAGCCCGTTCGGGATGGCCGGCAGGTCGAACTCGCCGACCAGTTCCGCGGCAGCGACCTCGGCGCGGTCGGCCCACACCCCACTGGACAGCACGAGGACCGGGGCCCGCGCGCCGGCCAGCACGGCGGCGGCGCGGTCGAGGTCCTCGGCATCGGGGATTCGCGCATCGGCGGGGATCGGGGCCGGGGCCGGCGTGGTCGCCGGGAAGTAGAACCGGTCCATCGGGATGTCGAGGAACACCGGACCCCGGTGCGGGGTGTCGGCCAGGTCGAACGCCGCCGAGGTCCGGGCGCCCACCTGCGTCGGGTCCTTCTCCGTCCAGGCCGCCTTGGTCACCGCGCCCACCAGGGCGGGATGGTCGAACTCCTGCAGCGAGCCCGATCCCCAGCGGGCCTCGGGGGCGCGACCGCCGAGCACGACCATCGGGGCGTTGTTGAACAGCCCGGAGGCCAGCGCCGAGACGGCATTGGTGACACCGGGACCGGCGGTGACCGCCGCGAACCCGGGCGTGCGGGTGAGCCGCCCGGTGGCCTCGGCCGCGAACACGGCGGTCGCCTCGTGGCGGACGTCGACCAGGCGCAGCGCCCCGTCGCGGGCCGCCGCCATCGCATCCGGCGCTTCGGCGAATCCCTCACGCCCACCCACGGCGGCGTCGTACACGGGGAAGATGTGCGCGCCCGAGAGTGTGAACAGCGTACGGGCGCCATGGGCTCGGGCGGCGGCGACGACGTGATGGCCCCCGTGGCCTGAGATCTCGGAATGGGTCATGTCCCGATGCTCGCACCCGCCGCGAGGGGCGCGCGTGCCGGGCGGGGGTCCGGCGTCGCTGCCGCCCTGGGCTCAGTCGTGGGTACCGGGCTCAGGCGTCGGTACTGGGCCCGGCGGGATCTGCCCCGATCCGCCAGACGAGACCCCAGCCGGTCTCCGCCGGAGCTTCGGCGGGACGCGGCACGCGACCGACCAGCCGGTACCCGCACCGACCGGGGATCGCGGCGCTGCGGGCGTTGGCCTCGTCGTGGCGGATCTCCACGTGGGTGATCCCGGGCAGCGCCAGCAGCGCTGTGCCCAGTGCCGTCACCACGGCGGTCATGGTGCCGCGGCCCTGCTCGTGCGGGCGCAGCCAGTACCCGATCTCCAGGCCGTCGGCGGCGATCCGCCGGTGCGCGCCCACACCACCCACGAGCTGCCCGTCGCGCCAGACCCCGTACGTGGCGTCGCCACCGGCCAGCCGGTCGGCCTCCCAGCCGGCCACCATCGCGGATCGCGCCTCGAGGGTCAGCGGCTCGTGGGCGATCCAGGGCATGAAGGGGCGCAGGTGCTCGACGCTCGCAGCGATCGTCTCGGCCATCTCGGCCACGTCGCGCTGCTGCCAGGCGCGCACCTCAAGCCCCCCGATCGGGACCGGGATCGCCTCCGGCAGTGGCCCAGCGCCACCACCCGAACCCGGCCCCGGGCTTGCATCATCCATCTGGCACTTCGAGTGCTGGATCGATGATGCAGGGCGCTGCGGGTTCATCGCAGGCCGGTCCCCCGGCGCAGCGCGTCGGTGATGAGGTGGTCGATCAGTTCTGGATAGGTCATGCCGGAGGCCTGCCACATCCGCGGGAACATCGAGATCGAGGTGAACCCCGGCATGGTGTTGACCTCGTTGACGATGGCCCGGCCCTCCTGCGTGACGAAGAAGTCGACGCGGGCTAGACCTTCACACGTCAGCGCCTCGAACGCCGCAACGGACAGCGCGCGCACCGAGGCCACCACGTCCTCGGGGAGGTCGGCGGGCACGATCAGGTCCACCGCGTCATCGAGGTACTTGGCCTCGAAGTCGTAGAAGTCGTGCCCCGCGCGGACCACGATCTCGGCCGGGACGCTGGCCCGCGCACCGCCAGCGCCTTCGAGCACGCCGCACTCGATCTCGCGCACCCCGATCAGGCCCGCCTCGACGATGATCCGGGGGTCGTGGACGCGGGCCGCGTCGAGCGCGGCAGGCAGGTCCGCAGGGTCGGTCACCCGGGAGATCCCGACGCTGGACCCGGCCCGCGCCGGCTTGACGAAAACCGGCAGGCCCAGGTCGGCCAGCCGGGCCAGGACGGCCTGCGGATCGGCGTCCCACTGGGCGGCAGTGACCATCTGGTAGGGGCCGACCTCGAGGCCTCCGGCAGCCAGCACCGCCTTCATGTGGCCCTTGTCCATCGCGGCGGCCGAGGCGAAGACCCCGGACCCGACGTAGGGGATGCCCGCCAGCTCGAGGAGACCCTGGATCGTGCCGTCCTCGCCCCACGGGCCATGCAGCACCGGGAACACGACGTCCACGTCGCGGAGCACACCCACAGCGGCGTCGGTCGGACGCGAGGCGACCGCGCGGTGGGTGGGATCACCGGCCAGGACGACGTGCGCCCCGGAGGCATCCACCGCGGGCAGCTGCCCCTCGGTGATCCGCAGCCGCGCCGGATCGTCGCGCTCCACGACCCAACGGCCCTCGGGCGTGATACCGATCGGCACTACCTCGTAGCGCGTGCGATCGATCGCGCTGAGCACACTGCCGGCGCTGATGCAGGAGATCGCATGCTCGCTGCTGCGTCCGCCGAACACCACCGCAACCCTGACCCGCCGCTGCTCATCCACGGCCCCGACCCTAGCCGCGCAGCGCCGGTAGGCTGCGCTGACATGGCCGACGACGATACCCGCAGCGGGCTGGACGCCCCCCGCGGCAAGCACCTGACCGGCCTGTCCCCGGCGAGTCTCGCGGTGGCCGCCGGACGACCTGCCCGCGACCCCGGCGCCCCCCTGAACGCACCTCCCGTGCTCAGCTCGACGTTCGCCGCCGGCGGCGCGGTGTCCTACGCCCGCGTGGGCAATCCGACCTGGACCGCCCTGGAGGAGGTGCTGGCCGCGCTGGAGGGCCCGGGGACTCGCGCGCTGAGCTTCGCCAGCGGGATGGCCGCCATCACGGCCGTGGCGGACCTGGTCCCGGTGGGCGCCCCCGTGGTGGGCCAGGCCGTGGCCTACAGCGGTACGCGCAGCCAACTGGCGCGGTGGTCGGACTCGGGTCGGATCGTCCTGCGCGAAGTGCCGGCCAGCACCGAGGCGCTGGTCGCCGCGACGTCCGGAGCAGCCCTCGTCTGGGTGGAGACCCCCACCAATCCCACCCTTGAGGTGGTCGACATCGCTGCAGTGGGTCGTGCCGCGCGCGACGCGGGCGCGCTGCTGGTGGTCGACTCGACCTTCGCCACTCCCCTGGGCCAGCGCCCCCTGGACCTCGGGGCTGACGTGGTCGTGCACAGCGCCACCAAGTACCTGTCGGGGCACTCCGACGTGCTGCTCGGCGCCGTGGTCGTGCGTGATGCCGACCTCGCCGAGCGGATCAGCCAGAACCGGATCCTGGGTGGCGGGATCCCCGGGCCGATGGAGGCGTGGATCGCCCTGCGCGGGCTGCGCACGTTCCCCCTGCGCTTCGAGCGCGCGTGCGCCAGCGCGGCCGAGCTGGCCCAGCGCTGCGCGCGGCACCCGGCAGTGGCCCGCGTGCGCTACCTCGGACTGCCCGGCGACCCGGGCCACGACCTCGCCAGCGCCCAGATGAGCGCCTTCGGCGCGATCGTCAGCCTGGAGCTGCACGCTGGCGCCCCGGGCGCCGAGGCCGTGGCGGCGGCCACCTCCCTGTGGGTGCACGCGACCAGCCTCGGCGGCGTCGAGTCGACCCTCGAGCGCCGGCGCCGCTGGCCCGAGGAGAGCCCGGAGGTACCCGAGGGGCTCCTTCGACTGTCGGTGGGCATCGAGGACGTCGAGGATCTATGGGCAGACCTGCGCGCCGCCCTGGACTCGGTGCTCGGACCCCCTCCCCTTGCGCCCACGCCGCTCAGGCAGCGGCGGCACCCGGGCGAACCCACATCGGGACGCTGACCTTCGTGATGGCCGGGCACGTCACGTTGTAGTCGCGGTTGCGCCACACCCACTGGGTCAGGACCAGGGGCCCGCCCGTGAAGCCCGAACCCGCGCAGGATCGTTTCGTGGCCCGCATCCGTGCACCGAAGGTCCGGGCGTGTGAGTGGCCAGGCGCCCATAAGGGCACGTCGACCTTCATCGAGCCCGCGATCTGGCGCCACGCGTTGGCGTAGGTGTAGATGCCCACCCCGATGCCTCGGTCCTTCGCAGCCCGCAGCGCCCCGCGAATCACGGCCCGGTTGCGCGAGGTGGACGAGGTCCAGCGCGGTGTCCGCCTCGGCTCGATGTCCACCCACACGAACGGCGAGTCGAACTTCGCGGACTTCATCGCGTCAAGGGCGTGGATCATCTGGGCGTAGCCCACGTTGGACAGCTCGTCGTTGCGCGTCCGCGTCCCGAACGGGCCCTCGCCGCGGTGTGCACGGAGCTCGGCCGAGCCCGGAAAGGTGACCAGCGTGTACGCCGAGGCCAGCACCCCACGACGGGCGGCTGCGGCGACGTGCTGGCGCAGGCACGGGTTGCGGGTGAATCCCCGACCGTAGGTGAGCCCGATGACCCAGAACTTCGACTTCTTCGTGGGCAGCGGCAGACCCAGCGCGCGCCGTCCGTCCGGGCGCCGGTTGCAGTTGGGCCAGGACAGGTCGCCGCCGCGCACCCCGCCCTTGAGCGTGGGTGCCGCAGGGGCCGCGGGGGTGGGCGGTTGGGTCCCAGCGGCGGGGTCCGCTCGGGCGCTCGGCGAAGCTTGTGGCGCCGGAGTGCCGCCTGCCGCCACCGCCGGCGCTGCGGGGGCGAGCAGGGCAGCGATCAGGGCAGCGATCAGGGCAAGGACGACGGCCGGGCGACGATTCGTTGACAACACCTGGCGAAGGGTACACATCCCCTCACGCGAGGACGGACGCAGAACGCCTAGACGGCGCCCATCTCGGGCTTGGTCTGCCGGCCCATCAGGGCGCCGAGCATGTCGGCGGGCGACATCCCGTTGTGCGCCACCTCGACGACCTGCTCGGTGATCGGCATCTCCACGCCGTGCGAACGGCCGAGCTCCAGGATCGGCAGGCAGGACTTGAAGCCCTCGCAGGTCTGCTTGGTGACCTCGATGGTCTGCTCCACCGTCAGACCCTTGCCCAGGTTCTCGCCGAAGGTGCGGTTGCGTGACAGCGGCGAGGAGCAGGTGGCGATCAGGTCGCCCATCCCGGCCAGGCCCAGGAACGTCATCGGATTGGCACCCAGCGCCACACCGAGGCGCGACATCTCGGCCAGGCCCCTGGTGATCAGCGACGCCTGCGAGTTCGCGCCATAGCCCAGGCCGACGGCCATGCCGTTGGCCAGCGCGATGACGTTCTTCACCGATCCGCCGATCTCCGCACCGACCACGTCCGTGGTCCAGTAGGGGCGGAAGTAGTTGGTGGTGCATGCCTCCTGCAGGCGCTTGGCCGACTCCTCATCCGGGCATGCCACGGTGGTGGCCGCAGGGGCCCGCTGGGCGATCTCCCGGGCCAGGTTCGGGCCGGAGACGACAGCGACCCGATCGGCCGGGATGCCACCATCCTCGGAGATGATCTGGCTCATCCGGCGCATCGTGCCCAGCTCGATGCCCTTCATCAGGGAGACGACCACGGCGTCGGGCTCCATGAGCTCGCGCCAGGCGGTCAGGTTCACCGCCAGGGTCTGGGCCGGGATCGCCAGGATCACCAGCGAGGCGCCGGACAGTGCCTCGGCGGGATCCCCGGTGGCCCGCATCTGCTCGGGAAGCGCGATCCCGGGATGGAACATCTCGTTCGTGTGCGTGGTGTTGATCGACTCCTCGACCTCGGGCTCACGAGCCCACATGACCACCTCACCACCGGCGTCGCAGAGCACCATCCCGAACCCAGTGCCCCACGATCCAGCTCCCATGACTGCCACACGTGCCATCAGTTCTCCTCCTCGGTTGCCTGGGCCCTGCTGCGCTGCTCCGCGGCCCAGTCCAGGCGCTGTGCGGCGGGCTGCTCCCCCCTCATGTCGGCCAGGAGCGCGGTGATCGCGTCCATGAGCCGGTCGGTGCCCTGCTCCAGCAGGGCCTTGGTGATCGGTTCCCCGCGCAGGTCGTCGATGTCCAGCGGTGCGCCGGCGGTGACCCGCATCCGCTTCGGGGGCAGCAGTCGCATGGTCTTGGCGTAGGGCGCCATCACCTCGTGGGCGCCCCATTGCGCCACGGGAATCAGCGGTGCCCCGGTCTCCAGGGCAAGGCGCAGCGCCCCGGTGCGCCCCCGCATGGGCCAGACTCCGGGGTCACGCGTGATGGTCCCCTCGGGATACATCACGACGGACTCCCCGGACCTGATCGCGGCCTCAGCCGCGGCCAGCGCCTTGTGCGGGTCCTTGTCGCGCTTGACCGGGATCTGGCCGGCGCTGCTGATGATCTGGCCGACCACCGGCACGTCGAAGACACCCTGCTTGCCCATGAACCGCGGGGGCCGGCCGTTGTCGTGCAGGAAGTGCGCCATGACCAGCGGGTCGAAGAACGAGATGTGGTTGGGCGCCACGACGATTCCCTGCCCGTGGGTGCCGAGGTGCTCCTGCCCATTCCACTCGCGACGGGTGAGGGCCATCATCCATGGCCAGAGCATGACCTCGGCCGCGCGGTACCCGACGCCCAGTCTCAGCGACAGCGTCTTTGTCCCCACGTGCACCTCTCCCTGGGCTGGCCGGAAGCCGCCACCGTATACCGCGGGGGTGGCAGCGTGCCGGATCAGAGGGTCTCGTCGCGCGCAGGATCGCACCGCCGCGGGGTGGTGCCGCACGTGCGCTACAGAGCCGCCAGGAGCCGGTCGCGGACCTCCTCGATCGTGCCCATCCCATCCACCCGCACCAGCAGACCACGTTGCTGGTACAGACTCGCAAGCGGCTCGGTCTGCTCGGTGTACACGACCATCCGATGCCGGATGACCTCCTCGGTGTCATCCACGCGACCCTGCGCAGCCGCCCTGGCCAGCAGCCGGGCGACCACCTCCTCGTGATCGACGGTCAGCTCGACAGCCCGATCCAGGGCCAGGCCCAGCTCGGCCAGCGTCTGGTCGAGGACGCCGACCTGCTCGAGGGTTCGTGGGTAGCCGTCGAGGAGGAAGCCGTCGGCCGCGTCGGGCTGCGTGAGGCGATCGCGGACCATGGCATTGGTGATCCGGTCGGGCACGTAGGACCCGGACTCCATGAACATCCCCGCTGCGATGCCCAGCGGGGACACCTCGGCCAGGTGCCCGCGGAAGAGCTCCCCCGTGGAGACGTGCGGGATGCCCAGTTGCGCACACACCTCGACGGCTTGGGTGCCCTTGCCGCTGCCGGGAGGACCCATCATGACCACGCGCACACGACCACCTCATCTGCTGGGACTGGTGGCCGAACGCTAGCCGGGTCACCAGGGCGATGGGTCGCTGAGCCGAGGATGCTCCGGCATTCTCGCGGGACCACATGAAGCAGCAGCCCGGCACCGTGGGAGGTGCCAGGCTGCTGCGTCGATCTCGAAAGTCCTACTCGCTCGTGGGCGTGGCCTCGGCTGCGGGCGCGGCCTTGGCCGGGGCCTTCTTCGCCGCGGGGGCCTTCTTCGCCGCGGGGGCCTTCTTCGCCGCAGGGGCCTTCTTGGCCGCAGGGGCCTTCTTGGCCGCAGGAGCAGCGGCCTTGGCCGGCGCCTTCTTCGCCGCGGGAGCCTTCTTCGCCGCGGGGGCCTTCTTCGCGGGCGGAGCCGACTTGGCCGGTGCCTTCTTGGCCGTGGCCACAGCGGCATCCACGGCCGAGGCAGCGGCCTTCTTCGCCGGGGCGGTCGCCCGCTTGGCGGTGGCGGTGACCTTGGCCACTGCCTCCGCGGGCAGGTCGCCGTTCACCGACGCCTTGAAGTCACCACCGGGACGGAAGCGCGGGACGGCCGTGGCAACCTTGCGGATCGCCTCGCCGGTCGAGGGTGCGCGGTAGGTGCGGGCAGCACGCTCGGCCCGCTCGAAGACGCCGAAGCCGCTGATGGAGACCTTCTGGCCCTTGGTGACGGCCTCGGTGATCACGTCGACGACAGCCTGGACGGCCTCCGACGCATCCTTCTTGCTGGTGTCGATACGGGCTGCGACGACGTCGATCAGCTCAGCCTTGTTCATTGCCGGATTCCCTCCACGGATCGCACCGGCGCGGTGCCGGTGAGTGGTCTGTGATGTGCAGGCGCAGGCTACTCCCGCGCATCGGGGACACGCTAGGCGGTACGTGGGGAGAATGCGGGTCGGGCGGCCTCGAAACCTGCGATCAGGTCCGCACTTTGCAGCGTGATGCCCACGTCGTCGAGGCCCTCGAGCAACCGCCAGCGCACGTAGTCGTCGATCTCGAACGGTGCGACCACGTCCGCGAAGGAGACCGTGCGGTCCTGGAGGTCCACGGTCACCGACATGCCCGGGTCCGCCTCGGTGGCCGCCCAGAGCGCCTCGACCACGGACTGGTCGACCACGCCGGTCAGCAGCCCACCCTTGCCGGAGTTGCCGCGGAAGATGTCGGCGAACCGCGAGGAGAGGACCACGCGGAACCCATAGTCCTGCAGTGCCCAGACCGCGTGCTCACGCGAAGAACCGGTGCCGAAGTCCGGGCCGGCGACCAGGATGCTCGCGCCCGCGCGCGAAGGGTCGTTGAGGATGAAACCCGGATCGGTGCGCCAGGCGGCGAACAGGGCGTCCTCGTAGCCGTGCCGGGTGATCCGCTTGAGGTACTTGGCCGGGATGATCTGGTCGGTGTCGACGTTGCTGGCCCGCAGCGGGAGCGCGGTGCCGGTGTGCACGGTGAAGGCGTCCATGTCGTGTCCTCGGGTCTGGAGTGGGCTGGAGTGGTCGGGGCGGGTCAGGCGTTGCCTGCAGTGGTCGGGGGCGGTTCAGAGCAGGTCGGCCGGTGAGCTGAGGGTGCCGCGCACGGCGGTGGCTGCGGCGACCTGCGGGCTGACCAGGTGGGTGCGCCCGCCCGGGCCCTGGCGGCCCTCGAAGTTGCGGTTCGAGGTCGACGCGCTGCGCTCCTGCGGGGCCAGCGTGTCCGGGTTCATGCCCAGGCACATCGAGCAGCCCGCCTCGCGCCACTGCGCGCCGGCATCGGTGAAGACCCGGTCCAGGCCCTCGGCCATCGCGGCCAGGCGCACACGGACCGAGCCGGGGACCACCAGCATCCGCACACCCTCGGCCACCCTGCGCCCGCGCAGGATGTCGGCCGCTGCGCGCAGGTCCTCGATGCGCCCGTTGGTGCACGAGCCCAGGAACACCGTGTCGACTGCGATCTCGCGCATCGGGGTGCCGGCGGTCAGGCCCATGTAGGCAAGGGACTTCGCCGCGGCGGCCTGGTCGCTGGGATCCGCGAAGTCCTCGGGCGCGGGCACTGCCGCCGAGAGCGGCACGCCCTGCCCGGGATTGGTTCCCCAGGTGACGAAGGGGCTGAGCTCGCTGGCGTCGATGATCACCTCCGCGTCGAACTGCGCGTCCTCGTCGGTGGTCAATGTGCGCCAGTAGGCGACGGCGTCGTTCCAGTCCTGCCCGGCCGGCGCCTTGTCACGGCCCTCGATGTAGTCGAACGTGGTCTGGTCCGGGGCGATCATGCCTGCACGCGCACCGGCCTCGATCGACATGTTGCAGATCGTCATCCGGCCCTCCATGCTCAGCGCCCGGATGGCCTCGCCGCGGTACTCCAGGACGTAGCCCTGCCCGCCGCCGGTTCCGATCCGTGCGATCACGGCCAGGATGAGGTCCTTGGCGGTCACGCCCTCGGGCAGCTGGCCCTGAACGGTGATCGCCATGGTCTTGAACGGCTTGAGCGGCAGGGTCTGGGTGGCCAGCACGTGCTCCACCTCGGAGGTCCCGATGCCGAACGCCAACGCCCCGAAGGCCCCGTGCGTGGAGGTGTGCGAGTCACCGCAGACCACGGTCATGCCCGGCTGGGTCAGGCCCAGCTGCGGACCCACGACGTGCACGATGCCCTGCTCGGCGCTGCCCAGCGAGTAGATGGGCACACCGAACTCGGCGGCGTTGGCACGCAGCGCGTCGACCTGCGCGCGCGAGACCGGATCGGCGATCGGCTTGTCGATGTCGATGGTGGGGACGTTGTGGTCCTCGGTGGCCAGCGTCAGGTCGGGTCGGCGGACCGGGCGGCCGGCCGCACGCAGGCCGTCGAAGGCCTGCGGGCTGGTCACCTCGTGGATCAGGTGCAGGTCGATGTAGAGCAGGTCGGGCTCCCCAGGCGCGCTGCGCACGACGTGGGCATCCCATACCTTCTCGGCCAGTGTGCGACCCATCTCGAACTCCGTTCCCTCAGTTGACGTCTCATATGTTGAAACGGCAGTATCACCCTATGGACGAAGCATACGCCAGTGGGGTTGGTGTCATCGACAAGGCTGCCATGCTGCTCGATGCCCTCGAGGGCGGGCCCCTCTCGCTGGCCGGCCTCGTGGCCGCCACGGGCCTGGCCCGGCCCACCGCGCACAGGCTGGCCACCGCACTGGAGCACCATCGACTGATCGCCCGCGACATCTCCGGGCGATTCGTGCTCGGCCCGCGCCTGCCCGAACTCGCGTCCGCCGCCGGCGAGGATCGGCTGGTCGCCGCCGCGGGACCCGCCCTGGCCGCTCTGCGCGAGGCCACCGGAGAGAGCGCGCAGGTCTACCGGCGCCAGGGCGACCGACGCATCTGCGTGGCCGCGGCCGAGAGGTTGACCGGGCTGCGCGACACCGTCCCGGTCGGGTCGGTCCTCACGATGCATGCCGGCTCCGCGGCCCAGGTGCTGCTCGCGTGGGAGGACCCCGATCGGATCCACACCGGCCTGCGCGACTCGACGTTCACCGCCGCGACCCTGGCCGGGGTCCGGCGCCGCGGCTGGGCCCAGAGCGTGGCCGAGCGGGAGCAGGGCGTGGCCTCGGTCAGCGCACCGGTGCGTGGCCCCTCGAACAAGGTCGTGGCGGCGGTGTCGGTGTCCGGGCCGCTGGACCGGATGGGTCGGGTGCCCGGCCGCCTGCACTCCCACGCCGTCCTGGCGGCTGCCGGACGCCTCACCGAGGCGCTGCGCCGCGACTGAGCCATGCGCGTGGCCGGCGGGCTCTGGGGGCTCGGAGACCATTGCGGCCCGTGTCGCACGGCCGGCCGTGTCGGGAAGGTCATCGGCAGGGCAGAGGTGCCATTCTGGCGCAGACAGCAGGCGGCCACGGTGGGAGGAGCTGGCAATGGGAACCTGGTACGGACGGCCGAAACGGCCCGGTGGCGTGGCGTTCCTGGCGATCCTGAGCTGGGTCATCGCGTTCCTGACCCTGCTCGAGGGATTCGTGTTCCTCCTCGCGGACTCGCAGGCCCTGGTCGACACTTCGGTGTCAGTCGGCACTGCCCACCTGTACGGCTGGGGCGACATCGCCTTCGGCATTCTGACCGCCCTGGTCGGGGTCGGCCTGTGGGTCGGCTCCAACCTGGCCCGGCTGGCCCTGAGCGCCCTGATGGCAGTGCGCATCGCCGCGTCGGTGTGGGCAGCCTTCGCGCTGGTGGGCAACGGTGGGTTCCTGCTCGGCGCGCTGGCCGGTGGCCTGTCCCTGATCGTCCTGCTGCTGCTCTGGAACACCCGCTCGGACGCCTTCTTCGTCCGGGTCTGATTCCGGCGTCACCACACAGCCAGAGGGCGGGACCCGAAGTGGGTCCCGCCCTCTCCATGTAGCCCCGACGGGATTCGAACCCGCGCTACCGCCTTGAGAGGGCGGCGTGCTAGGCCACTACACAACGGGGCCGTGCTTCTCCTGCGGTGCCGATCGCTCGGCGCGGCGCGTCGATAGTACCCACGGGGAGCCACATCGAAACACCAGCTGGGGTACCAGGACTCGAACCTAGACTAGCTGAACCAGAATCAGCCGGGCTGCCAATTACCCCATACCCCAAGGGCAGGGACGACTATACCGGCCGGGTCGGCTGTCCCCCAAATGCGCGCCCGACCGGGCCGGGCCTGGGGTGGGTGTCGAAGCGGGCCTCGAGATCGCGGGTGACGGCGTCCATCACGGCCAGCACCGTCTCGTCGAACGTCGTGCTCGTGATCACCTCGACGCCGTGCCGCTGGCACTGCTCCACGATGTAGCCGTCGAGCTCACGGATCGCCTCCATCCGCTCGAGGTACTCGGTGGGCTTGCGGTCACCGTCGAGGAAGCGCTGGATGAACCGGCCCCGGTGCTCGGCCAGCCCGGCCACGGTCAGCACGTAGGACAACAACGGCAGTCCCGGATCGACCTCCATGAGACCGGGCACGATGTGCACCCCGTTGATCAGGACCTGCTGGCCCTCCTTGACCGAGCGCACCGCCAGGGCGACCGTGCCGTGCTGGACGATGCGCGCCTGCTCCTCGAAGGCGAACAGCAGTTGGTTGCCCGACAGGTTGCTGCGCATCATCTTGGCCGCAGAGAACGAGCTCTGGTGAAGGGCCGGGAGCAGGTCGGGGGCCAGCACGCTGCGGATCACCGAGCGCACCTGGTCAGTCGAGATCACCACGCCGATCCCCAGTCGCTCAGCCACCTCAGCACTGACCGTCGACTTGCCCACCCCCGATGACCCACCGAGGGCCACCACGAACGGCTGGCGCCCGGTGCGCACCCAGCGCCGGATCCGCACCCGGCGTTCGACATCGACGAGGTCCGCGGCGAGCAGGACCCGGCTGATCTGGGCGAACACGTCGTCGCGGCGGATGATGTCACCCTCGCCCGCGCCGGCCTCCCGATGCGCCGTGGCGATATCGGTGACAGTCGCACTCGCAGCGTGGTCCGCGGCGGCCGAGTCCATGCCGCCCTTCATCAGCCAGCGCGCGATCATGCCCGCGGAGAGGGGCACCCTCCGGTCGTCGAGGTCGCGCATGAACAGGGCCGCGTCTGTCACGGCTCCCAACCTAGCCCGCCCGTCGTGAGGTTGCCCCGGGCAGGCGCGGACTGCCCCCCGATCGGGGGTGATCAGGCGCGTCGACCGGTGCCGGTCCACCGGCCGGTCTCAGAACGACCTTTCCGGCGGCGGTGTGTAACCACACCTCCGCCAGCCCTCGAGCCGCGCCGACGAAGCCCTTTCAGGCTGGGTTGGCCAACGCTGAATCGATGCGCGCGAGAGCCGTCTCGCGACCGAGCAACTCGATCGACTCGAACAGCGGTGGGGACACGCGTCGGCCGGTGACGGCCACCCGGACCGGACCGAATGCGAGCTTGGGCTTGAACCCCAGCCCTTCGATCAGTGCCGAACGCAGCGCCGCCTCGATGCCCGCTGAACTCCAGTCCTCCAGCGTGGCCAGGGCATCACGCGCGGACTGCAGCACCGGCGCGCTGTCCGCGCCGAGCATCCGCGCTGCGTCGTCGGGATCCGGGGTGAAGCCGTCGCCGGCGAACAGGAAGCCCAGCATGCCGGTGGCCTGGCCGAGGGTCTCCATGCGTTCCTGGACGAGCGGAACCGCTGCAGCCAGGGTGCCCTGCTGCGCCTCAGGCACGGGCTCGGGCAGGACACCTTCCTCGACGAGCTTCTCCTGGATGCGAGCGGTGAGCTCCTCCACGGGCAGGGCGCGGATCCAGTCGCCGTTGATCGCGGTGCACTTCTTCAGGTCGAAGCGCGCGGGATTGGCGCTGACCCGCTCGAGGGAGAACGCGGCGGCCATCTGCTCCTTGCTGAAGAACTCCCGGTCCGCGCCCATCGACCAACCCAAGAGCGCCAAGTAGTTGGTCAGGCCCTCGGGCAGGAAGCCCTGCTCTCGGTAGAGGTTCAGGCTCGACTGCGGATCGCGCTTGGACAGCTTCTTGTTGCCCTCACCCATCACGTAGGGCAGGTGCCCGAACTCCGGGGTCGTCCCGTCGGAGACCCCGATCTCGGCCAGGGCGTCATAGAGCGCGATCTGGCGCGGGGTGCTGGACAGCAGGTCCTCGCCGCGCAGGACATGCGTGATCCGCATCAGTGCGTCATCGACCGGGTTGACCAACGTGTAGAGCGGCTCCCCGTTTGCCCGCACCAGGACGAAGTCCGGCACATGCTCGGCGGCGAAGCTGACCGGGCCACGGACGAGGTCGTCCCAGGTCAATTCCGTACCGGGCATCCGGAAGCGGATCGCCGGGCGGCGTCCCTCGGCGGCGAGGTCCGCGCGCTGCTGGTCGCTGAGGTCGCGGCAGTGGCCGTCGTAGCCTGGCGTGCGGCCCTCCTTGCGGGCCGCCTCGCGACGCACCTCGAGCTCCTCGGGGGTGCAGTAGCACTCGTAGGCCCGACCGGCGGCGAGCAGGTCGCGGGCCGCCTTCGCGTACAGCTCCGCGCGCTGGGACTGCCGGTACGGGCCGTAGGGTCCCTCCTCGGCTGCACCCGGGCCGGCGCCGTCGCGGCCGGGGCCCTCGTCCCAGTCCAGCTCCAGCCAGCGCAGGGCGTCGAGGAGTTGCTGGTAGGACTCCTCGGAGTCGCGCGCGGTGTCGGTGTCCTCGATCCGGAACACGAACGTCCCGCCGGTGTGCCGCGCGTAGGCCCAGTTGAACAAAGCGGTGCGGACCATGCCGACGTGCGGGTTCCCGGTCGGGGACGGGCAGAAGCGCACCCGGACGTCTGGGTTGCTGGCTCGGGCGGGCAGGTCGACGGGCGCGAGGACATCGGGAAGCTGGCTCATGATGCGCCGAATCCTACCGGCGCCCCGGCGCCCCACCCGTCCGTCGCGTCCCGCCGGGCGGCGCTGGGACCCGGGACGGGTGGCATTGGGCGCCGGGCTCCGGGTCAGCGGACGGGGTTGACCAGCGTGCCCAGGCCAGCGACGGTCACCACCACCTCGTCACCGGCGGCCAGCGGACCGACTCCCGCCGGGGTGCCCGTCAGGATCACGTCCCCGGGCAGCAGCGTCATCACCGCGGACACGGCCTCGATCAGCGCCGGAACCCCATGGATGAGCGTCGCGGTGGACGCACTCTGCACGGTGTCGGAGTTGACCTCGCACTCGACCAGTACGTCGGCCGGGTCCAGGTCCGTGTCGATCCAGGGACCCAGTGGACAGAACGTGTCGAAGCCCTTGGCCCGCGTCCACTGACCATCCGAGCGTTGCAGGTCACGCGCCGTCACGTCGTTGGCGCACGTGTAGCCCAGGATCACCTCGGCCGCCCGCCCGGCCGGCACCCGCCGGCACATCCGGCCGATCACGACCGCGAGCTCGGCCTCGTAGTGCACCTCGGCGGACTCCGGCGGCAGCACGATCGGGTCATCCGGTCCGATCAGCGCCGTCGTCGGCTTGAGGAACATCAACGGCTGCTCCGGCGGGGTGCCGCCCATCTCGGCGGCATGGTCGGCGTAGTTCTTGCCGATCCCGATGATCTTGCTGGGGATCACCGGAGCCAGCAGTCGGACGTCGTCGAGGTCGTGCACGACACCGGTGGTCTCCAGCGCCTGGCCGGCGGTCGCGAACGGGTGCCCGGGCAGCTCGAGGATCTCGGATCCCTCCACCACTCCGTACCGGACGGCGCCCGCCAGCGAGTAGCGCGCGATCCTCATGCGCTCGCCTGTCCCGGGGCGAGGTCGGCCGACCCGGAGTCCGGAGGCTGCACGCCAGCGCGCATGAGCCCGTAGTCCACGGCGTCCACGATCGCCAGCCAGGAGGCGACGATCACGTTCTCGTGCACACCCACCGTGGACCAGCTGCCGACCGCATCGTCGGTCTGGATGAGCACCCGCGTCACCGCGTCGGTGCCCTTGGCGCCCGGCACGATGCGCACCTTGTAGTCGACCAGCTCGAGGTTGGCGACCTCCGGGTAGATCTGCTCCAGCGCGGTGCGCAGAGCGTTGTCCAGGGCGTTGACCGGGCCGTTGCCCTCCCCCACTCGCACGATCCGCTGGCCGCCGGCGTGGACCTTCACGATCGCCTCGGAGCCGTGGCCGTCGCCGTTGACCTGCGGGGAGACGATCGTGCGCCACGACTCGACGTCGAAGTAGCGCCGCTTCTCGCCGGGCAGCTCGTCACGCATGACCAGCTCGAAGGAGGCATCGGCCGCCTCGTAGGTCCAACCCGCCGCCTCGCGGGACTTGACCGTCTCGACCACGCGGGCCAGGGCCGCCGGGTCCGCGGCGATGTCCACGCCCAGCTCTCGACCCTTGAGCTCGACGGTGGCCCGCCCGGCCATCTCGGTGACCAGGATCCGGGTGTCGTTGCCGACCAGCCGTGGGTCGATGTGGCTGTACAGGGACTCGTTGACCTTCAGCGCCGAGGCGTGCAACCCGGCCTTGTGCGCGAACGACGAGACACCCACGTAGGCCTGGTGGGTGTCCGGCGGCAGGTTCGTGATGTCGGCCAGGGCGTGGCTGATCCGCTTGGCCTCGCTGAGGTTGCCCTCGGGCAGCGCACGGATGCCGAGCTTGAGCTCCAGGGAGGCCACGACACTGAACAGGTCCGCGTTGCCGGTGCGCTCGCCGTAGCCGTTGGCTGTGCACTGCACGTGCGTGACGCCGGCCTCGACGGCAGCCAGCGTGTTGGCCACGGCGCAGGAGGTGTCGTCCTGGCAATGGATCCCCAGCCGTCCTCCGGTTCGCTCCAGGACGTCATCGACGACCCGGGTGATCCCCATCGGCAACATGCCGCCGTTGGTGTCGCAGAGCACCCCGACGCTGGCCCCGGCGGCGAAGGCGGTATTCAGCAGCGCGACTCCGTAGTCCGGGTCGTGGGCGTAGCCGTCGAAGAAGTGCTCGCAGTCCACGAATACCCGACGGCCCGCCGCGACGAGGAACTCGACGGTGTCGTGCACCATGGCCAGGTTCTCCTCGTTCGTGGTGCGCAGGGCCTCCTTGACGTGGCGCACGTCGGACTTGGCGACCAAGCAGATCACCGGGGCTTGGGAGTCCAGCAGCGCCCGGACCTGGGCGTCGTCGGCCACCGCGACCCCGGGTTTGCGGGTGGCGCCGAACGCAACGAGCTGCGCGTTGCGCAGGTCCAGCTCGCCGGCCGCTGCCCGCGCGAAGAACTCGGTGTCCTTGGGCATCGCACCGGGCCAGCCGCCCTCGATGAAGCCCACCCCGAACTCGTCGAGCAGCCGTGCCACGGCCAGCTTGTCGCTGACCGAGTACGAGATGCCCTCACGCTGGGCCCCATCGCGCAGGGTCGTATCGAAGACGTGGAATGCGTCGCGGTCCATGTGCCCTCCCATGAGAAAACCCCCTCGCCCGGAGGCATAGGGGGTCAGCGCGCTGTGTCTGGACTCAGACAGCAACGCGCCTCTCGATAATGATCGCCAATGCGGCCATGGGCACATCCTGCCACGCGCCCCCACGGCGACGCGACCCCGCCCCCTTCTCGCATGCGACCCGGCCCCGTCCATGCCACCGTCCCCCCGCCCGCCGACCACCGCCGCGGCCCCGCGCACGGCCCACCGCCTGGATCGCCCGGGCGGGGTGCGTGGGAAGGTGCGAGGGAAGGAAGGAGGGAGGGAGGAAGGGAGGGGTCAGGTGATGGGGTGGACCCAGCCGAAGGGGTCCTCGGCGCGGCCGGTCTGGATGTCGAGCAGCGCCTGGCGCAGGCGCATCGTCACCGGGCCGGGCTGGCCGTCGCCGACCGTCCAGGCAGCCGTGGCGGACTTCACAGAACCCACCGGGGTGACCACAGCAGCCGTCCCGCAGGCGAACACCTCGGAGATCTCGCCGCTGGCGTTGCCCGCCTGCCAGTCCTCGACGGAGATCCGGGCCTCCTGGGCCTCGATACCGAGGTGGCGCGCCAGCGCGAGCAGTGAGTCCCGGGTGATCCCCGGGAGCAGGGTGCCGGTCAGCTCGGGGGTAACAAGGCGCGCCGAGGCGCCTGAGCCGTAGACGAACATGAGGTTCATCCCCCCCATCTCCTCGACCCACCGACGCTCGGTGGCGTCGAGCCAGACCACCTGGTCGCAGCCCTGCTCAGCAGCGTGGGCCTGGGCGACCAACGAGGCGGCATAGTTGCCCGAGCACTTGGCCTCCCCGGTGCCGCCCGGGGCCGCCCGGACGAACTCCGTGGACAGCCACACGCTGACCGGCTTCACACCGCGCGGGAAGTACGCACCGGCCGGGGAAGCGAGCAGCAGGAACGTGTACGCGTTGGCCGGGCGCACGCCCAGGCCCACCTCTGTGGCGAACTCGAACGGACGCAGGTACAGCGACTTCTCCGGGTCGTCGGCGATCCAGTCACCCTCAGCGGCAACCAACGCCTCGACGGCCCCCAGGAAGACCTCCTCGGGCAACTCGGCCATCGCCAGCCTCCGGGCACTGCGTACGAACCGAACAGCGTTGGCCTCCGGTCGGAACGTGATCAATGCCCCGTCGGCGCCCCGGTAGGCCTTCATCCCCTCGAAGATCGACTGCCCGTAGTGGATGAACATGCTCGCCGGATCGAGGTCCAGGGCGGCGTAGTCCACCAGTTCGGCCGGTGCCCAGCCGCCGGTAGCGGTCCAGTCCGCGCGCACCATGTGGTCGGTGAAGTGCCGGCCGAAGCCGGGATCGGCCAGGATCGCCGCCCGCTGGTCCGCGGCCAGAGCCGCGCCGGTGCGCCGGTCGGTCACCGGGACGCTGCGCCGGTCGGTCACCGGGTACAGGTCGATCCCGGCGGCAGTCATCTCGGCGGCGGTGCGGTAGGCGGTCGTTCTGGCTTCACTGCTCATGGTGGGCAGTATCGCCGATGGCACGGTCCACTGGCGAGGGCGTCCGGGGAGTGGGACGGACTACGACACACCGGTCCTGGCCCAGGGTGGCGCGCCCAGAGTGGCGGGCTCAGCCAGCGGCGCCGGACGCCAGCGCGTCACCGATCTGCGCTGTCGAGCGAACCGCGCTCCCGCGTGCGGCAAGGTCGGCGGCCACCGCTGCCTCGACCCGGTCGGCTGCCTGCTGGTGGCCCAGGTGCGCGAGCAGCATCGCCACGCTCAGGACGGTCGCGGTCGGATCGGCCTTGCCCTGCCCAGCGATGTCCGGCGCCGATCCGTGCACCGGCTCGAACATGCTCGGGTTGGTCCGGCTGGGGTCGATGTTGCCGCTGGCCGCCAGCCCGATGCCGCCCGCGATGGCCGCACCGATGTCGGTGAGGATGTCGCCGAACAGGTTGTCGGTGACCACGACGTCGAAGCGCTCGGGCTGGGTCAGGAAGAACATGGCCGCGGCGTCGACGTGGCAGTAGTCGCATTCGACGTCGGGGAACTCCGCAGCGACTGCGTCGAACGTGCGCTGCCACAGCGACCCGGCGTGGACCAGCACGTTGGTCTTGTGCACGAGCGTGACCTTGCGGCGCGGCCGCGAGGCGGCACGAGCGAACGCGTCGCGCACGATCCGCTCGACACCGAACCGGGTGTTGAGGCTCTCCTCGGTGGCCACCTCGTGCGCGGTGCCTCGCCGCAGCGTCCCACCGGAGCCGACGTAGGGCCCCTCGGTGCCCTCGCGGCACACCACCATGTCGATGTCCGCCGGGCCCTTGCCGGCCAGCGGCGTGGCGACCCCCGGGAAGAGCTTGACGGGGCGGAGGTTCACATGGTGGTCGAGCTCGAAGCGCAGGGGCAGCAGGACGCCGCGCTCCAGCACGCCGGGCGGGACGCTCGGGTCACCGATGGCGCCGAGCAGGATCGCATCCTGCCCGCGCAATTCGGCAAGCACCGAGGGGGGAAGGGTCTCCCCGGTGGCGTTGTAGCGGCGCGCGCCGAGGTCGTAGTCGACAGGGGAGATCGAGAGCCCTGCGAGCGGGGCCACGGCAGCCAGAACCTTCAGGCCCTCGGCCACCACCTCGGTCCCGATCCCGTCCCCGGCGATGACGGCAAGCTTCAGTTCAGTCACGGGAGGAGAGCCTACCCGCGCCCCGGCGTGCTCCGATGCCGGGCAAGGAGCGCCCGAAGTGCGGCCCACAGCGCCTACCAGAGGATGTCCTGGTCCTCCGAGACACCGGGGACGTGATCGAGCACATGGGTCCGGCCGTCGACGACGATCTCCCCGCTGAAATGGCCTACCGGCTGGACGAAGTGGCTGCACAGCACCTTCACGTCCAGGTGCTCGTTGTGTGCTGCCAGGGGTTCGAACCGCAGGCGCACGGACCCATCCAGAGTGCTCATCGTCCAGGGCGCGAGGATGTCGGTGCGATCGAACTCGAACCGGGTGCGCGCGTCGAGGGGGAACGGCCTCCCGTCGATCCAGACCACGTTCTCCCGAGACCGCTCACCGACCCCGGAGAACCCTTCGGTCAGGTTGAAGCCCAGGACCGTGCCGTCGGCCAGCGGGCCGGTGCCGTAGGCCCAGCGCCACGCCGTGTGCCGCGGCAGGAACCCACGCGTGTAGTCGTACCCGCCGAGCCCGCCGTCGAGGCAGCAGGTGTGGGCACCGGACTCCCCGTGCACGAGGACCTCCCCGGACACGCCCAGGCCGGCGGTCTTGCCGGTGACCGACAGCGAGGACTCGCCGCCATGCTGAACCTCGGAGACCGCGGTGATGCCCGTGCCCGACTCCGTGAGCGTGAGGTCGACCTCGAGCCACGGCCGCGACTGGCCGGGACGCGAGGCGATCGACCGTCCGATCGAGGCGCGGAACCGGGTCTGGGCGCCGTCGCGCGCCACGGAGTAGCGCGTACCGGGCAGTCGGTAGGCGGCACGCAGCCCGTCGCCGGGGGCGTCGTTCACGCTGGCCAGCGCCCCCTTGCGACTGGTGTCGGCCAGGACCTCGCCGGTGCGCAGGTCGGTGACCATGAGGAAACCCGAGCCGGTCACCGCACCATTGACCACCGCGGAGGTGACAGCGACGTCGGGAGTCGCGGCGAACAGGTAGACCCACGACTTCGTCCGCAGGTGGCGCCGGGCCAGGCTCCAGGGGTCGGCTCCTCCGAGCTGGAAGCCGGGCGCGAGTCGCGCGATGCCGGTGGTGGCCACGATCCCCGCGTAGCCGCCGAACCGGGGGACGCCCTCGTCCGAGACCGCGCTGGTGGGGGCAGCCTCCCAGAGGGGCAACCACATGGTCCAACCGGCCGTTCGTGCGTGTCATGCTCCGCACGCTACGCGGGTGCCTGTGCGCCGACCGGCCGTGGGTCCCGGTGGCCAGCCGTGCCGCCCACCGGCCCGGCAGGCCGGAGGCGGTCCGCAGGACCGACCTGATCCTGCGCTGGCTCGCTATGGTCAGTCGGTGTTCCACGCACTGAGCACCTCCCGGCTGCTGGTCCGCGCGGTCCGCACCGAGGACGCCGACGCGCTGTACGAGCGGCGCAACGACACCCAGGTCGCCGCGCTCCAGGCGTGGGAGACCCCCTACCCCCGGGAGCGCGCGGCGGCGCTGGTCACCGAGATCGCCGCGATGCCCGGCCCGGTTGATGGGCAGTGGTGGATGGCCACCCTCGAGCTGGCCGCGACCGGCGAGATCATCGGTGACCTCGTGATGCACCTGACCAACGAGTCGCGGACGGGCGAGGTCGGCTACTCGCTGGCCAGCCGGCACTGGGGCCAGGGCTACGCCACCGAGGCCCTGGCCGCGCTCGTGGAGTGGGCGTTCGACGCGCTGCCCGTGACCCGGTTGGCGGGGATGCTGCACCCGGACAACCGCGCCTCGGCCATGGTGCTGGAGCGCACGGGATTCCTGTTCGAGGGTCACACCCGCCTGTCGTTCTGGTTGGGTGAGGACAACTCCGATGACTGGATCTACGGGATGACCCGCCCGGAGTGGACCGCCTGGCGCGACCGGCCCAGCTCCCCACCGGTCGAGGTGCGCCTGGTTCCGGTGACCACCGAGAACAGCTCAGCGGTCCGCGCGCTGCGCACCCACCACAGCCAGCAGGCATTCGTCGCCCCGGTCCTCGACTCGTTCGCCGACGCACTCGTGCCCGAGGTGATCGACGGGGCGCCAGTCGTGCCGTGGCTGCGTGCGATCGAGGCCGACGGCCAGCTCGTGGGCTTCACGATGCTCGCGCTGGCCAGCGCGCACCACCCGGAGCCCTACCTGTGGCGGCTGCTGGTCGACCGGAGCCACCAGCGTCGCGGGATCGGGGGCCGTGCGCTGGGCCTGATCACCGCCGAACGCCGAGCGCACGGCGACGGCGCGCTCCTGGTGACCTGGGCGCAGGGCCGGGGATCACCGGAAGCGTTCTACCTGGCCCACGGGTTCGTGCCTACCGGCCGGATCGTCGACGGTGAGACCGAGGCACGTCTGGACCTGGCCTGACCATCGCGCGCAGCCCAGCGCACACGTGCGCCCACCCGCAGCAATGCGCTACCCTGAGAGCGATGTTCACCGTGCGACTGCTCCTTGGTAGCCGCGGCGGGGCCTGACCAGACCGGCTCCCCTGTCGCGGGTGATCGCGTGCGCCGGTTCGAGACCCTTTGGGTCGAACCCCAGACACATCCCCAGGAGCCAAGTCCCATGAGCAGCACTGCGCACGACACCGTCCCCTACGAACAACGCGTGGCCCAGCAGCCCTCGGCGATGGCGTGGACGCGCCACTCCCCCTTCGCGCCGATCGACCTGCCCGACCGCACGTGGCCGAACGCCACGATCACCCAGGCGCCGCGCTGGTGCGCGGTCGACCTGCGCGACGGCAACCAGGCCCTGATCGACCCGATGACCCCTGACCGCAAGCGGCGCATGTTCGAGCTGCTCGTGCGGATGGGCTACAAGGAGATCGAGGTCGGCTTCCCGTCGGCGAGCCAGACCGACTTCGACTTCGTCCGTGAGCTGATCGAGGAGGACCTGATCCCCGACGACGTGGTCATCCAGGTGCTGACCCAGTCGCGGGAGGCCCTGATCGAGCGAACGTTCGAGTCGATCCGCGGGGCCAAGCAGGCCATCGTCCACCTGTACAACTCCACCTCCACGCTGCAGCGGCGCGTCGTGTTCGGCCTGGACCGCGACGGCATCAAGGACATCGCTGTGCACGGGGCCGCGCTGTGCATGAAGTACGCCGAGCAGGTGACCCCGGACACCGACATCCGCTACGAGTACTCCCCCGAGTCCTACACGGGCACCGAGCTGGAGTTCGCCGTCGAGGTCTGCAACGCCGTCAACGACGTCTGGCAGCCCACGCCCGAGCGCAAGGTCATCATCAACCTGCCCGCCACCGTCGAGATGGCCACGCCGAATGTCTACGCCGACTCGATCGAGTGGATGCACCGCAACCTGCGCTACCGGGACTCGGTCGTGCTCAGCCTGCACCCGCACAACGATCGGGGCACCGCGGTGGCCGCCGCCGAGCTGGGCTTCATGGCCGGCGCGGACCGGATCGAGGGCTGCCTGTTCGGCAACGGCGAGCGCACCGGCAACGTGTGCCTGGTGACGTTGGGCATGAACCTGTTCAGCCAGGGCGTGGACCCGCAGATCGACTTCCGCGACATCGACGAGATCCGGCGCACGGTCGAGTACTGCAACCAGCTGCGCGTCCCCGAGCGGCACCCGTACGGCGGCGACCTGGTGTTCACAGCCTTCTCCGGCTCGCACCAGGACGCGATCAACAAGGGCTTCCGGGCCATGGCCGTGGACGCGGCGGCGGCCGGGGTCCCGGTCGAGGCGTTCCGCTGGGAGGTGCCCTACCTGCCGGTCGACCCGCACGACATCGGCCGCACCTATGAGGCCGTGATCCGCGTGAACAGCCAGTCCGGCAAGGGCGGGGTGGCCTACATCATGCGCACCGAGCACGGACTGGAGCTGCCGCGACGGCTGCAGATCGAGTTCTCCCAGGTGATCCAGCGGATGACCGACTCCGAGGGTGGCGAGGTGTCGCCCGCGCAGATGTGGGAGATCTTCGCCGACGAGTACCTGCCCGTGCCCGACTCCCAGTGGGGCCGGCTCAAGCTGCGGCACGTAATCGTGGAGTCCGAGGCCGAGGGCGGCACCGAGGTCCGCACTGTGATCCGTGACAACGCCCACCACGCGCGGGAGTTCGAGGGCATCGGGCACGGCAACGGCCCGATCGCTGCGTTCTGCGACGCGCTGGGTGCGCACCACATCGACGTCCGGGTCCTGGACTACACGGAGCACGCGCTCTCAGCTGGTGACGATGCCAAGGCGGCCGCGTTCGTGGAGTGCGCGATCGGTGGACGGGTGCTGTGGGGCGTGGGTATCGACTCCTCCATCGTCACAGCCTCGCTGAAGGCGATCATCTCCGCGATCAACCGCGCGCAGCGCGACGACGTGGGCTGATCGCTTTGCGGATCGCACTGCTGGGCACCAGGGGTGTCCCCGCTCGCTATGGCGGCTTCGAGACCGCCGCTGAGGAGATCGGGCGACGCCTGGTCGGCCGCGGTCATGAGGTGGTCGTCTACTGCCGGACGGGCAACAGCGAGGTGGAGGCCGCCGAACACGACGGGATGGCCCTGGTCACCCTGCCCGCCGTGCGAGCCAAGTCGCTGGAGACGCTGTCGCACACCGGCGTGTCGGTGGCCCACCTGGTGGCCCAGCGGCCGCGGCCCGACGCTGCGGTCATGTTCAACGCGGGCAACGCGGTCTACCTGCCCCCGCTGCGGGTTCGTGGGATCCCGGTGGCCACGCACGTCGATGGTCTGGAGTGGCAGCGCAGCAAGTGGGCCGGAGGGGGCCGGCGCTACTACCGCATGGTCGAGGGCATGGCGGTGCGCTGGTCAGATGCCCTGATCGCAGACGCGGCCGGGATCGCCGACTACTACCGAGCACAGTTCGACGTGCCGTGCGAGCAGATCGCCTACGGGGCACCGATCCTCGGCGACATCGGTTCCGCGAAGCTGGCCGACCTGGGGCTGGCTGCCGACGGCTACCACCTGGTGGTGGCCCGGTTCGAGCCAGAGAACCACGTGCTCGAGATCGTGCGCGGCTACCGCGGCTCGAAAGCGGCGATGCCCCTGGTGGTCGTGGGTTCGGCGCCGTACGCCGGGGAGTACACGGCGGCGATCGAGGCGGCTGCCGCTGGTGACGAGCGGGTCAGGCTGGTCGGTGGCGTGTGGGACCAGGAACTGCTCGACCAGCTCTACGCCCATGCGCGCACCTACCTGCATGGACACTCGGTGGGCGGCACCAACCCGTCGCTGCTCCGCGCGATGGGGGCCGGGACGGCGACCATCGCCTGGGACGTGGTGTTCAACGCCGAGGTGCTCGGGGCGGGCGCGATCCTGTTCGACAGGCCGGACTCCTTGGCCTCCGCAGTGATGGCCGCGGAGGCTGATCCGGTGGGCACCGCGCAGACCGGGGTGGCGCTGGCGCGAAGGGCGGGAGAACACTACGTCTGGGACGACGTCGCGGCTGCCTACGAGGCGATGCTGGCGCGGATCGCGGGCGGGGATTCGATCCATCCCAAGGCGCGCCGGGCCAGGCGCGCGGAGCAACCGTGGACGCCGACCCCGGGCGAGTAGCCAGCAGCCGTCAGAAGTACTCGCCGAGGATCCGGCGCAGGGCCGTGCTTGACGTCCCCTCGGTGTAGGGGAAGTAGACGACGTCGGCCCCCACCGAGGCCATGCCCGACTCCAGGGCCTCACCCTTGGCGGTGCCCTGCCAGTCGCTGCCCTTGAAGATCACGTCGAAGTGCAGCTGCTGCCACATCTCGACCTTGTCGTGGGAATCGTCGACCACCACCTCATCCACAAGATCGATGTGGCGCACGACCTCCATCCGCTCGGCCAGGGGCACGATCGGCGGGTGGCCCTTGACCCGCAGCACGGCCTCGTCGGGGATCACGCCGAGGATCAGCCGGTCGCAGTGCGGCCGGGCGGCACGGATGATGTTCAGGTGCCCGATGTGGAACATGTCGAAGGCGCCGGGCAGATAGCCGATCGGGTACTTCGCAATCTCTGGTTCGAGGCGGGAGTCGTGGATCGTCATGGGGTGGGCCTTCCGGCGGCGTCGACCTGGCGGAACCAGACGGGCAGTGCGAGCAGCGTCACAGCCAGGTTGGCGATCAGCAGCAGCGCGTAGATCGGCAGGAACCACGCGGAGGCGAACAGCGCGAAGGCCAGGGCGAGGATCCCGTAGTCGGTGGGGGCACGCAGGATCGAGCGCAACAGGGGGGCCTGCTCGCCGGCGGGCACAGTCTTGGGCTTGTCGCCCAGAGAGATCCGAACCAGAAGGTCAGCCAGCAGCCAGCCGAAGAACCCTGTGACCGAGGCAGCCGTGAACAGGATCGGCAGCCCGAGCAGCCACACATTCGCGTCCTCGCCGGCGATCCCGAACCGCAGCCAGGAGAACAGCACGGCGCCATGGAGCAGGCACATCTTGGCCATGTCCACGACGTGGTCGAGCCACTCCCCCGACGGGCTCCCACCGCCTCGTAGACGGGCCAGCTGGCCGTCGGCCGAGTCGAAGGCGTAGCCGGCCAGCAGAAGCAGGCAGATGACCACACTCAGTGCGATGCTCGGGGCGACGAAAGCGATCAGGGCGATGCCTGTGTAGGTCAATGCCGCACTCACCGCGGTCACCTGGTTGGGGGTGGCGCCCATCAGGAAGGACGCCGCCGCGATCCGTCGACCCAGCCAGCGGTTCACCCAGCGCGAGTAGGCCGGGGCGCCGCGGTTGGTCTTCTGGGCGGCCGCGAGGCGATCTACGATCTCGCGGAACCCGGCGTCCTGAGACGTGCGATCCATGTGCTGTCCTTCTTCGGGGTCCCATTCAACCTAGGCCATGTAGCCGCTTTTGGACCAAGTCGTCCTCATGCGCCGGGGTTCCGGCCCCACTCCGCACGCCCGCTACGCAGCAGCCACGGGAGACCACGAAGTGCACCGGCGATCCCAGCACGGAACGCAGCAGGCGTGCGCCCTCCTCGCGTGATGAAGTCCCAGGTGCTGCGAGGGGTCCCAATGAGCCACCCTGTCCTCGCTCGTGGACCTAGCGTGCCGGCAAACATCAGTCGGTTACGCGCGTTGTAGTACACATAGGTCGGCGACTTCGTGATTCCCGGCTGAGTTGCCCCGACAGAGTGGAACGCGCTGACTTCGTCGGCGACACTCAGCCGACCTCCCGCGGCGCGGATCCGCCAACTGAGGTCGACGTCCTCCCAGTAGAGGAAGTACCGCT
Organism: uncultured Actinomycetes bacterium; assembly: GCA_963788325.1. Taxonomy (GTDB): domain Bacteria; phylum Actinomycetota; class Actinomycetes; order S36-B12; family CAIYMF01; genus Prado023. Next base: position 461,833 of record CAWBGJ010000015.1, read on the forward strand.
CGTCGAAGCCGCCGACAAGGTCCCACAACCTCTGGGACACCATGAGCGATGCGCCGGTGAGCCACTCGGGGGGACCATCAGCCTGCGAACGCTGCCGCACCTCGCCACGACGCATCGCGATGGAGCCCTTGGAGTACCACACCTCGCCATCGGGACGCCGTACCACAGGGCTGACTGCCGCCAGGGGGTCACGGATGCTTCGCTCCCACAAATGCCGGGCACTGACAGCATCCAACCAAGCATCCGGATTCAGCAGCAGGAAGTGTCGAGCCCCGAGTTCTTCCGCGCGCCGGACGCCAGCGTTGCACGCGGCCCCGAACCCCACGTTTCCCCCGCTGTCCAGGTAGTCCCACCCATGCTCCACGCTCAGGGACGCCGCAGCGGCGCGCTCATGCGGCACGTCGGAGTTGTCCACGACGACCACGCGGGCGGGGATCTCCGCCACCTCAGCTCGGGCGAGATGCTCGGAAAGCAGATTGGCGCTGTTGTAGTTGACGACCACAATCCCCAGGGACTGGCCGTGATCATCACTAGGCATGCCGCCTCCTGCGTTCGGTCCTGGCCGCCGGCGCTTGACTCCCGCGGTGGCTGAGGTCCACTAGGGCGAGTACCGCCTGCACCTTCATCGCCCCGTCTCCAGACGCATGGAGCGCTCGACCGCCTGCCGGTAGACGTCCACGTGGCGTTCTCCAGTCAAGCCCCAGTCCCGGGCGGACAGGTCGGGGCGGGCATCAGGCTCCAGCGACGCTCTAACGCCCTCGAGGGCTGAGGCAAGCACCGAGGGAGACATCGCTCCGGTGTACCGCTGGATCCACTCCGGGCCCACTTCAGCAGCCAGCTGGTCGGTGATCGGGCTCGCTGGAACCAGGACTGGTCGCCCCATCGAGAGCGCAGCCAGCAAAGCGCCCGAATTGTGCATGTGCATGTAGGGCAGGACCACCAGTTCGGCCGCGGTGACCCGCTTCACCAGCTCCACGTCCGGCACGAAGCGGAAGTCACACTCGATGCGCCGGTCCCCCTCTGCCTGGCGTGCCAACCCCGCGGCCAAGCTCAGATCGGGCGTGGAACCCATCACGCGCAAGCTCGTCTGGAGGTCCTCAATGCCCCGGAACGCGGCGATGAGGTCCTCGATGCCCTTGTAGGCGCGGACGGCACCGAAAGTGACGAAGCGCCCAGCCTGGCGTTCGCTCGCTGGGTACCGTGAGTACCAGTCGACGTAGTGCCCGTGGGGAATGACGGAGTTCGGGACCCCCGCAAGCCCCGGCGTCATGGCGTTGAGGCTGATCGTCGCCGTTGTGAGCCGGTCCGCCCAGGCAAGCAGCTCGCGGGTGGGGCGCGAGATGGACTCATGTGGCGAGGGATTGTGCAGGGTCCGGACGATGGGGACGTGCCGAACTCGCAGGCGGGCGAGGAGGGCAGCCATCCGGAGTTGCCGGACACCAGAGCGAAGCGTGTCAGACCCCACGGCCATCGCCTCCGGCCAGTGCATATGCAGGACGTCGTACTCGCAGCGCATCGCAACATCCCAAGAGAAGTGCGATACGACGACACCATCCACCGCCCTCAGGGCATCGACCAGCATCACGATGTACGGATTGGTGGTGGGCCGAGGTTGGGGGACCGACAGTAGGACGCGCAAAGGAGCAGCCCGGCGCATTCATGGCCCCCTGTACATCTTTGCTAGGACTCTGGCGACCGATAAGGCCCCGCTAACCCGGTGCTGAAGACCCCCTCAACAGCAGCCGCAGCACACCCTGCGAGAGCACGCAGTGGCATACTCGCCCGGGCGTTTCCATACTACCCACAAGGTAGACGGATAGACGCTCATTGACCAGCGTGCACACTGTAGACCGGAAGGGCCGGTATGTTCGTATTGCCCACTTCACTCCACAAGAGAGCTTTGTGTGTACCCGTCGCCCTCATTGTCGTGATGTCCTCGGCCACACACGCAGAGGCCGCACCGACCTCGATCCAGGCTGTAGCAATGGTGCCGGCGGCAGTGGCGCCGGCGGCTGTTGCGCCGGTGACGAAGTCGAGCAAGCGAAAGACTCGGGTCGCGGGTTGGCCATCGGGCACCATCCGGGTGAGTTCGGGGGCTTCTCTGCCGGCTGTGTGGGTAGGCGGCCCTTCGAAGCGAACGGTGAAGGTACAGAAGCGACGTGCGGGCAAGTGGAAGACGGTCAAGAAGCTGCGGACAGCTGCGCAGGGCAGGGTAGACGTCTCGTTGATCACCAAGAGCGCCGGAACATGGCGACTACGCGTTCCTGCTCGTCAAGGGTGGAAGGGCAAGTCGAGCTCGCGAGTGAAGGTCCGGATCGACAAGCCCAGGAAGCGCGCCGTGACAACGACAAGCAGGGGCGTGACGACGGCAAGCCGAATGGTGACGCCCGCGAGACAACCGACGGTCGGCAAACCGACCGGGAGCACAACTGGCACACCATCCAACGTCCCCCTGAGAGTCCTCAACTCCTCGAATCGCCCGTATGCCGCTGACGTCATCAGCGGGTCTCGATTCATCGTCAACACACGCAATGCCGTCTACGACGGGTGGCAGTTCAACCACCTCGTCGAGGTCCGTGCCCCGGGGGTGCGGTTCACGCGATCACACTTCCGCGGTGTGGCGAACAACCCTGCGGACTCAGCCCTCCTGGCAGTTCGGCCTGAGCGGAGCAGCCAAGGTCAGCCCTCTGCTGTCGTTGAGGACAGCACCCTGATCCCCGCAGCCCCCAACAACAACATAGATGGCGTTCGGGGCTCCAACTTCACGCTGCGTCGGGTCGAGATCAGCAAGACCGTGGACGGCGTGCACATCCATGGCACCACCGCCCGTGATGACGCGGCAGCTGGCAACGTTGCCATCGAGCAGTCCTGGATCCATGACCTTCCGCACTATGACGACTCCAGCCACTCCGACGGCACACACAACGATGGCGTTCAGATCATCGGTGGGAAGAACATCCGAATCACCGGCAACCGCATCGACGGCATCATCCACAATGCCGGTGTCATGATCACCAAGGAGCGCAACGACGTATCGAACGTGGCCATCACCGGCAACTGGGCAGCAGGCGGGGCGTGCACCATCAACGTCTACGACAAGAACGCTTCAGCGATTGCTGGCCTTTCGTTGACTGGCAACACCTTCACTCGCGGAACAACCCGCAACGCAGACTGCGCCATGATCGTCACGGACGCGACGCGTGCGCTCACGAAGGCCGCTGACAACTCGTGGGAGGACAACTCCGGACCTGTTCCGGTGAAGAGTGGCGGATGACGAGCTCCGCATGTCGCGGGCGACGGAGTCACCAGCCACCAGCCACCGGCATAGCACTCTCGGGCCGGTGCGCCGAAGCGGCGTGCGCCAGCGCTGGGCAGCGGGTCATGAGTTCCTCCGCAATCGTGTCCATCGTTGTGCCATGGACGGCAGCCCCGGAATGTCGATGACGTATGATTCGGCATCGGTCGTTCGATCCCCACCTGAACGGACGTTATCGATCGATCTGTGACCAGGGGGACTGATGGAGCTGACACGTTACCTGTCCGCCCTGCGACGGGGCTGGAAGTGGATCGTCGCCCTGTCCATTTGCGGCGCACTGGCAGGCTACGCGTACTCGACCACCCAAGCGTCGCAGTACCGGAGTACCGCGGCGGTGTTCTTCCAGGTCACGGGCGCGAACAACGCCGGATCGCTGCTCCAAGGCTCCAACTTCGCACAGAGTCAGGTCCGGTCCTACGCAGCGCTGGCCACTCAGCCGCTGGTGCTTGATCCCGTGATCGACGAACTCCAACTCGACCAGTCGGCTGCGGAACTAGCCCGGCAGATCGAGGCCACGATCCCACTGGACACCGTCATCGTGGAGATCACCGCGACTGCCGGCGACGCTGAGGAGGCCCGCGAGATCGCGGACTCGGTGGCCAATGAACTCGAGAGCACGGTGGAGCAACTCTCGAAACCCGGATCGGATCCCACCGAGAAGGCCACCGTGAACGCCGAGATCGTGGGTAGGCCGACTGCCGCGAACTACCCCTTCAGCCCCAACCCCAGGCGCGATGCCGTCCTGGGCATGCTTCTGGGGTTCGCACTGGGGTGCGCGCTGGCCCTGGGAAGGGCGTTGGTGAACAACAGGGTGTCGGACGAGGAGGCCCTGGCCGGCGTGACTGACCTGCCGTTGCTGGGCAAGGTTCCGAATGTCGGATCGAAGCGCCCTCAGAGCCAGCCGGTACCGGCACACAATCGCATCCAGCTGGAGTCCTATCGCCGCGTCGCCGCCAACTTGGACTTCATCAACCACTCAGGCGCAGTGAAGGCGCTGGTGGTGACCTCTGCGAACGCCGGCGAAGGCAAGACGACCCTCTCTGCCAATCTCGCGCACACACTTTCGGAGAACCGGCGGGTACTCCTGATCGACGGCGACCTCCGCAACTCCAACCTTGCCGATCGGCTGGGGCTGGAAGCGTCGCTGGGACTGACCACCGTGCTCACCGGAAAAGCCAGCCTCAGCGATGTCATCCAGCGCTCGGGACGGCTCCTGGACGTGGTCACCTGCGGGGAGGTGCCTCCGAACCCCATCGCGATGATCGGATCAGATGCGTTCGCGGAACTGCTGCAGGAGGCGCGCGCAAGGTACGACATCGTCATCATCGACGGAGCGCCACTGCTACCCGTGACCGATTCTGCGCTGCTCGCCAAGAACGCTGATGGGGCGCTGCTGGCCGTCAACAGTGCCCGCACCACCCGGACTCAATTGAGTCGCGCCATCGACCACCTACGGATTGCCGGCGCCCCGGTGCACGGTGTCGTCCTGACGATGACACCCATGCCACAGACTGGTGGCAGCTACGGCTACTACACGCGTCCGGTCGAGCCTGTCGACCAAGCCTAGGACCACCGGTGTCCACCGCCGCACCACCGCGTGTCGCGCCTGATACGAGTGACCTGCACACCCTCATTGTGATCGGGATGCTCGTTGCATGGGCCATCCGACTACCGATCGCCGCCGGGATCACGTCATCATCGATCGTTGTTCTGGCTTCAGCCCCCCTGTGGTTCGCATCCATCGCAAGGTACCGCTGGGCCCGTGCGCTGTTCGTCCTGGCCGGGCTGGGGCTCGTCAACGGCCTGATGCTGGCGCTCGTGAGGTCGGCCTACCTTCCCTACGACTTCGCGGTGGGCCTCGCACAGTTCTCGCATCTGGTCGGCGGGCTGGGTGGGATCGGCCTGATCCTCTGGACGCGGCGCTATCTCGCCACCCACACCATCGCCGTGATCGTGGGGGCCGCGCTGATCGTGGGTGGCCTCGGGGACGTAGCCGGATCCGGCAACGCATGGAAGTACGTGCTCTCGGCACCAGTCACCCTGCTGCTCCTCGGCCTGGCCCACCGGGCCCAACCGTGGTTCACGGTCTCGATACTGGCGCTTCTGAGTCTGATCGGGATGGCCACCAACTCGCGCAGCTACGTCGGGTTCTGTGCACTGACGGCCGCCCTGCTGCTGTTTCAGGGCCGAAGATCCCGTGATCTGATCGGCTGGCCGCGTCGAGTCACCTGGCTCGCGCTCGGGACCGGGCTACTGATCGCCATGTACTCCCTTGCTACGGCCATGCTGGTCGGCGGCCTCCTGGGTCAGCAGGCCCAACAACGCAGCCAGGATCAAATCCGCAGCGGCGGCTCCCTGCTCAGCGGTGGCCGGCCGGAGTGGACGGGCACCGTCGAACTCTTTCGCGCCCACCCACAGGGCTTCGGCCTTGGCGCGGTCCCCACGTACTCCGACGTGTGGACGGCGCGCGCCGGGATGGTTCGGGTGGGAGTCCTGACGAACAACGGCTACGTCGACAACTACATGTTCGGCGGTGAGTTCAAGCTTCACTCGGTCACTGCGGACCTCTGGTCGCAGTGTGGCCTCTTCGGACTGCTCCTCGCAGGGGCATTGATCGTGATCATCGGAATCGGGTTGCTCGATCGGCTCCTCGCGGGCGGGGCATCCCCAGTGCACATCTACCTGGGAGTGATGGGCCTGTGGAACATGGCGTTCTCGCCCATCTACAGCGCTCTGGCGTGGGTGGCCTTGGCCGCTGGGATCCTGCTCAGCCGAAGACCGGAACCCTCCAGCCCCCACGCTGAAGGCACCAGCAAGGCGTTCCTTGGCCTCTCATCCTCATCTCTCACCTACGCACAAAGACAGCCTTGAGAGCCGGCTTGAGGCTCCTCACGTCCCTGCGCACCGGTCGGACGATCAAGACGAGGAATGCCAGAGCGACCGCACAACCTACGAGCGCACCGAGGAGGCCCACGACGGGGGTCGCCGACTGACCCACCAGGCGCACCGCAGCAAGGGCGACCACGGCCATGGTGCCAGCCACCGCCGAGATCCTCAGTCCGCCCAGGAGCAACCCGTTCAAAGGGATGGTCGTCAGTCTGGACAACCAGACGAAAGACAGAACCCAGGTAAGCGCCGGAGTCAGAGCCACAGCCCCGGCGACGCCCAGCAGTCCCCACCTCGCGAAGAGCAGGACCAGCACGATCTTGAGCGCCGCGTCGAACATCGAGAACCAGAGCAGATCGCGCGTCAGGCCCTTCGAGAGATAGACCCAGTACCCGACGAAAGCCAAGGTCCTCAGCCCAGCTGAGATGGCCAGGAGCGCCAGAACCGGGGCCGAGGCCTCCCACTGGGAACCGAGGAACACCCCCACGACGGGGACTGCGGCACCGGCAACGAATCCCAACGGGACGACCAGCACGTAACCGAGCGCCAGTTGCCCTCGCAGCAGGAATGCCCCATATCGTGCGTCGTCGTCCTGAAGGCGACTGAGCACCGGGATCGCCACCGTGGTCGATGGAGCGCGGATCTGCGCAAGCGGCAGCATGAGCAGCCGGTAGGGACGATCGTAGATGCCCACCGTCTCGGGGCCGAAGCGGCGCCCCAGGACGATCGTGTCGATGTTGTTGCTGGCGTAGGTGACCAGTTGGCTGCCGACTAGGAAAGTACCGAACCGAAGGAGCGGCCCCATGTCCTGTCCTCGCCGAGGCGCGCCGGGAAGCCACCGGGCGACCAGAACGAGCACGACCAGGATAAGGGTCGCGCTGACCAGTTGCATGGTCAGCAGAGACCAGTAGCCCCACCCTGAGAGGGCCGCTGCCACGCCGACGCCTAGGCCCACAACCTGAGCGAGCACCTCGGTCCACGCGACGCTTCCGAACCTCAGCGCACGCGAGAGGCTGGCACGGTACTGGGTGGCGGCCCCATTGATCAGGAAGACCGGACCCAGCACCCACATCACGGTGGTCAGGGACGGTTGGCCGAACGCCTTCGCCACTGTCCCGGCCGTAGCCCAGACCGCCAAGGTCAGGATGAGCCCGATCCCGGTGTTGGCCCAGAACAAGTTGGTGCGCTGGGCTGTCGTGAGGACCTTCGCCTGAACTGCGGCGGCCGAGAATCCGAAATCCCGAAAGATGTCAGCGAAGCTGATGACTACCATGGCCATCGCTATCAAGCCATAGTCCGCCGGGGTCAGGATCCGGGCCAAGATCATGATTCCGAGCATCTGGATGAGCACTCGGCTGATCTGCGCGGTGAAGACCGTGGCAGCCCCCCGAGCGGCCACTCCGCCGAGGCTGTCCTTCGAAGTCACGGACCCTCCAGACGGGGCACTCCCGCAGGTCGCCGCCGCCCCAAGTTGCCGGCGTAGTCCACCCAGGAAGCGATCAGTCGGACACTAACACAACGCCCGTCGGGAGAACCGGGGCCTGCGCTGGCTCGTCTGGAGATCGATCAGGCCGGCCCAACCTTAGTTCGTGGGAGCCGCGGCCACATGGCAGACCGCACGTGTCAGGCGCTGGCGCCGTCCCCCAAGTTTCTGCTCTCCCCCGTCAACGGGCGGCTGATCAGCCGCCGTTGCTCATGGTGGGCGCCGGGGTGCTGCCGTTGTGCCACGTGTTGCTGGATTCGGTCGCGATCGCGCGGGTGGCGTTGGTCACAATCATCGCGCAGTCGGAGATGCGCGTGGTGCCTCGGGTGAAGGTGTTGCCGACCAAGGACAGACCGGTGATCGCTGATGCGCTCTTGTCGGAGACATTGATCGTGCACGCGCCGCCTGCTGCCCAGTTGTTCGCGATGGCCACGTTCGAGACGTTGTTGCGCCCGTTGGTGATCATGATTCCCGCGTTGTGGATGGTGCCGTCGATTCTGGAGCCAGTGATCCGGATGTTTCGACCGCCGATCACCTGGACTCCGTCGTTGTGGGTGCCATCGGCGTGACTGGAGTCGTTGTAGTGACGAAGGTCATGGATCCATGATCCTTCGATGGTGACGTTGCCGGCGTAGGGGTCGGTCCGGGACGAGGTCCCATACACGGTTACCCCATCCACGGTTCCCGTGATCTCGACACGTCTGAGCGTCACGTTCGAGCCGCGCACCCCGTCCAAGAGGTTGGAGGGCGCACGAGGGATGAACGTGGAGTCCTCCACCACGGCGGAGGACGGCCCGTTGGCCACTGCGTCACCGTGGATGAGCAGGAGCCCCCGGCTGTACGTCGTCTTGGCTGCTCCCCGGAAGAACGACCGCGTGATCTTCACCCCAGGGGCCCTTACCTCGACGAACATGTCGAACTGCCAGCCGTCGTACACAGCATTCGGGGTGTTGATCACCAGCGCCGAACCGTCCGAGTAGATGGTGTCCTTTGCGTACGGCCGATTGGCTGAGCTGAGCACCTTCAGTGACACGCCGTCAGGAACCCCCGTCGAGGCCGCATCCGGCTTGGAAACGGACGGGGGGGCCACATCCGGCGCAGGGGCAGAGGCGGTCGGGGATGTCGTCACCTCGAAGTTGTCGAACTGGAACTGCACGGGTGCGTTCGTGGCACCCGACGACAGGTAGGCCACGAGACCCAGCCCTCCCGAGGTGGGAACTGCCGTGCTGGCGTCCTTGGCCGAGATAGCCCACGCGGTGGGCTCGGCTTGCCCGGCGCGCCACACCTTCGCCTGCAGCGTTGTGGGCCCTGCGCCGTCCACGGCCATCCGCATCCGCAGTTTCGGACTGGCCCCCGACTGCACTAGCCCGGTGAAGGTGGTGGCGGCCAGGACCGTGACCGAACCCTTGACGGTCCGGCGCAATGAGACCTCCACCGCTCCGGTCGGCTGCACCCGTGCGATCAACCTGTAGCCGGTGCTGCTGTCCCCGCGGCCAACGACGGAGAAGTACTGCCCACCACCGGTCGCTGCACGATCTGCAGCCACGTCCACCACCACGTCCCGGGTCGTGGAGGGAGGCATGGACAGTTCCGTGGCCGACGTGGACCCGGGCCTCAGATCCATTTGTCCCCTGCCGTTCGACACCGACAGGGCTGCCTCAGAGGTGGGCGAAGTCCAGTTGCCCCCCACATCGGCGCCCGCCCAACCGGACTGCGCGATCCGGGAGAAGGAATCCTTGGCCAGCACCGTGCTGGCCGCGCTCACTGGCGCTGTGATGGCGCCCACCCCCACCAGGGTCAGCGCGATCAGGCCCGCGAGTCCCCCCCTGATAGAAGGCATGGTCGAACCCAAGGTCATGCTCACGTTGCCCCATTCCCATTGAAAGTGACGCCCGACACCGTGCGCGTCTTGCCGCACGTCTCATCTGATCGGGTGAAGCTCCACCCGGACGTCGATCCACCGACGAACGTAATGCACGGACTGCGGGACCCCGAAACCACTTCGCGCCTCATGGGAAGGTCGTAGCGTGGCCTTAGGGTTCCGCGGAGTCCACCCACCGAGATGCTCATCCGGGTTCATCCCGCAAACCACCGACTGGGTGGCCGATCCCGGGCCGGTCGCCACCGGGCTGAAGGGCCGCGACCAGAAGTGGGGAATCTCACAGTCCGGAAGCTCGCTTTCACACCAGGCGCGGCATACTGGCGAGCATGCCGGATGTTCACGACGGCGACGCCAGCACGGACGCAACCGCCGTGCGCAGGTCCGGCCCGGGTCAGCGAGCCAGACCTGGCTACGTCCTCGTCTCTCACGCAGTGCTGTTGGCGCTGGGGCTGGGCACCCTCGCGCTGGTGATGTATCGCCCAGTTCCGGGACAGATCGAGCAGTGGAACTCCGCTGGCTCCGTCTGGGCGCTGCTCTCCAACGCGGCTCCAGACTCCGTCGGAGCGGCCAGGGTGCTCCTGGCCGCTCCCCTTCTACTCCTGGTGGCCACGCATCTGCGACTGCTGCAGCGGGCACAGCGATGCGTCGACAACGACCGGCTCCTGGCACCGATCCTCGCCGGCGCGGCCGCCCTGGCCACGGTGCCTGCTCTTGCCCGTCATACCTTTTCCGGCGACGTGGCTGCGTACGTCATGTACGGCCGGGTGGCCGCGCTGCATCATGCAAACCCGATGACGGTGGCTCCGGACTCCTTCCCGCAGGACCCGTTCCTACCACTGATGGCCGACACCTATCGTGGCTCGGTCTCGGTCTATGGGCCGGCTTGGAACCTGATGTCAGACGCGCTGACCAGGCTCGCCGAGTCGCTCGGCGGGGACTACACAACCTATGCGCTCGTGTACCGCTCGGTGTGCCTGATCGGGTTCCTTGGCTCCATCGCAGCCGTCTGGACTCTCGCGGGTCGTTGGCTGCCGGGGCGCCGACTTCCAGCGACCCTGCTCTACGCGTGGGCGCCACTGACCCTCATCGAAGTGAGCGCCATCCACAACGACTTCGTGATGCTGGGCCTCATGGGACTCGGGTTCGTCCTGGCGGACCGGCGCCACACGGGATGGGCCGTGGCGGTATTGACCCTCGCCGCTCTGGTCAAGTGGATAGCAGTCGTTCCACTCCTGCTCCTGGTGGCAGCATTGGTCGCTCGACGCCCTGGAGGGCGACAGCGAGCGGTAGCCCTGGCCGGATTCGCGGTTGTCTGTGTCGCAGTCGCCGTCCCCACATTTCTCGTGTACGGCTCCCCTGTTGCCTCCGCCCTCGCCCCGTTCTCTGATGCGGGTTCAGAACTGATCAACTCCTGGGCGGAATTCGCCCTGATCCTGGTTCCGCGCGCGGCGGGCCTCTTGGGCCTGCGCGCCCCGGCCTCCGACGTCGGCGACGCGCTCCAGCACTTGGCCACTGCCTTCGCAGTAGCCATCCTCGTGGTGGCCGTCGCGGCAGCCTGGCGTCGCGCTTCTGTCCCTGGCTCCGTCGCAGTCAGTGCCGGCGCTCTACTGGCCATCACTCTCGTTGCCCCTCGGCTCTGGCCCTGGTACGCGCTCTGGGCACTGATGCTCGCGGCCTTCGCCTCGCGTCCGGTGCTGGCCGCCTCACTTGTTCTGAGCGCGACTTCACTGCTCATCTACGTGCTCTACCCAGCCCCTGAGGGACTCACGGCCCTCACAGCATCCCGTTCCCTCGTCGTCACGATCCCTGTTGTTGGCGCCTGGCTGGTTTGTCACGTTGCGGCGCGCACGCCCGTTCGGCCGCTACCAACCTGAACGTGCCCATGGTCCGCTGCCGTCAGAGGGGGCGTGCACGCAACCACCCAGGCACTCACGCATTGGGTCGAAGGTAGTCGAAATGAGTACGGCCGAAGGCTCCATCGACGATTCCGCGCCCGCGAGCCCTGCGCCACATCGCCGCTCCGGTCCGTTCTGGGTCTCTCACGACCTTCCCGACCAGCGTTCCCACCACTCCCCAGGCCTGCAGTAAGAAGCCCCTTCCGAGCAGTCGCACACGAGTACGCGCCCGTTCATCAAGGGTTCGTGCCACACGTGCATGGGTGTTGCCCACCCGACGGGCGCGTTGCAGGAGCCAGGCTGGGGTGAGCCGTTCATCAACCACATAGTCGAGCACAATCGCCTCATCGCACCACACGAGGTCACCGCCCGCCTGGATCAACTGCTTGGTCAGCAGCGTGTCCGAGCCTCCGGACAGCCCAAAGTCGGGGTCGAAGGCCAACCCGGCGCCGCGCAGGAACCTCAGGTCCAGCAGGAGGTTGGCCGTCGATGCGGCCGGAACCCGCGAGCCCGTCGGCCGCCGCACTCGATCCCACCTGCGCATGCCTCTTACCAGTGGCGCCGGAGGGAACGGGTAGCGGCGCATTACCGGACCGGTGACCCCTGCGGCCCTCGTGGCGTTGGCCGTTGTGATCAATGCCTCGAGCCAGCCCGGGTCCGGTCTCTCATCGTCATCGATGAAGACGATCGCATCACTGCCCCAACTCCACCGCAGGGCGCGGTTGCGGCCCGCCGCGATGCCAGGCTCGGGCTCGTGAACATAGAACAGGCGGGGGTCGCTCGACTCAGCCACTATCGGCTCGGCAAGGGCCGTTGGGTTGTTGTCCACGAGAAGGACGTTGGCGCTGATAGAGCACTCCGCGGCTTGGGCTAGGAGCGCTTCGAGCAGCTCCGGGAGGTGCGCGTTGCGTTCGTAGGTGAGGACCGCGACCACGACGGAATTCATCGGGGTCGACTGGGATGCGAAGGGCCGTCGATCCCCTTCAGCTCGGTCAGCGCTGGCGTCGGCGGGGTGCTCGTGAGCCATTCCCGCAGTCTCCCACGCGCCCCGCCTCTGTCGCCCGAACGGGTGATACTGCCCGCTGCACCTGCCATGCACGAGGTGCTGAACCGATCCCCCAGACATGCGAACCATCCGATCCACAACGATCCTTCTTGCCACCGGAGCACTGCTTGCAGGGGGCCTTCTCGTCAGCAGTCCAGCCACCGCCGATGATCGCGTCGTGGCGCTCGACGGCTTCGCCCGCTCAAGTGCGGGAGGGTGGGGCACAGCTGACGTGGGCGGAGCCTGGCGCTCTGCTGGTTCGGCCGCCGAGGTGAAGGTAGGCGCAGGCCAGGGCCTCATGACGTTCGCAGCGGGTGGCCGTCGCCACGAGATGTCCCTGACTCCGGTGACCTCTGACGCCACGCGTGTCTCAGTGGACTACACCAGCGACAAGGTCGTCAGCGGGGGGAGCAACTACCTCGAGATTCGCATGCGCGGGAGCCAGACCAACGGCTACGGCGTCACTGCCAAGGTCAATGTGGATGGCTCGGTGGACGTTTCTCTGAGGAAGAACGTCTCGAACGTCCAGACTGTGCTGAAGGCGACCCGAGTCAGTGGGCTCAGGGTCACCGCGGGCACGCGGCTCACCGTCATCGGGGAGGCAGACGGACTGGCACCGACGGCGCTGCGGGCCAAGGCCTTCGTCGGAGTCGAGCCACAGGGATGGGCGCTCGAGGCAAGTGATTCGACGGTCGCCCTGAGGTCACTGCCAGGGGTTTCGGTTGGCGCATACATCTCGTCCTCGGTCAACAATGCCCCAGTCACGGTGAAGGTCGACAACGTGCGGGTCACCGACCTGCGCCCAGCGCCCAACCAGGCGCCCTCGGCGCAGTTCTCGGCCAATGCCACAGACCTCTGGGCCACGGTCGATGCAGCCGGTTCAACAGATCCCGATGGGACCATCACCTCCTACACGTGGGACTTCGGTGACGGAGCCACCGCCACCGGCGCCACCGCAACCCACCAGTACGCCACACCCGGCACCAAGACGATCACCCTCACAGTCACCGACAACAAGGGCGCAACCCACACCGCAAGCCAGACACTCGAGGCAGTCGCCCCGAACGTAGCGCCCAGAGCTGAGTACTCGGCCACGGTCTCGGACCTGACCGTCAACGCAGACGGAACCGCCAGCAATGACCCCGACGGGACAATCGCCACCTACACGTGGGACTTCGGTGACGGAGCCACCGCCACCGGCGCCACCGCAACCCACCAGTACGCCACACCCGGCACCAAGACGATCACCCTCACAGTCACCGACAACAAGGGCGCAACCCACACCGCAAGCCAGACACTCGAGGCAGTCGCCCCGAACGTAGCGCCCAGAGCTGAGTACTCGGCCACGGTCTCGGACCTGACCGTCAACGCAGACGGAACCGCCAGCAATGACCCCGACGGGACAATCGCCACCTACACGTGGGACTTCGGTGACGGAGCCACCGCCACCGGCGCCACCGCAACCCACCAGTACGCCACACCCGGCACCAAGACGATCACCCTCACAGTCACCGACAACAAGGGCGCAACCCACACCGCAAGCCAGACACTCGAGGCAGTTGAACCTGCTCCTGCGGTCAAGAACCAGTCAGTTGGAGCCACGGGCCCCACAACGACCCTGACGGCCGCCAGTCGGCCCTACGCGGGCGACTACATCAGCGGTTCGAGTTTCGTGGTGACCACGCCGAACGCGGTCTATGAGGGCTTCACGTTCGACCACTTGGTAATTGTGCGGGCACCCGGCGTCGTTTTCCGGAACTCCATCTTCGCCGGCGCCCAGGTCAACCCGTCCGATTCCGCACTTCTGCTGGTCGAGCCGGCTACGCAGGCGTCAGGTCAGCCCTCGGCCCTGGTCGAGGATTCCACGCTAATTCCCCGAGCACCGTCAGCCACCATCGATGGTGTTCGGGGATCGAACTTCACATTGCGCCGCGTTGAGATCTCCAGCACGGTCGACGGAGTGCACATCCACGGCACCACCAACCGCACTGACCCAAACGCTGGCCACGTCACGATCGCCGATTCATGGATTCATGATCTGATCCACTACGACGACAACAGCCACTCCGACGGTACCCACAACGACGGGATCCAGATAGTCGGCGGCAGCGGGATCACTGTGTCTGGTACGCGGATAAGCGGCTCCGTGTACACATCGGCGATCATGGTAGCCAAGGACCGGAACGACATCTCCGACCTGACCATCACGGGCAATCAACTGGCGGGCGGGGCCGTGTCGGTCAACATCGCGGACAAGAGCTACACCCCCATCACGGGTCTGGCGCTCACGAACAACACGTTCACTCGCGGCACCACACGCCTGACCGACTTCGCGATGCTCATCGGCACCAAGACCCGAGCTATCGCCACCGCGACCGGGAACTCCTGGCATGACGGGTCGACTCCTGCCCCGTACATGCGCAACGGCGGCTGAACAACGGCAGGTCACCTAGGGACACATGATGAATGGCGCGCTGCCCAGCTGTCGGGCCGCGCGCCATTCGCCCTGCGAAGAGCCAATCAGCCGATGGGGGTGACGGTGAGGTCGTCGATGATCGCAACGGTCGGTGCGTTCGTGGTGGACGCTGACAGGTAGGGCAGAACTGAAACCCCACCCGCAGCCTGGAGCGACGCCGTCGAGTCCGTGTTCGTCACGTTCCACGCACTGGGCTCATCAGAACCAACCGCCCACGCCTTCGCCCGCAGCGTGGCAGGCGAACCCGACACCTGGAACCGCAGATTGACCAAGTCGCCGGCCGACACCGTCAGCCCGGACACCGTCCCACCCGTGAGCGTGGACACCGCACCGTTGACGTTGCGCTGCAAGTGCAACCACACCACACCATCAGGCAGGAACCGCAACCGTGCCACATACGCCGAGTTGCCGCTGGCGCGCGCACCCACCGACATATACATGCCACCGCCGGTAGCCACCTTGTCCAAGCCGGCCTTCAGCCGCACATCAGTATCGACCTCATTGATCGCCAACAACGCCTGACGTGAGGAACCCGGAGTCAACGTGACCCGACCGACCCCGCCACCAACCGAGAACGGAGACACGCTGCCACCAGACAACGCCCACGCCCCACCAGTATCAGCAGTCCCCCAACCACCGGACACCGACCGACCGAACGCATCAGCGGCCAACACACCAGCAACCGGAGCAGTCACCGTGACCGACTTCGTCACCGAACCCGTCGCACCCTGGTCATCAGTGACCGTGAGCTTCACGTCGTAGTCGTCAGCAGCACCATAGGTGTGCTCCGGAGTCTTACCCGTCCCCGTGGCACCATCACCGAACTCCCACGCATAAGACGCGATCGACCCATCAGAATCCGAAGACTCATCAGCATCGAAGGACACCTTCAGACCCACCGGCGTCGCCGAGAACTCCGCCACCGGCGCCGAGTTGACCACCGGAGCAGTCACCGTGACCGACTTCGTCACCGAATCCGACGCAGCGTCATCGTCGGTGACCGTCAACTTCACGTCGTAGTCGCCAGCAGCACCATAGGTGTGCTCCGGAGTCTTACCCGTCCCCGTGGCACCATCACCGAACTCCCACGCATAAGACGCGATCGACCCATCAGAATCCGAAGACTCATCAGCATCGAAGGACACCTCCAGACCCACCGGCGTCGCCGAGAACTCCGCCACCGGCTTGACGTTGGACGGCGGAGTAGCCCCGATGGGGGTGACGGTGAGGTCGTCGATGATCGCAACGGTCGGTGCGTTCGTGGTGGACGCTGACAGGTAGGGCAGAACTGAAACCCCACCCGCAGCCTGGAGCGACGCCGTCGAGTCCGTGTTCGTCACGTTCCACGCACTGGGCTCATCAGAACCAACCGCCCACGCCTTCGCCCGCAGCGTGGCAGGCGAACCCGACACCTGGAACCGCAGATTGACCAAGTCGCCGGCCGACACCGTCAGCCCGGACACCGTCCCACCCGTGAGCGTGGACACCGCACCGTTGACGTTGCGCTGCAAGTGCAACCACACCACACCATCAGGCAGGAACCGCAACCGTGCCACATACGCCGAGTTGCCGCTGGCGCGCGCACCCACCGACATATACATGCCACCGCCGGTAGCCACCTTGTCCAAGCCGGCCTTCAGCCGCACATCAGTATCGACCTCATTGATCGCCAACAACGCCTGACGTGAGGAACCCGGAGTCAACGTGACCCGACCGACCCCGCCACCAACCGAGAACGGAGACACGCTGCCACCAGACAACGCCCACGCCCCACCAGTATCAGCAGTCCCCCAACCACCGGACACCGACCGACCGAACGCATCAGCGGCCAACACACCAGCAACCGGAGCAGTCACCGTGACCGACTTCGTCACCGAACCCGTCGCACCCTGGTCATCAGTGACCGTGAGCTTCACGTCGTAAGTACCCGCCGCCGCGAACGTGTACGACGCCGTCACCCCCGACCCCGCGCCCTGGCCACCGAAGTCCCACGCATAAGACACGATCGACCCATCGTCAGAGGACGCACCCGCATCCACCAAGACCCCCAGGTCCGTGACCTCAGCACTGAAGTCAGCCACCGGATCCGCATTGACCACCGGAGCAGTCACCGTGACCGACTTCGTCACCGAACCCGTCGCACCCTGGTCATCAGTGACCGTGAGCTTCACGTCGTAAGTGCCCGCCGCCGCGAACGTGTACGACGCCGTCACCCCCGACCCCGCGCCCTGGCCACCGAAGTCCCACGCATAAGACACGATCGACCCATCGTCAGAGGACGCACCCGCATCCACCAACACCCCCAGGTCCGTGACCTCAGCACTGAAGTCAGCCACCGGATCCGCATTGACCACCGGAGCAGTCACCGTGACCGACTTCGTCACCGAACCCGTCGCACCCTGGTCATCAGTGACCGTGAGCTTCACGTCGTAAGTACCCGCCGCCGCGAACGTGTACGACGCCGTCACCCCCGACCCCGCGCCCTGGCCACCGAAGTCCCACGCATAAGACACGATCGACCCATCGTCAGAGGACGCACCCGCATCCACCAACACCCCCAGGTCCGTGACCTCAGCACTGAAGTCAGCCACCGGATCCGCATTGACCACCGGAGCAGTCACCGTGACCGACTTCGTCACCGAACCCGTCGCACCCTGGTCATCAGTGACCGTGAGCTTCACGTCGTAAGTACCCGCCGCCGCGAACGTGTACGACGCCGTCACCCCCGACCCCGCGCCCTGGCCACCGAAGTCCCACGCATAAGACACGATCGACCCATCGTCAGAGGACGCACCCGCATCCACCAACACCCCCAGGTCCGTGACCTCAGCACTGAAGTCAGCCACCGGATCCGCATTGACCACCGGAGCAGTCACCGTGACCGACTTCGTCACCGAACCCGTCGCACCCTGGTCATCAGTGACCGTGAGCTTCACGTCGTAAGTACCCGCCGCCGCGAACGTGTACGACGCCGTCACCCCCGACCCAGCCGCCAGCCCACCGAAGTCCCAAGCGTAGGACGCGATCGTCCCATCGTCAGAGGACGCACCCGCATCCACCAACACCCCCAGGTCCGTGACCTCAGCACTGAAGTCAGCCACCGGATCCGCATTGACCACCGGAGCAGTCACCGTGACCGACTTCGTCACCGAACCCGTCGCACCCTGGTCATCAGTGACCGTGAGCTTCACGTCGTAAGTACCCGCCGCCGCGAACGTGTACGACGCCGTCACCCCCGACCCCGCGCCCTGGCCACCGAAGTCCCACGCATAAGACACGATCGACCCATCGTCAGAGGACGCACCCGCATCCACCAACACCCCCAGGTCCGTGACCTCAGCACTGAAGTCAGCCACCGGCGGCTCGTTGACAACCGGACCGCTGCCCGCCTCGAAGTGGGAAAGCACGGCCTGCGGGGTCAAGACGGTGCCGTAGACAGCGACCTCGTCGACCAGACCGGCGAAGTAGTTGCTCGATGCGCCGCCCCACGTGACGTCGCCCCCGACCCGCCAGTACCCGTTGTACGCCTGCGCCGTGGTCGCGGGGTTCGTGCCCACCAACTGGCCGTCGACGTACAGCTTCATCCCGTCTGCGCCCTGCGTGGCCACCATGTGATGCCACTGGCCGTCGTTGTACGACGAGCTGGAGTCGATGACGTCGGCACGACCGTTCCAGACCCCAAAACGCAGTCGGCCATCGTCGAACATGTAGACGTGGCGGTCGTAGCTACTGCTGTTGCCCGTCTGCTGGTTACCGAAGCCGATCAGCTTGCCGCCGCGGTTGGTGGTGGTCTGGAACCACAGCTCCTGCGAGTAGACCGAAGGGCCGGGCACCGGATCGTTGGAGGACAGCAAACCGTCGCTGCCGTTCAGCGAGGTGGAGGTACCCGTCACGACGCCAGTCGTGGCCCGCTCGTACCCCCCGGAGGCGATCCCGTCGACGCCGTTGAGTGTCGTATCGAGGACGGCCGAACCTGAAGCCTCGTTGAGGCGCCAGAACAACTCGGGATCCGAGTCATAGACGGCCGAGCCATAGATGTCCGCCGGCCGGCCACCGACCTTGATGGACTGCGAGGTCGTCGCGGTCGCCCCCTGGTCGTCGGTCACCGTCAGGCCGACGGTGTAGATGCCGGCGGTCGCATAGGTATGCGAGGCCTGCTCACCGGTGCCGGTCGATCCATCCCCGAACTCCCACGCCCACGCCTCGACCGAACCGTCCGGATCGCTCGAGACAGACCCGTCGAAAGTCACGTCGAGGTCCGACTTGGTGACCGAGAAATCGGCCACTGGCGACAGGGTGCGACCGCTGGCCTTGAAGTGACTCCGGACCTGCGCATCGGTCAGCGCGGCCGGATAGATGGCTACCTCGTCGATCGAGCCGTTGAGGTAGAAGCTCGAGCCGGTGCCGGGCCAGCCGTTCGTGTTGTCACCACCGATTCGCCAATACCCGGTGTAGTCCTGCGCGGCGGTCGTGGAGGCATCTCTGGCCACCTCGACACCGTCGATGTACAGAACCATCCCGTCAGCGGACAGCGAGGCGACGATGTGGTGCCACGCGCCGTCGTTGAAGCCGGGCCCGGAAGCGATCCGCCGCACCCCGCCCGGGTAGACCCCGAAGGAGATGGCGCCGGCGTTGTTCATGTAGACGTGCCGGTCGTAGCTGTTGCTTGCGGCGGTGTTCCTGTTTCCGAAACCGACGATCTTTCCGCCCGAGGTGCTGGTCGTGTTGACCCATGCCTCGACCGTGAAGGTCTGTGGCCCGGGGATCGCGTTGACGCTGGCGGCAGGGACGCTGTTGTTCGTGCCCGGGAAGCGGGAAGCCAGGTCACCGTCCATTGCGCCGCCGGCTCCGCGGACAACGTCACCGGCGAGGGTGAGGTCGTTGGCGCCGGCCCAGTCGTATCCCGTCGTCCCACTCATCTCGCCAAGCGGCCAGTACGCGTTCGCACCGTCAGATGCAACAGCAGTGCGGTATGGGCTGCTGGCCACCGAACCCTCAGGCACTGTGGTGCTGGTCGCTGCGGTGGGCCCTCCGTTGCCCCAAGGATCGAGGAACCTGATTCGGTACTCGACTGTGGTACCGGGCGTCGCCTGAGTGTCAGTGAACGCGACGTTGGGGCGGTTCCACCATGCGCTGTCCTGCTGCATCGTGTGGATGGTGCTCCAGGCGCCACCGGGCACCCGGCGCTGGATGTCGTAGGTGATCTGACGATTGTCCCGATCCCAGACGGTCTTCCAGGAGACGCGCACGGCCCCAGGAGCCAGTGAGACCAGTTGGACGTTCATCTCACCGCTGCCACGCGGGCCATCCTTGTTCGCTGCCACATCAGCTGTCGTGAAGCGCACAAGGCCCTGCTGGGCGGACCCGTTGACGCGGGGGAACTCGCCACCGACGACGAGGTACTTGCTGGTGCCTTCGACAGTCCATGCAGACTGCGCCTGACCGGTGAAACTGCCGACCTCGATCGTGGGGCTCCAATGCAGGAGCCGAGGCTTCGGGTAGCCCGCGTAATCGCCGCTGAGGTTGACGCCATCGGGAACCGTCGTCGTCGCGAGCGCGCGCTCGAAGGTCCACGGCTCGGTCTGTGGGTGCCCCCCGATGGGCGAGCAGTTGTGTGGGTGACCCACCGAGTAGAGGACGTCACCGACGGGCTGCACGTCATAGGTGTCGCCCTTGCACCCATTGAGCCAGATGATGGCTCCGTCATCGGCCTTCGCCGCGAAACTACCCTCGAACTCGCTGGGTCCGTAGTAGTCGTAGCTGGACCCGTACACGACGTCGCCGACCGACTTCAGCGTCAGGATCGCGGCGTTCTCCGTGTAGTTGGCAACGGACGCATTGATCTTCCACTGACGCGGGGCACCGGATACCGCATCCACGGCACCCATTCCCTTGGCGTCGGTGACCACAGGGTTGTCAGGATCGGCTGGGTCCACGTAGGTGAGGGTGGCGAAGTGCCCGGCGATCACCACGTTACCGATCCCCTGCGGCACGGTCAGCCCCTGAACGGGCAGATCGGCTTGCGGCGCCCAGGCCCTGAGCGCGCCCGTGGTTGAAGAGACGGCTGCAAGGCGCGTCCGCGCGGTGTTGTTGACGGCGGTGAAGATGCCCCCGAGGTAGACGGTGTCACCAGATACCGCGATGGCGTTGACTGTGGCGTTGGCCGAGGCGGTGAAGCTTGTGTCGACGGAGCCAGAGTCAGAGCGGAGGGAGACGACTCTGGAGCTGCTCGTACCGTTCACTGTGCTGAACTGGCCGACGATGTAGACCCGGGACCCATCTGCGGACGCTGCAATGGACTTGCCCTGAGCATTGAGCGAGGGCGCCCAAGCCTTCAGCGCGCCCGTCTCGAGATCGAACGCCATCGCGTTGTTGCGCGTGACCTCCCCGCTGCCGCCGGCGGCCACTCCGGGCGGTCGGGCCTTGGTGAAGCTGCCCGTGACGTACACGGTGTTGCCAACGATCACCTGGTCCCAGACCACCCCATTGACCTGAGCGGTGGGCAAGGCATCCGAGGTCACAGTACTGACCGTCTCCGGCGGTTGGGGCTTGCTGTCGGCCATGCCTGGAGCCGCCACGACGGAGACGAGCGCAGCGCCGCCGAGCGCACCGATAGCCAGCCGACGGGCGGCCGAGTGCGCGCGATCGCGCAGGGGGATTGCAGACATTGTGACCCTCGTCTTTGAGATGGAGTTCTGATTGTGGAACCGCTTGTGGGTGGTGGCCGGTCTCATGGCTTCACGACTACTACGTCCGTGGCACCGTTGTGCTCAACCTCGATGCGCAGCGAATCCGACGATGCGCCGCCAGGCATCCGGAACACGTAGACACCAGATGCCTCCTTGCCCGGAGCCAACGAGCCGCGCATGGGGTCTGAGGGCTCCGCCATGCTGGTGTCGGCGGGCACGTCGCCGTACAGAGCGTTGACGGCGAGACCGCTGAGGTCCAGGGGTGACTCGGACTCGTTGCGGATCTCTACTGTCACCGCGATCCCTGCTCCAGAGATCTCACCGGGCCCGATGGCTTCGATGTTCACGCCGCGGGGTTCGGAGACCGTCACCACGATGCCTGAGTTGATGGCGACATCTACTCCTGCGTCGACCACCGGCAAGTCGACGGTTCCGACCTCCCCAGGCGCAGCGGGGTCGGCGTCGGTTGAATCGGAGTCATCGGAGGTCTGGGTCGCGGCCGGCTCGGCCGACTCGCCCGCTGGATCAACCGACGTGGACGCAGTTGCGGCCGCTGTTGGCTCAGTCGATGACGACGCACCCGTCGGTACTACCTGGGTCCCACAGGCACCCAGGAGAAGCGCGCAAGCGACGACCAGCGTCGCCACCGCAGGCGGCCCGGCCAAGTTCTTGCGCGATCGTCGTTCACTACCGGCAGCCATCAGCGCTGCTCTCCTTCACCCATCATGGAGGTCGAAGCACCGGACTCCGGTGTTCGCAGGTCTTGCCGGCCTGCTCCTGCCCGAACTCGGTGGTTGATAAACACGCCTAGACCCTCCTGAGTCCGCAAAGGCATTCGCTACTTTGCGTGATGCCGCAAGAGCTCGACGACCCGCCTGTGACTGACGCCATGTTTGATATGTGAAGAGAATACCAGCCAAAGGTGACTTTCTGTGATCGTCCCCTGATAATGTCCCCCGTTCGCGCACGGTGCGAAGTCTTCCGATTGCTCTGCGTGTGGTCCAGCGCCTGTCGCTGCCGCAGGACAGTCACGCGAGCCAAGATCCGACCGGTCGAGCCCCCATACCGCCGGCCCTCCTCAGCTCATCGATGGCTCCTCTTGCCCCCATGCGAGGCCCGACATCCACGGGCTGCCCGACTACGATCCGTGACCACGAGCGCGGTTCCCAAGACGGGGGTCACCGGAACCGCTCTGGCGACGAACCAGAGCAATCCCCTGATCGGGTGACAGGCGCACCTGAGGAGGCGCGGCACTCAGGACCCGACCAGGTCGACCCGACGAACGATGTATGCATGTCATGCGATTGGCCGTCTCTGCCCTCCTGGTCGGCACAGTCCTGGCCCCTCTCCACGTCGCCGCTGACCCGGCTGAGGCCCTGGGGGCGCCCTCCGGCGCTTCGACCAGCAGCTCTGGGTGGACTGCGCGTCAGGACCGCACGACCAGAATCACCGGATGGCCGACTGCGAGGGTCGTCGTAGGCGGGAAGACGTCCCGATTGCTGGTGACCGTCTCCGGTCCGACGGGACGTCGGGTCAAGGTGAAGAAGAAGAAGGCAAATGGCAACTGGCGGGTCGTACGCGTGCTCCCGACGAGCAAGGCACGCAGCGTCGACCTCTCGTTCATACTGACGAGGGGGGGAACGTGGAGGGTCCGCGTGCCCTCGCACTCAGGGTGGTCGGCCAAGAGCACCCCGCTCAGGCGCATCGTCCAAGCGAAGGCAAGCGCCCTGGACCCGACACCCACCAACACCTCCAAGACGCCCCCGAACACCGGATCGGGCATTTCGACGGCGGCTCGACGTCCGGCGGTTCCGTCGGGAGCGCCCGCATCCCTGGCCCCGGCTCGTCCCACCCCCACTCCCCCGGTGGCTCCACCCGTTCCGGAGCCAACTGTTCCTGCAACCCCTTCGGCAGTACCCGCTCCGCCCCCCACTACTCCCCCGGCAGCAGCGCCCGCTCCCACCCCGTCCACTTCGGCAGCCCCAGATCCGTCTGTAGCGCCCGATCCGCCAGCGGCCGTGATCCCGGGTCCGGGCCATGTCGGGGTCAGGTCAGGACCCCTGGCTCAGTTCTCTTCTGCTGATCGCCCCTATTCGGGGGACTACGTCAGCGGTGGGAAACTCCTCGTGAACACGGTGAATGCGGTCTACGAGAACTACCAGTTCGATCATCTGGTCGAGGTTCGCGCCCCGGGTGTTTCGTTCATCAATTGCTCGTTCCGGGGGACGGACCCGAATCCTGCAGACTCGTCCTTGTTGTACGTACGACCCGAGACCTTCCCTGGGGGTCAGCCCTCGGCGCAGGTAGTCGATTCCACGTTCATCCCCCGAGCACCGAACAACCACATCGATGGCGTCCGTGGTTCGAACTTCAGCTTGCGCAGAGTGGAGATCAGCAGAACCGTCGATGGGGTGCACGTTCACGGAACTCCCGACCGCTTGGATCCGAACGCAGGAAACGTCACGATTGCTGAGTCCTGGATCCACGACCTGATCCACTACAACGACACCAGCCACTCCGACGGCACTCACAACGATGGGATTCAGATCGTTGGAGGTCGAAACGTCACCGTCACCGGTACCCGGATCGACGGATCGATCTACACGTCGGCCCTCATGATCGCCAAGGATCGCAATGAGATCTCCGACGTCATCCTCACTGGCAACTGGCTGGCGGGAGGCTCAGTGACCATCAACGTCGCCGACAAGGCCTACGAGCCGATCAGCAGATTGCGAATCAACGACAACGTCTTCACCCGGGGGAGCACCGCGATCACCGACTTTGCCATGCTGGTCGGATCCAGGACCCGCGCGATCAGCACGGCCACCGGCAACACCTGGCACGACAAGACCACACCACCCCCATACATGCGAAACGGCGGATAGCGCCAAAGACGCCGAAAGCCGGTGGCCAGCAGCTGGGCGACCGACGAAGCGCCGAAACGCCGTAGATCACTTGAACTAGGCTTCCCGCAGCCAGCACGTTGGCGAATCCGTCTCAGCGAGCGGGGAAGCATTGTGAGCAGGAGGGGCGTGTACCGCGCCGCGCTGGTCGTGCTCATCCTCCTGTGCCTGGGGATCGCCGCGGCCGGGACGTGGCACCTCTGGGGCACTCGCGACCCGCAACCGCTCGGTCCGTCTGGGCGACGCGCCGAGGTCTTCGTGGACCCTGCCGGCGATGACCTGGCGACGGGTGGCCCGGAGGCTCCCGTCGCCTCCCTGGGCGCCGCCATGGCGCGAGTCACGCCGGACGGATCCGTGACAGTTCGCCCAGGGACATATTCGCTTATCGGGCCGGTCGCGATCGATCAGCCCGGGGTTACGGTGCGCGCAGCACCCGGCGTGGACGTCGTGTTCGATGGATCGCGAGCAGTGTCCCCCGACCAGATGCGTGCGACGGGCGACGCTGTGTCCATCGACTACCTGCCCATACCGGCCCAGCTGGGGGAAGGGCTCGTCTTGGCCGACCTGCCCTCCGCGGTGGACCCTTCCGGGGGGCTCACCCCCGAGGCCCGGACGGCAGGCTGGGCGTGCGTAGGGCTCGGCGGGTTGTACACACTCCCGTTGCCCAGCCGCGCCGGTGACGTCGGTTGCCCTGACTCCCGCCCCACCCGACTGCAGGGCTACTTCCCCGACCAGGCGTGGAGCGGTGATCGCCCCCTGCGCCAGGTGCTCGCTGAGGACCTCGTCGGCCCCGGGCGCTTCTACGTGCCTCGCAGCGCTGCGACGGACGCGGAGCCGGAGCCCGGGCAGATGGTCATCGCGGCATCGGATGCCCAAGACCTGCGGGTCAGCGACTCCACGGGCGACTTCTTGGTCATCGCTGCAGACGACGTCACGATCGAGGGGATCACCGTGGCGCGCCACTCCCCCGACTGGGCAAGCTTCGCGATCCGAGTCGCGGCCGGCGTGAGCGGAACCACCTTGCGGGATGTGACGGTGCGCGACACCGCCAGCACGCCGCTGAAGCTGGCCGGAACGTGGCGCGAAGATGATGGGCTGGTGTCGGCAACAGCGTTCGACGGAGTGGCCATCGAGCGGTCCGGATGGCTGGCAACGGTGATCCTCTACGCCGACGACACTGAGGTGACCAGGTCGCGATTCACCGGCTCGGATCCGTGGGGGGAGTTCGCTGACGGACCCCAGCTCGGTGGCATCAAGGTCACCAAGAGCCATCGGCTGACGATCTCGGGCACCGACCTGGCGGACAACGGTGGGCACGGGATCTGGGTGGACCAGTCCTCCTATGACGTGACCATCGCCGACAGTGTCATCACCGGGAACACCGGCAGCGGGGTGTTCTTCGAGATCTCCCACGGCCTGACGCTGGCCAACAACCTCATCCTGACTGATGGCGACGAGGCCGGCGTTCGACTGGCCGGCGCTTCGGGCGTGCAGCTGGTGAACAACACGGTGGTCGGTGGCGCGGCCAACGTGGCCGTCCTGACCGATTTCCGGTCCCAGCCCTTCAGCCCGGGTCGTCCATGCGCCGAGCATCCCGCCCGCTACGGCGAGGAGGCCGAACTTGACTCATGCGGGATCGCCTACGCCTCGGACCTCGACCGAGCGCGTTCGGGGGAGTTTGGCCCCGGCGCCAACCTGACCCCGGGCCTGGACTGGTACCCGCACATCGACCTGATGATCAACAACATCCTCGCCGACAGTGCGGGAGGCCGCTTCTGCCCCGCCCCCACGGCACTGTGTGTGCGGGGCTCCACGGCTCGTGGCGACCAGGTGACCGCTGTCCCGCTGAACACGGTCTTTGCGCCGGACACGATTCTCGACGGCAACGTCTACCAGGACGCCGGTGCCGTGGCCGCCTTCCTCCCCGGTCGTGACCAGCCGGGCGAGTTCGAGGCGGACGGCTTGGCGAAGCTGCGCGGGCCCGGGGGGTTGGGCTCGTCCTTCTACGACCTGATCGTCGAGCGGCACGGTCTCGCCGGGGCTGGCTACGTGGATCCCTCCGGCACTCCGACCGACGCGCTCGCGGCCCGTCAGGGGCAGGCGAGGGCCGTCCCTGAGGACCCAGAGCTCAATGTGTTCGTCCCAGCTGCCTCGCGGTACTACGGAGCGTCTGCAGAGGTCCTGGACCGCGGTCAGTGACCGCGGGTCCCGACGCCTGACGGCTTCAACGACCCGCTCTCAGGCGCTCTCGAGTACGCGGGTGTCGGTCGGGGTCTCGAGCAACTCCCAGTCAGCTAGCGAGCCGGTCAGGGCCGAACCGAAGGCGTGCGTGGAGTACTGCGCCTCGAACCGGCGCTGAGCGTGTGCCCCCGCCTGCTCCACCTGCGCGCGGGTGAGGCCACGCAGCACCTCAGCCAGCGCCTGGGCGTCACCCGGCGGTACCAGCCACCCGGTTCCCGGCGTGACGATCTCGCCGGAACCGCCCGCGGCGGTGGCGATCACGGGCCGACCACGGGCGAACGACTCGATGGTGACCAGTCCGAAAGGCTCGGGGTTCGTCGAGGGCACGATCATCACGTCGGCGGCCTCGATCTGACGGCCGGCATCGGTCACCTCACCGAGCACGGTGATCGTGTCCCGGTACCGGTTGCGCTGCACCATGCCCGGGACGTCGACGGCCTGCCCCAGACTCGGCGGGCCACCGAGGATGACCAGACGTCCCGGCGCCTCTGCGAGCTCCCAGGCCTTGAGCAGCACCTCGTGGCCCTTCCAGGCGTTCCAGCGGCTCGCAACGATGAACACCAACTCGCCGGAATGCTCGTCCAGGGGAGCGACCTCGCCGGGCGCGGGTGTGCCGTTGGGCACGACCGAGGCGCGCTCACGCAGCCGCCCGGGCAGGCTCTCGAGCGAGGAGTCTGAGATCGCGACCACGTGGTCGACGCGGTGGGCCATGGCGCCCAGCACGCGGGCCTCCCTGTCGTCCCAGATCTCCTGCATGTGCAGCACCACAGGCATGTTGGTACGTCGTCCCAGGCCCACGACCAGAGGCAGCACCGCAGAGGTCGCGGCCACGAGCCACTGGGGATCCAGTGCTCGCAGGCGCCGGCGCGCATCGCGCCAGCGGGCCGCCATGCCCGCCAGGCCGCTCGGGTTGAGATAGCGACGGCGCAGGATGGGCAGGTCGACGTGCTCATAGGCGATGCCACGCCGGGCCAACTCCGCACACAGCGGGTTCGCACCGTGCGGCACGTCGGTCGGCAGCCACACGAGGACGGCTTGGCGCTCCTGATCGGGCAGGGCAGCGATGAATTCCAGCAGCATGCGATCGGCGCCGTACATCTCGTCGGATGAGTGCACGAAGAGGATCGGACGAATCGTGGGCATCAGTAGGCTCCGTCCGCACTGAGGACCGCATGCGCGGTCCGGGCCAGGATCTGCACATCGAGTCCCAGCGACCAGTTCTCGACGTAGAGGGTGTCCAGACGCACCGACTCGATGGGGTCTAGGTCCGAGCGGCCACTCACCTGCCACAACCCGGTGATCCCGGGGCGCATGAGGAAGCGACGGCGCGCGACCGCGTCGTAGTGCTCAACCTCGCGGGGCAGTGGGGGGCGTGGACCGACCAGTGACATGTCGCCTCGCACAACGTTGATCACCTGCGGCAACTCGTCCAGGGAGTACCGGCGGAGGAACTTGCCCACGCGCGTGATCCGCGGATCATCGACAGCCTTGAACAGGGTCTGGCTGTCGTGGACGTTGAGCGCCGACAGCTCGCCGATCCGAGCCTCTGCATCCTGAGCCATGGTCCGGAACTTGAGCATCGTGAACGATGCTCCATCACGGCCCACGCGCTCCTGACGGAAGAGCGCGGGACCGGGCGAGGTGAGCCGGACCGCTGCGGCAATGACCAGCAGGAGGGGCGCGATGAGGATCAGGCCTAGACCCGCGAGCATGCGGTCTCCCACTGCCTTGGCCCATCGATCCTCCACAGGCCGCTGATTTCCGCCGAACGTGAGCTGGGTGAGCCCGAGTCGGTCGAGTGCTCTCGATCGACGGCGGGGCAAGCGGCGCTGTCATGGGGAGAAGGTGGATGTTGATTCCGACCGCCTGAGCGCGCCAGATGGCGGTTCGCATCTGTTCTCCCGGCAGTTCGGTCGACCCGACCAGAACGACGTCTTCAAGGCCAAGATGAAGTGCCTGATCGACAGCGGCCTC
This sequence comes from uncultured Actinomycetes bacterium, assembly GCA_963788325.1. Taxonomy (GTDB): domain Bacteria; phylum Actinomycetota; class Actinomycetes; order S36-B12; family CAIYMF01; genus Prado023. Next base: position 490,623 of record CAWBGJ010000015.1, read on the forward strand.
GACGCCGGTTGCCGCCCGATGCTCGACACCTTCGCTGTGCGGATCCTCGGGGGCGGGCCCGTGATCGGCGCCCACGAACGCTGCGACATCCCACGCGGGCGCAGGATCCCGGGACAGCATGTCCCGGAAGGCCGTCAACTCCGAACTCTGGCCGCAGGCGACCACGGGCACCTGCGCCAAGCCAGCCCTGCGGTCCCGTACGACACGTCGACCGACCACGACCCGTCCCGCATAGGTCACCGAGGCCACGGCCACGAGCGCCAGCAGTCCGTAGGATGCGGTCAGGGCAGGGACGAAGGCAGCAGTCACCGCGAACGGCAGTGCAGCTCGAACCCACGCCCGAGACACCGGTCGGATGTCGCGCGGGTTGAGGGCGAATCGGTGTTCGACGTACCAGGCCTGACGAAGGGCCAGCGCCCAGAGGGCCACAACGAGGACCAACTCGACCGAGGCGCCAAGGACCACGACGCTGACCAGCAGCGCGATCGCCGCAGCCATCAGGTCCGCGCCCAGCACCTGTCGGCGCAGGCGCATCGCGGGACTCGTCGACCACGCCACAGGTAGGGCGATGCCCAAGCTCCTGCCGAGCCGCAGGTCAAGGATGGCTGCCATCAGACCCCCAACACCTTCTGGCCGTTAGTGAGAGCGGCGGGCACGAGAGGTCCGCTCCGGCTCGAGACCGGCGATAGCCACTTACCTGATCCGCGAACGATGGCCCTACGCACTTCGACCTCCTGTTGCGGCCCCATACGGTGAGTGATGGGCAGCCACGCAACTTGCTGCGAAGCCCCGCAGCCGCCTTCTGATGGACAAAGGCTAGCACCAGATTGTCACTTTCTGTGATCGTCCCCCATAGATGTCCCCCATTTGCGCTACAAGGGACTCCAATCCATCACGCTATGTAAGCGACCGGAGCGCGTGAGTGAGCCCTGCGCGTCCCGGTCCATCGATCGGAGACCGAGACGAGTTGCAACTCGTCGCTGCAGCGGTGGTGCCCGTCACGTGGGACGTGTAGACATCCCAGACACTCAGCGGCAAATGGGGCAGGCCACAACCCACCGTGGCGACTTCAGCGGGTCGGCAGGTACGCGCCGCACGGCGGGTCGGCCGTCAGGCCGACGCGCGGGTCAGACCAGGTCGACGCCGACCACCTGATGGGCCCGGATCTCAGCCGCGATGGAGTCGAGCACCTCGACGCCGGGAGAGGCGTCCACGGTCAGCACCATGACGGCCTCTCCCCCGACGGCCTCGCGCGAGACCTGCATGCCTCCGATGTTGACGCCGGCGTCGCCGAGCGCCCCGCCCACGCCACCGACCACGCCGGGGCGATCCGCATAGCGCAGGATCACCATGTGCTCGGAGAGCGGCACCTCGAGGTCGAAGTCGTCGATCTCGACCAGCTTGGCCACATCGCGGGGTCCGGACAGCGTCCCACCGATGCTCAGCGACGTGCCGTCGGTCAGGGCCAGGCGCACGCGCACGAGGTTGCGGTGGTCGCCTGCATCGGCATCGGTGACCAGGGCGGCCTCCACGCCTCGGTCAGCGGCGATGAGGGGGGCATTGACATAGGAGACCTGCTCCTCGGACAGGGGCGTGAACAGCCCCTTCAGCGCAGACAGCTCGAGGATCTTCACGTCGTTCTCGGTGACCTCGCCACGCACCTCGGTCTCCACCGCGGCGACCGGAGCTACCGCCAACGCGCTGGCGATCTGGCCCAGCGCCTCGGTCAGCGGCAGCATCGGACGTACGTCGTCGGCGATCGCCCCACCCTTCACGTTGACCGCGTCGGGTACGAGCTCACCGGCCAGGGCCAGGCGCACGGACTTGGCCACAGCGATGCCGGCCTTCTCCTGGGCCTCGTCGGTGGAGGCGCCCAGGTGCGGGGTGACCACGACCTGCTCGAGGCCGAACAGGGGGGAATCGGTGCAGGGCTCCTTGGCCCAGACGTCGATCCCGGCGCCTGCCACCCGCCCGTCGACGATCGCCTCGTACAGTGCGGCCTCGTCCACGATCCCCCCGCGCGCGGCGTTGATGATCCGCACCGTCGGGCGGACCTTGTGCAGGGCTTCGTCGCCGATCAGGCCGATCGTCTCGGGGGTCTTGGGCAGGTGGACGGTGATGAAGTCGCTCTCGGCGAGCAGCTCGTCCAGGGACACCATCCGGATGCCGCTCTGGGCGGCCCGGGCCGGCTGGACGTACGGGTCGTAGGCGATGAGCTTGACCCCGAAGGCGCTCAGGCGCTGGGCCACGAGCATGCCGATGCGCCCGAGTCCCACGACGCCCACGGTCTTGTCCGCAACCTCGACGCCGGTGTACTTGGAGCGCTTCCAGGCCCCGCCCCGCAGCGCGTCGTTGGCCGGGGCGATGTGCCGGGCGCTGGCCAGAAGCAGTGCGACCGCGAGCTCGGCTGCCGAGCCGATGTTCGACGTGGGTGCGTTGACCACCATCACCCCGGACTGGGTGGCAGCTGGGACGTCGACGTTGTCCAGCCCGACCCCGGCCCGCGCCACGACCTTCAGCCGGCGCGCGGCCGCGATCGCCTCGGCGTCGACCTTGGTGGCCGAGCGGATCAGGATGGCGTCCACGTCGGCGATCGCCGGCAGCAGCACGGCACGGTCGGCGCCGTCGCAGTAGCGGATCTCGAAGTCGGGACCGAGCGCGTCGACGGTGGCGGGGCTGAGTTCCTCGGCGATCAGGACGATGGGCTTGCTCACGGTAGGCACCCTCTAGGCAGTCGGCGCGCGGTGGGTCCGCTCGCCCTACCCGGATTCTACCGACGCCTCCGAACCGGTCCCCGGCACCCCGAAGGTCCCGACTAGCCCGCCGAACGGCGCCCATCACGTGCGAGATCGGCCGGTGCGGGCCATCCTTGGGCCATGCACGGCCCTCCCAGCGACCGCCCGCCGCAGCCCGACCGGCGGATCAGCGCCTCGGCCAACGCCGCCCTGGTGCTGGTCGCCGCTCTGATGCCGCTGTTCGCCGCCGTGGGCACGCCTGGCCCTGTCGACCACCGGGAGCAGCGACCGTGGGGTTGCCGGACCTGCCCGATCCCGGCCGAGACGAGCCCCGCGGAGGTGCGTGATCCTTGGTCGGCCCAGGACCTGGGGGACCTTTTCTGAGCCGGCTGCGGCATGGGCCGGTAGCTGTGTGCCCTTGGGTCATGGAGCTGGCCGCTGGAGTGCCGGACCCATGACCCACACAGGCTCTTGCGCCGCGGTCAGCGCGCGGCGGTGCCCTCGACGTAGTCGGAGTCACCGGTCTTGACCCACGACATCAGCTTGCGCAGCTCACGGCCCGTGGCCTCGATCGGGTGCGCCTCGCCCTCGGCCCGTAGGGCGGCGAACTCGGGGGCCCCGGCGTCCTGGTCGGCGATGAACCGCGCTGCGAACGCGCCGGACTGGATGTCGGCGAGGACCGCTTGCATGTTGGCCTTGACCTGCGCGTCGATGACCCGCGGGCCGGACACGTAGTCGCCGTACTCGGCAGTGTCCGAGATGCTCCAGCGCTGCTTGGCGATGCCGCCCTCGTACATGAGGTCGACGATCAGCTTGAGCTCGTGCAGGCACTCGAAGTAGGCGACCTCCGGCTGGTACCCGGCCTCGGTCAGCACCTCGAAGCCGGTCTGGACCAACTTGGACGCCCCGCCGCAGAGGACGGCCTGCTCGCCGAACAGGTCGGTCTCGGTCTCCTCGGTGAACGTGGTCCTGATCCCCCCGGCGCGCAGGGCGCCGATGGCCTTCGCGTAGCTCAGGGCGAGTGCCCAGGCGTTGCCGGTGGCATCCTGCTCGACGGCCACGATCGCTGGCACGCCACGGCCTGCGACGTACTCGCGGCGGACCAGGTGCCCAGGGCCCTTCGGGGCGACCATGCACACATCCACGTCCGCCGGCGGGGTGATGTAGCCGAACCGGATGTTGAAGCCGTGGGCGAAGAACAGTGCATCCCCGGGGTTGAGGTTCGGGGCGATCGCCTCGGCGTACAGGCCACGCTGGGCCGGGTCCGGGACGAGGACCATGATCAGGTCGGCCTCCTCGCAGGCGGTCGCCGGATCGACCACGCGCAGCCCTTCGGCCTCGGCCTTCGCCCGGCTCGCGGACCCCTCGGCCAGGCCGACGCGCACGTCGACCCCGGAGTCGCGCAGGCTCAGAGCATGGGCATGCCCCTGGCTGCCGTAGCCCAGGATCGCGACCTTGCGGCCGGAGATGGTGGCCAGATCGGCATCGTCGTCGTAGAACAGCTCGGCCACGTGGGGCTCCTCGGGTGGTGTGGGCGGCGGGCGCGGTGGCCGGCCAGGTCAGTGGGGGGATTGTCGCAGGTGGATGTCCTCGGACGGACAACCACCCGGGGGTGCGGGTCAGATCGGTCCGGGCCGGTGGGCGCGGACCCGCTCCGGACCGGGTGGATGCAGCCGGGTCAGGCTGAGCGGTCGACCGGGCGCAGCGCCCGCTCGGTCATCGACTTCGAGCCTCTGCCCAGGGCCACGACCCCGGACTTGACCAGCTCCCGGACACCGAACGGTGCGAGCACGCGCAGCAGCGCCTCGAGCTTGTCCGGGCTACCGGTGACCTCGATGGTGACCGCGTCCGGGGACACGTCCACCACGTTGGCCCGGAACAGCGCGACGGTCTCGAGCACGTGGCTGCGGGTGGTCGCGTCCGCGCGCACCTTGACCAGCATGAACTCGCGCTGGACCGAGGTCGCCGGCTCGAGCTCGACGATCTTGAGCACGTTGACCAGCTTGTTCAGCTGCTTGGTGACCTGCTCGAGGGCCAGGCCCTCGACCGAGACAACAAGGGTGATCCGCGAGACCTCAGGGGTCTCGGTCGGGCCCACTGCCAGGGACTCGATGTTGAACCCGCGCCGGGAGAACAGCCCGGCGATCCGGGCCAGCACGCCCGGCTGGTCCTGGACCAGCACGCTCAGTGTGTGACGGCTCATCGCTCAATCCTCCCGGTCCCACTTCGGCGCCATGTCGCGCGCGAACTTGATGTCAGAGTTGCTCGTACCAGCGGCCACCATGGGCCACACCATCGCGTCCTTGTGCACCCGGAAGTCCACGACCACCGGAACGTCGTTGATGCTCATGGCCTTCTCGATCGTGGCGTCCACGTCGGCTGCCGAATCACAGCGCAGCCCGACCGCACCGTAGGCATCAGCCAGCTTCACGAAGTCCGGGAAGTCGTGGCTGTGCAGGTCGGTGTTGGAGTAGCGCTCGCTGTAGAACAGCGTCTGCCACTGGCGGACCATGCCGAGGGCGCCGTTGTTGATCAGCGCGACCTTGATCGGGATCCGGTTGATCGTGCAGGTGGCCAACTCCTGGTTGGTCATCTGGAAGCAGCCGTCACCATCGATGGCCCACACGACCTTGTCCGGGGCACCGACCTGCGCGCCCATGGCCGCGGGCACGGCGAAGCCCATCGTGCCCAGGCCGCCGGAGTTGATCCAGCTGCCAGGCTTCTCGTAGTCCACGAACTGCGCGGCCCACATCTGGTGCTGGCCGACGCCTGCGACGTAGAGGGCCTCCGGGCCCGCGATCGCGCTGAGCCGCTCGATGACGTACTGCGGGGCCAGCGTGCCGTCCGCAGGCTGGTCGTAGCCGACCGGGTAGGTGCTGCGCCAGCGGTCCAGCTCGACCCACCAGGCCTCGATGTCCAGGGAGCGCCCGGCCGCGAACTCGGCCTGCAGGGCGCCGATCAGCTCGACGATGACCTCGCGGGCATCGCCGACGATCGGCACGTCCGCGTGCCGGTTCTTCGAGATCTCCGCCGGGTCGATGTCGGCGTGGATCACCTTCGCAGCCGGGGCGAACGTGGCCAGCTGCCCGGTGACCCGGTCATCGAACCGGGTGCCCAGCGCGATGAGCAGGTCCGAGCTCTGCAGCGCACCCACCGCCGCGACCGACCCATGCATCCCGGGCATGCCCAGGTGCTGCGGATGGCTGTCCGGGAACGCCCCGCGCGCCATCAGAGTCGTCACGACGGGGATTCCGGTCAGTTCGGCCAGGGCGCGCAGCTCTGCGGCCGCGCCGGAGCGGATGATCCCGCCGCCGATGTAGAGCACCGGCTTGCTCGACTCGAGGATGAGCCGGGCCGCCTCGCGCACCTGCTTGGCGTGCGGGCGGGTGGTGGGCTTGTAGCCGGGCAGGTCCAGGCGGGTGGGCCAGGTGAACGTGGTCTGGGCCTGCAGGGCGTCCTTGGAGATGTCGACCAGCACCGGGCCGGGGCGGCCGGTGGCGGCGATGTGGAACGCCTCGGCGATCGCCTGCGGGATGTCGTCGGCATTGGTGATCAGGTAGTTGTGCTTCGTGACCGGCATCGTGATCCCACGGATGTCGGCCTCCTGGAAGGCATCGGTGCCGATGGCCGCGGAGTTCACCTGACCGGTGATCGCCACCATCGGCACCGAGTCCATGTACGCGTCAGCGATCGGCGTGACCAGGTTGGTCGCTCCCGGGCCGGAGGTCGCCATGCAGACCCCGACCCGTCCGGTCGCGTACGCGTAGCCCGCTGCGGCATGCCCTGCGCCCTGCTCGTGGCGGACGAGGATGTGCCGGACCTGGGTTGAGTCCATCAGCGGGTCATACGCCGGCAGGATCGCGCCACCCGGGATCCCGAACACCACGTCGACGCCGGCGGCCTCCAGCGAGCGGACGAGGCTGCTGGCCCCGCTGATCGTCTCCGTCGGGGGGTTGGTCTCGGTCGCCATCTGGGTTCCTTGCTCTCGGTGCGGGGGGGGTGGTGGTCAATCCTGCCAGTGCAATGAAAAGACCCCGTGGCCCAGGGGGGCCCACGAGGTCGCGACGGAGTAGGGGAAGGTCAGGCTGGGGTCCCTACCCCGGCGCCGTCGGCTACTACGAGAATTCGCTGCACGGCGCAATGGTGCACATGGACGGGGCCGCTGCGCAACCCCTTGGCCAAAACGTCCACCATGTGAGATGCCGGATCTCACCGCCCGCGTCGGCGGTCGGGGCGCACAGTGCGAGGTCTACCCTCCCCGGATCGTCGACGTTGAGTTGCGCTTCGGCGGGCCGACACGGGTCTGCGCTGCGGCGGGCCGACACGGGTCTGCGCTGCGGCTGCGACGCGGGGGCGTCCGAGGCGCAACCCAACCCGAGAGCGGGGCGGGATCAGTCGCAGACTGCGCCGCGGGAGGCGGAGCCGACCAGCTTGGCGTACTTGGCCAGCACGCCGCGGGTGTAGCGCGGAGGCAGCGGTGCCCAACGCTCACGGCGCGCGGCGAGCTCCGCCTCGTCGACGAGCAGGTCCAGGGTCCGGCCGGGGATGTCGATGCGCACCCGGTCGCCGTCAGCGACCAGGGCGATCGCGCCCCCGTCCACCGCCTCAGGAGCGACATGTCCCACACACAGGCCGGTGGTGCCGCCGGAGAAGCGCCCGTCGGTGATGAGCAGCACGTCCTTGCCCAGCCCCGCGCCCTTGATCGCGGCGGTGATCATCAGCATCTCGCGCATCCCCGGCCCGCCCTTGGGACCCTCGTAGCGGATGATGACCACGTCCCCGGCCTGGATCGTGCCGTCCTCGAGGGCATCCATCGCCGCGCGCTCGCGCTCGAACACACGGGCCGGACCCTCGAACACCTCCACCGGGATCCCGGCGTTCTTCACGACCGCCCCGTCGGTGGCCAGCGATCCGCCGAGGATCGTGATGCCGCCCGCGCCGCCCATCGGGTCGCCCATCGCGCGCAGGATCGTGCCGTCGGGGTCCGGCGGGTTGACCTCAGCGAGGTTCTCGGCGACCGTCCGCCCGGTGACCGTCAGGCAGTCACCGTGCAACAGGCCGGCGTCGAGCAGGGCTCGCATGACGACCGGCACTCCCCCGACCCGGTCCATGTCGCTCATCACGTAGCGGCCGAATGGCTTGAGGTCGCCGAGCAACGGGACCTTCGCGCCGATCCGCTGGAAGTCCTCCATCTCGAGGTCCACGTCGGCCTCGTGGGCGATCGCAAGCAGGTGCAGCACGGCGTTGGTGGAGCCGCCGAGCGCCATGATCACGGCGATCGCGTTCTCCAGGGACTTCTTCGTGATGATGTCGCGGGTGGTGATGCCCTGACGCAGCATCTCGACGACGGCCTCCCCTGAGCGCCGCGCGAAGCCGTCGCGGCGGCGGTCCACCGCGGGCGGGGCCGCCGAGCCCGGCAGGCTCATGCCCATCGCCTCGGCAGCCGAGGCCATCGTGTTGGCGGTGTACATCCCGCCGCACGCCCCCTCACCGGGGCAGATCGCACGCTCGATCTCGTCGACCTCCGCGCGGGTGATCAGCCCACGCGCGCACGCCCCGACCGCTTCGAAGGCGTCGATGATGGTGACGTCGCGATCACCCACCCGGCCGGGCAGGATCGAGCCGGCGTAGACGAACACGCTGGCCACGTCCAACCGCGCGGCGGCCATCAGCATGCCGGGCAGGGACTTGTCACAGCCCGCGAAGGTGACCATCCCGTCGAGGCGCTCGGCCTGCATGACCGCCTCGACCGAGTCGGCGATGATCTCGCGGCTGACCAGCGAGAAGTGCATGCCCTCGTGACCCATCGAGATGCCGTCGGAGACCGAGATGGTGCCGAACTGCATCGGGAATCCGCCGCCGCCGTGCACGCCCTCCTTGGCCGAGCGGGCCAGGCGCTCCAGGGACAAGTTGCAGGGCGTGATCTCGTTCCAGCTCGAGGCGATCCCGATCTGGGGCTTGGCGAAGTCCTCGTCGCCCATACCCACCGCGCGAAGCATCCCGCGGGCGGCGGCGCGCTCGAGTCCGTCGGTGACCTCGCGGCTGCGGGGCTTGATGTCGGGGTGGGTGGGCGTGGTCGTCATGGCGTCAGCGTAGTGGGAGCCGACGGCGGGGTGGCGATGACGTTGGCCAGGGGTTCACCGGCCCCGTACCGGCCGAGCTGGTCGGCCACCAGGCGCCGGGCGCGCGGCAGGAAGGCGGAGGTGTTGCCGCCGACGTGCGGGCTGATGAGGACCCCGTCCGTGCGCCAGAGCGGATGGTCCGCCGGTAGCGGCTCGGGGTCGGTGACGTCCAGCGCGGCGCGCAACCGACCCGAGGAGCACTCGGCAAGCAGTGCGTCGGTGTCCACCACCGGGCCGCGGGCGACGTTCACGAGCAGCGCACGTTCAGGCATGCGGGCCAGGAACGCCGCGTCGACCAGCCCGCGGGTGGCAGGGGTCAGCGGGACGATGAGGATCACCACGTCGGCCCCGGACAGGAGCCCGGGCAGCGCCTGGAGGGGATGGACCGGCACGCCGTCGACCTCGCGGGCGCTGCGCGCCACCGCCACCACCTCGCACTCGAATCCCCGCAGGCGGCGCGCGATCGCCTGACCGATGGACCCGAACCCCACGATCAGCACGCGCTTGTCGGCCAGCGACTCGTGGCGGTCGTAGCGCCACCGACCCTCGGGCATCGCCCGGGCGAAATCGTCGAGGTGGCGCAGGCTGGCCAGGGTGAGTCCGACCGCCAGCTCGGCGGTGGAGGCGTCGTGCACCCCGGTGGCGTTGCACAGGGTCACGCCTGCGGGCAGCTCAGGAAGGTAGGCATCGACGCCGGCAGTGAGGGTCTGGACCACCAGCAGGCTCGGCATCCGCGCCATCAGCCGCAGGTCGGCGGCGGTGGCGGTGTAGGGCGGCACCCAGAAGTCGACCTGGTCGAGCTGCGCGGGCTCCGGGACGCCCGAGTCCCACGTGATGACGTCCTGCGCCATGTCCGCGGGCAGGTCCTCCAGCAGGTACGGCGGCAGCATGGTCAGCACGCCCCGACGCTATCGGCCCCGAGCTCCCGCCAGCCCCGTTCGACCACTCGGTGCGTCCCGGCGCGTCGGGCGCGCCGATGCCCGCGCGGCTACTCGGCGAGGCCGGGGGTCTGGAGCGTGGATCCTGATGCGTACTCGGTCCGCGCACCATGGCCCAGCGTCCACACCGACTGGCGACCCATGACCGTCCACTCGTGCGGGCCGCCCACCAGCGCCGTGTCCTCGTCGATGCCCAGGACGGTCACGCCGACCGGGGCGTGCAGCAGGACACGGGTGAGCAGGTCCGGCGCCCAGCCGAGCATCTTGTCGAAGTGCGGGATGACCCGCAGGTGCGGCAGGAGCCCCAGTCCGGGGTCGACCGGTCGGTGCAGGGCGCGCACCTGGGGCACCCACCCGGTCATCGCCATGGCACCGGCGCTGCAGCCGGCCAGTGCGGCGCCGGATCGCCACGCGGCCACCACCTCGTGCCAGACCGCCGTGTCGCGCAGCGAACCGGCCAGGTGCGCCGGATTGCCGCCGGAGAAGTAGATGAGCCCTGCGCCGCGGACCTGCTCGACCAGCCCCGGATCCTGGGCGTCGGACCGGTCGGCGATCAGCAACGGCACCGCCTCGACGCCGAGGCGAGCAGCCTGCTCGCGGCCCAGGCGGGTCCACCGGGCCAGCACGTCAGGGCCCTCAGGCGCTGCGGCCGTCGGGATCTGCACGTAGCGCGGCGTCCGGCCGGCGAGCAGCAGTGCCTCGACCTCGAGCATCTGGGGCAGGTACTCCCCCGAACCGACCAGCGCGATCGGCCCGCTGCCGTCGGCACGCGCATCGGTGGGCCCGGTCGGCCACTGGTCACGCTCCGGAGCTGGGGGGCTCACGCCCAGCCCCAGGAGGACCCATCCTTGGCGTCGCGCACCTGCACGCCCAACTCGCCGAGGACGTCGCGCAACCGGTCGCTGCCGGACCAGTCCCCGGCCGCCCGGGCCCGGGCCCGGACGTCGACCACTGCCTGCACGGCCCGCCCCGCCAGCTCCCGGTCGTGATCGTCGGCGGCATCCTCCGCGCGGTGCAGCAGGTCGACCACTGCTGCCCGGGCGGCCTCGTCGGACGCCGGGACGGCAGCGAGGATCACCCGAGCCAGATCAGCAGGTGCCAGATCCGACGCCCCAGCGGGCGTGGCCACCGGAACCTGCTCCGAGTCCTCGCCTGCGACCTTCCGCCCGGGGACCGCACGCAGCCTGTCGAGGACCGCCTCGACCTCGGCGAGCGCCACCTCCGAGCCGGCAGGCAGAACCTCCTCCGCCCCGGCGACGCGCAGGGTCAGCCCACCCCGGCCGGCGACCCGCAGGGCAGCGGCGTCCAGGTCGATCACCACTGCCGTGTGCTCATCGACACCGAGAATGAAGCCACCGTCGAGCTGGTCCTCGATGCGCGCCAGCCGTCGCCCGCCGAGGTAGCAGAACCGGGTGTCGTGGGTGCCGCCCTCCTTGTTGTCGTAGTGCGGGATCACCGCGCAGCGCCAGCCGAGCACCCGATCCATGACTCCGATGCCCGGCTCCCAGCGCGGATCCTCACCGACCTTGTAGATCTCGTAGACGGGCAGCGCCCACGCCCCCAGCGTCACCGCTGCGGCCGAAGCCACCACCAACGCCCCCGACCGGCCGGGTGCGACGACCTCGGCCAGCGCGGCGGGGACCGCGGTGTCCGCCCAGGCGCGCCGCGCATAACTGGGCGACCCCGGGCCGGCGAACAGCCAGTCCGCGGACCGGATCGCGGCCAGCGCCTGCTCCTGGACCAGTGCATCCGCGCCGGCGGGCAGCGTGATGCGCGCCACCGACCGGCCCAGCGATTGGTCGAAGTAGCCGCTGATCCGCTCGACGAGCTCGTCGGCGTTCTCCTGGAACGCGAACGGGCTGTCCATCAGGGCCAGCTGCGCGTCGGGGGCCAGGTCGGCGAACACCTCCCGATGCACGCCGAGCATGCCCGGGGTCGTCTCGCCGGAGCCCATCAGTACCAGTCGTCGTGCCACCCGCGAAGACTAGGCGCTACCGGCCAAGAGCGCCCCCGCATCGCAACGCGACCCACCTCGCGAGGGCCGCGGCGAGGGTCACCAGCGCTGGGTGCCTGCGTCCACGGTCGTGCCCTCGAGCGTGACGAAGGCCCAGCTGAAGGACCGGGTGCGCAGCCGCAGGTCCAGGACGCCGTACTCGGTGTTGGTGAAGCTGCGGCTCCAGGTGCGATTCGTCCTCGTGGTGTCGGCTCGCTGGTCACCACCGCCAGTGCCGACGACGAACGCGGTCAGCGTGCTGGCCCGGCCCTTGACCGGGGGCGTCATCCGCTCGTAGTCGTGGTCATGGCCCCAGACGATCACCTTCACGTCGCGGTCCCTGCGCACCAGGTTGTACAGCTTCGAGGTGTTCGCCTGGTCGCCGTGATGACCGCTGGAGTAGCGGGGCCGGTGCCACATGACAAGCGTCGGAGTGCGGTTGTACTTCTTGAGCGTCCGCTTGAGGAAGGCCCGTTGCTTCTTGCTCGAGACACGTTCGCTGTCCAGCCCGATCACCCGCCAGGAGCCGACCTTGCGCGACCACCACAGCCCCCCGGACTCGCCGAAGTACGCGCGATAGCCCGCCGCCTTGCGCGTGCGGTACTCGTGGTTGCCCGGGACCGGCAGCCAGAGGGTGCGGAACCTCCCCCACGCGGGATCGAACTCGCGGCGCAACTGCCCCAGGCTCGCTTCCGGGTAGGCGATGTCACCGGCCAGCAGGAGCCGATCCGGGCGCAGGGAGGTGGTGAGCGAGGCAACCTGAGCATGCGGGCTGCCCGGGTTGGCGATGTCGCCGACGGCGACCACGTGGGCCCCGGAGCCGGCAGCCCCGAGCTGACGTGCTGCGGAGGCCGGCGCATGGGTGGCTCCCGACACTGCCGCCGACGACGAGAGCGCCGACGAGCCGACCTGCGCCGGGACGGACACCGGCTGGGCCGGCACGGCGACCAGGCCCACAAGCACCAGGCCGGCGGCCACCGGGATCAGCCCTCGCATGGCCACAGGCTACGCCGGACGCCCACGGATCCGCCGCCGGCACCGGGGTGTCGGCCTCGTGGGACTCGACCTTGGGCACCCGCTAGGCTCCCCATGTCAGAGCGCCGGCACCGGAGCCGGCGGTGGATCAGGAGAACCGACATGTCCCTCGCCACACCCGCCCCAGCAGTCCTCGCAGATGTGTTCGCCCGCAGCGCTGTGCGCAACGCGGTCCTCGTGGTCGGCGGCGCCGCGTTCGTCGGGCTCTCGGCCCAGGTGGTCGTCCCGCTGCCGTTCACGCCCGTCCCGCTGACCGGCCAGACCTTCGCCGTCCTGCTCACCGCCGCCGCGCTGGGCATGTGGCGCGCCATGGGTTCGATGGCCCTGTACGCGGTCGCCGGTCTGGCGGGCGTGCCGTGGTTCGCCGGGGCCTCCTCTGCCTTCAACGGTGGCGCGCTGGTGGCCAGCTTCGGCTATGTGGTCGGCTTCATCGCCGCCGCCGCGCTGGTCGGATGGCTGGCCCAGAAGGGCGCCACGCGCACGGCGCCGCGGACGGCGGGCCTGATGATCCTGGGCAACGTCGTGATCTACGCGTTCGGAGTCCTCTGGCTGGCTGCCTCCCTCGGGGTGTCGCTGGGCACTGCGATGGGCCTGGGCCTCACGCCGTTCCTGATCGGCGACGCGCTCAAGGTCGCCCTGGCCGCCGGGCTGTTCCCGCTGGCCTGGCGCGCCGTGGAGAAGTTCACAGCCAAGTAGCCGCACGCGACGAAGGGCCGGATCCCGCACGGGTCCGGCCCTTCGTATGCCCGTGGTCAGCGCGGGACCACGTCCTACCCCTCGACGCCGAGGTGCTCGAAGATCAGCTCCCGCACCCGGGCTGCGTCGGCCTGGCCACGAGTCGCCTTCATGACAGCCCCCACGATCGCTCCAGCGGCCGCGAGCTTGCCACCGCGGATCTTGTCGGCCACGTCGGGCTGGGCCGCCAGGGCCTCCTCGATCGCCGTGAGCAACGGCCCGTCGTCGGACACGACCGCAAGGCCGCGGGCAGCCACCACCTCGGCAGGGGTCCCCTCACCGGCCAGCACTCCCTCGAGCACCTGCCGGGCGAGCTTGTCGTTGACGGTCCCGTCGACCACGAGCGCCTCGACCTCGGCAACCTGTGCCGCAGTGATCGGAAGGTCCGTGAGCTCCACGCCCTGCTCCTTGGCCAGCCTGGCCAGCTCACCGGTCCACCACTTGCGGGCGGCTGACTGATCCGCACCCGCCGCGATGGTGGCCTCGACCAGGTCCAGCGCACCGGCGTTGACGACGTTGGACATGTCCACGTCACTGATCCCCCACTGCGCGGCCAGCCGGGTGCGCCGTATCGCCGGGTTCTCCGGCAGCGTCGCGCGCAGGGCCTCGACCCACTCCCGGGACGGGGCGATCGGCACGAGGTCAGGCTCGGGGAAGTAGCGGTAGTCCTCGGAACCCTCCTTGATCCGCCCGGAGGTGGTCAGGCCGGTGTCCTCGTGCCAGTGCCGGGTCTCCTGCACGACCCGACCACCGGAGTCCAGCAGTGCTGCCTGTCGGCCGATCTCGTAGCGCACGGCCCGCTCGACCGAACGCAGCGAGTTGACGTTCTTGGTCTCCGAGCGGGTGCCCAGGGGTGCGTCCGGCGATGGGCGCAGCGACAGGTTGACGTCGCAGCGCAGCGATCCCTGCTCCATCCGCACGTCGGAGACGCCCAGTGCGCGCAGGAGGTCACGCAACGCCCCGACGTAGGCCTTGGCGACCTCCGGGGCGTATCGCCCGGCACCCTCCAGCGGCTTGGTGACGATCTCGATCAGCGGGATGCCGGCGCGGTTGTAGTCGACCAGCGAGTAGTCGGCCCCGTGGATGCGCCCCGTCGCGCCGCCGACGTGGCTGTTCTTGCCGGTGTCCTCCTCCATGTGCGCACGCTCGATGCCCACGCGGTAGGTGCGCCGGCCCTCGGGCGTGTCGTAGTCGACGTCGAGGTAGCCCTCGAAGCAGATCGGCTCGTCGTACTGGGAGGTCTGGAAGTTCTTGGGCATGTCCGGGTAGAAGTAGTTCTTGCGCGCGAACCGGCACCACGTGGCGATCTCGCAGTTCAGCGCCAGGCCGATCCGCATCGCCGACTCCACACCCACCCGGTTGAGCACGGGCAGGGCACCGGGCAGGCCCAGGCAGACGGGGCAGACCTGGGTGTTGGGCTGCGCGCCGAACTCCGTCGAGCAACCGCAGAACATCTTCGTGGCGGTGTTGAGCTCCACGTGGACCTCGAGGCCCAGCACGGGGTCGAAGCGCGCCATCGCGGTGTCGAAGTCCATCACCGGGTCAGTCATCGGCTGGCTCATCGGGCCGGCACCTCCTCGATCAGCAGTCCGCCCCAGCGGTCGAACAGGGCCGCCTCCAGGGCCGCGCCCACGCGGTAGAGCCGGTCATCAGCCATCGCGGGGGCGATGATCTGCAGGCCCACGGGCAGGCCGTCCTCGGGGGCCAGGCCCACCGGCAGGCTCATGGCGGCGTTGCCCGCGAGGTTGACCGGGATGGTGGCGACGTCGTTGAGGTACATGGCCAGCGGGTCGTCGAGCTTCTCGCCGAGCTTGAAGGCCGTGGTGGGGGCCGTGGGCGAGATCAGCACGTCGACCTGGTCGAACGCCGCAGCGAAGTCGCGCTGGATCAGCGTCCGGACCTTCTGCGCCGAGCCGTAGTAGGCGTCGTAGTAGCCGCTGGACAGCGCGTAGGTGCCCAGCATGATCCGACGCTTGACCTCGGCGCCGAAGCCGGCCTCGCGGGTCAGGCTCATGACCTCCTCGACCGACCGGGACCCGTCGTCGCCGACCCTCGCGCCGTAGCGCATGCCGTCGAACTTGGCCAGGTTGCTCGACGCCTCGCTGGGCAGGATCAGGTAGTAGGCGGCCAGCGCGTAGTCGAAGCTGGGGCACGAGACCTCGACGACCTCGGCACCCAACTTCTCGAGGATGGCGACTGCCTCGCTGAAGCGCTGGCGCACGCCCGCCTGGTAGCCCTCGCCGCCCAGTTCGGTGACCAGGCCGATCCGCATGCCGCGAACGTCGGCACGCGTCGCTGCCGCCACCACGTCGGGCACGGGCTGCTGCAGGGATGTGGAGTCCCGAGGGTCGTGGCCGGCGATCACCGAGTGCAGCAGGGCCGCGTCGAGCACGGTGCGCGCGCAGGGCCCCGCCTGATCCAGCGAGGAGGCCAGTGCGACCAGGCCGTACCGGGAGACCGCCCCGTAGGTCGGCTTGACCCCGACGGTGCCGGTGACGGCAGCCGGCTGGCGGATCGAGCCGCCGGTGTCGGTGCCGATCGCCAGGGGCGCCTCGAACGCGGCCAGCGACGCCGCGCTGCCGCCGCCGGACCCTCCGGGGATCCGATCGAGGTCCCAGGGGTTGTGGGTCGGGCCGTACGCGGAGTGCTCCGTGGAGGAGCCCATCGCGAACTCGTCCATGTTGGTCTTGCCGAGGATGACGATGCCGGCCGCGCGCAGGCGGGCGGTGACAGTCGCGTCGTAGGGCGGGCGCCAGCCCTCGAGGATCCGCGACCCGCAGGTGGTGGGGATGTCCTTCATGGTCAGGACGTCCTTGAGGGCCAGCGGGACACCGGCCAGCCGACCCAGCGGCTCACCCGCGGCACGGGCGGCGTCGATCGCGTCGGCCGTGGCCAACGCACCGTCGGTGTCCACGTGC
The DNA here is from genome assembly GCA_963788325.1 of uncultured Actinomycetes bacterium. Classification (GTDB taxonomy): domain Bacteria; phylum Actinomycetota; class Actinomycetes; order S36-B12; family CAIYMF01; genus Prado023. Next base: position 507,099 of record CAWBGJ010000015.1, read on the forward strand.
AGGAACGCGTGGATGTCACCGTCCACGGCGGCAATCCGGTCCAGGTGGGCTTGGGTCACCTCCCGGGCGGACACCAGGCCGTTGCCCAGCACGTCCGAGAGCTGCGCCGCGGTGAACCTGGTGAGGTCCGCACGGTCGGTGGCGGAGGTGTCCGCCGACGTGGGGCTGCTCATTGCTCGTCCAGGATCCGGGGCACCCGGAAGCGCTCGTCCTCGGCGGCCGGCGCTCCGGAGAGGGCCTGTGCCTGGGCCAGGCTGGGCACCGGGAGGTCCTCGCGGAACACGTTCTCCAGGGGCATCGGGTGCGAGGTGGCGGGCACGTCGGGGGTGGCGACCTCGGTGACGCGGGCGACGGCGCCGAGGATGTTAGCCAGTTGCGTGCTGTAGTGGTCCAGTTCGTCCTCGGTGAGCGACAGCCGAGCCAGGCGGCCGAGGTGGGCCACCTGTTCGCGCGTGATCGCCGATGGGGTCTCAGGCATGGGCCACATCCTAGGCGGGTCGCCCCGGCACCTCGACACACGCGAGGGGCCGGCCGCGCACGCGGCGGGCGGGCCGGCACCGGTCCCCCCGGGTGGTGCCGACCCGCCTCCAGCGCTCCCCCGCAGCGCGGTGCGCGTCCCCCGTGCGCGCAGGTCAGAACCTCCCACGGGATCGGGGATCCGGCAACCAGTTGTCCACACGCGTGAGGTGGTTGCGTCCGACGGGCTACTCGCCCACCCGCGCAACGCCCATGGCCGCCTCCGGGCCCTGATCGAGCAGCACCGCGAAGCCGCCGGCGTCGAGGATGGGCCGGGCCAGGGCGACGGCCTTGTCCGCCTTGGATCCTGCGTTCTCCCCGACGACCACGAAGTCGGTCTTCCTCGACACCGACGAGGCCACCTTGCCGCCCCGGGAGGTGACCGCCTGCGCGGCGCTGTCCCGCGTGAATCCCGGCAGCGAGCCGGTGATGACCACCGTCAGCCCGGCCAGCGTCCGCGGACCGGACTCGATCACCTCCTCGGCCATCCGCACCCCGGCCGCAGCCCACTTCGCCACGACCTCGCGGTGCCACTCGACGGCGAACCACTCCACGACGGCCTCGGCGATGATCGGACCGACCCCTTCGGTGGCGGCGAGTTCCTCGACAGCAGCTCGGTCGATGGGCGGTCGTGCTCCCGGGTGCGCCGGATCGGAAGCCCACTGCGGATCCGTGAGCGCGTGGAACTCGCGGGCCAGCGCCTGCGCCGCGGTCGGCCCGACGTGCCGGATCGACAGCGCCACCAGCACGCGCCACAGCGGCTGGGACTTGGCCTTCTCCAGTTGCGCGAGCAGCAGCTCGGCATTCGCGGTCAGCTGCGCTCCGACCTCGCCTGCCCTGGCCGCACGGGTGAAGAACGGCACCGTGCTCAGCGTGGCCGCGTCAAGAGCGAACAGGTCGCCCTCGTCGGCCACCACCCCGGACTCCAGCAACGCCACGCCGGCCTTCCAGCCCAGGCCCTCGATGTCGAACGCCCCCCGGCCGGACACGTGGAAGATCCGCTCGCGGAGCTGCGCAGGGCAGGAGCGGGTGTTCGGGCAGCGGATGTCGACATCGCCCTCCTTGGCCGGCGCCAGTGGCGTGCCGCACTCCGGGCAGTGCGTGGGCATCACGAACTTCCGCTCGGCGCCGGTGCGTTCCTCGACGACCGGGCCGATCACCTCAGGGATCACGTCCCCGGCCTTGCGCAGGAACACCAGATCGCCGATCAGCACGCCCTTGCGCCCCACCTCCGAGGCGTTGTGCAGCGTGGCCATCTCCACGGTGGACCCAGCGACCTTCGCGGGCTCCATCACCGCGTACGGGGTGACCCGACCCGTGCGCCCGACGTTCACGCGGATGTCGAGCAACCGCGTGCGCACCACCTCCGGCGGGTACTTGAACGCGATCGCCCACCGCGGCGCCCGTGACGTGGCCCCCAGCTGGGCCTGCAGGCCCAGGTCGTCGACCTTGACCACCACTCCGTCGATCTCGTGGGCCACGTCATGGCGGTGCTCGGCGTAGAACTCGACGAACTGCCGCACACCGGCCAGGTCAACGACCACCTTCGACCGCTCCGAGGTCGGCAGGCCCAACCCGGACAGCACCTCATAGCCGCGCGACTGGGTGTCGAGCGCCAACCCTGTACGGGCCCCCACCCCGTGCACGGTCAACCGCAACCGGCCCATATTCGCCCGCACCCTTTCCACCTCCGCGGCCTCCCGAGCCACCCGGGCCTGCGCGCGGGCAATCACAGCCTCACCCGCGCCCCGCGCCTGGGCCGCCTCGAGAGCGCTCCGAGCAACAGCCAGTTCCTCCTCACGGCGGTCCACGCGCTGGCGCAAGGTGCCCGCCGCGGTGTTGCGCGGGTTGGCGAACGGCGAGCGACCCAGCGCCAACTGCTCGTCGTTGATCCGCTCGAAGTCCGCCACGGGGAAGAACACCTCGCCGCGCACCTCCACCAGCCCTGGGACCGCCGCACCCGCTGCCGGGGTCAGCCGCGCGGGGATCGCCGCAATGTAGCGGGCGTTGTGCGTGACGTCCTCGCCCACCCGACCATCACCGCGGGTCGCCACCGACACCAAGCGTCCGTCGCGGTACACGATGTCCACGGCCAGGCCGTCGATCTTCAACTCGCACAGCACCGGCGGGAACTCCCCCACCTCCTTGACCACGCGCACCGCCCACGCGGACAGCTCCTCGTCGCTGAACGCGTTGTCCAAGGAGTACATGCGCTCCAGATGCTCGACAGGGTCGAACATCTCCGCGCGGACGCCACCCACCGACGCCGTCGGCGACTTCGGCCCGGACAACTCCGGGTGCGCGGCCTCCAACGCCACCAACTGCGCGTACAGGGCGTCGTACTCGGCATCCGAGAGGGTCGGGGCATCACGCTCGTAGTAGGCCGACCGGGCCGCCTGCACCTGGGCCGCCACCTGCTCCCACTGGCCCCGCGGATCGCTGTTCACGCAGCGCAATGTACCGGCGCGCCCTGACATCGGTCGGTGTCGTGCGCACCGCCGGCCCACCGTGACGCCCGGGACGGCCGACGACCCGGGCCGGCATCGGGCGCGCAGACCCTGCGCGCTCGCCAACCTGGAGCCCCGTTGCCCCACATGGAGCATCTGGGTGCCAGATTGATCAGACGCAGCCGATCGGGCACCGACGAGTGGGGCGCGGGGCCGTCTGCCACGTCCGGACCCGGCCGTCCGGGCGGGTCGACCGGGCGGATCAGTCGCTGGACTCGAGCATCCGGGCGGCCCCGCGCAGCAACCCGCCCACCTGCCCGGACCAGTCGGGTGAGGCGCCGGCCAGACCGCACGCCGGGCTCAGCCAGGTCCGCGCGCCCACGTCAGCGATGCCGAAGCCGATCCGGCTCCACAGCTCGGCCACCGTCCGCGCCAGGGACTCGGGCATCGCCCGTGCCACGCCCGGCGCCGGATCGGTCGACGGCAGGACCCCGAGCACCACGAGGCCACCTCGGTCCCACCACTGGCCCAACGACTCGTCGGCAGCGGACCCCACGCCAGCGAGGTCCACGGACACGCCGCTGAACCCGGACCCGCCGAACAGGTCGAAGGGCACGCGCCGCGCACAGCAGTGCCCCACCACCTGATCCGCCCCGGCGGCACTGGCGGCGGCGGTCACTTCAGCCAGACGCAAGGACAGTTCCGGCGCCTCGGGAATCCGCAGCGCGCCACGCCCGCTCGGAGTCCGCAGGCGTCCCGCCAGCACGAGGGGCAGCGTCGGTTCATCCACCTGGACGACAACCTGCGCGCCGGGCACCCTGCGCTGCATCGCCGCCACATGGGTGGCCAGCGACTCGGCCAGCGCGGTGGCCAGGTCCGCGCAGGCGCCGGCATCGGCCAGCACCCGGGTACCGCGCGTCGACTCGAGTCCCGCGGCCAGGGTCCACGGCCCCGCGACCTGCACCTTGACCAGTCCCCGGAACCCGATCAATTGCTCCTCGAGGCGATCGGCGTCCTCGGACAGCCATCCGACAGCCCTGCGCATCTGGCGACCCGGCTCACCACCGGTCCGGCCGCCGACGAGCCGCCAGCCCGACGGGGTGGTCTCAGCGGCGAAGTCGCCGGTCACTTCAGCGAGCAGGCCCAGTGTGCGGCCCAGCGTGTCAGCGCCTGCTCCCCGGGCGGGCAACTCGGCCACGTATGGGATGGCGAACTCGCCGACGACGATCCGGGCCGCCTCGGCCGAGTCCGTGCCCGGCATCGAACCGACACCCGTGGTCTGGATTGTGGGCGGCTCGGAGGTCTGCATGCACCCATTCTGGTCGCCCAGACGACGGCACCTGACCACCGCGCGGCACCAGCGCTCCGCGAGACGGTGTCCAGAGCGGGCGGATGCGGCCACTGCGTGGCTCGACTCGGCCGTATTCGGCCGGATCGAGCCCAAGATCAGGAACCATCCGCGTCGGGCTGGGAGGATGCGCCCATGGAGACCGTGCGCATGGCCGTCGTCGGCACCAACTGGATCACCGGCGCGCTCATCGACGCCGGGAGGACCGTCGAAGGATTCGAGGTGGTGGCGGTCTGCTCCCGCTCGGCGAGCACCGGGGGGGCGTTCGCCGACCAGTACGGGATCGGCCGCGTGCACACCTCGATCGAGGACCTGGCCGCCGACCCCGACGTGGACGCGGCCTACCTGGGCAGCCCCAACTCGCTGCACGCGCTACAGGCGATCAGGCTCCTCGAGGCAGGCAAGCACGTGCTGGCCGAGAAGCCCCTGGCCGCCTGCGCAGCCCAGGTCGAGGCGATGGCCGCGGCGGCCCAGGCAGCGGATCGGGTCCTGATGGAGGCCTACACCTCACCGTGGGAACCCAACGTGCAGGCGATCCACGAGGCGGTTGCCCGGGTGGGCACGCTGCGCCGCGTCGTGTTCACCAAGGACCAGTACTCCTCGCGCTACGACCGGTTCAAGGCCGGCGAGCTGCCCAACGCGTTCAACCCCGAGTTCGCCGCCGGCTCCCTGATGGACCTCGGCTTCTACGAGATCGCCCTCGCCCTGCACCTGTTCGGTCCCCCCACCTCGGTGGCCGCCACCGGCACACTGCTGCCCAGCGGGGTCGACGGCCAGGGCACGGTCGTGCTCGGCTATGGCGACTTCGAGGTGATGGGCCTGCACTCGAAGATCGCCCCCGGCGGGGTCGGCTCCCAGATCGCCGGTGAGGACGGGGTGCTGCTCTTCGACGACTGCAGCGTCCCCACACTGGTGACCTTCACCCCGCGCGGTGGCCAGGTCGAGGACCTGTCCCGTGAGCAGTCGGTGCACCACATGCGCTACGAGGTGGCTGAGTTCCTCGCCTGCGTGCGGGACCACCGCGGGTCCCAGGTCTGGCCGGTCGAGAACTCACTGGCCGTGGCCCGCCTTCTTGACCAGGCGCGCGGCCAGGTCGGGGTGCGCTTCCCCTCGGACGCCTGACGGTCGCTCGACGACGGCGTGGCGGCTCAGCCCCATCCCAGCGCCCGGAGCAGCGCGGCGGTGGCGGCTGCGGACAGCACGACGACCAGGAACGGAGCACGCAGCAGCAGCGCGATGACCGCCACCGCTACCCCCGCGGCCCGCGCATCGATCGTGAACCCGTCGACCCCCCAGAACGTCTGGATGCTCAGCAGTGCCGCGAGCAGCGCGATCGGCAGCATCGCGGCAGCGCGGCGGACCAGGGGACGCTCGAGCAGCGCCTCGGGCAGCAGGTGCCCGGCCCACTTCGTGAGGAAGGCCGCGAGGGAGGCGATCAGGACGCCGAGCCACATCAGTCGGCCCTGCCCACCGGTGCCGAGGCGCCGGGTCGCACCCTGGTGAGCCAGAGCGCGCCGCCTACCGCCAGCCCGGCCCCGGCCAGCACCGGGATTCCGGGGCTCAGGATCGGCGCCAGCGCCAAGGCCAGGACGCCGCTCACGACCGCCAGGGCCCACATTCGGCGATCGACCAACCGCGGCCACATCAGCGCGAGGAAGCCCGCCGGGATCGCTGCGTCCAGACCCAGCACCTTCGGGTCGCTCAAGGAGGCCGCACCCAGCGCGCCCAGCAGCGTGCCCAAGTTCCAGAGCACGAACACCGACCAGCCAGTGGCCCAGAACGCCCGCCGCGAGGCCTCGCGGTCGGGCTCGTAGGCCATCGCCATCGCCGTCGACTCGTCAATCGTGAAGTGCGCGGCCCCGAGCCTGCGCCATCCGGTCAGGCGTTCGCCGGCACCGTCGCGCGCGGTGAGCACAGTCCCCAGATGCAGCCCATACAGGCCGTTGCGCACCCCGAGCAGCCAGGAGGTGAGCACGGCGGCCAGCACACCGCCGCCGGCCGCCACTACGCCGACGAAGGCGAACTGGGACGCCCCGGTGAACATCAGCGCCGACAGCGCCTGGGCCTGGGCGACGCTGAGCCCAGCCGTCACACTGATCGCGCCGAAGCTGATCGCGTAGGCCCCCACAGCGATCCCGATGGACAGGGCCCGGGTCGGAATCCCAGCCGGATCGGGGCCCGTGTCAGCGGGAAGTGGTCCCCCCGAATCGACTGCGTCCGGGACCTGCCCAGCGCTCACTGGTCGGCGCGCGTGATGGTCCCCGACCCGACCACGCGCGTGCCGTCATAGAGGACCGCAGCCTGTCCGGCGGCGATGCCGCGGATCGGCGCATCGAGGTCGGCGACGAACCCGGCGGGGGTCACGTGCACCGTGGCGGGCACCTCCTCGCCGTGGGCGCGCACCTGCACGCCGAGCCGGGCTCCATCGATCGGCGCCCCCCCCGGCCCGCACCAGCGCGGCCGGGTCGCCGTGATCCGGTGCACGTCGAGGCGCTCCCCCGGGCCGACCGACACGCGCCGGGCGCTGATGTCGACGTCCACGACGTAGCGCCGGGCACCGTCCGGGGCGGGTCGGCCCAGAGCGACCCCGCGGCGCTGGCCCACGGTGAAGGCGTAGGCCCCGGCATGGGCGCCGAGCACCTCGCCGGTCTCGGCATCCACCACCTCGCCGGGTGCCTCGCCCAGCCGGTCACGCAGGAACCCGGCGGTATCACCACTGGGGATGAAGCAGACGTCGTGGCTGTCGGGCTTGGCAGCGACCGCGAGTCCAAGCGCGGCGGCCTCGGCGCGCACCAGGGTCTTGGTCGAGTCGCCCAGGGGGAACACGCAGCCCGCCAGCTGACCCGCGTCCAGGACGCCGAGCACGTAGGACTGGTCCTTGCCCGGGTCCGGCGCCCGATGCAGCTCGCGACCCTGGGGCCCCTCGACGAGTCTCGCGTAGTGCCCGGTGGCCACGGCGTCGAACCCGAGGGCCAGTGCTCGGTCCAGCACGGCAGCGAACTTGATCCGCTCGTTGCAGCGCAGGCACGGGTTCGGCGTGCGGCCGGCCGCGTACTCGGCAAGGAAGTCCTCGACCACCTCCGCGGTGAACTCCGCAGACATGTCCCACACGTAGAACGGGATCTCCAGCAGGTCGGCAGCACGCCACGCGTCGCGGGAGTCCTCGAGGGTGCAGCACCCGCGCGCACCGGACCGCTGCGACTCGCGGGTGCGCGACAGGGCGAGGTGCACCCCGGTCACCTCATGGCCCGCGGCGACCATCCGGGCCGCGGCGACTGCTGAGTCGACACCGCCGGACATGGCGGCCAGCACGCGCATCGGCCTCACACCCCGCTGCGCACGGCCGCCGACAGCTCCGGGCTGATCCGGACCTGGCCAGCGCGCCGAGCCCGAGCCACCACCGCCGGAAGCGCCTCGAGCAGCGCGCGGACGTCGGCGTCGGTCGAGGTGTGCCCGAGGGTGAAGCGCAGCGAGGAGCGCGCGAGCACCGGGTCGATCCCCATGGCCAGCAGGACGTGGCTGGGCTCGGGCACCCCGGCGCTGCACGCCGATCCGGTCGAGACGTGCACGCCCGCGGCATCCAGGAGCATCAGCAGCGCGTCGCCCTCGCACCCCGGGAAGGACAGGTGGGCGTTGCCGGGCAGCCGACCGGCCCCGATGGCGCCGTTCACGATGGCCTCAGGGCACTCCTCGAGCACTCCAGCGATGAGCCGGTCGCGCAGGGCGCCCAGCCGGACAGCGTTGCCCTCAAGTTCGGCCATCGTGTGCTGCAGGGCCGCGGCGAAGCCGACGACGGCCGGCACGTCGACCGTGCCGGAGCGCACCTGGCGCTCCTGTCCCCCGCCGTGGGTCAGCGGGGTGAGGTCCAGTCCGCGGCGGGCCAGCAGCGCGCCGGCACCGAGCGGCCCGCCGAGCTTGTGGGCCGAGAGGGCCATCGTCGTCGGCAGGCCGGCGTCGACCGGGATCGAGCCGACTGCCTGGACCCCGTCGACGTGCAGCGGGACGTCGGCCTGCGCGCAGGCAGCCGCGATCGCCTCGATCGGCTGGATGGTGCCGACCTCGTTGTTGGCAGCCATCACCGCGACGAGCGCGGCCCCGTGTGGGTCGGCGGCCAGCTCGGCGGCCACCTCGTCGGGGTCGACGCGTCCCAGGTGATCCACGCCGATCCAGACCACGTCGGCGCCCTCGTGCGCCCCGAGCCACTCGACGGGATCGAGCACGGCGTGGTGCTCGATCCGGGTGGCCAGCACCCGCCGGCGCCGGGGCTCCGCCGCGGTCCGCGACCACCACAGGCCCTTGATGGCCAGGTTGTCGGCCTCCGTGCCGCCCGCAGTGAGGATGACCTCGGAGGGAGTCACCCCGAGTGCGCCGGCGATGGCCTCGCGGGACTCCTCGACATGGCGGCGGGCTGCGCGACCCGCGGCATGCAGCGAGGAAGCGTTGCCAGCAGTCCCCAGGACGGCGAGCATCGCCTCGCGCGCGGGGTCCAGCAGCCCCGTGGAAGCCGCGTGGTCGAGGTAGGTGCCCATGGTGAGCCAATCGTAGGCCCGGGAGCCGGATCGGGCCGCGTGCCCGAGTGCCCTACTGCTCGACGAATCCGTGGGGGGGGTGCAGCGCCCCCGAGCAGGGGGAGGCACCTCATGACCCGTCTGACCGGATCTCTGGCCGCGGGCATCGTCGCCCTGACCCTGATCGCGACCGGTCAGGCGGCCGGGGTGCAGGCTGGGCCGAGGGCCGGGGTGCAGGCTGCGCCGGCCCGGGCGTGGCCGGTCTCCGTCGGCACAGGCGCGGATCTGGGCCACCTACGTCGGCCAGGTGGTGGACTTCATCCGGGCACGCTACGGGTCGTCCCTCAAGGTCCAGATCGAGGTGTGGAACGAGCCCAACCTGCTCAGCGGGCTGAACTCCTACTACCGCGGGTACTCCGCGGTGACCTGGCTGATCCCCTTCCGCACGGCGCAGGCCGCCGTGCACCTGCGGACACGGCCGGGCAATCCAGCCCGGGACTCCCTTGCCGTGCTGCAGTCGGCCCTGCGGGGCCACACGTTCGGTGGCTGCGCGTCTGGCAAGGGCGTGCGTACCTGCACGTTCAAGGAACCTTCGGGCCAGCGCGTCCGTGTGCTCTGGCGGCTCTCTCGCACCTCGTCGATCACACAGAAGTCCCGGGTCCAGGTCCTGAGGATGACGGGGGCGATCAGCACTGTCGAGCGTGGCACGAAGCTCACCGTGGGCACGACCCCGATCGTGCTGCGCTGAGCCGAGGACCGCGATCCTGAGATCGCGGACGGCTCGCGGCCGACCCTGCACGGATCGGCGTCCGGTCTCGGGGGGGGGACAGCCCCGCTGCCGGACGACCGAGGACCCACGACGACGGAGGGGCCCGACCGGTCACCGGTCAGGCCCCTCCTCGGGTGTCTGCTGGGCGGTTCAGCCCTTGCGCTTGCTGACCTCCTCGGTCAACTGCGGCACCACAGCGAACAGGTCGCCCACGACGCCGAAGTCCGCGAGCTCGAAGATCGGAGCCTCGGGGTCCTTGTTGACCACGATGACCGTCTTCGAGGTCTGCATGCCGGCGCGGTGCTGGATCGCCCCGGAGATTCCGTTGGCGATGTACAGCTGCGGTGCGACGGTCTTGCCGGTCTGGCCCACCTGGAACTGGTGCGGGTACCACCCGGCGTCGGTCGCCGCGCGCGAGGCGCCCACGGCACCACCGAGCGCGTCCGCCAGGCCCTCGATGACGGCGAAGCCCTCGGCCCCACCGACCCCGCGCCCACCGGAGACCACGACCGCGGCCTCAGCCAGGTCCGGGCGACCGCCCTTGGCCTGGGTCACCTTGTCGGTGATCTTCGCCGCGGTGGCCCCGGCCGACAGCTCGACGCTGACGTCCACGCGAGCACCGGCACCGGCGGACGCCACGGGTGCCGTGCTGTTGGGCCGCACCGTGATGATGGGCGTGCCGGTCGTCACCTTCGAGGTCACGACGGTCGCGCCGCCGAACACCGACTGGGTCGCGGTGCCGTCGGCAGCCACGTCCACTGCGTCGGTGATGATGCCTGAGCCGGAGCGGATCGCCAGGCGCGCGGCCACCTCCTTGGCCTCGGCGGTGCTGGCGACCAGGACCGCTGCCGGGGACTTCTCGGCCACGAGCTTGGCCAGGACCTCGGTCTTGGGCGCCACCGGGTGGGCGGTCAGCTCGGGGGCATCGGCGACGTAGACCGTCGTCGCGCCGTACTCAGCCAGCCCGGGGATCGCTGCGTCGGCTCCTGCACCGACCAGCACGGCCGCCGGCTCGCCGATGCGAGCCGCCAGCGTGAGCAACTCGTACGTGACCTTCTTGACATTGCCGTCGACATGCTCGACGAGCACAAGTACTTCAGCCATGGCTGGTCTCCTCAGATGAACTTCTGCGCGGACATGAAATCGGCGATGGCGGCGCCACCGTTGCCCTCGTCGGTGACGATGGTGCCCTTGGCCTTCGGCGGCCGGGCGGCAGCTTCCTCGACGATCGACCAGGCGGCACCGAGGCCCACCTCGGCCGCGGGCACGCCCAGGCCGGCCAGGTCCACGGTCTCCACGGGCTTCTTCTTGGCCGCCATGATCCCCTTGAAGGAGGGGTAGCGGGGCTCGTTGATCTTCTCGACCACGCTGATCAGCGCCGGCATGGGCGCCTCCACGACGTCATAGCCGTACTCGGTGACGCGGTTGGTGGTGACGGTGCCGCCGTCGACGGTCACCGAGTTGGCGAACGTCAGCTGCGGCAGGCCCAGGCGCTCGGCGACCATCGCCGGCACGACCGACATGCGCGCGTCGGTCGACTCACAACCCAGGATCACCAGGTCCGCGCCGCGACCCTCGATGGCCTTGGCCAGCGCGAGCGAGGTGGCCACGGCATCCGAGCCGTGCAGGCCGTCGTCGAGGATGTGCACCCCCGCGTCGGCACCCATAGCCAGGGCCTTGCGGATCGTGTCGGTGGTCTGGGCCGGGCCCATGGAGAGCACGACGACCTCGCCGCCGTGCGCCTCCTGCAGGCGCAGCGCCTCCTCGATCGCGTATTCGTCGATCTCGTTCATGACGGCGTCGACCGACTCGCGGTCCAACGTGTGGTCCGACGCGCTCAGCGTCTTCTCCGCCCAACTGTCCGGTACCTGCTTCACGCAGACAAGGATCTTCATGGTCGCGTTGTCGACCTCTCTTCTCAGCCGGTGCGCAGGGCATCCCGGTGGCCAGTTCTACCCGATCCGCTGGGCGTTCGCGCCGCCCGCAGGGCCATGCTACCCGCGAGTAACAAGGCCTGCCGATCGGGTCAATCCTAGGCGCGTTGCCCGGCGCCGCGTGCGGCACCCCGGCCCTTCGCCGCAGGTCGAAGGTCCCTGACCACGCGCGAGTCGGACCACCGCCCCGACTCGGGCGTACGATTCGTCCTCGATGCGCATCCTGCACCTGACCTGGGAGTACCCGCCGGTGATGTACGGCGGGCTCGGTCGGCATGTCTATGCCCTGGCCGACGCCCAGGCCCAGGCGGGTCACGAGGTGGTGGTGATCACCCAGGCCCCGAACTCCGCAGCCCCCGCGCGCATGGCATGGGGGTCCGCCGGCCCGGTCCGGGTGCTGCGGGCCGCCGTCGACCACTCCCGGCACGACCCCAGTGACCTGCTCGCCCATGTCGCAGAGATGGAGTGCGAGTTCACCGGGCTGGGCAACGAGCTGATCCGGGGCTGGCGCCCGGACGTCCTGCACGCCCATGACTGGATGGTCGCCCACGCAGCCGTCGCCCTGCGCGAGACGTTCGGAACGCCGCTGACGGCCACGATCCACGCCACCGAGGCGGGTCGGAACATGGGCTGGGTCAGCACCCCACTGTCGACTGCCATCCATCGCATCGAGTGGTGGTTGGCCAACACCGCCGACTCAGTGATCACCTGCTCGGCAACTATGCACGACGAGGTCGCGGACCTGTTCGGCGTGGTGGGCGCGCGGGTGGTGCCCAACGGGATCGACGCCTCGCGCTGGGTGGTCGCGGACTCCGACGTGGCTCGCATCCGCGCCGAGAACGCCGACGCCGGGCCCCTGCTGGCCTACACCGGACGCGTGGAGTGGGAGAAGGGTGTGCAAACCCTGATCGCGGCGATGCCCGGGCTTCGCGCGGCCCACCCCGGCATCCGACTGCTCGTCGCCGGGCACGGCAGCTATCTCGACGATGTGCGTGGACAGGCTGCCGGGCTCGGCCTGGGCGACAGCGTCCGATTCCTCGGTTGGGTCAGCGAGCCCGACCTCCGGGCGGTAGTGGTGGCTGCGGACCTGGTGGTCGCACCGAGCCTGTACGAGCCGTTCGGCCTCGTGGCCCTCGAGGGGGCGGTCCTGGGCACTCCCCTTGTCCTGTCCGGCACTGGCGGGCTCGAGGAGTTCGCGGCCGGCGACCAGCGTGCCCTGACGTTCTCGCCGGGCACGCCGGCCAGCCTGGAAGCCGTCGTCCTGCGCGCCCTGGCCGATCCCGACGGCGCCCGGGAGCGCGCCGAGCGAGCCGCGGACGCGGTCCTGTCGACCTACACCTGGCAGGCCGTTGCCGCCAGCACGACCGGGGCCTATCTGGCAGCGGCCGAGGCCCTGGGTTCCGACGCCGCAGACCCGCGCCGCGCACAGGCCGACGCCCGACACGGCCTGACCCCCCCGAACTTCGACGCCCCACCCGGGATGCTGATGGACGTCGGGCAGTGACACCGGGGGTCGGCCGGCGGGGCGTTGCACCGGCGGGCCTGTCCCGGGGGATCCTGGTCGCCGAGGTCCTGATCGTGCTCGCCCTGTCGCTGGGGCGGTCCGGGATCTACTCAATCGTCAGCTTCGCGGCTGACCTGACCAGCGGGGTTCCGCTGGCCGACCAGACTGCGGTGCTCAACAACTCCCTGGCCCCCGGCCGACCCCTGCTGGACCTCATCCGCCAATTCCTGCGGATCGCCTTCGCCCTGGCACCGGTGGCCCTGGTCTGGTACCTGCTGGTGCGCTCCGGTGAGGGCATGCGGGCCATCGGGGTCGACCGGTCCCAGCCGGGCCGGGACCTCTGGCGTGGCACGGTGCTGGCGGCAGTGGTCGGGTCGGTCGGCCTGGCCGGCTACCTGATCGCCTATCAGTCGGGGGTGAACCTCGCCGTCGTGGCCCAGGCGCTGCCCGAGACGTGGTGGCGCTGGCCGGTCCTCATCGGGGCCGCACTGCAGAACGCGATCGTCGAGGAGGTCCTGGTGGTGGGCTTCCTCATGCGCCGACTGACCCAGATCGGCTGGTCGGCCCCTGCGGTAATCGCCACAAGTGCCCTGGTCCGTGGCTCCTATCACCTCTACCAGGGCATCGGCGGGATGCTCGGCAACATCGCGATGGGCGTGCTGTTCGCGTGGCTGTACCAGCGTTGGGGCCGCGTGCTGCCGCTGGTCGTCGCGCACGCGCTGATCGACATCGTTGCGTTCGTCGGCTACGCCGCCCTGGCCGGCACGGTCAGCTGGTTGCCGGGCTGAGCGCGAGTCGACCACGAGCCCGGGCACGGGCGGCCGGGGGTCGGGGTGGCGGATGCGGGTCGCCGTTCCCCCGTCGCGATTCCCTCGTCGACGGGACGGTGCGCCTGGTCGGTGCCACGATGGCCGGGGAGGTACCGGCATGGCGATCGACGGCGGACCCGAACTCGTCCAGCTGCTGAGCCCCGAGGGGCTCCTGGTCGAGCATCCCGACTACGCCCTGGCCCTGACCGCCGAGCAGTGGCGGGACCGCTACGAGGACCTGGTCATGGTGCGCCGCCTGGACACCGAGGCGACGGCGCTGCAGCGCCACGGCGAGCTCGGCCTGTGGGCTCCGTGCAATGGTCAGGAGGCTGCGCAGGTGGGGGCAGCGCGGGCGACCCGCGCGGCGGACCGGATCTTCCCGACCTATCGCGAGCACGGGATGGCCTACGTGCGCGGGGTCGATCCGGTGACCCTGCTCGGGCTGTTCCGCGGCACGACCATGGGCGGCTGGGACCCGGCCGACCACGGGTTCAGCCTCTACACGATCGTGATCGGCGACCAGACCCTGCACGCGGTCGGTTACGCCATGGGCATCCAGCGCGACGGGACCGACGACGCCGTCCTGGTCTGCTTCGGCGACGGGGCGTCCTCCCAGGGCGACGTCGCCGAGGCCTTCGTCTACGCGGCGGTCAACGATGCGCCCGTGGTGTTCTTCTGCCAGAACAACCAGTGGGCGATCTCCGAGCCGCTGGAGCGCCAGACCCGGATCCCGCTGTTCAAGCGCGCCGCCGGGTACGGGTTCCCGGGCGTGCGCGTGGACGGCAACGACGTCCTGGCGGTGGAGGCTGTGGTCAGCGCCGCGCTCGAGCGGGCCCGCGCCGGCGGCGGACCGACGCTGGTCGAGGCGTTCACCTACCGGATGGGGGCGCACACGACCTCCGATGACCCGACCCGCTACCGCACGACGGCCGAGGGCGAGGCGTGGAAGCTCAAGGACCCCATCGAGCGGGTCCGCGCCCACATCGCACGCTCGGGGCTGGCGGACGCCACGTTCCTGGCCGACGTGGCGAGCCGGGCCGAGGCGCTCGGCGAGCACATGCGGGCAGCATGCCGGGCGCTGCCCGATCCGGCGCCCACGTCGATGTTCGACCACGTGTACGCCGACCGGCATCCGGTCGTGGAGCGCGACCGAGCCTGGCTGGGCACCTACCTCGCCGGGTTCGCCGACGGACGGGGGGCGTGAGGTGGCCGTGCTGACGATGGCCAAGGCTCTGAACGCGGGGCTGGCCGCGGCCCTGGCTGACGACCCGAAGGTGCTGCTGATGGGCGAGGACATCGGCCGGCTCGGCGGGGTGTTCCGGGTCACCGACGGGCTGCTGGCCCGGTTCGGCGAGGACCGAGTCATCGACACGCCGCTGGCCGAGAGCGGCATCATCGGCACCGCCGTGGGCCTGGCGATGCGCGGCTACGCGCCAGTGTGCGAGATCCAGTTCGACGGGTTCATCTTCCCGGCCTTCGACCAGATCACCACCCAGGTGGCTCGGCTGCACCTGCGCTCGGCCGGGGCGCTGTCGATGCGGATCGTGATCCGGGTGCCCAGCGGCGGCGGGATCGGGGCGGTCGAGCACCACTCGGAGTCCCCCGAGGCGTACTTCGCGCACTCCCCCGGGCTGCGGATCGTCACCCCGAGCACGCCGGCGGATGCCTTCATGATGATCCGGCAGGCGATCGCGCACCCCGACCCGATCCTGTTCCTCGAGCCCAAGCGCCGGTACTGGGACAAGGCGGAGGTCGACGAGTCCGCACCACTGGCTGCGCTGCCGGGGCTGTTCCGCGCGCGGGTGGTGCGCCCGGGCCACGACGCGACGCTGCTGTGCTGGGGCCCGATGGTGCGCACCTGTCTGGACGCAGCCGAGGCTGACACCCGTGATCTCGAGGTGATCGACGCTCGCAGCCTGGCGCCGCTGGACCTGGCGACCATCTCCGACTCGGTGGCCCGGACCGGGCGGTTGATCGTGGTGCACGAGGCCCCGGTGGTGGGCGGACTCGGGGCCGAGATCGCGGCCTCGGTGACCCAGGAGTGCTTCTACCAGCTGGAGGCACCCGTGCTCCGGGTCGGTGGGTTCCACGCCCCGTACCCACCCTCGCGGATCGAGGACATCTACCTGCCCGACCTGGACCGCATCCTCGAGGCGGTCGACCGGTCGATGGCCTACTGAGGAGGAGCCGTGCTGCGCGAGTTCCGGATGCCCGATGCCGGCGAGGGCCTGACCGAGGCTGAGGTGCTCGGCTGGAAGGTGGCGGTCGGTGACGAGGTCGTGGTCAACCAGGTGCTGCTGGAGGTGGAGACCGCCAAGGCAGCAGTCGAGTTGCCCAGCCCGTATGCCGGGCGGGTGGTGGAGCTGCTGGCCGAGCCGGGCGACGTGGTGCCTGTCGGCCAGGCGATCATCCGGATCGAGGAGCCGGGAGGCCCGGATGTCGACCGGGGACCTGCTGAGGAGCCCGCCGGCGTGGGCGCATCCGAGGACCCCGGGGGCATGGGAGCAGCTGAGGTGCGCGCGCCTGCGGGCACGGCCGACGGTGCCGAGCCCTCCGATGGTGCGGACGATTCTTCCGGTGGTTCAGAGGAGCGTGAGGCCGTGCTGGTCGGCTACGGGGTCCGCAAGGGCAGGGCGCCCAAGCGCCGCCCACGCGCGACCCCGCACGGCGCGGACCATGTGGAGGCGGGACCGCCCGGGGAACCTGCTCGCCCGGTGCGACTCGGCGGCCTCGAGATGGGGCGCGGAGCCGAGCGCAGGCTGGGCGCCGACCAGGTCCGGGCCAAGCCGCCCGTGCGCCGGTTGGCCCGCGACCTGGGAGTTGACCTCGCCCACGTGGCGCCCTCGGGAGCAGGCGGGACCATCACCCATGATGATGTCGCTCGCTCAGCGCGGGCCGCGGCGGGCAGCGTGCCGCGAACGGCCCGGCCCGATCCCGGTGCGCCGGCGGGGCTTGGGCGGCCCGCATCACTGGAGGCCGCCGACGAGGTGGTCCCGCGGTCGCACGTGGCCCGGATGATGGCCCGGGCGATGACAGCCTCGGCGTTCAGCGCCCCGCACGTGACCGAGTGGGTCGACGTCGATGTCAGCGCGATGACGGCACTGCTCAGGGCCGCGCGTGAGCGCAGCGACCTGGCTGGGGTCTCGATCACGCCCTTGACGTTCGCTGCACTGGGCCTGGTCCGGGCCGCCCGGGCACACCCGAGCATCAACGCCAGCCTGGACGAGACCGGGGAGAACCTGCTCGTCCACGGCAACGTGCACCTGGGGATCGCCGTCGACTCACCCCGGGGCCTCATCGTGCCCAGGATCCCCGCGGCCCAGGACCTCGACCTGCGCGGGATGGGCCGGGCGCTGGCCCACCTGGTCGAGACGGCCCGGGCGGGCCGCTCCCGGCCCGAGGACCTGCGCGGCTCGACGCTGACGATCACCAACGTGGGCGTGTTCGGCGTGGATTCCGGGACGCCGATCCTCAACCCCGGCGAGGTCGCGATCCTGGCCCTGGGCCGCGTGCTGCCGCGCGCGTGGGTCGTGGACGGGCGGATCGAGGTGCGTGACGTCGTGACCCTGGCCCTGTCGTTCGACCACCGCGTGATCGACGGGGCGCTGGGCTCGCGGGTCCTTCGCGAGGTGGCCGACTTCGTGGCAGATCCCGCCACGGCCCTGGCGCTGGGTTGACTCGGAGCCTCGCGTCGGGGAACGGACCCGGCCTGACCTGTGGACCGTCAGGCGCGCACCTGCACATGCGAAGGACCGTCGGGCCGAACCCGCCGAACTGTGAGGCGCTCGGGGATCCGCTCCTTGAGGTCGGTCACGTGACTGATGATGCCGACCACCCTGCCGTTGCCACGCAACTCGTCGATGACGCCCATCACGTCATCGAGTGTGTCGGGGTCCAGCGTGCCGAAGCCCTCGTCGATGAACAGCGTGTCCAACTGGGCGCCGCCCGCCTGGGCCACGACCACATCGGCCAAGCCGAGCGCAAGGGCCAGTGAGGTGTAGAACGTCTCCCCACCGGACAGGGTGCCGGGGCCGCGCTCCTTGCCGGTGTGCCGGTCCAGAACGGTCAGCCCAAGCCCTACCCGGGCATCGCGGCGGGCTCCGTCATCGACCCGGATGAGCTGGTACTTCCCGGCGGACATGGCCGCCAGGCGCAGGTTGGCCGCAGCCACCACCTGCTCGAACCAGTAGCGCAGCACGAAGGTGCTCAGGCTCATCCGCGGGCTCCCGGCCATCCCGCGCGCGTACTCGTCCAGGGCAACGAGCTCCTCGCCCGCGGCAGCCAGGTGGGCGCGCTCCACGGCGCGCTGGTGGACCTCGGCCATCCGCAGCGCGAACCGGTCGCGCTGCTGGTCGGCGATGGCGGCCTGCTGCTGGGCGGTGCGCGCGGCCTGCTCGGCGGCGGTCAGGGCCCTGGTCACATCGGCGGCCTCCGCGGCCGCTGCGGTGAGGTCGAGATCGGCCACCGAGCGCAGGGCCTCGGACTCCAGTTGCCTGCGGGCAGCTGACACGGCGCTCTCCCACTGCGTCACGCCGGCCTCGACCGTCGCGAGGTCCGCCGGTGCGAGGAATGCGGCGCGAGCCTGCGACGCCGTGGCGAAGCCGGCGCGCCGAGCTTCGGCCTCAGCACGGGAGTGCGCTGCGGAAGCGTTCGCCATCGCCCCGGCCAGCTCGCGGACCCCGACGGCCAGGGCATCGAGCATCGCCGCATGATCGGTGAGCTCGGCGATCCGCGCCTCGACCGTCGGGTGCTCGCCGCGAGCCCGGGTCACCTCGGCCTCGTGCCCGGCAAGGGCCTCGGCAGCATGGGCCAGCGAGCCCTCGGCTGTCGAGACCTTCTGCGTCAGGTCGATCAGGCTCGCCGACAGCGCCTCCTGCTCACCCACGAGGCGGAGGACCTCGGACTCCAGGCCCGCCAGCGACTGCTCTGCGGCGGCACCCTGCGTGACCTCGGCGGTCACGGTGTCGATCCGCGCCTGGCACTCCCCCGGCGTGGCCCCGTCAGCCAGTCCCGCCGCATGCTCGAGGTCGCCCCCGGCACGCACCAGCGCCACCTCCGCCTCATCGACAGCCAGACGCGCATGATCCCGATGGGCTGCGGCGGTGCGGATCTGTCCCTCGGTCACCGATCCGGGCGCCGAGGTCGCGGGCGCGGGATGCTCGGCTGATCCGCACACGAGGCACGGATCACCGGAGACCAGCCGGGCGGCGAGTTGGCCGCGGACGTCGGACAGCCGCAGCTCCAGGAGCAGGTCGTGGTGATCTCTTGCTTCGGAGTGTGCGTGCACCGCCAGGCGCTTGGCCTCCCGCAGGTCGTCGAGGGTGATGGTGAGCTCCACGACCCGCTGGGCGGCCTCGGCCCGCTTCGACTCGGCCGCGAGCACGGCGCGTCGCCCGTCCAGGCCAGCGGCCAGTTGCTGGGCCGTGGCCAGCTCCGCCCGGGCGGCAGCCGTCTTCGCCGGCAGTTCACCGCTGCGGGTCCTGGCAGCGTCGAGGTGCGCACGCAGGGACCCTGCCTGCGCCCCCAGCTGACCCACCTCGTCGCGGGCCTGTTCGAGGGCGGCCTCCACCGTGACCGCGTGGGCCAGTGCCCCGACGGACGTGCGCATTCGGGCGGCCTCGTCTGCCAGGACCTCCCAGCCGCGGCCCTGGCGGTGCTCGCCTGCGATCAGGGGATCTGTGGACACCGTGGAGATCTGCGCGCGCAGGAGTTCCACCATGTGGGTGGCGTCGTCGGCGATCTCGACGAAGGTACCCACCGGAGTGGCCCGTCGCGCCGCAGCGAGCTGCTCGCACCGGGCGTCATGCTCAGCGCGCTGCTGGTCGGCCAGGGCGAGTTCGGCCTCGAGCGCGACCCGCCGCGTGACCCGCTCAGCGACGTCCTCGGCTGCGCGAGCAGCAGTCCGCGCGGTGTGCACCTCGGTGTCGGCGTCGGCGAGAGCGACACGTGCGCGCTGGCACTGCGCGGTCAGGGTCTCGTCCAGGGCGACCAGCCGGTCCATGGCCTGGGAGACCGGCAGGCCCGTGAGCTCGCCGTGCTCGTCGGCGACTGGGCCGGCTGCCTCCCCCGCTGCGGCCAGCGCGGCACGCAACGCGGAGTCCGCCTCGCGCAGGGCGCGGCCCGCCTGACGGGCGCGTTCCTGCAGGGCCTCGGTGATACGGCTGAAGAACTGGGTGCCGAACAGCTTGGTGAGCACGGCCCGACGGTCGTCGTCACCGGCGCGCAGGAAGGCGGCGAACTCGCCCTGGGGCAGCAGGACCACCTGGCGGAACTGCTCGCGGGTCAGGCCGAGGAGGTCCCCGATGATCGCGCCAACCTCGTCCTTGGAGTGCGACCGGGATTCCCAGCCAGCGCCCCGGGAGCGCTCGAGGTGCACGCTGGCCTTCTCCTTAGTGGTTCCCGAACCACGCTTCTTGGGCCGCGTGTACTCGGGCGTCCTGGTGATCCGGTGGCGCCCCCCGCGCACCGAGAACTCCAGGCGTACCTCGGGTCGGGCCTGCGGGTCGGCGAAGTCGGAACGCAGTCGTGCGGGGTCGCCCGTAGCACCCGACGGGCCGCCGTAGAGCGCGAATGTGACGGCGTCCAGGATCATGGACTTGCCGACCCCCGTCGGCCCCTCGAACAGGAAGAGGCCACCGGCGCTGAGTCGGTCGAAGTCGATGGTCTGCTCGTCGGCGAAGGGACCCACGGCGACCATCTGCAGGGTGTGCAGCCGCATCAGACGGACACCTCCTCGCGCGCCACGACCTGGACGACGTCGCGCAGGACCTGGCGCTGACGGGCGCTCGCAGGCGCACCGGACACGCACTCGACGAACTGCGCGCAGATCTCCACGGGGTCGCTGCCCTCCGCCAGCCGGGGCAGCCCCGCTGCGGCGTCCTCGCGCTCCGGGGCGAACTCCAGGACCAGGGTGTGCGGCCAGTGGGCCCGCAGCTGCTCCATGGGGTTGGGCACCCGACCGGGATCGGTGAGGATCACCTTCACCCACGCATCGCCATGTTCAGCCAAGTCGCCGGAGGCCCGCTCGAGCAGCTCCGCGAGGCGACCCCTGACCTGGACCAGCCGCCGCGGGACGGGGGCCGGCACCCGGCGCAGCGAGACCTCGCCGTCGGCATCAATGTCCACCACAGCCACGGATTTCACCTGCGAGCGCTCGGAGAAGGAGAAGGCCAACGGGGAGCCGCTGTAGGCCACGACCGTCGGTGAGTCGGTCAGCCGCACCTCCTGTGGGCCGTGCAGGTGACCCAGGGCCACATAGCTGACCCCGTCGAACACGGCGGCCGGGGTGTCACCGACCCCGCCCACGCGGATCTCCCGCTCGGAGTCGCAGGGGGCGCCACCAGTGACGAAAGCGTGGGCCATCACGACGACCCGCTCCAGCCCACGGCCTGCGGCATCGGCCCGGATCTGCCCGGTCAGCGCGCCCAGTACGGCAGCGTGCGAGTGATCGACACCCAAGTGGGCGGTGACGGCGTCCGGAAGGACGTAGGGGATGCCGTAGACCCCGACCACTCCCGCGTCGTCTGCGATCAGCACCGGCTCGGCGACCTGCTCGAGGGAGGTACGCAGGTGGATCCCCGCGGCGGCGAGCACCGCCCCGGCGTACTGCAGCCGCACGGCGCTGTCGTGGTTCCCGCTGGAGATGATCAAGGGGACCCGAGCCGTGGCGAATGCCGCGAGGGTGCGATCCATGAGGAGGATCGCGTCGGGGCCCGGCTGCGCACGGTCGTAGACGTCGCCGCTGACCAGCACCGCGTCCGCTCGCTCGGACTGCGCCAGATCGAGCAGCCATGTGAGGAACTGCGCCTGCCCGTCGAGCAGGTCGGCACCGTGCAGGCGGCGGCCCAGGTGCCAGTCGGAGGTGTGCAGGAATCGCATGTGGCCACCCTGACACGGGGGTCTGACACAGTGGAGGTGAACGCGCCGTGCCAAGCCGCCATCGGTGTCGGCGGCCCTGATCTCCGCAGCAACAGCCGGGGGTATGTCCGACCCCGCCGCTACGCTGCTCGCGGAGGTGTCATGGGGCGCGCAACGGCAACGGAGTCTGGCGATCGGGGCCTTCGGGCTGCCCGGATGGCCAGCCTCCTGCTCGATGACCGACTCGCGGCGCAGCGCACGATCACGGAGGTCGTCGACTGGTTCGGCGCCCTGCAGGGCCAGGACTTCGCGAGCTCCCAGTGGTCACTGGGACTGCGCACGGGCGCCAACCACGCGGAGGTGGGCCGGGCGTTCAACTCGGGCGACATCCTGCGGACCTGGCCGATGCGCGGGACGCTGCACGTCGTGCCCGGACGGGATGCGCGCTGGATGCTCAAGCACCTGGGCGGCCGTGCCCTGGCCGGAGCGGCGCGGCGCAGGGAGTTCCTGGGGCTCTCGACGTCCGACGCCGAAGCTGCCGTCGAGGTGCTGGGCGCGGTGCTGACCGGTGGCGTGGTGCTCACGCGAGCCCAGTGTGTCGAGGCGCTGGAGTCCGCGGGCATCCCGGGCGCCGGCCAGCGTGCCTACCACCTGCTCTGGTACGCCAGCCAGAAGGGCGTCACCTGTGTGGGTCCGGCTCGTGGCAAGGAGCAGACGTTCGTGCTCCTCGACGAGTTCGCCCCTGCCGGACCTGACCTGGACCGACCCGCGGCGTTGGCCGAGATCGCCAGGCGTTTCGTGCGCAGCCACGGCCCCGTCAGCGCGCACGACCTGGCCCGGTGGGCGGACCTGACGTTGACCGATGCCCGCGCGGGACTGTCCGCGGCGCCCGGGATCACCACGCGCCCTTACGAGGGCCGCGACCTGCACGTCTGCGAGGAGCAGCTCGACGAGCAGAATCGTCCCCCGCCCCTCGAATCGGGTCGACAGCCCGCCCGCGCGCTGCCGGGCTTCGACGAGTTCATCCTCGGGTACCGCGACCGCACCGCCCAGATGGACGCCGATCACGAGCGGCTCGTGGTCCCCGGCGGCAATGGGGTGTTCGCTCACACCCTCGTGCTCGACGGCCGGGTGGTCGGCACCTGGCGGCGACGCGACCTCACGCGGACGGTGGCGATCACGGCGACGCCGTTCGCTCGGTTGGGCGCACGCGCGCGCTCCGAGCTCGAGGTCGCGCTGAGCACCTACGCGGCCTTCGTCGGCAAGACGGCGACCATCACCTGGGCGTCGGCGCTGGGGTAGGTGCTTCGCGGTCACGGTGCATGTGACCGCGCGCTGGCCCACAATGGCCGGATGCGCGCCATGTGGAGCGGGAACGTCGCCTTCGGGTTGGTCCACATCCCGGTGAAGATGTACGCCGCCACCCAGGACCTGGATGTGCGGTTCCACCAGGTCCACCTCGCCGACGGCGGGCGCATCAAGTACCTGCGCCAGTGTCAGGCCTGCGAGCAGGTGGTGCCGTTCGCCGAGATCGGCAAGGGCTTCGAGGACGAGACCGGTCGTCGGGTGCTGGTTGCCGAGGACGAGTTGGACAACCTGCAGGTCGAGCATGGCCGGGACCTGGAGATCATCGAGTTCGCACCTGCGGCGCAGATCGATCCGCTGTTCTTCGAGAAGGCCTACTACCTCGAGCCCGCCACCGGTGCGGCCAAGCCGTACGTGTTGCTGCGCCAGGCCCTGGAGCGCACTGAGCGGATCGCGGTCGTGATGATGACGCTGCGCAAGCGGACCCGGTTGGGCCTGCTGCGCGTGCGCGACGACGTACTCGTGCTGCAGACGATGCTCTGGCCCGACGAGGTCCGGGTGCCCGACTTCGAGGGCATCTCCGACGAGGACATCTCGGTGCGCCCGCAGGAGTTGGCGATGGCCGGCTCGCTGGTCGAGGGCCTGAGCGCGGACTTCGATCCGGCCGCCCACACCGACGAGTACCGACAGGCAGTGCTGGACCTCGTGGCCCAGAAGCTCGAGGGGCAGGACGTGATCGTGCCACCGGTCGCCGCCGAGGCCGAGCAGTCCGGCAACGTCATCGACCTGATGGCCGCCCTGCAGGAATCAGTCCGGCGCACCCAGGCGGCTCGGGGCGAGTCCGCGGCCGCCGCGACCGCCTCGGAGGATTCGGCCGCCGACCAGGTGGAGGCGGCTTCCCCACGATCGACGGCCACCGACCCGGACGAGCAGGTGCCCGCGCCGAAGCAGAGCGCCACGAAGCGATCCCCGGCCAAGCGAGCACCGGCGAAGAGGGAACCAGTCAAGAAGGCCACCAAGCCGGCGGACACCAAGAAGGACCCGGTCAAGAAGGCGGCCGGGTAGCGCCCAGTCGCTGTCGCCTTCGAACAACTCAGCGAGGTTCCCGACCGCAGGCGGGCGGGTGCTGGCCGTCGGTCCGCGCCGATGTCGGACCGGTCGTCGAGAATGGGGGCACACCGATCCGAGGGGAGCCCATGGGAAGTCCGAGCGCGACACCGCGAACGGCGCGGCCCCCCACGGGCGATCGTCCGCGGGGCCCCGGGGGCGCGGGCCACCGACCCGCGCCTAATGGTGCCCCAGCTCGGCGCAGACCCCTGTCGCCGCGGGTCCGGCGCCGTCGGTGGGTGTTCGGCCTGTCCGTGCTGGCAAGTCTCTTGGCGTTCGTCGCCGTGGGGCTGGCCGCGACCGGGCTGCTCGGTTCGCTGGCGCCCATCGAGACCGGGCCCGAGCGCATCGCGGGCATCACCCAGCCGGAGGCGACCAACTGGTCAGGGACGCAACCCGAGTACGGCGTCGACGTGTCGTTCCCCCAGTGTGGGCGTCGGTTGGGTGACCTAGGTGACGGATTCGCGATCATCGGCCTCGACGGTGGGATGCCCGACCGACCGAACCCCTGCTTCGCCGAGCAGTGGCGCTTCGCGACTCGCCAGGCCGGCGCCGCCGTGTACGTGAACACGGCGGACAACGGCCGCGGCGACCCACTCGACGTCGGCCGCCGGGCAGCCGAGGGCGACCTCGCTGCGCTGGCCGAGCACGAGGTCCCCCAGGGCACCCCGGTCTGGTTGGACGTGGAGCTGCCAGAGGTCTGGAACGGCTCCCCCGGGCGGCACCGCGCCGTGATCAGCGAGCATCTGCGCGTCCTGGCTGAGGCGGGCCACCCCGTGGGCATCTACTCAGCCCCCGCGCTCTGGGCGGAGATCACCGGTGACGCGGACGTGGAGGTCCCAACCTGGGTGGGAATTGGCACAGCGGGCAGGGCGCGAGCGGCAGAGGTGTGCTCCGCGGAGTCGTTCGGCGGCCGGCCTCCTGACCTCGTCCAGCGGATCGGTACCGGCAGCGACGGCCTTCCCCTGGACCGCAACCTGACCTGCCCGGGGACAGACCTGACCGGCCTCATCAGGCCGAACTGAGACAGGCCGAACGGAGCCCCGCCGAACGGAGCCCGCGGCTACGGTGCGCCAGTCTCCGGCCGCCCGGCCGGCAGCACGACAGGGGCGATCCGGCAGGCATCGCCCGCCTGGGCCGCGGGCAGGACATGACCGACCCGCAGGTGGTCGTACTGCTCGGCGTGGCGCGCCATGAAGCCGTCCACGTACCAGCAGCTTGGGGATCACCGACACTCCTGCCACCTGCGCCGCCTCCAAGGTGAACGCCACGAGGCGGGCGGCGAATCCGCGGCCCTCGAACCCGGGCATCGTCACCGTCGAGTAGATCTCCCAGACGCCCTCTCCCACGGAAACGGAGGCGCGGCAGACCTGGATCCCGTCGAGCGTGGCGGTGAAGAGCGAGGGATTCACTCGGGTCAGGACCAACTCTTGTGTGGACATGGCGCAACGGTAATGGCCGCCAGGGGAGCCTGCACCGCGCACCGGACCACCCGGCTGGACAGGTGGGCACGCGGCGCGCCCTGATCGGGCTTGCCCAGCGGGCCGCCTGCGCGGACGTAGACTTGATCCGTAACAGCCACTACCACCATCACGAAAGGCCAGAAATGGACTTCAATGCCGGCAGCTTCTGGGACGTGCTCCTGTGGAGCCTGTTCTTCTTCATCTGGATCGCGTTCATCTTCGTCTGGGTCCGTTGCGTCTTCGACATGTTCGGCGACCACACTCTCGGCGGCTTCGCCAAGACCCTCTGGGCGCTCTGCTTCATCTTCTTCGCGCCCCTGACCACGCTGGTCTACCTGATCGCCCGCGGCAAGAGCATGCAGGAGCGCTCGATGCAGCAGATGGCCGATGCCAAGGCGCAGCAGGATCAGTACATCCAGCAGGTGGCGGGCTCGAGCAAGTCCGCGGCCGACCAGATCGCGGACGCCAAGGGCCTCCTCGACTCGGGCGCCATCAACCAGCAGGAGTTCGACGCGCTCAAGGCCAAGGCCCTGGCCTGAGTCACGCGCGACCTGCCTCGGCTGGTCGCATCGCAGGGGCCCTGGACGGCAACCTCCGGGGCCCCTGCGCGTTTCAGCCGAGCTGCCCGATCCGAAGGATGACCGGTTCCACGGTCGCGGGCGGACCGGTCACCGGCAGGAGCTCGAGACGATCTCCTGGCGCCACGTGCGCCCATCGAGACAGGTCCGCCGTGGCGACCACCCCGGCGATCGGATAGCCACCCATCGTCCCGGCGTCCGGGCCGAGCAGCATCCAGTCCCCCGCCGGCAGCACCTGGAGCGCACCGGGCAGCACACCCACGGAGAGCAGCTCCCGCCCAGCCACATGGCCCACACCAATGCGCGCGTCGGGGCGCAGTCGCACTCCGATCCGCGAGGTGTCGCGCACCTCCACCATCGTGCGCTCAAGGGCCAGGTGGGGGCCCGCGACGACGCGGACCGGACCACCGACCAGGGGGACAGTCGCAACATCGCCGACCGTGTCCGCCACCGGGAACCGACTGGTCGCGATCCGCTGACCGACCCGTACAGGCGGGGGCCCCAGCCCGTCGAGCACCGAGGTTGACCGAGATCCCAGGACCGGCTCAGGCCGCAGCCCGCCGGCGACGGCCAGATACAGCCGACCCTGCGCCTCCAACTCCAGCAGCGCACCCGCCGCCACCTCCACCGCCGTCCAGAGCGGTGCTGGGCGCCCGTCGATCCAGGCCAGCCCCTGGCCCGTGACGGCTGCGACCATGCGGGTCCCGGCGCGCAGGACCACCCGGCCAACGACCTCAAGGCAGGCCTCACGTGGGTCCCCGCCGACCAGGGCAGTGCCCACCGCGTGGGCGGTGCGATCGAACGCCCCCGACGCGGGCACCCCGCTGGCCAGGTGCGCTCGACCCTGGTCCTGGAACAGCGCCGAGCCGGCAAGGGCCACGACCTCGATCACGGGCCCACCTCGCGGAAGCGGACCAGGTCGCCGAGGGCGAGCAGCGCAGGTGGTTCAGCCCGTGCATCGAACAGGTCGGCGTCGGTGCTCCCCAGCAAGTGCCACCCACCCGGGGAGGCGGATGGGTAGACCGCGCACATCCCCGCGGCCAGGGCCACAGACCCAGCCGACACGCGCGGCCTCGGGTCGTCCCTGCGCCCGATCGCGTCGAACAGGGGATCGGCGCAGGTCAAGTAGCCGAACCCCGGCGAGAATCCCACAGCCGCCACGGTCCACGTGGTCGCCGAGTGGCGCCGGACGACTTCCTGCGCGCTGACGCCGACGGCGCGCGCCAGGTCGGCAAGGTCCGCGCCGTCATAGCGCACGTCCAGTGTGTGGCTCCGCGTGCCCAGCGCACCGTGGCGGGCCACAGAACCCAGTGCCGCACTGCTGGCCAACTCGTCGCCGACCTGCGCAGGGTCAGGCCGGTCCGCCGGTCGATCGAAGACCATCAGGACGCTGGCCACGCCGGCGACCACCTGCGCACCCGGCCAGCGGGCGCGTGCTGCGCCAGCGACCCTGAGCACCCAGGCCGTCCGCGGCCGACTGGGCCCGAGCGGCTCGAGCAGCACGGCCCGGTCACCGAACGGCACGGCCCGCAGCTGGAGCCGCGCGAGGTGGGGCACCTGGGTGCGAGGTGCACGATCAGCGCGCACCTGCCAGCCTGCAGCAACCAGGGCGCCGTGGACCGCACCCGCCGCGCCGAGCGCATCGGGGGTGTCCCCATGCACGCACAGGGTGTCGACGGCCACCTCGAGACGCTCCCCCTCGACGGACCGGACGCTGCCCGACGCGAGGTCCAGGGCTTGGCCGACCATGCCCTCGAGCGAGTCGTGGAGGTCACCGGGCTGCCCTCGAGCCACCAGGTGTCCCGACGCCGCGTACCCACGGTCGACGAATCCCTCGCAGATTATCCGGACCCCCGCGGCCCGGGCCCGCTCGGCGAGGCGCCCGTGAGGTTGGGTCATCACCGCCACTGGGTAGCCCAGCAGCTCCCCGACCCGGTGCACCGCGTCGAGCACGACCTCGGCGGCGAGTGCGTCGTACACAGCCTCGTTGTAGAGCGATCCGTGCGCCTTGACGTGGGTCAGCACGGCGCCCGAACGCTCCACCGCCCGGGCCACGTCCAGGCACTGTTCCACGAGGTCCCGGGTGAACTCAGCCCGTCCGCCGAGATCCGCCCGAAGAGCGTGCAGGTGCGAGGCACGTCCGAATCCCGGCCGGTCGCGGTAGGACGGGTGCGCCCCCACCGAGACCCCGCGGGCAACGGCCATCGCGACAGCCCGCGCCAGAACCGACCCCCCTCCTGCGTGAGCGCCCGTAGCGATGTTGGCCGTGGTCACGATCCTCAGCAGCGCCTCGTCGTCACCGACTCCCTCGCCGAGGTCAGCGTTGAGGTCGATCACACGCATGTCGCTGGCTCCTCCTGCCTCGGCCCGGCCGCGGGGTCCGGCCAGCATCGCGGACCTTCGCCGGTCGGGCAACGTGTGGCACCCCGAGAGTTCCGATCAGGGCACCGGCCTTGCTCCATCCGGGCGACCACCTACCGACGAGTAGCCGCAGAT
Organism: uncultured Actinomycetes bacterium; assembly: GCA_963788325.1. GTDB lineage: Bacteria > Actinomycetota > Actinomycetes > S36-B12 > CAIYMF01 > Prado023. The sequence goes on from CAWBGJ010000015.1 coordinate 535,740, forward strand.
GGCCGTAGGGTCACCTCGTGGCCGCCACCGAGCACGTGAGCAGTCCCGGGGTACACCCCGGGGCCACGCCCGAGGCTGGAGTCCCCGGGTGGGTCATCCAGTCCCACGGGGCCGCAGCCGTCGGCGCCGCCGTGCTCGACGACCAGGGCAGGCTCCTGTGGGCCAACGCGGCCCTCGAAGCGCTCTCCCAGACGCCGGCCGACCAGCTCGTGGGTCGCCGCCTGCCCGATCTGGTGACCTCCCCGGATCGCGCCCAGATGGAGCAGGCGCTGGCCACACTGGGACCCGAGCACATGACGGTCGCACAGGTTCGGGGGCCCCAGCCGGGCACCTGGCTGCACATCTCCTTGAGCCTGATGCCGCGGCACGGTGATACCGGCCCCGCCGTCCTGCTCCAGGCGGTCGACATCACTGAGTCCGTTCAGGCCCAGCATTCGCTGGAGGTCATGAGCCGCAACGTTCTCGACGTGGTCGCGCTGGTCGACTCGCAGGGCATCATCACCTGGGCCTCCCCCTCGATCGCCGCGGTGCTCGGTCGGGACCCGGAGTCGCTGATCGGCCGCGAGCTGGTCGTCCTCGTGGCCCAGGACGATGTGGTCGGGTACGCCGATGCTCTGGCCGGCGCCGAGCCCGGCATGGAGACGATCACCCGCACCGTGCGGATGCGCGCCGCCTCTGGGGCCTTCCGGTACATGTCGGTGACCGCCCGTCCGGTCCCGGACAACGGCACCGGACCGCATACCGCCGTCGCGATGCGCGACGTGACCGAGGAGCTGCGGGCCAAGCGCGAGCTCGCCCGCAGCGAGGAGCAGTTCCGCATGGCGATGCTCGGCGCGCCCGAGGGCATGGCGGTGACGGACTCCCAGGACCGCATCGTGCAGGTCAACCCTGCGCTGTGCGAGTTGCTCGGCACCTCAGGCTCAGCACTGATCGGTCATCGGTTCCGCGAGTTCATCGCACCCGAGGAGCGCGAATCGGTCGACCAGTGGCGTGAGCGACTGCTCCGCGGCAACTCATCGATCGAGCGCAGCCAGCACCGGCTGGTCAACAAGGCCAACGAGGTCTGGGTGGACCACTCGGTGGGCATCATGCGCGATGACCTCGGCAATCCCGCGCTGTTCGTCCACCAGTTCGCCGACCGGACTGCAGCGCGACGCCTCGAGGCCGACCTGACCTACCGCGCGAGCCACGACCTGCAGACGGGCCTGGCCAACAAGGAGTCCCTGCGCACACGGCTGACCCAGCGGCTGGGACTGTCTTCGAACTCAGATGAGACAGTCGGGGTCCTGTTCTGCGACATCGACAACCTCAAGCCGATCAACGACCGCTACGGCCACCTGATCGGCGACGCAGTCATCTCAGCCGTGGCCAACCGCCTGGAACGCGCGGTGCGTCGCCAGGACGAGGTGGCCCGCTACGGCGGTGACGAGTTCTTCATCGTCCTGGATCACTGCGCCTCCGTCGAGGAGCTGGCGGTGGTGGCGCGCAATGTGCAGGCCGCCGCGACCCACCCGGTCGAGACTCCGGGGGTATCCGTGGACGTGAGCATCTCGGTGGGCGCCGTGCTCGCCGAGGGCAGCGCCGAGACCGACGAGGCCCTGCGGCGAGCCGACGAGGCGCTCTACCGGGCCAAGCGCCAGGGCGGCAACCGCATCTGCGTCGAGGGCCTGGAGAACTGCTGACCGATGCCTCTGCGCATCCGGGGCGAAAGGATCTTGTGCACGAGTCGATGATCGGTTACCGTGCGCAATGAGTCGATGACTCTCTGGATAGGGAGGAGCAGTCAGCCGTGCAGGCCAGCCTCTCCCGCGCCCGATTTCCCGCCCTGTTCGTGGTCGGATGGACACTGAGTGTTGCCCTCGGCTGGACCTTGGCCGCGGTGGCCGTGATCCACCTGCAGGACCTGTCCGTCAACCGGGCGGACGACCTCGCGCCGCTGCTCACGCTGGCGGCGCTGGTGTTCATCGCCGAGTTGCGCCCGCTGGTCATGACCCAGATCGAGGGCGACCCGATCTCGATCTCCTGGGCGTTCATCTTCGCCGCGCTCTACATCTGGGGACCGTGGCCGGCCCTGGTCCTGATCGCCGGCGCAGTGATGACCAGTGAGCTCGTCGCGGGCAAGGCCGCCTGGAAGTTCGCCTTCAACGTGGGGCAGTACACGCTCTCGGTCGGGGCGGCCGCCCTGGTGCTGCACCTCGGGGGCTGGTGGCCCGAGCCCGGGCAACCGGCGCCCCTCGACGTCATCTCGCTGGCGGACTTCGCCCTCGTCGCCGTGGCCTGGCTGGCCTACCACCTGGTGAACCTGGCGCTGGTGGCCTGCGTCGCCACGCCCGAGCAGTCCTGGTGGGATTCGCTCAGGGAGGAGTTCTGGTTCTACACGACCTCCACCTTCGCCGTGCTGGCCCTGTCTCCACTCGTCGCGGTCGTGGCCGTGGCCGACCCCGACTCCTGGATGCTTCTGCCCCTGCTCCTGGTGCCCCTCCTGGCCCTCGAACGCCAGTCACAGCTCTCCCAGGAGCGCGAGCACCGCGCGATGCACGACCCGCTGACCGGGCTGCCCAACCGCCGGCTGCTCGCCCAGCGGATCGATGCCGGACTGGCCCGACCGTCCCGGACGGGTCGGCACCTGGTCGTCCTGCTCCTGGACCTCGACTCGTTCAAGAACGTCAACGACGGCCTCGGCCACGGGGTCGGCGACGCGCTGCTTGTCGACGTTGCCCGTCGGTTGGCCAGCATCATGACCCCGGGCGACACCCTGGCCAGGTTCAGTGGCGACGAGTTCGCCATCGTCTGCCCGGCAAGCAGCGACCAGGACGTGGTGAACCTCGTCGAACTGATCCGCCACGCCCTGGCCACCCCGTTCCATGTGGGCGATCTCGAGATCGCGGTGACAGCCAGCATCGGGGTGGCACCGGCTACCCCTGGGGCGACCGCCCAGTCGATGCTCCGCGAAGCCGACGCGGCCATGTACCGGGCCAAGGATGCCGGCCGCGATCAGGCCGCCCTGTTCCGCCAGGAGATGCACGATGCGGCCACCGCCCGCCTCGGTGACCAGTTGGGCCTGCGCCGAGCGCTGGAGCGCGATGAACTCGTGGCGCACTTCCAGCCCGTGGTGGACCTGTGCACCGGCGAGCCCCTCGGCGTCGAGGCGCTGATCCGCTGGCAGCACCCCGAACGTGGCCTCCTGGGCCCGGACCAGTTCGTCGGGATGGCCGAGGAGACGGGCCTGATCCTGCCGGTCGGGGCCTGGATGCTCGACCACGCACTGAGCACGTTGCAGCGCTGGCGTCGCGAGATTCCCGGCAGCCAGGACCTGTGGGTGGCGGTCAACCTGTCCGCCCGACAGTTGACCGACCCCGACCTGCTGCACAAGGTGAGTCGGGCCCTGGCCGAGTCCGGAGTGCCTGCTGGGCACCTGCACCTGGAGATCACCGAGACCGCGGTGATGCGCTCCCACGAGGCGTCCACGGCCACCCTCGACGCGCTGCGCCACCTCGGGGTGCACCTGATCATCGACGACTTCGGCACCGGCTACTCCTCGCTGGCCAGGCTCAAGCGCCTGCCGGTGACCACGCTCAAGGTGGACCGCTCGTTCGTCGACGGGCTGGGTCGGGACTCCTCGGACCTGTCCATCGTCGACGCGATCATCAAGATGGCCGAGTCCCTGACCCTCAAGGTGATCGCCGAGGGCGTGGAGACGCGCGAGCAGCTGGAGATCTTGCACACCCTGGGTGCCCGGATGGGTCAGGGCTACCTCTGGTCGCGGCCGCTGCCCGCCGATGCCCTCGCGCACTGGCTGGCACCGAGTGCGACGGCAGCCCTCGCCGCACCGCCGGTGGCCCGCGCCAGGATCGGTGCTGACACCTCGTGGGCAGGGCCGTCGGCGGTCCTTGCCAGCACCTGCGATCAGGCCCGTGCGGGCGTGCGCACCTCGATCAGCTAGGTCGACCCGCCGCGCTGCCGGGATCCTCGGCGCGTGCTGGTTCTCGGCAGGGGTCACCACGCCCTGGCCCCGCGGACTCAAGCGTGGTGCACACTCGGCCGATATCCAATTGTGACCGATTGATAGCACATAGTCACCGCGGTCCCCCAAGGGAGTACTCCCACCCCACAGAGAGGCACAGCATCATGGAAGAGACCCGCAGGCGGCGCTTCACCCGGGCCGCCGCAATCCCGATCGGCCTGCTGGCCTCGGGGGCCCTTGTGTTCGCCGGTTCCCAGTCGGCCTTCACTGCGACGACCGACAACACCGGGAATACCTGGACGGCGGGCAAGGTGCTGCTGAAGAACAACGGCGCCAAGGCCACCGCGGTGTTCGATGTCAACAGCACGCCGGCAGCCTTCCCGGCCACTGGTGGGGGGACCAACCTGAGCATCAAGCCCGGTAGTTCGGGATCGAAGTGCATCGTCGTCGAGAACACCTCGACCCTCGACGGTGAGGTGAGGTTCTTCGCCACCAACGTGGGCGGCGCCACCAACTCCCCGGGTACCGATGCACTCACCACTCAGCTACTCGTCAAGGTCGACTTCGCCGCGGGGCAGTATCTGGGATGCGCTTCGTTCCCTGCAACGTCGACGAACGTCTTCGGTGGCGCATCCGGCGGCCTGCTGAGCGCGATCCCCGCCACATGGGCCCTCGCGCAGGGCTCGATCTGGTCGCCGACCGGTGCCTCGGTTTCCACCGGCACCTACAAGGTCACCTGGTCGCTGCCGAGCAACGCGACCAACGCCGTGCAGGGCGGGACAGCCACGGCCGACTTCAACTGGGAGATCCAGAACACCTGATCCGGGTTCGCGGGGGGAGGGTGGGAGGGCCGGGGGGCCGGCCCTCCCACCCTCCCGTGAGGCCTGGGTGACTCTGCGCGAGAGGGGTGCTGATGACCGATACGACCTTGGCGCAGACGCGCCCCGAGCCGCCGACTGAAACGTCGATCCCCCATTCAGCGGATGTCAGCGCCCAGCCGCCCCAGCCCTGGTGGGCCTTCACCGCAGCAGTGATCGGGCGGGTATGGCTGGCGCTGGTGACCGGCATGCTGCTCATCGCGACCCTGCCCGCCGTCGTCCTGCCCGGCTGGGATGCGCACGTGGTCGTCTCGGGCAGCATGGAGCCCAGGATCAACGTCGGCGACGTGGTGATCTCCCAGCAGCGGAGCGACTACCGGCCCGGTCAGGTGATCGTCTTCGACGACGCTGACCGCGGGGCCATGACCCATCGCCTGCAGTCGATCGAGGGCGACACGCTGACCACCAAGGGGGATGCGAACCCGACGGCGGACAGCAGCCCCGTGCCGCGCGCGGACGTGATCGGGTTGGGTCGGGTGCTGGTCATGTTCGCGGGCCTGCCCTGGGTCTGGTTCCACACCGGCCAGTGGACACCGCTGCTGGCGTTCCTGCTCTCGCTGCTGCTCGCGGCTGCTGCCGTGGCAGCCGACCGCCCCGAACTCGGATCAACAGAGTCACGGAGCCGTGCCGACGCGGCAGACTCGCCAAACGGTGACGAGGGGGACAGGGACGCAGACGGCATCGGGGAGGCCGACGAAGGAGCGGACGTGGCGCCATCGTCGACCAGCCCCCAGCCCGAGCCCGAGCCCGAGCCCGAGCCCGTCAACCACAAACGCCGCCGCGCCGCAGCCCTGCTCCCACCGGCCGCGGCGCTCCTGCTGCTCCTGCCGCTGACCATCAATGTCCTGCGGCCCGCGTCCGCCGCCTTCTCCGCGACCACGACCAACGCAAGCAACACCTGGACCGCCGCGGTCGCAACACCCGCGACCTACTCAGCAACGGTCCTGGCCGACAACCCGTACATCTACCTGCGCCTGGACGAGTCGCGGCCCGCGAACACGAACACGACCCTGCCTGCTGCGAACCTCGGCTCCAGTGCGCTCGACCAGGCCTACACCAGGGCATCGTCGGGCAACTTCAACCAGTCGATCCGGCTGGAGAGCGCGGCGAGCAGCAACATCACGCCCACGCCCAACACCAGCGCCTGGTTCCGCCAGGACGGCGCCTGCATCCTCCCCCCGAGCGGTCAACCGACCCTGACCAACCCGCCGTCGGTCACCGTCGAGGCCTGGATCCGCAGCACGGGCACTGAGGGCGGCAAGATCCTGGGCTTCGAGAACGGCGTCAGCAACACGGCCGTGTCCAGCCAGTACGACCGGCACCTCTACCAGGACGGCGACGGCTACGTGCGCTTCGGCGTCTGGACCGGCACGACCAGCACCGTCCGCTCGGCCACACCACTGAACGACAACGCCTGGCACCACCTGATGGGCACCCTCGACGGCCCCAACGGCGCGCAGCGCCTGTACGTGGACGGGGTGCTCGCCGACAGCCGGACGAACATCACCGCTGAGAACTTCACCGGCCGGTGGCGGATCGGCTGCGGCAATCTCAGCGGCTGGACCGGCAGCACCGCCTGGTCAGGCGCTGTCCCGGCCGATCTGAGCATCAATCACACCTTCATCGGATACATCGACGAGCCTGCGATCTACCTGAGCGCGCTGACCGCAGCCGATGCGGCAGAGCGATGGGCCTTGGGCGCTCCCTGACCCCAGAGGCCCGCCCCGGTCGGCGTGGCGAGCCGACTCGGAATGTGACGTGGGCAACACCGGGTTTCGACTTCTGGCTGCCCGGGCAGGCAGTATGGGCAAGCCCGGACCCGATCAGCGGCCCAGCGCCGCACCACGTGGCCCTCATCACGGCCCCGTACCCGCGATCGATGAACAGGACATGCACCGGGCTCCATCCGTCGTCTCGAGGAAGGTCCGCAGCCATGGGTCACATCGACTCCACAGACTGCCAAGACACCCCGACCACCCGCACCACGAGCCCCGCCCGGCGCGCCGGGGTGCGCACCGCTGTGATGTCGCTGGCGCTGCTCACCGCGACCGGCGCCGCTGTCGCCGCGCCGCTGGCCACCTCCGACGCCCCGGTCGCGTTTGCCGCGCAGCCCTCGGCCGCTGCGGAGTTCTCCGCCGACATCGACCCGCTGGTCCTGGCCGAGCGCCAGGCAGCCGCCGACCAGCGCACCTCGCGTTCAGCGACCCGTGACGCGCTTCCGGACCCGAACGCCGAGCCCGCCGCGGAGCCCGAGCCGGAGGAGCCCGAGATCGTGGGCACTCGCTACACGACCGCCGGGGTGAACGTGCGCTCCAAGCCCAGCACGGATTCCAAGGTCGTCACCGTGCTCGACCGCGGCGACAAGGTGAAGATCACCGACGTCAGCGACGACGGCTGGCGCCAGATCGTCCGCAAGGGCGAGACCTACTGGATCAACAGCGACTTCCTGTCCAAGTCCAAGCCGAAGCCGCTGCCCAAGTCCTCGACCAGTTCGAGCAGTTCCGGTGGCGGCCTGTCCAGCGCCGCGTGCGCCAGCGGCTCCGGCGTCGAGTCGGGCCTGACCTCCAACACCATCGCCGTGCACCGGGCCGTCTGTGCCCGGTTCCCGCAGGTGTCCAGCTACGGCGGGACCCGGGGTGGCGGCGGCAACCACGGCGCCGGCCGCGCCCTGGACATCATGGTCAGTGGGTCGACCGGCTGGGACATCGCCAACTTCGTGCGCGCCAATGCCTCGAGCTTGGGCATCACCGAGGTCATCTACTCGCAGAAGATCTGGACCACCCAGCGCGCCGGCGAGGGCTGGCGCTCGATGTCCGACCGTGGGTCGACCACCGCCAACCACTACGACCACGTGCACGTGTCGGTGCGCTGACGCGTGCGCCTGCTGGTCACGGGCCTGGGCGGAACAGTTGCGCCGCGGTTCGCCGCCGCTGCGCGGGCCGTCGGCCATGAGGTGGTCCCCTGGAGCAGGGTTCGGGTCTCCCCCGACGATCGGGCAGCATCTGCGGAGTTCCTGGGCGCCGTGGCGCCCGACGCGATCGTGCACATGGCGTTCGGCGATCCCGCGTGGGCGGCGCAACTGGCCGACCACTGCGCCCAGCGCGAGCGGGCGTTCCTGTTCACCTCGACGACGATGGTGTTCGCTACCCGACCGGACGGCCCGTACTCGATCCACTCCCCTCGCACGGCCACCGACGACTACGGGTCCTACAAGGTCCGCTGCGAGGACGCGATCTGGGCGGCGAGTCCGGGAGCGATGATCGCCCGCCTCGGCTACCAGATCGATCCGGGCGCCCAGGGCAACACCATGGTGGCCCACCTCGACGCCGAAGCCCTGCGCTCGGGCGCGGTGCGGGCCAGCCAGCGGTGGATCCCGGCGTGCGCCTTCCTGGACGACACTGTGGCCGCACTGTTGGCGCTCGTGACCGATCCGCAGGGCGGCCTGCACCACCTGGATGCCAACGCCGACACGGCGTGGAGCCACGAACGCCTCGTGGGCAGCCTGGCCCGCACCCTGGACCGGGACTGGCCCATCGTGGTCACCGACGAACCTGCGCACGACCAGCGCATGATCGACTCGCCGCGGATCGCCGGCCTCGATACGCGCCTGTCCTGAGTCGGCTCGCGCCAACGGCCGGCACGCGCACCGAGGGCCGCTGCGTGGGCTGGGCCGCCCGGATTCGGAGCGGCGCGGCGCACGCGGCAGGATGGGCGGGTGCTCACCCTCCTGCCGCCCAGCGAGGGCAAGACCGCTCCCGTCGGCGGGCCGTCCCTCGACCTCGGCGCACTCTCGCTGCCCGCACTCGACCCCGCTCGGCGGACGGTGCTGGCCGCGCTGACCGACCTGTGCCGACGCGATCCCGCGGGTGCCCTGACCGTGCTGGGCCTAGGCCCCACGCTCGCCGATGCCATCCCCCACAACGCGGCACTGCCCAGTGCACCGACCGCGCCAGCCTGGCAGGTCTACACAGGCGTGCTGTTCGCCGCACTGGACATGGCGGGCAGCACCCCGGCCGTGCGCGACCGACTCGCCGACAGCGTCCTGGTCTGGTCGGGCCTGTGGGGCGCGGTCGGGCTCGCCGACCCCATCCCCGCATACCGCCTGTCCGGCGCGGTCACCCTGCCTGGGCCCGGTCGGCTGGCCTCGTTCTGGCCGGCCCCGCTGCGCAGCGCGATGGCCGATCGGGTCGCCGGCCACGTCATCCTCGACCTGCGCTCGGCCACTTACGCGAGCAGCTGGGCCGGACCCGCCGAGCGCAGTGTCGCCGTCCGAGTCATCCACCAGCAGGGGGACCGCCGGACGGTGGCCAGCCATTTCAACAAGGCGACCAAGGGCCGACTGCTGCGCGCCCTGACGGCCTCCTGCGCAGACCCGGCCACACCCGACGAGCTCGTCGATGCGATCCGAGCCGTCGGGTTCCACGCCGAGCCCGCGCAGGCCGGCTCCGGATCGGCCCGGCGATGCGTGCTGCTCGATGTCGTGGTGGACCACCTCTGACGCCTGCGGGTGGGCCGAACGGCATGGGCGCTGCCAACCTGCCAGAGTGGTGACCAGACACCCCACCCCTGAGGAGGACTCCCATGGCCGACCCGACAATCCGCGCGGTGATCTTCGACCAGGACGGGACGCTGATCAACACGTTCATCCCCGCGCTGCACGCCTACTCGGTCGCCTCCAGGCGCACCATCACTTTGGCCGAGCTGGAGCCCGTGGCACATCTGGGCGCCGCACGCAACCTGCTCAGCGCGCTCCTCGGCCGGGAGGCCACCAACTCCGACAACGACCTGTTCCACGACGCCCTGGCCGACGAGGTCAAGCAGATCGACCCCTACCCGGGCATCGTGGCCGCGCTGGCCCAGCTGCGCGACGCCGGCATCGGCACCGCGCTGGCCACAAACTCCGATGGGCGTTCCGCGCAGGTCGTCCTGGGCTCGCACGGACTCGACGCCCTGTTCGACGTCATCGTCACCGTCGACAAGGTGCGTCAGCCCAAGCCTGATCCCGAGATGATCGAGGTGGCACTCGAACGCCTGGGCGTACCCGCCGCGCAGGTGGCCTTCGTCGGTGACAGCAGGGCCGACATGGCCGCCGCGCGCGCCGCCGGGATCACGGCCATCGCAGCGGGCTGGGGACACCAGACCCCGGGGATCCCCGATGGGGAGATCGACCTGCGCGCCGAGACCCCCGCCGACGTGGTGCGGATCATCCTCGGCGAGGGCTGAGACCACCGACCTCGGCACGCGGTGCCTGCGCTCAGAGGCAGTCCACCGAGAGCACCCGCACGACCGCTACGCCCTCCGCGTCGCTGGCCACGAGGTCCACCTCGGCGCTGATGCCCCAGTCGTGGTCGGCGGCAGGATCGTCGAACACCTGCCGGACCGCCCACCGACCGGGCTGCACCTCGACCTGGAGCAGCAGTGGCCCGCGGGCGCCTGGGCCGGTGCCCACCTCGTCGTGCGTCGCGAAGTAGTCGGCCATCGCTGCAGCCCACCGCTGCGCATCCCAGCCGGCCTCGGCATCCAGGGCCCCGAGGTCCTCCCAGCGGCGCAGCGCCGCCAGTTCGACGCGACGGAACAGCGCGTTGCGCACCAGCACCCGGAAGGCCCGCGCGTTGGCCGTCACCGGTGGAGGGCCGGTGGGTGCCAGCTGGTCGCGCACAGGTCGGGCATCGCCGGGGTGCAGCAGCTGCTCCCACTCGTCGAGCAGGCTGGAGTCCACCTGGCGCACCAGCTCGCCGAGCCATGCGGTCAGGTCCTCGAGCTCCTCGGTGCGCGCGTCCTCGGGCACGGTCCTGCGCAGCGCCTTGTAGGCATCGGCCAGGTAGCGCAGCACGAGTCCCTCGGAGGCGGCCAGCCGGTGGTAGCCGACATACTCCACGAAGGTCATCGCGAGCTCGTGGAGCTCCCGTGCCACGGACTTCGGGCGCAGCGGGTACTCCGTGACCCACGGGTGGCCCTCTGCGTAGATGTCGTAGGCGGCCTCCAGCAGCTCAGCCAGCGGCTTGGCCCAGGTGACCTCCTCGAGGAGCTCCATGCGCTCCTCGTACTCGATCCCCTCGGCCTTCATCGCCGCGACAGCCTCCCCGCGGGCCCGGTGCTGCTGGGCGAAGAGGATCTGGCGGGGATCCTCCAGCGTGGCCTCGAGCACCGACAGGACGTCCACGGCGTAGGTCTCGGACTCGCGATCGAGCAGCTCGATGGCGGCCAGCGCGAAGGTGGACAGCGGCTGGTTCAGCGCGAAGTCCACCTGCAGCTCGTCGACGATGCGCATGGTGCGGCCCTGCGGGTCGGGCGGGTCGAACAGCTCGAGCACCCCCGCAGCCACCAGCGAGTCCCGGATCGCCACGCAACGTTCGACGAGGCGCTCACGAGTCTCCGCGTCCTCGTCGTTGTCCGCCAGCAGGTGGGCCATGGCAGCGGTGGCATCAGTGCGATGCGCGACGTTGAGCAGCATCGCGTGCGTGACCTCGAACCGGGACCTCAGCGGCTCGGGTTCGGCAGCCACGAGCCGGTCGAAGGTGGCCTGGCTCCACGTCGGCACGCCCTCGGGCGGCTTCTTGCGGACCACGCGCCGACGCTTCTTGGGGTCGTCTCCGGCCTTGGCCAGGAGGCGCTCGTTCTCGATCTCGTGTTCGGGGGCCTGGACCACGACGGTGCCCAGCGTGTCGTATCCAGCGCGGCCCGCCCGGCCTGCGATCTGGTGGAACTCACGAGCGCGCAGCAGCCGCACCCGCCGTCCGTCGTACTTGCTCAAGGACGTGATCAGCACGGTGCGGATCGGCACGTTGATACCCACACCGAGGGTGTCGGTGCCGCACACGACCTTGAGCTTGCCCGCGCGGGTGAGCTGCTCGACCAGGCGTCGGTAGCGCGGCAGCATCCCGGCGTGGTGCACGCCCACCCCGTGGCGCACCAGCCGGCTGAGCGTCCGGCCGAACCCGGCCGTGAACCGGAAGTCGCCGATGGCCGCCGCGATCGCGTCCTTCTCGGCCCGGGTGCACATGTTCATGCTCATGAGCGCCTGCGCCCGCTCCAGCGCCGCGGCCTGGGTCGGGTGCACCACGTAGATGGGCGCGCAGTCGTCGATGAGCAGGTTCTCGATGGTCTCGTGGATGGGGGTCATCGCGAACTCGTAGGACAACGGCACCGGGCGCGTCCCACCGGCGACGATCGCCGCCGGTCGGTCGGTGCGGCGGACGAGGTCGTCGCGGATGCGCCGCATGTCACCGAGGGTGGCTGACATGAGCAGGAACTGGACGCCGGTGAGCTCAATGAGCGGGACCTGCCAGGCCCAGCCCCGATCCCGGTCGGCGTAGTAGTGGAACTCGTCCATGACGACCACGCCGACGTCGAGGGCCGAGCCCTCCCGCAGGGCGAGGTTGGCCAGGATCTCGGCGGTGGCGCAGATGATCGGGGCCTGCGGGTTGACCGCGGCGTCACCGGTGATCATGCCCACCTGGGCGGGACCGAACAGGTCGCACAGGTCGAAGAACTTCTCCGAGACCAGCGCCTTGATGGGCGCCGTGTAGTAGCTGCGCCGGCCCTGGGAGAGCGCGAAGAACATCGTTCCGACCGCCACGAGGCTCTTGCCCGAGCCGGTGGGCGTGCCCAGGATCACGTGCGACCCCGAGGCGAACTCCAGCAGCGCGTCCTCCTGCGCCGGGTACAGCGGGAAGCCCTGGGCCGCCGCCCAGGCCGCGTACTCCTCGAGCAGGTCCTCGGCCGAGACGGCCTCCCCCGGGGGATGTCTGGCCAGCAGGTCGGCCAGGCCGACGCGCGAGCCGGCAGCCTCGGATGGCGCTGCGCCCGGCGCCGCAGCCGCACCCTCAACAGGCGCCGCAGCCGGCTCGGACATGTGCTCAGCGCCGGCAGTCATGGGCCTGACCCTCCCACGCGCCGCGGTCTGCCACCAACCGCCGGGCAGGGGCGCCCGGGGAGATCCGATCGGCCCCGACGTGCGAGGATCAGCCCACCGGTACCGACCACGAAGGGAACCACCATGGCCAAGTACGACCTCACGACCACGACCCTCGGCTCGCTGCTCGAGGACCCCGACGTCGTGGCGATCATGGAGAAGCACGCCCCCGGCATCACGTCCAACCCGATGCTCGGCATGGCCAAGGGCATGCCGGCCGCCCAGGCCGTGGGCATGGCCGGCGGGATGATCGGCCAGGACGCCGTCTCGGCGATCATGTCCGACGTCGAGGCGCTCTAGTCCGAAGGCGCTCCCAGCAGAACTGCTGAGGGCGGGGTCGCTGCGGCGCCCCGCCCTCTGGCCTGCCTGATCACCGACCCTCGCCGGGCTGCCCCCCACCCACGCGAGGCAGCCGCCGGACCCTGCGGGGCGGGTGGCGATGCGCCCCCATACTGGTCACCGTGACCGCCCCTGCCCTGAATCCCCGCAGCCGGCGCGTCCAGATCGCCATCCCCATCGTGCTGGCGATGCTGTCGATGGTCGGCCCGTTCAGCATCGACACCCCCTTCCCCGCGTTCGCCGCGATGCAGCGCGACTTCGGCGTCGACTCCACGCAGATGCAATGGGTGGTGACGACCTACCTGGCGGCGTTCGCGGTGATGAGCATCTTCCACGGGCCGCTGTCCGACGCGGTCGGGCGACGCCCGGTGATCGTGGTGTCCATCGCGGTGTACGTGCTGGCCTCGGTCGGCGCAGCACTCTCCCCCAGCCTCGGCGTCCTGCTCGCGTTCCGTGCGCTGCAGGGGTTCAGCGCCGGCGGGGCCGCGATCGTGAGCCGGACCGTGATCCGCGACCTGTTCGACGGCGAGCAGGCGCAGGTGCTGATGAGCCGCGTCGCGTTGATCTTCGCCCTCGGTCCTGCGATCGCGCCGATCATCGGCGGGTTGGTGCTCCAGCTCGGGCCATGGCAGTGGATCTTCGCCTTCATGGCCGCCTTCGGCGTGGGCCTGATCGCCGCGACCCTGCTCGTCCTGCCTGAGAGCCACCCTCGCGAGCGCCGGGTCCCGATGCGGCCGCGCTCTGTGTTGGAGGGTCTGAGCGCGGTGGCCAGGCGGGCCTCGTTCCACCGGCTCGCCTGGGCGACCACGCTGGCCTTCGGCGCCCAGTTCCTCTACATCGGCGGCGCTGCGATCTTCCTGGTCGACCTGCTGGGCAAGGGCGAGCTGGACTTCTGGATGCTGTTCGTGCCGATGATCGGCTCGATGATGCTGGGCTCCTGGATCTCGGGCCGCGCGGCAGGCCGGCTCAGCGCACGGCGGCTCGTCAGCGCCGGCTACACGGTGTCGGTGGTGGGCGGGGCGGTGGGCCTGGTGCTGGCTGTGTCCCCGCTGGGCGATCGCCTGCCGTGGGCGGTCGTCGGCGCCAGCATGATCGCCCTGGGCAACGGCATGTCCTACCCGAACCTGCAGCTGATGCTGCTCGACCTGTTCCCCGAACGACGCGGCGCCGTGATGTCCGGGGCGACATTCGTCACGCTGACGTTCAACGCGATCGTCGCAGTCGCCGTGACTCCGCTCGTAGCCGTGTCCACCCTGGGCTTCGCGGTCACCGCGATGGTCATGGTCGGCGCGGGACAGCTGTGCTGGAGCTGGCACTGCGCCGTCGAGGACCGCGACACCGCGGCCGCCGAGCACCCCGAGGAGTGGGAACCCACCGACGTGATGTGACGGTGGCTGCACCGCCGGGGGCAGCGCCCGGCGCGGCCCCGGGCCCGCCGCAGGGTCAGTCGCGGTCCCAGACCTCATGGGGGATCAGGAACAGGTTCTTCGTCACCTTGCGCCGGTCGCAGGCGACGAGCACGTCGAGGTCGGGCAGGACGACGATCCCCTCGGGCTTGTCCTTGATCCCGGACAGTCGCCAGAGCGCGGTGGCTTCGAACGAGCCATGGAACGGGTCAGCGCCCGGGTCGGCACCGGGGACGACCGCCACCGATCGCCCCTTGTCACTGAGGAGCACGAGGTTGCCCCGCGGGCCGACCTCCGCGTCGCTGAGGTCCGGACAGGCCCGGCTCATCGCGTCTGTGGGTGCCCACGCGGCCAGCAGGCTCAGGTGGAGCTCGACTGCGTCCTCGGGTCCAGCTTCCTCGCTGCCCGCGGTGTCGCCACCCGCGACCTCCCGCTCCCCGGCCTCCCACCAGGGTTGACCGGCCGGCAACCAGCGGTCCGTGCCGAATCCCCGGGGGGCCGCGCCGGCCGGCCCGAACTCGAGCAGTGCCGCTGGGTCCTTCTCCTTGACGATCAGCAGATGCCCGTCGCGGAGCATGACGACCCCCTCGGCGTGCGAGCCCTCGGGATCGTTCCAGGAGGCGCGTAGGGCGCTCGGCGCAGGGCCCTGCGGAATCTCGAGGCGGATGTGGGCCAGCACGCGCCGGTCCCGGGCATCGATGTACTCGGCTCGACAGGGCTGCTCCTGCACCAGGAGCACACCGAAAGCGCCATCCACAGCGACTGCCTCCAGCTGTGGGTCCTTCGCCGGGATGCGGGTTCCGCGGGCATGCCGCAGGTCCAGGGTCTGCCAGTCCAGCAGGGCAGTCCCGGACTCCGCCTGCGCCCAGGCGATCGTGGCCGCGCGGTCTCCGATGGCCACCACGGTGGTGCGCCCGTCGCGGTTCCGGCCGACGGCCAGGCCCGACACCTCCGCCAGGGGAATCGCGTCCAGTGGCTGGGCCATGACCTCTGTGGTGCGCATGTGGACCATCCTGACCGATCCGCGGCCCGGAGGTAGCGGGAGCGCGGCCGTGATGTTGCATCCGGGGGGCATCACGGACATGCTCACGCCGGGTCCGAGGTGCGGGCCGCGCGCGAGGACGGGACACCGGCATGGGCGAGTACGACCTCCTGTTCGAACCAGTGGTGATCGGCCCGAAGATCGCGCCGAACCGCTTCTACCAGGTGCCCCACTGCAACGGTCTCGGGCTACCTGCGGCCCCGCTCGCACGCGGCCATGCGCGCGGCGAAGGCGGAGGGCGGCTGGGGTGTGGTCTGCACCGAAGAGGTCGAGATCCATCCCTCCAGCGACATCGCCCCGTGCGTCGAGGGCCGGATCTGGGATGACGACGACGTCGCGGGCCACCGGCTGATGACCGAGGCGGTCCATGCGCACGGCGCGCTGGCGGGGATCGAGCTGACCCATACGGGACTCGACGCCCCGAACCACTACTCCCACCTCACGGCGATCGGACCCCGCAGCGAGGGGGTCCTCGGCGGCACCGGGTACGAGCCGGTCCAGACGCGCGCGATGACGCGCCGGGACTTCGCTGACGTCCGCCGCTGGCACCGCAATGCCGCGCTCCGCGCCCGCGACGCCGGCTTCGACATCGTCTACTGCTACGCCGCCCACGGGCTCACCCTGCCCATGCAGCTGCTCTCCCGGCGGCACAACGACCGCACCGACGAGTACGGCGGCAGCCTGGAGAACCGGGTCCGGTTCTTCCGCGAGCTCATCGAGGACACGCACGAGGCGGTCGGCGACGACTGCGCGGTGGCGGTGCGGCTGGCCGTCGACGAGCTGATCGGGCCGGCTGGGATCACCAACGACGGGGAGGCCACCGAGATCGTCGCCATGCTGGCCGAGCTGCCCGACCTGTGGGACGTCAACGTCTCGGGCTGGAGCAACGACTCCGCGACCTCGCGCTTCGCGCCCGAGGGCCACCAGGAGCGCTACATCGCGTTCGTCAAGTCGCTGACGACCAAGCCCGTGGTGGGCGTGGGTCGCTACACCAGCCCGGATGCGATGGTCTCCGCGGTGCGCCGCGGCGTGCTCGACCTGATCGGCGCCGCGCGCCCGTCCATCGCCGATCCGTTCCTGCCGCAGAAGGTCCGTGATGGCCGCACCGAGTCGATCCGCGAGTGCATCGGGTGCAACATCTGCGTCTCCACCGATCCCAAGGGATCGTGCCGATCCGCTGCACCCAGAACCCCACGATGGGTGAGGAGTGGCGCCGCGGCTGGCACCCGGAGCGGATCGCCGTGCGCCGGAGCGCGGCGCCGGTGATGGTGGTCGGCGCCGGGCCGGCGGGGCTCGAGGCCGCCCGGGCGCTGGGCCAGCGCGGGCACGACGTGCAGCTGCTCGAGGCGCGCCCGGAGGTCGGCGGACGGGTGGTACGCGAGGCGCTGCTGCCGGGCTTGGCCGCCTGGCGGCGGGTCGTCGACTGGCGGCGCACCGAGATCGCGGGGCTCCCGCGTGTGGAGGTGTTCCCCGCCTCGCCGATGACGGCGCAGGACATCCTGGACACCGGCGTGCGGGATGTGGTGGTCGCCACCGGGGCCACCTGGCGCCGGGACGGTCGTGGCCGCTCGACCGGCGCGGCCATCACCGGGCACGACCAGGCGCGGGTCTACACCCCCGACGACATCCTCGAGGATCTCGTGTCGGGCGCCTGGCGACTGCCCGAGGGCGAGGTGGTGATCTACGACGACGACCACTACGTGATGGGCGGGCTGCTGGCCGAGCTGGCTGGCGCAGCGGGGTCATCGAGTGACGCTGCTGACGGCTGCGCCGCTGGTGTCGTACTGGACCCAGTACACCCTCGAGCAGGAGCGCATCGAGCGTCGCCTGGTCGACCTCGGGGTGCGCCTGCGGCCGCGGACCACGCTGGCGAGCATCGCGGCCGACCACGTGATGACCGAGTCGGTCGTGAACGGGGCGGTCGAGCAGCTGGGACGCGCCTGCGTGCTGCTCGTGGCCGACCGGACCCCGCGCACGGACCTCCACGAGGCCCTGTCCGTCGCGAAGGACGAGGGTGCGCTGGATTCCGTGCGCCTCATCGGCGACGCGGAGGCTCCAGGGCTCATCACGCAGGCAGTGTTCTCCGGCCATCGTGCGGCCAGGCAGTTCGGCGAGGATGTGGACCCTGATGGCGTGGAGTTCCTGCGCGAGGGATAGGGCGCACTCAAGGTGGCGACAGAAGGAGCTGCCGGTGGGCAAGGAGTGGCGACCAGCGGGATCGGCGGAACTGATCGACCTGAGCCGGGGCCGACCCGATGACGGTGTTCGAGCGCATCGCTGATGTGGCCGGCACGGGAGATCGCAGTACGAGTGCACACCCTGCGAGTGCCTCCGGGGCGCGGACCCCAGCACCGTGGGCGCGGTTCCCCCCCCGTCCGGGGCCTTGCGTTCAGCTGAAGTCTGGTCCCGCGGTGCGGGTGCGCTTGATTTCGAAGAAGCCGGGGGTGCCGGCGACTGCAAGCACTCCATCCCACAACTGCCCGGCGGCGTCACCACGCGGTGTCGGGGTGACCACGGGGCCGAAGAAGGCGATCGTGGTCCCCTCGGGTCCGGGGACGTGCAGCACCGGAGTGCCCACGTCCATCCCGACCGGGTCCATGCCGCGATGATGCTCGGCGCGCAGCTCGCCGTCGAAGGCATCGGTATCTGCGGCTGCCCGCAACTCGGGGGGCAGTCCCACTTCGGCCAGGGCCTCGGCGCAGACCTCGGCGAAGTCGGTGCGGCCCCCGGGGTGGATGCGGGTGCCCATCGCTGTGTACAGGGGCAGCGCCACCGAGTCGCCGTGCTCGAGTCGGGCAGCGGTCAGGATGCGCACCGGACCCCACGCCCGCCCCATCAGCTCGACGTACTCGTCGGGCAGGTCGCGACCCTCGTTGAGCACGGCCAACGACATCGTGTGCCAGCGGACGCGGACGTCGCGGACCTCCTCGACCTCGAGCACCCAACGGGAGGTCATCCACGCCCACGGGCAGATCGGGTCGAACCAGAAGTCCACATCAACCATGCATGGATCATCACACGGGTTGGCGACGTCGCCAGCCACGCTGAGCGGCACCCGGGAAGCAGCGTCCCCCACGTCGTCGCTCGTCAGCCCCGCCAACCTTGCCGCCGATCCGGTCGTAATCCGGGTGGTGGCGGCGAGCCGGGCCGAACCTTGCCGAGGAGTTGGTCGTTGCGGCGTGGTCGGGGCGCCGAAGTAGCGACCACATCGACGGCGAGGTTGGCTTCCCCACCCTGAGCCATGGCGTCGAACGACCCAATCGGATGCATGCCTGCGCTGCGCGCACCTTGCGCGCGAACCAGCCCAGTCCCCAAGCTCCGGCTCACCTCTGTGCGGGAGTTCGGAGACTCAACCGGAGGCGGAGCGCCTCGAGGACGCACCAGCTTCCTGCACGGCGTCGAGGATCAGGTCCAGCCCCGAGCCGAACACGTCAGCCGTCCGCAGGGCGCCCAGGTGCTTCGCCTCGCGCGCGAGGTTGGGATGGGTGTGGCGGTCGACCCGACCCAGGGGTGGCACCCAGTGGTCGTCGTCGTCCAGGGCTGCCCCGTCCGAGAGCCGCCCGGCGGCCATCGCCGCGGAGAAGGTCAGCACGTGGCTGGAGTACATGCCGTAGAAGCGGACGAGTTGCTCGCCCCGGAGCCCGGACTCGGCGAGGGCTGCGATCACCACCTCCATTGCGTCGAGCTCGGCGGATCCAGCCGTCGTGATCGATCCGGCGCGGACCCCCACGACAGGATGGGCCACGAGGCTGCGCAGGGTCTCGTGCGCGGCCCAGACCAGCCGCTCTCGCCACGGCAGCCCCCAGTTGAGTGTGCTCCAGATGTCGCCGAGCAGGCGGTCGAGCATCGCCGCGAACAGCGAGGACTTGTCGCGGAAGTGCCGATACACAGCCGTGGGATCCGCGCCCAGCTCGGCACCGAGCTTGCGGAAGCTGACGGCGTCCTCGCCTCCGGAGGCCGCCAGGCGCAGGGCTGCCTCCACGATCGTCTCGGCATCGAGCTGGGCCCGACGCCGCGGCTGGGCACCCACAGCAGTGCTCACGTCCCTCCTCTAACTCTGGAAATCGCGAGAACTCTACAGTCAACACCGTAGTCAACACCGTTGACAGGGTGGTTCGGGTCGTCTACGGTCCGGGATCACCAACGAACGGAGGCTCGGGTGCACGCCGAAGTGTTGTTCGTCAACGGATCGCTGTTCAGCGCGGGGATGCCCTCGTCGCGGCCCGGGATCCTGGCCGTTCGCTCGGGGCGGATCATGGCCGTGGGCCGATCGCACGAGGTGGACGACCTTCGCGGGCCGGACACCGAGATCGTGGATCTCGCCGGCGGGCTCCTGCTGCCGGGCTTCCAGGACGCGCACGTCCACCCGGTGATGGCTGGGGTGAACCTCCTCCAGTGCGACCTGCACGACGAGACGTCCGCCGAGGGCGCGCTGGCCCGGATCGCGTCCTACGCCGAGTCGCGCGCTGATGCTCCCTGGATCGTCGGTGCGGGCTGGTCCATGGAGCATTTCCCGGGCGGGATCCCGACCCGGCAGCAGCTCGACTCGGTAGTGGCCGACCGGCCCGCCTACCTGACCAATCGCGACGGGCACGGCGTGTGGGTGAACACCCGGGCCCTCGAGCTGGCCGGGATCACCGCCGAGACACCAGACCCAGCGGACGGCCGGATCGAGCGGGCGCCTGACGGCAGTCCGACGGGGATGCTGCACGAGGGAGCCAACCGGCTCGTGGAGCACCTATTGCCGGTCGTCGGCCCCGACGAGCAGCTCGCCGGCCTGCGAGCCGCCCAGGCCCACCTCTTCTCGTTGGGCATCACCGCGTGGCAGGACGCCGCGGTCGGGGCCATGTTCGGCCAGGCCGACATCCTGCCCGTCTACCTGCGGGCAGTGGGCTCCGGAGACCTCGTGGCCCGGGTCGTGGGCGCGCTCTGGTGGGACCGGGAGCGCGGCGCGGAGCAGATCCCGGATCTCGTCGCGCGCCGGGACGCCGGCAGCGTGGGTCGGTTCCAGTGCTCGACGGTCAAGATGATGCTCGACGGGGTCGCGGAGAACTTCACCGCCGCGATGCTCGAGCCCTACTTGGACGGGTGCGGCTGCCAGACCGGGAACTCCGGCCTGAGCTTCGTCGACCCGGCGGCCCTGAAGGAGTACGTGACCGAACTGGACGCGCAGGGCTTCCAGGTGCACTTCCACGCCCTCGGCGACCGGGCGGTGCGCGACGCCCTCGACGCCCTCGAGGCAGCCCTGGCCGCCAACGGCCCGACCGACCACCGACACCACCTGGCGCACCTGCAGGTGGTGCACCCCGAGGACATCCCGCGGTTCGCGCAGGTGGGCGCAACGGCCAACATCCAAGCGCTCTGGGCGCGCGCACGAGCCGCAGATGGACGAGCTGACGATCCCGTTCCTCGGCGATCGCCGCGCGTCATGGCAGTACCCGTTCGCCGACATCGCCAGGGCCGGGGGCGCGCTGGCCGCGGGCAGCGACTGGTCGGTGAGCAGCGCCGACCCGTTGGCGGGCATCCACGTCGCGGTCAACCGGGTCGCCCCGAGGCGCCGCCGGGCACCGAGCCGCTGTACCCGGACAGCGCCCTCTCGCTGGCCACTGCCCTGACGGCCTACACCTCCGGGTCCGCCCGGGTGAACCACCTCGACGACGTCACCGGCCAGCTCACGGCCGGGAGGCTCGCGGACCTGGCCATCCTGGATCGCGACCCCTTCCAGGGCCCCGCTGATCAGATCGCTGCCTCGACCGTGACCTCGACCTGGGTCGAGGGTCAGCAGGTCCACACACGCCCATGACCACAGACCACCCCGCACCGCAGCCGCCTGGAACCCACGGAACCCCTGGAGGAACGATGACCGTCTCCCATCCCCGATCCCACCGCACCCGGCGCCGCCTGGCACTGATCGCTGGCCTGGCCAGCGCCGGTCTGCTGCTGACCGCGTGCAGTGGCACGGCCAACGACGACGACCCCTCAGCCTCGGCGGGCGCGACCGGGTCCACCGCGGCGTTCGAGCTCACCGCCGACACGCCTGAGCCGGTGGGCGACGTCGACTCGTTCACGTGGTCGCTGTATGCCGAGCCGCTGAGCCTGAACTACGCCTATGCCTTCGACTACCCGCCCAACCAGGTGCTGGCCAACGTCTGCGAGAGCCTGCTGCGCTGGAACGCCGACCTGTCGTACTCCCCGGGTCTGGCCACGGAGTGGGCCAACCCCGACCCGACCACGTGGGTCTACCAGATCCGCCAGGGGGTCACCTTCCACGACGGCAGCACGATGGATGCCGACGATGTCGTGGCCTCGCTGAGCTACCACCTCAACCCGGAGGTGGGCTCCTACTGGGCCAGCGTGTATCGCAACGTCAAGTCCATCGAGAAGACCGGCGACTACGAGGTCACCGTGACCCTGACCCAGCCCGATGCCCTGTGGAACCAGTACATGGCGGTCACCCCGGGCACGGTCGAGTCCGCCGACACCCTCGCCGAGGCCGGAGCCGACTACGGCAACCCGTCCACCGGCGTGAACTGCACAGGGCCCTTCACGTTCGGATCCTGGCAGCCCGGCCAGAGCATCACCCTGACCAAGAGCGACACGTACTGGGACCCCGAGCTCGCCGCGAAGTCGGGCGAGGTCAAGTTCGTCTTCCTGCAGGACCCCACCACGCGGATCAACGCGTGGCAGACCGGTGAGGTGGACGGCGGCTGGGGGGTACCGGCCAACGGTTTCGCCCAGTTGCAGTCCGGTGGACCGGGGAGCCTGTTCTTCGGCACGAACACCACGGTCACCAGCCAGATCGTCAACGACCTCGAGGGGCCGCTCGGCGATGTGCGGGTCCGGCAGGCACTCCTGATGGCCATCGACCGCGCGGGTATCGTCGCCGCGGGAGAGAAGGGCGTCGGCGAGGTGGCTGAGGCGCTGACGACCCGGTCGGTGTGGGTCGGCGTGCCCGAGGCAGATGTCGAGAGCTACTTCTCGGGGCTGGCCCAGTACCCGTACGACCCGGAGAAGGCCAAGGCCCTGGCCGCGGAGGCCGGCGTTGCGGGACAGGAGATCGTGATCGCCACGAGCCCGGTCGCCTCGAGCGCCGATGTGGTGGCCCAGGCCACCGCCGAGGCCGCCAAGCTCATCGGGCTGGTCCCGGAGATCCGGACCATCTCGCCGGACACCTACTCGACCCTGTTCAGCGATCCGGCGGCCCGGGAGGGCATCGACCTGTTCTTCACCTCCTGGTACGTCTCCCTCGGTGATCCGATGGAGATGTACGGTGTGCTGCGCACGGGCGAGTTCAGCAACTACGGCCTCTGGTCGGACGCGGCGTTCGACGCCGCGACCGAGGAGGCCCTGGCCACCGCCGACGTGGCCGAGCGCGCCACGCACAGCGCCAAGGCGCAGCGCATCGCACAGGACCAGTTGCCCTGGCTGCCCCTGTACACCGCACCCACCTCCCTGTGGCTCGGCCAGTCGATCACCGGGGTCGCGCCCTCGATCAACTACATGTACTTCCCGTGGGCGGCCACGATCGGCGCGGCATCGTGACCGACCTCGCGTGGATCAGCGCCACCGAGGCCAGCCGGCTGATGCAGCGGCGCGAACTGTCGCCAGTGGACCTGCTCGAGGCGGTCCTGGCCAGGACTGACCAGGTGGAGCCGCGCATCAACGCGTTCACCGAGCAGCTGCGCGACGAGGCTCGAGCCGCGGCCGTCGAGTCGGAGCGCCGGTTCGCCGGAGGGGGGCCGATCCGCCCACTCGAGGGGATCCCGCTGGCCCTCAAGGAGGAGCAGCCGATCGCGGGCCGCACCATCGAAGAGGGGTCCCTGCTCGAGAAGGGCGTCATCGCCGAAGTGACCCACCCCGTCGTGACCCGCGTGCTCGAGGCGGGTGCGGTCGTCCATGCCCGCACCACCACGCCGGAGTTCTCGTGCGCCGTGTTCACGCACAGCGAGCTGTGGGGGGTGACCCGCAACCCGTGGAACCTCGAGATGACCCCGGGCGGTTCGTCCGGCGGCTCGGGAGCAGCGCTGGCGGCCGGCACGACCGTGCTGGCGACCGGGTCGGACATCGGGGGCTCGATCCGCATCCCCTCGTCGTTCTGCGGGGTGGTCGGGTTCAAGGCACCGTTCGGACGGGTGCCCGGCTTGGCCCCGTTCAACCAGGACACGTACTGCGCCGACGGGCCGATGGGCCGGACGGTGGCCGACGTCGCACGGCTGCAGAACGTCCTGGCCGGGCCCTGGGCCGGCGACCAGGCCTCCCTGCGCCCCGCGCTGCGCCTACCGCCCGAGCCGCAGCCGGCCGCGGGGATGCGGGTGGCCCTGTGCCTGCGGCTCGGTGACTTCGCTCTCGACCCCGAGGTCGAGGCGGCCACCCGCGCAGCAGCCGACGCCCTGCGCGGGGCCGGGGTCACCGTCGAGGAGGTCGACCTGCCGTGGACCACCGACGTGATCCTCGAGGCCGCTTGGGCGCACTTCGGCGCCATCTTCGGGGCATCGCTGGACCTCCTGGCCGGAGATCGGCCCGACCTGCTGATGCCCTACACGCGCCAGTTCGCCACGCGCGCCGCGGAGCATGCGGACGTGGGCAGCCGGCTGGCGGGGATGGTCGCCGAGGCCGAGATCTACCGGCCCCTCGGCGAGCTGCTCGAGGGCTACGACGCACTGCTCGCCCCGACGGTCGGCACGACGGGCCTGCGCGCCGGGGAGGACTACCTGGACACCCTGCTGCGCATCGGCGACCAGGAGGTCGAGTGGGAGAGCGCCCTGATGACGATCCCGTTCAACGTGATCGGCCGGGTGCCCGTCCTGAGCGTCCCGACCGGCCGGGCCTCGAACGGGGTGCCGACCGGGATGCAGATCGTGGGGCCCACGTACCGCGATGACGTGGTGTTCCGGCTCGGCGCCGCACTGGAGGCGGTCCTCCCGGCGTGGGGCGACCCGCAGTGGCGGCCGGTGCTGTGAGCCAGGGGCGAGGCGGCTCGAGGCACAGCACGGCCCGGGGCATCGCGAGCAAACTGCTCGGGCTCGTGGCCACGCTGGTCGTGACCTCGTTCCTGGTCTTCTTTTCGCTGTACCTCGCCCCCGGGGACCCGATCAACTTCCTCGTGCAGGGCCGCAGCCCCTCCCCCGAGGCCATCGCCGCCATCGAGAGCTACTACG
The DNA here is from genome assembly GCA_963788325.1 of uncultured Actinomycetes bacterium. Classification (GTDB taxonomy): domain Bacteria; phylum Actinomycetota; class Actinomycetes; order S36-B12; family CAIYMF01; genus Prado023. The sequence goes on from CAWBGJ010000015.1 coordinate 560,442, forward strand.
GGCTCGACCAGTCGCTGCCGGTGCAGTACCTGACCTGGCTGGGCAATGCGCTGCAGGGCGACTTCGGCACCTCGTTGGTCTACCGCGAGGACGTCAGCACGCTGATCGGCGCACGGCTGCCCACCTCCATGGCGATGGTCGGGCTCTCGGCGGTGATCATCCTGGTCGTGGGCCTGGGCGCGGGGATCACCGGCGCCCTCACTGCCGGACGCTTCGCCGACCGGGCGGTGCTCGTCAGCGTCACGGTTCTGGCCGCGATCCCGGCGTTCGCCGCAGCCGTGATGCTCACCTCGCTGTTCGCCGTCCGGCTGGGGGTCTTCCCAACCTTCGGCTCCGGATCAGGCTTCACCGACCGGCTGTACCACCTCACGCTGCCCTCGATCGCGCTGTCGCTGACGTTCATCGCGCTGGTGGCCCGGGTGACCCGCTCGTCGATGCTCGAGGAGCTGGGCCGCGAGCACGTCGAGGTCGCGATGAGCCGGGGCGGTGCGCGCCACACGGTCGTCCGTCGGCACGTCATGCGCAACGCCGCCGGGCCGATCCTGACGATCTCCGGGCTCCTGGTGGCCGGGCTGCTGGTCTCCAGCGCCATCGTCGAGACAGCCTTCGGCCTCGACGGGCTGGGCTCGCTGCTGGTCAGCTCGGTGGACCGCGGCGACTTCCCCGTGGTCCAGGCGCTGGTGCTGCTCGTCGTCACGACCTTCGTGGTCATCAACTTCCTCGTCGACCTCGTGTACCCGTTGCTCGACCCGCGCCTGGCCGGCTGGGAGGCAGCCCGATGAGCGTGGCGATCGAGGATCCGCGCCGGGGCCGGCTGGCCGCCCTGCGCTCCATCGGCGGGGGACCCCTGTACTGGGCGAGCGTGGGGGTGCTCGTGGCCTTCCTCGTGGTCGCGGTGTTCGCACCCTGGTTGGCGCCCTACGACCCCGAGGCCGTCGACCTGGGCAACACGCTGGCCGCACCCAGCCCACAGCATTGGCTCGGCACCGACGACGTCGGCCGCGACACCCTGTCGCGCCTGATCTACGGCTCCCGGACGAGCCTCGTCGGCCCCCTGTTCGTCGTGGTCTTCTCCACCATCGCCGGCATCGCCGTGGGGCTGGTCGCCGGGTGGCGGGGCGGCCGCGTCGACGCCGTCCTCACGCGGGTGCTCGACGTGCTGTTCGCGTTCCCCGCCCTGCTGGTCGCGATCCTGGTGGTGGCCATGTTCGGCAAGGGGCTGGCCGCCCCGATCATCGCCATGTCGGTGGCCTACATGCCCTACGTCGCGCGGCTCACGCGCAGCCTCGTGATCGCCCACCGGTCGCGGCCCTACGTCGCCTCCTACCGGGTGCAGGGCTTCTCCGGCTCCTACATCGCGCTGCGTCGGGTCCTGCCCAACACCTCGTCCACGGTGGTCGCGCAGTCGACGCTGAACTTCGGCTACGCCCTGCTCGACCTCGCCGCCCTGTCGTTCATCGGCCTGGGCGTGCAGCCGCCCACCGCGGACTGGGGACTGATGGTCAACCAGGGACGCTCGGCGGTCCTGTCCGGCGAGCCCCTGTCGGCGGTCGCCCCCGCCGTGGCCATCATCGTCGTGGTGGTGGCGTTCAACGTGGTCGGCGAGGAGCTCGGCGACCGGATGGCGCGAAGGGACCGCTCATGACGCTGCTGTCGATCGAGCACCTGAGCCTGGCGATGCCCGAGGTGGCGCGGCGCCCCCTGCTCGACGACGTCACCCTGGCCGTCGAGCGCGGCGAGCTCGTCGGACTGGTCGGGGAGTCCGGGTCCGGCAAGTCCGTGACCGCCCGCGCGGTCATCGGGCTCATCCCGAAACGCGCCGAGGTCGAGGGCAGCGTTCGAGTCAACGGCACGCAGGTCCTCGGTGCGCCGAGCGCGGCCCTGCGGGCGCTTCGGTCGGGGTCGGTGTCGATGGTCTTCCAGGACCCGCGGGCCGGGATCAACCCGGTGCGCACCGTCGGCGACTTCATGACCGAGGCGCTCGTGCGCAACCGGGGCATCAGCGGCAAGCAGGCCCGAGAGCGCTGCGTGGACCTGCTCGAGGCGGTGGGCCTGCCCGACGCCCAGCGGCACATGGCACAGCATCCCCACCAGCTGTCCGGCGGGATGCTGCAGCGGGTGATGATCGCCTCGGCGCTGACCACCGAGCCAGACCTGCTGCTGTGCGACGAGCCCACCACTGCCCTGGACGTCACGACCCAGGCGGAGATCGTGGCCATCCTGACCCGGCTGCAGCGCGAGCGCGGGCTCGGCGTGCTGTTCATCACCCACGACCTCGACCTCGCCGCGGCGATCTGCGAGCGCACCTACGTGATGTACGCCGGTCGGGTCGTCGAGCACGCCCGGTCCGATGCCCTGTTCCGTGGGCCGCGGCACCCGTACACGGCCGGCCTGCTCGCCTCGACGCCCGGGGTGGACGGCGTCGTCGGGCGGCTGGTTCCCGTGCCCGGAACTCCGCTGGGCCTGGACACAGTCCCCACCGGCTGCTCCTTCCAGGCCCGGTGCGCGTTCGCCGACCCGGACCGGTGCAGTGCCACGGCGCCCCCGCTGGTCGATCACTCCCCCGCGGGCGATGCCCCGCACGAGGACGCGTGCCTGCGCTCCGAGGAGCTCGCGCGCGATCTGGCCCGGATGGGCCAGGCGCACGTGCACGGCAGGGGGGACGCATGACCGCCCTGCTCGAGGTCCGCGACCTCCGCAAGAGCTACACCGTCCCGGGCGGGACCGTCCAGGCCGTGGACGGGCTGTCCTTCCGCCTCGAGCAGGGGGGCAGCGTCGGGCTGGTCGGTGAGTCCGGATCCGGCAAGTCGACCACGGCGCGGATCCTCGTGGGGCTCGAGGCACCCGACTCCGGCGAGGTCCTGGTCCATGGCACCCCGCTGGACCTGGCCGCCAAGGGGTCCGCCGCCCGGCTGGCGCGTGCCCGCGCGGTGCAGATGGTGTTCCAGGACCCCTACCTGTCCCTGGACCCGCGGGTGCGGGTCCAGGACGCGGTCGGTGCCGTGCTCCGGCTGCACACCGACCTCGATGGCTCCGCACGTGATGCGCGGGTGCGCGAGCTGCTCGACCGGGTGGGGATGGGCGCCCGTGAGGCTCGGGCACTCCCCCGCCACCTGTCCGGCGGCCAGCGCCAGCGTGTGGCGATCGCCCGGGCGCTGGCGGCCGAGCCCCGGGTCCTGGTCCTCGACGAGGCCGTCTCGGCACTCGACGTGTCGGTCCAGGCCCAGGTCCTGAACCTGCTGGCCGACATCCGGCAGGAGACAGGCGTGGGGCTGGTGTTCGTCAGCCACGACCTGTCAGTCGTGCGCTATGTGTGTGACGAGGTCCTGGTCCTGCATCGCGGGATCGTCGTGGAGCAGGGCGCGACCGCCCAGCTGCTGTCACAGCCGGAACATCCCTACACGCGCCTGCTGCTGTCGTCGGTGCCTCGGCCGGGCTGGGACCTCGAGCAGATCAGCCAGCTGCGCCGCGAGGTCGCTGGCGGTCAGTAGAGGTGCGCGGACAGGCGTGGTCCTGGCACCGCATGGCGGGGCCGGGGAACTGTCCAGCCGGCCCGGACCAGCTGGACAGCGTCCGGGTGCACGCCCGCGGCTGGGCGCCGCGTGGCTGAATGGAGTACGCAGCGGCTTCTGCTGGAGCGCTGGGCGAGCTACCGTGGGCACGCCCTGGTCGGCTCGGTGGGCGGTGAGGAGTGGGCTATGGCCGGCACGGCCTACTCGTTGGACGAGCCCCGACCCATGTCCCGGGCGGGGCGACTGGCGGCGTGGGTGGGCGTCATCGTGTATCTCGCGGCATCGCTGGGAGTGCTGTCCCGCGGTGCCGACCCATGGCCGGCGCTGTTGTGGGTCCCGATCGCCCACGCACTGGTCCTGGCTGTCGTGTGCGGGCTGACCGCCCTGCTGCTCTACGGGCAGGCCGATCTCGTCGGGCGCCGCGGCTACGTGTGGCTGGGCGGCACCTACCTCTATGTCGCGATCCTGCTCCTGTCGCTCCCGTTGTTCCTCCCCGATGGCTTCGGCGGGCAGGAGTCGCTGCTGGGAGGGACGCAGTCCGCTCCCTGGATCTACTACATCTGGCACTTCGCGTTCGCCGGCGGGCTGATCGCCTCGGCGTGGGTGTTGCACGCCGACCGGGTCCACCATCAGCGACCCACCCGGCCGGCGCAGATCCGGCGGTCGGTGCTGGCAGTCGTGGTCGCCGGGTTGCTGACCGTGGCACTCGTCGCAGCCCAGGACAACGCGTTGCGACCCACCCTGCTGGACCAGGAGGTGGGCCTGACCTCGTTGAGCGTCACACTGGACTGGATCCTGCTCGGCCTGTCCCTGGCGGGCGCGGGCTTGTCGCTGTGGTGGCAACGTGGCGGGGCCGTGATCCAGCGGTGGCTCGCAGCGGTGCTGTTGCTCCAGCTCGGTGCGGCGATCGTGAACATGAACACCAACAAGTGGTCCTTCAGCTGGTTCTTCGACCGCCTGTTCGGCATGGTGGCGCTGACCAGCCTGCTCATGGTCCTGGTCTACAACCTCGCACGGGCTGGCCGGGCCACGAGCACCCTGGCCCACTCCGACTCCCTCACGCGCAGCGAGAGCCGAGCTGCCTTCACCCAGTCCATGGGCGAGGAGACCGCCGCAGCCCGCGCACGAGGACAGTCCCTTGCCCTGCTGTGGGTGGACCTCGACGGGTTCAAGAGCGTCAACGACCAGTTCGGCCACCAGGTGGGCGACGACGTGCTGCGGGTGATGGTGGCCCGCGTCCTGGGACAGGTCCGGGACTCTGATCACGTGGGTCGCCTCGGGGGCGATGAGATCGGCGTCCTGCTCTGCGACGGCGTGCAGGAGGGCAGGGCGGTCGCTGTGGCCCAGCGGATCCTGGCCGTCCTGCGCGAGCCCATGCACGTCGACGAGTTCCTGATCCACATCACAGGGTCCGTGGGGATCGCTACCTTCCCGACCGACGGCAGCGACCCCGACCAGTTGCTCACCCGATCAGATCTGGCGATGTATGCGGCGAAGAATGCGGGCGGCGACCAGTACGTCCGATTCAGCACCGAGCTCGGATCTGCGGCGATGGACCGAGCGCACTTGCGCCACGACCTGGCCCGCGGGGTGCTGGGCAGGGAGTTCGAGTTGGTCTACCAACCGATCGTGGTGCTGAGCTCCGGCGCCGTGGCCGGGGTGGAGGCCCTGGCTCGATGGCGCCACGGGGGTGCACTGGTCCCGGCCGTGGAGTTCATGGCGTTCGCGGAGCGGACGGGCCAGATCATCGCGATCGGGCGTCGGATCCTCGAGGTCGTGGAGCGCGACATCGACACGGTCCTGAGCATCGTGCCCGACGGCGGGTTCCTGACGGTGAACCTGTCCGTGCGGGAGCTGGTTGACCCGATCCACCTGGACCGGCTCCTGACCGGGCCGTTGCAGGCCACTGCAGCGCAGGTCGTCATCGAGGTGACCGAATCCGCCGAATTGCTGGAGAAGCCCGACGCCGCCCACGCGCTGCTGCGCTTGCGGGCAGCCGGCTATCGGCTGGCCGTCGACGACTTCGGAGCGGTTTCTCGAACCTCGCCCGCCTGCAGGCGATGCGACCGGAACTGCTCAAGGTCGATCGCTCGCTGGTGGTGCGCGCCGGAGCCGGGGCACAGGGGGGAATGGCGTTCCTCGCCGCCGCCCGCAGCGTGGCCGAGAGCCTGAACTGCCAGGTCATCGCCGAAGGGGTGCAGACGCCTGAGGAGAGGGATGCAGTGCGCGCGACCGGCATCACGCTGGCCCAGGGATACCTCCTGGGGCGCCCCGTCTCCCTGGAGCAACTGCCCGAGGCCGTCACCCGCGCAGCAGGCCCCTGACCCGCCGCCGGATCTCGTGGGCCTCCCAGGCCGCGGACAACTCGGTGTTCCTACGGCTCCGCGGCACCCTGACCGGCTCCCGATCGCGGGTACCCCCCTGGGATGCCCTCAGCCTGCTGGCCACCGACATCGGGCTGCCCAACTCGATCGACACGCCTTCAAGCGGTCGACCGGCGCTTCGCCCACCATTTCGCGACCAGGCGTAGTCGTTGCAGTCGCGCCGACCCTCTCGTCCGCGGCCTGCTTCATTCGGCCTTCTTCGAGCGTCTCCACGTCCTCGGCCAGAGCGCACCAGGCGGTTCGGCCTGATCGTGATCTTGTCGATCGTGCCGGTGAACTTGAACAGGACCTGGTAGTCCCGGTCGTCGACCGGCGTGAGCGTCGCATCGCCATGTCGACCACGGTGTCGAGAGGCTTGGTCATCGGCAGCATGTTGGACATGCGCTGTGTCGACACCACCTTGCCATAGACCGAGAGCGTGCCAGCGCCCCCTCAGGCCGATGCCGCTCAGGTTGTTGTAGGCCAGCGTGCCGGGGCCGAGGCCGTCGTACCTGAAGTCGAACTCGACCGTGTGCTTGCCAGGTGACGGGCCGGTACCATCCACCCGGTGCGCTTGAGGACCCATGAGGTTGTAGTGAACGCGGCTGGCCCTTCAGCAGGTACAGTCCGTAGCCGAAGAAGCGCCACCCTGGTTGTCCCGGTGGTCCGTTGGCCCGCACCGGGACGTCGACCTGGGCCGTGATCTTGTAGGACTTGTTCAGCAGGCTGGGCATGTTGCTTTCGGAACGTTCGGCGGCGTCTGACCAGGGTGCACAGAACTCGGTCCAGCAGGCCGCCAGGCTGGGACGAGGCGTGATGAACGCGTGGCCGCCGAGGCGTCGAGTGGCAGCACCTGGTGGCTGGCAACCGCAACATCGGTGGCTTCATCTCCTCGACCTCTACCCAGGTACCTTGCCGCGACATTCTGCTGTCCTGCGTCCAGTCGTGGCTGGATCGTCGGTTTCGGATCATAGGCCGATGAGCCAATCGGGATCGCCGCGCCTGCAAGCTGCCACGGAGCGCGCAGCGGCCTGGCGCTGAGCATCCACCCGTCGCTGCAGGCCATAGACGCCGAGCATCTCGAAGTACTGCGTCCCGGTGCCGCGACTGCGCGCGATCCGCCGCGCCCTTCTCGAAGGTGTACGCGGCTTCACCCCCTCGATCGGCTTCTGTGCGATCCCGTCCACCTGCACCGGTTGCGCGATGCCTGACACCTCGAGCAGCGTGGGCGCGATGTCGATGACGTGGTGGAACTGCCGGTTCGGACTCCGCCATTGTCCTTGATCCGCGCCGGCCAGGAAATCACCATGCCGTTCTTCGTCCGCCGAAGAACGACGCGATCTGCTTCGTCCACTTGTATGGCGTGCTCGAAGTTCCAGGCCCATTCGTCGGTGATGCGGTAGGTCGGCATCGCCCGCTTGTCGTGGAACACTACATGTTCTCGGCGGCCGACGGTGGACGCCGTTGAATGAGGGGTTGCGGTATCGTTCCACGTGCCCATCTCCGAGCCCTCGGCCGAGGCGCCGTTGTCGCCGCTGATGAAGATGACGAGGGTGTTGTCGAGCTTGCCCATGGCGTCGATCGCCTGGATCACGCGGCCGATCTCGTGGTCGGCGTCGGCGAGGTCGCCACGTAGACGTCGGCTTCCTTCACGAGCAGCTTGCGTTCCTCCGGGGTGTGCTCTGGGCCCAGGTCTTCAGCATGTCCTTGAGGGCCACGGTGTCAGCCAGGCGTCCGGTGGAATCACGCCGAGCCGCTTCTGGTTGGCGAAGATCTGCTCGCGGACCGCCTCGTAGCCCTTGTCGAGGTGCATGGCGCTGATCTTGCTCGTCCGCTCCAGTGCTCAGGTGAGTGCGGCGAATGCGTCGCGCCCGGCGCGTAGCGGTTGAGAACGGCAGCGACGGGTCGATCTCGTCGAGCCCGCGCATCCAGCCGATGGCCTCGTCGGCCATCGCCGTAGATGAGGTTCCAGCCCGGCTCGCCGACGAACGTCATCGCGTGGTCTTGGCGTGGCATCGGCTCCACTGGCTGACGTCGCCGGCGTTGAACCCGTGCAGAAGTAGTAGAAACCCATGCCGGTCGGCCACTGGTCGAACGGCCCGGCGGCTGGTCGACACCAGCATGTTGTGGCTTCTTCCCGTACCACGATGTCCGGTAGCCGTCGTCCTTCAGGATGCGTGCGACGGTCGCGCTCTCCGGCCCCATGACGCTGTTGGCCCGGAAACCCGGTACAAGTTGCCGATGACGCCGAAACCGACCGAATGGTGGTTGCGTCCCCGTGAGCAGCGCCGCGCGGGTCGCGAGCATCGCGACGTCGTGTGGAAGTTCGTGTACCACCAGCCCTCTGGCGGCAGACCGGTCGAGCGTCGGAGTCGGTATCACGCCGCCGAAGGTCGACGGTGCGCCGAAACCGTAGATCATCGTCATGATAAACAGGATGTTGGGCGCGCCCTTCGGTGGCGCCGATTCGGCCGGCCACGCCGCTGAACTGCAGCACGTTCAGCTCGATCTGTCCCTGGAACGGTTGGGGGCGCCGGCAGGTAGCGGCCGTCGATGGTGGTTCGTACGTCCGGCGACCCCGGGTGCCGGAGTCGTCTGCTGCGTCTGCACCGTGCGCGCTTGAGGAGTGTCGCTGCCAGCGCGATCGACCTCACACACATGGTGTCGAGTTTCATCCCCTCCAGAATGATGGCGTCGCCGATTGGGTACATTGTCCCAGGCATGCCCTTCATGTCGATCGTTATCGGCGTCTCACACAGCTCCCGTCTGCCCTGCGGCAGCCGTACCGCCCAGCGCTCGCACCACGATCGCCGTCGCGCGCTCCACCAACATGGGATGCAGCGCCGGCGAGCGGTCGGTCAGGATCGCCCGGACGGCAACCGCAGGATCGATGGGCGCCGATGCTGGTCCGGTGAATCCCGGCCAGTGTACCAACCGCTGTCTGCAGGTCGCGAATCCGTGCGATCACCTGGTCCAGCAGGACCTCGGACGGCTGTCCGCACGCATCGAAGATGCCGAAGGCCCCGGCCAGTCGCGCGGCGTACAGCAGGTCGACTCAGCGGAGTTTCCACTCCATCACGATCGGCGACGACACCATTCACCCGTCCGTGCGGCACGTGCGCGCCGAACCGAAGGCATGGGAGCGGGTGCTGTACGGCGCGGCGCCCAATGCGTTGGCGAGCGCGAGGCAGGCCATCGTCGCGGCCTGCAGCATGTCTTCGCCCGCGCCTGGAGGTCGCGCCCGTCGACCGAACGCGGCGGCGCACGCTCGATGACGCGTATCGCGTTGAACGCCGATGCGTCGGTGAAGTGGCTTGCGGGCCGGGTTCGTGATCACCTCGACGGCGTGCGTGGCGCGTCCATGCCCGAGTCGGCCGTCAGCGCGGCGGGCAGGCCAGTGGTGAGTTGTGCGTCGAGGATGGCGACGTCGGCCTCGATCAGCGCCACCAGCGGCACCTTGCCGAGACCGGTCGCCTGGTTCAGGATCACCGCACCATTCGTCACCTCGGCGCCGGTGCCCACCGTCGTCGGGATCACGACGTGCGGCACGCCATAGCCGCTCTGCCTCGACTTCGAGGCGCAGCCCGGACAGCAGCACCTCGCCAATGTCGGTGAGGCCGTGCGCGAGTCCGTGCTTCACGCCCTGGCCGCGTCGGCGCGCTACCACCGCCCAGCGCGACGATGGAATCGGCCGCGCAGGCGCGTGCCGCGGCGAGCGCAGCATTGACCGTCTCGCTGCGGGTTTCCTGGCTGACTTCGGCGTAGGTGCCGGCGAGCACGGGCAGGTTGCCGGAGCGGTTGAGCGCGAACACCCGCTGCACGCGATCGACGAGACCGGCCGCGACGAGGCCGCGATCGCTGAGACAGCAGTTGCGCCTGGCCCAGCCCCTGCAGATCGACGGCAGGCAGGACCACGGCGCCGGCGG